>NZ_JABEQH010000049.1 GCF_014174305.1 Gluconacetobacter johannae | reverse complement strand
GATCCTCGGCCTCCAGCACCGGGCCCTGCTCGATATGGGCCTCGACATAGGCCACGATCTCGTCCCGCCGCCGGGCGGCGCCGGCCAGCTGCGCGACATCCAGCCCGAAGGCGGCCAGGGCCTCGGCCAGCGTGGTACCCGCCCCGTCGCGCAGGTCCAGCTCCTGCCCATCCAGCGCGCCCGCGACGGCGCGGGTCGCCAGCATCGAGACGGGAAAGCGCGAGCCCTCCTCGTCGCCGAAGCCGATCACCTCGATGGCGAAGGCAAAGCGCCGGCCGCGCGCGGCGAAGCCGGCCACCGCCTCGATGCCCAGCACCACCCCCAGCATGCCGTCATAGCGCCCGCCGTCGCGCACGCTGTCGACATGCGAGCCGACCAGCAGCGCCGGCGCGTCCGCGACCAGCCCTTCATACCGGCCGACGATATTGCCCGCCGCGTCGATCCGCGCCGACATCCCGGCCTCGCGCATCCATGCCGCCAGCCGGTCCAGCGTCGCGCCATGGCCCGCGCCCAGATAGGGCCGG
>NZ_JABEQH010000048.1 GCF_014174305.1 Gluconacetobacter johannae | reverse complement strand
AACGTGCTGCGGGCGCGGGTGGGGATGGTGTTCCAGAAGCCGACGCCGTTCCCGATGTCGATCTACGAGAACATCGCCTTCGGGGTGCGGCTGCACGAACGGCTGGCGCGGTCCGAGATGGACGCGCGGGTCGAGGACGTGCTGCGGCGGGTGGCGCTGTGGGGCGAGGTGAAGGACCGGCTGGGGGCGTCGGCGTCGGCGCTGTCGGGCGGGCAGCAGCAGCGGCTGTGCATCGCGCGGACCATCGCGACCCGGCCGGAGGTGATCCTGCTGGACGAGCCGACCAGCGCGCTGGACCCGATCTCGACGGCGCGGATCGAGGAACTGCTGGACGAGCTGAAGAACGAGTTCACCATCGCCATCGTGACGCACAATTTGCAGCAGGCGGCGCGGTGCGCCGACCGGGTGGCGTTTTTCTACCTGGGCGAACTGGTCGAGGTCGACAGCGCGGACCGGATGTTCACCGCCCCGCGCGAACGCCGCACGCAGGATTACATCACCGGCCGCTTCGGCTGAACGAGGGAGTGGGAA
>NZ_JABEQH010000047.1 GCF_014174305.1 Gluconacetobacter johannae | reverse complement strand
CTCGCTGGGGAACATGAACTGGTCGCTGGACCTGGGGGCGCCGATGGCCAGCCTGCCGGTGGCGATCTACCAGTATGCGGGTTCGGCGTATGACGACTGGACGCAGCTGGCCTGGACGGGGGCGCTGCTGATTACCACGGGGGTGCTGCTGCTGAACGTGCTGGTGCGGGTCTGGAGCCACCGGACGGGCGCCGGGGAATAGGAATGCGGGACATGATGGATACGGCGATGCATGAGGCGCCGGCGGCCGAGGCCGTGGCGCCGGCGCTGGCGGTGCGGGGGCTGGATTTCTGGTATGGGGCGAACCGCGCGCTGAAGGACATCACGGTGGATTTCCCGGCAAGGCGGGTGACGGGGATGATCGGGCCGTCGGGCTGCGGGAAATCGACGTTGCTGCGGGTGCTGAACCGGATGTACGACCTGTATCCCGGCCAGCGGGCGACGGGCGAGGTGGTGTTCGACGGCCGGAACATCCTGTCGTCGGAGGTGGACCTCAACGTGCTGCGGGCGCGGGTGGGGATGGTGTTCCAGAAGCCGACGCCGTTCCCGATGTCGATCTACGAGAACATCGCCTTCGGGGTGCGGCTGCACGAACGGCTGGCGCGG
>NZ_JABEQH010000046.1 GCF_014174305.1 Gluconacetobacter johannae | reverse complement strand
CCGCGCCAGCCGTTCGTGCAGCCGCACCCCGAAGGCGATGTTCTCGTAGATCGACATCGGGAACGGCGTCGGCTTCTGGAACACCATCCCCACCCGCGCCCGCAGCACGTTCAGGTCCACCTCCGACGACAGGATGTTCCGGCCGTCGAACACCACCTCGCCCGTCGCCCGCTGGCCGGGATACAGGTCGTACATCCGGTTCAGCACCCGCAGCAGCGTCGACTTCCCGCAGCCCGACGGCCCGATCATCCCGGTCACCCGCCTTGCCGGGAAATCCACCGTGATGTCCTTCAGCGCGCGGTGCGCCCCATACCAGAAATCCAGCCCCCGCACCGCCAGCGCCGGCGCCACGGCCTCGGCCGCCGGCGCCTCATGCATCGCCGTATCCATCATCTCCCGCATTCCTATTCCCCGGCGCCCGTCCGGTGGCTCCAGACCCGCACCAGCACGTTCAGCAGCAGCACCCCCGTGGTAATCAGCAGCGCCCCCGTCCACGCCAGCTGCGTCCAGTCGTCATACGCCGAACCCGCATACTGGTAGATCGCCACCGGCAGGCTGGCCATCGGCGCCCCCAGGTCCAGCGACCAGTTCATGTTCCCCAGCGAG
>NZ_JABEQH010000045.1 GCF_014174305.1 Gluconacetobacter johannae | reverse complement strand
CGGATCCATTCCGCGACCATCCAGCCCAGCCCCGCGGCGGCGGTGGCGATCTGCGTGGTGGCCATGGCCATGCCGGCGCGGCCGTTGGCGCCCACCGCCGACCCGGCGTTGAAGCCGAACCAGCCCACCCACAGCAGCGAGGCGCCGGCGACGGCATAGGTCAGGTTGAACGGCGACAGATCGTCCTGGCCGTAGCCGCGACGCTTGCCCATCACCAGCGCGCAGACCAGACCCGCGATGCCGGCGTTGATATGCACCACCGTGCCGCCGGCGAAATCGACCGCGCCCAGGCCGGCGACCCAGCCCAGCGGGCTCCAGACCCAGTGGGCGATCGGGGCATAGACCACCAGCGACCACAGGATGGTGAACACGCACAGCGCGCTGAATTTCATGCGTTCGGCGAAGGCGCCGGCGATCAGCGCCGGGGTGATGATCGCGAACGTCATCTGGAACATCATGAAGACGCTCTCGGGGATCGTCATCACGGTGGCGTTGGCCGAGCCGGCCCCCAGGGTGAAGCCGATATCGGCGCCCTTGGCGATATGCGCGCCGATGCCCGACAGCATCGCCTTCGACAGGTCGCCCAGGTAGGGCGAGCCCGTCGAGAACGCCAGGCTGTAGCCCGCCACCATCCACACCACGGTGATGATGCAGCAGATGGCGAACGACTGCATGACCGTCGCCAGCACGTTCTTCTTGCGGACCATGCCGGCATAGAACAGCGCCAG
>NZ_JABEQH010000044.1 GCF_014174305.1 Gluconacetobacter johannae | reverse complement strand
ACAGGCTTGTCTTATGCATTCCGTGTCGCTGCGTGCGACAAAGGACTGATTTTTCCGGGGTGGCCACCCCGGAAAAATCAGGAAGGGGACGGGTCGGTGACAGGCAGACCGTGATGGGTCGGCTTGAGAGTATGACCGCCCCTTCTTTTCCTTGTGCCCTGAACGGATACCCGAGGGTTTGGCCTCGGATGACAAGCATAGGACATGGAAAAGATGACGCATCCGGCCACGGCTTCCAAGCCCGAACCACAGCCCGCGTCGATCACGATCGGGATCGACGTCTCCAAGGATCATCTCGACGCGGCCCGTCACCCCGGTGGAGAGACCGTGCGCGTAGCCAACACCCGCAAGGGCCAAACTGCACTGCTGCGCTGGATCGGCGACCTGAAGGCCGTCGCGCGGGTGGTGTTCGAACCGACTGGCCCGTATCACCGGCTGCTGGAGGAACGGCTGGCGTCCCTCGGCGTGCCAACGATCAAGGTCAACCCGCGGCTGGCGCGCCGCTTCGCCGAGGCTACCGGCAGGCTCGCCAAGACCGATCGTATCGATGCATTGATGCTGGCGCGCTATGGCGCACTGCTGGAGCCGGTCGCACGCCCCGTCCGTTCAGACCTGCAGAACCGTCTGGCCGAACTGGTCGCGGCCCGGCGCAGTCTGATGCGAGACCGGACGGCAACGAGCAATCGCCTCAAAACCTTGACGATCGACTTGCTGAAACGCCATGGCCGACATCGTTTGCGGCAGATTGAAGTGCAGATCGCTTC
>NZ_JABEQH010000043.1 GCF_014174305.1 Gluconacetobacter johannae | reverse complement strand
GTGGCCACTGACTCGTGTGTGAAGTGACGAATGGCTCGGGCTCTGATTCTCTTGATGGGGGAGGATCTGGCTGATGACGAGGGCGGTGAAGCTACGGGATGACTATTCGGCCTCTGATCTGAGGCGACTTGCGGCGCGCAGTCGGCAGGCGAACGCTGCGCGCCGGCTTCTGGCCCTGGCGGCGATCTGTGACGGGGCCAGCCGGACGGATGCGGCCCGCGTAGGCGGCATGGACCGCCAGACATTGCGAGACTGGGTTCACCGCTTCAATGCCGCAGGACCCGATGGCCTGCGCGATCATCAGCACGCGGGGCCAGCCTGCCGACTGGACGGGGCACAGCAGGCCGAATTGAAGGCCCTGGTCGAGGCGGGCCCGGATCGGCAGCGCGATGGCGTGGTGCGCTGGCGCCGGGTCGATCTGCAACGCGTGATCGAAGAGCGCTTCGGCGTCGTCTACCATGAGAGGCACGTTTCCACCCTGCTGAAACGGCTTGGTTTTTCCTATATCAGCGCCCGGCCACGCCATCCGGGTCAGGACACTGGCGTCATGGAGGCGTTCAAAAAAACTTCCCCCGCATCCTGAACGCCCATATCGGCCATTTGCCCAAGGGCAAGCCGATCGAGATCTGGTTCCAGGACGAGGCCCGGATCGGCCAGAAGAATGGCATCGTTCGACAATGGGCCCGGCGCGGCACGCGGCCACGCCAGCCGGCCGATCAGCGCTACGAGAATGCCTGGCTGTTCGGGGCGATCTGCCCGGCGCGCGGCAAGGCCGCCGGCCTGGCGCTACCGTTCATCGGTACCGCCAGCATGCAATTGCATATCGAGGAAATCTCGCGCTGCGTCGCCCGCGGTGCCCACGCTGTCGTGCTGCTCGATCGAGCAGGGTGGCATACCACCGACAAGCTGAAGCTGCCCCGCAATATCAGCCTGATCTTCCTGCCGTCCCGCGCTCCCGAACTGAA
>NZ_JABEQH010000042.1 GCF_014174305.1 Gluconacetobacter johannae | reverse complement strand
CCTTCGGGCTGGATGTCGCGCAGCTGGCCGGCGCCGCCCGGCGGCGGGACGAGATCGTGGCCTATGTCGAGGCCCATATCGAGCAGGGCCCGGTGCTGGAGGCCGAGGATCGCGCGCTGGGCGTGGTCAGCGCCATCGCCGCGCAATACCGCTTCCGCGCCGTGGTGGGCGGGGTGGCCGGCCATGCCGGGACGATGGCGATGCACCTGCGCCGCGACGCGCTGGCGGCGGCGGCCGAAATGGTGCTGGCGATCGAGACGATCGGCGGCGGCGGCCCCGGCGACCTGGTGGCGACCGTCGGCCGGATGGCGGTCCGCCCCGGCGTGCCCAACGTGGTGCCGGGCGAGGTGGCCTTCACCATCGACATCCGCGCCGGCGCCGACGCCACGCGCGACCGCGCGGCCGACGCGGTGCGCCGGGCGCTGGGCGGGATCGCCGCCCGCCGGGGGGTGTCGCTGGAGCTGGAGCTGCAGCAGGACCTGCCGGCGACGCCCTGCGACGGGGGGCTGACGGCGCTGATGGGGCAGGCGGTGCGGACGGCCACCGGCGAGGACGCGCCGCGGGTGCTGGTCAGCGGGGCGGGGCACGACGCCATGGTGATGGCCCGGCTGGCGCCGATGTCCATGCTGTTCCTGCGCTGCGCGGGCGGGGTCAGCCACCACCCGGCCGAGGCGGTGCGGGCGGCGGACGTCGAGCTGGCCCTGCGGGCAATGACCGATTTTATCGAGCGTTACGAAAGACAGGGACCATGAACGGGGCCATGCCACAGGATTTCTTCGGCCAGATCGACCCGCCCCAGCGGCTGCTGATGGGGCCGGGGCCGGTGAACGCGCATCCGCGCGTGCTGCGCGCCATGGCGGCGGACATGCTGGGCCAGTTCGACCCGGAAATGACCGCCTGCATGAACCAGACGATGGCGCTGTATCGCCGGGTGTTCATGACGGACAACCGCTGGACCTTCCTGATCGACGGCACGGCGCGGGCGGGGATCGAGGCCGCGCTGGTGTCGCTGGTCGAGCCGGG
>NZ_JABEQH010000041.1 GCF_014174305.1 Gluconacetobacter johannae | reverse complement strand
TGAATAGCCCCTAGTTTTCTAGACGCCTTGAACATTCAAAATCTGCTGTTGTTCGAATTGCACGGGTGACAGCATCCCGTTCCTGACGTGCTTGCGCACCGGATTATAGAACATTTCGATGTAGTCAAACACGTCCTGCCGGGCTTCCTGGCGCGTTTTGTAGGTTCGACGCCGGATGCGCTCGCGCTTGAGCGATGAGAAAAAACTCTCCGCCACAGCATTGTCGTGGCAATTGCCGCGTCGGCTCATCGAGTGTTCCAGATTGTGAGCCCGTATGAAGGCAGTCCAGTCCATGCTGGTAAACTGACTGCCCTGATCCGAGTGGATCAGCACCCGGCTTCTGGGCTTTCGTCGCCAGATGGCCATATGGAGCGCCTGCAGTACCACATCCGTGGTCTGGCGGCTCTGCATCGACCAGCCCACTACACGACGCGAATAGAGGTCGAGCACGACTGCAAGGTAGGCAAACCCTTCCATGGTGCGGATATAAGTGATGTCTGTGACCCATACCCTGTCGGGTGCCTCGACATCAAACTGCCGGGCCAGCGTGTTGTCGATTACGAGGGATGGCCTGCCACTATGGCTACCTAACCGGCGCCTGTAGCCAATCTGTGCCTTGATGCCCGCCAGTTTTGTCAGCCGTGCCACGCGGTTCGGACAGCAGGTCTCGCCCTGATCGAGCAGATCATCATGCAACTTACGGTAGCCATAAACCCTGCCGCTGTCGTTCCAGGCCTGACGGATCAACGTGGTCTGTCGGATGTCCTCGCAAGCCCGTCGGCTCAGCGGCTCCTTCCGCCAGGCATAATAGCCACTGGGCTGCACGGCCAGACAGCGGCACATCGCCCGAATTCCAAAATGATCGCGATGCTCGGCAATGAAGGCGTATCTCACTTTGCATCCCTGGCGAAATACGCGGTGACTTTTTTTAAGATGTCACGCTCCTCGGTCACCCGGGCCAGTTCGCGCTTCAGTTGCCGGATCTCGGCATCCTTGCAGGTATCGCCTGATGCCACCTTCGCGAATTGCCGCTTCCACGCATACAGCGAATGTGTGCTGACCCCGAGCCGCTGCGAAACTTCCGCTACCGGATATCCCCGTTCGGTAATCTGCGCCACCGCATCACGCTTGAACTCATCACTGAAATTGGGCTTCCCCATCAATGCCTCCTGTCCTCATTTTTAGGAGCCTGGGCGTCCAGAAATCTAGGGGCTATTCA
>NZ_JABEQH010000040.1 GCF_014174305.1 Gluconacetobacter johannae | reverse complement strand
CCCCACGAAAAAGGGCGCCGGCCCCTTGCGGTTCCGGCGCCCCGATCGGTGATCCGTGGGGGGATCAGACCGAGTAATACATCTCGAATTCCGCCGGATGGGGCGTGTGTTCGAACTTGTAGACGTCCTGCCACTTGATGGCGCAGTAGCTTTCGATCTGGTCCCGGGTGAAGACGTTGCCGGCCAGCAGGAACTCGTGGTCGGCCTCCAGGGCCTCCAGCGCCTCGCGCAGCGATCCGCACACGGTGGGGATCTGCTTCAGCTCCTCGGGCGGCAGGTCATACAGGTCCTTGTCCATGGCGTCGCCGGGGTGGATCTTGTTGCGGATGCCGTCCAGCCCGGCCATCAGCATGGCGGCGAACGCCAGGTAGGGGTTCGCCGTGGGGTCGGGGAAGCGGACCTCGACGCGCTTGGCCTTCGGGCTGGTCGCATACGGGATGCGGCACGATGCCGAGCGGTTGCGCGCCGAATAGGCCAGCAGCACCGGCGCCTCGAAGCCCGGGATCAGCCGCTTGTAGGAATTGGTCGACGGGTTGGTGAACGCGTTCAGCGCCTTGGCGTGCTTGATGATGCCGCCGATGTAATACAGCGCCTGGTCGGACAGGTCGGCATAGCCGTTGCCCGCGAACACCGGCTTGCCGGCCTTCCAGATCGACTGGTGGACATGCATGCCCGACCCGTTGTCGCCATAGATCGGCTTGGGCATGAAGGTCGCCGTCTTGCCGTAGGAATGGGCGACGTTGTGCACGCAGTATTTGTAGATCTGCATGAAGTCGGCCGACTGCACCAGGGTGGCGAACTTGGTGCCCAGCTCATGCTGGGACTGCGCCACCTCGTGATGGTGCTTTTCGATCGGCAGGCCCATCTCGCCCATCGTCGTCAGCATCTCGGCGCGCAGGTCGCCCTCGCTGTCCACCGGGGCGACGGGGAAATAGCCGCCCTTGACGCCCGGGCGGTGGCCCATGTTGCCTTCCGGGTAGTCCTTCAGCGACGCGCCGGGGCCTTCGATGCTGTCAAGCTGGTAGGTGCCGTAGTTCGGCCCCGTCCCGAAGCGGACGCTGTCGAAGATGAAGAACTCGGCTTCCGGCCCGAAGAACGCCGTGTCGCCCAGCCCGGTCGACTTCAGGTAGGCCTCGGCCAGCTTGGCCGTCGCGCGCGGGTCGCGGTTGTAGAACTGGCCCGTCGAGGGTTCGATGATGTCGCAGATCAGGATCAGCTGCGGCTTGGCCGAGAACGGGTCCATCACCGCCGTCGCCGGGTCCGGCAGCAGCACCATGTCGCTCTCGTTGATCGCCTTCCACCCCGCGATCGACGAACCGTCGAACATGAAGCCGTCGCGGAACGTGTCCTGCTCGATCGTCGAAACGTGCTGCGTCGTGTGGTGCCACTTGCCCCGCGGGTCGGTGAAGCGCAGGTCCACCAGTTCCACCGAATGTTCCTGGATCAGGCTGAACACCTTCGCGACAGACGCCGCGTCAGGGGAAGGGGGGGCCGCTGGGGCCGGGGTCGGGGCTTTTTTCGCCAT
>NZ_JABEQH010000039.1 GCF_014174305.1 Gluconacetobacter johannae | reverse complement strand
CGGCGACGCGGTGTTTTCGGGCGTGGTGCGTCTGTCGGGCTGGCTGATCCTTGTTCTGATGGGCGGGCTGATCGGGGTTCTGGCCTGGGGCGGGGCGCAGGCGTGGGGGGCATTTGGCCCCGGCTTTGCGTGGAGCGCGGTGTGGAACCCGGTCAGCGGGCATTTCGGGGCGGCGGCGCCGGTGTTCGGGTCGCTGGCGACGACGGTGCTGGCGCTGCTGTTCGCGGTGCCATTGGCGTTCGGGATTGCGTTCTGGCTGGTCGAGATGGCGCCGGCGGCGGTGGCCGGGCCGATCGGGATGGCGGTGCAGTTGCTGGCGGCGGTGCCGTCGATCATCTTCGGCATGTGGGGGTTCTTCGTGATCGTGCCGCTGATGGCGCGGCACGTGCAGCCGTGGGCGAACCACAGCCTGGGGCATGTGCCGGTGCTGGGGGCGCTGTTCCACGGCGCGCCCTACGGGACGGGGCTGCTGACGGGCGGGCTGGTGCTGGCGGTGATGGTGACGCCGTTCATCTGCGCGGTGATGCGCGACGTGTTCGTGGCGATGCCGCCGCAGATCCGCGAAAGCGCGTTCGGGCTGGGGGCGACGCGGTGGGAGGTGATGCGTAGCGTCATCCTGCCGTGGTCGCGGCCGGCGCTGGTGGGCGGGATCATGCTGGGGATGGGCCGGGCGCTGGGCGAGACGATGGCGGTGACGTTCGTGATCGGCAACGCCAACCGCATCGGCTGGTCGCTGTTCGCGCCGGGCAACACCATCGCCTCGCTGATCGCGCTGGAATTTCCCGAAAGCCCGGCGGGCAGCCTGAAGCTGTCGTCGCTGCTGGCGCTGGGGTTCATCCTGATGGTGATCTCGTTCGTGACGCTGGCGTGCTCGCGCCTGCTGCTGCGGCGCGGAGGCGTGAGATGAGGGACACGGCGATGGTCGGGGCGACGGTCGGGGATGCGGTGGCCGGCGGCGCGGGCGCGGGCTGGCGGCGCGGCGGCGGCTGGCCGACCGCCTGGCGACGGGGCTGAGCCTGGCGGCGACGGCGGTGGTGCTGGTGGCGCTGGCGTCGATCCTGCTGACCCTGCTGGTGCGGGGGCTGCCGGGGCTGTCGGCGTCGGTGTTCCTGCGGGCGACGATGCCGCCGGGGTCGGGCGGCGGGCTGGCCAACGCCATCGTGGGCAGCCTGATGCAGACGGGGCTGGCGGCGGCGATCGGCACGCCGGTGGGGCTGCTGACGGGGGTGTACCTGTCGGAATACGGGCAGGACGGCCGGGTGGTGGATGTGGTGCGCTTCGTGTCGGACATGATGCTGTCGGCGCCCTCGATCCTGGTCGGGCTGTTCGTGTATATGGCGCTGGTGGCGCCGGTGGGGCATTTCTCGGGCCTGTCGGGCGCGGTGGCGCTGGCGATCCTGTTCGTGCCGGTGGTGGTGCGGACGACCGAGGACATGCTGCGGCTGGTGCCGCTGACGATGCGCGAGGCGGCCTATGCGCTGGGGGCGCCGAAATGGCGGGTGGTGTTGCAGGTGTGCCTGCGGGCGGCGCGCAGCGGGGTGCTGACGGGCATCCTGCTGGCGGTGGCGCGGGTGTCGGGGGAAACGGCGCCGCTGCTGTTCACCTCGCTGGGGAACATGAACTGGTCGCTGGACCTGGGGGCGCCGATGGCCAGCCTGCCGGTGGCGATCTACCAGTATGCGGGTTCGGCGTATGACGACTGGACGCAGCTGGC
>NZ_JABEQH010000038.1 GCF_014174305.1 Gluconacetobacter johannae | reverse complement strand
CCCAGGGCGTGAAGCGCGGTATGGGCGATGGCGGCGGCGTCGAGTCCGGCCTCGTGATACTGGGCGTCCTGGGTGTTGTGGTCGATGAAGCGGTCGGGCAGGGTCATGGGGCGGAAGCGGACGGTGTCGAGCAGGCCGGTGCGGGCCAGATGGTGCATGACATAGGCGCCGAACCCGCCCTCGGCGCCGTCCTCGACGGTCAGCAGCACGGCGTGGTTGCGGGCGAGCTGTTCGATCAGCGCGGTGTCCAGCGGCTTGGCGAAGCGGGCGTCGGCCACGGTGGGGGGCAGGCCCCCTGCGGCCAGCATGTCGGCGGCCTTCAGGACCTCGGCCAGGCGGGCGCCCAGCGACAGGATGGCGATCCCGCCCTTTTCGCGTCCGGCCTGGCGGCCCATTTCGCGCACCATGCGGCCGCGCCCGATCTCCAGCACCGTGCCTTCCTCGGGCAGGGCCAGGCCCAGCCCGTTGCCGCGCGGATAGCGCAGCGCGATCGGCCCGGCGTCGAAGGCGCAGGCCGTGGCGGTCATGTGCAGCAGTTCCAGCTCGTCGCTGGGGGCCATGATGGTCATGCCCGGCAGGCAGCCCAGGTAGTTGATGTCGAACGACCCCGCATGGGTGGCGCCGTCGGCGCCGACCAGGCCGGCGCGGTCGATGGCGAAGCGCACCGGCAGGTTCTGCAGCACCACGTCATGCATCACCTGGTCGTAGGCGCGCTGCAGGAAGGTGGAATAGATGGCGCAGAACGGCCGCAGCCCTTCGGTCGCCATGCCGGCGGCGAAGGTCACGGCATGCTGTTCGGCGATGCCGACATCGAAGAAGCGGTCGGGGCAGGCGCGGGCGAAAGCGTCCAGCCCGGTGCCCGAGGGCATGGCCGCGGTGACCGCGACGATAGCGTCGTCCAGCTTCGCCCGGCGCACCAGTTCGCGGCTGAAGACCGAGGTGTAGCTTGGCGGGCCCGGGGGGGCCTTCTTCTGCTCGCCGGTGACGACGTTGAACCTGGCGACGGCGTGATACTTGTCCCCCGCCGATTCGGCCGGGCGGTAGCCGCGTCCCTTCTCGGTGATGACATGCAGCAGGATCGGGCCCTTGTCGTCGGCGTCGCGCAGGTTACGCAGGATGGGCACCAGCTGGGTCATGTCGTGCCCGTCGACGGGGCCGACGTAGTAGAAGCCCAGCTCCTCGAACAGGGTGCCGCCGGTAATCATGCCGCGGGCATATTCCTCGGCCTTCTTGGCGGTGCGCTCCAGCCGTTCGGGCAGGCGGCGGGCGACCTTGCCGGCCAGGTCGCGCAGGCCCAGGAACTGGCGCGAGGACATCAGCCGCGACAGGTAGTTCGACATCGCGCCGACCGGGGGGGCGATCGACATCTCGTTGTCGTTCAGCACCACGATCAGGCGCGAGGCGCCGGGGCCGGCGACCGAGGCGTTGTTCATCGCCTCGTAGGCCATGCCGGCCGAGATCGAGCCGTCGCCGATGACGGCGATGACGTTGCGTTCGCGGTACGAGGGGTCGTGTTCGGCGCGCAGGTGGTGGGCGACGGCCATGCCCAGCCCGGCCGAGATCGAGGTCGAGGAATGGGCGGCGCCGAACGGGTCGTATTCGCTCTCGCTGCGGCGGGTGAAGCCCGACAGGCCGCCGGGCTGGCGCAGGGTGCGGATGCGATCGCGCCGGCCGGTCAGGATCTTGTGCGGGTAGGCCTGGTGGCCGACATCCCAGATCACCCGGTCGGCCGGGGTGTCGAACACCGCGTGCAGCGCCACCGTCAGCTCCACCACGCCCAGCGACGCGCCCAGATGGCCGCCCGTCGTCGAGACCGCGTCCACCGTCTCGGCCCGCAGTTCCTCGGCCAGCTGCTTCAGCTGCTCCACCGACAGGTTCCGCAGGTCCGCCGGATAGGCCACCCGGTCCAGCAA
>NZ_JABEQH010000037.1 GCF_014174305.1 Gluconacetobacter johannae | reverse complement strand
GTCCACCAGTTCCACCGAATGTTCCTGGATCAGGCTGAACACCTTCGCGACAGACGCCGCGTCAGGGGAAGGGGGGGCCGCTGGGGCCGGGGTCGGGGCTTTTTTCGCCATTCTCGGATGCCTGCCTATTGTGAAGCCGTACGGTGCGGCCGGAAAACGGTTACGAAACTCTCGCGCCGTTGTCGAGGCGTCGGAGGCCGCGACGACGCCGGCCGCCCCCTTCCCCACTCTCCCGATCCTGGCCGAATCGGCAGTGCGGGGGCGGCCTCCCGCCCCGCGCAGGTCAGAATCCCAGGACGCCGTCCATGCCGAAGGTGAACATGCCGGTATTGCGGCCGTCGTTGAAGGGGGTGGTGCCGTTGAGCGAACGGTCGAACCGGATTTCGGGGCGGAGTTCGAACACCCGGACGCCGTGGCCCAGGTCGGGCTTGTAGGTCACGCCCAGGCTCAGCGCGCCATAGGTGGTGGGCGGGGCGAATTCCGCGGGAACGGTGGCCCCGGCGATGGCCCCCATATAGGCGGTGTTGCTGAGGAAGCTGACGACGAACTGACCGGTGTTGTCGCGATAGATCTCACCCCGGTAGTTGAAGGTGAGCGACGGCGTGACCTTGTAGCTGAGGAAGCTGACGAAGCTGTAGGTGTCGGCCCGGATCCCGTCATCGTGGAGATAGTTGAATTCGCCCGTCACCGACAGCTTGTCGTTGACCTGGTAGGCGGCGTTGATGTCGTTCCAGTACCGCATCTGGCTGTCGGCCCGCGCGCCCAGCACGGCGATGGCGTTTTCCGGACCGACCCGGCTGAGTTCGATGATGTTGAGCTTGCCGCCCGCCAGGCCGTTCAGGTTGAAGCCGAAATAGCCCGCGGCCTCGTGGTTGTTGTCGCTGTTGCCGAAGGTGGTCTGGTTGCCGGTATCGACGCCGAACGTGACGTCGACGGTCGTGTTGACGTGCCATTTGAACATCGCGCCGACATGCTGGAAGGGCACGGAATATTCGGACGTGTAGGCCAGCGTGTAGAACGGCCGCGTCGTCGGATCGAGGGTTTCGACACCCATCGGGGCCTGCAGGATGCCGGCCTGCATGTCCAGGCCGCCGCTGGTCAGCCAGGGCAGATGCACGTCGATATGCGCCTGCGCCGGAATGAGCTGATAGCGGTCCGAGATCGCGCGGTCGGAAATGCCCAGCAGATGGTAGTACCGCGCGTCGGACCCGTAGAGCCCTTCCAGCGTGAATCCGATCTGGTATGCGTTCTTGCTGGGGTCGATGGCCCTGGCAAGCGTGAATTCAAGCTGGTTGAGCTGGACCTGGTTGGCGTGGTCGGCAAGGAAGTTGCCGAAATTGATGCCGTTGTCGGGGCGGGCGGGGTTGGCCATGATGCCGCCTTCGATCTGTCCCACCAGGGTCACGCCGCTGAGCCATTCCCCCATGCCGGACTTGTCGGACTTGCCGAACACCGCCACCTGGGCGAGACCTTCAGGCGGAAGCAGCAGACAGCCGGCGACCAGAAAGAGGGCGAGGCAGCCTGTTTTTTTATACATGATGCGGTAGGCCGGCACGCTTTATTTCCTCCGTCTTGGGGGAGACGATGCGACTCGTCTCCCCGGAATATGCAGGATTGGACGTAGCTGGGCGATCGGTCAGCTGATGCGTTCGTCGTGCAGGACCATGTCGAGGCCTTCGACCTCCTGGTCCTGGGTGACGCGCAGGCCGATGGTCAGGTCCACGATCTTGAGCAGGACGAAGGTGGCGACGGCGCACCAGACGATGGTGATGCCGACGGCCTTGGCCTGGATGACGAGCTGGGCGAACGAGCCCACGACGCCCGAGGGGTTGGCGTCGGTGGCCGACAGCGGGCCGTAGGCCAGCACGCCGGTCAGCAGCGCGCCGATGATGCCGCCGATGCCGTGCACGCCGAAGGCGTCGAGGCTGTCGTCATAGCCCAGCAGGTGCTTGAGCGAGGTGGCGGCCCAGTAGCACACGACGCCGGCGACCAGGCCCAGGACCAGCGCGCCGCCGGGCAGCACGAAGCCCGCCGCCGGGGTGATGGCGACCAGGCCGGCGACCGCGCCGGAGATGATGCCCAGCACCGTGGGCTTGCCCGCACGGATCCATTCCGCGACCATCCAGCCCAGCCCCGCGGCGGCGGTGGCGATCTGCGTGGTGGCCATGGCCATGCCGGCGCGGCCGTTGGCGCCCACCGCCGACCCGGCGTTG
>NZ_JABEQH010000036.1 GCF_014174305.1 Gluconacetobacter johannae | reverse complement strand
ATACCGACACTCCCGTGAGCAACGCTCCGGGAGTGTTCGTGTTTTGAACCATTTCCAATGGCTTGCCGCTCGATCCAGGTCAGGATCGTCCCCCTGTTCCCCATACAGCATCGCGTCGATCTCGCCCCGGTTCGGGCCGGGAGTGAGCACGACCTTCTCGATCAGCGCCCGCAGTGCCTCGGCAGCTTCCAGCCGTTCCTCGGGGTGGTTGAGGGCGTCGGTCAGGCAGCTGACCTTGCGGGCGTAGATCGCCGAGGCACTCGGCAGCAGGTCAGGCACGTCATCAGGAACGTCGGACAGCAGCGTTGCCAGCTCGGTCTTGCGGGCTTCGAGCGTATCCATCTCTGCTTTCATGCTGGGATGGAACATCCCTTCCTTGATGGCTTCGATGATGCCCCGGATCTGCTTTTCGACCTTCACCTGTTCCACCTGCCAGACATCGGCGTTGGACCGACGTTCGCGATTCAGACGGTTGGTCTCCTCGGCATAGGCGCGCATGGCCTCGGTCGCGATTTCCGGCGCCATCATTCGGTCCTTGAGACCGGAGAGCACTCGGCGCTCCAGATCGGGGCGGGGGATCGTCCGGCTGTTGGTGCAGGAACCATTCGTCACATGGCTAGAGCAGGCGAAACGGTCGGAACCGCGCAGAGCGTAGGGGCCACCGCACAGGCCGCAGAACAGCAGGCCTGACAGCAGGGATTTCGGCCGGCGCGTGCCGTTGAGTCGGTTCCGCTTGTGATGTGCCCGCACGGCCTCGGTGACGTTGATGTATTTCTCTGCGATGATGCTCTGGCGGGCTTTTGTTGCCTGCCAGAGCGCGTCATCGACGATCCGCAGGTCGGGCACGTCTGTGATGACCCATTCTGATTCCGGGTTCAGGCGCGAAACGCGCTTGCCGGTGGACGGATTTTTGACGTACCGCTGCCGGTTCCAGACCAGGCGGCCGATATAGAGTTCGTTGTTGATGATGCCGGTGCCGCGCTTCACATGGCCCCGGATGGTGGTGTCACTCCACAGTTTGCCCTCGGGGCCGGAGATGCCTTGGTCGTTGAGGGCTTTGGCAATGGCGCGTGGCCCAATGCCGGCGGCGAAGTCACGGAAGATGCGGCGGATGATCTCCGCCTGATGCGCGTCGATCTCGCGGTCGCCCCGGATCTGTTCGCCCTTTGCGTCGAACTGCAGGACCACGCGATAGCCATAGCACAACCCGCCGCCGGACTTGCCGTCCTCGACCCGGCCACGCAGGCCGCGATGGGTCTTGGCCGCGAGATCTTTCAGAAACAGGGCGTTCATCGTGCCCTTGAGGCCCACATGCAGTTCGCTGATCTCGCCTTCGGCCAGGGTAACGATCGGCACGCCAGCGAATTTCAGGTGCTTGAACAGGGTGGCGACATCGGCCTGATCGCGCGAGATGCGATCCAGCGCCTCGGCCAGCACGATATCGTACCGTCCGGCCTGGGCATCCTGCAACAGGGTCTGGATACCGGGACGCAGGATCATGCTCGCGCCAGAGATGCCCGCGTCCTTGTAAGCACCGACGATTTTCCATTTCTCGCGCTTTGCGTGTTCGCGGCAGATGCGGAACTGGTCCTCGATCGAGGCGTCGCGCTGGTTGTCGGACGAGTAGCGGGCATACAGGGCGACGCGGGTCATGGGGATGTTCCTTATCAGGCGACCTTGTCCATCCGGCTCGGTCGGATCAGCACCTCGGCCGAGATGCCGAGGCCGTCATGCAACTGGCGGATCATGTCGATCGACAGGCCGCGCTTGCGGTTCAGCACGTCCGCCACCCGGTTACGCGGGCCGATCATCGGCTCCAGATCCTTGCGGGTGAGGCCCTGCTGCTCCATGCGGAAGCGGATCGCCTCGACCGGGTCGGGCGGGTCGATCGGATGGTGTTTCGCCTCATAGGCGTCGATCAGGGTGGCCAGAACGTCGAGCCTGTCGCCGTCCGGCGTGCCGCTTTTGGCACCCCACAGCCGCCCGACTTCTTCCAGCGCTGCGTCGTAATCCGCCTCCTTGCGGATGGGTTTCAGGTCAGCCGTCATGCTCCACCTCCGTCACGTCGATCCTGTCATACGCCTTGTGCGTGCCGATCCATTTGATCCAGACGATGCTTTTCTCGAAATCGACCGCCACGACCAGGCGATAGGCGTTTCCCTTGATGTTGAAGACGATCCGCTCGGCGCTGACGATGCTGGCCGTGGCATAGAGCTGCTTCACATCGGCGGTGCTCGTCCAGCCAGCCTTGCCGACTTCGGCGAACCAGGCGTCCAGCGCGGCCTTGACGGCAGGCTGATCCTTCTGGCCCGCCAGACTGTCGACGAACTCTCTCAGCGTGCGACGGGCGATGATCCTCATTGACTGACCTTATATCACGGGACCATAATGGTCACAAGAAAAATGCACGTTTCCCCGGCGAAGGGTCGTTCGCCGGCGGGGGCAATACTGCCGGGAAGGGGAGGCTACCGCATAGGACCGGATCGGTTCTGTCGAGCCTGTTTCCGCTCCAGCGCGCGGGCACGCTCGAACTGCTCGCGGGCCATCTGCCGCCCGATCAGGCGGGCGAGGGACCGGATGGCTTCATCAGACGGGCGGAACGCCTCCTCGGCCGTTTCCGCAACCTCGGCGGGGCCGAATACCTCGATCCTGATCCTGTCGGGTTTGCGTGCCATCCTGTCCACCTTCCGGGTCATGGGGCGACAGGAACGATGAAGGACAGGACAAGGGGATTTGAGAAGACCATGCGGCGCCCCATGCGGTAATCGGCGGTGATCGCGCAGAAAAGGGAGGCATGGCGGAAGTGGAAAAGGTGATCATTCTTCTGGCGATTGGGTATGCCATTGGATTCTATATACGGGGGCGTCGTGCGACGGCCGATCTGGCACAGGCCGGGCAGCAGATTGCTGATAGGAACACGCGGCTTCAGAGTCTGGATCGTCAGATCGCGGGACGCGATACAGAGCTTTCGTCGTTACGCCGCCGGATTGCCTCGCTGGAAACACAGGCTGCCGACCAGAAGAAGGACGCAGAGCGTCGGCGGCAATATTTTCAGGACAATGACCTGTCCAACACGCAAAACCAGTTACACTTCATCAGTCAGTGCAGTTTGCGGGCCGTTCGTCCTGTCAACAAAGAGGCTGTGCAGGTGCTCTACGCGCTCGACGAGTGGATCAGGACGTATCAGCCCGACTGGCGTTTCGCCTTCGAGGTTTCGATGGGTGGGTTCATCAAAACGACTTACGACCCGGAAGATCCGCGCCAGAAGCAGGCTTTCAGTTCCTATAGCGGCAAGCGTGTGGATTTCCTGCTGATTGATCGCTATGGGCTGCCAGTGCTGGTGATCGAATATAATGGTACGGGCCATGACCTGTCCGGCGATGCTGATGACCGCATGGCGGTGAAGCGTCTAGCCTTGCAGAAGGCCGGTATTCCTTTGCTCGAAATTCCCGAAAAGATGGCCAGGCTCCAAATCATGGCAGCCATTTCCGAGGCCGCTGGAGCGGCTCTCAAGGTAAAAACAGGCTAATACCAAAGGACGTGGCCACTGACTCGTGTGTGAAGTGACGAATGGCTCGGGCTCTGATTCTCTTGATGGGGGAGGATCTGGCTGATGACGAGGGCGGTGAAGCTA
>NZ_JABEQH010000035.1:0-2500 GCF_014174305.1 Gluconacetobacter johannae | reverse complement strand
AGCTTAAGCCGTTAGGTGTAGGCGAAGCGAAAGCGAGTCTGAATAGGGCGACGAGTTGCTGGCAGAAGACCCGAAACCGAGTGATCTAGCCATGGCCAGGCTGAAGGTGCGGTAACACGCACTGGAGGGCCGAACCCACGCCTGTTGAAAAAGTCGGGGATGAGCTGTGGCTAGGGGTGAAAGGCCAATCAAACTCGGAGATAGCTGGTTCTCCGCGAAATCTATTGAGGTAGATCGTCAGGTGTTGACCCCGGGGGGTAGAGCACTGGATGGGCTAGGGGGGCCCAAAGCCTTACCAAACCTAACCAAACTCCGAATACCCGGAAGTTTAGCCTGGCAGACAGACGGTGGGTGCTAAGGTCCATCGTCGAGAGGGAAACAGCCCAGACCACCAGCTAAGGCCCCCAAATCGTGGCTAAGTGGGAAAGGATGTGGGGATTCCAAAACAACCAGGAGGTTGGCTTAGAAGCAGCCATCCTTTAAAGAAAGCGTAATAGCTCACTGGTCTAATAGAAACCCTGCGCCGAAAATGTAACGGGGCTCAAGCCACGTGCCGAAGCTGTGGGTGCACACATTGTGTGCGCGGTAGCGGAGCGTTCCGTAGGTCTGTGAAGGAGACGGGGTGACCCTCTCTGGAGATATCGGAAGTGCGAATGCTGACATGAGTAGCGACAAACAGTGCGAGAAACACTGTCGCCGAAAGTCCAAGGGTTCCTGCGCAAGGTTAATCCGCGCAGGGTGAGCCGGCCCCTAAGGCGAGGGCGAAAGCCGTAGTCGATGGAAACCGGGTGAATATTCCCGGGCCTGCCAGAAGTGACGAATGCAATATGTTGTCGGGTCTTAACGGATTGATCCGGCTTTTGGCGCATTCCAGGAAATAGCTCTGGCATATAGACCGTACCCGAAACCGACACAGGTGGACTGGTAGAGAATACCAAGGCGCTTGAGAGAACGATGCTGAAGGAACTAGGCAAATTACTCGCGTAACTTCGGGATAAGCGAGACCTGTCAGTGGGCAACCATTGGCAGGTGGCACAGACCAGGGGGTAGCGACTGTTTAGTAAAAACACAGGGCTGTGCGAAGTCGAGAGACGACGTATACGGCCTGACGCCTGCCCGGTGCCGGAAGGTTAAGAGGAGGTGTGCAAGCACTGAATTGAAGCCCCGGTAAACGGCGGCCGTAACTATAACGGTCCTAAGGTAGCGAAATTCCTTGTCGGGTAAGTTCCGACCTGCACGAATGGCGTAACGACTTCCCCGCTGTCTCCAGCATCGGCTCAGCGAAATTGAATTCCCCGTGAAGATGCGGGGTACCCGCGGTCAGACGGAAAGACCCTATGAACCTTTACTGCAGCTTTGCAGTGGCATCAGAGACATTCTGTGTAGGATAGGTGGGAGGCTTTGAAACCGGGGCGCCAGTTCCGGTGGAGCCATCCTTGAAATACCACCCTGACTGTTTCTGATGTCTAACCGAGACCAGTAAGCCTGGTCCGGGACCCTGCATGGTGGGCAGTTTGACTGGGGCGGTCGCCTCCCAAAGTGTAACGGAGGCGCGCGATGGTGGGCTCAGGTCGGTCGGACATCGACTGTTGAGTGCAATGGCATAAGCCCGCCTGACTGTGAGAGTGACAGCTCGATCAGAGACGAAAGTCGGCCATAGTGATCCGGTGGTCCCGCGTGGAAGGGCCATCGCTCAACGGATAAAAGGTACTCTAGGGATAACAGGCTGATCTCCCCCAAGAGTCCACATCGACGGGGAGGTTTGGCACCTCGATGTCGGCTCATCACATCCTGGGGCTGGAGCAGGTCCCAAGGGTTCGGCTGTTCGCCGATTAAAGTGGTACGTGAGCTGGGTTTAGAACGTCGTGAGACAGTTCGGTCCCTATCTGCCGTGGGTGTTGGAGACTTGAGAGGATTTGTCCCTAGTACGAGAGGACCGGGATGAACAGACCTCTGGTGCACCGGTTGTCGCGCCAGCGGCACCGCCGGGTAGCTAAGTCTGGACGGGATAATCGCTGAAAGCATCTAAGCGAGAAACCCACCTCAAAACCAGGTCTCCCCAAGGGCCGTGATAGACCATCACGTCGATAGGCCAGGTGTGGAAGCGCAGTAATGCGTGCAGCTAACTGGTCCTAATCGCCCAATAGGCTCACTCACACCGCCCAGGCCCATAAAGCCAGGGCAACACACATGCACAGCAATCATCCACACTCCATTCTCTCACACTCACACAACGCACCAACCTCTCACGCCCACGACACCCCTCACTCAGGGTGGACTGGACGACCTGGTGGCCATGGCGGGGATTGATCCACCCGATCCCATCTCGAACTCGGCCGTGAAACGCCCCAGCGCCTATGATACTGCGTCTCAAGACGCGGGAAAGTCGGTCGCCGCCAGGTCTTCCAGTCCACCTTTACCACCGCGGGGTGGAGCAGCCCGGTAGCTCGTCAGGCTCATAACCTGAAGGTCATAGGTTCAAATCCTATCCCCGCAACCA
>NZ_JABEQH010000034.1 GCF_014174305.1 Gluconacetobacter johannae | reverse complement strand
CCCGTCCGCGTGGCCGCCGCCGCGCGTCCGGCCCGGCCCGAGCGCCCGGTCATGATGGCCGAGGCCGCGTCGTCCCCGGTGCAGGAGGTCGCGTTGCGCCCCGCGCCCCATCCGGCCCGGCCCGCCGCCATTTCGCCCGATTTGACGCATAACAGCGACCACCGTGCCGCCCTTACCGTTGCCCGTGCCCAGCGCCCCGTGCTACCGCCTGCCGCCGCCCCGGTCACCCGGATGGCGGCCTATCATCCGCATCCGGCGCCGATCGCCGTGGCGGCCTGGCGACCGGCCGCCCCCCCGGCCCCGTATCAGGAGGCAAGGGGGTATGGCATGGGGTCCTCGCTGGGCTTCACTCGTTCAGGCGCCCTTCCACCCCCCGTTCCCGTCAGCAACTGATGACCTAACGCAAACCGCGCAGGCAACATGATAAACGGCCCGACCGACACACCAGACACCAGGCGGAACGGGCCCTCCCGCCCCCCGCGGATGGACGTGCGGGTCACCGGCGACGACCTGCGTACCCGCACCGCGCGTGAGAGGACGCAGGCGCGCCTGCTGGGCGTGTCCGCCGGTTTCTGCGTGCTGTTCGGCGCCGTGGCGCTGAAGCTGGCGGTCGCCACCGTCCTCATGCCGATGGCGCCCGAACGGCGGCAGATCGCCCCGCAGGTCCCCGACATCCCCAAAAGCGACCCCAAGGGCATGATGGCGGGCGATTTCGCGCTGCCGCAGGTCCATCGCGCCTCGATCGTCGATCGCAACGGGCAGGTCCTGGCCATTTCGCTGCCGGTGGCCCAGGTCTACGCCAACCCCCAGGAAATGATCGAACCCGAGGACGCGGCCCGCAAGCTCAAGACCGTCCTGCCCGCGCTGGACGTGGCCGAGACCATCCGCCGCCTGTCCACAAAAAGGCAGTTCATCTACCTGGCGCGCGACATCACGCCGATGCAGGAAGTCGCGATCAATAATCTGGGCATTCCCGGAATCTATTTCGAACCCGGCGAGCGGCGTCATTATCCGCTGGGCAAGGTGGCGGCCCATATCCTGGGCGCGGTCGATATCGACGATCACGGCGTCGCCGGGGTGGAGCGTTTCCTGGACAAGCGCCTGGACGGCGACCGCACGCCGCTGCGCCTGTCGCTGGACGTGCGGATCGAGGCCGTGGTGCGCGACGAACTGGCGGCGGCCAAGGACATGTTCCAGGCCATCGGCGCCAGCGCCATCGTGATGGACGTCAACACCGGCGAAATCGTCGCCATGGTCAGCCTGCCGGACTACGACGCCAACGATTTCGGCCGCGCCGACCCCGACGCGCGCTTCAACCGCGCCGTCACCGGCATGTACGAGCCCGGTTCGACCTTCAAGCTCCAGACCGCCGCGATGGCCCTGCAACTGGGCGTCGCCCATATCTGGGACCGGTTTTCCAGCGTGCCCATCCATATCGGCCGCTTCACCATCTCGGACATGAAGTCCGACCATTTCGCGCCGTGGCTGTCGCTGACCGAGGTGATGGCCTATTCGTCCAACCCGGCAGCGGCGCATATCGCGCTGGATGTCGGCGCCCAGCGGCAACAGGACTGGCTGCGCGCCATGGGGTTCTTCGCGCCGGTGCCGATCGAACTTCCGGAATCGGCCCATCCCATCGTTCCCGCCCTGCGGAACTGGGGCATCGCCACGGTCATGACGGTGGCGTTCGGCCATGGCGTGGCCGAGCCGCCGCTGGCGATCGTGCGCGGCACCGCCGCGACGGTGAACGGCGGCATCCTGGTCCGCCCGACCCTGCTGTCACGCGACGCGGCGCCGGCCGACGGCGCCCCGCAGGCCACCCTGGCGAGCCTCGGCACGCAGGCTGCCCCGCCGGCTGCCCCGTCGGCCGCCGCGCCGGATGCCGCCGCGGACGCCGAGCCCACGCCCGAAGGCCGCCGCGTGATCTCGCCCGAGACGTCGGCGCTGCTGCGCCGCATCCTGCGCCTGGACGTGACCAAGGGCACCGGCAAGACGGCCGAATCCCCCGGTTATTTCGTCGGCGGCAAGACCGGCACCGCCGAGAAGATCGGCCCGCACGGCGGCTACCTGAAACATGTCAACATCGCGGCCTTTACTGGAATTTTCCCGATGAATGCACCGCATTACGCGGTCTATGTCATGCTCGACAGCCCCAAGGCCACGCCGCAGACCCATGGCTGGACCACGGCGGCATGGAACGCCGCGCCCACCGTGTCGAAGATCGTGACGCGCATCGGCCCGATGCTGGGCCTGTTCCCCGATACGGCCAACGCGCAGGCCGTAGACGACGCGCTGGCCATCCCGATGCAACCGGCGGTGCCGCGCGGCTATCGCGCGCTGGGGCCGGGCAACGATCCGGGCGATCCGCGCAACCAGCCGAAGCCCGAGAAGAAAGGCCGCCGCCACGGCGACCTGACGGTGGCCGACGCCCCGCCGCATGCGCGCCTGCACACCGCGGGGGCCGAGCGCCCCGCCCGCGCAACCCCGGCCGAGGCCGCGGAGTCGCGCGGATGACCCGTCTGCTGCGGTTGCTGGCCGATTCGGGCCTGTCCAGTGCGGCCCCGGCCGGCGTGGCCGACCTGGCGATTGCGGGCGTCACCGCCGACAGCCGCCGCGTCGGGCCGGGCACGCTGTTCGTCGCCATTCCCGGCACCCGCACCGACGGGCGCGCCTTCATCCCCGCGGCCGTCGCCGCCGGGGCCGCCGCGATCGTCGCCCCGCACGACACCGTCTGGCCGACGGACGTGCCGGCCCGCCCCCTGGTCCGGGTGGACGACCCGCGCCAGGCCCTGGCGCGGCTGGCGGCGTCGTTCGCCGGGGCGCAGCCGGCGCATGTCGTCGCCGTCACCGGCACCAACGGCAAGACCAGCACCGTCGATTTCCTGCGCCAGATCTGGACGCAGCAGGCGCGCCAGGCCGCCAGCATCGGCACGCTGGGCCTGATCGCCGGGATTCCCCTGCCCGATTGCGGCCCGGCGCTGACCACGCCGGACAGTGTCGGGCTGGCCACCGCCCTGGCTGCGATGGCGCAGGGCGGCGTCACCGACGTCGCGATCGAGGCCTCGTCGCACGGGCTGGAACAGTGTCGCCTGGACGGGCTGCGCCTGGCGGCCGCCGGCTTCACCAACCTGACGCGCGACCATCTGGACTATCACGGCACGCTGGCGGCCTACCGCACGGCCAAGCTGCGCCTGTTCGACACGCTGCTGCCCGAAGGCGCGCTGGCCGCCGCCAACGCGGACATGGACGGCGCGACCCTGGACGCACTGCGCGACATCGCCACCCGCCGCCGGCTGGAGCTGCGCCTGGTCGGCGAAGCCGGCGATGCGATCCGCCTGCTCGACAGCACCCCCCTGCCGGAAGGCCAGCGCCTGCGGGTCGCGGTGGGCGGTCGTGCGCGCGACATCGTCCTGGCCCTGCCCGGCCGGTTCCAGGCCGACAACGTGCTGCTGGCCGCCGCCCTGGCCGCGCCGGGGGCCGAGGGGCTGGCGCGCGCGATGGATGCGCTGCCGGCCCTGACCGGCGTGCGCGGCCGGATGGAGCGCGCCGTCCTGCTGCCGAACGGGGCGGCCGCCTATGTCGATTACGCCCACACGCCGGATGCGCTGGCGCGGCTGCTGGACGCGCTGCGGCCGCACGCGACGGGCCGGCTGATCGCCGTCTTCGGCGCCGGCGGGGACCGCGATCGCGGCAAGCGCCCCCTGATGGGCCAGGAAGCGACGCGCCGCGCCGACATCGCCATCGTGACCGACGACAACCCCCGCACCGAAGACCCGGCCTCCATCCGAGGCGAGGTCCTGGCCGGCGCGCCCGGCGCCCTGGACATCGGCGACCGCGCCCGCGCCATCGCCGAGGGCCTGTCCATGCTGCGCGCCGGCGACGTGCTGGTGGTCGCCGGCAAGGGGCACGAACAGGGCCAGACCATCGGGGCCACGACCCTGCCGTTCGACGACGTGTCGGTCATCCGCCGGCTGGCGGGCGCGCCGGCATGACCGTCTTGTGGACCCGCGATACGTTGCAGGCCGCGACAGGCGGCACGTTCGCAGGCGACGGCCCCGTCGCCGTAACCGGGGTGTCGATCGACACCCGCACCCTGGCGCCGGGCGACCTGTTCATCGCCCTGGTCGGCGAGGCCGGCGACGGCCACGCCCATGTCCGCGCGGCGCTGGACAAGGGGGCCGCCGCCGCGCTGGTGCATGCCGCGACCGGCATCGACGATCCGCGCCTGCTGCGCGTCGCCGACACGATGACCGCCCTGCACGACCTGGGCCGCTTTGCCCGCGCACGCTTCGGCGGGCGCATGGTCGCCGTCACCGGCAGCGTGGGCAAGACCACGACCAAGGACATGCTGCGCCTGGCGCTGGCGGCCATCGGCCCGACCCATGGCGCGGTCGCGTCCTACAACAACCATTGGGGCGTCCCGCTGACCCTGGCGCGGCTGCCGGCCGACGCGATGTTCTGCGTGGCCGAGGCCGGGATGAACCATCCGGGCGAAATCGCCCCGCTGGCCGCCCTGATCCGGCCCGACGTCGCGATCGTCACCACCATCGCCGGGGCGCACCTGGGCCATATGGGCAGCCTGGACGCCATCGCGCTGGAAAAATCCGAGCTGATCGCCGCGCTGCCGCCCGGCGGCACGGCCATCGTCCCCGACGACGCGACCGGCCTGCCCGTCTTCGCCGAACGGGCGGCACGGGCCGGCGCGCGCCTGTGGACCAGCGGCGCGCAACCGGGCAGCACCGCGCACCTGTCCGGCCTGCGGCTGGCCGCCGACGGCAGCGATTTCACCGTCACCATTGGCGGACGGCCGACGCCGGTCCGCCTGAACGCGCCGGGGCGGCACCTGGCGCGCAATGCCGCGACGGCCCTGGCGGCCGTGGCCGCGCTAGGCACGGATGTCGCCCGCGCCGCCACGGCGCTGGCCGATTTCCGGCCCGGATCGGGGCGCGGCGCACTGACGCCGATCCTCGACGGCCGGGCCGCCCTGCTGGATGAAAGCTACAATGCCTCCACCCTGTCCATCCGCGCCTCGCTCGCAGTGCTGGGCCTGCTGCCCGCCGCACGGCGGGTGGCGGTGCTGGGCGACATCCGCGAACTCGGCGCCTTCGCCCGCGCCGAACATGAATCCCTCCTTCCCGCCCTCCTTGACAACGCGGACCTCGTTTTCTGCGCCGGCCCCAATATGAAATATCTGTTTGACCTGACCCCTCCCTCCCGCCGTGGCGCATGGGCGCCCGATGCGGCGACGCTCGCGCCGCTGGTGCGCGACGCGCTCGGCCAGGACGACGTCGTCCTGGTCAAGGGCAGCTTCGGCAGCCGCATGCGCGACGTCGTCGCCGTCCTTTCGGCGCGGGGCGCGGCCTGATGCTGTACAACCTGATCCAGCATCACGCCGCGGCCCACGTCTCCATCCTGAACCTGTTCCGCTACATCACCTTTCGCGCCGGGTCGGCGTGCCTGACGGCGCTGCTGATCGCTCTGGTGCTGGGCAACCCGCTGATCGCGCAACTGCGCCGGATCCAGCGCGAGGGCCAGCCGATCCGCGCCCTGGGGCCGGAACGGCATATCCTGGAAAAGGCCGGCACCCCCACCATGGGCGGCGTGCTGATCCTGGCCGCCCTGTTCGGCTCGACCCTGCTGTGGGCCGACCTGACGAACGGCTATGTCTGGGCGGTGCTGCTGGTCACGCTGTGCTTCGGCGCGGTGGGGTTCGCCGACGACTACCTGAAGCTGTCGCGCCGCAACACGGCGGGCGTGTCCAAGCGGATGCGCCTGGGCTGCGAATTCGCGGCGTCGCTGGTCGGCGGATTCTGGCTGCAAGGCCTGATGCCCGCCGACCTGGCCAACCATCTGGCCTTCCCGTTCATGAAGGACTGGCTGCTGCCGCTGGGCTTCGCCTTCCCGCTGTTCGCGATGATTACGATCACGGGCTTCGGCAACGCGGTCAATTTCACCGACGGGCTGGACGGGCTGGCGATCGTGCCGGTGGTGATCGCCGCCCTGGTGTTCGCGCTGATCGCCTACCTGGTCGGCAACCACGTCTTCGCCGATTACCTGCAACTGCACGCCGTGCCGGGGACGGGGGAATTGTGCGTCTTCTGCTCGGCCCTGGTGGGGGCCGGGCTGGGCTTCCTGTGGTTCAACGCGCCGCCGGCCGCCGTGTTCATGGGCGACACCGGCTCGCTCTCGCTGGGCGGCGCGCTGGGCGCGGTGGCGGTCGCGGTGAAGCACGAGCTGGTGCTGTGCATCGTCGGCGGCCTGTTCGTGGTCGAAACCCTGTCGGTCATCATCCAGGTCTTCTGGTTCCGCCGCACCGGGCGGCGGGTGTTCCTGATGGCGCCGCTGCACCATCATTTCGAAAAGAAGGGCTGGCAGGAACCCAAGATCGTGATCCGGTTCTGGATCGTCTCCATCGTCCTGGGGCTGTGTGGCCTGGCCACGCTGAAACTGCGATGACCGCCTTCCCCCCCGACCTGTTCGCCAGACGCCGCTTCGCGGTGCTGGGCCTGGGGCGCAACGGTGCGCCCGCCGTCCGCGCGCTGGCCGCGATGGGGGCCGAGGTCCAGGCCTGGGACGACGGCCCGGCCGCCCGCGCGGCGGTGGACGATGTCGCGGGTGTCGCGGTGGCGCCGTTCGACACGCTGGCCGGGTTCGACGCGCTGGTGCTGTCGCCCGGCATCGCGCATGCGCTGCCCCAGCCCCATCCCGTCGCCCTGATGGCGCGCCAGGCCGGGATTCCGATCCTGTCGGATGCGGACCTGCTGTTCCAGGCCGTGCGCCGGTCCGGGTCGCGCGCGCGCTTCGCCGGGATCACCGGCACCAACGGCAAATCCACCACCACCGCGCTGCTGGCCCATATCCTGCTGGCCTGCGGCGTCCCGGTCGCGGCCGGCGGCAACCTGGGCCCGGCCGCCCTGTCGCTGCCGCTGCTGCCCGATAGCGGCGTGTACGTGCTGGAAATGTCGTCCTACATGCTCGAACGGCTGCACAGCCTGCGCTTCGACGCCGCATGCCTGCTGAACCTGACGCCGGACCATCTGGACCGCCATGGCGACATGGAGGGCTACAGGCGCGCCAAGCTGCATATCTTCGACCGGCAGACCCCGGACGACCTGGCGGTGATCGGCATCGACGACGTGTCGGAAACGGCGCTGCGCGACGAACTGGCGGCGCGGGGCATCCCGACGATGACCGTGTCCGGCGCCGTGGCCGCCGACCTGACCGGCGCGGGCGGCACGCTGCGCGACGACGCCGGCCCGATCGCGACACTGGCCGAGGCCCCGTCCCTGCCCGGCGCGCATAATGCCGAAAACGCGGCGGCCGCCGTGGCCATGGCGCTGTCGCTGGGCGCGCCGCGCGCAGGCATCGCCGCCGCCCTGGGCAGCTTTCCCGGCCTGGCGCACCGGCAGAAACTGATCGACACCATCGACGGCGTCCGCTTCATCGACGACAGCAAGGCGACGAACGCCGACGCGGCGTCGCGGGCGCTGGGATGCTACGACCGACTGGTCTGGATCGCCGGCGGCACCGCCAAGGCCGGCGGGATCGAGGACCTGGCCCCGTTCTTCCCCCGCATCGCGCATGCCTTCCTGATCGGCCGGGACGCCGCCGCGCTGGCCCAAACGCTGGCCGCGCATGGCGTGCCGCATACCATCGCCGGCACGCTGGACCGCGCGGTGCCCGACGCCTTCGCCGCCGCGCGCGCGGGCCATGTGCCGGCGGTCCTGCTGTCGCCGGCCTGCGCCAGCTTCGACCAGTTCCGAAGTTTCGAGCATCGCGGCCAGCATTTCGCGGACCTGGTCCGCAAGCTGCATCTGACAGGGGAGACCGGATGATGGCCGGCATGTCGCGCGTCGACACGTCCTACCTCGCGCGCTGGTGGCGCAATGTCGACCGGGTGACGCTGTGCTGCGTCGGCGTGCTGATCGGCTTCGGCTACGTGCTGATGCTGGCGGCCAGCCCGGCGGTCGCCACCCGCATCGGCGCGTCGCGCGACATGTTCATCCTGAAGCAGGTGATCTTCCTGACCCTGGCGGGCCTGATCGTGACGGGCACGTCCCTGCTCTCGCTCCGGGGGGTCCGGCGGCTGGCGGCCATGGGGTTCGTCCTGGCCGTCGCCGCCACCGCGCTGACCCTGGTCCATGGGGTGGAGATCAAGGGCGCGCGGCGCTGGATCGCCCTGCCGATGATGTCGGTCCAGCCGTCGGAATTCCTCAAGCCCTGCTTCGCCGTCGTCACCGCGTGGCTGCTGACCGAACGCCGCGCGCGCCGCCTGCTCCCCGGCCTGCCCATCGCGCTGGGCCTGTTCGCCGCCATCCTGCTGCTGCTGAAATCGCAGCCCGACATCGGCATGCTCAGCGTCATCACCACCGTCTTCATGGCGCAGCTGTTCATCGACGGGCTGAACCTGTTCTTCGTCGGCGCCGGCGTCGGCTGCATGGTCGCGGCGTTCCTGGGCGCCTACATGGTGTTTCCGCATGTGCGCTCGCGCGTGGAACGCTTCCTGCACCCCAATGTCGGCGATCATTACCAGATCGACACCGCATTGCGCGCCTTCGGCAACGGCGGCCTGATGGGACGCGGCCCTGGCGAGGGCCGGGTGAAGGACCTGCTGCCCGACGCGCACGCCGATTTCGTCTTCGCCGTCGCGGGCGAGGAATTCGGCATGCTGATCTGCCTGTTCATCATCGGCGTGTTCTGCCTGATCGTCGTGCGGACCCTGCTGAAACTGCTGCGCGAGGACGATCCGTTCGTCGTGGTGGCCTCGACCGGGCTCATCACCGGCTTCGGCCTCCAGGCCTTCGTCAACATGGGCTCCACCCTGCATCTGATCCCGACCAAGGGCATGACCCTGCCGTTCATTTCCTACGGCGGGTCGTCGGCGATGTCGGTGGCGCTGACCATCGGCATGGTCCTGGCCCTGACGCGCCACCGCGTAGGCGAAAGCCGGATTCCGCGCGGCCGCGTGATGCCCAGGCCCGCGCCCGGCCCGCGAAGGGCCACGGCATGAGCGCGCGCCCGGATATCGCGGCGGGCCGCCGCCCGATCGTCATCGCCGCCGGGGGAACCGGCGGCCATTTCATCCCCGCCGAGGCCCTGGCGCGGGAACTGGCGTCGCGCGGCCACGCCATCGCGCTGATGACCGACCGCCGCGCCGGCGAACGGACCGAGGGCGTGTTCGCCGGCGGGCCGCAATTCGTGCTGCCGGGGGCCGGCATCGCCGGGCGCGGCCTGTCGCGCGGCCTGCGCGCCGCCGTGG
>NZ_JABEQH010000033.1 GCF_014174305.1 Gluconacetobacter johannae | reverse complement strand
TCGACGCCGCCTGTTCCGCTTGGAATAATTTTGCCGCCCTGCCTGACACCATCCGGTCGATCGGACTCAGAAAGTGGGCTCACACAGGTCTGTATCTATAACCGTTGGTATTACGTGCCCTCATTGCTCAGAGGGGCGCAGAAGCGGTCATTCCTTGCAATTCGACCCGAAAGGTCATCATCTCGCACGATGCCAGGGCCTACAGGCTGCGTAATCGTATCGAGCGGTGCTTCAACCGCCTCAAGCACTTCCGACGCTTCGCCACTCGATATGATCGACGCACCATCCATTTCCTCGGCTTCGTTCACCTCGCCTCAGCCATGATCTGGATGGCCTGAATGTCGATCGGTCCTAGGGCTTGGCCGTGAACGCAAGCCTTAGCACTTTTTCAATGACTTTGCTTTGGGAGGGAGGCTGTCGGTCATACCTTCGACCTCAAACCTCTCCACAACTATACCAACTACCTTGCCGCACCGGTCTGCGATGCACAATGATCGGAAGTTAATTTATAATTTTCGTCTTTTTCTGCACATATATTCAAATAATGCTTTGACGAAAATATGCGATCAATGAGAATTTCAGTCGCCTCCTTCCATGTGTAAATTCGCCTTCCGTTCGATTCGGGCACCTTCCCACGTGTATAGAGGGCAATCCACTCCTTCAAGCGTCTCGCCGTGTCGTCGGGGTTCGACTCCGAGAAATAAAAGGCGTCATCCCCCGCTACTTCTCTAAAGACCGGAATATCGCGGGCTATCAACGGTTTACCATGCTTGATTGCTTCCACAATCGGTAGCCCGAACCCTTCTCCCTCTGAAGCGGCGATCAAGGCCGTCGAAGCTTCGTAGAGTCTTTCCAAGAACTCATCTGATATACCGTCGAACCAGAACAGGCTCTTGTCGTATTGAGGGGCCCCCTTAAGCTCGGTACAGAACTCGTCCATCATCCAACCTTTTTTTCCGACGATGACCAAGTTTACATTCGCGCCTTCGCGCCACAACCGGCGCATCGCCTCAAATATCTGACGATGCCCTTTCCGGGGCTCAATTGTTCCAACCATCAGAAACGTAACGTTGCCCTGAATTTTCTGCAGAGCACTTAAACCATTTTCCGGCACACCTTGCGAAGGTAAACTCGCTGCAATATCTGCTGCCAAGGGAAAGTAATCTACTGCAACATCATGATCTAACGTTGGGTCCATAGCGTCGGCAAAAAAGGCAACCTGTTGAGCTGTTGTCTGAGAAACGCAAACCAGTTGGTCAGAAATTCTAAGCGCACATTGAAACCAACGCTGCATAAGCATTTCCATAAAATCAGGAAAAAACTGCGGTTGCTCCAAAGGCAGAAGATCATGCACGCAGATAATGGACCTTCCTCCATTTCGACGAAAATCAGCTAGAAAACCTTCGATGTTCATAAGCCGGTCAGGAACCCAGTCGATCGATAGATAGATATCACCTTCGTCGTAATCGACGGGACTATCCGGATAAACCCAGCTTGGAATATCAAACGTATGCGTATTGAACTGACGAGCATAGCGAAGTTGATGTCCGTCCATTCTTACGGGTTCGATCCGAAAACCTTCTGGCGGGGATTCTATCAGATTAGCCAAAATGCCGCGGACCACGCGTTGTATACCTGTCTTTGCATCAGATTCAGCTAATACGGTAACATCATAAAGAATCTGCCGAAGGCGCAATTTAGGTGTTGCAAAGTTCATCGCAACTGCCATCCGATCAAAATCATCATCAGAGGGCACTACAGGCGCATTAAAATCGGCCAGCGCTTGAATTACGTTCTGGTCACTCGCGCGTTTACGCATTTCGCGTGAATTAAAGAACTCTACAAATTTCCGAGAAACCGCATTTGGGGCGTGAATTTTATCAATATAGCTCATTCCATTAACGGAATTTTCTTTAAAGACTCCCTGATCTTCAGAAAATTTTTCAAAAATATTTTGCAGAGACGTAAATATCCTATCACGACCAAAAGTCACTACAATACTTTTGGGTAGTTCGGTGAACGGCCCATCCCCATCGATGACAACCGGTACCCCCGCGGACAAGGCATCGAGCACAGTCCCCGAAGTCTCGCCTCTAGATTCCTTGCGCAGTTGCACAGCAAGGTCGGCAGCATCGAGGTAGCATTGATAGAGTTCATCAGAAGCATAGCCGGTAATATGAATATTATTTTTTTCGCAGAGACTTTTTAACTGATTTCCGTAATCCGACTGCTCGATACTTCCGATTAAAACCAATCGCGCGTTAGGGAGGTGAGAAATTGTCGACGCAAGCCATGCGTTAACGATCTCATCAGTTCGTTTTCTTATAGTAATATGACCGAATGAACAAACGAGGATGTCATCCTTTGTTAAGGACAACTTAGCGCGCGCGATGTCACGCGACTTGGAACCCCGCACAAGCTTCAGATGCGGTATCACCGTCATCCGATCTGCGACGCTAGGGCCGTACAATTTTTTGGCAGCATGTATCGCCCATGAAGAATGAACAATCACGCCTAATGCGTTCTCGAACACCGGAGCATTACAAGCGAATTTGGTGACCGCAAACTGACGTCCATTACGCCGCTCCTCTAATAACGCCGTCGCGCCGTGGGTCTTATACAGAACACGAAAAAAGTCTTCGTATGGCATAACTCCCGTATTGCTGGCCCAATCAAAAAAATCGCTCAAAAAGAAATCGTGTAGAATTACAAACCCAGGATAGTTTTCCAACAAAGGAATCATATAAGATGTTAGAGAGTTATTACCCACAGAATATATTACGACATCATAAGATCGATAATTTCTTTTAAAAAACTCTACGTCACGCAGAGTGAAATTCGCCAGTATCCACTCGTCCTTAACCTCTTCGCCAGGAACACCAAGACACTCTATTTCATAATGGCAAGCCAGTTCTTTAAGAAGCTGAGCCGAATAGGTAGCTATGCCCGATTCCACCCCCGGCAGAGGAGAAATAAATGCCATACGCTTTTTACGCTTGGCTTCTAGCTGCGACAGACCTTGGAAGTAGTGTAATTTTTCAAGCGGTTGGGCGGCCTTCGTGTTTTCAAAGGCAGCAATCGCAATCTGCGCCGACCTGTCCCAAGTCAGAGTCGCGGCCCGTGCCAGACCTTTTTCGCGGATGTCATGCACATATTCGGGGAGATCGATGATGTTCTGTAATTTCTGCGTAAGGTCAAGCGGTTGATAGGGATCAAACGTCATTTCCGAGTGACCAACCACTTCTGGAAGGCTCGTAGCGTTTGCAACAAACGTTGGCGCTCCACATGCCATCCCCTCAAGAGCGGGCAATCCAAAACCCTCATGAGTTGAAGGAAAGAGAACCGCATCGCAAGTCTGGTACAGCTCGACAAGTTCTTTTTCGGATACGAATTGGCAGAAGCGTAGCGACGAAGCGTTCACTCCGTTTCGTGCAGCAGCAATCTTCAGTCGAGCAATTTCTTCCGGAAATAAGCGTCCCGCAAAGACGATCTGATAGTTCTGCGCTTTCTGTCCTTGTAACTTGGAAACCGCCTGGAAAATGTATTCAACATTCTTTCGCGGATCAACCGACCCGACATGTAGAAAAAACCGCCGCATAATATCGAATTTTCTTCGGACGTCGGCGTTATAAGCATCACTTGATCGCGCAGGCCGAAAATCAGATTCTACGCCTGCGGACATGACGACCACCCTGTCCTCGGGTATCGCAAGATGGTCAACAGCTTCTCGTTTGGAATGTTCAGAGACAGAGAGTAAGAGGTCGGCACGCTTCAAGAACTGGGCACGCCGATACCAGTGCCGGCGAGGGCGCAGTTCAGATAAATAACGCTTAGGATCCAAAAGTGGGATCAAGTCGTGGAGCGTTACTGCAGTTATATAATTCGCATCAAGTTTTCCAATAGACGTCACCGCATCATCTACATATCCTTCAAATAAAGAAGACATGTGCAGGATATCGGGATTCAAGCGCGCGATGACATGTTCGCGAATATATTCCGCAGCGAGCGTGCGCCATCCATTTTCGGGATCTCGCTCAGCGGTTCCTCCCGGTGTCTGAAAGATATGGATGTTATCACGCGGAAGGGCCTGAGAATACTTTCTGTATAGTTCCTCACGAGACTCATGTAGACGGTGATTCAGAAGAATATGAACATCATGCGGCCCAGCATTTCTGATAATCGCATCAGCAAGAGACGCGGTTTGACGTCCAATTCCTCGAAAGCGACTCTCAGTCTGAGCCCCTTGTATATCCAGCAAAATCTTCATAATACTCCCCGATAAAAGACTCTTAATTTAAGAGATAATTCTCAAAAAAAACTACTTGTATGTAATATTTATTATTCACATCCGACACACTCCGTAAATAATAGAATTGTTTAGAAATCGCACTCGGGTTTTAGTCATTCTTCAGGATGGGCGATATTGAAGTTCTGTACGGAAATGGCGAAGCACCGCCTCTTCTGGAAAAGAGACCGAAGGAACTCCTAGATCATCATGCTGCCTATCAGTAGATTCGGTTCCACCTACGATTGCATTTACAAATAGCAGTTCACGATGGGCAGGATTATTATCATTTCCATCAAGCTCAATCGAATGAGAATACCATTTTTTTGCGTTATCAAAATCGCCTTGTAGCTTCAAAAGATGTCCAAGTTGCAGCGCAACATCTGCGCTACGATTCTCACTTTCCCATACCTGCATATAGGCCGTGTAAGCCTTTTCGTAGTTCCTTGAATCTTTTAAGGAATTGCCAAGCTGCATTAGCAGCGATGGCTTTGCCCCCCACTCGTCAATAATCTTTTGGTAAAGCCTAGCTGCTTCGGCAGACTTGCCTTGGTCACGATTCTCATCGGCCTGTACGATGAGGTGGCGTCTTCGCCTAAACAAACGTGAGAATAGATCAACCAAGTTTTTTTCCTTCTAACGGTGTGCTTTTCGGGACATAATACCGTCATCTTGTGGCACCGCAATGCTGTACCGTCTCCGGGAAATGACACTCTTTATCGGAAGCCTGAGCAGCCTACCGGTAGTCCGGTGTGCGGCGCGTCGTCCAAGACTCCCAAGTCCGGAAACCTTGAATCACGTCAAATCGCCATTGCAAATGGCTCTGTTGTCGTTACGTGTTGTGACCTGTTGTGGAGAATTTCCTCCGATTTGAAATAGAGTCTGGCCCATTGAGAGGACAGACTGATGAAGCGCAGCCGTTTCAGCGAAGATCAGATCATTGGCATCCTGAAGGAACAGGAAGCCGGAAGCAGGACGGCGGATGTGTGCCGCCGTCATGGCGTCAGCGAGGCGACGTTTTACAAATGGAAGGCCAAATATGGAGGGCTGGAGGTGTCTGAGGCCAGGCGGCTGAAGGCGCTGGAGGACGAGAACGCGCGGCTGAAGAAACTGCTGGCGGAGTCCGTTCTGAACGAGGCGGCGCTGCGCGAGCTTCTGGGAAAAAAAATGGTAGGGCCCGCCACCAGGATCGGCACGCGCGCGCCGATCCTGGTGGCGGCCCGACCGAATGCCCCGCTGGTCCCTGGATTTCGTTGACGACCAGTTGGATAACGGGAGACGCTTCCGCGTGCTCAATATCGTTGATGACGTGACCCGGGAATGTCTGGCGGCCATGCCGGACACTTCCATCTCCGGTGCACGGGTCGTGCGCGAATTGACGGTGCTGATGGTCCAGCATGGCAAGCCGGCGATGATCGTATCCGACAACGGTACTGAACTGACCGCGAATGTCGTGCTGAAATGGGCACAGGATCATGGCGTGCAATGGCACTATATCGCCCCCGGCCGGCCCATGCAGAACGGTTATGTAGAGAGCTTCAATGGCCGGATGCATGACGAACTGCTGAACGAGACGGTCTTTACCAGCATAGCTCAGGCCCGCGCCGTCATTTCTGCCTGGAAAACCGATTACAATACCACCAGGCCGCATTCGGCCTTGGGATATCAGACCCCGGCGGCGCATGCCGCGACGCTCAAGGCAATGGGGCCTGGATCTCCGCCCGTCCCGGGCTCCGATCCTGGCCCCATTGCACACCCTACAACCAAGGGCTTAACTTTCCCTGAGGCTCTACTTTCCGTTGGATGAAAGTTCCACAGCAGGTCAGCTCGTTCGGATATTCGTCGCAGAACCGGCCGTTGCAACTCTCGATAAACCCGTTCTGCTGCGGCTTTCCCAGCACGATATAATGCCACAGCACCACGCGCTTCTCCTGTCAGGCCGATCATGCCATCTCCGCGATCCGTATGATCCGCGCCAGCAATGCGTCTCCAGGATCGCCCGTAACGCCGATCGACCGGCCATTATGCAACAGGATTTCCACCCGGCCAGGACGGGTTGCACCGCAAGGCCTTGACGGGACGGTCTTGTCGTTCACCCGCTCGAGCGGGAGAAAATGCGCACCGTGATCGCCAGCAGGGGGAGCGCTGACGCAGCCAGCGCCGCCAATTGGTAGAGATGCTGCCGTGTCAGGTCGTGACGGCGGGCCATATCCGATACCGTCGCCCCGTCCACCCCAACTTCGGATAGAACCCGCATCTTCTGTTCATCGGACCAACGCCACCGACGCTCCACGCCAATTAGCAACCACGCAATCCGATCATGAGGCGGTCATGAGCGGCCGGTTACGATACAGCGGGAACAGCTTCTTATGGTTCATCGCCATCCCTTCTCGGCCGAGCAGGATATGCAGGCGCCGGTAGCCGAACCGCCGACATTCTGCGGCCAACGCGCGCAGGCGCACCCGTGCCGCCTCTTCGGCCGGACGGCATGACGCATACCGCCAAGTCGGATCCATACCGATCAGCCAACAGGCGCGTCGCTGCGAGTAATCCTTCTCCCGAATCGCCCAGATCACGGCATCTCGCTGCAAACCGGGCATCACGAGTTTTTTTACCAGCAGTTCCTTGAGCGTCGAGATTTCCATGACGTTCTCGGCCAGGAGTCGCTTCAGCTTGGCGTTCTCCTCTTCCAGAGCCTTGAGCCGCCGGGCCTTCGACACCTCCATCCCGTCATATTTCGAGCGCCACGTGTAGAAGGTCGCATCGCTGATCCCGTGCTTGCGGCACAGATCCGCAGCCGTCGCCCCCCCTGATGCCCCTTCAGGATGCCGATAACCTGTTGCTGCGTGACACGTGCTTTCTTCGTCGTCCGTCTCCAGTAGACGGACCTTACTTTAAATCGCGGGCATTTCAGGGGGCAGGGTCACGTCTTCATTCCTCCAATTTCTGCGATCTCTTTTGTATGAAAGCTCTTCTTCGCTTCCTGTTCTCGCGTATGCATTCCAATCAATACCAATAACATTATGTGCCTGTTCTCCAGAAGCCCCACTTTTCAGAAAACTCATTACTACACTTGAAGAAAGATTGGACGGACCAGTGGAGTCATGTATTCCTATTTTTTTTGCTGCTCCTGACAAAATCAAATTTTTTGCTCTCATTATTGACAGCAGTATAATATTATTCCTCTTTGACGAAATTATCGGCGCGTTATTGAAATACACTTCAGATTTCGGAAATTTTTTGTGATTTTCGACAAAATTCTCAAAAAAGATCGGCTGAAACAAACCGTCTACCCAGCCTGTCATGAATGGATGAAGCATAATAACATTATTATTTTCCAAATTAAATATAGGAAGATCTTTTATTGGAAGCTCATCTGCATCAATATAAATTCCTCCATTAATATACAGATAACATAACCGAAAAAAGTCACTTCGCATTGCGGGATGATAACATTTTAGAAATGCCTCTAAGAATTCACTTACAAAGTTTTCCTCAATAAAATTTTTTGCTGTTTCCATATTATATCTTTTATAATTGTGCCCATAAATATTTTTCCATGAATTCATAAAAATTTCAACGTCAGGAGGAATATTTTCATCATCCCAATATTGAATAACATCGTAATTTATAGAACTCCCTAAAAACAAATTTATTTTTTTTGCACTATTTTTTACCAATTCAGATAATACTCCATAGTATATTGACCTAGATTTATTGAATATGTCATCGAACATATCAACCCATACGTTTAAATCGCTATTCCCAGAAACTTTATATTTTTTGTCGCTCATTTTTATTTTAATCCTTATTTTATGTTTTCTATTTTTTAGGAATATTACAGATATACCTTATTGTTGGGACTTTAAGTCTACGACAAAATTGGCATAAAGCCCCGATTCGGTCCATATTTTTTGATAATAAAACAAATTTATTGTCCTGATTCTGAGGTTTCGCTGATTTTTGCGTTATGGAGGCAAAATCGCTTGACGACCTATAGGACGTCGTCACTGAACAACGCCTCGCACACGAAATTCCTGACAGTCCCCCCTGCTCAACGCTGGATTGGATCACCATGATGGACTGCACCTGCACGTGACGGCCAGGATGGACCTTGGTCGTAACTGTTCAAACAGATCAAGGCTTGACGGACGAAATTCTTCGTCTTCCTCACCAACCGCGATATCCCGGCGACCAATAATATTTCCGAGCGGGAAATCCGTCCCTCGGTCGTCTTCCGCAAGGTCACCAATGGTTTTCGATCGGACTGGGGCGCACAAATCCACGCTGGCTATCGCTCCGTTACCGGAACCGCACGCCTCACCGAAAAATCCGCCCTCGATGCTATCCGCGATCTCGTCGACGGCAAATTCGCACTCGCCTGATCGGCACTTCAACGACCAACCACGTGAGCAGTTACCCAGCATACTTCATATCGTCGCGACGAAACTGCGCGCAGATGATTTCAGCTCAGGGCCACTGGGATTTCATCAGGCTGAAATCACTCAACTCATTTCCGGTCAGCTTCTGAGAAGGCACGGCACATTACTTTGATTTCGACTCAGCACCAATGTCCAATTTAACAAATACCGAATCTCATTTTTTATGCCGGTTCGGATCAAGTTCCCACACATCGTAGCCCGATATCTCTGCGGTTATGTTTCTACTAACAATCATATTCCACAATATGTGCTCTGGTATTTCGGAATTCGAAATTAATTCTCGAAGATTTTCTAGAGATTCGTAATTCCACGAACTTAACATTGTTTTTGTATCAGAAATAGAAAATTGATCATTGATGAAACCACTATCGACGCCCGGTACATGTATAGTTTTATAAACCCCCTCCACAAACCAGCTTTCTAAACTTCCTCCGAGAGAAATTGACAAATCAGTCCTTGAGTGAACGATGAAATCGTAATTTCCATACGACGATATTAAATCCAACGAAACTTTTGACATGTAATATTGAAGAAAAACATTGTATGCGGTCTGCCCCCCGCTCAAATGAGTAGTCCTTAAATATTCATACACAAATTTCGCATCTGGTTTTTTTAAAAAAAATACATTCTCCACTTCATTTCCTCGAAGAAGATCATTTACTCCCAATACATCTTCCTTCCATGTCGACAGGAAGACATCAATGTCGTTAAATTTACTTTCAATCTCTTTCTTAATCACGCGCACTTTTGATAAAACAGCTTCTATATTTGGTCGAATTGGCCCACGCACCAATAACGCAATTTTCATCAAAATTCACCTGTCAACAGTCACGAACACTATCTTATAAACTTCCTCCCACTTTCAGTCGACCATTGAAATGGACTTGCCTGTGAGGATCATTGATAGCATCATTTTGGTTAGAAGAGATCGGTCCCGACCTGTCGCGGAACTTTCATCCATCCGAAAGCCGCCTGCTCATCGAACCTGTCCATAGAGGAAGAAGCCGCGTGTCTTGCATTCAGGCGACATACCCTGCTTCCCCTAGGACCGATTGAATAGCCCCTAGTTTTCTAGACGCCTTGAACATTCAAAATCTGCTGTTGTTCGAATTGCACGGGTGACAGCATCCCGTTCCTGACGTGCTTGCGCACCGGATTATAGAA
>NZ_JABEQH010000032.1 GCF_014174305.1 Gluconacetobacter johannae | reverse complement strand
GTAGCCCGCCACCATCCACACCACGGTGATGATGCAGCAGATGGCGAACGACTGCATGACCGTCGCCAGCACGTTCTTCTTGCGGACCATGCCGGCATAGAACAGCGCCAGGCCCGGAATGGTCATCATCAGCACCAGTGCGGTGCTGACCAGCATCCATGCCGTGTCGCCGGTGTCGATCGCGGGGTCCGCCGCCAGCGCCGGAGTGGCGAGGAAGACGAACGCGATCGCGAAAAGAAAGAGAGACGCCTTGAGGGGAGTGCTCATAGTGCGCCTTCCCCCGTTTCTCCTGTACGAATCCGCATTGCCTGCTCCAGATCAAAAACGAAGATTTTTCCGTCACCAATTTTGCCGGTATTCGCGGCCAGCCGGATGGCTTCCACCGCACGATCGGCGATGGAACTGGGAACCGCGACCTCCAGTTTCGATTTCGCGACGAAATTCGTCTGGTATTCCGCGCCACGATAGATCTCGGTCTGGCCTTTCTGCCGACCAAACCCCTTCACGTCCGTCACGGTCAGGCCGACAACGCCAATGGCGCCGAGGGCCTCGCGAACCTCTTCGACCTTGAAGGGCTTTATGATTGCTACAATCATTTTCATGACCTGTCCCCATCCAGGCTGCGACAAGCTGTTTCATTGTCGTTTTCGCTGTATTTTGTTGATCGCACTGAACTTGACCGAAAAACCCGCCTGTTCGGAAAACTCCACATCAAACCGCGCCGACGCGCCTTCGGGTATGAATACCCTGACATACTTAATTTCTACGGATGTGACTTCCTGATATGTATACACTCCAACCCGACGAATCCAATAAAGCGAACGCAGTACATCACGCCCGCCTTCCTGCTCGGGGGGCGCAATGTTTTTACTTGCAATAAAATACTTCTACCTGTTCCCGCCCCAAACCCGCCTGAGCCTTATCTTGAACCATTTTGCTCACGTAATAATGTTTCCATCCGACGGGACAACATCCCCGGCCGACGGATGTCGCACACGACAATGTCATAAGTCCGTAACGGTTTCGCTGGACATACCGTTTCAAAAGACGCGCAAGACGCAACGTGCGAGTCCACGATAGGGTTCCCGCCGGCAACGCGATTTCATGGCAATTTTGTGGCGGCCGGATCAGGGATGCCGGTTCCGCCCGTCGTCACCGGCGATGGCGCGGAAGGTCGTCATGGATATGGCGACGAATGCCACCCGATACGAGGCCGGCATGAAAAACTGAACTGGAACGTGACGCGCGTTGTGGCGGACCGGCCGCCACGACGCGCGTCATTTCTGAATTTCCATTTCCGCGACCGTCAAAACGGTTCCCGAACGGATACCCGCACCGGCGGCCGGTTACCGTCGCGCCCGCGACGGCCTTCCGATCACCCGTTCGGCCGAAGCCCTTTGCGCCGGGGCAGCGCACCATGAGCGCGAAGGTAACGCTTCTTCCTTCGCTTTGGGCGAGGGAGGTCGGGCGTTGCCCGAACCCACCAGGGCCTGAGGCCCTGGACCCCGATCATGGATAACGGATTGGTTTCCAAAGGCCTGTGGCCTTTGGCGGGTTTCAGGGCAGCGCCCTGAGATTTCTTGCGAAATGCTACCTTCGCGCTCATGGGGCAGCGCACCATGTCGGGCGGAAAAGCCGCTCAGGCCGGAGGATGCGCGGCGATGCCGGCCCGGACCTCTTTTTCCAGCGTTGCCAGCGGGCATTCCACCTGCCGCGCGCACGACGCGATCCGCAGGTCCATCCCCCGGCCTGCGTTTTCCAGCGGAAGGGCATTCCGCAGTTCCGCCAGGCTCTGATGGAAGATGACCGCCTTGATGACCGGCGCCCCGTCCGGCCGGCGCCAGAGTTCGAAGCCCAACGTGGTGTCGGGTGCGGTCCGATCGGGCTGGTCCGCGAAATACCAGTCCAGGCCGAAGATCGTCGCCAGCATGTCCAGCGTCGTGTCATGCCCGGCGAACATCACTACGCGCGCGTCGCCGCCGATGACCGTTCCATCCGGCAGGGCCACCGGTTTCCCGCCCAGACTATCCAGGATGGCGGACGCCAGGACCCGGCCGCGCGGATAGGCGATCGCCGGCAGCCGGCGCAGCATATCGCTGGCATGGGCATGCGCCGGCATGATGTCGTCCAGCAGCGCCGGGACGTCGCGCCGCCCCCAGGCGATGGCGTCGTCGGGCATGCCCTGAAGATATTCCAGCAGCAGATTTTCCGCCGACGTAGCCGCCAGGGCCAGGCCGGCGGACAGGCGCGGCGCGCCATGCGTCCAGTCGACGCCGGATGCCGCGGTCAAGCAGGGGCCGCCCGAGGCGCAACCGTCCGGCGCAATCACCGCCTGCAGCGTCGAGAGCGCCTGCCGCACGGTTGCGGCGCCTTCGGCATCGTGCTGCCGCACAACGGACAGTTCCCGCATGATTTCGGCCCGGTTCAGCGTGGCGGCGCCGGCGGCCACCGCGTTGAACATCGGGTCGTGCCGGCCCGCCGGCAGCGAGCGCGAGATCGTCGGGCAGCCGCCCGCCAAGGCCCGGGCCATGATCTCGCCGCTCTGGCGGGTCCGATCATCGGCGGAATCGCCCCAGACGACCACCTCCTCCTTTCGTGGGCACCCTGCCGTCGGCAGCAGGCCCGCCGCCTGGTAATGGCGGGCCAGAAAGCCGCCCATCAGGGCAAGGTCGGCCCGCCCGTGGTCCGTCAGTTGCCCCGGCGGTACCGGCCATGCCGCCCAATCCCGGCCGGTCTCCTCTCTCAGCCGTTCGACCGGCTGCGTGGGGCTGCGGATGCCATGCCGGGAAACCAGCACGACTTTCTCCAGAACCGGCTGCGCGGCCGTGGTCCGGCACCGGGCGGCCGACAGGCCGCCCGACATCGTGCCGCCGACGACAAGCGTCAGGCACAGAAGGGATGAAAGGCGCATCAGGGCACCGTCATCGTCAGGTTGAAGAAGACGCTGCGCCCCGACAGGCGCCAGTACAAAGGCGCCCCGTCGGGATATCCCGCGCTGGCGGCGGACTGGTTCCCGGCGAAATCGCTGATGGCGTGGCTGTCGAACAGATTGGCGATCTTCAGGCTGGGCGTCAGGTCGCGCAGCACCCCGCCGACATTGCGGAAATGCCAGCCCAGCGCCAGATCGGCCGTCACGACGCTGTGGATGCGATACTGGTTGGCGAAAACGGCCTTGCCGGCCTCGTCCGTCGTGCTGTCCAGGCCCCAATGGTTCCCGACATATTTTCCGATGAGCGAAAAGTACGGCCCCTTCGGATTTTCATAGAGCAGGCCGAAGGAGGCCAGCGCATTCGGCGTCTCGGCCACGCGGGTGTGCGTGCCTTTGTATTCCGCGTCGTTCACGCTGTAGTTGCCGTAGAGCGACAGGCCGAGACCAAGGGCATATTGCCCCTCGATCTCCAGGCCCTTGTAGATGGCGCCACCGCTGTTGACGTAGGTGGATTCCGTGCCGATACCCGGCACGTTGATCTGCGCCGAGGCAATGTAATTGGAAAAATCAATGTAGTAGGCGTCGGCCGACAGCGTCCATTTCTTCTTCTGGACGACCGTCCCGACCTGGTAGTTCCAGGTCGCCTCGGGCTTGACCGACCCGACGCTCTGCACCTGGAAGACGCTCAGCGGCGGCGCCAGGAAGCCCCGCGCGGCCTGCGCGTAGGCGCTCCAGCCGGGCAGGATGATCTGGTTGAGCGCAATGGACGGCTGCCAGGACGTGAAGGTCTGCTGGTCGTTCAGGGGCATCTTCGTGCCCTTGTTGATCGGCGCATCATAATCGCGATGGAAATAGGAATATTTGATTCCCGGCTTGACCGTCATGCCCCGCAACGGGCGCCAGTCGAATTCCAGATACGGCTGCAGCGTCGTGTTGAGATCGTGAATATCATAGCTGTAGGCCGATCCGGTCTTGCCGGGCACCGCGACGCCGCCCTGCGACAGATCGAGCGCGTAGGTATAGCGTCGATCGTCCTGCACATCCGCCCAGACCCCGGTCAGCACATCGCCGACCGGCGTCCGGGCCTTGAAGCCCAGCGTATCGCCGTAGGAGCGGAAGGCGGCGTCGGCATATTTTCCGGGAATATCGTTCTTGTAGGTGGCCACTTTCTTGCCGGCGGCGTTGTAGAAGGTGACCCCGTTCGCCGATGCATCGTCCTGGCTGGCGTCCGTCGATTCCGTATAGGAATGTTCGAACCCGTTCATGTACAGGCGATTTTCAAAATCGAGCCAGGGCGTCAGCTTCGTCTTGAGATTGATGTAGCTGAAATCCGACTGATAGGTGCTCGGATTATAGCCGTAGAAGCATTGCAGCTTCGGGTTGTCGCACAGGCCGTAATTGTTGCCGTAGCGCGCATATTCGTCCAGGGTCGCCCCCTGCGTGGTATATTGCCATTCCTTGTTGTAGGTCGTGGCGATCGTCAGCGTCGTGTCGTCGCCCAGACGCACGACATCCTTGAACAGGATATTGCTTCGCCGCTCGGCGGAATGGGTGAGGTAGCCGTCGGTTTCCTCATGTTGCAGGTCCAGTACCATCTTGCCAAAGCCGGTCTTGCCGCTATCGACCTCCAGGCCGCCGGCGCGGGTGTTGAAGCTGCCGTAGGTGCCGTAGGGCGTCACCCCGAAATGGTCGGCCGGCGTCCGGGACGTGAAGCCGATCGTGCCGCCGAACGTCGCGTTGCCGATCGTGGACGCCGTGCCGGGGCCGCGATCGACCTCGGCCTGCCCCAGGAAATGCGAGATGAACAGCGAAGATGTCGTGTGATGCAGGTCGCTGGCGTCGCCGAACGGGATGCCGTCGAACGTCATGTTGTACTGACCATCCTGGAAACCACGCAGGCTCATGGTCTCGGCCTTGCCCATTCCGGGGCCGTTGGGGTTCTGCGTCCAGACGCTGGGCTGGAATTTGACGATGTCGTCGATGCTGGCCAGCGGGATGATGTTATTGGCAATGAATTTGCTCTGGATGATCGAGGTCGGCTGCGTGATCCACAGCGGCACCGTCGATGGCGCCAGACGCTCGGCCCGGCCGATCACCGTGATGGCCTCGGCCTTGCCGTCCCGCCGATCCCTGCCACGCGCCTTGCGCGCCGCAGCACCGGCGACCGCGTGCGGCGTCGCAATCAGCACGCTGCCGTCCGCCTGCGTGACCGGCCGCAATCCCGTCCCGGCCAGCAGCCGGCCGATGGCGTCCTGCATGCTGATCCGGCCGTCGATCGCCGGCGCGGTCCGGTTGCCGATGTCGCCGGGGGCGAACAGGATGTCATGTCCGCTGATGCGTGACAGATCCTCGAGAGATTGCGAAAGCGGCTGCGCCTTCAGATGCACGGTGACGGCATCCGACGCCGCATGCGCGATGGACGCGGCCCCCCCACCCAGGCTCATGGTCAGCAGAACGATCGAGGGCCGCAGGCCCGGCAGGCGGGGCATCGAGGAATTCCCATCAGTGGTGCCGATCACTCGGCTTGCTGACAGGACGAACGAGGGCGCGGCGCCCTCAGTAAAAACCCAGCCCTTTCATAAAACCTTCATGATGTGGATGGTCTGCCCCTGCCTGACCTTCACGGGCAGCAGCGCCTGGAGGGCGCGGACGAAGCCGGCCGTATTGCCCGCATGGTAAAAGCCGCTGATCCGCAGCGCCGCCACGCCGTCGGGCGCCAGTTCCATCTTCATGAGGCTATAGCGGTTCATTTCCCGCACGGCGTCACCGAGGGGGGTCTCGCGAAAGGCCAGGCGTCCGCTCTGCCAGGCCATCAGGTCCTCGACCGGTGGGCGATCAATGCGCGGCGGCAGGTCCGGATCGACGCGCAGGCGCTGCCCGGCCTCCAGCCTGACCGGCTGCCCCGCCCCGGACGCGCGGGGCAGAACCGCGAGGCTGCCCGCCAGCACCGTCGCCGTCAGCCGGCGGTCGATCAGGCGAACGTCGAACTGCCCGCACTCGGCCACCAGGGCATGGGTGGGGGTTTCGACGCGATAGGGATGGTCGCGCCGCGCCAGCCCGATGGCCGCCTGTCCGCACCTGAGGACAAGGCGGCGATGCCGCGCGTGCGGCGGCACCAGAACTGTCGTGTCGGTGTCGAGCAGGATATCAATCTTCGGGCCGAGGCGCAGGCGACGCTGCTGCCCGATGGCCGTGACGTAGATCTCGGCTTCGGCCGGACGCGGCGCATCGACCAGCAGGCTCGTCCCCAGCAGCATCCCGCCGGCCAGCACCGCGCGGCGCGTGGGCATCCGGCGCCCTGCCCGCGACGGGGCGTGCGCGGGATGACCTGCCGATGGCGCGTACGACGGCGCAAGGCCGCCGACCTCGGCCCATACGTCCGACGCCTGTTCGAAGATCGCGCGGTGGCGGGCGTCTTCCGCCAGCCACGCGCGGAAGGCCTGCCGGTCGGCTTCCGAACAATCCTCGGCATGAAGCCGCGCCATCCAGCGCGCGGCCGTCCGTGTGATCGACGACGACATGGCCGTTCAGTCCATGACCCATTCGGTCAGGAAACCGATCGCCTTGCTGACATGCTTTTCGACAGCGCTGACGCTGATCTCCAGCCGCAGGGCGATATCGCGGTACGAAAGCCCTTCCAGCCGGTGCAGCAGGAAAATCTCGCGGGTCCGGGCGTCCAGTTGCGCGCACCCCTCGCGCAGCCTCTGCAAACGCTGTCGCGCCATAAGCACCGCATCGGGCTGTGGGCTCGGGCACGGCACGGAGCCGACGTCGTCCCCTTCATACGGCGCAACCGCGCCATGCCGTTCACGCCGCGCCTGGTCCACGGCCAGGTTGCGGGCCGAGCGCACCAGGTAGGCGTCCGGATTCCGCACCCCCTCCTGACCGCGTTCAAGAAAACGCTGGACCGCGGCCTGCAACAAGTCCTCGGCATCGTGGCGACCCGTGATCCGCCTGATCCGGGCATGCAACGACAGCCAGCGCGGATGGGGAATCGCCCAATCCGTCACGGACCGAACCCGCCATGGGTCGAACCGACACCCCGACAAGAGGCCCCGTCCTGCCTATGCATCCGCATCATTGCCGATCCCGCCATTCCGCCGTCCCGGGCGTGGTAGGGGCGGGTCGGCCCCCTGTCATCAGGCCCGAGCCTGTTTTCATGAAATCTTCATGGAACCCGGCGGGGGGGGGCGCAGGCATGAAAGAGGCAGGGCGCTGCCCTGAAACCCGCCAAAGGCCGCCGGCCTTTGGAAACCAATCTGTTGTCCATGGTCCGAGGATCGGTAACACCGGCGGGATGGCAAAGACCCTTCGTGACCCGTCCGCCAGCCCGATCAGACTTCCTCTCGAACCGCCCTGGCCGCTGCCCGCGCGGCCATCTTCTCTTCCTCGGTCCAGACTTTGCGCTCCCGCTTCTTCTGCGGCTTGACTTCCTTGGCCGGCGCACCGCCCAGCACGGGTGGGCGCATGGTCGAGTTCCGCGCCGCTTCCGAATGCCACGGGTGATCGGCCTGAACGATCAGGGTGCGGCCGATTTCCCGCTCCACATCACGCAGCCAGGCCCGCTGCTCGGCATCGCAGAGCGTGATGGCGAAGCCGTTGCGGCCAGCGCGGCCGGTGCGGCCTATGCGGTGGACATAGCTTTCCGGCAGGCTCGGCAGGTCATGGTTGAAAACATGCGTCACCGTATCGACGTCGATGCCGCGCGCTGCGATATCCGTCGCCACCAGGACCTGCGCGGTTCCGGAGCGGAAGGCGTCCAGCGCGCGTTCCCGCTGGCCTTGCGACTTGTTGCCGTGCAGAGCCTCGGCCGTGATGCCCGCCTCGGTGATGAAGGCGCAGACTTCGTTGGCGATGTTCTTCTGCAGGGTGAAGACCACGGCCTGGCCGATCCCCGGCGTCCGCAGCAGCGCCAGCAGCGCCGCCTTCTTGTCGGCCGCATCGACGAACATGACCGACTGCTCGATCCGGTCGACGGTGGTTGAGGGCGGGGCGATCTCGACCTTCGCCGGATCGCGCAGGAGGTTCTCGGCCAGCGCGGCGATGGATTTCGGCATCGTTGCCGAAAACAGCACTGTATGCCGATCCTTCGGCAGCGTCGCGACGATACGCTCGATCGGCTTGGCGAAGCCCATATCGAGCATCTGGTCGGCCTCATCCAGCACCAGCGCCTCAAGCTGCGACAGGTCGCAGAGGCCCTGGTCGATCAGATCCAGCAACCGCCCCGGCGCGGCCACGATGATGTCCACTCCGGTCTTGAGCGCATTAACCTGGTGGAACGGGCTGACGCCGCCGAAAATCGTCGTCACGCTGGGCTTCAGATAGCGACCGAAGCTCTCGAAGCCGTCGGCGATCTGAGAGACCAGTTCGCGCGTGGGCGCGAGGACCAGGACGCGGGCGCCGCCCCTGGGCGCCGGGCGGGGGTCCGCGGCGAGGCGATGCAGCAGCGGCAGCGCGAAAGCGGCGGTCTTGCCTGTGCCGGTCTGAGCCATGCCCAGCAGGTCGCGGCCCTCCAGCAGCATCGGGATTGATTGGGCCTGGATAGGGGTCGGGTTGGCATACCCTTCCTCGGCCAATGCGCGTAGCAGGGTCGGCGCCAGGGAGAGATCGGCAAAAGTCATGGGCATGGTCAAGCGGCGCCTCCGGCGCTGAGTAAGGCTGCGCCTGTTCGGGCTTCGCTGGTTCGGAACGCGGACTTTTACGGGTGATGCCGCATCGCGTCAACGCGGAGAGAAGGCGCGCGTGGTGGTTTTTCCCTCCACCCGCGCCCGCCGCAGACCCCACCCGGAATGTCAGCTTCATGACGACAGATTTGTCCCTGCCGGCCTTGCGAATCAAAACGCGGACTTATAAAGTCCGCGTATGTCACTTTATGGCGCAAGCACCGAATATGTTCTGCATAGCCTGCTCTGGCTCGTCGATAACCCCGAGCCCGTCAGCAGCCTCGATCTGGCGGAGTTCCAGAATATTCCGGCCGCATTCGTCGCGAAACTTCTTCCCAAGCTCGAAAAGGCCGGTCTTCTTGTGGCGTCGGAGGGGTTGAGGGGCGGCTACAGGCTGGCCAAACCCGCCAGCGACATCAGCATTCTGGCAGTCGTAGACGCCGCTGATGGCCAAAAGAGCCTTTTCAACTGTCAGGAAATCCGGGGACGATGTGCCCTTTTCGATGACCGGCCGCCACAATGGGCAACGCAAGGCGTCTGCGCCATTCATGCCGTCATGCTGCGGGCCGAACAGGCCATGCGGCGGGAACTGGCTCAGACCTCGCTTGCGGATCTGGCGGAATCTGTCCGGGAGAAGGCTCCGCTTCCTTTTCTGGGAGAGACGCAGTCCTGGTTTGATGAGCGCGTACAGACGCGTCGGACCAGAAAAGTCAGACAATCTCTGACCCGCGACCATTCCCTGCAACAGGAAAATTGAATATGTGCAAGTTCATCGTTCTTGGCGCCATGGCCATGTGTTTCTGGGCCTCACCCCTCCAGGCGGCGACCAAAGTCACCCCCCTGCTTGCCCATGATCTGCAAGGCGTTCCCGGCAAGGAAGGCGCCATGCTGACGGTCGATTACCCGCCCGGAGGCTCGGACCCGATCCACAGGCATAATGCTTCGGTGTTTGTCTATGTGCTGAAGGGAAGCATCATTATGCAGGTCAAAGGCGGCGCTCCTGTGACACTCAAGGAAGGACAGACCTTCTTTGAAGGACCGGACGACGTTCACCTTGTGGGGCGCAACGCCAGCCACACTGAACCTGCCCGTTTTCTTGCGTTTTTCGTCAAGGACAAGACTGCCCCCTTCGTTTTTCCCGCACACTGATCCAAAGGATATCGGGCCATGAAGGTTCTTGTCGCCGGTGCCAGCGGAGCACTGGGCCGTCCGCTGATCGCCCGCCTGCGAAACGCAGGGCACGAAGTCTGGGGGCTGGCCCATCGCCCCGAGAGCCTCAAGGTTGTCGAGATGCTCGGTGCTCATCCCGTGAAGGGCAATGCGCTCGACCGGTCCGGTATTTTCACACTTCTTGAGCAGATCCGTCCGGAAGCGGTGATTGACCAGCTCACCTCTCTCCCCGCCAGCCCCTTCGATCTACCCAAGCGCCTTCCCGCCGACCGTAAACTGCGTCTGGAAGGCGGAGGTCATCTGTTTGAAGCTGCTCGGACATGGAAGGTACAGCGTTACATCCAGCAATCCTGCGGTTTCTATCTGGACGGTGAAGGTGAACTGGCAACAGAAGCATCACCGCTGAGGATCGGCGCTCCCGGCACGATCGGAGAAAGCGCCCGTATGTATGCAGCTTTGGAAAAGCGGGTCCTGAACGCCCCTTCGATAGAAGGCGTAGGGCTGCGATACGGATTTTTCTACGGCCCCGGAACCTGGTACTGGCCGGATGGTGCGTTCAGCACGCATCTTTCTCAGGGCGAAATCTCCCTCATTGGCGCAGGAAGCAGCACATTTTCCTTCATTCATGTGGATGATGCCGCGCAGGCGACCGTGGCGGCCCTAACAGCGCCAACCGGGCTCTATAACGTAGTCGATGGCCAGCCCACAAAAATGTCCGAGTGGTTGCCAGCCTATGCGAACTGGATCGGAGCGGGTGTTCCCTCCGATCTCGACGAGCAAGAGGCTCTTCGCCTGATGGGCGAGGAAAGCGTCTATTACCAGAACAGTCTGACGGGTGCGTGCAATCGGAAAGCCCTGGAGGTATTGGGCTTCAATCCACAGGGACTTCCCTGGCTCGACAGGTAAATCGAAAGACATTTCCTATCGCGTCAGCTGGGGCGCTGCCCTGCCCGCGTCACGCTCCTATTTCAGCGGCAGGTACAGGTCGGTGACTGCCTCGTGTTCCGGCACATCGGGGAAGAATGTGACGCGCTGGGCATAAAGGGGAAAGTCACGCAGTTCCTCGCCACTGGCAGGTAGCCATGTGCCATAGAGAAATTCCGCGGCGGGCCGCAGATTGTCGCTGTTGCCGATGACGCGCAGCACCGCGCAGCGTCCGGCCGGAATAAGGCCGGCCTCCACACCCTCGTCGGCCAGGGTTATCGTCCGATTGGTGGCGGCGGCCAGATCAATCCGATAATCTTCAGGAAGCACGCTGTCGGGATCGGCGTGGAAAATGGTGTAGGTGGCATGGGTCGCGGCGCGTACGCCGCTCGCCTTGCGCCAGGCGATAAAGCGGCGGATCGTCTCGCCCAGCCTTTCGGGGCTGCCCTCATGGGACATGAAGGCGACCGGAATGTCCGCCTCCTTCCTTACAGAAACATCATTGATCGAAAAATTCCGTGTCATGATCCGGCTCCGTGCCTCGGTCAGCGGCGCCATTGCCGCTGCCCATGCCGACCAGTCCGGCCTCTCGCGAAATGTCGATGGTGCTTGTCCCATCCGCTGACGAAAGGCCCGAGCAAAGCTGTCAGGCGCTTCATAGCCAGCATCCAGCGCGATCTCGGTAACCGAGACATTCCCGCGATAGGCAAGCCGCCACGAGGCGCGCCAGTACGCGCTGCATACGCGCATGGTACCGAACAAGATCGACGGGAGGTTTCGACACGAGGAGTTCCTTGCTGGTGGCCTGCCCGAGATAGGACTCACAGTAGGCACAGCGCTCGACCGATCTTGCGGTTTTGAGCATGCTGGGGGGAAGGCAGAGCGTGATTGACGCGCACCGTGCAGACTATGTGGCATTCGTCATCGATGTGTTCGCCCGCTACATCGTCGGCTGGCGCGTCAGCCGCACGGCGCGAGCCGGCTTCGTGCTCGATGCCCTAAAGTCGCGCCTTCGCGCACGTGGGTCGGCAAGGGCCTCGGCCCCATAAGCGCGAAAGTAACGCGTCTTCCTTCGCTGTGGGCGAGGGAGGTCGGGCGTTGCCCGAACCCACCAGGGCCTGAGGCCCTGGACCCCGATCATGGATAACGGATTGGCGGGTTTCAGGATAGCGCCCTGAGATTCTTGCGAAATGCGACCTTCGCGCCTACCGCGCCGCGGCGCGCAGGTGCGGGCGGCGGCGGTCCCACAGGCGCATGCCGCGCAGGGCCAGGTCGGCCATGGCGGGCAGCAGGCGAGGCTGCATCAGGTCGGGGTCGAATTCCTTCATCCGCCGGGCGTTCTCGCGGTAGCAATCCTCGACGAACTGCCCGAACGAGAAATCGTCGAGGAAGACGTTGGCCTGTGTCACCGCGAAGTCGCGCCCATCATTGGGCTGCTGCCCGCGCCGCACCATGGCCAGCAGCCGGCCCAACGCCCGGCCGTAGAAGCGTGTCGATTTCAGCGCGCGCCGCACCCGCCCCAGGCCACGCCGCCGTTCGCGCCAGGCCATGTAGTTGATGAAGAAGACGATATGCCGCGTTTCCTCGAACATCAGCACATCGAAGATCTCGAACAACCCTTCGGGCAGGAAGTGCGACTGGCGGGCGTTCTTGAACGCGCCGAAGCCCAGGAAGGCGTCGAGGCATTCGCCGAAACCGAAATCAATGAAGGCGGTTTCCAGATCGGCGGGGAAGGTCTCGATCGGCTGTTCGGTCGCGTCGATGCCGTAGCGGTCGATCATCACGCGGATCAGCCTGGCGTGGCGCGCCTCCTCCAGCCCCTGCAGGGCCACGGCCTCGCGCACCACGGGGTCGTCGATCTGCGGGGTGAAAGCGTCGACGATCGCGCCGGCGCGGCGTTCGGTGTGGTACACCTCCTGCCAGAAGGGAATGGTCCGCAGGCGGGCCAGTTCCTCGTCCGTCAGTTCGGGCCAGGGCAGGGTCTCGGGGTCGAAGACCTGATGGGTGGCGACGAACTGACGGCAGAACAGATCCTTGTGGGCTTCCGAGCCGGCTTCGACACGGCTCAAGCAGCGCGCTCCACCTGCCGGGCGGTCGAAGGTGTCTTCACGAACCGGCGGATCAGCCGGGCCAGGTTCGGCGCCAGCTTCGGCCGCAGCAGGCGCGAGTCGTAGCCCGCGAAGCGACGGTCGTTTTCCTCCAGACACAGGTCTATCAGCTCGCCCAGGCTGAGGTCCATGTCCGCGACATCCTTGGCGCCGCTGACGGTGAAATTATTGTCCTGTTCGTGGACATTGCCGTCGGCGTCCATGGTGCGGGCCAGCCCCATCCGCTCGTAGGCCAGGAACACCCACACCGCCAGGACCCGGATCTCGAACCACGGGCGCTTCCAGACCGGCATCGTGGCGCGGTACCAGGCCAGCCAGTTGGCGAACAGCAGGATGTGGCGGCATTCCTCCTGCATCACCGGTTCGAACGTTTCGATCAGCTCGGCGGGGAAGAAGCCGGACTGCCGGGCCAGCGCGAACAGGCCGAAGGCGAAGAAGCTGTCGACGCATTCCGAAAACCCGGTGACCAGGTACGCCCATTCGACGTCACGCGGCTCGATATACGGGGGTTCGGGGGCCATCTTGATGTCGTAGGCCTCGACCAGGCGCGACAGGACCTCCTTATGGCGGTTTTCCTCCCACGCGTTGCGCGACAGGGCGTCCTTCATGTCGGGGTCGTCGATCAGCCGCGCATAGGCGGCCATACGCAGGCGCGCCTTGCCTTCGGTCTGCACCGCGATGTCCCAGATCGGCAGCGAGGTCACGCGCTTCAGCGTCACCGGATCCAGCTTGGGCCAGTCGATGACCGAGGGCTTGTAGGGGTTGAACGTGTCGCGGAACATGGCGGCGACGGCGCGCTTGTGCTCGGTGCTGCCGGGTTTCAGGGGGCCGGGAACCGGGCTGGACCAGTGGCGGGCGTTGAAATCGGCCTCGGCCACCGTGCGGGCGTCGGCGCCCGTGGGGTCAATGGCCTCGGGCAGCGAGGAATAGATATCGGAAAGAGAGTTCATGATGATGCGGGCTCATTAAGCAGAACGGCGCCGCGCGGCCACCTGGGCCGGCGCGACTCCACCTGGCAAGAGCGCCCCGCCCGACCGCGCGGCGGCAGGCGGACGGGGCGTTCCCGTCGGCTAGCGGATGTCGGACAGGGCGGTGATGACCCGGGTGACGAGGCCGTAGGCGATCGCCTCGTCGGCCGACATCCAGTAATTGCGGTCGGTGTCCTTGCAGATCTTTTCGTAGCTCTGCCCGGTTTCGCGCGCGAACAGGCGGTTCAGGCGTTCGCGCATCTTCACGATTTCCCGCGCTTCGATGTCGATATCGGTCGCGGGGCCGCGCACGCCGCCCATCGGCTGATGCAGCAGGAAACGCGTATTCGGCAGGCAGAACCGGCGTTGCGGGTTGCCGGCGGCGAAGATCAGCGCGCCGGCCGACGCCACCCACCCGGTGCCGATCACGTTCACCGGGGCTACCGAATCGACGAACCGGATCATGTCGTGGATCGTGTCGCCGCTTTCGACATGGCCGCCGGGCGAGTTGACGTAGACGTCGATCGGGTGGTCGGACGCGCCGGCCAGCGCCAGCAGGCGGCCGGTGACGTCACGGGCCAGCTTGTCGTTGATCGCGCCGAAGATCAGCACCTTGCGCTGGTCGAACAGACGGCTTTCCAGCTCGCTGATCGGCGAGGACAGGGTCTTGTTGTCGCCCGGTTCCTTGGGTTCGGGGCCCTGGGGTTCGGGGATGTCGGGACCGTCCGGATCCTCATCATCCATCCGGATGCGGTTTTTCGGCTGCATGCCGGTCATTCTCATCTCCCTGTATCCAGGACTGTATTGGTCACGCGTTCCATCCTGCGCCGCCTTCGGCCCGGTGCCAAGACCCGACCTGCCCCGCGCCGTCGGGATGGGTGCGGGCGGGGCGGCCGCGCACGCTCTCTCGCTAATGGCGGAAGGGCGGGCTAGAAGGGCGGATCGCCCCTGTTCGTCGCGATCAGGATTCGTCATGGAGAGAAGATGGGTATGACGGCGCTGCTGCCAAGAGAGCGTTCTGCACGCGCCGACGCGCGCCGCGCCATCCGGGCCGGACGCATGGCGCCGACCCTGGCGGGCCTGCTGATGCTGGCGGGGTGCGGGCATCGCGATGCGTTCGACGCGACGCTGGACTGGTGGCACCAGTACGAAGGCGGGGTGATCGCCCAGCAGCGCCCGCCGCCGCCCGGCATCCACGACCCTTATCCGGCGGTGGGCCTGACGCCGACCACGCCGCCCGCCATTCCGTCCGCCGCCCTGCGCCAGAGCATCACCGAAAACCTGGTCGAGCAGCGGAACCTGGCCCATCGCCAGGCGGTCGAGATCGGTCCGCTGACCGTCACGGCGCCCGGAACGGCCAAAGCCGGCGCACCCGGCCCGGCCAGACCGGCCCCGCCCGCCGGCCCCGAACAGCCTTCCGCGACGCTGGAGGCCGCCGAACGCCCGCCGCGGGGCGCCGCCGCCCCGACCGCCGCTGCGACGCCGGCCCCATCCGCCGCCCCCCGAACCGGCGAAGCGCCGGCGGCCATGCCTGAGGTCGCCATGCCCGAGGTTGCCATGCCTGAGGTCGGGGCCGATGTCGGCGGCGTGGGCGGCCCCGCCGTGCAGGCGGCCGTGCCGCCGGACGTCGCGGCGCGGCCGCCCGCGCCGCCCCGATTCCCCGGCTTCGCCGTCCCCGAGGACGGCGGGCTGGCGACGCCGGAGCGCCCGGCCTACGACCTGGCCGATCCCCAGGGCACGCGCATCCGCTTCCTGGCCGCGTCGGACCACCCGGTGCGGGGCCAGGAGCGCACCATCGCCGACCTGGCGGGGCAGCGGGGCGGCGGGCCGATCTTCGTCCATGGCTACGGCGAGGCCACGTCCACCGACCCGGCCGAGCAGGCGCGGTCGATGACCCTGGCCCTGCTGCGGGCGCAGGCGGTGGCCGACCTGCTGGCCGCGCGCGGCGTGCCGGCGAACATGATCCACCTGCGCGCCCATCCGTTCGGCGACGGCGTGCGGGTCAGCCCGAACCAGTAAGCGCGGGAAGATGACATGCGCGCGCCCTCGGCGCGGTTGCCTGCCGGGCAGCGGCGTCGCTATACCTAGCAGGACCGGATCCGTTCCCGCCCTTTTCCGATATGCCGCCGACAAGAAGCGGCCCGGAACGGCCTTCCGGCAACCGTCCTGAGCCAGCGTCTCCAAGAGCGATCAATGACCGAAGAATTCCACCGCATCCGCCGCCTGCCACCCTACGTCTTCGCCGAGGTCAACAAGGCCAAGGCCGCGGCGCGCGTCCGGGGCGAGGACATCATCGACCTGGGCATGGGCAACCCCGACACCCCCACCCCGCCGCACATCGTGCAGAAGCTGGTGGAAACGGTGGCCGACCCGCGGTCGCACCGCTATTCGGTCAGCCGGGGCATTCCCGGCCTGCGGCGGGCGCTGGCGGGCTATTACGCGCGCCGCTTCGACGTGAAGCTGGACCCCGAGACCGAGGTGATCGCCACCCTGGGCTCGAAGGAAGGGCTGGCCAACCTGTCGGCGGCCATCACCAGTCCGGGCGACACCATCCTGGTGCCCAACCCGTCCTATCCGATCCATCAGTTCGGCTTCATCATCGCCGGCGCATCGGTCCGTTCGATCCCCGCCACGCCGGACGAGGAGATGCTGCGCGCGCTGGATCGCGCGGTGCGCCATTCGGTGCCCAAGCCGACGGCGCTGATCGTCAATTTCCCGTCGAACCCAACGGCCTATGTCGCGGACCTCGATTTCTATGGCGAACTGGTGGCCCTGGCCCGCCGGCACGACATCTGGATCATGTCCGACCTGGCCTATGCCGAGATCTATTTCGGCGACCGGGTGCCGCCGTCGATCCTGCAGGTGCCCGGCGCGCGGGACATTGCGGTGGAATTCACGTCGCTGTCCAAGACCTATTCCATGGCGGGCTGGCGCATGGGCTTCGCGGCGGGCAATCCGCGCCTGATTACCGCGCTGACGCGGATCAAGTCCTATCTGGACTACGGCGCGTTCACGCCCATCCAGGTCGCGGCGGTCGCGGCGCTGAGCGGCCCGCAGGATTGCGTGGCCGAGATCCGGACCATGTATCGCGAGCGGCGCGACGTGCTGATCCGCGGGCTGCACGCGGCGGGATGGGACGTGCCCTCGCCCGAGGGCTCGATGTTCGCCTGGGCGCCCCTGCCCCCCGCGTTCCGCGAGATGGGCAGCGTCGATTTCTCCAAGCTGCTGCTGAAGGAAGCCGGCGTGGCCGTGGCCCCCGGCCTGGGCTTCGGCGAGTATGGCGAGGGTTTCGTGCGGATCGGCCTGGTCGAGAACACCCAGCGCCTGCGCCAGGCGACACGGGCGATCCGGCAGTTCATGATCCGCCATGGCGTGACCCCGCCCCCGGCGCGGCCCGAAACCGGCCCCCGCGCGGACGCGGCGGCGGATGCGGTGGCGGACGCCGACGCCTGACATCCCGGCGGACGGCGCCCGGCGAAGACGACACACGATTGACGAGACGACGACAGGACATCAGGTGACCGGACAGAACATGATTGCTGACAGCGCGGGCGGACAGGCACGGGGGGCGCGGACGGCCCCGCTGCGGATCGGCATTGCCGGGCTGGGCACCGTGGGCGCGGGCCTGGTCAAGCTGCTGCGCGGGAACGAGACGACGGTGGCCGCGCGGGCCGGCCGGCCGATCACGATCACGGCCGTGGCCGCGCGCGACCGCACGCGCGACCGGGGCGTCGATCTGTCGGGCCTGACCTGGCACGACGACGCGGTGGCGCTGGCGACCGACCCCGATGTCGATGTGGTGGTGGAACTGATCGGCGGGGCCGAAGGCGTGGCCCGCCGGCTGGTCACCGCCGCGCTGGCGGCCGGACGGCCGGTCGTCACCGCCAACAAGGCGCTGATCGCGGTCCATGGCGCCGAACTGGCCGCGCTGGCCGAGCGCGCCGGCGTGCCGCTGATGTTCGAGGCCGCGGTGGCCGGCGGCATTCCGGCCATCAAGACGGTGCGCGAGGGGCTGGCGGCCGACCGGCTGACCCGCGTCGGCGGCATCCTGAACGGCACCTGCAACTACATCATGACCGCGATGCGCGAGAGCGGCCGCCCCTTCGCCGACGTGCTGGCCGAGGCCCAGGCCCTGGGCTATGCCGAGGCCGACCCGTCGACCGACGTGGACGGCATCGACGCGGCGCACAAGCTGGCGATCCTGGCCGGGCTGGCCTTCGGCCGGCCGGTCGCGTTCGCGTCGGTGCATGTCGAGGGGATCCGGGGCATCGATGCGCTGGACCTCGATTTCGCGCGGGCGCTGGGCTACCGGATCAAGCTGCTGGGCCTGGCGCGGCGGCGGGACGACGGGGTCGAGGCTCGCGTCCATCCCTGCCTGGTGCCCGAGAAAGCGCCCATCGCGCAGGTCGATGGCGTGTTCAATGCCGTGGTGGTCGAGGGCGCGTTCGTCGGCCGCCTGATGCTGGAAGGGCGCGGCGCGGGCGAAGGCCCGACCGCCACCGCCGTCGCCGCCGACCTGATCGACGTCGCCCGCGGCAGCGCGGTGCCCGTCTGGGGGCGCAGCGCCGACGGGCTGACGCAGATCGAGGCCCTGCCGCGCACCGCCTTCCACGAGGAATATTACCTGCGCCTGAACGTCCATGACCGCCCCGGCGTGATCGCCGACGTCACCGCCGTGCTGCGCGACCACGGCGTGTCGCTACGCAGCATGCTGCAGCACGGGCGGGCCGACGCCGTGCCGCAGGACGGAAGCGCCGGCGACCCCTCGGTGCCGCTGGTCCTGGTCACCCACCGCACGCGGGAATCCGCGATGATGGAGGCGCTGGGACGCATCGCCGCGCTGTCGGCCGTGATCGGCGCGCCGGCGATGATCCGGATCGACCCCGGCTGACGCCCGCCGTGCGCGCCCCGGCCGGGCGCGCGTGGCAGACCCCATACGGGGCGGTCCCTCGCCCCGGACGTGCCGGCGCCCAGAACCGGCAAGCAGAAGAGGATCATCGACGATGACGTCCACATCGAACCCCGGCTACAAGGTCACCGACCGCAACCTGGCCCTGGAACTGGTCCGCGTGACCGAGGCGGCGGCCATGTCGGCGTCGCAATGGACGGGCCGGGGCAAGAAGAACGAGGCCGACGGCGCCGCCGTCGAGGCCATGCGCCTGGCCTTCGACACGGTCGCGATCAACGGCACCGTGGTCATCGGCGAGGGCGAGATGGACGAGGCGCCGATGCTGTATATCGGCGAGAAGGTGGGCGCCGGCGGCCCGGCGATGGACATCGCCGTGGACCCGCTGGAAGGCACCAACCTGTGCGCCAAGAACATGCCCAACGCCCTGACGGTGCTGGCGCTGGCCGAGGCCGGGAATTTCCTGCACGCGCCCGACATCTACATGGAAAAGATCGTGGTCGGCCCCGACCTGCCGGAAGGCGTGGTGGACCTGGATGCGTCGATCGGCGCCAACCTGCGCGAACTGGCGCGGGCCAAGCGCAAGGATATCGGCGACCTGACCCTGTGCGCGCTGGAGCGCGAGCGCCATGAGGAACTGATCGCCAAGACGCGCGAGGCCGGGGCCCGCGTCATGCTGCTGAGCGACGGCGACGTCGCGGCCGCCATCGCCGCCTGCCTGCCCAACGGGCGCGTCGACATCTATGCCGGGTCGGGCGGCGCGCCGGAAGGCGTGCTGGCCGCCGCCGCCGTGCGCTGCGTCCATGGCCAGATGCAGGGCCGCCTGCTGTTCGAGGATGACGAGCAGGTCCGCCGCGCGCGGGAAATGGACCCCGGCAAGGACCCGTCGCGCAAGCTGGGCCTGTATGACATGGCGCGGGGCGATGTCCTGTTCTCGGCCACCGGGGTCACCTCCGGGCCGCTGCTGCGCGGCATCCGCCGCGACGGCAACCGCGCGGTCACCCATTCGATCGTGATGCGCTCGAAATCCGGCACCGTCCGGTTCGTCGAGGGGCACCATGATTTCTCGACCAAGACCTGGGGCGCGATCTGACGCGCCCCATGCATCCTGAGACCGGCCGTGCCGGTGTCTGACAGCCTGGTCCCGCCCGCCGCGCCGGACATCCGCCCGCGCGCGGCCGGGCCAGCGATGGAACCCGGCATGGCGGACATCGCAGGAGACCGGGTGGATCTGGTGCTGGGCGTGCGCGCCAGCCTCGGCGGCCGGCGCTGGCGGTGGCGCGACCCGCTGCTGGCCGACCCGGACGGCCGGGCCGGGCTGATGATCGCCCAGCAGGCCGGCGTGCCGGAGATCGTCGGCCGGATGCTGGCCGCGCGCGGCCTGGACGCACGCACGGCGGCGCATTTCCTCGACCCCACCCTGCGCGCCCTGATGCCCGATCCGTCCGCCCTGCGCGACATGGACGCCGCCGCCGCCCGCCTGGCCGACGCGGTGCGCCAGGGAGAAACAGTGGGGGTGTTCGGCGATTACGACGTGGACGGGGCCTGCGCGGCGGCGGTGATGACGCAACTGCTGCGCGCGCTGGGCTGCCCGGTGACGACGCATGTGCCCGACCGGATGACCGAGGGCTACGGCCCCAACGTCCCGGCGCTGGACGGGCTGGTGGCGCGGGGGGCGACGCTGATCGTCTGCGTCGACTGCGGCACGGCGGCGGCCGACGTGCTGGCGACCCTGGCTGGCCGGGCCGACATCGTGGTGCTGGACCACCACAAGGCCGAAGGCCCGCCGCCGCCGGTGCTGGCCACCGTCAACCCCAACCGGCTGGATTGCGACTCCGGCCAGCGCGGCCTGTGCGCGGCGGGGGTGGCGTTCCTGACGGCGGTGGCCACCGTGCGGACGCTGCGCCGCGCAGGCTGGTTCGCCGGCCGGCCGGAACCCGACCTGATGGCAATGCTGGACGTTGTCGCGCTGGCGACCGTCTGCGACGTGATGCCGCTGACCGGGCTGAACCGCGCGCTGGTGACGCAGGGGCTGAAGATCATGGCGCGGCGGCAGCGCACCGGCCTGGACGCGCTGCTGGAGGTCGCGGGCGCGCGCGATCCGCTGTCGGCCTTTACCTGCGGCTTCGCGCTGGGGCCGCGCATCAATGCCGGCGGGCGCATCGCCGAATCGGGCCTGGGGCTGGAACTGCTGCTGTGCGACGACGCCATCGAGGCCCGGCGCCTGGCCGAGCGTCTGGACGCCGTCAATCGCCGCCGCCAGACGGTGGAAACCACCATCCTGGACCGTGCGATGGAGGCCGCCGAGGCCCAGCGCGCGGCGGGGCACCCGGTGCTGGTGCTGTCGGGCCGGGACTGGCACCCCGGCGTGGTGGGCATCGTCGCGGGCCGGATCAAGGAACGGTTCAACCGCCCCGTCCTGGTGGGGGCGGAACTGGAGGACGGCACCGTCAAGGGGTCGGGGCGGTCGGTCGCGGATATCGACCTGGGCGCCGCCATCATCGCGGCGCGTCAGGCCGGGTTGCTGACCACGGGCGGCGGCCATGCGATGGCGGCCGGGTTCTCGCTGCCGGGCGCGGGTGTTCCGGCGCTGCATGATTTCCTGAACGACCGTCTGGCGGCGGCGGCGGCGCTGCCCGACGCGGTGGACGTGCCGATCGAAGGCGTGATCCATGTCGCCGGCGCGACCACCGAACTGGCGGCCGAGATCGGGCGCCTGGCCCCCTTCGGCGCGGGCAATGACGAACCGCTGCTGGCCCTCCCGCGCGTGCGGGTGGTGCGCGCCGACCGGATCGGGCGCGAGGGCAATACGCTGCGCGTGCTGGTCGAGGGCGAAGGCGGCGGCCCGCGCCTGAAGGCGCTGCTGTTCCGCGCCGACGACCACCCCGCCGCCGCGATCCTGGAAGACCGCAACGCCCCGCCCCTGCACCTGGCGGGCTGGCTGCGCGCGGAAAGCTGGAACGGACGGGTCAGCGCCGGCTTCTTCATCCGCGACGTGGCGATGGTCGCGCCCCCGCCCCGGTGACCGCGACCATAAAATCGTCCCGCGCCGATCTTGGGGCTTGACCGCCCGCCCCGACCGCGATACCAACCCGCCCAAGCCCGATGTCCCATTCGTCTAGAGGCCTAGGACGCCGCCCTCTCACGGCGGCAACAGGGGTTCGAATCCCCTATGGGACGCCAATAACTTAGCATAGTTATCAACAGGCGTTTTTGGTCTATATGGACCACTACAATTCAAAATCATCCGCAATGCTCCGCAGATAGGTCGGGTCAAATTTACGATAGACGCGGCGCAGTGTGGTAATCCTTCAGATCCATGCCCCGCTCGCGCCCTGACCATTGACCCGAAATGTCGAGCGCCGCTTGACATATTGCTTGGGACAAATCGGGGCGCCCGGCACGGGGGCGAATCCGGCCTATTCCCTGCAGATTTCCGCTATTTTCAGGGTGCTGATCGGCCGATTTCGGCAGGGTTCAGACCCGGCGGGCGTACACCCCTTCACCCGCCGCGCAATCCGCAGAGAACTGCCGTTTATGGGTGGTGGGCTGGGCGATTTCGCCCTGGATCGGCCCGCGCTGGTACGCGCGGATCTGGGCAAAAGAAACCCCCGCCGGAGCGGGATGGAAATATGGTCAGATCAATATCAACACGCGCCAGCATACCGGGATGCTGCGACATCCCGCTCTACTCTCGCCATGCGCTATGCTGACGATTGGGCTATCCTCGATTGGTCGAGGAAGAGGGGTGAGGATGAAGCACTGGATTGTGCTGTGCATGGTCGTTGCGGCGCTGGCCGGGTGCGATCACCAACCGCGCCATGAGCCGCGGAAGACGCCAGCGTGTATAGAGTACCGCTCGATGATGACCGCGCCGATGGCGCCGGATGCTATGCTGCGGTTGCAGGCGCGGTGTGAGGAATCACGAGCGAAGTAATCGCATTTCCCTGTACAGTTCCCTGATTTCCCTGTACGATTTCTGGCATGCGTAATCACCGGAAATATGCTGCGACGGATGGCGACGATGCCTGATAACAGCCCCTCTGAGGCAAAGGCCAACCGGGGGCAATTCAAGAAGGGCCAGAGCGGGAACCCCGGCGGAAAGCCGAAGGCGCTGCGCGAGGTTATCGAGCTTGCGCGCGAGCATACCCAGCTTGCCGTGGAGCGCCTGGCCCATTGGGCGGCGTCGAACGAGCCGGCGGCTAGAGCATAATCCGATCAGTCTGGTTCAAATCCGGCGGAGACAAAGCAGGCGGTAGCCTGCTTGTGAGAGACGTCGTCGATTGCGCCGCGCACCGCGTCCTGCAAGGCATCAAGGGTTCGGGGCGCCACTCGGAGGAAAACACGACAAAGCGCCTTTCCATGCAGGATGGGATACCGATACAGTTCCGGATCGTTCTATCGGGAGGGTGCACATGACGGACGCCATGGTCTTCTACAGCGCGGTCGATACGCCGGAGACCTGGCGCGCGGCCCTGACCGCCGCAGTGCCGGGCCTGACCTTCGTGCTGGCCGACGAACCGTTCGATCCCGAACTGGTCCGCTATGCCCTGGTCTGGAGCCCGCCGCGCGGCTTCTTCAACCGCTTTCCCAATTTGCGGCTGATCGTCAATCTGGGCGCGGGGGTCGATGCGCTGGTCGCCCGCGACGATCTGCCGCCGGGGGTGGCCATCACCCGCCTGCACGACCCGCTGATGGCCCGGATGATGGCCAGCTACGTCCTGTTCGCGGTGCTGCGCCTGGCGCGCGACATCCCGGCCTTCGAGGCCGCGCAGCGGCAGGGACGCTGGGCCTTCATCGAACCCCGGCCGCTGGATTTGACGCGGGTGGGGGTCATGGGCCTGGGCGAGCTGGGCCTGCGGGCGGCGAAGGAATGCGCGCGGCAGGGCTTCCAGGTGCGGGGCTGGTCGCGCAGCCCGAAAGCGGACCCCGATATCGTGTGCTATTCCGGAATGGACAGCCTGGCGGAGTTCCTGTCGGGCTGCGACATCCTGGTCTGCCTGCTGCCGAAAACGCCCCAGACCATCGGCCTGCTGAACGCCGAGCGGCTGGCGCTGCTGCCCCACGGGGCAGGGTTCGTCAATGTCGCGCGCGGCGCGATCGTCGATCAGGCGGCGCTGGTCGAGGCCCTGCGGGCAAGGCGGATCGGGCAGGCGGTGCTGGACGTCTTCCAGCAGGAGCCCCTGCCGGAGGGTGACCCGCTCTGGGGCCTGGACAATGTCCTGATTACCCCCCACGTCGCCTCGGTCGCGCTGCCGGCCTCGGCCGCCCCGCAGATCGCCGACAATATCCACCGCATCCGCGACGGACAACCCGTGCTGGACGCGGTCAACCTGTCACGCGGCTACTGAGAGTATCCGTTGTGATCAAGCGGCTTTTGGCGTCCAGAGGCGGTTGTCCCGCAACAGCGCGTTGGCGAGAACGATGAGTTTTCGCATGATGGCGGTAATGGCGACTT
>NZ_JABEQH010000031.1 GCF_014174305.1 Gluconacetobacter johannae | reverse complement strand
AACACACGCCCCATCCGGCGGAATTCGAGATGTATTACTCGGTCTGATCCCCCCACGGATCACCGATCGGGGCGCCGGAACCGCAAGGGGCCGGCGCCCTTTTTCGTGGGGCGTCGCCCCATACCCCACCAGGGCCCGAGGCCCCGGCCCCCGGTCACAGGCGCGCGTGCAGGCGGCCTTCGCCGGCCAGTTCGCGCCGGGTGCGGTCCAGTTCCTCGCTGTAGCGCCGCAGGGCGTGCTGTTCGGTCAGCAGGCCGAGGACGATGCGGCTTTCCATGTCCTCGACCACCACCAGCGCGTCGCTTTCGGTCTGTTCGAAGCGGGCGATGGCCTCGCGGACATTCATCTGCGGCACCAGCATCGCATCTTCGTAATGGGCGAATCGCGTCAGGTCGTCGCTGTCGCGGACCGTTTCGCCAAACAGGTCGGGCACCTGCACCATGCCGACATACCGGCCCGCCTCGTCGACCAGCACGAACCGCTGCGCCGAGCCCAGCGGATAGTGATGCCGGGCGGCCAGGACCGTCGCGGTGCGGCAGATCGTCTTGACGTCGCGCCGCATCATCCGCCCGACCGTCAGGGTCCGGATCCAGCCGATATCCACCGCCGAGCGGATCGACTCGCCCCGCAGGTGGAAGCGCCACGTCGCGAACGAATAGCCGAAGGTCCGCCGCACGGTCAGCGACGAGATGACCGACGCCACCAGCACCGCGCCCGTCAGCGGCAGGCTGCCGGTCATTTCCAGCGCCAGGAAGACCATCGTCATCGGCGCGCCGACAACCGCCACGGCCATGGCGCTCATGCCCACCAGGGCGCAGATCTCGCCCGAGAGCGGCGTGGCCGAGACCAGCGCCAGCCCGCCACCGAACGCCGCCCCCGTCAGCACGCCCAGATAGAGCGAGGCGAAGAACAGGCCGCCACGAAACCCGGCGCCGATCGACACCGACGACGCGACCGCCTTCATCAGCAGCAGGATCAGCGTCCAGCCCGCCGGATGCCCCCGCTCCAGCGCCACCCGCATCGCCCAGTGGCCCGACGACATCACCGAGGGCGAGACCAGGGCCATCGCCCCCACCACCACGCCCCCCACGGCGGGGCGCATCCATGCGGGCATGCCCGACCGGCGGAACAGGGCCTCGGTCAGGGTGACGCTGTACATCAGCGCCACCCCCAGCAGGGCCGCAATGATGCCCAGGGTCGCGATCGGCACGTAATCGGCCATCCGCAGGCCCGCGGGCAAGGCGACGACGACGCCCGGCGCCGCGCTGTGCAGCAGGCGTGTCACCCCGATCGCGCAGACCGAAGCCAGCGCCACGGGCGCCAGGTTGGCCAGCGAATAGGTGCCGATCACCAGTTCGAACGCATAGAACGCCCCGGCCAGCGGCGCGTCGAACGCCGCCCCGATCGCGCCGGCGGCCCCGCAGCCGACCAGCAGGCGCAGGTCCTCGCGCCGGACGCGGAATATGTACCCGATGCGCGACCCCATGGCCGCGCCAATCTGCGAGAACCCGGCTTCCAGCCCCACCGACGCGCCGACGCTGTTGGACAGAATGGTCTGGACGGTGACGATGATGCTGTCCAGCATCGACATCCGCCCGCCATGCAGGGCGTTCGCCTCGATGGGGTCCACCGGCCGTCCGGGCGCGTAGCGCGCCACGCACAGCCCCAGCGCCCCCAGGACCAGCCCCCCCAGCGCGGGCACCAGCACCGCCCGCCAGGGGTCGATATGCGCCAGCCCCGAAATGCGGCCGTCACCCGCGACCAGGAACAGGACCCGATGGGCCAGCAGGGTCGTATGGGTCATGGCGCTGACCAGGATGCCCGCGGCGACGCCCACGCAGGCCGCCAGCAGCACCAGCCAGATCTCGTCCGCGCGGACCAGCGCCCGCAGCACCCGGGGCGCATGCGACGCCCGGACGCCGCCGTGCAGCCCGGCCCATCCCTCATCCCGCACAGACGGGCCGCGATGACGACGCAGATGGTTCAGCAGTCCGGAAGTGGAGGACGGCACGATGGATCACTTTCGCGCGGCGCCCCCGCGGCGGGGCGCCCTTGCCGACTATTTGAAGTCATGCGCCGGCCCGATCAACTCAAATTACGCCATACCATCGTCCCGCCGGGCGGATACGTCCCCACCCGTTTTTCACCGACCCCATTTTTTACCGACCCTGCCGGAGAACGACCCTTGTCCCCATCGCTGCCCCGACATATGCGCGCCGTCACGATCCGCGAGCCCGGCGGGCCGGAGGCCATGGTCCTGACCGACCTGCCCCTGCCCGAACCCGGCCCGGGCGAGGTGCTGGTCCGCGTCATGGCGGCCGGGCTCAACCGGCCCGACCTGATGCAGCGCCAGGGCCTCTATCCCCCGCCGCCGGGCGCCAGCCCCATCCTGGGCCTGGAAATCGCCGGCGAAATCGTGGCAGTCGGCCCGGTGACGACCAGCCCCGGCACGCCCGCCGGGTCCGTCCCCGCCATCGGGACGCGGGTCTGCGCGTTGACCAATGGCGGGGGATACGCCGACTATTGCGTCGTGCCCGCCGGACAATGCCTGCCCTGGCCCGACGGATATGACGCGATCCGGGCGGCCGCCCTGCCGGAAACCTTCTTTACCGTCTGGTCGAACCTGGTCATGACCGCGCACCTGGCCGCGGGCGAGCGCGTGCTGATCCATGGCGGCAGCGGCGGAATCGGCACAGCGGCCATCCAGGTCGCCCGTGCGCTGGGGGCCGTGCCCTACGCCACCGCCGGGTCGGCGGACAAATGCGCGCAGTGCGTCGCACTGGGGGCCGAGGCCGCGATCGACTACCGGCACGAGGATTTCGTCGACCGCATCGCCGCCCTGACGGACAAGCGGGGGGTGGACGTCATCCTGGACGTGATCGGCGGCCCGTACCTGGAGCGCAACCTGCGCTGCCTGGCGCCGGACGGGCGGCTGGTCATCATCGCCCTGCAAGGCGGGGCCCGCGCGCAGGATGTCGGGCTGGCGCGGATCATGACCCGTCGCCTGACGGTGACGGGCACGACGCTGCGCCCGCGCGATGCCGCCTACAAGGCGCGGATCGCCCAGGGCCTGCACCAGACGATCTGGCCGTTGCTGGCAAAAAGGATCATCGCCCCGCTGATCCACGCCACCTTCCCCTTTCCGCATGTGACAGAAGCCCATAAGCTTATGGAATCGGGCGTCCATTCCGGGAAAATCGTCCTGGACATGCAGGCCGGCTGAAGTGAGGACCATGCGACCGTGCTGCTGAATGTCATCGCGCGTGGACCGGACGAGGCGGAAGACACCGCCTCGGCACGGCCGCCGATCGTCCTGCTCCATGGCCTGTTCGGGCGGGCGCGCAATCTCGGTTTCTTCCAGCGCCGCCTGGCCCGGACGCGCCGGACCCTGGCCGTCGATCTACGCAACCACGGCGACAGCCCGCACGGCCCGATGGACTACAACACCATGGCCGGCGACCTGCTGGAAACCCTGGCCCACCATGCCGCCCTGCCGGCCACGCTGGTCGGGCATTCGATGGGCGGCAAGGTCGCGATGACCCTGGCGCTGACCCGGCCGGGCATGGTGCACAGCCTGCTGGTCGCGGACATTCCGCCCGCCCGGACCGGCCATGGCCAGTTCTCGCTGGGCGAGCACATGCTGCGGATCGCCTTCCCGCCCTATCTGAACCGGGCCGAGGCCGACGCCCTGCTGAAACCCGACATCCCCAACGCCGACGTGCGCGCGCTGATGCTGCAGAACATCCGGCTGGGGGAAAACCCCGGATGGGTCATCGGCCTGCGCGACATCGTCGATTCGATGACCAACATCGAAAGCTGGCCCTATATCCCCGAAGGCTATTCCTATCCGGGGCCGACCCTGTTCCTGGCCGGCGCCAATTCGCCCTACATCCGGCAGGAACATTACGGCGTGATGCGACGCCTGTTTCCCAACTACCGGCTGGAACTGATCGAGAAGGCCGGGCACTGGCTGCATGTCGAAAACCCGACCCGCTTCGCCGCCCTGCTGGAAGATTTCACCGCGACGTACTGACCGCCCCAACACAGGCAACGGCCGGGGCCCTTGCCGGGTTCGGGCAGCGCCCGACCTTCCCTCAGGCCGTCATCGGGTTCGCCCGCGCGGGCGGTTTCGCCGCGTCGGACGCGCGCCACAGATACCATGCGGCCGCCGAGCGATAGGGACTCCAGGCCCGGGCGATGTCGGCCAGGGCCTTCGGCCGGGGCGCCGCGTCCAGGCCCTTGAGCACGCGCCAGCCGTCCCGCACGCCGAAATCGTCCACTGGCATCACGTCCAGTCGGCCCAGCGCGAAGATCAGCAGCATTTCCACCGTCCAGCGCCCGATGCCGCGCAGGGTCGTCAGGCGGGCGATCAGCTCGTCGTCCGACAGGGCCGTCGCCTCGTGCCGGGACGGAACGATCCCGGCCAGGCGGGCCGTGGCCACGCCCTGCATGGCCAGGATCTTGCTGCCCGAGAAGCCGCAGCCGCGCAGGGCGTCCACCGGCATGGCCAGCAGCGTGTCGGGGTCGGGAAACACCCCGCCGGCCAGCGCCATGAAGCGGCCCAGGATGGCCACCGCCGCCCGGCCGTGAAGCTGCTGGTGCGCGATGGCGTTCACCAGCGCCTCGTACGGCTCCTGCGCCGTATCGACCCGCAGGCGGCACGGGCCCGTCCGCGCGACCAGCGCCGCCAGGTCGGGATCGGCGGCGGACAGGGCCGCGCGGATGGCCCGGTCGAGATCGGGGGGCAGGTCGGCGATTGACATCCCGCCATGCCATCAGAGTTATGCTGGCAAGACAATCCTGTCGGTGGCAACATGCGGCCGGAGCCGGACGACGCACTGGCCCCGAACGGAACACGCCGCAGGCGATCACGCGGAGACTCCCGGCCTTTCATGACGGCGACACTCAGCCCTTCCTCCCGGTATCGCCACGCCGAGGAGCCCGTCCTGATCCCGCGCGTCACGGGAACGGGGCGCGGTTCCGGCCGGACGGGGCGCCCCGCCCCGCCAGCGCGGCCGGACGGGCGCGAGGGCCTGCGCCCGGTCCCGGTGGCGCCGCCGCAGGGCTATCGCGGCCTGCGCCGGCCCGGCGCGCCGATGATCCGGCCCGACACGATGGAGGAGCCGGGGGTCACCACCGTCCTGCTGGTGTCGGTGGCGTTGCACCTGGTCCTGCTGGCGGTGATGCTGCAAAGCGCGCGGCACCATGCCGGCACTCCGTCGTCGCCCGAGAACCCGTCGGTCGAGATGATGTTCGCCCCGCCGGCTTCGAGCGGCCTGCAAGGCCGCAATTCGCCCGACCAGGCGGGCGGGTCCAGCGCGCGGCCCAGCAAGCCCACGCCCGACGTCCCGCAGCCCGACCAGCCCGCGCCCAGCGATTCGGCGCCCTCGCCCACGGTGCCGACGCCCCAGACGCCGGCCGCGCCGCCGCTGCCGCGCACGCCCTCGGACCAGACCCTGCCGGACCAGCCCTCGACCACGCCGCCCAACGCCGCGCCGCAGAGCCCCGGCCAGGCGAGCCAGGCCTCGCCCCACCCGACGCCCCACGCCACGCACCCGGCGCGGCCGCGCATGCCCAGGCACCAGCCGTCGCCCTTCGATTCGCCGATGGACCTGTCCTTCGCCCCGTCCCCCGGCCCGCAGCGGCAGCGGCGAGGACGGGCCGGCGGGTCCGGCAGCCCGATCGACCTGTCGGTCGGCCCGACGGTACGCAACGGGCAGTTGAACACCCCCTATTCGACCCAGACCCAGATCAGGGGCGTCAGCGAGGATTACGGCGAGGAAATCGACCGCTGGATCCGCAGCCACATGTACTACCCCGAGGAGGCCGCCCGCGACGGCGAGGACGGGGCGTCGTCCGTCCATGTCGTGCTGGACCGCAACGGGCGCGTGAAGTCGGTGCGTCTGACCGGGCAATCCGGATCGTACTACCTGGACGCCGCCACCACGGGCATGTTCCACGGGGCGGAGCTTCCGCCGGTTCCGCCGGACATGGTCGGCAACCATTTCGATATCGACCTGACGATCAACTACATCCTGATCCGGCGTTGAAGGATCGGGGCCGGGGGGAGAAGACAGGCATGGCCGAGGACATGACGGCGATCCGCGATCGCGTCGGCACGGATTTCGCGGCCTTCACCGACGCCGGCGATGCCGTGCGCCGCATCGCGGAGATCTATGATTCCGGGGTGCGCGACCTGCGCGCGGCCTTCGCCGACCGGCGGCATACCGGCGCGGGGGCCGTGCCGACCTATCCCTACCTGGCCTTCCCGGTGGACCGTTCCCCCCCGCCCGAGGAAGCACGCCCGCCGTTCGACGTGGTGCTGGAACCCGGCTTCTACGGCACGACGCTGACCCGGCCCGAACTGTTCCACGATTACTGGCACGAACAGATCGACATCCTGCTGCGCCATTACCGCCAGCCCGTCCTGGTCGGCCGCTCGCGGCGGCCGATCCCGCTGTCGTATGTGATGGAGGAAGCCGTCACCGCGATCACCGAGGACGACCTGCGGACATTGCAGCAGCATTTCGCGCTGCCCGACCTGCGCGCCACCGATGATTCGATCGCCAACTGCGCCTTCGTGCCCCAGCCGGACGCGCCCCGGCCCCTGGCCCTGTTCACGGCGGAGCGGACCGATTATTCGCTGGCGCGGCTGCATCACTACACCGGCACGTCCCCTCGCCATGTCCAGCGCTTCATCCTGCTGACCAACTACCAGCGCTATGTCGACGCCTTCCGCGACTATGGCCGCGCGCAGGTCGACCTGGGCGGCGAGTACGACCGGTTCGTCGAACCCGGCGACCAGGTGCACCGCCGGCACGACCCGCCGGCGCCCCCCCATGCCGGCAGCCTGCCGCAGATGCCGGCCTACCATCTGTGCCGGCCGGACGGGGATGGCATCACGCTGGTCAATATCGGCGTGGGCCCGGCCAACGCCAAGACGATCACCGATCATCTGGCGGTGCTGCGCCCGCATTGCTGGCTGATGGTCGGGCATTGCGCCGGGCTGCGCCGGACGCAGCGGCTGGGCGACTACGTGCTGGCCCATGGCTATGTCCGCGACGACCATGTGCTGGACGACGACCTGCCCCCCTGGGTGCCGGTGCCGCCCATCGCCGAGGTGCAGGTGGCGTTGCAGGAGGTGACGGCCCGCGTGACCGGCCTGCGCGATTCGGAGCTGAAGACCCGCCTGCGTACGGGCACCGTCATGACGACGGACAACCGGAACTGGGAATTGCGGCTGAACGAGCTGTTCACCCAGATCAACATGTCGCGATCCATCGCGGTGGACATGGAATCCGCGACGATCGCCGCCAACGGGTTCCGCTTCCGGGTCCCGTACGGCACGCTGCTGTGCGTGTCCGACAAACCCTTGCATGGCGAGCTGAAACTGCGCGGCATGGCGAACGCCTTCTACCGCGAACGCATCGCGCAGCATCTGACCGTCGGGATCGAGACCATGCGCCTGCTGCGCGCGCAGGGGGTGGACCGGCTGCATTCGCGCAAGCTACGCGGATTCGACGAACCGGCTTTCCGCTGATCCATCGCCCCGGCCCGCCCGGGCCTTTCCGCCCTGCAAGGAATTTTTCGCGTGACAGCCACCCAAACGGCCCTGGCCACCACCCCGGAAACGCCCGCCGCGACCCGCCCGACGATCCCGCCCACGATCCGCGTGGTGGCGATGCCGGCCGACGCCAACGCGGCGGGGGACATCTTCGGCGGCTGGCTGATGTCGCAGATGGATCTGGCGGCCGGCACGGCGGCGGCGTTGCGCGCGCGGGGGCGCTGCGTAACGGTGGCCATCGACAAGGTCGTCCTGCACCAGCCGGTGCTGATCGGCGACGAGGTCAGCCTCTATACCACCATCATCCGCACCGGCCGGACGTCGATGTCCATCCGCGTGGACACCTGGCGCCGCGCCCGGCATTCGCACGAAACCACCAAGGTGACCGAAGGCGTCTTCACCTTCGTCGCGATCGACGACGACCGCCGTCCTCGCCCCCTGCCGCCGGAATGCGACCCCACCTGACGGGGCGGCGTTGCCTCAGGGCGCTGCCCTGAAATCGGGGCGGTTGACCAGGCGCGTACGCTCGTTTTCGGTCATCATGTCTTCGAGCGTGTAACGGTCCAGCACGCCCATGAACGACCCCAAGGCCTCCGCCAGGACGCCGCGCAGCCGGCAGGCGTCGGCCAGCACGCAGGTCCGGCCCGCGGACGTTTCCTCGGCCTGCATGCAGGCCACCAGCCCCATGTCCTCTTCCGTGTAGCGGACCACGTCCCCGATACGGATTTCGGCCGCCGGACGCGCCAGCCGCAGCCCTCCGTTCCGCCCACGAAGTGTTTCGATGAAACCGCCAAGGCCCAGGCGGTGAATGATCTTGACCAGATGATTTTCCGAGATCCCGTAGGCCCGCGCGATCTCGCGGATCGAAACCAGGCGATCGGTGTGAAAGCCCAGATAGATCAGTGTCCTCAGGGCATAGTCGGTATGCAAGGTCAGCCGCATGCCTAAAAGGTATATAAAATTGACATCTTTTTCCAGCGCGATAAAAGATGTGCATAATTTACATCTTAGAGGTTAACGATGGCTGCCCCTCTGGACGACAAGACCCGCTCCATCCTCAAGGCCTGCGTGCCCGCGCTGGAAGCGCACGGGCTGGCAATCACGACGGAGATGTATCGACGTCTTCTGGCCAACCCGGAGATCCGGGACCTGTTCAACATGTCGCACCAGAACGACGGCGCGCAGCCAAAGGCCCTGGCGCTGGCCGTGCTGGCTTACGCCCGCAACATCGACAACCTTGGCGCGTTGGGCGGCATGGTCGAACGGATTGCCGAAAAGCATGTCGGCCTGAACATTCTGCCGGAACATTATCCATATGTGGCGGATGCCCTCCTGGGGGCCATCGCCCATGTTCTTGGAGAGGCCGCCACGCCCGAGATCGTGGACGCATGGGGAAAGGCGTACTGGTTTCTGGCCGATATCCTGATCGGGCGGGAAGAGCAGATTTATGCGGCCCATGCCACGGCCCCCGGCGGCTGGACGGGGTGGCGCGCGTTTACCGTGCGGACGCGCACGCAGGAAAGCGAAACCGTCACCTCCTTTGAATTGGTCCCGGCCGATGGCAAGCCGATCATGCGCCACCAGCCGGGCCAGTATCTGAGCTTCCGGCTGGATATACCCGGCCACGGCACCCAGCGCCGCAATTACAGCATCTCCTCGGCGCCGGGGTCAGACGCCTACCGCATCAGTGTCCGGCGCGTTCCCGGCGGGATCGTCTCGGAATGGCTGCATGACAGCATGCAGGACGGCGCCAGCCTGCTGGTGTCCGCGCCGGCCGGCGATTTTACGCTGACCGAACCGACGCCGGCCTCTGTCGTGCTGCTGAGCGCGGGGGTTGGACTGACGCCCATGATATCCATGCTGGGCGCCCTGACCACGGGAGGGCACGCGGCCTCCATCCGCTATATCCATGGCACCCGCTCGGCGCGGACCGAAGCCTTTGGCGCATACATTCGTACCCTGTCGGCGCCGGGGCGGGTGCGCGGCGATGTCTTCTACAGCCGGCAGGCCCCATCCGAGGGCGAGCGCGCGGCGGCCATGGCCTGCCATGCCGGGCGGATTACGCCTGAATGGCTGAAAGGCCAGCTCGACAGGGATGCCACCTATTACATCTGCGGCCCGGCCGACTTCATGCGCGACATGGTGGCCGTGCTGCAGGAAGCCGGTCTGGCAAAAGAGCAGGTCCGTTATGAATTCTTTGGTTCCGCGGACAAGGAGATCCTGGTGACGTGACGCGAACCTTCACCCTGCGCGTCAGGCGGATCTATGATCCGCCCGACCCCGACGACGGCGCGCGCGTGCTGGTCGACCGCCTGTGGCCGCGCGGCGTCGGCAAGGACCGCGCGCATCTGACGCTCTGGCTGAAAGAGATCGCGCCATCGGGTGAATTACGCAAATGGTTCGGTCACGACCCGGCAAGATGGAACGACTTCCAGCAACGTTACCGTGCCGAACTGGATGCCAACCCTTCGGCGGTGGACCGGATCGTGACGCTGGCCGGACAGGGCCCGGTCACGCTTCTCTATGCGGCGAAGGACACGCAGCATAACGAGGCCGTTGTGCTCGCCGCCTACCTGCGTGGCCTGTAGAGCGTGGCGGGTTTCAGGAAACCGAACGCCCCGGCACCGCGAAGACGCAAAGACGGCCGAAATGCGCCGCCATGGCTACGCCGGCCTGCTGGATGCAGCCATCGACGACATAGGCGATGTCATGGTGCGCGGCGTAGTCCAGGCGCTCGGGCAGGGTCTTCAACGCCCTGACCGCGATGAGCCGGCTCCGCCACGTCCAGTAATAGGCAGGCGCCCACATGACCGCGGCGCCCGCGGGACGGGACACCCAGGACGGCCGATGCGAAAAATACGCAAAGACAGCCGATCCTTCGAACAGTTGCGCCTGCTGTGCGTCGGCTTCGGGCAACAGTCCGGGCAGGCCGCGCGACGCGCCGGTCGGGATCAGGAAGGTGGCCTGCAATGGCGTATGCGCCTGCGCCCAGAGGCCCAGGGCCTGCCAGTCATTGCGCCGGTCCGTCACGGTGCGGGCCCACGCCACGTTATGATACAGGCGCACGCCGCTGGATGCGGCAACACCCAGCAGCAGCACCGGCGCCACATACGGGCGCCAGGACATGGGTACAGCCGGCCGCCATAGCCTTGCCAGCAGCATGACCGGGATGACCGGCAACATCATCTGGGATGTGCACGACAGCAGGACGAGCAACGGCGCCCACACGCGCCGGTCCGACTCGGTGCCGGACTGCAGCCAGCGTGTCGCCAGGGCGGCGACCGCGAGGGCCGCCAGCAGATGCACCATGGTGCTGGCACGCAGCAGATGCTGGTTCAGCAGCATGCGGGAATGGGTGGCGAACGGCAGGAACACGCCGATGATCCAGATCGCGGCGGCCGCCAGCAAAGTGGTCGGCAGCCAGGACCCCGGCACCCGCAGCATGACGGCAGCAATCATGCCGCAACCGAAAATGATCGCCAGCAACCAGACTTCCCGCGCTGGTATGGCCCAGATCAGGAAATGGTAGGGGAAGAACTCCTCCAGAAAGGTCACATAATCGAACGCGGGCGTGGCCTTGGCGAAGGGATCGATCAGGATGGTATGGACCACGGGCAGCGCCAGCACCGCAAAGGCCGCAAGCCCGACCCCGGCCTGGGTCAGCAACGCACGCAGACGCCATTGTCCCTGCCAGCACTGGACCCCGAGGATGACGGCGAACGGAAGCGCGATCCAGACCGCAATGAACGCGTTGATGAAGAACGTCACGCCGTTCATTGCGAACGCCGCGGCGATTCGCCCGCGCACCGCCCAGGCCAGCGCCAGCAGCATCGTCCCGTTCGCCAGTTCGGATTGCGTGAAATAATCGATCAGCAGGCCGCCGTCGCCGGCCAGGGAATAGCCGCGCAGGATCGACGACAAGGCGATCAGCACCGTGAAGACAAGCTGCCCCGCCCCGCTTTCGATCCCCAGCAGACCCGCCCAGGCCAACACGCCGGCGAACAGCACCATGCGTGAGAGGATCTGCAGCACGAACAGGACCGCATAGACATCCTGGCCATGCACCCGGCCGGCCAGAATCTGCCAGAACCCCGAGGCGTAGAAACGCAGGGTCTGGATGAACATGTCATTGGAAAACTGCGGCTCGTCATACAGGCGGGCCAGGATCGGCAGATGATAGATGTTGTTTTCCTGCCCGCCGGCATATCCGGAAAGCACCAGGGACAGCACCGCACTGAATGAAACGATCGCCAGGCTGGCGCCCCAGTGTGCCGCACGCTGCTCGCGCCCGCCCACGGTGTCGGAAATCATCAGGGAAGCGGTCATGTCGGATCGCCACCAGGACGATCATTATCTGCGCCTTCAGGCCACAATGGTGCGGGGAACTCCATTCTCACCTCGATCTGTCCAATGCGACAGGGCGCATCACGGCTCAAAGAAACCGGGAGGCCAACATTTTTCGAGGAAAAGAGTTGCACCCATCCGTCCAGAATCCGGCCGCCGGACCCCGGCTCGGCGCGGCCATGCAGGCCCCACGGCGCTTCCCGTCCGGCCCCGCCGCCACGGGAAGCGCCGCAGGTGACGGGAGTTACGACGCGTCGTCCTCGTCGTCCTCATCCTCCTCGTCGTCCTCGAAGACCGGCTCGACCGTTATCGTGGCGGTGTCCCCGGCCCGCAGATCCCGGGCGGCCTGCTCCGCCTCCTCCTCGGTCTCATACAGCCTGCCTTCGTCCGGATCGTCGCTCCATTCATTCTCCGGATCCCAGAACTCGACCTCATCGTCGGCGCATTCCCGTACCACGAGATAGCCGACGATCACCTCGCCTTCGTCACACATAGCGTCCCCCTTGCTTCTGGACGGAGGACGTATGGCGCATGGCCCTAAAAAAGAAAGAGGCCGCGACAAAAATAGTGGCAGGGGGCCGGGCATGACGGCGGCGCGAGGTCGTTTCGGAGTGTGTCAGTGTAATATCTTGCGCGCGGCTGGAAACCGGCGGGGCCTATCGGCATTGACACCCATTATGTGGCCGATCGCGGCCTGGTTCGCCGCGGGAGGGCGAATTCTGCTGACCGGACCATGACGCGCCATGCCCCCGCATGTGATGCGACGCAGAAGGAATGCCAGCGTGGAGGATGCCAGAACGTCCGGAGCCACCGTCGATTACGATGTGCCATCGTCGCCGACAGGCCCGCCGTTCTGCATTTTGTAGCGGCAGCACTGTGCACGGACCCGCGGCAATGCGTGACCTTCACGCGAAGTGCCACGGAGGAGCATGGCCGTTTCACGGAAACACCAGGCCCCAGGCCATGTGGCTTCAGGACGCCAGGTCGGGATAATCGTGGACGGCACAAAAAGATGTCGTTACATTTCAAGATGCAGGATATGGTTTTCCGAAACGCCTCCCGACGTTACCGGAAAGTCTGCACGAAAACCTTAAACGCTTCACATTTCCGCAAGAAATATTTACAAATATAGAAAATTATCGCCCATAATTTAGAGCACATATCATAAACGACATATATACACCCTTTCCAAAAGGAAGTGTACCATGGCAATTATTATTGCACTTTCATTTTTGGCAATTTTATCTATATTTATTAACATATGGTATCAACTGTATCATATAACGCCCCCTCAGTTTCTGCTCGATTTCGTCACCTGTTACTACAATGCGGCCAACGCCGTGTTGCATCGGGGAAAAGACGCAATCATTCCGTTCATGATGAACGGGAAGTTCGTCAATCTTCCAATAGATATCTATCTGTTCTCTCCTTTTCCATATCTTGGCCCGACAGGGGCCGCGATTGCATTTTGCACGCTTGGCGTAATGGCGATCGTCGCGTCGTTTCTGATCCTGTCGAAGGGCTGCGATGCAAGGACCAGGACCATTCTGGCCCTGGTTTTCATATGCAACGGACCGCTATGGTATAGCCTGCTCGGCATGGGCAATACGACGCATTTCGTACTGCTGCTGCTTGTTGTCAGCCTTGGCCTGCTGCAACAGCGCAAAATGTATTCCACCGGCCTTCTGGTCGGATTTTGCGCCACCCTGAAGCCGATGCTTGCGATCTTCTTCATTTACTTCCTCTGGAGGCGCAACTGGCGCGCCGCCGCCGCCTGTATCGTGGCCCCCGCGGTCACGGCGATATCGTCCCTGGCCGTGTTCGGCTGGTATGTCACACAAGGATGGTACGAATGGTGCATCGTTCAATACTCCCGGCAGACCATCGGCGCGTTCAATAACCAGTCCATCAATGCATTCCTGCTGCGGCTTTCGACGGGGCCGAAATATGTCTATGACTGGTACCCTCATAGCCAGCTTTTCTCCATGGCCGTCCTGTCGAAGATAATATCGTTTTCGCTGCTGGCGATCGTCGTGTTCTCGAGCTTCACGTGGCGGGCCAGGAACGCCCGGTACGCGGAAGGCAGACACGAGACGTCGGATGCGTTCGATTTTTCCCTGCTGCTCGCGTTCTGTGTTCTCATCAGCCCGATCTCATGGACGCATTACTACCTTCTGCTGCTGCTGCCATGGAGCCTCTACATCACCGGGCGGATGCCGCTTCCAGGAGGCCCGCTCACGAACAGGCTTGTGGTGTGCGGCATGGTCTTCTGTTCCCTGCCTGTCGCTTTCCCCTCCTTCCTGGACGGGCGCCTCGGGTTCGTCTTCGCACGCACGCTCGCCTCGGTGTGGTTTATCGGCGCGGCCCTGTTCCTGTTCGCGCTGTTTCGCAGCAGCCTGCTTGTAGCGTCCAAATGGCACATGCCCGACGGCATCGGCACCAGAGAGGACGAAGAGGCATTGGGTGTCACGGCCCGGTGAGCCATGTCGCGGCACAGAATGATGTGCCGCGATCGTGACATCGGGAGGTACTGCACGGGGCGGGTGCCGGCACCATCTCTGCCCATGTCACAGGGAGGGGTGCCATGTCATCCAAAGGCCATACCCACAAGCATGCGCCGGGCCGGCACAAGGCCCCGCATTATGGCGCCGCGCATTATGCCAAGGTGTCGGGTCGATCCAGCGGGGAACGGATGCTGGATCTGCACGAGCCGCCGGCGACGGGCCAGACCGCGAAGCCCGGAACCACGAAAGCCAAATAGGCCATCGGTTTTGGAACGGGAACCGGCCCTGGTGGAGGGCCGGTCGCCCCTTCCGGTCTGCCCGTCAGATCGGCGCGGGGTCCCGCTTGTGAAATGCGCCTGCGAATGTCGGGGCAGGCAGGCCGCTAGCCTCGTCTGGGCGACGTTGTCTTGACCCTCAGCGCGCGTAACGTGCCTGACAGGCCCTGGATGATCTGCACCAGAAGGTGCAGGCGTCGGTGCGCTTCTTCGGGTGGATGCCTTTCCAGGCGGGCGCAGAGGCCCTCGACACGTCTTTCCAATGCTGAAAGACGTGTGTCCAGGTCGGACGGTCCGCTTCGGTCATATTGCACCGGTCCCTCCATGATTTTCCATGATCCCTTCGGTGATGGCCGGGATCGAAAAAGCAGCGACGGGCATCCGGCTGGTTTTGGTACCGCTTCTATTCCACTTACAGTGGAAGCAGCCGAAATTGCAATCTTATTGCGCGATGTGCGGGGCGCGTACCTACCGTCGCGAGCATGAATCCGCCCTGAAGGCGAGAGGCGGTGTCAGAACGGCCGCCCTCAGCTATTGCTGCCGAAGGCCGGCCGGGTGGATTCGAACAGGAACCAGGTGCGGCGTTCGGTTTCGTCGATCCAGTTTTCTAGCAGGCTGGCGGTGGCGATGTCGCCGCCCTCGTCGCACACGCCATGCACCTGGCGCATCCGCGCCGTCAGCGCCAGATTGTCCTCGCGCAGTTCGGACAGCATATCCTCCGGCGTCACATACAGCGCGTCATTGTCGGCCACTTTCGTCAGGCGGGCGATTTCACCCACCGAATGCAGGGTCGTGCCGCCGATCTTGCGCGCCCGTTCGGCCAGCGGATCGGTCATCGCGAAGATCTGCTCGCCCTGCTCGTCCAGCAGCAGATGGTAGTCGCGGAAATGCCGGCCGCTCATGTGCCAGTGGAAATTCTTCGTTTTGATATACAGCGCGAAGACATCCGCCAGAACCGCGCGAAGCCCGGCCGAAATCTCGTGCACCGCCGCCTGCTTCAGGTCCGTCGGCGTCCCCAGATGCGACCGAACCGCCGCCTCGCCCGCCGCAGCGGTCCTTGCCTTGTTGGTCATGCTGCCCTCCCTGCCTGATGCCTGAAAGCGGAAAGCGGGCGACGCCCCCTTCCCGTCCCGCAGGCTGCGCCATCACAACGAGTATGCGAAGAGCGCGTTCCCGTATGGCACGATCCCCAGCGGCGCAACGCCCGCCGGGACCGGCCGTGCGATCGGGTGCGGGAAAGACTCAGGCGCGCGAGGCCCACCCCAGGTCGCGGCGACAGAGGAAGACAAGGGCCAGGACGCCGAGCGCTGCGAAGAAAACGTAGGATTGCAGGAACGAAAGCGGCGTCCCCGCCAGCAAATTCACCGGCGACAACGCATTGGCGGCCATCACGAAGGTGCCGCACAGCAGGCTCCATCGCTCCGCCCCGGAACGGGGATTGGCCAGCAGGGACAGGAACAGCAGCCCGAACAGCGGCAGCATGACCCCGTAATGATGGTCCCACGCCACCGGGGACGCCGCCGTGAAGCACAGGCCCGCCACCATCAGCGACGCCGTCGCGGACAGGCGGGTCATCGCGGTCCGCGCGCCCCACAGACCGCCTACGACCAACGCCACCGTCGAGAGCAGCGTCAGGCGGTGGACGGTGGCGTTGTAGGGGGCGAAATGCTGGCCGTCCCAGACGAGGTTTGGCCCGTTGCCGAGCATATGGTTGACCAGCCCGTTGACCGAGTGGTTTTCATACAGGCCTTCGCCATGCTGCCCGATATATTCCAGAACATGCAGATAGGCGAACGGCCATGCCCATCCGTACAGCCATGCCGACACCGCGTAGCCCACGGCCACGCAGGCCGCCATCGCGACGACGAACGGCCGGTCGCGGCGCAGGGCGCCCCAGAGCAGGAACAGCACCATCTGCGGCTTCACCAGGGCTGACAGGCCGATCAGCAGGCCCGCCGACGCCGACCGGCCGCTGGCCAGGAAATAGCAGGCGAAGACGAACAGGGCGTCGAGAAAGGTCTGGATCTGGCCGATATAGACGGCCCGGATCAGGGGAAAGAAGCAGAAGGTGGCGATCGTGGCGGCCGCAGCCAGCCAGAGCCGGGACAACATGTCGCCGGAGGCCAGCGGCAGCCTGAGCAGCCTGGCCAGCCGCAGGTCCAGCAGGACCATCCCGACGGCGACCGCGATCCAGGCGGCGAGGCTGAAGAGGTTGAGGACATGGAACGCCGCGGCGCCGTCGAGCGGCAGCCAGTGGATGGGGATCAGCGATGACAGGGGATACTGGAATTTGGTCCCCAGCCCGAAAAAGAAGTACTCATAGGCGTCGCCGCCGGGATGGCGCGCCAGCCAGTCGCGCACGGCCAGCATCGGCCCCCAGGAATCGGACAGCGCCAGATGGCCGATCCCATGCAGGTTGCCCAGATTGTTGGGCATGGGCACATCGGCACGGGCCAGGTACCGCTGGAGCGCGGCGATCGCGGCGCCGATCACCACCATCAGCAGCGGAATGGCGAGGCAGGCCCGCCGCAGCAACCGTTCGGGCCGGTTCTCGCCGGCGACGGCGCCATAGCGCGCCAATGCGGGATCGCGCACGGAGTCGAGGGCGGGATCGACGGAAGCGGGCATGCCTGGACCTCGGAGACAGACGGGATATTTCCGACAGAGCTGAACCCGCCTGAGCGGCCCACGGTTCCATCACGAGGTGAAAATGACCCGATGACCGCCGGGCGGCCTTTTGCCTGCGCCTCCTCCGGACGCCTCCGCGCGTTCGTGCTAAGCTCCCGGCCATGGAAACAAAACAGCCTGTGCCGCGCGCGATCCTCGTCGGCATCCAACGCGATGGCGTCGACGACGTCGCACACGAAGCGAGCCTCAAGGAGCTTGGCCGACTGGTCGAGACCCTGGGCTACGAGGTCGCCGGATCGGTGTCGCAAAAGCGCGGCGGCATTGGCGGGCTGACGGTGCTGGGCAGTGGAAAGCTGGCCGAGCTGGCGGCGCTCACCGGCGGGACCGGGGTCGTGGGGGGATGGACGGCGCCCCAGAAATCGAAGGCGCGCCAGCGGTTCGAGGCCGCCGAGGCGACCCTTCCGGAGGCGCCCGAAGCGGAACCGGACGGCGTACGCCGCCCGGAATTCGTCATCGTCGATCATGAGATCTCGCCCAGTCAGGCGCGCAATCTCGAGAACGCCACCGGCGCGCAGGTTCTCGACCGGACGGGCGTGATCGTGGAGATCTTCCATCGCCATGCCCGCAGCCGCGAGGCCAGGCTGCAGGTGGAGATGGCCCGCCTGAAATACGTGGCGCCCCGGCTGCGCGAGTCCGCATCGGGCAGCGAACGCAAGCGCGGCGTGGGCGCGGGTGAAAGCGACCTCGACCTGGATCGCCGCAACATTCGCGACCGCCTGGCCGAGTTGAAGGAGCAACTGGCCCACGTCCAACGCGACAGCGCGCAGCGCCGGACCGCGCGCCGCGACCAGCTTCGTGTCGCGCTGGTGGGCTATACGAATGCCGGAAAATCATCGTTGATGCGCGCACTCACCGGCAGCGAAGTGCTGGTCGCGGACCAGCTTTTCGCCACGCTCGACACGACGGTGCGCGCGCTGAAACCGGACGCGAAGCCGCGCGTGCTGATCTCGGACACCGTGGGGTTCATCAAGCAGTTGCCGCATGACCTCGTCGCCTCGTTCAAATCCACGCTGGACGAGGCGCTGGAGGCGTCGCTGCTGCTGTTCGTGGTCGATGCGTCCGATCCGACCTACGAAGCACAGCTCGAGGTCAGTCGTACCGTGCTGCACGAAATCGGCGCCGATGTCGTCCCTTCGCGCCTGATCCTCAACAAGATCGACCGGGTGGATGCCGAGGCGCGCGCCGCCCTGCGGGCCAGGCACCCGGACGCCATCATGCTGTCCTCGAAATCGCCGGCCGATGTGGCCGCACTGCGCGAGACCATCATCGCCTTCTTCGAGGCGTCCATGGTGGAGGGCGAGCTTGTGCTGCCGTACGCCCGGCAAGGGCTGCTGGGCGACATTTATGAAAGCACCCGGGTCCTCTCCGAGGATTTCGACGCCACGGGCCGGATCCTGAAGGTGCGCGGCCTGCCGGGCGCACTTGCGCGCCTGCAACGTGCCGTGGCCGGCGGATAAGGCAGGTCGGGCGCTGCCCGAACCCGGCAAGGGCCTCGGCCCTTGCATCCCGTTCGTTTTATGAAGTCTAGGGTTTCAAAAGGGCAAAGCCCTTGCCTTCTTGCGCGGCCTGCCACCCGCCGCCGGCGGCCTTGTACAACGCCACGACGTCCCGCAGTAGCTGAAGGCGTCCACGCAGCGCGTCCTGTCGTGCGGCGGCCAGCGTCGCCTGGTCGTCCAGGACCGCACGCCGGTCGCCCAGCCCGTCGCGCCAGCGTATGCGCGCCAGGGCAAGCCGGTCGTTCGCCGTCGCGACGGCCGCGTCATCGCTTTGCCGGCGCAGCCGGTCGGCGTGCAGGGCGGACAGGCCGTCGTCCATGTCGCGCAGGGCGTTCAGCACGGTCTGGCGGTAGGCCAGCGCGGCCTCGGCCGCCTGCGCGCGGGCCAGCCGGAGATTGGCCCGCAGCCGCCCGCCCTGGAACAGCGGCAGCGAGATCGCGGGGCCGAGCTGGTAGAAGCTGTTGCCCCACTCCGCCAGATCGGTCAGCGCCAGGCTGCGCTGGCCGAACTGCCCGGTCAGGGTCAGGTCGGGATAGAACTGCGCCACCGCCACGCCGATGCCGGCGGTGGCGGCGTGCAGGCTGGCCTCGGCGGCGCGGATGTCCGGCCGCCGCCGGGCCAGCGCGGCGGGCAGGCCGATCGCGAGGGGGGCGGGGTCGTCCGGCAGCGGCCGGACGGGGGTCAGTTCGGCATCCAGCGCGCCGGGCGGCTGCCCGGTCAGGACGGCCAGGTCGTTCATCGCCTGCTCGGCCTGCTGCACCAGCGGGGGCAACCCCGCCTGGGCGCGGGTAAGCCCGTCCCGGGCCTGGTCGACATCCGTCCGGTCGGCCAGCCCCAGCCGGTGCCGAAGCTGCACCAGGGCAAGGATGTCGGCCCGCGCCGCCGCCTCGCCCTGGGCGACCGTCCGCAGGGCCTGGGCGGCGCGCAGCTCCAGATAGGTCCGCGCCACATCCCCTTGCAGCGTGACCAGCGCGTCACGGCGATTTTCGGTCCGCGCCTGCGCCCGCGCCCCCGCCTGCTCGACGCCGCGCCGCACCTGGCCGAACAGGTCGAGTTCCCACGAGGCGTCGAAGCCGGCCTGGTAGAGGTCCGTGCCCTGCGTCAGCCCGCCGATACCGGACTCCGGGAAGGGCTGGCCATTGGTCCCCGCCCCGCCACCGAACACCGAGAACAAGCCGGCCTCGCCCAGTTTCGCACGGTTATAACCCGCCGACGCGCCAAGGCTGGGCAGGCCTGCGGCGCGCTGGGCCTGTTCCTGCGCCCGGGCCTGGACAATGCGCGCCAGCGCCTGCCCCACGTCCAGATTGCCCGCCATGGCGCGGGCCATCAGGCCGGTCAGCACCGGGTCGCCGAACAGGCGCCACCAGGCGGGGTCGGGGTCCGACAGCACGGCCTCGGCGGGGCCGGCCGACCGATCGTGCCAGGCGGCGGGCAGGCCGGCGGGCGGCGGCCGGAAATCGGGGCCCATCGTGCAGCCGGGGCCGGCCAGCGCCAGCACGATCAGCCCCGCGACCCGTGCGGATCGCAGTCGTGCGGGGCCATGGCGCGTCAATCCAGGGTTTCCCGATAGAACCGCACCGCAATCACGACCGTGCAGCCGGTAAACAGCGCGATCGGCCACAATTCGGGCAGGATCTGGGCCATGCCGTTGCCCTTCAGCAGCACCCCGCGCACGATCCGCATGGCGTGGGTCGTGGGCATGATTTCGCCGACGATCCGGGCCCAGCGCGGCATGCCCTGGAACGGAAAGGCGAAGCCCGAGAGCAGCATGAACGGCAGCATGGTGAACTGCGCCAGCTGCTGGGCCTGCATCTGGTTGGCGGCCAGGGTGGAATAGGTGATGCCCAGCGCCAGGTTGCTGGCGATGAACAGCCCCAGCACCGCGAACAGCAGCACGATCGACCCATGGATCGGCAGGTGCAGCAGCCCGACCGCGACCAGCAGGATGATGAGCACCTGCAGGTAGCCGATCCCGACATAGGGGGCGATCTTGGCCAGCATGACCTCGATCGGGCGAACCGGCATCGCCAGCAGGTTTTCCATCGTCCCGCGTTCACGCTCGCGGGTGATGGCCAGGGTGGTGAGCATCAGCGTCGACATCATCAGCACGACGCAGATCAGGCCCGGAACGACGTTGAGCACCGTCAGTTGCTCGGGGTTGTAGCGGGTATGCACCACGAAGCGGAAGGGGGCCGCCGCCGCAGTCGCCGCCGCCCGGCGGACCGGCGGCAGGTCGCGCGTCAGCACCTCCGTCAGGCCGCCCAGCGCGGCGGTCGCATAGCCGATGGCCGTCGGGTCGGTGCCGTCGGTGTCGATCAGGATCGCCGGCGCTTCGCCCCGATCCACGCGGCGGTCGAACCCCGGCGGGACGTTGACGACGAACAGCAGGTTGCCTTGGGCGAGGCCCTCCTCGGCTTCGCGTTCCGAGGACAGGGTGCGGACGCGGTAATAGCCGGAATTGCGCAGCGCCGCGACGATGGTGCGTTCGTAGGTCGAGGGCTGCGCCATCAGCACGCCCGTCGGCAGGTCGTGCGGGTTGGAGTTGATGGCGTAGCCGAAGATCAGCAGTTGCATGACCGGCAGGGCCACGATCAGGCGCAGGGTCATCGGGTCGCGCTTCACCTGCAACCATTCCTTGTGCAGCAGGGCGCGCAGGCGGCGGAGGGAGAATGCCGTCACCGCGGCGGCTCCTCCTCGCCCAGCAGATGGATGAACACATCCTCCAGGCGCGGATCGACCTCGCGCCAGGTCAGGCCGGCCCCGTATCCGGCCATCGCGTCGTCCAGCAGGGCGCGGTCCATGCCGGCGATGCGTAGCACGCGGCCCAGCACCGTCGCGGCCTCGACCCCCGGTGCGGCGCGGATCCGCCGCGCCGCCTCCTCGACCGGGGCGCCGGCGCCCTCGAACGTGACCAGGCCGACGCGCCCGACCACCTCGGCCGCGCTGCCCTGGATGACGATGCGGCCGCCGGCCAGATAGACGATGCGGGCGCAGCGCTCGGCCTCGTCCATGTAATGGGTGGACACCAGCACCGTCAGCCCCTCGCCGGCCAGGTCGTGGATCAGGTCCCAGAACGCGCGGCGCGCCTTCACGTCCACCCCGGCCGTGGGTTCGTCCAGCAGCAGCAGTTGCGGCCGATGCAGCACGCAGGCGGTCAGGGCCAGCCGCTGCTTCCACCCGCCCGACAACTGGCCGGCCAGTTGGCCGGCGCGGTCGCGCAGCCCCATGCGGTCCATGATGTCGGCGACGGCGGCGCGCGCATCGGGAAGTTCGTAGAGCCCGGCGACAAGATCCAGGTTCTCGGACACCGTCAGGTCCTCGTACAGGCTGAACCGCTGCGTCATGTACCCGACCTGCCGGCGGATCCGCGGCGCGTCGCGCACGATATCCAGCCCAAGGCAGGTGCCGCTGCCTCCGTCGGGCGCCAGCAGCCCGCACAGCATGCGGATGGTCGTCGTCTTGCCGCTGCCGTTCGCGCCCAGGAAGCCGCAGACCTCGCCCTTCGGAACCCGCAGGGTCAGGCCGTCGACCACCCGGCGCGTGCCGAAATCCTTCCGCAGGTCGCGCACGTCGATGACGTAGTCGGGCGGGTTCATGGCGCGCCTGCCGCGAGGGGACGCACGGTGACGGGTTCGCCCGGATTGAGCCGCGCGGCCTGGTCGGGGCGCGGACGCGCCTGGACCAGATAGACCAGCTTGGCCCGGCTTTCGTCGCTGTAGATCAGCGGCGGCGTGTATTCGGCCTGGGGCGAGATGAAATCGACCTGGCCCTCCAGCCCCGGCGCGCAGCCGTCGCAGGCCAGCGCCACCCGGTCGCCCGGATGCACCTGCGACAGCATCGCCTGCGGCACGAACAGGCGGATGAAGATATTGCCCGGCGGCAGCAGCGAGACCACCGGCACGCCGGCATCGAGCACCTCGCCGGGGCGGGCCAGGACATCGGCGATGAGGCCGGCGGCGGGCGCCGTGGCGTGGCGCTGGGCCAGTTGCCAGTCCGCGATGGCCAGGGCGGCGCGCGACGCCCCGGCCGCCGCCATCTGGGCGCGGATCTGCTCGGCCCGGCCGGTGGGCGCGCGGGTCTGCGCCAGCGCGGCGCGCAGGCCATCGACCCGAGCCTGGGCCGACCGGTACTCGGCCCGCGCCTGGTCGCGCGCCTGGAACGTCGCCGCCCCGGCGGGGGCCGCGCCTTCCAGCCGGCGCAGGTCCGCGCGGGCGCGGTCGCGGGTGGCCTCGGCGTCGGCCAGATTGGCCTCGGCCTGGCGGATTTCGGTGTCGCGGCCCGGCCCTTGCAGATTGGCAAGCTGGCGCGCGCTTTCCTCGGCCTGGCGCGCCGCCTGGTCGCGCGCCGCGCGTTCGGCGACGTCGTCCTGGTCGAACAGGGGCGCGCCGGCCGCGACACTGTCCCCGCGTGCGACCCGCACACCGGTCAGCAGTCCCTGCCGGGTCGGGCCGATTTTGACGAAATCGGCGTCCACATAGCCCTGCCACACCACCGGGGCGGGCCGGCGCGACAGCACCCACCACAGGACCGCGCCGGCCAGGGCGGCCAGCGCCAGCCCGACGACCAGCCGTCCAGGCGTCATGGCGCGTGGCCCAGCGCCGCCGCGTCATAGACATTGCGCGGATTCCACAGCATCCACCCGTCGGACCCGAAATCGGTCGCGGCGCGGATCTGGGCGGCGATTTCGGCCGGGCCGAACACCCGGCGGTCGAACGCATAGTCCCGGAAGGCCTGCAGCCAGGGACGGAACCGCAGGGGCGAGATCCCCAGCCGGCGGCGCGCCATGTCCAGCGAGCGATAGACGATGTCGTACGGGTGGCCGACCGGGTCGTGATAGCCGGGAATGCCGAACAGGAACCCCGAGGGGTAGAGCATGGGCGACAGGTAGTCGACCTGGGGCGCCAGTTCCGCCAGCCGCTGGCCGATGCCGGTATCATCGAGGTTCCAGCACACATATCCGAAGATATCGGCCGCCAGATAGACGTTATAGGGCAGCAGCCGTCCCCGCGCCTCGGCCAGGAAGCCCGAGATCGCGGCCAGGCGCGACGCCTGCGTCGCCGGGGCCAGGAAGCGCAGCCGCTCCGGCCCGTCGGGGAAACGCACGTAATCGAACTGGATTTCGTCGAACCCGGCGCGCGCGGCCTCGATCGCGATGTCGATGTTGTAGGCGCGCACCGCCGGCTGGAACGGGTCCGCCCAGGCCATCCCCTGCCGGTCGCGAAAGGGCGCGCCGTCGGCCTGGCGCACCGCCAGGTCCGGCCGGCCCGACGCCAGCGGCAGGTCGCGGAACACCACGATCCGGGCGATGGCGTAGAGCCCGCGCGCGTGCAGCATCGCGACCAGGCCGGCGAGGTCCGGGATGGTCGTCATGGTGCGCGCGCCGATCGCGCCGGCCAGGGCAATGGCGCTGGGGTATGGGACCAGCCCGCGATCGCCCTTGATGTCCACGACCACCGCGTTCAGCCCGGCGTCGCGGATCAGCGCCAGCACCGCGCCGCGCAATGTCGCGGACCCGACGCCGTAGCTGGACAGGTACAGCGCCCGTGGCCTGAACGGCGTCAGCGGCAGCGCCTCGCCCGGCGGCAGTTGCCCGACCGCGAAGACACCGGCGCGATAGCCCGGCGCGCGGACGAACAGGCGGCCGGGCCGGTCGCCCAGATCGACGCGGCCCATGCCGTCGATGGCCAGCACGCTGCCCCCCAGCACCACCGTCGCGTCCGCGATGCCCCGGCCCGTCGCCGCGTCCACCACCCGCACCGCCACCGCCCCGGCCGGGCCGGCGGCAAGGACCAGCCCGAAGGCGACCAGGATGCCGAGCACGTGGAGAAAGGCCGCGATGGCGGGACCGGACGCCCTGCGGGGCATCACGGCGCGGCAGGTCCCCGGACGGACGGCCCAAGCCTGAGCCGTGCGGCGAGGACCGCCCCCTGGTCCGCGTCGGACATCGGCAGGCGCGGAATGGCGAACGGATCGCCGCCGGGGCTGGCCGGCCCGCCGCCATAGCCGAACGCCGCGCGGTAGCCGGCGCGGAGGGCCGCCGCCCGCAGATCGGCATCGACGATGCCGAACGGCCAGGCCAGCAGCTCCACCGGCACGCCGAGCCGGCGTTCCAGCACCCGTTTCGACCGGACCAGCTGGTCGTCCACGAAGGCGCGATAGGCCGCCGCCGTCCGGTGCGCGCGCTCGACATGGAAATTCGGATGCCAGTAGGTATGGGATTGCACCGTCACCAGCCCGGACAACGTCATGTCGGCCAGTTGCCCCCAGGTCAGGGCATAGGCGGCGTGGGAAATCGCCGACGGATAGATGAACAGCGTCACCGGCACATGCCGGCGCCGCACGATGGGGTAGAGCTGCGTGTAGACCGAGGCGTGCCCGTCATCCACGGTGATGGCCACGGCACGGCCGCCCGCGACGACATCACCCAGGACCGAGCCGGTGCCCCGCAACCCCTCCACCGCCGCCCCCAGCGCCACCACGCGATAGCCATGGGCGTCGAGCCAGTCGAGCTGGCGTTCGAACGCCAGCGTGGTGACGGTCGTCGCTCCGCCATGCAGCGGGTCGAAGCGATGGTAGGCCAGCACGGCGACGCCCCGGTCCGCCTCGCCTGCCGTCGCCGCGACCGGCGACAGCAACAGCAGCACCATGAGCAGCGGATTGGGGCCTGTGCACACGGCGATCGCGCCTTCCGGAGGGTTCGATGCCGGAACGTCAGACCGGCGCGCGCGTCGCCTTGCCTCCGCTTTTCGTGATCGAAGGGCCGCGCGGACTCAACCGAACCGCGCCGGCGCATAGGGCGCCGGATCGGTGAAGGGCGCCTCGCCCGTCATCAGTTCGGCCAGCAACTGGCCGGTCGCCGGCCCCAGGGTGAAGCCCTGGTGTGCGTGGCCGAAATGAAACCACAGCCCGGCATGGCGCGGCGCGGCGCCGATCACCGGCAGCATGTCGGGCGTGCAGGGGCGGTTGCCCAGCCACGACACCGGTTCGACCGGCGCGCCCAGCTCCACCAGTTGGCGCGCGCGCGCCTCGACCCGCGCCAGTTGCACCGGGGTGGGCCGGGCGCCCAGGCGGGCGAATTCCGCCCCGGTGGTCAGGCGCAGGCCGCGCGCCATCGGGGCCAGCACGGTGCCGGCCTGAAGGTCGAGCACCGGCGCCCGCAGGCCGGATGCGCCCTGGTGATGACGGTGATAGCCGCGCTTGATGAACAACGGGTAGCGATAGCCGAAACGCCGCAGCAGCCGGTCGGACCACGGGCCCAGCGCGATGACGGCCGCGGCCGCGTCGATCCGCCCGCCTTCGGTCTCGACCGACCAGGCGGCGCCGGTGCGGCGCAGGGTGGCGGCGTCGCCCGTGGCGATGTGGCCGCCCTGGCGCTGGAACAGCCGCGCATAGCGCGCGACCAGTTCGCCCGGATCGCGGACGAACCAGGGATCGGTCCAGTGGATGGCGCCCGCGACCGGCCGGCGGATGGCCGGTTCGGCGGCGGCGAAGCCGGCCGCGTCCAGGATGGTGGAATTGACGCCGAATGCGCGCGACAGGCGGCGGGCGGCTTCGGCCTCGGCATCGAACGCTTCGGCCGAATGAGCCATCAGCGTCCAGCCGGTGCGCGCGATCAGGTCCTCGGCCCCGGCCGCCGCGATCAGCGGCGCGTGGGCGGTAAGGCTGTGACGGATCAGCGCCTCGTACCCCCGCACGATACGGCGATAGGCGGCAGGCCGGCTGTTCCACCAGTAGCGGGCCAGCGGCGACACCAGGCCGGGCAGGGCCGCGAGATGATAGCGCGCCTCGTTCCCCCGGCCGAGGGCGATGTTCAGCAGGGTGCGGACATCACGAGGGAAGGCATGGGGTTCGACGCATTCGCGCTGGATCAGCCCGGCATTGCCGTACGAGGTTTCCCGCCCCGGTGGCCCGCGATCGACCAGCGTGACGTCGAACCCGCGCGCCAGCAGATGACAGGCGGCCCCCACCCCGCACATGCCGGCCCCCAGGACGATGACGCTGCTGCGGGTCATGGCATTTTTTCCATGGCGCTCTTTTCCTTCCCCGTCACGGCGTGGCGGCGGTCACTGTCCCGCCGCCCTGCCCGCCCGTCAATGTCCGTGGGAACGCCGCGTCACAAACCCTCGTATGTGGCGCGGGCGGCATCGACGGCGGCGCCGGAGGCCAGGGGATGGCCCTCCTGGCGCAGCACGGCCTCCAGCGCGCCCAGCGTCAGCAGCACCTTGTGCTTCATGGCGTTGTAGCCCATGGCGCCGATGCGCCAGATCCGGCCGGCCAGCGGCCCGAAGGCGGTGCCGATCTCGATCTCGAAATCCGCGCGCATCCGCGCCCGCACCCGCTCGCCGTCCACGCCGTCGGGAATATGCACCCCGGTGACGTTGGTCATCCGGCAGGCGTCCTGCCCATAGACCACGAGGCCCATCGCCCGCAGGCCCGCCACCATCGCCCGGCTGGCCGCGCGATGCCGGGCGAAGCGCGCCTCCAGCCCTTCCTCCAGCACGATCCGCGCCGCCTCGCGCGCGCCATACAGCATGCTGGTGGCCTCGGTATGGTGGTTCAGGCGCCTGTCCGACCAGTATTCCATAATCATCGCCAGGTCGAAATAGTTCGACCCGATCCGCGCCCGCCCGCCGTCTTCGGCATCGTCATCGCGAATCCCGGCCTCGACATGCCGGCGCGCCATGATATGCGCCGCCGCGCGGTCCGAGATGGTGATCGGCGACGAGCCCGGCGGGCCGCCCATGCATTTCTGCAGACCCCCGGTGACCACGTCCACGCCCCAGCCATCGGTCGCCACCGCCATGCCGCCCAGGGTCGCGGTGGCATCGACATAGGACAGCACGCCGTGCCGCCGGCAGATCTCGCCCACGCCGTCCAGCGGCTGCGCCATGGTGGTCGAGGTGTCGCCATGGATGGTGGCGAAGACCTGCGGCTGGTGCGCGACGATCGCGGCCTCGATCTGCGCCGGGGTCGCCACCTCGCCCCACGGAATGTCGAGGGTGCGGATGTCCGCGCCGATGCGCTGGGCGATTTCCGACAGCAGCAGGCCGAACCGCCCGGCCCGCACGACCAGCAGCCGCGCTCCCGGCTCGACCAGCGACACCAGCGCGGCCTCGATCCCCGCCCGCGCCGTGCCGTCGATCAGGAAGGTCCAGCGGTTGTCCGTCATGAACACCCGGCGATACAGCGCCATC
>NZ_JABEQH010000030.1 GCF_014174305.1 Gluconacetobacter johannae | reverse complement strand
TCTCTCTTTACCAGGCGGCGGCGGAGATCCTCGCCCGTGACGGCAAGCCCGATGAAGCCGTCATCCTGCTGCGCGAGGGGATCAAGGCGGTTCCGCCAGCCTTGGGCCTGGTCTCTCTTTACCAGGCGGCGGCGGAGATCCTCGCCCGTGACGGCAAGCCCGATGAAGCCGTCATCCTGCTGCGCGAGGGGATCAAGGCGGTTCCGCCAGCCTTGGGCCTGGTCTCTCTTTACCAGGCGGCGGCGGAGACCCTCGCCCGTGACGGCAAGCCCGATGAAGCCGTCATCCTGCTGCGCGAGGGGATCGATCAGTGTGGTGGTGGTCGAAATAGTTACAAATTGGTCGAAAGTGTTATTCTTATTTCAAGCGATATCGGGCGGAGTAATCTGGCCAATAGTCTTACATTGAGTTCCCAGCAGAACTTTTATGCCGACATCGTGTCGCATATTTCGCAAGACGAATTCGCCGCAGCTGCGAACATTGCAAAATCAGGGGTAGAAGAATTCCCAGAGTATTTTGCACTGGCAACACAGGGAGCCTTCGCGAGTGTGGCATGTGGCCGTATGGATCAAGCGCGGGAATTTCTTGATAAAAAGGCCAGAGAAATAGACTTCTCCAAAGGGTCATCGGTCGCTTGGCTGACGGCGTTGATCGAAATTAAGAGCGGAAATGTTGGAAATGCGAAGCGATATCTTGACGTTTACTCAGGCCGAACTCACCTTGACGAAGAAATTTCGCTCGAAACTCTCCTAGTATATTGGATTGATTCCTGCCTGGATTTTGGGTCGTCTCTGTCCTACCACTTTCCACGCATTCCAATTTTAATCAGTGGGTTGGATCACATCCTTATTCGTCACCAATATTTCAACCATCGCGGTGGTAATGAAAGTGCCTTCGGCCACCACAAAGTGGAGATTTTGGACATGGACACTCAGCAGGAGCGAAAAGCCGAAAAGCGGACCGCGTCGTTCTTAGCTGTCGCCACCGAATGGTCGTCGGGTCGCGGCGGGCTGAGCACGTTTAACCGGCAGCTTTGCGTCGCGCTCAGCCAGGCTGGCGCGCAGGTCGCCTGCATAGTGCTAGAGGCCACAAGTCAAGAAATAGTGGCGGCGAAAGAATTGGGAGTGACTCTCGTCGAAGCACCGCGTGGAACGGGCCTGTCAGATGAACAAAGACTGATAAACAAGCCTCTCGACCTCAACGAGTTTAACCCTGATTTTCTGATTGGTCACGGCCGGATCACCGGTCCCGTCGCAGCCTCGTTACAAGCAAACCACTATCAATCTGCGCGCCGCGTGCACTTTATCCACATGGCACCGGATGAGATTGAACCCTACAAGCTTGATAGGGAAGATCAAGCCGGGATGCGCGCGCAGGATCGCACTGAGCTCGAGGTAGATCTGGCTCGAACCGCCACATGCGTTGTCGCGGTCGGGCCGCGTTTGCATGGTCGGTTCGCGACCTATCTCGCCGGCTACGACGACACTAAGTCGCCATTACGGTTTGACCCGGGGTTCGACGTCAAGAGGCCGCAAGAGCGGAAGCCGCCCGAAGGCGACCCGTGGCAAGTCCTGCTTGTGGCGCGCGCAGAGGACGTTCACTTAAAGGGACTGGACACTGCAGCATCGGCGGTCGCTAAGGTGGCACGGGAACGGCTAGCAGTCCTCCCGCGCATCGAATTGGTCATCCGCGGCGCAAAATCAGACGGAATGGACAAGCTGCGATCTGAACTACTGCAAAAAGCTGGCCCGAACCGTTTAGAACTCTCCGTACGAGCTTTCACCGTATCGGATGAAAGACTTAGGGCCGATTTGCAGAGCGCTAGTCTTGTCTTGATGCCGTCGAGGTCCGAGGGTTTTGGTTTGGTCGGGGTTGAAGCTATCGTCGCTGGGGCACCAGCCCTCGTCAGCGCTGACAGCGGCCTAGCTCAGTTACTCAGGGAGGACCTTTCTCCCGACCAAGTAGCCCGGCTTGTCGTAAAAATGGATGGTACTCCCGATGAGCTGTGCGAGCGCTGGGCAAATGCCATTGAACGAGTGCTCGCAGATCGCGAAGCTTCTTTCCGGCGGGCCGCAGAAATACGCAATATTATGGCGGACAAGAAAACTTGGCTTAATGAGGCAAAGAAATTGTTGGCTGCATTGACCGCTGGTTCAACGAATTAATTCGTCTGAAATTGGACGACAGGAATGTCCTGCACCTGAATCGCCCCAGCATTGCCGGAGAGTGCTCTGCGCAAATTGTGTAACCGCGGGGATGTGAACCAAATCTCGGTTGAGAGAGACATCCGCTTTTACGTGTTCATGTCCGGAAGCGGCCCGTCAGGTTCCCCCCACAATCAGCCGTCCAAATGCAATTGGGCTATGTCCGCTTATGGGATTTATATTTGAACGCATGGACGGCTGGGACGGGCGCATACCGGGACGTCCTTTGAGGCTCGACCATAGATAATGGATTGTTTTCAAAACTGGTGATTTTTGGAATCCGGTCATGAAAATCGGGGTCCGGGGCCTCGGGTCCTGGTGGGTTCGGGCGATGCCCGAAATCAGCTTCGGTTCCGGACTTCCGGGGCTGTCAGGTGGAGCCAGGGGTGGCGGGTGCGGAGTAGGGTGACGACGGTGGGTTTGTGGGTTGGCTGTTCCGTCAGGGTGTCGGTCATGGCGGCGTTGTGGACGCGGTATTCGGCCAGGATTTCGGGCACGTGGGTGCCGGGGATGCCGTGTTCGGCCAGGGTGCACCACAGGTCGTAGTCCTCCCACCCCATGGCGTCGCGTTGGACGTAGTAGCCGCCGGCCGCGGCCCAGGCCCATTTTGCCACCAGCGCCATGGCGTCGACGCGGTTGCCGCCCACCAGCCGGCCGGGGTGGAAGGGGATGTCGCCCAGCAGGCCCTGGGCGCGGCCGAAGCGGCGGATGATGGGGTAGGCGTATCCGGCGTCGCCGATGGCCGCCCGCAGCGTGGCGCATGCCTCGGGCAGCAGCCGGTTGTCGGCGTCCAGTTGCAGGATATGGGGGGTTTCCGCCGCCGCCATGCCGATGTTGCGCGCGCCGCCCAGCCCGGCATTGCGGACCGCGCGCAGGATCAGCAGCCGGTTGAAGCGCGCCGCATGTCGTTCGGCCCACGACAGCAGCAGCGCCGCCGTGTCGTCGGACGAGGCGTCGTCCACCACGATGAGGTCCAGCGGGTCCAGCGTCTGGCCGCGCACCGACTCCAGCGCCTCGATGACATGGTCGGCGTAATTATAGGCGGTGACGACCACCGTTACGGCGGCGTCGCGCAACTGGTCGCGGGCGAACAGGATGTTGCTGTCGGGAATGGCGGGCACGTCGCGGCAGCGCCACGCGCCGCGCGCCAGCGCGATTTCGCCCGCTCGCGCGGCCTGGGTGTCGCCGGTCAGCCCGGCGATCGCCGGGGCCAGCAGGCCGGCCTGGCGCTGCGGCCCGTAGTCCCACAGCACGGTGTGGAACGCATCGCGCGCCATGCGGCGGCGCAGGGCCGGGTCGTCCACCAGCGTCAGCAGGGCGTCGGCCCATTCGGTGGCGCCGTCGGCCAGCAGGCCGGTGACGCCGTGGCGCACCGCGTCGCGGAACGGCGCGGTGGGGGAGACGACGGAACACACGCCGGCCAGCGCGGCCTCGAAGAATTTCAGTTCGCTCTTGGCTTCGCAGAACGGGTTGCCGACTTCCAGCGGGGCGATGGAGATATCCAGGCGCGCCAGTTCGTCGGGCAGGGCCGCCAGCGGCACCATGTCGCGCCATTCGATGCGCGCGGCGTGGGGACGCAGTTCGGGAAATTCGTCGGTCAGCAGCAGGGGGCGGCCACCCCCGGCCTCGCGGAACAGGACCAGCCGCACCGTGGGGCGCTGGTCCATGACGCGCAGCAGGCCCGCCAGCGCCTGGCGGAAGTCGCGCTGGTGGGTGCGCGTACCGGTGGCGTAGCCGATCCGCACCAGCCCGTCGGGCGCGCAGGCCGCACGGCGTCGCAGGGCGTGACGCGACCGGCGCAGGGTCTCGGCGTCGTAGGTGTTGGGCCAGACGAACGTCAGCGGCGTGAAGGGGCGCATCCGCCCGGCCAGGGTCGGGGTGGGCGCCACGCCCAGGTCGCAGGCCCGCAGGGTGCGCTGCATGTCCGAGAACAGGCGTTCGACCTGCGCCACCGGGGCGCCTGTGGTGCGGATGCCGTCGATCAGGTCGGCGCGGGCCAGGGACGGTTCGAACACGATGTCGTCGGCGTCGAAGGCCAGCACCGTGCCGCGTGCCCGCGCCAGCGCCATCAGCGTGTCCACATGGCCGCTGAATTCGACCCGCCACAGCACGATCAGGTCGGCCCAGTGCACGTCGTCCGCCCCGACGGCCGCGCAGTCGCGGCAGCGGGCGTCGAATCCGGCGGCGCGGCAGGCGGCGGCGTTGCGCGTTACCCGATACAGCGTGCCGGGCGTTTCGGGTTCGCCCGACACGAACAGGACGTGGCGGATGGGGCGTCGCCCCGGCGGTGCGTCCGGCGCCGGGGGACGCAGGCGGCGGGCGAGGGCGCCGGCGATCCGGCGCAGGGGGCCGGGTGAGACCGCCGGTGGTGCAGGTGGAGGGGCGGCGGGGACGGGCGGTGGGGTGTCCTGCCGGTTCAGGGCCAGCCGCAGTTCCATGGCGTCCAGGCGCAGGCGGCTGATGTCCTGCCGGGCCAGGGCCAGGTCGGCCCGCGCTTCGACCAGATGGCGGCGGGCGGCCCAGTGCGCGCCGATGGCGGCGAAGCGGTGCACGATATTGGCCGGAGTGTGATCGTCCGCGGGATCGTCCGCGGCCAGCAGCGCGCACAGCGCGGCGAGGGGGCCGGGGCCTCGCGTCGCCAGCACCAGCCCGTCGCCCAGCGGCAGGAAGACGGAGGGACCGTCGGGCCAGGCCCATCCGGCCTGCCGCCCATGGAGCAGGACCGCCCCTCGCGCGGTCAGCAGTGATGCCGGATGGGCCATGGGGGCGTTGCGGACATCGAGGTACAGCAGGTCGAACGGGTCATGCGGCGGGGCGGGGTGTGGCGGCAGGGCATGGATGCCGGTGGTCAGGCGCCGGCGTCGCGCGACGTCGCGCAGCAAGGCCGTGATCGCGGCGGGTTCGCCCGCGCCGATGCCGATGCGGCGTGGCCGGGCCAGCGTCGTCACCCAGGCCAGGAACGGCAGGATGGCGCAGGTCGCCGGGTCGGGGTCGAGGACCGGCGGCGCGCAGAAGAACGGGTCGAGGGCGTCGCGGCCCAGCAGCGCCAGATGGTCGGCCATGCGCGGGTGGCCGCGCAGGGGCGGGAACGAAGGGGGGCGTTCGTCGGTGTCCATCGAATGTCGTCGTCCGGAACCAGAGGGGCGATTTCTTCATCCCTTCAGCCCAGACGTTAATATTTTGGGAATATCTGCAGTGTTTCCTGTCCCTGTCGTTCGGGGGACGGAAGTGTCCGGCGATGCGTGCCGGCCGCCCGAATGTCCATGGCCGGGAAACATGGGTAGGGAGCACGACAGGTGGCGATTGTAACCGTAATGGGCGCCGCGGGCGCAACGGTGAATGTGACCGTCGATGGCGGCGACACGCTGTCGTTGGCCAGGGCCTATGCCAGGACCTTGCAGGACACGGCTGCCGGCAAGACATTTTCCACCCTGCGGAGCGGGGGCAACATGTCCACCGCCGGCAATGCGGTAGGGGTCGTCACCGTCGGCGGGGCCTACGCGCTGGACGGTGCGTATGTGAATATCGTCGCCGGCGCGCTGTCGACGGATGCCGCCTCGTCGCCCGTGCTGACGACGCCGGTGGAAATCAACGCGCGCGGCGTGACCGCGCCCGTCGAGGTCATTTCCGGAACGCTGGGCGGGACCACCTTCCTGGGGGGCGACAGCGGGGGGTCGTTCCTGGCGACGGCGGGGAACGATGTCTTTGTTGGCGAGACTGGAAATTTCACGGTCAATACCGGATCGGGCAACGATATCGTCGATACGGGCGGCGGCAACGACACGGTGAATGCCGGCGCGGGCGACAACCAGATCTATCTGGGTGACGGGTCGAACGCGGTGGCGTCGTGGGGCCAGGACACGATCATCGGCGAGGGGGGCATCCAGTCGGTCACGATCTATGGCGGCGATTCCTCGATCTCGCTGGGGCCCGACGCCCTGGTCAAGGACACCGCCGCCGGCAGCACGATGACGGTCGGGAACGGCAGCACGGTGTCCGGCGGAACGCGCGACACCGTGTCCTTCACCGGCACCACCGGCACGATCGCCGGCGGGATGTCCGACACGATTTCGGCCGCCGGCGACCTGGTCGTCAGCCAGGGCGTGGGCAACAGCATCAGCGTGACGGGCAGCCTGACCTTCCTGAACGGCACGGGCATGACCACCGTGACGGCCGGCCAGTCCACGATCTTCGGCGCGGCCGGGCTGGACATGTCGGTGAACGGTTCGGGCAACACGCTGTTCGTCGCCAATGAAGGCAACCAGACGCTGGACGGGGCGCTGTCGGGCAGTCCGCTGCATGCCTTCGCCGATAACGGGACGGCGACCTTCATCGGCGGCAACGGCAACGATACGCTGGTCGGCGGGACGGGCAGCACCACGATGACGGGCGGTCTGGGCGACAATCTGTTCGCCTTCACCAAGGGACCCAGCAGCGGCGGCGACAATATCATTACCGATTTCGGCAGGTCGGCCGGCAATGTCGCCGCGCTGTACCAATATGGTTACGAGAACGGCGGCGGGTTGCAGTCGGTTCTGGACGCGGCCACCGTGTCGGGGGGGAATACGACCATCCAGCTGTCCGACAGCACGAAGATCACGTTCCTGGGCGTCAACGACCTGAAGGCCAGCGACTTCACCCTGAGCTGAGGCGGCGGGTGGAGGCCCATCCACCCCCTGGGCCGGGCGACGACCTGCTGGACCTCTACCGGGCCAGCGCGCGGTTGCAGGATATGCGCGCCGTCGCCGCGCGCGCCGATCTTGACCGGCTGACGCATCTGTTCCGGCTGCAGGAGCGGTCCCTTTCGGGCCGCCTGCTGCGTCTGCTGCGCGGGCATCTGCGGCAGGAGGGGGCCATTCGGACGGCCCGGCGCGTGGCGTGCCGGATACGGCATGTGCTGCGTCCCCCGCCGGTGGAGGATGGCGGCCTGTCCGCCGTTGCCGACGCCTACGCGCGGGCCGTCGGGACGGAAGGGCTGGCGCCCGTTATCCTGATCGTCGCGGAACTCAGCCTGGGGCAATGCGCGAAATATCGTGTCTGGCAAAGGGTGGATCAGCTTCGGTATCTGGGCTGGACGTGCCGGGTGGTGGATTGGCGCGACACCGGGCCGGCGCTGACGGCGCTGCAATTCTGCACGCGGGTCGTCTTCTATCGCGTGCCGGCCTTCGAATCGGTGCACACCCTGCTGGCCGAGGCCCGACGCCTGTCGCTGCCGTGCTGGTGGGAGGTGGACGACCTGATCTTCGACCGCGACCTGTATCTGCGGAACGGGAACCTCGCCACCCTGGCCGGCGCCGAACGCACGGAGTTGCTGTTTGGGGTTGGTCTTTTCCGGAATTGCATGCTGGCCTGCGACCGGGGCATTGCCTCCACCCCGGTGCTGGCCGAGGCGATGCGCGCCGCCGGCCTGCGCGACGTTGCGGTGATCGAGAACGCGCTGGATGCCGAGACCCTTGCCATTGTCGCTGAAATGGGGGCCGCCGGGTTGGGGGGCGGGGAGGCTCCGGGCGGTGACGACGGGCCGGTGGTGGTGATCTACGGGTCGGGGACACGGACGCATGACGCCGATTTTCGCGTGGCCGTGCCGGGGCTGGTCGCGGCGATGGCGGCGGAGGCGCGGCTGCGGCTGCAGATCGTTGGTGACCTGGCGGCGCCGGGGGAACTGGCCGTGTTCGGCGACCGGGTGGAGATGCTGCCCGGCCGCCCCTATCGCGACTATCTGGCGCTGCTGGCGCGGGCGGATATCGCCATCGCCCCGCTGGAGGACTGCGTTTTCAACGACGCCAAGAGCAACATCAAGTTTATCGAGGCGGCGGTCCTGGGCCTGCCGTCGGTCTGTTCGCCCCGCCGTGCGTTCGCCGATGCGATGACGGACGGCCAGGACGGCTGCCTGGCCGCCACCGACGACGACTGGGCGCGCGCGCTGCGGCGTCTGGCGGACGATGCCGGCCTGCGCCGCCGGATCGGCGCCCGCGCCCGCGCCGGGGTCATGGCGCGTTACGCGCCCGAGCGGGTGGCGCGGCACCAGGTCGCGCCGGTTTTCGGCCGGCCCGCCGACCCGCCGCCGGATGGGCGGCTGCGGGTGTTGTGCGTGAATGTCTATTATGCGCCCCGGAGTTTCGGCGGCGCGACCCTGGTGGCGGAGGAAATGGTCCGGCGCCTGCATGCGACCGGCGCGGTGGAGGTGGCGGTCCTGACCGCGCGCCCCGCGATTGCCGGCCGGCCGCCTTCCGCCCTGCGCTACCAGGAGGGGGGCGTGCCGGTCCTGTCGATCGACATGCCGCCGGACGGCGATGCCATCGCCGCGTTCGACAACCCTGCCGCGGCCGCGGTCTTTGCCGATGTCGTGGCGTCCTTCCGGCCCGATGTCGTGCATGTCCATGCGCCGCAGGGGCTGGGGGCCGGCCTGCTGCGGGTCTGTCGCGAACGCGGCATTCCCTATGTCGTGACCCTGCACGATGCCTGGTGGCTGTGCGCCCGGCAATTCATGGTGCGCGCCGACGGCCGGTTCTGCGGGCAGGCGCGGATCGACCCGCGCGTGTGCGGGCGCTGCTGCCCGGAGGCCCGCTATCTGGACGACCGGGCGCTGGTGCTGGGCCGGGGATTGCGGGACGCGGCGCTGCTGCTGAGCCCCAGCGCCGCGCATCGCGGGCTGCATGTCGCGAACGGGGTCGATCCGGCGCGGATCGTGGTGAACCGCAACGGCTTTCGCTGGCCCGCCCGCCCGCGCCCCGCCCGCCCGCCCGGCCCGGTGCGCTTCGGCTATGTGGGCGGAAACGAGGTGGTCAAGGGCTTTCCGCTGATCCGCGCGGCGTTCGAGGGGCTGGAGCGGCCGGACTGGGTGCTGCGGCTGGTGGACAATACGCTGACCCTGGGCCTCCGTTCGATCGACATGGCGGGGTGGCGGGTGCGGGGGCGACTGGACGTCGTGCCGGCCTACGATGGCGGGACGATGGATGCGTTCTTCGACTCGATCGACGTGCTGCTGTTTCCCTCGCGCTGTCCGGAAAGCTACGGCCTGACGGTGCGCGAGGCCCTGGCCCGCGACGTCTGGGTAGTGGCGTCGGGCCCCGGCGGGCAGGCCGAGGATATCGTCGATGGCGTGAACGGCACGCTGGTCGGGCTCGACGCCACGCCGGCGGATCTTGCAGCGGTGGTCGGCACATTGCTGGATGGGGGCCGGTTCGACGGCTACGTCAACCCGTTCAAGGACCGGCTGGCGACGTGGGACGGCCAGGCCCGGGACCTGCTGGACCTGCTGCGCGGCGTGGTCGCGGCGGGGGCCTGACAAGGGGCTTTGCCCGATAAGCGCGACAGTAACGCTTCTTCCTTCGCTGTGGGCGAGGGAGGTCGGGCGTTGCCCGAACCCACCAGGGCCTGAGGCCCTGGACCCCGATCATGGATAACGGATTGGTTTCCAAAGGGCTCGGCCCTTTGGCGGGTTTCAGGGCAGAGCCCTGAGATTCGTCACCAACACCTAACGACAACAGAACCTTTGGAAACCCCGGACTTTATAAAACGAATGGGATGCAAGGGCCTTGGGCCCTTGCCGGGTTCGGGCAGAGCCCGACTTTCTCACCCCCGGCCGCCGCGTCCCGACAGCAGGGCGGTCAGAACCACGCCCCGGTCGCGGCTGAGGACGAGATAGAGCAGGCGCATCTTCCACCCCGCGCGCGGGGTCGCGCCCCGGCGGGGCTGGTCGCGCAGGAAGGTCTCGATCCAGTCGGCCTGGAACTGCGGGCTGCGGGCCACCAGGGCGCGCCACTGGCCGGTCCAGAAGATTCCGCATGGGTTGTCGCGCAGCAGTTCCACCTTGATGAACGGCACGGTGTCCGACCGTGCGACCGACAGCCAGTCGGCGTGCATGGGGTTGGTGGGCACCAGCCGGCGCAGGCCGGCCCTGCGGTCCGGCCAGGCGGCGGCAGCGCGCAGGCCGGCGCTGCGGATCGCCAGGCCCAGCCCGACCTCGCCATGCAGGACGATTTCCGGCTTGTTCATCCGGGCGAAGGGCTGGGCAAGGACTAGGCGGATGGCCGGATGGTCCAGCGCCTGTGCGGTGAAGCACAGGAACCACGATTGCAGGTGCCAGGCGACGCTGTGGGATTCGACCAGCCCCCAGACGTCGGCCGGCCGGTCCATCATGGCGCGCACGATGGGGGCCAGGGGGCGCAGCGGGCCGAACACGCTGTCGTTGGCCAGCACGATCCGGTCTGCCCCTGCGGCGCATCCGGCCGCCAGCAGGTCCTGCCATGCGCCGAAATCCAGCCCGCCGTTGGGGCGGGGATGGGCGGTGATGCCGTGGCGGGCGCAGAATTGCGCGGTCTGGGCGTCGGTCTTGGCCGCACCCGACAGCGCCAGGTGGATGGTCATGCCGCAGGCGGCCAGTTCGGCCAGGTAATGGCGCACATGCGGCGCCAGGCGGCCCGCCGGATCGTACTGGGCGAACAGGCAGACGGTGCGGCTCACGGACGCGCGACCCGGAATAGTCCGCAATCGTTATGACGAAAATGGCCTTGGCCAGATGCCGGTGGGAATCGGCCCTTTCGGCAAGGGAGACGGCTTTTGCAGTCCATGTCAGCAAGATTGTCCATGCGTCGAAAATTTTTCTGGCATAAGATGAAGGTGCGCGCTACAAGCCGCGACCTTCGACGCAAGACGTCGTGAACGGCTGGCCCGGTCACGGCGTTGTCCCGTGGTAACTTGACTAAGGAGCAGACAGTCTCAATGAGCAAGGCCTTCATCGCCGCGGTTATCCAGGATTCGATCGACTGCACCGGCGTCGCCGCCAACCAGGCAGCATCCGACCTGATTTCCGCCATCGTCAAGGAACTGAAGAAGGAAGGCGGCTTCACGCTGCCGTCGTTCGGGACGTTCACGGTCAAGAAGACCAAGGCGCGCAAGGCGCTTAACCCCCGTACCGGCGACCCGGTGAAGGTCAAGGCCGGCAAGACAGTGCGTTTCAAGGCCAGCCCGAACCTGAAGAAGGCGGTCTGAGCCGTTTTTCCGCGTTCGTATGACGCCCCCCACGGCCGGCCTGCCGGCCGTGGGGCAGCAGGACCGGCCCGCCGTGGGGCAGCAGGACCGGCCCGCCAGGGGCCGGGGTGACCGGATGGGTCACGATCAATCCGTGTATTGATCGCGCATTTTCGTGATTTTCGATCTGAGTGCCGGGCTCTGGCGTTGGCTCTGGCTGGGGCGGGAGGGATCGAACCTCCGAATGGCGGAATCAAAATCCGCTGCCTTACCGCTTGGCTACGCCCCAACATGCCGAGTCCGTTCGGCATCGCCCTTCTAATGTGTTCTTCCCGGTGGCGTAAAGGGGGCAGATGCCCCCTTTGGCCGGATGGGGGTCAGAACGGTTCGGGCGACGGCTCCAGCGGCAGGTCCACGGACGGGTCGATGTCGGTCGCGCCCGTCATCGCCGTGTCGGCGGTGGGCGAGGCCGAGCGGCGTTCCAGCAGGTTGCCCAGGCGGGCGGCGCGGTCCAGCGCGTGGTCCAGGGCGGCCATGGTGTGCGACAGGTCCTCGCTGTCGTCGCGGTCCCAGGCCCGCAGGGCGTAGGCCCACACGCCCACCAGCCCCTTGACCCGCAGGGCGCCCGCCACGCCCGAGATGTCCAGGCCGGCGGCGCTGGCCATCCAGCGCATGCTCTCGAGCGTGGCGCCGCCCAGCAGCAGCGCCAGCGCCGGGTCGAAGGGCAGGGCGCGCAGCACCGCGCGCACGCCGGCGCGATATTGCTGCAGCACGTCGAACCGCCGCATCAGCAGGTCGAACAGCTTTTCGCGCGGGGTGCCGGTGCTGCCGTCGTCGACCAGGGCGGATTCGTCGGCCAGGCGTCCCAGCTTCAGCAGGACGCAGGGTTTCAGCGGGAAGCGCCGGCGGGCGTCGTCCAGCGGGATGCCCGCGTCGCGCGCGGCGTCGACGATCGTCAGCCGCCGCCATCCGTAGAGCGCGGTGCGTTCCATCGCGGAGCGGAGCAGGGCATCGTCGAACTGGTCGTTGTCCATGAGGTCTTCTGACGTATCTTCGGGTCTATGCCTGCGGTCCGGCCGATCCGGACAGGCTCGGTCCGTATTGCGGTTAAATTACGGTGGGGCGGGGCGCAAGTTCGCCGGACGCCGGGGTGAGATGCGTCCGGTCTTCGAAATGTGCGCGGAAGGCCCCGTGCGGGTCAGGACGCCAGTTCGCGCGCGCGCAGGGCCGCGGCGTGGATGGCGGCGTCCAGGGTGGCGGGCCAGGCGTCCGCCGCCATCAGCACCGACAGGGCCTGCTGCGTGGTGCCGCCGGGGCTGGTCACGCGGCGGCGCAGTTCGGCGGCGTCCACGTCGGTCCGTTCCATCAGCGCGCCGGCGCCCGACACCGTGCGCCGGGCGATGCGCCGCGCCAGCGCGGGGGGCAGGCCCTGGGCGATGCCGGCGCGTTCCATCAGCTCGGCCAGCAGGAAGACATAGGCGGGGCCGCTGCCGGACACCGCCGTGACGGCGTCCATCTGGTCCTCGGCCTCGACCCAGGCGGTGTCGCCGATGGCCGACAGCACGCGTTCGCACAGGGCGCGCTGGGCGGGGGTGGCCGGCGGCGGGGCGTAGCATACCGTCATGCCCTGCCCGATGGCCGAGGGCGTGTTGGGCATCGCCCGGATAACGACCGCGCCCGGCGCCCCCGCCGCCGCGAAGGCGTCGGCCAGGCCGCCGACCGTCTTGCCGGCCATGACCGACAGGACCGGGGCGTGCCGTGCGAAGCGCGCCAGGTCGGGGATGACGGCGGCGGCCTTCTGCGGCTTGGTGGCCAGCACGATCAGCGACGGGACGAAATCGGCCGGCAGGTCGGCCGCCAGGGGCACGACGCGGTGCGGCGCCGGAACCGTGTCGCGATGCCGGTCGAGAATGACCGAAGGGGCCAGCCCTTCGGCCAGCCAGCCGGCCAGCATGGCGCCGCCCATCTGCCCGCAGCCGACCAGCAGCAGCGGCGGGATGGGATCGCGCGGGGTTCCGGCGCCGTGGCTCATGCTTCGCCCGCGCAGTCGAGCATCGCGGCCTCCAGGGCCTCGGCGGGGGTCTTGCCGCCCCACAGGACGAACTGGAATGCGGGATAGAAACGTTCGCATTCGGTGATTGCGATGTCGATCATGTCTTCCAGGCTTTCCATCGACGCCCCCGGCGCGCCGCGCAGCAGGACCGCGTGGCGGAACAGCGGCATGCCGCTTTCCAGATCCATGCCGAAATGGCCGATCCACAGGCGTTCGTTCGCCAGGGCGACCAGTTCGAACAGGGCGCGGCGTTGCTGGGGCGGAACCTTCAGGTCGAACGTGCAGGTGAAATGCATCGCGCTGACTTCGCGCGACCAGGAGAAGTACAGGCCGTAATCGCACCATTTTCCGGGGGCCTCGGCGGCCATCTCGGAATCGTTGCGGCGTTCGAACGCCCATTCGTATCCGCCGACGATCTGTTCCATGAGATCGAGGGGGTTGGAGTCCTGGGAGGGTGAGGAGAGCGTAAGGGCAGGCATGTGGGACTCCCCGAAAGCCGTGGAGGGAGGCCGGCGTCGCGCGCCGGACCCCGAACGTCTGCGAACCGGGCCGTGTCGCTGTCCCGCCCTGGGGGGGCGAGACACGGCCACCCGTTAACCCTATGGGCGGTGCGGGCAGGCTGGCAAGCGTCGCGCGCGGGCGACGCCTGTCCGGCGCGGATTTTTTCGGCCGCCTCGTTCGATTTCAGAACGAATTGAAGGGCGCCGGATCCTGCGGCGGGGCGTAGGGCTGGAACCGGCCGCTGTCGGCCTCCAGCGCCGCGATTCGCGATTCGAGGGCGGCCAGCCGCGCCTCGGCGTCTTCCTGCCCGGCGCGGGCGCGGCCGGCCAGTTCGCGCACGACCTCGAACTCGTCCCGGCGGACCAGGTTCAGCGACGCCAGGGCCTCGTCCACGCGGGCGCGGACGATGGCGCCGATTTCCTCGCGCACGCCGGCCAGGGCGGAAAACGCGCCGCCGGCGACACCGGCGAGATCATCGAAAAAGCGTGGCCTGTCGGTCATCGCGGGGCCTCCTGTTCCAGGGCGGTTCTGCCGGCCCGCCGCGCGGAAGGCGGCGGGCCGGATGCATATGGTGCCGACGATATAGACATTCCATGCCGCCAAGGCCATCCGCCATTCGTCCCCGCTTGGAGGACGGGCGGCGCATCCCTATAAACCGGGGTCATGATTATCATCACCGGTGGGGCCGGGTTCATCGGCTCGTGTCTGCAGGCGGCGCTTCGGGCGCGGGGCGAGGAAACGATCGTCGTCGACCGGCTGGGCGTGGGCGACAAGTGGCGCAACGTCGCCCGCCACCCGCCCGACCGGCTGCTGGCGCCCGAGGCGCTGGACGATTTCCTGGCCACCCGGCCCCCTGTCACCGCCGTCTTCCACCTGGGGGCGATCAGCGAGACGACGGCCCGCGACGGCGACCTGGTGTGGCGGACCAATGTCGAACTGTCGATGCGGCTGTGGGACTGGTGCGCGCGCAACGGCGCGCGGTTCATCTATGCCTCGTCGGCCGCGACCTACGGCGGGGCCGACCGGCCGGAGCAGTTTTCCGACGACCCGGCGGGGCTGGACGCGTTGCACCCGCTGAACCTGTACGGCTGGTCGAAGCATGTGTTCGACCGGCAGGTGGCGGCGCGCCTGGCGCGCGGGGACGTGGCGCCGCCGCAGTGGGCGGGGCTGAAATTCTTCAACGTCTACGGGCCGAACGAGTATCACAAGGGCCGGATGACTTCGGTGGTGAAGGCGAAGTACGACGAAGTCCGCCAGGGGCTGCCGGCGCGGCTGTTCCGTTCGGAGGTCGCGGGGCTGGCCGACGGGGCGCAGGCGCGGGATTTCATCTGGGTCGGCGACGTGGTGAACGTGATGCTGTGGCTGCTGGATGCGCCGGAGGTCTGCGGCCTGTTCAATTGCGGCACCGGCGTCGCGCGGAGCTATCTGGACCTGGCGCATGCGGTGTGCGACGCCGCCGGCCAGCCACGCCGGGTGGAATTCGTGGACATGCCCGACGCCCTGCGCGGCCAGTACCAGTCCTATACCCGCGCCGACATGACGCGCCTGCGCGCGGCGGGCTATGCCCGGCCGTTCACGTCGCTGGAAGACGGGGTGGGCCGCTATGTGCGGGACTACCTCGCCGCCGCCGACCCGTACCTGTGACGCCCCCAACCGATCTTTCCCCGACCTGATCCAGCAGAAAGACGCCGCATGCTGCCCGTGCTGATATTCCCGCAATTCGATCCGGTCATGGTGCATGTCGGGCCGCTGGCGATCCGCTGGTACGCCATGGCGTATATCGCCGCCCTGCTGATCGGCTGGCGGCTGGTGCGCCGCCTGGTGGCGCTGGCGCCCCGGGCGGCGACGGCCCTGCAGGTCGACGATTTCCTGACCTGGGCGACGCTGGGCGTCGTGCTGGGCGGGCGGCTGGGCTACATCCTGTTCTACCAGCCGGGCGTCTATCTGGCGCATCCGCTGGCGGCCTTGCAGGTCTGGCATGGCGGCATGTCGTTCCATGGCGGGGCGCTGGGCGTCGTTATTGCCCTGGCATTGTTCAGCTGGCGCAACGGGCTCAGTTTCCTCGGCTTTTCCGATCGGGTGACCGTGGTGGTGCCGATGGGGCTGGGGCTGGGGCGTCTGGCCAATTTCATCAACGGCGAACTGTGGGGGCGTCCGGCCCCGGCCAGCCTGCCCTGGGCGATGATCTTTCCCCAGGCGGGGCCGGAACCCCGTCATCCGTCCGAACTGTACGAGGCGCTGCTGGAGGGGGCGGTGCTGTTCGCGGTGATGTGGGTGGTGTCGCGCCGGGCGGCGGTGCGCGAACGGCCGGGCTTCCTGTCGGGCCTGTTCCTGTTCGGCTACGCCGTGGCGCGGAGCATCTGCGAATTCTTCCGCGAGCCGGACGCCTTCATCGGCTTCCTACCCTTCGGCACCACGATGGGGCAGGTGCTGTGCGTGCCCATGGCGATCGCGGGCATGGGGCTGATGGCGCAGGCGATGATGCGCCCGCCCCGCCCGGTGCTGATGCCGGCCGACGCCGGGGCCGATGCCGCGTGACGGCGGGCGGGGAGGAACGTCTGGATCGTTTCATGGCGCGGGCCAATGCGGCCTATTACGCCGGGCGCGACCCGTTCGCCGATTTCGCGACCGCGCCCGAGATCTCGCAGATGTTCGGCGAAATCCTGGGTGCGTGGGTCGCCGTCACCTGGCAGGGGATGGGCCGGCCCGACCCGTTCCTGCTGGTCGAGGCCGGGCCGGGGCGCGGCACCCTGATGGCCGACATGCTGCGCCTGCTGGCGCGCGTGGCGCCGGAGTGCCATGCCGCCGCCGCGATCCATCTGGTGGAAACGTCGCCGCGCCTGCGCGCCGTCCAGGCCGGGGCGCTGGAGGGGCGGGCCGCGCGGCCCGTCGTCTGGCATGAGCGGATCGAGGCGGTGCCGGACGGGCCGATGATCCTGCTGGCCAACGAATTTCTCGACGCCCTGCCGATCCGCCAGTTCGTGCGGAGCGTGGACGGGTGGGACGAGCGCTTCGTGCAGGGCATGGGCTTCGTGACCCGGCCGGCGGCCGACCTGCCGGCGGGCGGCCCGTTCGATCGCCCCGTGCCGCCGGGCGAGGTGCTGGAGGTCTGCGCCGACGCCCTGGCGGTGGCGCGCGCCATTGCGGCGCGCCTCCGCCGGGCGCCCGGCGTCGCGCTGTTCGTCGATTACGGCTATGACGGCGCGCTGTGGGGCGACACGTTGCAGGCCCTGCGCGAGCGCGAGCCGGCCTGGCCGCTGGCCGACCCCGGCCAGGCCGACCTGACCGCGCATGTCGATTTCGCCGCCTTCGCCGCCGCCGCGCGCACCGCCGGGGCCGATGTCCATGGCAGCGTGACGCAGGGCGCGCTGCTGGCGGGCCTGGGCCTGTTCGCCCGGGCCGAGCAACTGGCCCGCGGCCGCCCGCCGGCCGAGGCCCACGCCATTCGCGATGCGGCGCAGCGCCTGGCCGCGCCCGATCGCATGGGGCGGCTGTTCAAGGCGCTGGCCGTCGCCTCGCCCGGCCTGCCGTCGCCGCCGGGTTTCGCGGCGGCCCCCGCATCAGGAGACATCCCATGACCGATAACGGGATTCCGGACGATTCGATCCTGCGCCATGCCCTGCTGGGCGACGTGCGCCATGGGTTTTTCACCCGCCGGGGCGGCGTGTCGCAGGGGCCGTATGCCAGCCTGAACTGCTCGACCCGTTCGGGCGACGCGGCCGGGGCGCTGGCCGAGAACCGGCGGCGGGTCGCCGCCGCGATGGGGGTCGCGCCGGAGCGGTTGCTGGGTGTGACGCAGGTCCATGGCGACGGCGTGGCCGTCGTGGGGGCGGGGGACGCGCTCTGGATGCCGGGGGGCGGCCCCACGGCCGACGCGCTGGTGACCGATCGGGCGGATGTGGCGCTGGGCGTCATCACGGCCGATTGCGGGCCTGTGCTGTTCGCGGGGCCGGGCGGCCGGGTGGTGGGTGCGGCCCATGCCGGCTGGCGCGGGGCGGTCGGCGGCGTGCTGGAGGCCACGGTGGCGGCGATGGCGGCGCTGGGCGCCGAGGCCGCCGGCATCCGCGCCGTGGTCGGCCCCTGCATCGGGCAGGCCGGTTACGAGGTCGGGCCGGACATGCGCGACCAGGCGCTGGCCGCCGACGCCGGGGCCGCGCCGTTCTTTGCGCCGGGACGGCGGGTGGGGCATTTCCAGTTCGACCTGGCGGGCTACTGCGTCGCGCGGTTGCGGCGGGCCGGGGTGGGCCAGGCCGTGGCGCTGGGCGTCGATACGCTGGCCGATCCCGACCGGTTCTTCAGCCATCGGCGGCGGACCCTGGCGGGCGGCGGGCCGATCGGGCACCAGATTTCGGTCATCGCCCGGCCCGATGCTACAAGCGGCGCATGAAACGCGCGCTTTTCGTCCGTCGTGCGGCCGGCCTGATCGGCGCGGCCGGCCTGTCCCTTCTGTCCGGCTGTCTCGACGTGCCGCATCCCTTTCGCGATCCGGGGCGGGAGGGGCGGTCGCTGGCCCTGAATCCGCCGCCGTCGCGCCTGGCGGTGCCGGCGCCGTCAGCGGCCCTGCTGGGCGACGCCGCCGCCGGGGAATGGAGCCGCGACGTCGTCGCCGCCCTGCTGGAGCAGTCCGTGCCCGCCGTGGCCCAGCCGGCGCGCAAGGGCGACTGGTGGCTGCGGCTGGGGGCGGTGAGCCGGGGCGGCCAGGTGGTGCCGACCTACAGCGTCATCACGCCCGCCGGGGTGGTCCGCAGCACGGACGAGGGCATGGGCGTGCCGGCCGCGACCTGGGCCGCCGGCGACCCGGCGATGCTGAAGGCTGCGGCGGGACAGGCGGCGCCGGGCATCGCCGGCGCGCTGACCGGCATCCAGGCTGACCAGATGGACCACGACCCGCACAGCCTGAAGCACCGGGCGGCGCGGATCTTTTTCGCCGGGGTGGCCGGCGCGCCGGGCGACGGCGACGTGGCGCTGGCGCGGGCCTTCGCGGCCTCGTTGCGCGATGCCGAGGACGCCGTGCAGAACGTGCCGCGCGACGCCGATTTTTCCGTGGCCTGCAAGGTGACGGTGACGGACGGGCCGCCGGGGACGACCGGCCATCCGCAGCAGCATCTCCAGCTTGTCTGGCGGGTGGTGGACGCGGCGGGCAAGGAGGCCGGGGCGGCGACGCAGTTGCATGACATCGACGCCCATGCGCTGGACGGGCACTGGGGCGATGTCGCCGTGGCCGCCGCGCAGGAGGCGGCGGGCGGCGTGCGGCAGGTGGTCGCGCGGTATTCGGGGCGCGACAACGTGCCGCTGCCGCCGCCTGTTGTGGCGCACGCGCAACGTTAGGCGACGCGCGGCGTTGGCGGCATGGCCGGCATGCGTGACCGATGCGGGAGACGGATGACACGGCCCGGCGCGGTTGCTAGAACCCGCGCGCCTGCCACGAGACGCCGCCCCGGGAGCGTTGCCACATGAAGATCGTCGCCTGTAACAGTAATCTGCCCCTTGCCGAAAGAGTTGCGGGGGAGTTGCGGATGCCGTTGTGCAACGTTTCGGTTCGGCGTTTCGCCGATATGGAGGTCTTCGTCGAAATCCACGAAAATGTCCGCGGCGAGGACGTGTTCGTGATCCAGAGCACCTGCGCGCCCACCAACGACAACCTGATGGAGCTGCTGATTATGCTGGACGCGCTGCGGCGCGGTTCGGCACGGCGCGTCACGGCGGTGATGCCCTATTTCGGCTACGCGCGGCAGGATCGCAAATCCGGCCCCCGCACGCCCATCAGCGCCAAGCTGGTCGCCAACCTGCTGGTCGAGGCCGGGGCGAACCGCATCCTGACGATGGACCTGCATGCGATGCAGATCCAGGGCTTCTTCGACATTCCGGTCGACAACCTCTATGCCGCGCCGCTGTTCACCCGCGATATCAAGGGGCGCATGGGCCAGGGTGGGCTGTCGTACGCCGCGCCGCCGATGGCGATTCGCGGCGGGGAGCAGAACCTGATGATCGTCTCGCCCGACGTGGGGGGCGTGGTGCGCGCCCGCCAGCTGGCGCAGCGGCTGAACGTGGATCTGGCGATCATCGACAAGCGGCGCGAGCGCGCGGGCGTGTCCGAGGTCATGAACGTCATCGGCGACGTGCGTGGCCGCTATTGCGTCATGGTCGACGATATCGTCGACAGCGGCGGGTCGCTGTGCAATGCGGCGGCGGCGCTGATGAAGGAAGGGGCCTCGGCGGTCGAGGCCTATGTCACCCATGGCGTGCTGACCGGGGGCGCCGTGCAGCGGATTGCCGATTCGCCGATCGGCATGCTGACGCTGACCGACAGCATCGCCGCGACCGATGCCGTGGCCAGGGCCGCCAATATCCGCCAGATCAGCACCGCGAACCTGCTGTCGCGGGCGATGCGCGCGGTTTCGGACGAAAGTTCGGTCTCCTCGCTGTTCGACTGACCACGCGCGGGACCCGAGGCGGCTTTTCAAACCGGCGCAAAAGCGGTTTCCTTCAGGCGAACCGGAAAAGGAGCCGCCCCCATGACCGACCTGATCGCCCGCCCGTACTGGTACCTGCGCCATGGCGAGACGGACTGGAATGCCGAGGGGCGATCGCAGGGGCGGTCGGACATTCCGCTGAACGCGCGCGGCATCGCGCAGGCCGAGGCCGCCGGCGCCCTGCTGTCCCGGCACGAGGACGACCACATGCCGGTGGCCCGCATCGTGTCCTCGCCGCTGGTCCGGGCGCTGCGTACCGCGCAGATCGTCGCCGGGGCGATGGCCGCCCCCGGCGACGCGCCGCTGCCGGTGGCCGTGGACGACGGGTTGCAGGAGGTCTGCTTCGGGGAGCAGGAAGGCCAGCCGATGGGCCATTGGTACGATAGCTGGATCGCCGGGGAATACACGCCCAAGGGGGCCGAGCCGTTCGCGGAACTGCGCGCGCGCGCCGTCGCCGCCGTCAACCGCGCCCTGGACGGACATGGCGTGGTGCTGATCGTCTGCCATGGCGCGATGTTCCGCGCCCTGCGCGCGGCCATGGGGCTGCCGCCGAACGTGCGCCTGCCCAACGCGGTGCCGCTGTGGGTGGCGCCGCGTGCCGAGGAACTGAACGGCAGCCGGACGGACTGGGGCCTGTCCCCGCTGGGCTGAGTCCCGCAGGCCCGGCCTGCCGGACGGGCGAAAAATTTGCGTCGGAACCGGTTTTCCATTAAAGGCCCCCGCACGCGCGGGCACCCCTGGAGGCCCGCGTGCTTGGTTTTCAGGAGCAGACAGTGACCCAATTCACGAAACTTGAGGCTTCTTCGCGCGCGAAGGCTGGTAAGGGGGCAGCGCGTGCGACGAGGCGTGGCGGTCAGGTACCGGCCGTCGTCTATGGTGCGAAGCAGGAACCGACCCTGATCGCGCTGGACCCCCGCCTGGTGGTGCGCGAAATGCACAAGGCCGGCTGGCGTTCGCGCGTGTACGACATCACCGTCGATGGTGCGTCGTCCCACGCCCTGATGCGCGAGATCCAGCTTCATCCGGTTACCGACCAGCCGATCCATGTCGATTTCCAGCGCCTTGCCGCCGGCGAGCGCATGCATGTCGAAGTGCAGATCGTCTTCACGGGTGAGGACAAGTCGCCCGGCATCAAGCGCGGCGGCGTGCTGAACATCGTCCGCCACACGGTGGAAGTCAGCGCCGATCCGGCCAGCATGCCGTCGTCCTTCACCGTCGATCTGTCGCAGTTGGACATTCACGACAACGTCCGCTGGAACGATCTGCAGGGCACGGAAAACGTGACGCCGATCGTGCAGACCCCGAACTTCGTGATCGCCACCGTCGCCGCGCCCAGCGTCGATGAAGCGGCCGAGGCCCCCGCGGCCGCGGCGCCGGCGAAGAAGTAAGCCGGGGACCGGATACGGCCATACGACAGGGAATACGGCATGCTGCTCTGGACCGGGCTCGGAAATCCTGAGCCGGGGATGAGCCGGCACCGGCACAATGTCGGTTTCATGGCCGTCGACCGGATCGCCGCCCGCCATGGCTTCGCGCCATGGCGGAAGCGCTTCCGGGGCGAGGTGGCCGAAGGGCGGGTGGGGCGGCACAAGGTGCTGCTGCTCAAGCCCCTGACCTACATGAACCTCTCGGGCGAGAGCGTTCAGCAGGCTGCCGCCTTCTACAAGATTCCCATCGCCGCGATCACCGCCTTCCACGACGAGCTTGATCTGGCGCCCGGCCGGGTGCGGGTGAAGCAGGGCGGGGGCGCCGCCGGCCATAACGGCCTGCGTTCGATGGACCGGATGCTGGGGGGCCAGGACTACTGGCGCGTCCGCATCGGGATCGGCCACCCCGGCGCGCGCGACCGCGTGACGGGATATGTGCTGGGCGATTTCGCGAAAAGCGACCAGGACTGGCTGGAGCGCATGCTCGACGCCATGTCCGACACGGCGCCGGTCCTGGCGGACGGGCAGCCCGAACTGTTCATGACGAAAATGGCCTTGCTGGCCGGGGAGAAGGGCTGATGGGGTTCAATTGCGGCATCGTGGGCCTGCCGAATGTCGGCAAGTCGACCCTGTTCAACGCCCTGACCGAAACCGCGTCGGCCCAGGCTGCGAACTATCCGTTCTGCACCATCGAGCCGAACGTGGGCCGGGTCGCGGTGCCCGATCCCCGGCTGGAGGCGCTGGCGGCGATCGGCAAGTCGCAGAAGATCCTGCCGACCAGCCTGGAATTCGTCGATATCGCGGGGCTGGTGCGCGGGGCCTCGCGCGGCGAGGGGCTGGGCAACCAGTTCCTGGCGAACATCCGCGAGGTCGATGCGATCATCCATGTGCTGCGCTGCTTCGAGGATGACGACATCACCCATGTCGAGGGCGGGATCGACCCGATCCGCGATGCGGAGATCATCGAGACCGAACTGATGCTGGCCGACCTGGACTCGCTGGAAAAGCGGATCGTGGCCTTGCAGAAGAAGGCCAAGGGCAACGACCGCGACGCCGCCGCCCAGGTCGCGCTGATGGAGCCGCTGATCGAGGTCCTGCGCGAGGGGCGGCCCGCCCGGCAGGCGATTCCGGCGGGGCAGGAGGAGGCCGTGCGCCGCCTGCAGCTGATGACCAGCAAGCCGGTCCTGTATGTCTGCAATGTCGAGGAGGCGTCGGCCGCCACCGGCAATGCGTGGTCCGAGCGCGTGCGCGCCCGCGCCGAGGCCGAGGGCGCCGTCTCCGTCGTCGTGTCGGCGGCGATCGAGGCCGAGGTCAGCCAGCTTGGCCCCGACGACCGCAAGGAATTCCTCGACGGGCTGGGTCTGGCCGACAGCGGCCTGGATCGCGTGATCGCGGCGGGCTATCGCCTGCTGGGCCTGCGGACCTATTTCACCGTCGGGCCGAAGGAAACCCGTGCCTGGACGATCACGGCCGGCACGCGCGCGCCCCAGGCGGCGGCGGTGATCCATAACGATTTCGAGCGCGGATTCATCGCCTGCGAGACCGTCGCCTATGACGATTACGTCCGCTACCAGGGCGAGGCGGGCGCCAAGGAGGCGGGGAAGCTGCGGATCGAAGGCCGCGACTATGTCGTGCAGGATGGGGATGTCCTGCTGTTCCGCTTTAATGTGTGAGGGTTTTCGGGTTGGGGAGGTCTTCTTCTTTTTCTGAAGAAAAAGAAGCAGAAAGACTTTTATCCGTTTAGGGGAATCGACTGTTCCCGGCACAAAGCCCCTGGACGGATCGGAGAATGTCCGCCCGGATTTTTCCCCTTGCCCTCGTGGGGCGCGCGGTTCGAAAATGGTCCGTTATCGAGGCAGGGAGGCCGGTTATGAACGCAGTCACGTCCGTCATGGAAGCAGAGGGCCAGTGGGTCCCGGCCATGCCGGAGCTGGCGGCGCGGGCCCGTGCCGCCGCCCGGCTTCTGGCGCGGAGTTCGTCCGGGACGCGCGATGCCGCCCTGCGTCATGCGGCGGCTGCCCTGCGGGAACGGCAGGATGAGATCCTGGCGGCGAATGCGCGCGATCTTGCGGCCTCGACCGCCACGGCGTCCTTTCGCGACCGGCTGACCCTGACCCCGGCGCGGGTGGAGGCGATGGCCCGGGGGCTGGAGGACGTGGCGGGCCTGCCCGATCCGGTCGGGCGGATCATGGCGGAATGGACGCGGCCCAACGGGTTGCTGTTCCGCCGCGTGGCGACGCCGGTGGGCGTCATCGGCATGATCTATGAAAGCCGCCCCAATGTCGGCGCCGACGCGGCGGGCCTGTGCATCAAGTCGGGCAACGCGGTGATTTTGCGCGGCGGGTCGGAAAGCCTGCACAGCGCGCGGGCGATCCATGCGGCGATGGCGGCGGGCCTGCGCGCCGCCGGCCTGCCCGAGGCGGCGGTGCAGATCGCGCCCGATACCGACCGCCGGCATGTGGCGGACATGCTGACGGCGTCGGGGCTGATCGACCTGATTATTCCGCGTGGCGGCAAGTCGTTGGTCGAACGGGTGCAGCGCGAGGCCCGGGTGCCCGTGCTGGCGCATGCCGAGGGGCTGTGCCACACCTACGTCCACGCGGCGGCCGATCCGGCGATGGCCCGGGGGCTGGTGGCCAATGCCAAGATGCGGCGCACCGGCATCTGCGGCGCGACCGAAACGCTGCTGATCGACGCCGCCGTCGCGCCCGCCCTGCTGCCCGACATCGTGGCGGACCTTGCCGCGCGCGGCTGCGCCTTCCGCGCCGATGGGCGCGCCCGCGCCATCCTGCCCGACCTGCCTGTGGCGACCGAGGCCGATTTCGGCACCGAATGGCTGGATGCGATCCTGTCGATCGCCGTGGTGGACGGGGTCGAGGACGCGCTGGCGCACATCGCCCGCTATGGCAGCGCCCATACCGAGGCGATCGTGACCGAGGACGCGGAGATCGCCGCGCAGTTCCTGAACGGCACGGACAGCGCCGTGGTGATGTGGAATGCCTCGACGCAGTTCTGCGATGGGGGCGAATTCGGTTTCGGCGCCGAAATCGGCATCGCCACCGGCCGCTTCCATGCCCGTGGCCCGGTGGGGCTGGAGCAACTGACCACCTTTCGGTACGAAGTCATCGGGACGGGGCAGCAGCGTCCCTGACCATGGCGTCGATTCCCGCGTGGGGCGACGGGCGGCGGGTGCGGATCGGCCTGTTGGGCGGGTCGTTCAATCCCGTCCATGCCGGCCATCTGCAACTCGCCCGGCGGGCCCTGCGGCAATTGCGGCTGGACCAGGTCTGGCTGATGGTGTCGCCGGGCAATCCGCTGAAGCCGGCGCTGGGCATGGCCCCGTTCGACGAACGGCTGGCGGCGGTCGCGGCCTGTGCCGACGGGCGGCGCATCATCGCCACCGACATCGAACGGCGAATCGGCACCCGCTATACCGTCGATACGCTGGCGCGGTTGCGCCGGCGCTTTCCCCGCGCGGAATTCGTCTGGCTGATGGGGGCGGACGGGCTGGCCCAACTGCCGCATTGGCGGCGCTGGCGGCGGATCGTTTCGCTGGCGCCGTTCGCGGTTCTGCCCCGCCCGCCCTATAACCCGGCGGCGTTGCGCGGGCCGGCGGCGGTGGCGCTGGCGCGCTGGCGCCGCCCGGCGCGCGAGGCCCCGATTCTTGCGTCGCGCGCGCCCTGCGCTTGGGCCTTTCTTCCGGCCCCCCAGACCGGTATATCAGCAACGGCATTACGTGCGTCGAACGCACCTTATCACCCTGCCGCAGGAGTTACAGTCATCGCCAGGAAGCCTCCGGCCGATACGGGGACCACTCGTCGCACGGCACCCAAGAAAACGTCAGCCACGACCGGCAGCCGCGCCGCTGCCGCCAGCACGGTTGCCGGCACGGCGAAGGCGCCGGGCACCCCGCGCAAGAAGGCGGCCGTCGCCGGCCCCGGCAAGGCGGTTCGTCGCGAACCCGTCGAAACCGCCCTGCTGGACAAGTACCTGGCCATCATCACCGAAAGCCTGGCCGACGATAAGGGTGAGGACATCGTGGTGCTGGACCTGACCGGCCGCGCCGCGTTCGCCGACCGGATGGTGGTCGCCACCGGCGTGGCCGATCGCCAGATCGCGGCGATGGCGACGCATATCGAACGCAAGCTGGGCGAGGCCGGGCTGAAGCGTGTGCTGATCGAAGGCGCGAACGGGTCGGACTGGGTGCTGATCGACGCCGGCGATATCGTCGTGCATCTGTTCAAGGCCGAGGCCCGCGCCCTGTACGGGCTGGAGCGGATGTGGGGCGCGGATCTGGACGTCCTGCCGGTCGGCGAGCCGGACGGCACGGTCTGAGAGACCGCTTGCCAACGTATGTTGCCGGCGATCCGACGCGGTCTTCTTGTGCGTCGAGGCCTCCATGCGCCTGATTGCCGTCGGGCGGATGAAGGATGGGGCCGAGCGCGACCTCTTTCGTCGCTATGCCGAGCGGCTGACGCCGCGTCTGGACCTGGTGGAGGTGCCCGAAGGGCGGGGGGCGGTGGCCGAGGTCAAGCGGCGCGAAGGTCAGTCCCTGCTGGCGGCCCTGCCGGACCGGGCCTTTGTCGTGGCGATGGACGAAGGGGGCCACAGCCATGACAGCCTGGCGTTCGCCCAGCGCGTGGAACGCTGGCTTGGCCTGTCGCGGCCGCTCTGTTTCCTGATCGGCGGGGCCGAGGGGCTGGACGGACCGGTGCTGAGCCGTGCCGACGACACCTTGTCGCTGGGGCCGATGACATGGCCGCATATGCTGGTGCGGGGATTGCTGGCCGAACAGCTCTATCGTGCCAGGGCGATTGCAACCGGCCACCCTTATCACCGGGCGGGTCGGCCGGGCTGACGGGCCTGTGGTGTTGCATGCCCACGAAGGCAAGGGCGTTGCCGCATAAGCGCGAAAGTAACGTTTCTTCCTTCGCTCTGGGCGAGGGAAGTCGGGCGTTGCCCGAACCCACCAGGGCCTGAGGCCCTGGACCCCGATCATGGATAACGGATTGGCGGGTTTCAGGGCAGCGCCCTGAGATTTCCTGCGAAATGCCACCACCAAAGGGCGTAGCCCTTTGGAAACCCAGGGTTTTATAAACGTATGGGATGCAAGGGCCTTGGCCCTTGCCGACGATCAGCGAATGGAGCGGTTCGGCGCGTCGTCGCGGAAGGCGTGGCCGTAGGTCACGACCGGCAGGCTCTCGGGCGCTTCGGCCACTTCGGTCGAGCTCATCGGGCTACGCAGGGCGCTGGGTGCGGCGTTGATCGTGTGCGGTACCGGCCGCTCGCTGCTGGCGACCATGATGCGGCCCGTCGAATCCGGACGCGGGTAGATGAAGCCGTAGGTGGGATAGATGCTGCCATACGCGCCCGGGCGGGCCAGGGCGACGCGCACGGCCGACCAGTCGTTGTTGGGCGACACGTCGATGACCGACACATGGCGGCTGATGCCGCGCTGCGCCCAATGGGACTGGTCGATGATGATCGTGCGGCTGTCGACGATGTCCGTCACGACCGCGACATGGCCCAGCGGCATGCGACGGTTGGCGCGGAAGTTCAGCACACTGCCGGCCTCGGGCGCGGCCCCGCGGGCGTAGACCCCGGCGGCATTGTACCACCAGTTGACGGCGTTGCCGTGCAGCATGACCTCGGACGCCGACTTGGCGAAGGCCACGCACTGGATGACATGGCCGGCGTCGCGGTAATGGGCGACGCGCCGCGCGCTGATATGGTGGCCGTGAACGACGGGGCCGGAATGGACGGCATGATGCGACACCGACCGCGCCTGGGCGGTGTGGGGGAGCATGAAACCGAGGGAAGCGGCTGCCATGGAAAGAAGGATCGAACGTCCCAAACCGCCTGCCCGCATCCCCGAAGACCCCACCCGCTTGTCGTTGCGGAAACAGGGTTAGCAAGGGGGTTGCAACCCTGACAAGACGCCGGAGCAATTCTGGGCGATGGCCGGATCATTTTCATCAAATCGGCCATCTTTCCGATAAAAAATAGGAATATATTCCTATTTCATTTTCGCAGATGGCGGTTTTTGAAGGAAAAAACCGGGTTTCATGGAAAAGGCGGTAAAAGGGCGGCGGATTGGACGCGACAGAATCGGAATCGGCATCCGTGACCTAAATGCGACAGGTGGTCGCCAGGCCCCGGATGCCGGGCAGGTGCCTTACTTCGTGCAGATAATCATGATTTCGACCAGCATCGCCGGGTTGGCCAGCACGGCCTGGACGCAGGCGCGCGCCGGTGCGCCGTCCTTCGGCAGCCAGGCCGACCACACGCCGTTCAGCGCGTCGCGGTCGGCGATGTCCTTCAGCCAGATCTGGGCCTGCAGCAGGCGGGTCTTGTCGGTGCCGTGCAGTTCCAGCGCCTCGTCGATCTGCGCCAGGATGTCGCGGGTCTGGGCGGTGGCGTCGCCGGTCAGGTCGCGCGCGACGAAGCCCTGGGTAAAGAGGAAGCCGTGATATTCCACGACCTTCGACAGGATCGCGTTCGGTTCGGTGCGGATGATCTTGCTCATGGGGCCAGTCCTTGGTGATGGCGGCCGACCGGGCCGCGCGCCCTCTTCTCCGACACCGGGGCGGGGCGGGTCAACAGGGCGGTCGCCTTGTGATGCGCCGAGCGCGCCAAAGCGGTCCAGCCGGTCCGGCGTGTCGAAATCGGCGTGGATCGCGGCGTCGGCCGGGACGGTGGCCAGTCGCCCGGCATGGGCACGGATCAGCGCGCGGCCGCCGACATCGCCCTCCAGCGCCATCAGGGCCGGAAAGACCGACCGGTCCCACAGGACGGGATGGCCGATCCGCCCGTCGTGGACCGGCACGGTCGCCGGCGCGCGATCCTGCCGGTGCCGGGCGACCAGGCGGTCGATCAGCGGCGTGTCGATCAGCGGCATGTCGCCCAGGCAGACCAGCACGCCGGACGGGGCGTGCGGCCCGGCCGCCGCCAGCCCGGCCCGCAGGCTGGCCGACAGGCCGTGGGCGTGGTCCTCGGCGAGGGTGAAGACCAGGCCGGGATGGTCGGCATGGCGGAGAATCGCCGCACGGATCTCGGCCGCGCGGTGGCCCAGCACGACGATGACCGGGGCGGCGGTGCTGGCGCACGCGGCGCGGACGATGCGGGCGATCATCGGCACGCCGCCGGCGTCGGGGGCCAGCAGTTTGTGGCGCGGCGCGGTGCGCGACGACCGTCCGGCGGCCAGGATCAGGGCGGCGACGGGGGGCGGGACGTGTGGGGGTGGGCCTGCCGTCATGTCCAGCCGGGACGGCGCGCCAGCGGGGCGTCGCGCCGCACGGCCACGATTTGCGCCAGGATCGACAGCGCGATCTCGGGCGCGCCGATCGCGCCGATCGCCAGGCCGACGGGGCCGTGGATCCGGGCCGCGCGGGCGTCGTCATATCCGGCTTCGCGCAGGCGGTTCAGCCGCGAGGCCTGGGTCTTTCGCGAGCCCAGCGCCCCGATATAGAAGGCCGGGCTGTCGAGCGCCGCGCGCAGGGTCGGGTCGTCCAGCTTCGCGTCGTGCGTCAGGGTGACGATGGCGGTGTGGTCGTCGATCTCCAGCGCCGCCAGGGCCTCGTCGGGCCAGTCGGTCACCAGGGGAATGCCGGGAAAACGCTCGGGGGTCGCCAACTGGGTGCGCGGGTCGATGACCGTCACCGCGAAGCCCGTGGCCGCCGCGAGGGGGGCGAGGACCTGCGCGATATGGACCGCGCCGACGATCAGCAGCCGGTGCGGCGGGGTCAGCAGGTGCAGGAACCACACCTCGCCGTCCGGGGCCTCGTGCCGTGCGCTGCGACCGCCGCGAAACGCCGCGTCCAGGGTGGGCAGCAGATGGGCGGGCAGGTCGGCGCCCCCGTGGGCCACCGCGTGCCCTCCGGCGGTGCGTTCCACCAGGATATGGTGCATGTCGGTCAGGCGGGTGGCCAGCAGGGCCGGCCGCCGTTCGCGCCGCAGGGCCGTGGCCTGGCGCAGCAGGGCGGGGTCCAGCGTTCCCTCGGGGCCGACCGATTCCACCAGGACGTCCAGCTCTCCGCCGCAGGCCAGGCCGACCGCCCAGGCCTGTTCGGACGTCACGCCATAGGACAGCAGTTCGGGCACGCCGCCCCGCATGACCGATTCGGCGGCATCGACGACCGACGCCTCGACGCAACCCCCGCTGACCGATCCCTCGATCCGGCCGGTGGCGTCGATCGCCATCATGCTGCCGGACGGCCGCGGGGAACTGCCCCATGTCGCGACCACGGTCGCCAGGGCGGCGGGGCGTCCGGCCTCGGCCCATGCCAGGACAAGGTCGAGGGGATCGCGGGGGAGGGGGTGCTGCGTCATGACGAGGGCACTCTATCAGGCGGGATATAGACATGCCAGATTGCGGCGACGTCTTCGCGATCCCATGTCGAAAAGGCGCGCGGCCGAATCGGCGCGCCCTGATGCAGGAGGTGTGGCGCATGACTTATCTCGATTCCGCCTGGTACGTGGTGGCCGACGGCGCGCGGGCGCGGGTGCTGAAACATGCCGGCGGCGCATTCCATCCGCTGGCGCATCTGACGGCCAACGACGAGGGCGAGGAGGCGTTTGCCCGCACGCTCGCCACCTATCTGAACGACGCGGGGGAACGGGGCGAGATCGAGGGCCTGGCGCTGGCCGCGCCACCCCGGACGTTGCATGTGCTGCGTACCCATCTGTCGGCGGCCGTGCGCGCCCTGGTGGTCAGCGAACAGCCGCGCGACCTGACCGGGGTTGCCGACCACGACCTGCCGTCGCATTTCGATATTCCCGCCACCGGCTGGCCGCGCCCCGTTCCGGGGTGACGGCGGGCGGTCTTGCCGGGCGCGCGGCCTGCCCCTAGAAACTGTGCCGTGACCTGTCCGGGGGTCTGCCTGCCGGGCAGCCCTGTTCGCAACAATCTCTGACCCGTCGCGATCGGGTTCAGGAGGCGCCGATGCCGTTTTCGCCCGCGCTGGAACTGGACATTATCCCGGTGACCGCTTTCGGACAGAATTGTTCGATCCTGCGGGACCCGGCGAGCGGGCATGCCGTGGTGGTCGATCCGGGTGGCGACGTCCCCCGGCTGCTGCACGAACTGGCGGTGCGCGACCTGACGGTGGACAGCATCCTGCTGACGCATGGGCATCTGGACCATGCCGGCGGGGCGGACGAACTGCGCGATGAACTGTCCCGGCGGCAGGGCGCGCCGGTGCCGGTGGTCGGGCCGGACGCGCGCGATGCGTTCCTGCTGTCCGATATCGCGTCCCAGGCCGCGCGCTTCGGGCTGGAGGGCATGCGGAACGTGACGGTGGATCGCTACGTCACGGACGGCGAAACGCTGTCAGTGCTGGGCCGGACGTTTCATGTGCTGCATGTGCCGGGCCATACGCCCGGCCATGTCGTGTTCCACGACCCGGAGGCGCGCTTCGCCTTCGTCGGCGACACGCTGTTTCGCGGGTCGGTCGGGCGCACCGATTTTCCCTATGGGAATGGCCCGCAGTTGATCGAGGCCATCACCACCCGTCTGCTGCCGCTGGGCGACGACGTGACGATCCTGCCCGGTCATGGCGGGGCCTCGACGATCGGGGCGGAACGTCATAGCAACCCGTTTCTGCGGTAAGCGGAATTGGGCGCACAGGAGAAGGCGAAGACATGATGGATATGCACAAGATCGCCGGGGCCTGCGCCTTGGGGCTGATGCTGGTGGCCGGGACAGCGGCCCGGGCGCAGGACGCGGGCGGCACGCCGACCCAGGCGCAGCCGGAACTGCCGCGTGAAAGCCTGACGATCACCGGCCATGACGGAACGAAGCACGTCTTCTCGGTCGAACTGGCCCTCACGCCCCGCCAGCAGCAGGTCGGCGAGATGTTCCGCACCGCGGTGCCGGCCGATCGGGGCATGATCTTCGTCTGGCCCTATCCGCAGCAAAGCGACATGTGGATGGAAAACACGCTGGTGCCGCTGGATATCGTGTTCATCGGCGCCGACGGCCGGATCTCGGCCATCAGCGAGAATGCGGTGCCGCAGAGCCTGGCGCGGATCAGCAGCCACGGTGCGGTCCGCGCCACGCTGGAGCTGCAAGGCGGCCTGACCGAAAAGCTGGGCATCGTCGTTGGCGACAAGGTCGACAGCAAGGCGCTGGCCGCCAGCCCGACCTGAACCAGGGCTCTGCCCTGGACCCGGCAGGGCCTGAGGCCCTGCACCCCGATCGTTTGATAACGAATGGGTTTCCAAAGGGCGACTGCCCTTTGGCGGGGGCATCTCATGCGTCGGTCTTTCGGACAGTTGGCATGAGAGCGTGGTGCTCCCTTACCGATCGGGGCGATGGGCGTCGTGGACGATCAGCCCGGCGTCGTCCGGCGACGGGCGCAGCCAGTCCTGGTGGGACAGGGTCATGCGGGTGTCGCGTGCGCCGGCGTCCCAGTGCTCCTCCATCGAGGCGGCTGAAAATTCGAAATCCCGCGTCTGCCCCTCGTAGGCTTCTTCCTGATAGATCAGTTGCAGGATGGTGATGGCCGGCAGGGACGACAGCTGCTGGCGCAGGGCGCGGTCCCTGGGCGTCAGGTCCTGTTCGGGGATGCGGTCCAGCAGGGCGCGGATTTCCAGTTTCTGCCGATGCAGGGCGCGGTAATGATCGGTAATCAGGCGCGTGCGGGATGAATACTGGATGTCCTTGGTCCGGGCCTGGACATCGAACATGTCCCGTGGGATCGGCCCCCGCGCGGAAAACAGATCGACCTGGAAGATCAGCATGCTGTCCTGGTCCGCGTTGTCCAGCAGGTGCTGCAGCGGCGTGTTCGAGACCATGCCGCCGTCCCAGTAGTAATCCTGCCCGATCCGCACCATCGGCAGGGCCGGCGGCAGGGCGGCGCTGGCCATCACATGGTCGATGGTCAGGCGCGTGCTGGCCGTGTCGAAATAGATGAAATTGCCGCTGCCGACGCTGACGGCCCCGCAGGCCAGCCGGATGCCGGACGTATTGAGCCGATCGAAATCGATCAGGGACAGCAGGGTCTCGCGCAGGGGCGCGCTGTCGTAATAGCTGGTGGCGGCATGGATATCCCGCCCCGCAAGCCAGGGATTGGCCAGGCGCGGACGAAAGAACCCCGGTTGGCCGAATGTGCTGGTGACGAAGGACGACCAGGCATTGTGCATCTTGCGGATCGAATCGCCGGCCGGCGTGTCGCCGATCCAGATCTTGCGTGACGTCACGCGCTCCCAGAACTGACGCAGGCGCGGCACGCGCAGTTCGGGCGGGTTGCCGGCGATCAGGGCGGCGTTGATGCCGCCGATGGACACGCCGGAAATCCAGTCCGGCTCCAGCCCCGCCTCGTGCAGGACCTGGTAGACGCCCGCCTGGTAGGCGCCCAGGGCGCCGCCGCCCTGCAGCACCAGGCCGATGCGGCTGCCCTGCGCGACGTCGGGGCGCGTGTGGGGAGGCTGGGAGGTATCTGGGGCCATGCCGTGCTGTTTCCCTTCGGGCGACGGCGCCGATGACCGGCCGCCCCATGTCCGAAGGATAAAGGGGCGGCCCCCCGAATCAAGGATCGCGCCGGCGGGGTGCGGGCGCCCGATATCGGGCAGGCCTGCTACATGAATTTTTTTGGTCTGAAATTTCCCGGTTTTCTCCCGTATCGGGCGGATGGGCCGACTGGCATCCCATTTTTTTGCCAAACGATCATCCCTCCGCTGTTGACGGTGATGTGGGTGGGGTGTAGATCGCTGTTCACCGCAGGGGCGGGGCCGAAAGGCACTTGCCTGGTGGGTCTGGGTTTGCTAAGGTCTTTGGCCCGGTTG
>NZ_JABEQH010000029.1 GCF_014174305.1 Gluconacetobacter johannae | reverse complement strand
GAGGCCGACGAGGCGCTGTCCGCCCGGCTGGAGGCCGCGCGCGCCGCGCTGGCCGAGGCCGGGCAGGCCGTGCAGCGGGCCGAGGCCGCGCGGCCCGACGGGACCGAAGCCCTGGCGGACGCCGCGATCCGGCGGCAGGAACGCCTTATTCAGGACGGCCAGGCCCGGCTGGGCGCCCTGCGGCAGGATATGGCGGCGCTGGAGGCCCGAATCCGTGCCGCCGAAGGCGACGGTCTCGACGAACGGATTGCCGGCCAGGAGCGGCTGCGCGAGTCCTGCGCCGCCGAACGCGCGGCCTGCGCGCGCGAGGTCGCGATCCTGCACTGCCTGCGCGACAGCCTGACGGCGGCGGAACGCGCGGCGACGGAACGGTACCTGGCCCCGCTCTGCCGGGCGATCCAGCCGGCGCTGGCGGCGCTGTTTCCCCGGGCCGGGGTAACGATGGAGGCCGATTTCAGCGTGTCCCGCCTGACGCGGCGCATGGACGAACCGTTCGACACGCTGTCGGACGGCACGCGCGAGCAGATCGCGGTGCTGGTCCGGCTGGGCCTGGCCGACCTGCTGCGGGCCAGGGGCCGGCCGGCGATGCTGGTGCTGGACGACGCGCTGACCTATTCCGACGCCGGGCGGCTGGAACGGCTGTTCGACATCCTGACCGATGCGGCCGACAGGATGCAGATCCTGGTCCTGACCTGCCGGGCCGAGCTGTTCACCGACCTGGGCGCCCGGCCCCTGACGGTCGAGGCGATGGAAAAGGGCCGATAATATCTGTGTCGGAACAATAGCTTGCCCCGGAACGGACGACGGGTGAAGTTTCTCGATCACATTTAATTTATAATTAACCTTCTTTCGTGGTTCGGTAATGAAAATGTTATACGGATCTGCCCGAACCGGTACCGCGGCAGAGTGTGTATCGGAAAATCAAACAATCGACCGCGCGCGGACGTGATGACATCCGGTCGGCCCCTTGGCCGTCATCCGGAGAACGAGAGATAGTTGGAGCTGAATGATTCAAGGTGTGTGTGGGGCGGCCTTTCTGCTGTCCGTATCTTGCGTGCTGTTGCCTGCCGGCTCCGTCCTTGCACAGTCCGTCCCGGCGACCACCGACGGAAAGCGGGTCGGGGGGTATGCCGGCCGCGTGCCCGGGCGGGTCGTGACGCCGGCGCCGGCGCCGCTGGTCCCGCCCCCCGCGCCGGCGCCCGACACCGATCATTACGTTCCGCCGCCCACCCTGGCGGGGTATTTCCCCGACAGCTACCAGAACTGGATTCGCGGCAGCACCATGACGGGGGACTGGGGCGGGCTGCGTACCCACCTGGAAAACCGGGGCGTGCATCTTCAGGGCCATTACCTGGAGGACGCGTCCGGCAACCCGGTGGGCGGCAACTATGCCGCCGTGCGCTACGCCCACGAATTCGGCCTGGGCGCGGACATTGATTTCGCCCGGCTGATCCACCACGACATCGGCACCCTGCATATCCTGCTGACCGAACGCGCGGGCCTCAGCCTCGCCGCCGGTCCGCTGGGCGGCGCGGTGGATTCGGTGCAGCAGATCTTCGGTTCGGGCGAGACGGTGCGCCTGACGCGCCTGTCGCTCGAAAAGAATTTCAACCGCTACGTGTCCATGGAAGCCGGCTGGATCAACACCGAAAACGATTTCGGCCAGTCGACCCAGCATTGGGGCATGTCGATCTATTGCCAGTTCCAGACCAACGCCATCTGCGGCATGCCCCAGGGCCTGGCGATGAACGGCGGCTATGGCTGGTACCCGACGGCCCACCCCGGCGCGTGGCTGAAGCTGTATCCGGCCGGCAACGACCATTACCTGATCTCGGCGGGTATCTATAACGTCGACAACACCATCTCGAACACGCATAACGGCTTCAAGATGGGCCTGCACAACACGACGGGCGTCTATCTGCCGTTCCAGCTCGGCTGGCATCACGGCAACGATTATACCGGCGAGATGGAAGGCAACATCCGGCTCGGCGGTTACTGGGATACGTCCGAGGTCGCGATCGTCTCGTCCAAGACCGGGGGCTACCAGCCGCCCGGCGTCACCCTGATCGACCTGCCCAACAACCAGATCCGCGGCCGTTTCGGCGGATGGCTCGAAGCCGACCAGATGATCCAGCGCGACCATTCCGGCAGCGGGCGCGGCACGATCATCTTCGGCTCGTTCATCTGGGGCGATCCCCGCACCGCGCTCACGCCGTATTTCGCCACCTGGGGCATCATCCGCAAGGGCACGTTCGCCGACCGGCCCAACGACACGATCAGCTTCGGCGGCAAGATGGCCGTGCTGAACCCGAAGCTGGGGGAATATGCCGCAACCCTGCAGCAGGCGGGCCAAAAGGCCCTGCGCCCCTCGAACGAACCGGGGATCGAACTGAACTATGGCTGGCGGCCCACGCCGTGGGCGACCCTGCGGCCGGGCCTGCAATATCTGTGGCATCCGGGCGGCACCAACCGCTACCGCAACGCCCTCATCATCGACATGGAAACCGGCCTGACATTCTGAGCCGCGCAGGGGCGCCCCCCATCGGGGGCGTCCAAATGCATTGACGGCGGGGCCGGCTGGGGGAAACATGCGCCCCATGTCACGACTGGATCATACACGCCCCTTCCTGCCGGTCCGCATCGCGGTGCTGACCGTCTCCGACACCCGCGTGATGGCGACCGACAAATCGGGCGCCATCCTGGCCGAACGGCTGGTGGCCGCCGGCCACCATCTGGCCGACCGCGCCATCGAACCGGACGATGCCGATCGTATCGCCGCACGCCTGGCGGGCTGGATCGCCGACCCGGACATCGACGCGGTGATTTCCACCGGCGGCACCGGCGTCACCGGCCGCGACGTGACGCCCGAGGCGTTCGATCGCGTGATCGAAAAGCGGATCGAAGGCTTCGGCGAACTGTTCCGCATGCTGTCGTACCAGAAGATCGGCACCTCGACGATCCAGTCGCGGGCGCTGGCGGGGGTCGCCAACGGCACCTATCTGTTCGCGCTGCCCGGCTCGTCCGGTGCGGTGAAGGACGGATGGGACGACATCCTGGTCTGGCAATTGGACAGCCGGCATACGCCCTGCAACTTCGTGGAACTGATGCCGCGCCTGCGCGAGCATCTGGACCCCACCCACGACTGACCGGAACACGGGGATCAAGAGCATGAAGAAACTGCTGCTGCTGGCCGGCGACTATGTCGAGGACTACGAAATCATGGTGCCGTACCAGGCGCTGTCGATGCTGGGGTACCAGGTCGATGCGGTCTGTCCGGGCAAGAAGGCGGGGGAGTACGTCCTGACCGCAATCCATGATTTCGAGGGCGCCCAGACCTATAGCGAGAAGCCGGGACACCGCTTCACCCTGACGGCCGATTTCGCCACGGTGCGCGAGGCGGAGTACGCGGGCCTGGTGATCCCCGGCGGCCGCGCGCCGGAATATCTGCGCCTCGATGCGCGGGTCATCGCCCTGGTGCGCGCCTTCGCCGACCGGCCCATCGCCGCGGTCTGCCATGGCGCGCAGATTCTGGCGGCCGCCCGGATCATCGAGGGACGCACCGTTTCCGCCTATCCGGCCTGCCGGCCCGAGATCGAGCTGGCCGGCGGACTCTATGCCGACATCGCCGTGGACGATGCGGTGACGGACGGCCTTCTGGTCACGGCGCCCGCGTGGCCCGCCCATCCGCGCTGGCTGGCCCAGTTCATCGCAGCGCTGGGCGCCCAGGTTTCGATCTGACCAAGCCGCGCGTTCGGGCCGGGTGCGACATTGGCATCCGTCAACAGGTGTGCATCATGAGGGGCCGGGCATTCGGCGGGTGCGCCAGGCACCTGCCCGCGCCTGCTGTCATGGGGAGTTTTCCGTTTTGCACACCACCCGTCATATTCTTGCCCGCGCCGCGCTGGCTGTCGTGATCGCCTCCGGCGGCGCCGCTGCCCTGGCCGTTCCGCAGGCGGCGGTGTTCGCCGCCGCCCCGCCGTCGCCCACGACGCCGCTGAAGCTGAAGTCGCTGTCGATTGTCGGCAACCAGCAGGTCCCGACTGCCGATATCCTGGCCGCCGTGCCGTTCCACGAGGGCGACACCGTTACCCGCAACCAGATCGACGCCGGCGCCCAGGATGTCATGGGGGTCTACCAGAAGAAGAATGTCGGCCTGAAATTCGGCGAGAAGCTGAAATTCACCGGCAACGTCGTCCAGGTCCAGTGGGTGATCGAGGAACAGGCCCCGCAGGCCGCGGCCCCGGCGGCGGCGCTGGTGGTCGACCAGATCGTGTTCCAGGGCAACAAGGCGGTCTCGGCCGCCGACCTGACGGCGGCGACCAAGCTGCGCGCCGGTTCGCCGGTGGACGAGGCCGCGGTCATGGCCGACCAGAAGGCCGTTCAGGCACTGTACCAGAAAAAGAGCATCGGCGTCGCGATCCAGGTCGTGCCGACCCAGCCCAACCACGACAACCATGTCGTCCTGACCTATCAGATCACCGAGAAATCGAGCGACTGATCCGCACGGCCCTGGCGGCGCGGCCCCCGCGCCGCCATCCGGCGAATGCCTGCCTTTTGAAAACCTGTTTATCATACTGGGGGATACAGAACCGGCCCGGTGGCAGGAGAACGACCACGTGGGAAAAGCGCCGAAGCTGATCCAGTCCATCGAACGCTCCGCGGCGATTTTGGAGATCATTGCCCAGGAGGGCGGGAGCGCACGTCTGCAACAGATCGCCACCCTCTCCGGCCTTGAAAAAACGACGGCCCACAACATCCTTCAGACGCTGGGCCATCTGGGCTACGTGCAACGCCGCCAGGGGGACGTGCGCTATCACCTTGGCGGCCGGATCCTGAACCTCGCTCGCGTCGCGGGGGATGACAATGCGCTACGCAGGCGTATGCGCCCCGCGTTGGACGCCATCGCCCAGGAAAGTGGCGCAACCGTCTTCCTGGCCGTACCCAGCGGTGACGAGGCCGCCTATCTCGACATCGCGGACGCCGGCGGCCGGGCCGCCCCCACCTCATGCCTGCATCGCCGTGAAAAACTGGAGGGATCGGCCGTCGGGCTGGTGTTCCTCGCGTTCGTTCCCGGCCTTGGCAAACGTGTGCTGGCCATGCGGGCCGACGCGCTTGACGACGATATTCTGACCCGTATCGAGGACGTCCGGATCAACGGCTATGCGCTCGACATCGAAGCCTATCGTCCAGGCTGGAACTGCGTGGCCATACCCTGGCGGGAAAACGGCGAAGTACGGGCCAGCATCAGCCTGACCGGGCCGGCGGCCGACCTTCCCCGTCATCGGCTCATCCGTCTGAGCTGGATGATGATGAAACATATCGAGCGCGCCGCTGTTCAACAGTGTTGAATAAATACCGATTTCACCGTTTGGCGCATTCCCTCGCGCGTCACGGAAGATAGGGTGCGGCTTTTCGGTGAACGACGAAGGTCAATCGTATGCTGCTCTCCTCCGCAACCGCCATGCTTGCCGCCGCTCGCGCCGAGGCCGAAAGGCTGGGCGTCGCCGTCTGCGTCTCCATCGTGGATGCCGCGGCCTGGCCCATGGCTTTCATCCGCATGGAAGGCACCATCCTCGGCGCGATCGACGTCAGCAACAAGAAAGCGCGGACAGCAGCCCTCTTCCAGATGGACAGCGCCGATTTCGCGCTGATTGCCTGCCCCGGCGGCGGCGCGTATTCGCTGGAAAACACCAATGGCGGCCTGACCAGCTTCGGCGGCGGCATCGCGCTGAAGGCGAAGGATGGCAGCCTGCTTGGTGCGATCGGCGTGTCCGGCGCCAGCACGGAAGACGACATCGCCATCGCACAAGCCGCCGCGCACGCCCTGACCGCCTGACCCCCCTTCCGCCGGACGTCCCATGACAATAGAAACCACGGTGCCCGAAACCAGTGTCGCGCCAGTCGCGCCTCCGCACGGGAAAACGGCGGCCCTGCTCACCCTCACCTTCGGCACGTTCGTTGTCGGAACAGGGGAGTTCGCCATCATGGGCATGCTCCCCGAATTCGCGGCGTCCCTGCATCTTCCGCCCGCCGACGCGGGCTATGCGATCACGGCCTATGCGCTGGGGGTCGTGGTGGGCGCGCCGCTCATCACCATCCTGGGCGCGCGCCTGTCGCGCCGCGAACTCCTCCTCATCCTGCTTCTTCTGTTCTGCTTCGGGAACATCCTGAGCATCGCGATGCCCACGGCCGGGCTGATCGAGGTCGCACGCTTCGTCACCGGCCTGCCACATGGCGCCCTGTTCGGCATTTCGGCCCTGGTCGCGGCCTCGATGGTGGAACGCGCGCGACGCGGCTGGGCCGTGGGGCGGGTCCTTTCCGGCATTGCCATCTCCACCCTTGTCGGCGCGCCGTTCTCGACCTTCGCGGCCGATCATCTGGGGTGGCGTGTCGCCTATCTCATCATCGGCGCTTTCGGCTTCGTCACCTTTCTTGGCGTCTGGCGCTATATTCCCGCCGATCGCCCCAACCGCACCAACTCGCCGCTCAAGGAAGTCCGGGCGCTTGGAAATACGCAGGTGCTGCTGACGCTGCTGACCGCCGCCATCGGCTTTGGCGGCATGTTCGCAATCTATACCTATCTCACCAGCGTCCTTCAGAATGTCACGCATGTCCCGGAATGGGAGGTCATGCTCCATATGGTCATCTGGGGGGCGGGGATGCTCGCCGGCACGAATATCGGCGCGTGGCTGGTGGACCGCAACCTCGATCTCGCCGCACTCCTGGCCCTGGCGGGCAGCGCCGTCGCCATGCTGGCCTTCCCCGCCATGCTGCACAACGACATCGGCCTGATGATCGACGTCTTTCTGGTTCCGGCCTTCGTGAATGCGCTCGGCCCGGCGCTGCAGACACGGCTGATGGATTTTGCGGGGGACGCGCAGACGCTTGCCGCGTCGCTCAACCACTCGGCGTTCAATATAGCAAACGCCCTTGGCGCCTTTCTGGGCAGCGTTCTCCTGGCCCGGCAATTCGGCTACGGCGCGCTGGGCATGGGCGGCGCGATTCTCTCCGCAACGGGCCTGCTGGTCTATCTTGTCGCCGTCGTGCTCCTGAAGCGGAGCGGCGTGCCGGAGGTTCGGGAACCGATCACCTGAGACCCTGAGGGTCAGCCTTCCAGCCCGGCCGGACGGGGCCCACCGGTCGCCCAGTCCAGCAACTGCACGGTATGCACGAAGGGAATGCCGACCTCGCCCGCAAGCTGCGTCATGCAGCCGATATTGCCGCTGGCCGCCACCTGCGCGCCGACCGTGCGGATGGCGGCGACCTTGCGCCGCTTCAGTTCGCCGGCGATGGCGGGTTGCAGCAGATTGTAGGTCCCTGCCGAGCCGCAGCACATATAGCCGTCGGGGATGTCCAGCACCGTAAACCCCGCCGCCGCCAGCAGGGCGCGGGGCTGGCGGGTGATGCGCTGGCCGTGCTGCATCGAGCAGGCGGCGTGGTAGGCGACGCGCAGTCCGGTGGGAACGACCGGCGGCAGCAGGCCGATCCGCTCCATCAGTTCGCTGATATCCAGCGTCATGGCCGAAATCCGCGCCGCGCGCCCCGCCCAGGCGGGGTCCAGGCGCAGGGCGTGGCCGTACGCCTTCACCGACGTGCCGCAGCCCGATGCATTGACCACCACCGCGTCCAGCCCCTGCGGGCCGTCGGCCTCGCGCAGCCAGGCCGCGATGTTCGCCTTCACCAGCGGCAGCGCCCGGGCGCTGTCGCCCAGATGTTCGGCCGGCGCGCCGCAGCACCCCGCGCCCGCCGCCACCACGATTTCCACCCCATGGCGGCGCAGCAGGCGGATCGTCGCCTCGTTGATCGCGGTGTCCAGCACCGTCTGCACGCAGCCGGTCAGCAGGGCCACGCGCATCCGCCGCGTCCCTTCCGCCGGAAAGACCTGCGGCCGGTCGACCGGGCTTGGCGCAGGCAGGGGCGCCGTGGGCACCATGTCCAGCATGGCGCGCGGCGGGCCGGACAGCAGCGCGCGGAACGGCCGCCCGATGCGCCCGGCGGCCAGCCCCATCCGGAACAGCCGGGGCCGGGACAGCAGCATCGCCAGCACCCGGCGCAGGGCCGCCTGGGCCGGCGGGCGGCGATAGTGCGCGGCCACATGTTCCCGCCCATGGCCGATCAGCTTGGAATATTCGACACCCGAGGGGCAGATCGCCTCGCACGCCAGACAGGTCAGGCAGCGGTCGAGATGCGCCACCGTGCGGGCATCGGGCGATCCACCCCGTTCATACATTTCCTTCATCAGGAAAATACGCCCGCGCGGACTGTCGTTTTCGTCATGCCGGACCTGATAGGTCGGACAATGCGACAGGCAGATCCCGCAATGCACACAGGCGCCGATGATCTCGCCGGCCAGGGCGACGTTCGGATCGGCCTTCGCCGCCGGTGAAATCGTGTTCAGCATGCCGCCTCCAGAAAATCCGTCCGGCCGGGATTGAGGATTCCGGCAGGGTCGAAGACGCGCCGCGTGCGCGCCGCCAGCGCCCGCACCCCCGGCGCCTGCGCGGGAAAGGCGCCGTGGGCCGCGCGGATGGGGTCGGGCGCGCGCAGCAGGATCGCCCGTCCGCCGGCATTCGCCGCCAGCGCGCGCAGGTGGGGAACCGCGCCGTCCAGCCCGCCCGAAACGGCGGCGGGCATGGCGCAGAACATCAGCGCGCCCCCCCAGTCCAGCATCAGCGACGACACCAGACCCACCCGCCGCAAGGCGGCGGCCAGGCCCGCCGCGCCCGTCGCCGGCACATGGATACGCCACAGGAGGTCGTCCGTCCCGGCCCCCAGCACGTCCAGTTCGCGAACGCGGGACCAGAAGGCGCGGCTTTCCGCCGCCGCCAGCACCCGCCCGGCCGGCAGGCCGGCCCCGTCCAGCCGCCCGGCATGCTCGGCCACCCCGGGCGCGCTGCCTTCCAGGCGCACCGCCATCGTCATGCCCTCTCCCTCGGGCACGACGGCCGCCCCGGTCACCGCCAGCGGGCGGGACAGGATGGCCGCCAGCGCCGCGATGTCCTGCGCCAGCCCTGCCGAGGGAAACAGCATCGTCCGCTCCGTCTCCGGCGCGGGCAGCACCTTCAGGGTCAGGCTGGTCAGCACCGCCATCGTCCCGAACGAACCGCACAGCAGCTTCGACAGATCGTATCCGGTCACGTTCTTCATCGTCCGGCCGCCGGCGGAAAAGGCTTCGCCCTGCCCGTTCACGCCGTCCACCCCCAGGACGAAATCGCGCGCGGCGCCGACCTGGAAACGGCGTGGCCCCGACAGGCCGGTGGCGATGGCCCCGCCGATGGTCGCCCGCGCAGGCGCGCCGCCATACAGCGCCGCGTGGCAGGGCGGCTCGAACGGCAGGTACTGGCCCCGCCCGGCCAGCATCCGCTCGACCTCCGCCAGCGGCACGCCGGCATCGACGCGGATCACCAGATCGTCGGGTTCGTAGAAATGCACATGGCCCAACCCGCCCAGTTCCAGCCGCACGGCGGCGGCCACCGGGTTGCCCAGGCCCCGCCGGGTGCCGTTGCCCGCCACCTCCAGCGCCTGGCCCTTGGAGCGCGCGGCACGGACGACATCGGCCACATCGTCCGCGCAGGCGGGGCGGCAGACGATCGGGTCGGGAGAGTGGGCGGTCATCAATTCCTGCCAATCAGAGACGGAGCCAATCGGAAACGGGCCAATCAGAAACGCGGAATGTCGGGAAAGCGCATCTCGCCGCCCCGCACATGCATGCGGCCGAATTCGGCGCAGCGGCAGGGCGAGGGAAAGACCTTTCCGGGGTTGAGCAGTTCCTCGGGGTCGAACGCGCATTTCAGCACCTGCTGCTGCCGCAGGTCGGCCGGCGCGAACTGATGGGTCATCAGGTCCCGCTTTTCCACCCCCACCCCGTGCTCGCCGCTCAACACCCCGCCCATGTCGACGCAGGCGCGCAGCACATCGGCCCCGAAGGCCTCGGCCTTGTCCAGGTCGCCGGGGCGGGCGGCGTCGTACATGATGATGGGGTGCAGGTTGCCGTCCCCGGCATGGAAGCAGTTCGCGTAATCCAGCCCGTAGGTCCGCGACAACTCCGCCATCCGGTCCAGGATGTCGGGCAGGCGGTTGCGGGGGATGGTGCCGTCGGTGCAGTAATAATCCTTGCACATCTTGCCGATGGCGGAAAAAGCCAGCTTGCGGCTGCGCCAGATCCGCTCGCGTTCTTCTTCCGTGCGGCTGGCGCGGATGTCGATGGCGCCGGCCTGTTCCGCCAGGCCCCTCACCCGCTCGATCAGCGCGTCGATTTCCGCCGCCGTGCCGTCCAGTTCGCACAGCAGAAGCGCCGCCGTGCGCGGGTCGTGCTCCTCGCGCAGCAGGGACGCCACCGCGTTCAGCACCTTGCGGTCCATGAATTCCAGGCCCGCCGGGATGATGCCCGCGCCGATTATGGCGCCGACGCAGCGGCAGGCATCCTCGACACTGGCGAAGCCCATCGACATGACGCGCGCCGCCTCGGGCAGCGGCACCAGGCGGACGGTGATCTCGGTCACGACGGCCAGCAGGCCCTCGGAGCCGGTCAGCAGGCCGATCAGGTCCAGCTCGCCATCCGCGGCGCCCTGGAAGCCGCCGCCCAGGCGTATGACCTCGCCCGACATCAGCACGGCTTCCAGCCCCACGACGTGGTTGGACGTCATGCCGTATTTCAGGCAATGCACGCCCCCCGAATTCTCGGCGACATTGCCGCCGATGGTCGAGATCATCTGGCTGGACGGGTCGGGCATGTAGCACAGGCCCAGCGGGCGCGCGGCTTCGGAAATCCGGATATTCGGCACCCCGCACTGCACGCGCGCCACGCGGTTTTCCACGTCCATCGCCACGATCGCGCACAGCCGCGACGTGACCAGCAGCACCCCGTCCTCCAGCGGCAGGGCGCCCCCCGACAGCGACGTGCCCGAACCGCGCGGCACGATTTTCACCCCCTGCTCGCGGCACACGGCCAGCACGGCCTGGATTTCCGCGGTGCTGGCGGGCAGGACCACCAGCAGCGGCGTCGCCTGGTAGGCGGTGATGCCGTCGCAGCGATAAGGGCGGCGCTCGGCCTCGTCATCCAGGACCCATTGCGCGCCGACGATCGCGCGCAGCCGCGCGGCCAGTTCGCCGCGCCGCGCGATGATCCCCTGATCCGGATCGGGCATACGCATGGTTCATCCCCTCCCGCGTCGCCGAATGGCGCCTCTGCGCGCCGCCACCTTGAGTCCGCGCGGCGTTGTGTAATAACGTCCCGCCAACGGAAACAGAAGCCGAAAAGCTCCGCGCGGGCGGGTCGCGACGTTTCCCCCACAGCGTCCACCGACGCGGCGCATCGGGCCACGCCCGCCGGCCCGTCCCTGCCCCGAACGGATGGTACCTGATGAAGGTCGGCTTGTTCGTCCCCTGCTACATCGACGCATTCTATCCCCGCGTCGGCATCGCCACCCTGGAATTGCTGGAACGGCTGGGCCAGCAGGTCGATTATCCGCTGGAACAGACCTGCTGCGGGCAACCGATGGCCAATTCGGGCTGCAATTCCGACGCCGCCGCGGCCGAGGCCCTGTTCGTACGCAATTTCGAACGGTTCGACGCCATCGTCATGCCCTCGGGCAGTTGCGCCCATCACGTGCGCGACCATTTCGACGCCATCCCGCAGACCGACGCCGTGCGCCACGTGCGCGCCCATACCTACGAACTGGTGGAATTCCTGCACGACGTGCTGCAGGTCCGCGCATTTCCGTGGGCCGAATTCCCGCACACGGTCGGGCTGCACAACAGTTGCGGCACGTTGCGCGCATTGCGGACCGCCAGCATGTCGGAACTGGGCGAACCCCCGTTCTCCAAGCCGATGGACCTGCTCTCCGGGGTCCGGGGCATCCGCTTCGCCACCCCGGCGCGGCCGGACGAATGCTGCGGCTTCGGCGGCACCTTCTCGGTCGCCGAGGAAGCCGTGTCCGCCCGCATGGGGCTGGACAAGGTCCGCGACCATCACAATGCGGGGGCCGACTATATCGTGTCGGCCGATTCGTCATGCATCATGCACCAGCAGGGCTGCGCCGAGCGCGCCGGCATCCCGCTGCGCTTCATCCATATCGCCGAAATCCTGAACGGGGCACGGGAATGAAGGACAAGCGTATCGACCATGCCGGCGCGGCGGCGGCCTTCATCGCCGACGCGCCGCACCTGGCGTTCCACGACGAACGCCTGTGGGACATGCGGCAGAAGCGCGACGCCCAGATGCACCTGCTGCCCGAATGGCAGGAACTGCGGACCCTGGCGTCGCAGATCAAGGAACACACGCTGGCGAACCTGCCGGACTATCTGGAGCAGTTCGAGCGCAACGCGACCCGCAACGGCATCCATGTCCACTGGGCGCGCGACGGCGCGGAACACAACCGCATCGTCGCCGAGATCCTGCAGGCGCGCGGCGCGACGACGCTGATTAAAAGCAAGTCGATGGTGACCGAGGAATGCGACATGCGCCCCTACCTGGCGGCGCGGGGCATCACGGTGACCGAGACCGACCTGGGCGAACGCATCCAGCAACTGGACGACCAGCTACCCAGCCACATCGTCGTGCCGGCGGTGCACAAGCTGACGGGCGACGTGGCGCGGGTGTTCGCGACGCATTACGGCACCGACCCCAACGCCGACGACCCGCGCCAGCTGGCCGAGGCGCAGCGGCAGGCGGCGCGGCCCGTCATCCTGCATGCCGACGCCGGCATGACCGGGGCCAATTTCGCGGTGGCCGAGACCGGGACCTTCGTCGTCTGCACCAACGAGGGCAATGCCGACCTCAGCGCCACCGTGCCAGGGGTGCATATCGCCACCCTGGGCATCGAACGGCTGGTGCCGCGCATGTCCGACCTGGGCGTGTTCGTCCGCATGCTGTCGCGCAGCGCCCTGGGGTCGCCGATCACGCAATACACCACCCATTTCCGTGGCCCGCAGGATGGCGGGGAGATGCATGTCATCCTGGTGGACAACGGCCGGTCGGCGCGCCTGGGCATGGCGGATTTCTGGACGTCGCTGAAATGCATCCGCTGCGGCGCGTGCATGAACACCTGCCCGGTCTATCGCCGGTCGGGCGGCCTGTCGTACGGCGCGGTCTATTCCGGCCCGATCGGCGCGATCATCGACCCGACCTTCAACGAACGGAAATACAGCACCCTGCCGTTCGCCTCGACCCTGAACGGCAGTTGCACCAATGTCTGCCCGGTGCGGATCGACATTCACGACCAACTCTACAAATGGCGGCGGGTGCTGGTGGACCATCACCAGATGCCCTTCGTGAAGCGCGAGATCATGCACATGGCCGGCAAGCTGATGGGTCAACCCCGCCTGTATCGCGCAGCCATCGCGGGCGCCGAAACGGCGCTGGGCACGCTGCCGCGCTTTGCGCTGTACAGCTGGCTGAACCCGTGGGGCAAGCAGCGCGAACTGCCGCATCCGGTCGAGGAAACCTTCCACGCCTGGTACCGGCGCACCCGGTCAGGCAACGGCACGGCGGACACCGGACGATGAACGCGCGCGACACCATCCTGGACGCGCTGCGTCGCAACCGGCCCGACCCGGCCGCGCACCCGCTGCCGCCGCCCGTGATGCTGGGCGACCTCGACGCGGGACAGGCGCGTTTCGTCGCCGGCCTGCGCCTGCTGGGCGGCGACCTGCTGGAACGCGCGCCCGGCGAGCCGCTCGCCGCCGCGATCGCCCGCCGTTTCCCCGACGCGCGCCTGATCTGCTCGGCGGTGCCCGGAGTGGACGGCGCGGTGCCGGTGCAGGATCTGCCCAACGCCCAGGCGGCCGACCCGGTGGACGTCGCCGTGGTCCGCGCCGCCTTCGGCATCGCCGAAACCGGGTCGATCTTCCTGAGCGAGGCGCAACTGCATCTCAACGCCCTGGCGCACCTGGCCCAGCATCTGGTCGTGCTGCTGGACCCGGCGCAGCTGACGGCGAACCTGCACACGGCCTATCAGCGGCCCGAATTCCGCACCGCCCGCTACGGCGTGCTGATGAGCGGCCCGTCCGCCACCGCCGACATCCAGGGCGTCCTGATCCGGGGCGCACAAGGGGTCCGCAGCCTGTCCGTCTGTTTCGATTCCGTTTGATGGCTCCGTCGTGAAACCCTGCGCTGCCCGGTGCGTCATCATGGCGACTGAACAGAGGGATACATGCGCGCCTCGACAACGATCCTCCTGACCATCGGCGTTCTTATCGTCCTTGGCGGATGTGCACAGAAGGAACCGGCCGGCGAGAAGGCCGCCCAACGCAACATGGCCCGTCACAATTCATACGGGTTCGACGATTACGGCGACCGCACCGCCAATCCACCCGGCCTGGGCAGCCCGCATTAGCGGCGGGCCGCGTCGCCTCAGGGCTCTGCCCTAAACCCGCCAAGGGCCTCAGGCCCTGGCGGGTTCGGGCAGGGCCCGACCTGTCCTGCCAGCATACGCCGCGCCCCGGCGGACGCGGAATTCAGGCGCCCGGCGGCGCCATGAATTCCGGCCCCACCGGGTCGGTGATGCAGGTGTTCAGGATCCGGTCGATCTCCGCCTTGTCGTCCGCCGACAGGGTCCAGCCGAAGGCCTGGTCGATGCCTGCGATCTGCTCGGGCTTGCGCGCCCCCCACAGGGCGATCGTCGGCCCCTGGTCCAGCACCCAGCGAATCGCCAGCGCCAGGATCGTGCGGCCGCGCTGGCGGGCAAAATCCTGCAAGGCCGACACGGCCGCCAGGTACTGGGTGAAGCGCGGCGCGCGGAACTTGGGGTCGGCCCCGCGCAGGTCGTCGGCGCCGAACACGGTTTCGGCGGTCATCCGGCCCGACAGCAATCCCCGGCACAGCGGCCCATAGGCCAGCACCGCCAGGCCCTGCGCGGCCGCCCAGGGCAGGATGTCCTTCTCGATCTCGCGCTCGAACAGGTTATAGGGGGGCTGGATCGCCGCCAGCGGGGCGACCGAGCGGAACAGCTCCATCTGCGCGACCGAGAAATTGCTGACCCCCAGCGCCAGCACCTTGCCCGCGCGATGCAGGCGTTCAAGCTCGCGCGCGGTGTCGTCGATCGGGACCGACGGGTCGGGCCAGTGCACCTGGTACAGGTCGATGCGGTCGGTACGCAGCCGACGCAGCGAGTCCTCGATCTCCTGGCGGATGCGCGCAGGCGTGGCATTGCGGAACGGCTTGCCGTCCTTCCAGTCCAGCCCGACCTTGGTGGCGATGGCGACGCCGTCGCGGCGTCCGGCCAGAGCCTGGCCCACCACCTCCTCCGAATGGCCGAATCCATAAACCGGCGCGGTATCGATCAGGTTGATGCCCAGATCCAGGGCCTCATGGATCGTGGCGATCGCCTTGCGGTCGTCGGGACCGCCCCACATCCAGCCGCCGATCGCCCAGGTTCCCAGCGCGATGCGCGAGATGGGAAAGGGGATGCCGGCAATGGCAAGGGTTTCCACTGACATGGTTCTTCCTTCCTGTCATTTTCAGGCCGGGACGACGGAACATGCGAAAAAAAGGACCGGGATGTCGCCACCCCGGCCAAGTGTTCCCTCGTATGCAAGTGACGGATGTTCCGTCCCCTTCCATCGTCCTCCGAATCGGGAAATGCACAATAAAAAATGGTTTTATCAATTTGTCATTATTGTGAACACTCCATGAGTCATCACCCGCGTCCCTTCCGGCGGATGCCGCCTCTTCCCCACGCCCACGCCGCGTCCTATGGGTAGAAGGTGGGGAGCGGTCGGTCACCGCGCCACCGGGCACGCGCCGAACAGGAGATGCAATGCCGCGCAAGATCGTATCGTTGGCGCCTCTGGCGTTGCTGGCCGCCTGCGCCGCCCAGCCTGTCTCGCCCCACCCGCCGGCACGCACGCCGGTGGCGCAATACGCCGCCGGACAGGGGCCGCTGGCGGTGGACGATCACGTCCCTGATTTCGCTACGCGGAATTTCGAACCCTTCACCCGGCAGGACGTGGCGGCCATCGCCCTGCGGGAATGGCGGCTGTTCGGCCAGCCGGTCGACGACGACGACCCCGAACTGCGTCCCGAAGCCCACTCGGCCAGCGTCAAGCCCGAGCGCGCGCCGGGCCTGTGGCAACGCATCGGCGAATATTGGTGGATCGGCCAGGACCCGTCGGAGACCGAGGTCGGCTGGACCGGCAAGCACAACGCGAGCGGACGCCTGACCGATTACGTGCATGACGGCTTCTATGCCTGGTCGGCGGCCTTCATTTCCTATGTGATGCGGGTGGCCGGGGCGAACGACCGGTTCGCCTACTCCCCCAACCATTCCACCTACATCAACGCCGCCGCCGCCGGCACCGAAAGCGGCGTGCGCGCGCGTGATCCCGCGACCTACACCCCCCTGCTGGGCGATCTGATCTGCGTCGGACGCGGCGCCAGCAAGGCCGTCCAGTTCGCCGACCTGCCCACCACCTACGGCTTTCCCGCCCATTGCGGAATCGTGGTCGCCACCAACCAGAACGGACCGCCCTTCGGCCATCAGATCAGCATCGTCGGCGGCAATGTCGACGACGCGGTGACGCTGACCCATGTCCCGGTGGGGGCGGACGGGCGTCTGGCCGACCCGACCGGCCACAGCTACGACCCACGCTACCCCTGGTGCGCGGTGCTGCAGATCCTCTATGACGCCGACGCCGAACCGCCCGGCCGCGACTGACGCGGCCGGTCTACTGGATACCGGCCGTATGATCGGCCCCGGCCCACAGATAAAGGCGCTCGGGATCGCAGATGCGGATATGCCGACGCCCCTGCCGGGCAATGCCGCCGGCGTGGATCATGGCATTGAGTTCGGTCGAGGCCGTCTGCCGCGTCGTCCCCAGCAGGGCCGCGATTTCCTCCATGCTCAGCTCGACCAGAATCAGGCTGTCCACGGCGACGGGGACCTTGTGGCGCGCGGCGCTGCGTAGAAGATAACGCGCGATCCGTCGCTTGACCGGATGGAAGGCCAGGTCCTCGATCAAGGTCATCGCCTGGCTCAGCACCATGGCGAGCACCCGCACGATCGTCGCCTGCAACGCAGGATAGTGGCCAAGCTGGCGCTCCAGCACCTCCCGGCGCGCAACCAGAAGTTCGGTCGGCTGCGTGGCCTGGAGCAAGGCGCGGGTGTGCGTGCTGAACATGTCGGTCGCGGTCAGATAGCCAAGGCTGAGCTCCTGCTCGGGCGTGGCGAAATAGACCCTGATGCGCCCCGATCTTACGATGAAAACCTGGTCTTCTCCGCTCGGCGCGCAAAGAAGAGCGCCCGCCTCCAGACGTTTCTCATGAAAGATACGTCGCAGCCCCGCACCTTCCTCGCTGTCGATCAGGTCGAGAAGGGGAAACTGCGGGATCATGTCCGGTGGCAACCAGGCTGCAACGCTACCATCGCGCAATGGTGCGGAAGACGAAAAAGACTGTCAATTATGGCCGTGGCGTCCAAGGCCCTCCGCCCGACTGTCACCCATCTGACAGACACGACCGCCAAAAGGCACTAGGACGTGCCCTCATGTATTTGAGGCCTGCAAGCTGGGGTTGAGTATGACAGAGCAGTTCGATCGTTATCTGACCTTCAAGGACTTGAACTGGGAGGAACGCGCCGACCGCATCTTCGCGGCGCTTCAGCCCCATTTCGATCAGGAGACGAGTCCTTTCTGGCCCTATTTCCTGAAGCAGCGGTCCATCTGCCACCAGCAGGGGCTGGACGATCTGAGGGTCCTGCATAATTTCCTGCCGACCCTGCGCGACCTGCTGGAAGAACTGGACGACACCGAGACCCTCCTTCTCCTGGAGGAACTGGAAGTTCTCTGCATGTAGCGTCCGCGCCGAACACGCCTTTGCCGGCCATCCGATCGGCGCGCCGGCAAAAGGCGTTTTCAGGCGGGCCGTCAGCCCTGGCGCCAGGGCAGGCCGTCGGCCTTCCATCCCGCGACGCCGCCGCGATGGCCGTCCGTGTCGGGCGGCCCTTCAAACCCGCCGGCGACGTTGAAGACATGCGCGAATCCCGCCTCCCGCGCCGCCACGGCGGCGGAATGGCTGCGCGCGCCCGACCGGCAGATGAAATAGATCTCGTTCTCCGGCGTCAGGCCGGCCGAGGTCAGCTGCTCCACGAATCGGGCGTTGGGCTGGCCGTTCAGGCCCTGCCACGATATCGGCAGGACCCGCTTGCCGGTGGCCGACAGGTCCGGCAGCCCGACGAACATCCATTCGGCATCCGTCCGGACATCGACCAGTTGCGCCTGCGGCCGCTCGTCCAGCGCCGCCCAGGCTCCGGTGGGCGTTACGTCCTCGATCATCTTGTTTCCCATCGCAATAATGCACATTGTGCGCCAATCGCGCGCCTTCGTCCCGGCGAGGGCGCACCCGGCGGCCCGACCGCCACGCACGATCCAGAGAAGGTGCTGCCTTATGGCCGAAAGTGCAAATCCGTCCGCTGTCGGATGGACCACGTCGTCGTCCGACATGACCGCCGCGATCGGCCATACGCCGCTGATCCGCCTGCGGCGGGCGTCCGAGGCGACGGGGTGCGAGATCCTGGCCAAGGCCGAATTCATGAATCCGGGCGGGTCGGTCAAGGACCGCGCCGCGCTGGCGATCATCGACGACGCCGAACGGCGCGGCGTGCTGACGCCCGGCGGCGTGGTGGTGGAAGGCACGGCGGGCAATACCGGCATCGGCCTGACCCTGGTGGCCAACGCGCGGGGCTATCGCTCGGTCATCGTCATGCCCGAGACGCAGAGCCAGGAGAAGATTGATTTCCTGCGCATGATCGGCGCGGACCTGCGGCTGGTCCCGGCCAAGCCCTTTCGCGACCCCGGCAATTACGTCCACGTCTCGCGCCGGCTGGCCGAGGAGATCGGCGGCGTCTGGGCGAACCAGTTCGACAATCTGGCGAACCGCGAAGGACACCGGGCCAGCACGGGTCCCGAGATCTGGACGCAGACCGACGGCCGGATCGACGCCTTCACCTGCGCGTGCGGGACGGGCGGGACCCTGGCCGGTGTCGCGCTGGGGCTGGAGGACTGCGCCCGCGCCGCCGGCCGGGCCCGGCCGCACATCGTCCTGGCCGACCCCGAGGGCTCGGGCCTCTACGGCTGGGTGAAGACCGACGACCTGAGCATCACCGGCTCGTCGATCACCGAGGGGATCGGGCAGTCGCGGGTGCCGGGCAATCTGGAAGGCGTCGCCATCGACGACGCCGAGCGGATCCCCGACCCCGAAGCCCTGGAGCTGATCTACGACCTGCTGATCCACGAAGGGCTGTCCATCGGCGGTTCGTCGGGCATCAACGTCGCCGCCGCCATCCGGGTGGCCCGGCGGATGGGGCCGGGGCACCGGATCGTCACCATCCTGTCGGACGGCGGCAGCCGGTATCAGTCCAAGCTGTTCAATCCGACGTTCCTGCGGGAACGGAGCCTGCCGGTTCCCGCCTGGCTTGATCGTTGAATGACCGACGGGGCCGGGCGGCGCGCCGGAACGGCGACCACCGCGCCCCGTCCGGCCGCGACGTATCGCCCATCAGCAGCCAGACCAGGATGACGCAGGCCAGCCCGGCCCCGGCCAGCATCAGGAAGGCCAGCGCCATCGACCGGTCGGCCACCGTCCCGGCCAGGGTGGTGGAAAAGCTGGCCCCCGCCCCCATGGCCAAGCCCAGGATGCCCATGCACAGGTTGAACCGCCCGCTGGCCCGGGTCAGGTCGGCGGCCACCAGCGGCATCATCACCCCGAACGATGCCGAACTGAGCCCGTCCAGCATCTGGATCGCCACGATCAGATAGGGGTTGCTGGTCGTCGCCAGCAGCGCCCCGCGCAGCGGCAGCGCGGCGAACGTCACCAGCATGACCGGCCGGCGGCCCACCGTTTCCGCCAGCCGGCCGATATGCGGCGACAGCGCCGCGCCCACCAGCTGCGGCAGCAGGATGCAGGCGGCGATCACGATCTCGGCCACGTTGCCGGCCTTCTGGGTCACCTGCCCGGCCGCCAGCGGCAGCATGCCGGCGTTGGACAGGTGGAAGAACGCCACGCACACCGCAAAGGCGAACAGGCGCCGGTCCCGCAGCAGGTCCCACATCCGTCCCTTCGCGCGGGGCGCCCGCTCGCCCTCGGCCATCGCCGCGGTGTTCACCGAGGCCGGGGGTTCGGACCGTTCGATCAGCAGCAGCGCCAGCAGGCCGGGCACCGCCATCGCCGCCCCCAGGAAGAACGTGGCCTGGGCCGACACCCAATAGCCCACCGCCCCCATCAGGCCGGCGGCGATGGCGTTGCCCACGGCGGCGAAGCTGGCATTGCGGCCGAACCGCTCGCCCAGCAGGCCCGCCCCCGTGCCGCTCGAGCGCATGACCTGCGTCGCCACGACCGACAGCGTGATGGCGCTGATCGCCGGGTTGAGCGTGCAACTGGCCAGCCCGTGCAGGATCTCGGCCACCGCCACCGGCAGTTGCTGGGGAAACAGCGCCAGCAGCAGGCAGGAAAAGATCACCGCCAGGATCGACAGGAACGCCACCCGGTGCTTGTCGCGCAGGCGATCGACCATGATGCCGGCGGGCACCTGGCTGACCATGGCGGTGATCGACCCGATACTGAGCGCGAAGCCGATCTGGCCCTGGGTCCAGTGCGCCCCGGTCAGATACACCGCGATGAACGAGCCGAAGGCGGCCTGAAGGTTCGCGACAAAGAAGTTCAGCCAATCCAGCCCGCGCTGGCTGTTCTGTGGCGGACGCCTCACGCAGGACCGCCTTCGGAGTCCCGGCGCGAAGCGTTCAGGCAGGAAGGCGGCCGCAGCGCGGAAGGGGGCAGGCGCCACGCCGTCATCGCACCATCTGCCCCGAGCGTGTGGCGGGCGGCCGCGTGCCGGACGACCCGCCACGGCTGGGCGAATCGGGCTGGGCCGGCGCGGGCTGGGCCGGCGGCAGCGCCGCGGGCGGCGGGGGCAGCGGCACCTCGACGGGAACGGGCGGCACCTCGGCTTCCGCCGCCACGGGCGGCGGCGCGGGTGGTGGCGGCGGCGCGCCATGCACGACCGTCACGTCCATCGACGAGGCGTCATAGGCCGGCGCGGACCGGACCTCGGCCGCGCCGATCCGCAGGGTCACCGGGCTTTTCTCGGTCATGCCGGCCAGGTTGAACTGGTCCCACGCAATGGCGATGCGGCGGTTGCCCACGCCCAGGAAGCCGCCGACATCCACGACCACGGCGGCGGGGTGCCCATCGTGGTCCACCAGCACGTCGATGGCCTGCCCGACATGGCTGCCGTCGGGCGCCACGACGTCGCGGTCGATCAGGCTGCCCAGATGGCGGTTGGACACCGTCGTCGCGGCCGGATGCCCGGCCTGCGGCGCGGGAAGGGCCATGGGCGTGGCCGGCCCGGCCAGCTCCGGTTCGTCCCCCGTCGGCATGTCGACCGCCGGATTGCCCGGTATCGCCCCCTCGGCCCCCGGCAGGACGGCCGGGCCGGCCGGCTCCGCCGCATGGCCGGGTCGGGGCAGCATCAGGAACGGCAGCAGCAGGATGGGCAGCATGCCGCGCCATGCGGCCGCCATGCGTACGGAACGGCCGGACTGGGACCCGGCCGGGGACAGAGGAGGATGTTCCATGCCCCATCCTGTGCACGAACCGGGCCGTCCTGTCACAGGCTTCGACACACGGGGATGTGTTTTTTTCGTCCTCCGCCGCCCCGAACGACCGCCAGGCGGCCGATTGCAACCGAATGAAACACCTGGTGTCGGCCGGGTGCTTTGACGGTAGGATGGCGGCATGGACCCCCTGCCGCATATCCTTGTCGTCGATGACGACCGTGAAATCCGCGACCTCCTGGCCCGTTTCCTCGAACGCAACCAGTTCCGCGTGACCACCGCCCGCGACGGGCGCGAGACACGGAAGGCCTGGCTGGGCGGACATTACCAGATCGTGGTGCTGGACCTGATGCTGCCGGGGGAAAGCGGCCTGGAACTGGCGCGCTGGCTGCGGTCGCAGGCCAACGTGCCGATCATCATGCTGACCGCGATGGGCGAGGAGACGGACCGCATCATCGGCCTGGAGCTGGGGGCCGACGATTACGTGCCCAAACCCTTCAACCCGCGCGAACTGCTGGCCCGCATCCGCGCCGTGATGCGCCGCAGCGGGGAGGGGGCGGACCCGCACTCCGGCGAGCAGCGCAACCTGCATTTTGCCGGCTGGACGCTGGAACCGACGCGGCGGCGGCTGCTGAACCCCGAAGGGACCGAGGTCCCGCTGACCGGCGGGGAATATGATCTGCTGATGGCCCTGCTGGACCGCGCGAACCGCGTGCTGACGCGCGACATGCTGTTCGACCTGCTGCGCGGGCGGCAGGCCGGGCCGTTCGACCGCGCGATCGACGTCGCGATCAGCAGGCTGCGCCGCAAGCTGGAAGACAACGGCCGCAATGCCCAGCTCATCAAGACGGTGCGCGGCGGCGGATACGTACTGGCCTGCGATGTCGAACGGAGCTGACGCCGCCATGCGGGCGTCGCCTGTCGATGGCGGCCCGGACGCCCCGCCGGGGTCCGGGCGCGGTCTGGCGCGCCGTACCGCCGCCCGGCTGCGTCCCCGGTCGCTGGCCGCGCGGACCAGCCTGCTGCTGATCGTGGGCCTGGGCATCATCGAGGCCATCGGCCTGACCATCCACGCGCTGGACCGCATCGACTTCGACCGCCGCATGGTCGAGCAGGAGGCCCAGAACCGCGTCGGCATGATCTACCGCTCGATCGTCGAGACGCCGCCCGCCGATCGCCAGAGCGAGCTGGAGGCGCTGCACCTGCCGCCGAACTTCCATGCCACCCTGACCCCGGGGCCGGACCCGGACATGGTCGACCACGCGGTGGGCGGCCCCCCCGGCCCGCCGGGCATGGACCGGATGGACCGGATGACGCGGATGGTGCTGATGCACCCGACGGACAATCTGCCGCCGTTGCCGCCGCATCTGCGCCCGCGCCACATCATGTTCCAGCCGGACCGCCATGCATCCCGCCGCGCGGTGGCCTTCCTGCTGCCCGACGAGACCCGATGGCTGACCATCCATTTCGTCCCGCCGCCGCCCAACCCGTTCCGCTCGCCGACCTTCCCCACGGCCTTCGTCCTGATGACCGTCGCCGGAAGCATCCTGATCGTCTGGGGCGTGCGGCGCCTGATCGCGCCGGTCGGCGCCCTGGCCGCCGCCGCCGAGGCCCTGGGCCGCGACGTCAACGCCCCGCCGATGCCCGAGGACGGGCCGCTGGAAATCGCGCAGGCCGGGCGGGCCTTCAACACCATGGCCAGCCGCATCCGGCGCTTCCTGACCGATCGCACCCTGCTGCTGACGGCCATCGGGCACGATCTACGCACCCCGATCACGCGGCTGAAGCTGCGCTCGGAATTCATCGACGACGACGAATTGCGGGGCAAGTTCCTGTCCGACCTGGACGAGCTGGAATCCATGGTCGCCGCGACCCTGTCCTTCGGCCGCGACACGTCGCGGCGCGAGCCGATGGGGCGGCTGGACCTGACGGCCCTGCTGCAGACCATCCTGGACGAGGCGGCGGAAACCCATCCCGACCTCGCCGACGCCATCGGCTTCGCCGCCGAGCCCCCCACCGTGACGATCCACGCGCGGCCCGTGGCGTTGAAACGCGCGCTGAACAATCTGGTGCAGAACGCGATCCTCTATGGCGGCGGGGTGCGAATCACCCTGCAACCGCCCCGCCCCGGCGGAACCAGCGGCACAGGGGCGGCGACGGACGAGAAAACCGTGACCATCCTGATCGAGGACGACGGCCCCGGCCTCCCGCCCGAGGACCTGGAACGGATGTTCGAGCCCTTCGTCCGCGCCGAGAGCAGCCGCAACCGCGAAACCGGCGGAACCGGGCTGGGGCTGGCCATCACGCGCAACATCATCTGGGGGCTGGGCGGGGACATCCGCCTGGGCAACCGCACGCCACATGGCCTGCGCGCGACGATCACGCTGGTGTGTTGACCCACGATTGCCGGTCGGGGTCGCGAATCGCGTTGCCTGCGAGGCCGCTTTTCGCGCAGCCTCTGCTCCCCTGACATCCGATCCGGTGGCCCGTCATGCTCGACCGTCTCTATACCCGTGTCCTCAATCTGGCGGCCACCCCCCGGGCGGGGCTGTGGCTGGCCATCATCGCCTTCGCCGAGGCCAGCGTCTTTCCCCTGCCGCCCGACGTGCTGCTGGTCCCCATGGTGCTGTCGCGCCGCGAGCGGGCCTGGCAATTGGCGGCCACCTGCACCCTGGCCAGCGTCTGCGGCGCGATACTGGGGTGGTATATCGGGGCGTTCCTGCTGCAGTACGCCGCGATGCCGATCGTGCATTTCTACCATGCCGAAGCCAGCCTCGCCGCCATGCAGGAGCGGTTTCGCGAATGGGGCGTGTGGATCATTCTCATCAAGGGCCTGACGCCGATTCCCTTCAAGATCGTCACCATCGCCAGCGGCGCCGCCCATTTCCCGATCCTGCCCTTCGTCGTGGCCTGCCTCATCACCCGGGGCGCGCGCTTCTTCCTCATCGCCGGCCTGCTGCGGCTCTATGGCGCGCCGATCCAGACCTTCATCGAACGACGCCTGACGCTGGTCGCCTCGGTCTTCGGCGTGACGCTGGTGGGCGGCGTCCTGGCTCTCAAATATCTCTGAAGACCCGAATCGGCCCAGCGCGCCAAACACGCCGCCGCACCTTGCGAAGCGGCGGCTTCCGGCGCAAACACGGTCGGGTCACAGAGCATTTCGGGCGGCAGCCGCCCGAATCATCGCGGAGCCTTCGCCATGCCACAACAGGTCGCCGTCGTTACCGGAGCCGGGGCCGGCATCGGCCGGGCCACCGCCCGGACGCTCGCCCGGGCCGGATGCGACGTCGCCCTGATCGGCCGCGACCGCGCGCGGCTTGACGACGCGGCGGCCGAACTGGCCGGCCTGCATATCCGCACAGTCGTCCTCTGCGCCGACGTCGCCGACCCGGACGCCATCGAACGTGCGGCGGACGAGGTCGAGGCGGCGCTGGGCCCCATCACCCTGTGGGTGAATTGCGCGGGCGCCAGCGTGACCGGGCAACTGGTCGCTCTGCCCGCCGACGAGATCCGCCGCGCGACCGAGGTCACCTACCTGGGGACCGTCTACGGCACGCAGACGGCGCTGGCCCGCATGCGGCGCCGGGGTTACGGCACGGTGGTCAATCTCGACGCGCTGGCGCTGCCCCGCCCGCTGCGCTCGATCGAAAGCGGCGCGCGGGCGGCGATCCGCGCCTTCACCGAAAGCCTGCGGCCCGAGATCCTGCACGACGGCGACCGTATCCATGTCGCCCTGGTGCATCTGCCGGCCATCAACACGCCGCGCTTTTCCTGGACGCGCAACCATACCGGCAAACGGCTGCACCCGTCCGGCCCGGTCTACGAACCCGAAATCGCGGCCGAGGCCATCAGCCGCGCCGCCTTCGGGCGCCATCGCGACGTGTGGGTGGGGCTGTCGGGTGTCGCCGGCTGGCTGGCGGGGCTGTTCGCCCCCACGCTGCGGGACCGGCGGCTGTCGACCCACGCCTATAAAGCGCAACTGGAAAAGAACGCCGCCGAGGCCGACGCGCCGGACAGCCTGTTCGCACCAGTCCACGGCGCCTACGCCGCCCATGGGCGGTTCGACACGATCAGCCGCAAGACCATGCCCCCGCTGGTGACGACGACGATCCGCACCGCGATCGGCGCGGCCGTGCTGCTGGCCGGCGCAGGGGCGATCCTGTCCGCCCTGCGCCGCCGGGGCCACGCCTGACCGGCCCTTTCGTGCGCTGACCTCAGTTCGGCTTGCTGGCCGGACCGCGGCGGGGATGCACCATGCCCTGGTGGCGGGTCAGCGCCTGGACCACGCGGCGCGCATCCGCCGGGCGCAGGGCCAGCCCCACCGGACCATAGGCCGGATGCTGGAACGCGATCAGCGACCCCTCGGTCAGCGCCTCAGGCTGCACCGCCCAGTTGGTCCGGAACACCGGGGCGACGGGCACGCCTTCGATCGGCGGCGGGGGATCGCGTTCCACCATCGCGGCCCGCACCGCGCCCAGGCTTGCGATCAGTTGCGTCATCTGGTCCAGCGAAAGGGCAATCGTCCCGTCCAGGCCGCTGCCGTCCAGAAAGGTCAAGGTCGCGGTGCGGCGATCGTCGGACAAGCCGACCTGCATTCGAGCACTCATGCGATTGGGCCTTTTCGTCCTTGCGCCGCGGCCATCGGGTGCGCGGGGTCAGAACAAGGATATCATACCGCCCGGCCGACCGTACCCTCTGTCTGCCCCTCTGCCTGCGCGCCACATTCTTCGCCGCGCAGCCCCCCGGCCCAGACCCACCAGTCGGGCCGTTCGACCGCCCCCCGCGCATCGCGTGCCGCCTGCGGGCTGTCGAACAGGGCGAAGCAGGTCGCGCCGGACCCGCTCATCCGCGCCAGCCGGCAGCCCGGCGCGGCCGCCAGGACCTGCAACACCGTGCGAATCGCGGGGCAGATGGCGCAGGCCGCATCCTCCAGGTCGTTCGTCAGGGCCGACAGGTCCCGCACCATCGCGCCCACATCCGCCCACCCGGCCGGCAGGGCGGCGGCCGGATGGAAGACCGGCGCGCGCGACCGGAAGACCGATGGGGTCGGCACCCCCTCGCCGCAATTGACCAGCATCATGCCGCAGGGCGGCAGGTCCGGCGCAGGTTCCAGCACCTCGCCGACGCCCCCCATCCGCGCGGCAACCTGATCGACGCAGACCGGCACGTCCGCGCCCAGCTCCGCCGCCAGCTCCATCAGCCGCGCGCGCGGCAGGCGCACCTCCGGCCAGGCGCGCAACAGCAGGCGCAGCGCCGCCGCCGCGTCGGCCGATCCGCCGCCGATCCCCGAGGCGACCGGAAGACGCTTGTCCAGGACGATCCGCAGCGGGGCCAGGCGCGCGGCCACGTCCGCGTCGGCGGTGGCGCGCAGCAGGCGCGCGGCCCGCAGGATCAGGTTGCTGTCGGATTCGGCGACCAGCCCGGCGCCGAACGGCCCCGTGATCTCCAGCGTCACCGCTCCGGGGGCGCCCTCGGCGGGGTGCGCGGCCAGATGGTCCGCCGCCCCGGCGAAGACCGCCAGGCTGTCCAGCAGATGGTAGCCATCCGGACGCCGTCCCGTCACATGCAGATGCAGGTTGATTTTCGCATGGGCGGATTCGTGCAGGATCGCGGTCACGACGATGGTCAGTCCTTCTTCTGGCCGCTCTGCTGGCCGAGCGCCTCTTCGTGGCCGGATCGGGCGGCATCGGCAAGGGCGGCATGGATCTTTTGCGCGTCCGACGCCTCGGCGGGCAGCAATTCGGCCATGTGCCACTGGCTGACCGCCTCGCGCGGGCGGCCCGACTGCCAGTAGGCGACCCCCAGATGATAATTCACCGCCGGGTCCTCGGGCGTCTGCTCGGCGGCGCGTTCCAGAAGCCCCAGCCCGTCGGCGATGTGCCCCTGCCGCACCAGCGCCCAGCCCAGGCTGTCGCGAATCGCCGCGTCACCGGGCGCGATCGCCACCGCCCGGCGCAGCAGCGCCTCGGCCTTCGGCAGATCCTGTCCCCGCTCGACCAGGGAATAGCCCAGATAATTCAGCAACATGGCCTCGTTGGGGGCAAGGTCCAGCGCGCGCTGCAGATCGGCCTGGGCCTGCGGCCACCGGCCCGACCGGTCGTAGGCGACGGCGCGCTCGAACAGCAGCGTCCAGCCGTCCCCGGCCAGACGGCCCGAAACGGCGACGGCCCGGTCGAACGCGGTAATCGCGGCATTCCAGTCCTGCCGTCCGGAATACAGATTGCCCAGCATCTGCCAGATCTGCGGCTGATCGGGGTATTCGCGGGCCAGGCGCGTCAGGATCTGCTGCGCGTCGGCCAGGTGACCGGTCGCGGCATCCAGCCGCGCCTGCTGCAGGTTGATAAGGGTCGAAAGCGGGTCGCCGGGGGCCGCCTGGCCAATCGTCTCGCGCGCCAGGGCCGGCTGCCCGGCATCGGACTGCAACGACGACAGCATCAGCCGCCCCTGTCCGCAACCGGGGTCCAGCGCCAGGGCGAACCGCAGCAGCAGCATCTGGATATCGCGCATGCCCTCGTCGTGGGCCGGCCGGCCCGACGGATCCGCCAGGCGCGCCGCCTGCTGGCCGATCAGCGCGGACAGGAAGAAATAGGCCTGCGCCACCCCCTGTCGCGGCGTCGCCGCGGGCGGGCGGGCGAATGACGTGATGATGCCGCCGCGCGCCAGGGACAGGCCCGGCAGGGCGGCAACCAGCCTGTCGGCCATCCCGACCGCCTCGTCCCGGCGCCCCTGCCCAACCAGCCAGTGGCCCAGGGCGCGGGTGGTGAACACATCATGCCCCGGCGACAGGGCCAGGGCGATGCGATAAAGCCCGTCGGCACGCTGCCGCTGCCCCGCCGCCTCGGCGATCAGCGCGGCATGGATCGCGTAATAGCCGCCCCGGCTATCCGCCCCGGTCGCATTCGCGCCGGTCCAGGGGGCCAGGACGGACAGCGCCGCGTCGACCTGCCCCTCGCCCGCCAGGCTCCAGGCCTCCAGCAACGGCCGCAGCATGGCCAGCATCGCGTCCTGCGGCGCGCGTCCGTAATGGGCCTTCGCCTCCCCCCACCGGCCGGCCAGGATCGCATCGTCACCCATCACCAGTTCGGCCATGGCCTGCCCCGGCAACCGGGTGGCCAGTTGGCTGGCGGCGTCGTCCCCGGCCAGGGCGCTGTAGAGGAAAGCCTGGTGCAGCAGGTTCGGACGCGACGGATCCAGCCGCGCGGCGTCGCGAAAGGCCTGGCCGGCGGCGTGGTTGTCGCCTTCCAGGGCCGCGACGGTCGCGACCAGGACCGCCCCCGCCAGACCCGGCGGCTGCGCGGCCGCCGCACCGGTCGCGGCGACCGGCGTTGCCCCGGCCCTGTGGTCCGGCAGGCACGCGGCCATTGAAACGGTGACGGCAAGCACGGAGGTGCACACGACGCGGAAACACTGCATGATGGCGAACCCTACCCTGCGTCGGGTAAACTGCCAAACCCTGCCGATGGATCCCCACGCCCATCGGCCCTACTCGTTTTACGGACAAGGCCGCACCGACCGGATGATGGATGCCCTCGCCCTGCTGCGCCTTTATGTGGACTGGGGGGCGGATGCCGCGCTGGACGACGACCCGACCGATCGCCTGGCCCCTGTTCAGCCGCCACCGGCACGCGCGGCCTCCCCGTCCCGGAACGCTGCAGCCCCCACGCGTCAGGCTTCCCCCTCCGGGGCCGTGTCCCCGCGCGGACCGGCCGAGCCGGACGACGGCCTGACGCTGATCGACCGCGCGGTCCTGCGCGCCCGCCAGGTGGCCGAGGCCGCATCGTCGATCGCCGAACTGCACGCCGCCCTGGCCGCCTTCGATGGCTGCGCCCTGCGCGAGACCGCCACCCATACCATCGCCCCCGCCGGGCGGGCCGGGTCCGGCCTGTTGCTGATCGGCGAGCCACCCGACGCGACCGAAGACCGGGGCGGCGCCCCCTTCGCCGGGCCGCCGGGACAGATGCTGGACCGCATGCTGGCCAGCATCGGGCTGCGGCGCGACGACCTGCTGCTGGCCCCGGTCATTCCGTGGCGCCCCCCCGGCGAGCGTCCGCCCTCGCCCGCCGAACTGCGGATCTGCGAACCGTTCCTGCATCGCCTGATCGTGCTGGCCGCCCCCCGACGGGTGGTCCTGATGGGCAACATGCCGGCCAGGCTGCTGACCGGCGAACAGGGGGGCATCGCCCGGCTGCGGGGACGCTGGCGCGACATCACGATCCCCGGCCGGGCGCAGCCCCTGCCTGCCCTGCCGATGCGCCATCCCTCCCAGTTGGGGGCCAGTCCCGCCGCCCGGCGCGACGCATGGAAAGACCTTTTGTTGCTACGCACAACACTGGATGCGGACCCGGATACGTAAATGTAACAGTAAGATGCGAACACGGCGCGAATTGTGTTCGAACTGTGGCCATACCATCACAACACACGATTTATTCACCCGTCGGGACCCACCGCTAACAGGCCGTTTTTAGCCCCGTTTACCCAACTGTTCTGCGTGCGTATTTCCAGGTGCCCGATCATAAGGGTTGCCTTTCCCGCGATAACCCCTTAGACGCCCCCCGACCATGCGAGGGACAACACATACCCCCCCCCAGTTCGCGGTTCGGGCCTTCCTGGCCGGCGCCGCATTTCTGGCAGGCGCAGCGATGGTTCCGCTGCGTAGCCCGAGCGCCAACGCCCAGACCCCCGACGGAAGACCGTCCGGCCCGGGCGAGCGGAACGAGGAAACGGCCCTGGCCATGCCACGGATCGCCCCCCCGGGCGGCGGGGCGGTCGGGCTGGCCCAGCCGCTGCCCCCCGACGTCGCACACCGCGTCCGCCGGATCTTCGGCCTGCAGCGGGCCGGGGCGTTCGACGCCGCGATCCGCGAGACCGCCTCCCTGCCGGACGATACCCTGCTGGCCGACATCCTGGCCGATCGCTACCTGAACCCCGCCTATCATCCCACACCGGGCCAGTTGCGCCTGTGGCTGCGGACATTTTCCACCCTGGCGGATGCCCCGGCGATCCATGCGCTGCTGGCCGGCCTGTCGCCGCGCGGCAGCGTGCCGCCAGGCCCGGCCGCCGTGGCCCTGGCCCCCGGCGCCGAGGCCGCGCCCGGCCGCGCGCCCGAGGAAGACGACCCGGCCAGCCGCGCCTTCACCCGCAGCGCCCTGCTGGACCGCACCGTCCACGAACGCGCCGAGCAAGGGCTGAAGGGCGCGCGCAGCGCCCTGCACCTCATCAAGATCACCCCCGGCATGAGCGACCTGTACGCGGCGCAACTGCGCGCCGAGGTCGCGATGGCGATGTTCAGCGCGGGCGAGACCGCCTTCGCCCTGCGTACCGGCCAGGACGCCTTCACCCAGTCCGCCGGCCGGATCGGCCTGGCGGGGTATGTCGCCGGCCTGGCTGCCTGGCGGCGCGGACGGCCCGACATCGCCGAATCGCTGTTCGAGGCCGCGTCGCGCGCCGAACTGACCCCGGCCGGCATTCGCGCCGGCGCCGCCTTCTGGGCCGCGCGGGCGCACCGCGACACCGGCGACATCGCGGCCTTCCGGCCGTGGCTGCACCGCGCCGCGGCCGCGCCGCACACCTTCTACGGCCTGCTGGCCGCCCAGATGCTGGGCCAGCGTCCGGCCCGGCCCGCCGCCACCGAGGGCCACCTGCCCGACGGCGCGACGCTGGCCGCCGACCGGACGCTGCTGGTGGCCGGCGCGCCGGTCCTGGGTGAAATCGACGTCGAGGCCGTCGCCGCCACGCCGGCCGGCCGCAGGGCCTTCGCCCTGCTCCAGGTCGGCGAAACCGGACGGGCGGAAGCCGCCCTGCGCCGCCTGTGGCCCGACGTGCAGGGGGACGCGGCGCTCTGCCGCTCGATCCAACTGGTGGCCGACGCCGCCGGGCTGAAGGACCTGTCCGACCAGCTATCCGCCCTGCTGCTGGCGCGCGGCGCGACCCCGCCGACCACGCAGGCCCGCTTCCCCACGCCCCATCTCGCCCCCAGCCACGGCTTCAGGATCGACCCGGCGCTGGTCTATGCGCTGACACGGCTGGAATCGAATTTCGACAGCGGCGCGGTCTCGGGGGCCGGCGCGCACGGGCTGTTGCAGATCATGCCGGTGACCGCCGGATTCGTGACCGGACGCGCGCGGCAATACGCGGCCGCCCCGGCGCTGCTGCATGACCCGGCCCTGAACCTGGAGATCGGGCAGCTTTACGTCCTCTATCTGGCGCATCTGACCGAACAGCATAATGCCGGCCGGCGGACGCCGGGCGGCGACATGATCCGCATGCTGGCCAGCTACAACGCCGGGCCGTCCGCCATCTCGCGCCAGGACGCCCTGAACGATTGCGGCGACGACCCGCTGCTGTTCATCGAGAGCCTGCCCAATCCGGAAACGCGGGACTATGTCCACCGCGCCTTCACCTATCTGTGGATCTATGCCGACCGGCTGGGCCTGCCCACCCCGTCGCTGGACACCCTGGCCCACGGCGAATGGCCGGCCTTCGCCGCCGAACGCGACCTGGCCGGACATCATTTCCACACCCTGCACTGATCCCTCCGGGCCAAGCGGCAGGAGCCAAGGGGCGTTGCCCCTGGAAGCCACCTAAAATCCGGCTGGAGACGCGGTTTGCCGAGCGAGAGCGCCGCCACGCGGCGCGCCCGGCGTGTTTTTCCGAGCATCGAAGCGGAGCGGCCTTGATGGCCGTGAGCATCGAAGCACAGGAAAAGCGCGTCGGATCGCCGGCAAACCGCGTCTCCAGCCGGATTTTCAGTTTTCGGCCAGGATCTGGCGACTGGCCCGCACCTTCACCACGCGGCGCTGTTCGGTTTCCATCACCTCGAACAGCCAGCCCGAGAACACGACCTTGTCGCCGGCCGCCGGCACCCGGCGCAGCAGCGCCAGGATCAGCCCGCCCAGCGTGTGGTAGCTGCCTTCCTGCGGCAGGTCCGCCAGGCCCAGCCGGTCCTTGACCTCGTCGGCGGGCATGAATCCGTCCAGGATCAGCACGTCCTCCTGTGTCAGCAGCCGCTTGGGCGTGCTGCCGGGCTCGTGATGTTCGCCCACGATGGCGGCGAACAGGTCCGATGCGGTGACGATCCCCTCGAACGACCCGTACTCGTCCAGCACCAGGGCGATGCCCATGGAAACCGAACGCATCCGTTCGACCATGTCGAAGGCCGAGATCGTGTCCGGCACCACCACCGGCTTGCGGAGGCCCGATTCGATCGAGACCGGCTTGCCGTCCAGCATGCGGTCCAGCATGTCCTTGGCCAGGATGACGCCGACCGGATTGTCGACGCCGCCGTCGCACACCACGATGCGCGTATGCGCCGTGGTACGCAGCACGCGGCGCAGCTCCTCGCGGCTGGCCCCCCGCTCGATCCAGAACAGTTCGTTGCGCGGGGTCATGATGGCGCGCACCGGCCTGTCGGCCAGGCGCAGCAGGCGCTCGATCATGTCGCGCTCCTCCTGCTCCAGCACGCCGGACTGGGCGCCCTCGGCGATATAGGCCTTCAGTTCCTCTTCGGTCAGGGCCTCGCGCGTCATCGTGCCCGCGCCCATCAGCCGCAGGACCAGCCCCGAGGAATGGCCCAGCAGCCAGACCACCGGGCGGGTCAGCAGGGCCAGCCCCTCCAGCGGCAGGGACAGACGCGCCGCGATGGTTTCGGGATGACGCAGCGCAAGCTGCTTGGGCACCAGTTCGCCCAGCACCAGCATCAGCGACGTGATCGCCACCACCACCACCGCCATCGACAGTTCGGCGGCGAACGGGCGCAGCAGGGCGAAGCGGGCCAGCCACGGCGTCAGGTACGCCTCGATCCGCGTGCCGCCGAACGTGCCTTCCAGGATCGACACCAGGGTGATGCCGACCTGCACCGTGGGCAGGAAACTCTGCGGATCCCCGGCCAGGCGCAACGCCCGCTCGGCGCCCTTGACCCCCTTGCGCTGCAGCACCGCCAGACGCGCCGGGCGGGCCGAGATCAGCGCCAGCTCCCCCATGGCGAACACGCCATTGAGGATGACAAGAAAGAAAATGATGAGAAACGGCACGATCATGATGGCCGCGATCCTAGATCAACGCGCCCCCGGCGCAAATCCACCCCGGGCGAAAGGCCCCAGGCCGGAAGGCAGACATGAAAATGGCGGGAACCAGGTCCCGCCATTCCATCGTTCATCCGTCCTTGCCGGTCTCTAGTCCGCGGCGTCGGCGGCCTCGACCGCCGGGGTGTCGACGACCGTGACGCGCGGCGGCTTGGCCGGCTTCTTGGCGGCCGCGAGTTCGGCCATGCGCGCATCGACATGCTGGGTGAAGACGTATTCGGCCGGACGCTGGTTGGCCAGCGAGATCTCGGGCGCCATCGGCTTCTCGGTCTCCGGCCCGAACAGGGCGACCTTGGCGATGTGCCACGGACGGCGCACCGCATCCATCACCGCCGTCGATTCGTATCCGGAATGGACCATGCAGTCGGCGCATTTTTCATAGTTGCCGGTGCCGTAGTCATCCCACTTCGTGTCTTCCATCAGCTCGTTGAAGGTCTTGGCGTACCCTTCGCCGAGCAGGTAGCACGGACGCTGCCACCCGAAGACGTTACGCAGGGGCTTGCCCCACGGCGTGCAATGATATTCCTCGTTCCCGGCAAGGAAGTTCAGGAACAGCGGCGATTGCGTGAAGCGCCACTTCTTGCCCTTGCCCAGGCGGAAGACGTCGCGGAACAGCTGCTTCGTCTTCTGGCGGTTCAGGAAGTGCGCCTGGTCGGGCGCGCGCTCGTAGGCATAGCCCGGCGCGGTCATGATGCCGTCCACGCCCATGGCCATGACCTCGTCGAAGAAGGCGGCGAGGCGCTTGGGGTCGGTACCGTCGAACACCGTGCAGTTGATCGACAGGCGGAAGCCGCGGGCCTTGGCCTTCTTGATCGCGGCCACGGCGCGTTCGTACACGCCATCCTGGCAGACCGAGGCATCATGCATGTCCTGGTCGCCGTCCAGATGCACGTCCCACGAGAAGAAGGGCGAAGGCTCGTAATCGTCCATCTTCTTTTCAAGAAGAAGGGCGTTGGTGCAGAGATAGACGTACTTCTTGCGCGCGATCAGCCCCCGGACGATCTCGGGCATTTCCTTGTGCAGCAGGGGCTCGCCCCCCGCGACGGCGATGACGGGGGCGCCGGCCTCGGTATCCGCGTCGAGGCATTCCTGCACGCTCATGCGCTGGTTCAGGATCTGCGCCGGATAGTCGATCTTGCCGCATCCCGCGCAGGCCAGGTTGCACCTGAACAACGGTTCGAGCATCAGAACAAGCGGATAACGCTTCCGGCCCGTCACGTGCTGCTTCACGACGTAAGCACCAACCCTGACAGCCTGCATAATAGGAACGGCCATGAAACCTCTGCTCCTGCGCCGGCGTGATCGCCGGCCTTCTTCCAATCGAGTGGCCTTATTATGGACACGTCCGTACGACAGTTAACAACCCCGCCGGCTCCAAGCCGTGCGCGAAAGACATATCGAGGTTGCGGACATGTTACGCCACGCGATCCCGTTCCGGGGGGTATAGGACAAGTCGGGTCTTATACTCAATTCCCATCGCGTGCACTGTGCCCTAATCACCACACCTGTCAGGGGAGTGTCTGTCCTTGCTTCCGGCGCGGGAGTAAATCCCGAACCGTAACAGACCCAGGGGCGTTACGAGTGTCCGGCTCGGGAAACGTCACATACAAACCGGACCAGGATCCGCCCGCCCCCGGGCGATATCCCGGCAAATCACAATGGACGTCGTCGCCATGGATCAACCGAACCCCACCCCGCCCGCCGGCCCCACCGGCGTCGTGACCGGCCGCACCCGGCAGAAGTCAGAGGGGCAGCCGACGGGAAGCGCGCGTACGGCATCGGTTCCGACGCACGGGCGTTTTCCATTGCTGGACCGGGTGGCCTATCCGGCGGACCTGCGGAACCTGTCGGTGGAGCAGCTGAAGCAGCTGGCCGAGGAACTGCGGGCCGAGACGGTGGACGCGGTCTCGACGACG
>NZ_JABEQH010000028.1 GCF_014174305.1 Gluconacetobacter johannae | reverse complement strand
CCCGCCGCGCACCGGCGCGCGGCCGCCGGCCGCGATGCCGACCCGGCGGCGGGACGTGCCATCGCGCAACTGCGCCAGCACGGTCTCCGCGCCCGGAAAGCCCCCCGCCCGCGCCCCGCCGGTGCGGCGGCTTTTCTGGATCGACCAGTCCAGCGCGGCCTCGACCGGCGACGTCGTGCGGTCGATGTCCGAACCATAGAGGCACAGGCCGGCCTCCAGCCGCAGGCTGTCGCGCGCGCCCAGGCCCGCCGGGGCGACGCCCGGCTGCGCCAGCAGCGCCTCGGCCACGCGGACCGCGCCGTCCGAGGGCATGCCCAGTTCGAACCCGTCCTCGCCGGTATAGCCCGAGCGCGAGGCGATGCAGGGCACGCCGGCCACGTCGAATTCCGCCACGTCCATGAAGCGCATGTCCGCTGCCCGCGGGGCCAGGCCGGCCAGCGCCGCGCCGGCGGCGGGGCCCTGCACCGCGATCAGCGCGCGATCGGGCATCGCCTCGATTGTGCAGGCATCCTGCACGCCGGCCACGATATGGGCCAGGTCGCCTTCCTTGCAGGCGGCGTTGACGACCAGCAGCAGCCAGTCGTCCAGGCGCGAGACCATCAGGTCGTCGATGATGCCGCCCTGCGGATCGGTCAGCAGCGCGTAGCGCTGCCGCCCCGGCTTCAGCGACAGCATGTCGGCGGGCACCAGGCGTTCCAGCGCCAGGGCCGCGTCCTCGACCCGGCCCGAGCGGGCGCGCAGGCGGATCTGCCCCATATGGGACACGTCGAACAGGCCGGCGGCGGCGCGGGTATGCTGGTGCTCGGCCATCACCCCGGCCCGATACTGCACGGGCATCTGGTACCCCGCGAAGGGCACCATGCGCCCGCCCAGCGACAGATGCAGGTCGTGCAGCGGCGTGTGCAGCAGGGGCGCGTTCATGCGTCCCTCCGCGCCGCGCGCGGCCGGGCTGTGGGGGATGGGGAAAACCGGAAAGACGAAGTGCGGGACATGAACAGGGCCTCCTGAATCCATGCATTGGATCCGAATGCCCCTTCTGTCGCTGTGCCTGAGATCGCTATCCCGTCGGCGGACGCACGGGGCGCCTCTCTCCAGAAGTCAATGCCGGGCGGTCCTTTGGCCTGAGAGTTTCCGGGGCGGTTGCTCCTTCGGCGCCGGCTCTCGCCAGTCTCTCCCGCTTCAGCGTTCCGATGCTTGGCACATGTCTCGCGATCAAGTCAATTGATCCGGCGCTGGATCGCCTGCCGGCCCGGCGCTAGATTTGCGCGCACCGATCACCGGAACAGCGAAGGACGCCGACCATGGACGCACGCCCCCTGATCATCATCGCGGAATTCGAGACGACGCCGGAAACCCACGACAGATTTCTGGAAATCTGCGCCCATGACAGCGCGCATTCGGTAGCCGACGAACCCGGATGCCATTGTTTCGATGTGCTGGTGCCGGACGGCGAGGCGAATCGGGTCATCCTGCACGAAGTCTATACCGATCGCGCGGCCTTCGACACGCACCTGACCACGCCGCACTACAAGGCCTTCGCCGACGGCCTGGCGGCCCTGAACATCACCACCGTTGCGGTGCGGATGCTGGCGCGATACGCCCCACGGGGCTGAACGGGACGAGCCGGGGCGCCACCAACGGCGCCCCGGCTACGATCATACCCCGGCGGAGGGCAGGTTGCGGGCGATGTAGGGCGGCAGGTTGAACGCCCCGGCATGGATTTCCGGCGTCCAGTAGCCGGTGGTCCCCAGGATGCCGGCGGCCTCGGCGCGGGCGCGGATCGTCTCGACCGGATGGGCGGCCGGGTTCTGCCCCTTTGCCGCGACGCCCAGCGTCATGAACCCGCCGACATAGGTCGGCACCGCCGCGACATAGGCCGAGACATGCGGGAAGAAACGGGCGCGACGCAGGCTGGTCTCGCGCAGTTCGTCGGCCTGCATGAAGGGCACGCCGCACTGGTTCACGATGATGCCGTTCGGCGTCAGGATCCGCGCGCAATGTTCGTAGAACGAATCGGTGAACAGCACCTCGCCCACGCCGATCGGGTCCGTGCTGTCGACGATGATCGCATCCACCGACGCCGTTTCGGCGCGCGCGACATAGTCGATGCCATCGCCGACGATCACCTCGGCCCGGGGGTCGGTCCAGGCATCGCCCGCGATGCCGGGCAGGAAGCGCTTGGACAGGTCGATGACCTCGCCATCGATTTCCACCATCACCGCGCGGGTCACGCCGCGATGCTGCAGCACGCGGCGCAGCACGCCGCCATCGCCCGCGCCGATAATCAGCACGCTGCGCGCGTCGCCATGCGCCAGCAGGGGCACATGCGTCAGCATTTCCTGATAGACGAACTCGTCCCCCTCGGTGATCTGGATCACACCGTCGAGGACGAGGACGCGGCCGTGCGTCTCGCTTTCGAAAACCACGATATCCTGGAAGGCACTTTTCGCGCGCGCCAGTTCCTTCCGCACCCGGAATCGCTGCTGCCAGCCGTCATAGAGGGTTTCGCCGATCCACGCTTCGGTCATTGCCTGTTCTCCCTGCGCGTACATAAAAAAAGAGGCCGGACGGATCCGGCCCCCCGGTTCATGCGGACGGCGCCCTGTCGGACGCCATCCCGGCCCGTCACCCCACCCGGCCGCGACGCTGTTCGTCGACGACGACCCGGCCCGCCTGGAACAGGCGCTGCATCACCGGGATCGCAAGGTGCGGATCGCACGCGCCGCACATGAAGATATCCACGGCGGCGAAATCGCGTTCGGGCCACGTGTGGATCGAAATGTGGCTCTCGGCCAGCACCACCACGCCCGACACCCCGCCGTTGGGCGAGAAGTGATGGAAATGGCTGTGCAGGATCGTGGCGCCGGCCGTTACCGCCGCCTCGCACAGGGTGCGGTCGATCTGCGCCGGATCATCCAGATTCCGGGCCTCCCAAAGATCGACGAGAAGATGCGTTCCCGCAAACTTCATCCCGTCTTTCTCGACGAAATAATCCGTCCGTTCCTCGGACGAGGACGGAGAAGAGGACATCTGGTTATTGCTCGGGAGTTCCGAGACCATCCCCAGCTGAGCAAGTGCGTTCATCACGTACCCCCAAACCAGTAGACAGCCTGTTGGGCGGGATCGCCCCCTTGGGCCAAGGGGGCCGCTGATAAGGCCACAGCCTTGCTGGCGCAAGTGTTTTCAACAGCTCGGGACCGAATTTTTTATGTATTTTCCATGACACCGCCTCACCCGCCGCGCACGGGGGCGCGACGGGCCGGAGAACGCGTCAGGCGCGGGCCCGCCGCGCGCGTTTTTTCGGCGCCGGGGCGGCGTCCGCCAGCAACGGACGCAGGAAGCGCCCGGTATGGCTGTCCGGGCAGGCGGCGATGTCCTCGGGCGTGCCCTCGGCGACGATGCGCCCGCCGCCGTCACCGCCCTCGGGCCCCATGTCCAGCACCCAGTCGGCGGTCTTGATGACCTCGAGATTATGCTCGATCACCACGACGGTGTTGCCCTGGTCGACCAGGGCATGCAGCACCTCCAGCAGCTTACGCACGTCTTCGGTATGCAGGCCGGTGGTCGGCTCGTCGAGAATATACAGGGTGCGGCCGGTGGCGCGGCGGGCCAGTTCCTTGGACAGCTTGACGCGCTGCGCCTCGCCGCCCGACAGGGTGGTCGCCTGCTGGCCCAGCGCCACATAGCCCAGCCCCACCTGCTGCAGGATCGCCAGCCGGTCGCGGATGCGCGGCACGGCCGAGAAATACGGCAGGGCCTCGTCCACCGTCATGGCCAGCACGTCGGCGATGGATTTGCCGCGGAACTTCACCTCCAGCGTCTCGCGGTTATAGCGCGCGCCCTTGCAGGTATCGCAGGTCACGAACACGTCGGGCAGGAAGTGCATCTCGATCTTCAGCACGCCGTCGCCCTGGCAGGCCTCGCACCGCCCGCCCTTGACGTTGAACGAGAACCGCCCCGGCTTGTAGCCCCGCGCCTTGCTCTCCGGCAGTTCGGCGAACCAGTCGCGGATCGGCGCGAACAGGTCGGTGTAGGTCGCGGGGTTGGAGCGCGGCGTGCGGCCGATCGGCGACTGGTCGATGTCGATGATCTTGTCCAGCAGGTCCAGCCCCGCGATCCGGCGATAGGGCGCGGGAGTCTGCCCGGAGCCCATCAGTTGCCGCGACAGCGCCTTGTACAGCGTGTCGACCACCAGCGTCGATTTCCCCCCGCCCGAAACGCCGGTGACGCAGGTGAAGGTGCCCAGCGGAAAACGCGCCGTCACGTCCTTCAGATTGTTGCCGGCCGCCCCCTCCAGCACCAGGCTGCGCTCTGGATCGACGGGGCGGCGCTGCGCCGGCACCGCGATCCTGCGCCGGCCCGACAGGTAATCGCCGGTCAGGCTGGCCGGATTGGCCGCGACCTCGGCCGGGGTACCGCTGGCCACGACATGCCCGCCATTGACCCCTGCCCCCGGCCCCATGTCGATCAGCCAGTCGGCAGCGCGGATCGCGTCCTCGTCATGTTCCACGACGATCAGCGTGTTCCCCAGCCGTTTCAGCCGGTCCAGCGTCGCCAGCAGCCGTTCATTATCGCGCTGATGCAGCCCGATCGAAGGCTCGTCGAGCACATACAGCACGCCCGTCAGGCCCGAGCCGATCTGGCTGGCCAGCCGGATGCGCTGGCTTTCCCCGCCCGACAGGGTCGCCGACCCGCGCGACAGCGTCAGGTAATCCAGCCCCACATCGTCCAGGAACCGCAGCCGGTCGAGGATTTCACGCAGGATGCGCCGGGCGATTTCCGCCCGCTGGGGCGTCAGCGTCGCCTCCACCGTGCCGAACCACTCCAGCGCCCGGCGAATGGGCAGGTCCGACGCCGTGGCGATGTCCGACCCGGCGACGCGCACCGATAGCGCCTCAGGCCGCAGGCGCGCGCCTTGGCAGACATGGCACGGCTTGTCGGACTGGTAGCGCGACAGCTCCTCGCGCACCCAGACGCTGTCGGTTTCCGCCATGCGCCGGCGCAGGTTGGTCGCCACCCCCTCGAACGGCTTGGTCAGCCCGTAGGACCGCTTGCCGTCGCGATAGAGAAAGGTGATGTCGTCCTTGCCGCCGTCCAGGATCACGTCGCGCACCCCCTGCGGCAGGTCGCGCCACGGAGTGTCCATCCGCGCCCCGTAATGGGCGGCCAGGCTTTCCAGGGTCTGCTGGTAATAGGGGCTCTGGCTGCTGCGCCACGGGGCGACGGCGCCCCCGGCCAGCGACAGCGATTCGTCGGGGACGATCAGATGCGGGTCGAAGAACGTTTCGGTCCCGATTCCGTCGCAGGCCGGGCACGCGCCCTGCGGGGCGTTGAACGAGAACAGGCGCGGTTCGATCTCCTCCAGCGTGAAGCCACTGACCGGGCAGGCGAAGCGCGACGAGAAGACCATGTGCGGCGGGGGCTCGGCGCCTTCGCCACGCACGACCTCCTCGGCGTAGACCAGGCCGTCGGACAGGGCCAGGGCGGTCTCGAAACTGTCGGCCAGGCGGGATTCCAGCCCGGGCTTGACGACCACGCGGTCCACCACGGCCTCGACCGTGTGGCGCAGCTTGCGGTTCAGGTCCGGGACCTCGGCGATTTCGTGCAGGGTGCCGTCGACCTTGACGCGGGTGAAGCCCTTGCGCTGCAGTTCGGCCAGTTCCTTGCGGCATTCGCCCTTGCGGTCGCGGATCACCGGGGCCAGCAGGATCAGCCGCGTGCCCTCGGGCAGCGCCATGACGCGGTCCACCATCTGGCTGACGGTCTGCGCCTCGATCGGCAGGCCGGTCGCAGGCGAATAGGGCACGCCGGCCCGCGCCCACAGCAGGCGCATGTAATCATGGATTTCGGTGATCGTGCCCACGGTGGAACGCGGGTTCTTCGACGTCGTCTTCTGCTCGATCGAGATCGCCGGCGACAGGCCCTCGATCGAATCCATGTCGGGCTTGCCCATCAGCTCCAGGAACTGCCGCGCATAGGCCGACAGGCTTTCGACATAGCGCCGCTGCCCCTCGGCATAGATCGTATCGAACGCCAGGGACGATTTCCCCGATCCCGACAGGCCGGTCACCACCGTCAGGGCATCGCGCGGGATCTCGACGTCGATGTTCTTCAGGTTGTGCGCCCGCGCCCCGCGAACCCGGATCGACTGCGCCGCCGGCAGGCCAGGGGCAGGCCTGGATGGGGTATCCATGATGTCCGCTCTCCGCTTTTTTCCCGACGCGCACGGCGCGTTCCGTTCATACTCTGTTCTGACCTGTTCCGCGCCCCGCGCCAAGATCCGTCGCCCCGGAAAAATGCATCGCCCGGCCGATCGCATCGCCGGGGACGCCAGATGACGCGACACGGACAGGTATCCTCGGCCATGCAATTGGGTTAAGATGTCCGTTCAGCCTCGTCCGCCCCAGATACCGATCCGGGCGGACGGCATTATTCCATGGGGCGCGACCCGACGGGACGCGACTCCATACCGGACAGCAGCAGGAAGCACTATGGCGGGTAGCGTCAACAAGGTCATTCTCGTAGGCAATCTGGGCAAGGACCCCGAGGTCCGGAACACCCAGAACGGCGCCAAGATCGTCTCGCTGACGCTGGCGACCAGCGACACGTGGAACGACCGCGCGTCCGGCGAGCGGCGGGAACGGACCGAGTGGCATCGCGTCGTCATCTTCAACGAGCGCATCGCCGACGTGGCCGAGCGGTTCCTGCGGAAGGGACGCAAGATCTATCTGGAAGGCTCGCTCCAGACCCGCAAATGGACCGACCAGTCCGGGCAGGAACGCTATACGACCGAGGTCGTGGTCGACCGCTTCCGTGGCGACCTTGTGCTGCTGGACAGCAACCGCGGCGGTGACGCTGGCGACGACATGGGCGGCGGCTATTCGGCCCCGTCCGCCCCGCGCCAGATCGGCGGCGGTCGCGGCGGCAGCCAGGGCGGCGCCCCCTCGGGCGGTCCGTCCTCCGGTGGTTCTTCGTCCGGCGGCTGGGACGCGCCGCATGGCGGCGGCAGCGACATGGACGACGAAATTCCGTTCTGACCGGTTTTGCGGGGCGCCGCGACGGCCGGCGCGGGCCGCGCGGTTTCTCCGCCGCCGGCAAACCGTGCTAGGGTCGCGTCGCGCGCCGGCACCGGCCCCGCACCAGTTTCCGCCAGCCGTGTCCGCCGATACGGGGAACACGAGGGTGACTTTGACATGACGGATATGCCTTGACCGAAATACCCGACCCGCCGCAGCCGCCGGCCCCTTCCGACATGATTCCGGTGACGATCGAGGAGGAAATGCGGTCCTCCTACCTCGCCTATGCGATGTCGGTCATCGTCAGCCGCGCCCTGCCCGACGTGCGGGACGGCCTGAAGCCGGTGCATCGGCGCATCCTCTATTCCATGCGCGAAAGCGGGTTCACCCACGACAAGCCCTATCGCAAATCGGCCCGCGCGGTGGGTGACGTGATGGGTAAATACCATCCGCACGGCGATTCCTCGATCTACGACGCCATGGTCCGGATGGCGCAGTTCTGGTCGATGCGCGTCAAGCTGATCGACGGACAGGGCAATTTCGGATCGGTCGACGGCGATTCCCCCGCCGCCATGCGCTACACCGAGGCCCGGCTGGCCAAGGCGGCGTCGTTCCTGCTGGACGACATCGACCGCGACACCGTCGATTTCCAGCCGAACTACGACGAGAGCGAGCAGGAACCCAAGATCCTGCCCGCCGCCTTCCCCAACCTGCTCATCAACGGGGCGTCGGGCATCGCGGTCGGCATGGCGACCAACATCCCGCCCCACAACCCCGGCGAAATCATCGACGCGACGCTGGCGCTGATCGCCCGGCCCGACATGACGCTGGACGAGCTGATGCAGATCGTGCCGGGGCCCGATTTCCCGACCGGCGGCATCATCCTGGGCCGCGCGGGCATCCGCAGCGCGTTCGAGACCGGCCGTGGGTCCGTCCTTATCCGCGCCCGCGCCGAGATCGAGGACCTGCGCCGCGATCGCCAGGCCATCGTCATCACCGAAATCCCCTACCAGGTGAACAAATCGACCCTGCAGGAACGCATCGCCGAACTGGTGCGCGCCAAGCAGATCGAGGGCATTTCCGACATTCGCGACGAAAGCGACCGGTCGGGCATGCGTATCGTCATCGAGATCAAGCGCGACGCGACGCCCGAAGTGGTGCTGAACCACCTGTACCGCTTCACGCAGCTCCAGACCTCGTTCGGCGTCAACACGCTGGCGCTGGATAACGGCAAGCCGCGCCTGATGGGGCTGAAGGACGTCCTGGAGGCCTTCCTGGCCTTCCGCGAGGAAGTCATCCTGCGCCGGGCGCGCCACGACCTGAACAAGGCGCGCGACCGGGGCCACCTGCTGGTCGGCCTGGTGATCGCGGTGGCCAATATCGACGCGGTCATCGCGCTGATCCGCGCCGCCCCGGACGCTGCCACGGCGCGCGAATCGCTGATGACCACCGCGTGGGACGCCGCCGACGTCGAACCGCTGCTGGCGCTGATCCATGACGAAGGCAACGTCGTCACAGGGGGCAAGGTCCACCTGACCGAGGCCCAGGCGCGCGGCATCCTGGAACTGCGCCTGCAGCGCCTGACCGGGCTGGAGCGCGAGAAGATCCAGCAGGAACTGTCCGAGGTCGCGACCCGGATCAACGAACTGCTGGACATCATCGCCAGCCGTCCGCGCCGCCTGGAAGTGATGCGCGAGGAACTGACCGCGATCCGCGCCGAACTGGCCAGCCCGCGCATGACCGAAATCGCGGATTATGCCGGCGACCAGACGGACGAAAGCCTGATCGAACCCGGACAGATGGTCGTGACCATCACCCGCGAGGGCTTCATCAAGCGCACGCCGCTGGACGTCTTCCGGGCCCAGAATCGCGGCGGACGCGGCCGCACCGCCGCCGGCCGGCGCGGGGACGACATCGTCGTGCGGTCGTTCAACGCGCACACCCATCAATGGGTGCTGTTCTTCTCGTCCGGTGGCAAGGCCTATCGCGAGAAGGTCTGGCGCCTGCCGGAAGCCAGCCCCACGGCCAAGGGCCGGGCGCTGATTAATCTGCTGCCCGACCTGGGCGGCGATTCGATCACGGCCGTCCTGCCCCTGCCGCAGGACGAGAGCCTGTGGGAAAACCTGCATCTGGTCTTCGCCACCGCGACCGGCAACGTGCGCCGCAACCGGCTGAGCGATTTCCGCAATATCCGCTCCTCCGGCCTGATCGCCATGAAGCTGGACGAGGATGACCGCCTGATCGGCGTCGCCACCTGCCGCGAAGGGCAGGACGTGTTCCTGGCCACCCGCAACGCCCGCTGCATCCGCTTCCAGATCACGGACGACACGCTGCGCGTCTTTGCCGGGCGCGACAGTTCGGGCGTGCGCGGCATCCGCCTGGCCGAGGGCGACGAGGTCAACAGCCTGTGCGTCCTGAACCATGTCGAGGCCACGGTCGAGGAGCGTGCATCCTACCTGCGCCTGGCCAACGCCCGGCGCCGGGCGGAAAACGCTGCGCTCCAGGCCGGCGAGGATGCCGAGGACACCGTCGCCGAGGCCTCGGACGAGGAAGCGGTGCCCCCCGACGCGACCATCGATGCCGAGCGGTTCGCGGAACTGGAGATGGCCGAGGAAGTCCTGCTGACCGTCAGCGACGCGGGCTTCGGCCGGCGGTCGTCCGCCTACGATTATCGCGTGAGCGGGCGCGGCGGCCAGGGCATCGCGAACATGACCTTCACCTCCGGCAAGCGCGGCAGCGAGGTCGTCGCCACGCTGCCCGTCATCAACGGCACGGACGTGATGCTGGTCACCGACGCCGGCCGCCTGATCCGCGTTCCGGTGGACCAGATCCGCATCATGTCGCGCCAGGCCAGCGGGGTGACGCTGTTCCGCCTGGACACGACCGAGCGCGTGACCAGCGTCTTCCCGGTCATGGACGACGGATCGGACGAGGATGGCGGTGAGGACGGGGGCGAGGACGACGCGGCTACCCCGGACGCGGCGCCGGACGCCCCCGATGCCTGACGCCGCGCCGCGCACGGGCTTCTACCCCGGCACGTTCGACCCGGTGACCAATGGTCATCTGGACATTATCGAGCGTGCGGCGCGGCTGGTCGACCGGCTGGTGATCGGGGTCGCCGAGAATATCGGCAAGCAGCCCCTGCTACCGCTGGACGAGCGGATCCTCTGCCTGACGACCGAGGTACGCAAGCCGGCCCGGCGCACGGGCACCACGATCGATGTCGTCGGCTTCGGCAACCTGCTGATCGACGCCGCGCGCGGCCAGGGCGCCACGGTGATCGTGCGCGGTTTGCGCGTCGTCGCCGATTTCGACTACGAGATGCAGATGTTCGGCATGAACCGTCATCTGGCCCCGGATATCGAGACCATCTTCCTGATGGCCAACGAGCGGAGCCAGTACATCTCGTCGCGGCTGGTGAAGGAGGTCGCCCGCATGGGCGGCGACATCGCCGGCTTCGTTCCCCCCTTCACGCGCCGCCATGTGCTGGCGCGGCTTGGGGGATAACAGCATGGCGTCCGGCATTGCACGCCGCGCCACACGCCTTAGCACTGGAACATGAACGATGTCTGATACCGAGAACAAGGCCGACCTGATCGCCCTGGAACTGAAGACGGGCCGGGTCGTCATCCGCCTGCGCCCGGACGTGGCCCCGCTGGCCGCCGAACGGATCCGCACCCTGGCGGCCGAAGGCTTCTACGACAACACGCCGTTCCATCGCGTGATCCAGGGCTTCATGGCGCAGGGCGGCGACCCGACCGGCACCGGCACCAGCGGCAGCCACCTGCCCGACCTGAAGGCCGAATTCACGCGTGCCGCCAAATTCGAACGCGGCACGGTCGGCATGGCCCGCACGATGAACCCGGACAGCGCGAACAGCCAGTTCTTCATCATGTTCGAGCCCTCCCCCCATCTCGACGGCCAGTACACGATTGTCGGCCAGGTGATCGAGGGCATGGAGCACATCGACCAGATCAAGCGCGGCGCCGGCCAGAGCGGCGTGGTGCAGGACCCCGACCGCATCATCAGCATGCGCCCCGTCGAGGCCTGATAGAGGTTGACTTGAACCTCTGAAGCCAGTACCCGAAGCCGCACCGCACATGCGGCTTCGGTGAGCCGGTAGCTCAGCCGGTAGAGCATTCGACTTTTAATCGAATGGTCGTGGGTTCGAGTCCCACCCGGCTCACCATTCGAAAACACCATATAAAATTCATGGGTTTTCCCGATCGCCGGGCAGCCGCCCGGCGGGCCGGACTTTTCCCGAACCCGCGTCCAGAGTCCGAATCTCACGAGACGCTTCCTCGCAGTATCTATATACGGGTGGATACAAATACCCACAAGCGACGGTCATGCCTGGACGTCGCGGATACAGCGGGAGCAGACGCCGTCATGGCCGATGAGACCATCGTCGAGACCTCACATCGGAAATCGCCCGAACCATGGCAGATCGCCAATCTTTTTGCGCGATACGCCAACTTCACCTGGGGCGGCGGCAGCGCGACGGTATCTGTCCTGCACAAGGAAATCATCGACCGCCGCGACTGGCTGAGCGAGAGCGAATTCACCCTGTGCTTCGCCCTGGCGCGCCTCATTCCGGGCACGAACCTCCTGGCCTTCTGCACCGGCATCGGCTGGATGGCGCGACGTGGCGGCGGCGCGGTGTGCGCGTTGCTCGGGGCCTCCGTCCCATCGGCGCTGCTCGTCCTGGTCTGCACCATGCTGTTCAGTTTCTGGGAACATGATCCGATCGTCCAGGCTGCGATCCGGGGCGCGGTGGCCTGCGCGGTGGCCGTGACGGTCAGGACGGCATGGGTGATCGCGCGGCCGCATGTCGTCCAGGGGTCCAGAACGATGATCGCGCTGGTCGCGGTGGGGTCGCTGGTCCTCTATTGGGGGTTCGACATTCCGGCCATCGACATCCTGCTGTCCTGCGCGGTCGTCGGCGCGCTGCTGCCGGTGGCCCGGGCATGAGTTTCCTGGACCTGTATGTCGTTCTTCTCAGGGCGACGATCACTTCCTTCGCCGGCCTGGCCTCGCTGCCGGCCATCCAGGATGCCCTTGTCCTGCATCGCCATGTGCTGACGGAAGCGCAACTGAACGAGGCCGTGGTCATTACCCGCAGCACGCCCGGCGCCGTGGGCCTGTATGTCGTCAGTGTCGGCTATTTCGTCTCGGGTGTCAGCGGCGCCGTCGCGGGCTGGCTGGCCCTGGTCACGCCGGCGGTCATGATCGTGCCGCTGCTGCATTATGCCGGGCGACGCCTCCATCATCCCAGGCTTCAGAACCTGCTGAAGATGGTCGTCGTGAGCAGCGCCGCGCTGCTGTTCGCCGCCGCCTTTCCACTGGCGAAGGACGCGCTCACGGGGTGGTTCACCTACGCCCTCGCGGCGATCGGCCTGCTGCTGATGTTCGTGACCAAAATCGACATTTTCTGGATCATTCTGGGGTCGGCGATCCTGTCCGTGGGCATGAGTGTCCTTGCCGCGTCGTGATGACAGGGTCGTTCGCGCCCTTCGGCCGGACAAATAAAAAGGGCGCCTCGCGGCGCCCCTTTTTCTTAGCCGACCCGGAGGTTGGTGGCGGACACTTTGCCGCTCCGCCCCGTTTCCAGTTCGTAGCTGAGGGTCTGGCCTTCGTTCAGGCCGCGCAACCCGGCCTGCTCGACCGCCGAAATATGCACGAACACATCGCTCGCGCCGTCAGTCGGCTGGATAAAGCCGAAGCCCTTCTGGGCGTTGAACCATTTGACAGTGCCTGTAGCCATGACAGGTCTCCTTATAACCGGCGCCCGCGCGAAAATGCGCGGGATCGAGACTTTTCTTTTTTCGGAGACGCCAGAATGTCGCGTGCGCGGCTACTTTGAGATCTTGCCCGTGGCTGAAAAGTCCAGCCGAGAGCGCTCTATAGATCCTCATGGCGAGGAATGCACGAACTTAATCCCGTCGTCAGTAAACCTCCTCGTACGTCGTCACGGTGAAGCCGGACAGGATCGCCGGCCCGAACGACGTCGTCAGCGCCACGTCGGTCGCATCGCGCCCACGCGCCATGACCACCCGGCCAATCCGCGGCGTATTGTGGCGTGCGTCAAAGGTGAACCACTGCCCGTCCAGCCAGACCTCGAACCAGGCGGAAAAATCCATCGGGTCGTCGACGGGCGGAACCCCGATATCGCCCAGGTAGCCGGTGCAGTACCGTGCCGGAATGTTCATGCAGCGGCACAGCGTCACCGCCAGGTGCGCGAAATCGCGGCATACGCCCACGCGCTCGTTATAGGCCTCGTACGCCGAGCGGGTCGCCCGGGCCTGGCTGTAATCGAAACGAATATGATGATGCACGAAACTGACGATCGCCTGCACCCGGTTCCAGCCCGGCAGCAGATGGCCGAACAGGGACCACGCGGTCTGCGACAGCAGGTCGGTCTCGCAATAGCGACTGCCCAGCAGGAAGACCAGGCAATCGGACGGCAGGTCGCCGACCGGAACCTCGCGCGCCATGGGCATCTGCCGGTCGGGCAGGCCGCTGTCGGCGATCAGGAAGGACATCGTCGTCCGCAGCGTTCCGCCGGGCGCGATCACCCGCGTGCAGCGGTTGCCGAACCCGTCCAGATAGCGCTGCGCCGGCACGGGCGGGTCGAACATCGGAATCTGCGGCGTCATCAGGTCCGGTTCCCGATCCGGATGAACCTCCAGCATCAGGACCAGCGGCGTAGGGGACTGAACCGTCAGTGCGATATCGTAGCCCGCGCGTATCAGCATGCCTCTCTCCCCGGTGTCCGGACGGGGCGCGACGACAGCCACACGATCCGCCCGGCGGCTGACGGCGGGACACCCCGCCGGAAAATCCGGACCGATCCACACCGATCCGGACGTCCCCACCCTGCCACGCCGCGCCGCGCGCGGCTATGGCCGATCAACCGCCCGCCTTCGCCGCAACACCGCGAGGGGCCGGCATCAGTGCGGGGTCGTGGCGTGGGCGCGCCTGTACACGATGATCGGAAGCTGACGGGCCAGGATCTGCACCACCGCCGGTCCCGACAGGCCCGTCTGTTCGGCGAACCAGTCCAGGTCCGGCTTTGCGATCAGGCCCCGGACCATGTCCTCGGTCATCGGGGCCGCCTTGTCGTCCGCCTTCCATCGGGCGACGATATCGCCATATCCCGCCGCCGCCGCCCGCTCGGCAAAGCCGTTCAGGCCGCTTTCGCGCCGGACACGGTCAAGATATTCGTGAATCGCGCTGACCAGACCGGAATGATCGTATTTCGCGCCGGTCACGAAGTCGCCCAGGGTCGTCACTGAATCAGTAATCGACATCGTTCGCCTCCATCAATATGGCATTGCGGAACAGTCCAGTAAGCGTGCGGGCTCCCGTTTCGTTCCCTGCTCGCCGAAACGTGCGGGATGCCGAAACGGAAAAACCGGGACCCGAAGGCCCCGGTTTCCCGCGGATGAGACGACACAGAGGAATTGGCCTTGATGGCCGAGTTCTGAATAACACTCATTCATTCAGCATATCAATCAGCCGAATGGGGGGCTCACGCCAATGTGTGACACCTGCGGTCCGACCATAAAAAAAGGCGGCCCCATGGGGACCGCCTTTCTGTCTTTTTCGGCGTACCGGCCAAAAAACGGCTCAGAAATTGTCGTCCCCGCCGCCGCCCCAGTCACCGCCGAAGCCGCCATCGCCGCCGCCGGCGTCGAATCCGGGGTCGACGTCCGTCCCCGCGCCGCCGAACGGATCAGCTGACGGGGCCCCGCCGTAATTATTGTTGACGATGGTTTCGCCACCGCCGCCCAATCCCCCGCCGAAGCCGGACTCATGATGCCCGCTGAACAGGTCGGTCAGCGCGTTGCCCACCATCATGCCGCCCGCGACGCCGGCCGCCGTGGTCAGCGCCGACCCCAGGAAGCCGCTGCCGCGCGCGGGAAACATCCCCGGCTGCATGCCCTGCGGATAGGCGGGCTGGGGCGGCGGCGGAGCCGCCTGCTGCCCTCCCCAGCCGGGCGGCGGGGCGCCCTGCGGACGCTGCCCCCCGCCGAACAGGCCGCCGAACAGTCCGCCGCCGGAGGGTCGCTGCTGCGTCTGCTGCGCCTGCAGGGCCTGTTGCGCCTGCTGCAACTGCCATTGCAGCTGCTGGATGCGGTTCTGCGCCGCGACCAGCGCCGCTTCCTGCACCACCGCCATCTGGGTGACGCGATACCGGGCCTCGGGGTATTGCTGGTACATCTGCCCGATATACTGGTCGGCCTCCGGGTCAATCGGCGGCAGGTTGGGCGTCGTCGCGGGCACGCTGCCGAATCCCCCCTGCGGCGCGCCGCCCACACGGGCAACGAACTTCGTGATAAGGTCGCGTTCCTCGATATTCATCGTTTCCGTCCTGTCTCCGACAAGATAACCAACCCTTGATGTGGCGCGCGGACGTGAATTCCGCAAGCCCGTCCCCCGCGATCGCCCGGATATCCGGCACGGCGGCCGCCTTTCGGTCGCCGCGGCATGGCTGTATGGTGCGCGCTCTTTACCCATGCCGCCGGCCGGCATGTCCTTCCCTATCTGCCTACCGGAGCATCCTTTCCATGGTCCCGGCCCCAGCGCCCCGTTCCATCGCCCCCGCCACGCGCCCCCTGTCGTTCCAGGCGCTGATCCTGAAGCTGCATCAATTCTGGTCGGAACAGGGCTGCGCGATCCTGCAACCCTACGATACCGAGGTCGGGGCCGGAACGCTGTCCCCCCACACCACGCTGCGCGCGTTGGGCGCGCGGCCGTGGAAGGCGGCGTATGTCCAGCCCTGCCGCCGCCCGTCCGACGGACGCTACGGCGAGAATCCGAACCGGCTGCAGCATTACTACCAGTACCAGGTGCTGCTGAAACCGACGCCGGAAGAAAGCCAGAAACTGCTGCTGGACAGCTATCGCGCCATCGGCATCGACCCGATGGAGCATGACATCCGCTTCGTCGAGGACGATTGGGAAAACCCGACCATCGGCGCCTGGGGCCTGGGCTGGGAAGTCTGGTGCGACGGGATGGAGGTGACGCAGTTCACCTATTTCCAGCAGGTGGGCGGCATCCCGACCGTCCTGCCCTCGACCGAACTGACCTACGGGCTGGAGCGGCTGGCGATGTACGTGCAGGGAATCGAGAATGTCTACGACCTCGATTTCAACGGGCAGGGCCTGACCTACGGCGATGTCTTCCTGCGCGCCGAACGCGATTATTCGCGCCATAATTTCGAACTGGCGGACACCGACATGCTGCACCGCCATTTCATCGACGCCGAACGCGAGGCCATCGCGCTGGTGGAACACGGGATCGCCCAGCCCGCCTACGACCAGTGCCTGAAGGCCAGCCATCTGTTCAACCTGCTGGACGCGCGCGGCGTCATCAGCGTCAGCGAACGCGCCTCGTATATCGGGCGCGTCCGCACGCTGGCGAAACGCTGCTGCGAAGCGTGGCTGGCGGGCGAGGAATAAGGACCATGCCCGAACTTCTGCTCGAACTCCTCTCGGAAGAAATTCCCGCGCGCATGCAGACCCGCGCGGCCGAGGACCTGGTCCGCCTGGTCGGCGAGGCCCTGGCGCCCCTGAACCCGCGCGCCGCCACCGGCTTTTCCGGCCCGCGCCGCATCGCCCTGACATTGACGCTGGACGCCACGGTGCCCGGCACCACGATTGCCGAGCGCGGCCCGCGCGAGGGCGCGCCGGACAAGGCGCTGGACGGCTTCACCCGCAAGCACGGCGTAACACGGGACGACCTGGTGCCGGAGGGCGGATTCTGGGTGCTGAACCGCACCGTCCCGCCGGTCGAGGCCGCCACCCGCATCGCCGAGATCCTGCCCCCGCTGCTACGCCGCTTTCCCTGGCCCAAATCCATGCGCTGGGGCCAGGGCAGCGCCTTCACCTGGGTCCGGCCGCTGCGCCGCATCCTGTGCCTGCTCGACGGGCAGGTGGTCGATTTCACCCTGGCCGACGGCGAGGATAACGGCCACGGCCTGCGCGCCGACCGGTTCAGCGAAGGCCATCGCTTCACCGCCCCCGCCCCCTTCGCGCCCGACAACGCCGCCGCGTGGCAGGCGGGCCTGCGCGACCGGCAGGTGCTGGCCGACGCCGCCGAACGCCGGACGCTGATCGCCGAGGGCGTCGCGCGCCTGGCCGCCGAGGAAGGGCTGAGTGTCGTGGCCGACCCCGGCCTGGTGGACGAGGTCGCGGGCCTGACCGAATGGCCGGTGCCCTTCCTGGGCCGTATCGACGCCGCGTTCATGGACCTGCCCGCCGAAGTCATGCAGGTGTCCATGCGCGTGAACCAGCGCTATTTCGCACTCCGCAACGACGACGGCAGCGCCGCCCCGCGCTTCGCCTTCGTCGCCAACCTGCTGCCGGCGGACGGCGGCGCGCTGACGATCGCGGGGAATGAGCGGGTGCTGCGCGCCCGCTTCGCCGACGCGCGTCATTTCTGGGACCTGGACCGGTCGCGCACGCTGGCCAGCCGCGTGCCGGCGCTGGATGCCGTCGTCTTCCATGCCGCCCTGGGCAGCCAGGGCGCGCGGGTGGCGCGCATCGTCCGCCTGGCGGGCCTGCTGGCCCCGATGGTGGGCGCCGACCCGGCGCAGGCCGAACGCGCGGCCCTGCTGGCCAAGGCCGACCTGACCACCGGCATGGTCGGCGAGTTCCCGGAATTGCAGGGGGTGATGGGGGCCTATTACGCCCGGCACGACGGCGAGGCCGCCGACGTCGCCCAGGCGGTGGCCGAGCATTACATGCCGCGCGGCCAGACCGACGGCGTGCCGACGGCCCCCGTGTCCATCGCCGTGGCGCTGGCGGACAAGATCGACAGCCTGACCGCCTTCTTCGCGGCCGGCGAAAAGCCCGGCGGGTCGGGCGACCCCTACGCCCTGCGGCGCGCGGCGCTGGGCGTCATTCGCATCATCCGCGAAAACGCCCTGCGCCTCGACCTGGTGCGGCTGTTCGTCCTGGCGTCCGAATCCCTGCCCGGAGACCTGGCGAACGCGCCGGACCTGGAACTGCTGCCGGCCTTCGTGGCCGAACGCCTGCGCGTGCAGTTGCGGGCCGAGGGCGCGCGCCACGATATCCTGGCCGCGATTTCCAGCGGCAACGCCGACAGCGACATCACCCGCCTGCTGGCCCGGACCGAGGCCCTGGCCGCGATGCTGGCGACCGACGACGGGCGCAACCTGCTGGCGGCGACCAAGCGCGCGGCCAACATCCTGCGGATCGAGGACCGCAAGGACGGCCCCCATGACGGCACGCCCGACCCCGCCCTGTATGAACAGGACGAGGAACGGGACCTGGCCCGCGCCCTGCTGGAGACCATTCCGACGGTCGAGGCCGCCATCGCCGGCGAACGGTTCGAAGACGCGATGCGCGCGGCCGCAGGCCTGCGGCCGGTGCTGGACCGGTTCTTCGAGGCCGTGACCGTCAACGCGGACCGCGCCGACCTGCGCCTCAACCGCCTGCGGCTGCTGGCCGACCTGCGCCGGATGACGGTGCTGATCGCGGATTTCAGCCAGATCGAAGGCTGACGTCGCGCCGGCCGGGGCCCACCCCGGCCGGCATAGCGCGGGCGGTCAGGCCAGGAAGACCAGCCGCGCCGCCCGTTCGTCGCGCAGCACCAGCACCGCGTTCTGCCCGAAGCGGCGGGCGACGACCCGCCCGCGCGCCAGCGGGAAGGCGACCGCGTACAGCGCCTCGGACCACGCACCCAGCGTCCCCTCGCCCGGACAGTGCGGCACGCCGGATAGATGTTCGGCCAGCCGGGCCATCATCCGGCGGTTCCACCCGTCGGGCCGCCGCCGGCCGCCAGGATTGCAGGCACTGACGAACACGACGTCGCCCCGCCGCCCCCGCCACCAGCCGGGCCTGCCGACCGGCCGGCCTCCGGGCCACACCGCCAGGCCGCCCGCCCGATACAGGCTGCGGCGATAGGCCCGCGCCGTCGCCGGATCGACGGGCCGCAGGCCGGTCATGTCTCGTCCGTCACCGCCTCGCCGAAGCGGGAATTGCGGTGCACCCAGGCCGACAGCAGCAGGCCGAATCCGAACATCACCGTCAGCATCGCCGATCCGCCATAGGAAATCAGCGGTAGCGGCACGCCGCCCACCGGTATGGTCCCCATCACCATGGACAGATTCACCGCGCAGTACAGGAAGAAATTCGTGGCGATCCCCAGGCCCAGCAGCCGGCCGAACTGGTTGCGGCTGCGTATCGCGATCAGCATGCCGCCCAGCACCATGGTCATCAGCAGGCCGATCACCGCGATCCCGCCGACATATCCCCATTCCTCGGCAATCATGGTGAAGATGAAATCGGTCTGTTTCTCGGGCAGGAAGTTCAGCTGTCCCTGCGTGCCGTGCAGGTAGCCCTGCCCCCACATCCCACCCGACCCCAGCGCGATCTTGGACTGGATGATGTTGTAGCCCGCCCCCAGCGGATCGCCCTCGGGGTGCAGGAAGGTGGTGATCCGCGCCTTCTGGTAATCATGCAGATGGGCATAGGCGATGCGGGCCAGGAACGGCACCGGCACGACCAGCAGCGCGATCTGCCACAGGCGCATCCCGGCCCCGAAGAACATCGTCGCCCCGACGGTCCCGATGATGACGGCGGTTCCCAGGTTGGGCTCCTTCAGCACCAGCCCGACCGGCAGCAGCACCATCAACGCCGGCGGCAGCAGATACAGCGGGTTGGCCATCCTGCGATAGCTGACGCGGTGGAACCAGGACGCCAGCGCCAGCACCAGCGCGATCTTGGCCAGTTCCGACGGCTGGACCTGCATGCCGCCGACGATCAGCCACCGTTCCGCCCCCTTGCCGACATGGCCCATCCGCAGCACCGCAACCAGCAGCAGGATGGACAGGCCGTAAAGCGGCCATGCCAGCCGGACCAGGACGCGCGGGCTGGTCAGCGCCACGCACAGCATCATCACCAGCCCGAAGGCGAAGCGGATGGTCTGCGGCCCCGCGAAGGGGTGCGCCGATCCGCCCGCCGCGGAATAGAGGGCGCCGTAGCCGACCCCCGCCAGCACGCAGATCAGCAGCACGTACAGCCAGTTGACCTGCCAGAGCTTGGCCAGGAGGCGGAAATTGGGTTCGGCGCGCAGAAGGCGCTTCTGGAAATTCATCGTCGCCCTCCTACCACCAAGGGGCCGAAGCCCTGGCCGGGTTCGGTCCCATATAACTTAGCGCCTATGGGGTGCCGCCCTGAAACCCGCCAAAGACAGTCGCGTTTGGAAACCAGTTATTATCCTCGATCGGGATCCCGGCCTAATCGACCTCGGCCACGACCTGGCCTGGGGGTTCCTTGCGGTTCGCGGGGTCGCGCGTCAGCGTGTCGGTCATGATGTCGCGCGCCAGCGGCGCGGCGACGGCGGCGCCCGCGTTGCCATGTTCCACCACCACGGCCGCGGCGTAGCGCGGCGCGTCATAGGGCGCGAAACAGATGAACAGGGCATGCGGACGATATTCCCACGGCAGGGCGGACGAATCGAAATGCCCGCTTTCACGCAGCGCCCGGGACACGCGCCGCACCTGCGCCGACCCGGTCTTGCCCGCCATCTGCACGCCGGGAATGCCCAGGCGCGCCATGGGCGCGCTTCCATGTTCCTCGTTGACCACGGCGAACATGCCGGTACGCAGATGCATCAGGAAGGCGTCGGGCATGTCCAGCCCAGGCCAGTGCGCGGGGTCCGTTCCCTCAACCAGCCTGCCGCCCGTGCTGCGGATCAGATGGGGCTGCACCGCACGCCCCGTCGCGATCCTCGACACATAGGTCGCAAGTTGCAGGGGCGTGACCTGCACGGCGCCCTGGCCGATGCCGCTGACGATCGTGTCGCCGCCGTTCCAGTGCTGCCCGCGCCCGCGCTGCCAGGCGGGGGTCGGGATCAGGCCCGCGCGCGTGTGCGGCACCTCGATATCCAGATGCGTGCCCAGCCCGAAGGCATGGGACGCTGCGGCGATGGCCTCCATACCCGTGCGGCGCGCGACCTCGTAGAAGAAGACGTCGCAGGAAAATTTCAGCGCGTCCTTCAACGTCAGCGACCCGTGGCCGTAGCGCGACCAGCAATGGAAACGCGTACCGCCCACATCCAGGTAGCCGGGACAGAAAATCCGGTCGGTGGGCGCCAGCGTGCCCGCCTGCATGGCGGCCATCGCCACCGCGGGCTTGAAGGTCGATCCGGGCGGGTAGACGCCCGCGACGGCCTTGTTGATGAGGGGGGTACGTTCGTTGTTGGTCCAATCGACCCATTGCGCCTGGCTGACGCCGCTGTCGAACAGGGACGGGTCGAAGGACGGGTTGCTGACCATCGCCAGCACCTCGCCATTGCGGCAGTCCATGACCACCGCGCTGGCCGACTGGTCCGCAATCCGGCCCAGCACTGCCTGCTGCAGGCCGCTGTCGATCGTCAGCGCGATCTCGTCGCCTGCCCGCCCCTCGTCACGCGACAGTTCGGCCATGACGCGGCCGACGGCGTTGACCTCGATCTCCACCGCGCCGACCTGGCCGCGCAGCAGGGCGTCCTGCGTCTGCTCGATTCCCGCGCGGCCGATCCGCATGCCGGGCAGCGCCATCGTGGCGTCCCCCGTCACGTCCTTCTCACTCGGCGGGGCGACATATCCCACGACATGCGCCAGCAGCGGCCCGAACGGGTAATTGCGGGTGGTCCCGACGTCGATCAGCACGCCGGGCAATGACGGCGCATTCAGTTCGATGCGCGCCATGTCGTCCCACGACAGGAAATCGCGCAGCATGATCGGGATGAAGCGTCGCTTGTGGCGCATCTCGCGCTCGATGCGCGTGCGGTCGCGGGCTTCGATGGGCACCAGCGTCGAAAACCGGTCCAGCGTGCCGGCGATGTCGTTGGTTTGCTCGGGCAGCAGCAGCGCGCGCCAGTTCACCTTGTTCGAGGCCAGCGCGATCCCGAAGCGGTCCACCACCCGTCCACGCGGCGGCGCGATCAGGCGGCGGTTGACGCGATTACTCTCGGCCAGGCGGGCATAATGATCCCCTTCCAGCACCTGCAACCCGTACAGGCGATGGCCCAGCGCGCCCAGGGCCGCCATCTGCGCGCCCAGCACCACCAGCGCCCGCCGGGTAAAGACGGCACGGGAGGGGTTGCCGGTATCGGGTCGCGACATCAGGCGGGGCATAGTCTTGCGACGACGAATCATCCACCTATCCACGTCGCAAGTGGTAAACCGGTTTTCAAGCGGACTTTCAGGCGCGGTCGGGGTTGGCCATGGTGCGCGCCATGATCGTGAACAGCGCGCAGAGCATGGGAAACACGCCCAGCGCCAGCGCCCACTGGAACACGAACGGCGCGCCGGGCATCACGCGCAGCGCCAGCACCGAGATGAGGCCCCATTGCAGCACCGTGGCCGCCAGCGCCACCCCGCCGAACACCGCCCACAGCAGCAGGATATGCATCCGCGCGAAACCGTACCGTCCGGACAGGCCAAGCCCATGCACGATCAGCAGGATCAGCAGCATGACCCCCGGCGGCCCGAAGCCCAGCAGATCGACCAGCAGCCCCAGCAGGAACACCATGGGCGAGGACATCGACGCCGGGCGGAAGACCGACCAGAAGAACACCGCGGACAGGACCACGCCCGGAAGCAGTTCCGCCTGGCCCGGCAGGTCGAAGGGCGCCGACAGCAGCAGAATCGACAGGGCGGTGAACACCCCGGGCAGGCCGCGCCGCGACATGGCGTCCAGCCGGCGCCACAGGCTGGGGCGAGGCTGGATTCCGGATTGCAGCACAGCAGGCTGGTCGGGTGTCATCCATGCATACCCTCATCCCCGGCCGACCTTGGACTGGAAGGATGGCACGAGGGAATTGCCGGGACGCGGCAAGGGAATCCGCCCCGGCGCGTCCGGCGCGACCACAGAAGCCCGTCCGTAATCGAACACCCGGACGATGTCGAGATGGTCGAGGGACGCCGAGGGGATGACGACGGGCTGACCCGGCCTGACATAATGAACCCGCCCGACCGGCAGGCCCGCAGGCAGTGAATCGATCTCGCCATTGGTGACGACACGCTCTCCCTCGATCGGGCCATTGTCCTGCGGATAGTACATCAGCCTGGGCGTGGCCGAATTGTCGCCCGCCATTATAGCCGCCCCGTGACTGACTTCCAGGGTTACCGGGATGCGGCTCGAGACGTCGGTCACCAGCAGCACCCGGACCGAGCGGCCGCCGACCTCGGTCACCCGGCCGACAAGGCCCGAGGCGTCGAGCACGATTTCGTCCTTGTGGATTCCGGCATCGACATTGGCCGCCAGCAGCACGCTGCGCGCATACAGGCCGCTGGTGTCCCTTACCACCCGGCCGGTGACGAAGGACGGCGACGGGTCGGGCATCCAGTGCAGATGGGCCTTCAGGGCGGCGTTTTCGTCCGCCAGCGCCGCCGCCACGTCATACCAATGGCGCAAATTGGCGTTTTCCGCCCGCAGGCGTTCGTTCTCGGCTTCGATTCGCGTCATGTCGCGCATGCGCCGATACAGGCCGTGCAGGCGCTCCTGCGGCCAGACGATCAGGCCATAGGCCGGGGCCAGCATGTCGGCGACACCCATGCGTACCCGTTCGGTCAACGCACGGTCGGCCTGGCCCAGCAGCATGATGCCCAACGCCATGACGACCAGAAGCGGCAGCACCAGCTTGTCCAGCGCCTGGCGGGACTGAATGGACAGCGGAATCAGCATCGCGCACCCGCGACCCGGTCGCGCGCGCGCCGCCTGCCCGAACCCGTGTTCCGCTGCCGGACGTTCATCGTCCCGGCCCCCTTGCTCGCCCGTTCGCCGGAATGCGGGAGTCTGCCCGCGCCGGCCCGCCTGTCAGTACATGCTGGTCAGCACGTTCCGCAATCGTTTCATTTCTTCCAGGGCGCGTCCAGTCCCCAATGCCACGCACGACAGCGCATCCTCGCCGACCGTCACCGGCAGGCCGGTCGCCCGGCGCAGCACCTCGTCCAGGCGATAGAGCAGCGCGCCACCGCCGGTCAGGACGATTCCCTTATCGACGATGTCGGCCGCCAGTTCCGGCGGCGTGTTTTCCAGCGCCGTTGTGACGGCATCGACGATCTGGCTGACCGGTTCGGCCAGGCTCTCGGCGATCTGGGCCTGGGACACGATGACTTCACGCGGGACGCCATTGACCAGGTCGCGGCCCCGGACCTCGCGCCAGCCGCCCTCGTCGTCCAGATCGTCAGGCGGCAACGCGGCGCCCAGGTCGATCTTGATCCGCTCGGCCGAGCTTTCGCCGATCAGCAGATTATGGTTCCGGCGGATGTAGGAAATGATCGCGTCGTCCATCTTGTCGCCACCGACGCGGGCCGAGCGGGCATAAACGATGCCGCCCAGCGAGATCACCGCGACCTCGGTGGTGCCGCCGCCGATATCGACGATCATGCTGCCCGAAGGCTCGGTCACCGGCAGGCCGGCCCCGATCGCGGCCGCCATCGGTTCCTCGATCAGGAACACCTTGCGCGCGCCGGCGCTTTCGGCGCTTTCCTGGATCGCGCGGCGTTCGACTGCGGTCGAACCCGAGGGCACGCAGACGATAATCAGCGGGCTGGCGAACATGCGGCGATTATGAACCTTGCGGATGAAATGCTTGATCATTTCCTCCGCCACCTCGAAATCCGCGATGACGCCGTCGCGCAGCGGGCGGATGGCCGTGATGTTGCCCGGCGTGCGGCCGACCATCTGCTTGGCTTCCTCGCCCACGGCCAGCACCTGCTTCTTGCCGCGCACGTCGGCGATCGCCACCACCGAAGGTTCGTTCAGGACGACGCCGCGTCCCTTCACATAGACAAGGGTATTGGCCGTGCCGAGGTCGATGGCCATGTCGGCCGACAGCAGACCCAGCAGACGAGCAAACATCCAGAACTCCCGACAACAAGCACGCGACACGGCAGGGCACGATCCCGGCGACGAGTCGCGCGACGCCTCGACGGGCGCCCCGTCCATCGTCACCCATCCCGGCCCTTCCTGGATCAGGGCGAGGGCTTAACGGTGCTGGCGCGCGCGGGCAAGGCCCGTGGACATTAATTCGTGCTTTTCCTCACGTCACCGGCCCGCCCGGCGGAAATTTCCATCCCGCCGTCCCGGCGCCGCCCTGTTTTCGCCATCGAAGGACCCCCATACCTTCATCAGAGGGTTTGACGATCGCATGGGTCTCCGAAGGCCAGGTCCGGGCGGAGGGCATGCGCCGCCGGACCATCGCGAACAAGGAAGACAATCATGAAGATCCGTATGCAACGCCCCCACATCGCCCGTGCCGCACTGCTGGGTTGCGGATTGCTGGCCCTGGCCGGCTGCGGCGACCCCTATGATCCGGGCGCCCGCGCCGGCACCGGCGCGCTGATCGGCGCGGGTGGCGGCGCCGCCATCGGCGGGCTGGCCGGCGGCGGAACGGGGGCGGCCATCGGGGCGCTGACCGGCGGCGCCGTCGGCGCGGCGACCGGCGCCGCGACCACGCCCAACCGGCCCCGCAGTGGCTATTATAACCGGGGCTACTGATTTCGTCCCCAGGCCGCCCCGCGGTTCACCGCAATCATGAGATGAACATGACCTCTTTTCGCAGCCTATCCTTCCATGCCGGCCCGTCCGCCCGCCGCCCCCTGCGTGCGACGGCGGCGCTGGCCCTGACGGGCGCCGTCCTGTCGCTGACGGCATGCAACAATCCCTACGACCCCGGACAGCGCGCCCTGGGCGGGGGGCTGATCGGCGCAGGCGGCGGCGCCGCGATCGGGGCGCTGGCCGGTGGCGGACAGGGGGCGGCCATCGGCGCGCTGGCCGGGGGCGCCATCGGTGCGGCGACCGGCGCGGCCACCACGCCCACGGCGCCCCGCCGCTATTACCCGCCGCAGGGTTATCCGCCACCCGGCTACCCCCAGACTGGTTATCCCCAGGGCGGCTATCCGCCCCCGGCCCATGGCGGCTACGCCCAGCCGGCCTACCCGCCGCAAGGCTATTATCCCCCGCAGAATTATCCGGGCGGTTACAACAACGGCTACTGAGCCAACCCGATAACGGGATGCGCCATGCAGGCGTGGCGCATCCCGCGAGTCGGGGCCTTCGTCTTCAGGCCGTCAGGGCTTCGGGTTCGGCACGGGTGCGCTTGACCAGCAGCTTGTTCAGCGCATGGACATAGGCCCGCACGGCGGACACCAGCGTGTCGCTGTCCGCGCCCTGGCCATCCACCAGCTTGCCGTCCTCTTCCAGCCGCACGGTGGTGCGGGCCTGCGCGTCGCTGCCCTCGGTCACCGCGCCGACCGAATAGAGCTGCAGCGTCGCGTCATGGGGGAAGATTTGCTGGATCGCGTTGAAGGCGGCATCGACCGGCCCCTGCCCGGTGACGGTCGCACTGCGGGCCTCGCCATCGACCTCCAGCGTCAGGGCCGCGCGCGCGGGGCGCTTCGACCCGGCCTCGACCTCCAGCGAGACGAAGCGAATGCGGGCGTGGTCCCGCGCCTCGTCATCCACCAGCGCCGCCAGGTCCTCGTCGTAGACGACCTTCTTGCGGTCGGCCAGGTCCTTGAACCGGGCGAAGGCGTCGTTCAGATGCGCGTCGTCCATCTCGCCGTAGCCCATCGCCTTCAGCTTGTCGCGGAAGGCCGCCCGGCCGGAATGCTTGCCCAGCACCAGCGAGGACCGGGTCCAGCCCACGCTCTCGGGCGTCATGATCTCGTACGTCGCGGCGTTCTTCAGCACGCCGTCCTGATGGATGCCGCTTTCATGGGCGAAGGCGTTGCGGCCGACGATGGCCTTGTTCGGCTGCACGTCGAACCCGGTGATGGTCGCCAGCATGCGCGAGGTCCGCAGCAGGGCCTGCGTGCGGATGCCGGTTGTATAGGGCATCACGTCATGGCGCGTGCGGATCGCCATGACGATTTCCTCCAGCGCCGCATTGCCCGCGCGCTCGCCGATGCCGTTGATGGTGCATTCGATCTGCCGGGCGCCCGCTGCCAGCGACGCGATGGTGTTGGCGACCCCCAGGCCCAGGTCGTTATGGTTGTGGGCCGAGAAGATCACCCGGTCCGCCCCCGGCACGCGGGTCCGCACGTCGTTGAAGATGCGGGCCATGTCCTCGGGCGTGGCATAGCCGACCGTGTCGGGGATGTTGATCGTCGTGGCCCCGGCCTTGATCGCGGCCTCGACGCAGCGGCACAGGAAGTCGGGGTCGGTCCGCGACCCGTCCTCGGCCGACCATTCGACGTCATCGGTGAACTGGCGCGCCGCGCTGTTGCCGGCGACGATCAGTTCCAGCACCGTTTCCGGCTCCATCCGCAGCTTGTATTTCATGTGCAGTGGCGAGGTGGAGATGAAATTATGGATGCGCCCGCGTTCGGCGGGGCGAATGGCCTCGCCCGCGCTGGCGATGTCGTTCTTGCCGCCGCTACGCGCCAGCGCGCACACCACGGGGCCGCGCACGGTGGACGCAATCTGGTGGACGCTGTCGAAATCGCCCTTCGACGCCACGGGAAAGCCGGCCTCGATCACGTCGACGCCCAGTTCCGCCAGGGCCTCCGCCATCCGGAGCTTTTCCGTCAGGTTCATCGAAAAGCCGGGGGATTGTTCGCCGTCACGCAGGGTCGTGTCGAAAATGATGACACGGTCGTCGCCGATGCGGCCGAAGGACGGATGGTCGATAGTCATGGATTACCTCGGACAGGTCCGGATGTTCGCCTCTGAACGCCACGACGGGCGTTCGTTGCCTAGCCTGCGGGATTGCTCCCGCCATTACCCCTGGGCGTACCGGCTTCGTGCCGGCCCTGAACGCTCAGGGGCAGATAAGTCGAAGGCTGAGGCGAAGGGCGGCACGTCCATGGGCGCGCGACGACACCGGCGCTGCCGCGCCCGACCCGTCTGCCATCATGAACATCGCAAAATCCATGGGCGGCACCATACAGACCGATCCGCCGATTGCAACCCAAAAGGCCGCCATCCGAACCGGCGCGACATCAGCCCGTCAGGCGGGTAACGCCGCCGGCCGAGGCGAAATAACGGTCGATCGCCTGCTTCATCGCGCCGGCCACCATCATCCGATGCCCTGCCTGACGCAACGCGGCCTCGTCCAGCCGGTTGGACATGAACCCCATTTCCACCAGCACCGACGGAATGTCCGCCGATTTCAGGACCACGAACGCCGCATGCCGCGACGGATGCGGCAGCAGGCCGATCCGGGGCTGGAAGGCCGCGACGACGCTGCTGGCCAGATGGGCGGCGCCGCGCCGGGTTTCCTCGGTCACCAGGCTGGCCAGGATGGCCTGCACCTCGGGCGAACTGGCGTGCACCTGCGGGCCGCCGAATCGGTCGGCGCTGTTTTCGGTGCGGGCCAGCGCCGCCGTCTGGGCGTCCGAGGCCTGGCCCGACAGGGTATAGACGCTGGCCCCCCGCACCCCGCGATCGGCCAGCGCGTCGGCATGCATGGACACGAACAGGGCGGCGCGATGGGCGTGGGCGATGTCGACCCGCCCCTCCAGCGGGATGAACCGGTCGTCGGAGCGCGTCATCGCCACGCGGTAAGCGCCGCTGGCCAGCAACTGCCGCCGCAATTCCGACGCCGCGGCCTCGGCGATATGCTTTTCGTAGGTGCCGGATATCCCGATCGCACCCGGATCCTTGCCGCCGTGACCGGGGTCGAGCATGACCAGCGGCAGGGGCGCCGCCGCCCGGCCGACGATGGCGGGCGCGCGATGCGTGACCGGCGCATGAACGGCGTGCGCCCGATGGTGCGTCGTGACGGCGGACGCGGCACCCGGGCGCAGCAGCATTCCGGCCATGGACAGGCCGGACAGCAGGACATGGCGCCGATCCCGACAGGGCGGGCCGGCCGGACAATCGGCCTTCCGGCCCGCCGTCGTCGCGCGATCGGAACGATGGGTGTGCATGACGGCCGGTCCCTGCTGCGGATCCTGGTGGGCCTCATAGCATCTTTCGACCCGCCCGTCAGCAATTCAACCACTTGCGGCCATTCATTCGTACGAATTTTCAGGCGGCGACGGTGTTTTGGCGGTGGCGCTTGCAGCGAAGGCGCAGTTGGGTCATGCTGAACTGGTGATGGGTCCGCGTCGACCGACGTCCGTGCAGGTCACGGGCGCCCCCGGCCGGCATGACCGGCCCCATCCGGCAGGCCGGCCCCGCGCGGGCGTGGCGCGTCCGACCGCAACACGGGTCGGACGGCCCGCAACCGCGTGGCCCGGCGGCCGCTCCGCCCCTGCCGCAAGGCCGGGCGCAGGATGACGACGATATATTGATCTGACGACGCGGCCGCGCCTCGGCCTGGACGCATCGTCATCGCCTGATGAGGATGGATGAACGCCACGCGGACCGCGTTTGCAGGCAGCACGACACAGCATGCGTCACCCGTGACACATGCCGGCGCTGGTTGCCCGGGCCCCGCCGCAACGGCTTCCGGATCCGTCATATCTTTCCCGTTCGTTTTTGCCCGCCCTCTCCATCGCAGTTGCCCGTCCCCGATGCGGACGCCGGACAGACAGGGGAGCCGGGCACACCGGAGTTCCGTTTTTTATGAACAAGCGCATGCTGATCGACACGACCCACGCGGAAGAAACCCGCGTGGTCGTGATGGATGGTAACAGGCTCGAAGACTACGACGTCGAGGCATCCGCCAAGAAGCAGCTCAAGGGCAATATCTATCTCGCCAAGGTAATCCGGGTCGAGCCCAGCCTGCAGGCCGCCTTCGTCGAATATGGCGGAAACCGTCACGGTTTCCTGGCCTTCAGCGAGATCCATCCGGATTACTACCAGATCCCGGTTGCCGACCGCGAGAAGCTGCTGGCGCTGCAGGAAGAGGAAGCCCGCGCCGAGGAAGCCGCCCCCCAGGACGACGAGGCCGACCCCGCGCCCCGCGACGCCGAGGGCGCGAATGGCGAGGACGAGGCCACCGACAGCAATGGCGAGCCCCTGCCCGAGACCGTCGGTGGCGAGACCGACACCGGCGACGAGGGCGTGGTCCAGCGCCGGATCGCCCGCTTCCTCCGCAGCTACAAGATCCAGGAAGTCATCCGTCGCCGGCAGATCCTGCTGGTGCAGGTCGTCAAGGAAGAGCGCGGCAACAAGGGCGCCGCGCTGACCACCTATGTCTCGCTGGCCGGGCGCTATTGCGTGCTGATGCCCAATTCGCTGCGCGGCGGCGGCGTGTCGCGCAAGATCACGTCGGTGGCCGACCGGCGCCGGCTGAAGGACGTGATCGCGGAACTGCAGATCCCGCGCGGCATGGCGATGATCGTCCGCACCGCCGGCGCCCAGCGCCCGCGCCCCGAAATCATGCGCGACTGCGAATATCTGCTACGCCTGTGGGACGACATCCGCGAACATACGCTCAATTCGATCGCCCCGGCGCTGATCTATGAAGAAGCGAGCCTGATTAAGCGCGCCATCCGCGACATCTATACCCGCGACGTGGGCGAAATCCTGGTCGATGGCGAGACCGGTTGGAAGTCCGCCCGCGAATTCATGCGTATGCTGATGCCGCAGGGCGCGCAGAAGGTGAAATGCTGGCGTGACGGGCAGCCGCTGTTCTCGCATTTCAATGTCGAGGGGCTGCTGGATTCGATGCTGTCGCCGACGGTGCAGCTGCGCTCGGGCGGGTATCTGGTCATCAACCAGGCCGAGGCGCTGGTCGCCATCGACGTCAATTCGGGCCGTGCGACGCGCGAGCGCAATATCGAGGAAACGGCGCTTCGCACCAACCTCGAGGCCGCCGAGGAAGTGGCGCGGCAGTTGCGCCTGCGCGACCTGGCCGGCCTGATCGTCATCGACTTCATCGACATGGAAAGCCGCAAGCACAACGCGATGGTCGAGCGGCGGCTGAAGGACGCGCTGCGTACCGACCGCGCGCGCATCCAGGTCGGCAATATCTCGCATTTCGGGCTGCTGGAGATGTCACGCCAGCGGCTGCGCCCGTCGATCACGGAATCGACCTTCACCCCCTGCCCGCACTGCCAGGGCACGGGCATCATCCGCGGGACCGAGAGCGCCGCGCTGCATGTGCTGCGCGCCGTCGAGGAAGAAGGCACCCGTCGCCGCGCCGCCGAGATCACGGTGCATGTGGCCTCGGAAATCGCGCTGTATATCCTCAACAACAAGCGCGTCTGGCTCGATGAGATCGAGAAGCGCCACAAGATGCGTGTCGTCTTCACCCCCGATGCGACCCTGCTGCCGCCGCAACTGCGGATCGAGCGCGTCCGCCCGCAGACCGAAAAGTTCGAACCGGTCGCCCTGGCCGCCTCCACGGAGGAGCCCGAGACCGTCGCGGCGCCCGCCCTGGTCCGCGAAATCCCGATTCAGGACGAGGCCCCCGCCCAGGCCGAGGCCGAAACCGCAGCACCCCCGACCGCTGCGGAGGAAAGCGACGACGGCACCGATCATCGCCGTCGCCGTCGCCGTCGCCGTCGGCGTCGTGGTGGCGCCGAGCATGGCGAGGCCGCGACCCCGCAGCCGGCCGCCGTCGCGACGCCGGAGGAATCCGAGGCCATCGAGGCCGAGGAAGAAAGCCCGGCCGCCGTGCCCGAGACCGTTGCCTCCGCTCCTGTGGTTCGGGAAGAAGGCGGCCGCGATCGCCACCGCCGTCGTCGCGACCGGCAAGACCGCCGCCCCGTGACGCCCGCGCTGGAAGCGCCGTACCGCGGCCCGACACCGGCCAATCCGTTCGGCAACGGCATCATCGACATCTTCGATGTGATCGAGCAATCGACCGACACCGACCTTATCCCGGCGACGCCCGTCCAGGCCCCGGTCTCGGTCGAGATCGTCGATATCGCCGAGACGCTGGCCATCTCGGAACCCGAAGCGGTCCCCGAGACACCGGTGATCGAGGCAACGGCGGAGATCGTGGCCGACGCCGAAACGGTGGAAGCCGAGGCGCCGGAAGCCCCCGTCGAGGTCGAGGTCGAGGTCGAAATCGTCGAGGCCGAGCCCGCGCCCAAGCGGACACCCCGCCGCCGCGCCACCGCTCGCCCCCGCAAGGCCGCCGCCAAGACCGAGGCGGAAGCCCCTGCCCCGGTCGTCGCGGCCACACCGGAAGCCGAGGCCGAGACCGTCGTCGCCGAACCGGTCAAGCCCGCGCGGCGCCGGGCCCCGGCGCGCAAGGCCGCGGCCAAGAGCACGGCGAAGACGCCGCCCAAGGTGGCGGAGGAGCCCGTCGCGGTAGCCGAACCCGAGGCACCCGCCGCCGAAGCCGAGGAGCCGAAGAAGCCGGCCCGCAAGCGCACGCCGCGCGCCGCCACGACGACCCGCAAGGCGAAGTCGGCGGAACCGGCGGTGACCGAGGACGCACCCGCCGCCGAAACGCCGGCGGCCGAAGCCCCGGCCAAGCCGCGCCGCGCCCGCAAGACGCCGGCCCGCGCGAAGAAGGCCGAGCCCGCTGCGGAGGCCCCGGCAGAGGCCGCGACGCCGGCCAGCCCGGTGGTCCAGCCGATCGTGATCGACGACAGCGCACCCGCCCCGGTCCGCAAGACCGGCTGGTGGCGCCGCTGATCCTCCGCCGGTTCACCGGCCAGGATGACTGACGAAAAAGCCTCGCTTCCTTCCGGAAGCGGGGCTTTTTCCATTCTCGGCCCGGCCGGCAATCGCGTCGAAGCGGGCGTACCATCGAATTGCCCTGGCTGCGGTCCGTTTCCATATAGTTGACTAAGGCAACCATATGGCGCAGCGTCTTTCCTATGGAACAGACGATAGAAGCCGTTCGCGCATTCAACCGATTCTATACCCGCTATGTCGGGGCTTTGGACGCGCGCTTCCTCGGCAGCGACATGAGCCTGCCGGAGGCTCGGCTTCTGCTGGAAATTGCCCGGCGCGAACCGGTTCAGGCCAACACGCTGCAAGATGAACTGGGCCTGGATCGCGGCTATCTGAGCCGCATGGTCGGCCGGTTTGAGCAACGGGAGTGGATTTCACGCGATCGTTCGGCCGGGGACGGCCGTTCCCGGCCCATCCGCCTCACCCCGGCCGGTCGCGCGGCATTTGCGGCCATAGATCGTCGTCAGCATGACGTCATCGCGGCGGCGCTGTCGCGTCTCGCTCCGGCCGAACAGCAGGAGCTGGCCACGGCCCTTTCCTCGGCAAGACGGTTGCTGGCCGCCGCGGAAACGCCGCGTGCCGTTTCAGATGCGCCGGGTGATGGACATTCGCTGGAGATGCTTGACCGTCCCGTCTGGAATGCGCTCTCGGGACGTCAGGCATTGCTGTCGATCGGCACCCCCGACGCGCGGCGCTTCGATCCGGCAATCGGGCCGTTCGGCGCCGCCCGCCGGAATACGGCACCGCATCTGGACACGCTGGCGCGGTTATCTGAAACCGACGAAATCTGGCTCATTGAAAAAGAGACGATCGCAGCACCAAGGGGCGCCATGATCGTCCGTAGCGCCGAGTGCCTGCAAATGGTTGCCTCACATGTCTCTGAACAGGACCGCAGTTTTCCCTTCCGTGATCTCGGAGAAGATGATGCCGCAGACATGCTGGCGCTGGCAACGCTGACCGCCCCCGGCCCTTTCCTGGCCGGCACCTGTCGCCTTGGTGGCTTCATAGGAATTCGCGACAACGGCCGCCTTGTCGCCATGGCCGGAGAGCGCATGAAGCCGGGAAATTTCACCGAAGTCAGCGGTGTATGTACCCACCCGGACTATCGTGGACGAGGCTATGCCGGTTTCCTCATGCGCGTGGTCGCGCAGCGAATCCTTGCGAGAGGAGAGCAGCCCTTTCTGCATTCTTATGCACATAATGCCGGAGCGATCGCCCTGTATGAATCACTTGGCTTCAAGGCCCACCAACGCGTGACGGCAACAGTGATTCGGGCGACGGAACGAGACGATCCATGTCATCCACTCCCTTCACCCGCCATTGTGTGAAATAATCCGCCCACCGAAACCGATGTCCGGAGATTGCCTTGAAACTCGCCGTTTTCTGTGGCTCGTCCGAAGGGCGTGAACCAGCCTACAAGCATGCTGCATATGCATTCGGGCGTCTCGCCGCACAGCGCGGTGTCGCGATCGTATATGGCGGCGGACATGTCGGCCTTATGGGCGCCGTCGCAAACGGTGCGCTGGAGGCCGGTGGCGAGGTCATCGGTGTCATGCCGAAGGCCCTTGTCGAGCGCGAAATCGCGCATCAGGGACTGACTCATCTCGAAGTGGTTCCCGATATGCATGTTCGCAAACAGCGCATGTCGGAACTGGCGTCGGGCTTCGTGACGCTTCCCGGCGGAGCAGGAACCCTGGAGGAGATATTTGAACAGTGGACCTGGGCGCAGCTTGGCATCCACGACAAGCCTTGCGGCTTTCTCAATGTTGAGGGCTATTTCGATCCTCTGTTGGCCATGATCGCGAAGACCACCCGGGAAGGATTCATGAAGCCCGAATATGCCAGCATGCTGGTCGTTACATCCGACCCTCTGGAACTCTTCGAACTGTTTGACGATTATACGCCCCCCACCCGAAAGTGGACGCAGGCGGCCATCCACCCGGCTTCCGCCTGACCATCGTGTCGACACAGCCGTCGGGGAAGCGCGCCCTGAAAGACGTCCAGGAAACGCAACTCCGGTCTGTCGTCGCCGAAAGCCCGCTTCTTTCCGCGTTTCTCGGACGATGGGATCAAATTTCCCTTCCCGACGCCTGGCTTGTCGCCGGAGCAGTTGCCCAGACCGTCTGGAATCATAAATTCAGCTATCCGCCTGCTCACGGCATCAATGACATTGATATCATTTATTTCGATGCGGACAATTTCTCCGAGGATGCCGAAGCCTCGCACTCGGCTCGGATCCGCGCGGCATTCCGCGATGTGCCCGTCTGGATAGACGTAAAGAACCAGGCCAGAGTCCATTGCTGGTACAAGGAAAAATTCGGATACGCTATCCCTCCTTACACATCGACCACCGAAGCCATTGCGACATTCCCGACCACCGCAACGGCGGTTGGTTTGCGTCCTCGCGACACCGGCCTGGATTTATGCGCGCCTTACGGACTGTCCGATTTGTTCGGTTCGGTCGCGCGTCCCAATAAAAAACAAATCACGCGTGAAATATACGAAAGGAAGCTCGCAAGGTGGAAGGCCTTATGGCCCGAACTCACGATCATCGGTTGGGATGAATAACGGTTCCGCCTGCGACTTTTCCCTGGTCAGCCCTGGCCCGCACCATTGGGGTCGGACGGGGCGGTTTCCCAGCCAAGGCCGATGACGGCGGCACTTCGACGCCCCATGCCGTCGGTACGCAGCACAATGACGTTCTGTTCTTCAAGATACGCCAGTTGTCGCCGGGCACGGCCCAGGGAATGGGTGCCGTAGACGCGGGCGATGGTGGCGTCGGATGGGCAGGGGGCGCCTTCCATCGCCGCGCGGGCGATCAGCAGGAAGATCCCGCGCATGTCGTCGGGCAGCGGCGTCGCGATCCGCTCGGCCTGCTGCCAGGCCTCGCCCTCGGCGGTTTCGGCGTCGATTCCGGCCCGCGCGGTGGCCAGCGCCCGGCGGAACTGCGGCATGTCCATTGCCTGTCGTCCCATCCCCTCGATCCGGCAGCGGACCAGGAAATCCTGATACAGCACATGCACCGGCCGGAAGCCGGCATCCTCGTCGCGCAATATGTCGGTCAGGATGGCGGCGAAGCGCCGGCGCTGTTCGGCCCGGTCGGCCGGGGTCTGCGGCGACGGTTCCTCGGCTTCGGCCTCCACGGCCGCCGAGGCGGCATGGGCGGCGAGCTGCGCCAGGATATCCGGCGGCGGCGGCGCTGGCGTCCGGGCCGGCCGGGCCATCAGTTCGCGCTCCGGCAGCGGGGTCAGGATCAGTTCGCGCATTTCCTCGGGCGGCGGCGCGGGCTCGAACGGCATCAGGGTCGGGCCGGCCGAACGGCTTTCGGTCTCGACCGCGCCGATCCGCACGGCGACCGGCCGGCGGCATATCGCGGGGCCCAGCGCCACGAAGAACCCGCGTTGCAGGTCGCGGAAGCTTTCGGCCTGCCGGCGCTCCATGCCCAGCAGGTCGGCCGCGCGCGCCATGTCGATGTCGAGGAACGTGCGCCCCATCAGGAAATTCGACGCCTCGGCGGCGACGTTCTTGGCCAGCTTGGCCAGGCGCTGGGTCGCGATGACCCCGGCCAGCCCGCGCTTGCGCCCCCGGCACATCAGATTGGTCATGGCGCCCAGCGAGGCGCGCCGGGCCTCGTCCGACACCTCGCCGGCGGCGGCGGGGGCGAAAAGCTGGGCCTCGTCCACCACCACCAGGACAGGATACCAGTGGGCGCGCGCGACCTCGAACATGCCGCCCAGGAAGGCCGCCGCGCGACGCATCTGCAACTCGGCATCCACGCCTTCCAGGTTCAGTACCACCGAGGCGCGATGGACGCGCATCCGCTCGCCCGCCGCCTGCAATTCGGCCTCGGTATGCATGGCGCCGTCGATCACCAGATGACCGTACTTCTCGGCCAGGCTGACGAAATCGCCCTCGGGGTCGATGATGGCCTGCTGGACCAGCGTCGCCGACTGCTCCAGCAGGCGGCGCAGCAGATGCGACTTGCCCGATCCGGAATTGCCCTGCACCAGCAGGCGCGTGGACAGCAGTTCCGCCAGATCCATCACGGCAGGCCCGCCGCCCCGCACTTCCCCAATCGTGATCGCAACCGTCATGGGGTGGACGGATACCGTTCCTTGGCCCCTTCCTGCAACCAGTCCAGCACGCCCGCCGCCGCCGCGCGGCCGGTGGCGAAGCAGGCCTGAAGCAGATAACCCCCGGTGGGGGCTTCCCAATCCAGCATCTCGCCCGCCGCGAAGACACCCGGCAGGGCCCGCAACATGAAGCGGGCATCGACGTCCGCCGCCCGGATGCCGCCGGCTACCGAAATCGCACGATCCAGCGAATCGGGCGCCAGCAGCGTCACCGGCACGGCCTTGACCAGCCGGGCCAGCCCCGCCGTATCACGCGGCGGCGCCCCCTCCGCCCCCTCGCGCAGGATCGCCACCGCCACCGGCGGCAGGCGCAGCGCCTTGCGGAGCGTGTTCGACAGGCTCTCGCGCCCCCGGACCCGCTCCAGGCGCGCCTGGACCACATCCGGCGACATGTCGGGGCGCAGGTCCAGCAGCACCCGCGCCTGCCCCTGGGCCGCGATCCTGTCCCGCAGGGCGGCGGACAGGGCGTAGATCGCCCCGCCTTCCAGCCCGGCGGCGGTCACCACCGCCTCGCCCCGGACGGGCGCGCCTAGCGCGCCCTCCATCGCCAGCGCGATGCCGCGCAGCGGTTCGCCGGCGAAGCGTGTCCGCGTGGCCTCGGTCCAACGGGTGGCGAACCCGCAATTGGCCGCCCGGAAAGGTGCTGCGGTGACCCCGCGTTCGGCCAGGAGGCGGGTCCATCGCCCGTCCGCCCCCAGGCGCGGCCAGCTTGCCCCGCCCAGGGCCAGAAGCACGGCATCGGCCGACATGGCGCCCGCGCCGTCCGGCCCGGTGAAGGTGACGCGGCCCGCCGCGTCCCAGCCGGTCCAGTCATGCCGGGTGCGGATATCCACCCCCAGCCCGCTTAGGCGGGCGACCCATGCCCGCAGCAGCGGCGACGCCTTCATCGCCTGGGGGAAGACCCGGCCGCTGCTGCCGGTAAAACAGGGCTGTCCCAGATCCTCGGCCCATCGGCGCAGGTCGTCCGGCGCAAAGGCGCGCAGGGCGGGCTCCAGCCACGGCCGGGCCGGGCCATAGCGGGTGACGAAACGGTCGAACGGTTCGGAATGGGTCAGGTTCAGCCCGCCCCGCCCGGCCATCAGGATCTTGCGCCCGACGGTCGGCATGCGCTCCAGCACCGTGACGGCGCAGCCCCGGCCCGCCAGTTCGCCGGCCGCGGCCAGGCCGGCGGGGCCTCCACCAATCACCACGATATGCGGCATGTCGCTCCTGATCCGCGGCCTGGCTGGCGCGGGCCTATCGCGCGACCAGCGGTCCGTCGGTCTTCACCCCGCGATGCCAGACCTGCTCGATCCTGTCGACGGCCGTGATGTCGGTGGCCGGGTCGCCGGACACGACGAACAGGTCGGCCAGGCGGCCGGGCAGGATCACGCCCCGGTCGGACAGGTGCAGCAGGGCGGCGGCATTGCCCGTGGCCACCGTCAGGGCCTGCAGCGGCGTCAGGCCGGCATCGACCATCAGCTTCAGCTCCCGATGTTCGGCGAAACCGGGAATACGGGTGGGCGACGCACCCGAATCGGTCCCGAACCCGATGCGGATTCCCGCCCGGTACAAGGTCAGCAGATTATGTTCGTTGACCGCCAGCGCCGCCTTGGACGCGGCGCTCAGCGGGGCCGCCAGCACCTTTGCCCGCCAGGCCGGGTCGGCGAACTGCGCGCGCAGTTCGGGGCTGAGGGCCGCCGACAGGACCGGATCGTCCAGCCATTCCGGATGCTGGGCGAAGATGTAATTCGCCTCGTCCAGGCTCAGGGTCGCGACATACCACGCGCCCTTCTGTTCCATCAGCATGATGAAATCGGTATCGACCGGCTGGTCGCGCACCCCGTGGGCGATGATATCGGCCCCGGCCTCGACCAGCGCCTTGGCGTCGGACAGATCGTGGATATGGGCGGCGACCCGCTTGCCGCGCGCGTGGGCCTCGGCGATCACGGCGCGATAGATCGCGGGGTCCAGCTTCGGGTAGCCCTTCGCGCCGGGCACGCCGTTGCGGAACGTGTCCACCCAGACCTTCACCAGGTCGGTGCCCTCGTCGGCCATGCGATCGACGGCGGCGCGGGCCTCGGCCTCGGTGGTGGGGCGATAGATCTGGTCGGGCCCCAGATGGAACATGCCCTGCGGCGGCACCCCGTCGGGCGCGCCGATCCCCTGATCGACGCCGAACAGGTCGGCGCCGGGATTGCTGCCGGCATGCTGTTCCTGCCGCAACTGGTCGAACAACGGCGAGTTGTTCAGGCCCAGGGACGTGACCGTCAGCACGCCGTACCGTTCGTACTGTTTCAGGGCCGCCAGGATGATGTCGCGCGTATAGTTCGACGCATCCACCTTCGTGCCCTTGACCAGGCCGGTGTGGCTGTGGTCCGAAATCAGGCCGGGCAGGACCGTCTTGCCGGACAGATCGACCGTCCTGGTCCCCCGGGGCATCACGACGGCCCCGCTATGCCCCACGGCCGCGATATGCCCGTCCTGGATCAGGATCGCGCTATCGGGCTGCGGCGCGGCCCCCGTCCCGTCGATCAGGGTCGCATGATCCAGAAGAACCGGCGCCGCCATGGCCGCGGCGGAATATAGCCCCCCACATACCGTCAGCGACATCAGCCACGCGATACGATCCCCAGCCCTCATGCCGTGTTTCCTTTTTTCAGACGTTTCCACCCGGCAGTGTTTGGCCCGGCGCCGGGGATGTCCAGACGGAAACGCCTGATATTCGGATTCCGCGTCAGATCATGTAGTCGATCGGGGGCAGCATCTGGTCCATGGTGAAGGCGGGCAGCGCGGAATGGCGCGTGCCCACCGGCCGGGCCGGGTTGCCGACGACGGTGGTAAACGGCGGCACCGATTCCAGGACGATCGAGCCCGCGCCGACCTTCGCCCCCTCGCCCAGTTCGATATTCCCCAGGATCTTGGCGCCCGCGCCGATCAGGACGCCGCGCCGGACCTTGGGGTGGCGATCACCGACATTCTTGCCGGTGCCGCCCAGCGTCACCCCCTGCAGCAGCGATACGTCGTCCTCCAGCACCGAGGTCTCGCCGATCACGATCCCGGTACCATGGTCGAGCAGGATCCGCCGCCCCAGCCGCGCCGCCGGGTGGATATCGACGGCGAACAGTTCGGATGCGCGGCTTTGCAGATGCAGCGCCAGATGGCGGCGGCCGGCCTGCCACAGCCAGTGCGCCACGCGATGGCTCTGTACCGCGTGGTAGCCCTTGAAGAACAGGAACGGCGTCGCGTAGTCGGCGGTGGCGGGGTCACGCTCGCGGATCGCGACCAGGTCGGCGGCAGCGGCGGCCACGATCTCGGGGTCGGCCAAGAAGACTTCGATCACCAGTTCGAACAGGGCGTTGTCGGCCACCGACCGGTCGCCCAGCTTCCGCCCGATCAGCGCCGCCAGCGCATTGGCGAATGTCGCATGTTTGCGGATGCCGGTCGCCAGCAGGCCGCGCACCAGCGGGTCGCCACACCCCTCGCACCCATGCGCGAGTTCTTCCCACAGCCGGTGCTGATCGACAGCCGACAGCGTGGGTTCTGCGACGGGGCGTCCCGCGCGGGAACCCGGAAGGGATATCGTGGATGTATCGGGCATGACGGACCTGACGGTTGCACGGAACAGCCGATATGGGAACCCGTCCCCCCCATTGACCAGAGGGGGAGGACCAGAGGGGTGGGCTAAAGGCCCATTGCCTGGCGGACGAAGGCCCGGCGCAGGGCCGGAAGGCGATGCACGCCCGCCAGCCCCAGGTCGCGCGCCCGGCGCAGGATGGGATTGTCGTTGCCGAACAGGCGTTCCAGCCCGTCCATCGCCGCCAGCATCAGCATGTTGACCGGGCGGCAGCGCGCCTGATAGCGGCGCAGCAGCGCCTGCGCCCCCGGATCCTCGCCCCGCGCGTGAGCCGCGATCAGCAGGTCCGCCAGCGCGATGACGTCGCGGAAGCCCAGGTTCAGTCCCTGGCCCGCGATGGGATGGACGCCATGGGCGGCGTCCCCCACCAGCGCCAGCCGGGTATCGACGTAACGCTGGGCGTACTGCGCCGACAGCGGATAGATCCAGCGTTGCCCCACCGGCGTCACCTGTCCCAGCCAATCCCCCATCCGGCGCTGGATTTCGTGGGCGAAGGCATCGGGCGGCAGGGCGACCATGCGGCGGGCGACCTCGTCCCTTTCCGACCAGACGATGGCCGACAGGTTCGGATAATCGGCTGTTCCGGCCATCGGAAGCTGGGCGAAGGGGCCGGCCGGCAGGAAATGTTCCAGCGCACGGTTGCCGTGCGGCCGCTCGTGCGCCACCGCACCGACGATCCCGCATTGATGGTACGGCAGCCGGGTGATCCCGATCCGCGCCTGCTCGCGCAGGGGGCTGCGCCGCCCCTCGGCCGCGACCGCCAGGCGCGCGCCGAACGCCCGCCCCGAACGGGTCCGCACCATCACCCCCTGTTCGGTCCGGGTGATGGCGGCCTCGTCGGGGGCCAGGACGACGATGTTGTCCGACGCGTGCAGCGCCGCGTTCAGCGCCACCCGCAGGGACCGGGCCTCGATCATCCAGCCGAACGGCTGATCCGCGTCCGCGCGGCCGAATTCCAGGAACAGGGGGGACGGGGCCTCGCCGGGGCGACCGTCGGAGACGCGGATTTCCTCGATCGGGCAGGACGGCTGCGGCAGCCGCCCCCATACGCCGGCGGCGTCCAGCAGGTTGCGCGGCCCCGCCGCGATGGCATAGGCGCGACCGTCGAATCCGGGATCTTCCATCGGCGGCAGGGCGGCGCGATCAATGATGGCGACGCGCAGCCCGCCGACCGCCAGCCGGCAGGCCAGGGTGGCGCCGACCGGTCCCGCGCCCACGATGCACACATCGACATCCCCGATCGCCCCGTCGCCGTCTTTCCCCGCGTCGAGTCCGGTCGTCGGAAACGGCGTCATGCCTTCGGTCATGCCTGTGGTCCTGTGATAGCCCTCCGGATGGCGTAATCCGTCGGAACCGTGATCCGTTCCGGGGCTGCCGCCCATAAATCAGGCAGATGCCGCCGCTTTCGATGGCTGCAAGGCACACCAGTCAGGCCCCTGCGTCAAGTTCGCTCACGGATGGCACGGATTTTGTATTGCCGTTATAGAAGTTCGGATCATCATTCGGATCGGGAAACGGATCACCATGGAACAAGGAGGCATGGCGCGATGAAGCTTGTCACAGCCATCATCAAGCCCTTCAAGCTTGACGACGTTCGGGAATCGCTGACGCCGCTGGGCATCCAGGGCCTCACGGTATCGGAAGTGAAGGGGTTCGGCCGCCAGAAAGGCCAGACCGAAATCTACCGCGGCGCGGAATACCATGTCAGCTTCCTGCCAAAAGTGAAGATCGAGGTCGCGGTTTCCGACGACATTGTCGACCAGGTTGTCGACGTGATCCTGCAGTCGGCGCACACCGGCAAGATCGGCGACGGCAAGATCTTCGTCTCCAGCCTCGACAGCGTCATCCGCATTCGCACCCGTGAGACCGGAGAGGACGCGCTGTGACCGCCACCCGTCCCCATACCCCCGCCCGCCTTCCGTCGCGCGTCCTGTCCGGGCTGGCGGCCGCCCCGCTGCTGATGGCGGCGGCCCCGGCACTGGCCGCGGACCCGGCCCCGCCCGCGATCGACACCGGCGACACGGCATGGATGCTGGTCAGCACCGCGCTGGTGCTGATGATGACCATTCCGGGGCTGGCGCTGTTCTATGCCGGCATGGTCCGCAAGAAGAACGTGCTGGCGACGGTCATGCAGTCGTTCGCCATCTGCTGCATCATCACCGTGGTGTGGATGGTGGCGGGCTAC
>NZ_JABEQH010000027.1 GCF_014174305.1 Gluconacetobacter johannae | reverse complement strand
TCGCCGCCAGGTCTTCCAGTCCACCTTTACCACCGCGGGGTGGAGCAGCCCGGTAGCTCGTCAGGCTCATAACCTGAAGGTCATAGGTTCAAATCCTATCCCCGCAACCACTGATACCGACACTCCCGTGAGCAACGCTCCGGGAGTGTTCGTGTTTTGAACCATTTCCAATGGCTTGCCGCTCGATCCAGGTCAGGATCGTCCCCCTGTTCCCCATACAGCATGGCGTCGATTTCGTCCCGGTTCGGGCCGGGAGTAAGTACCACCTTCTCGATCAGTGCCCGCAGCGCCTCGGCGGCTTCCAGCCGTTCCTCAGGCCGGTTGAGGGCGTCGGTCAGGCGGCCGACCTTGCGGGCGTAGATCGCAGCAGTGGGAAAGAGAACCATCACGGTTCATACAAAATCCGCATCATCAAATCCCGGGACTAAACATCTAACCAAAAACGATCCAGTTTACCGGGAGCAGATCAACTGAAACGCCGCCGACTGGACGTTCCAGCCCGAGCTGGATGGAAAGATATTTATCCCAAGCCGCCATAGATGCGTCGGACAGGCCGGATACCGCCGACCCAGTAAGACAGCTCATGTGGCCCGGTAACATCCCACAAAGTCATGTCCGCCCGCAGACCTTCGCGGAGCATCCCGGTTTCGTGCTCGATTCCGAGAGCGCGGGCCGCGACAGAGGTGACCGCCCGGAAGCTTTCTTCGGGAGTCAGCCGGAACAGCGTGCAACCCATGTTCATGACGGATGTCAGGCCCAGAACAGGGGACGTTCCGGGATTGCAGTCCGTTGCCAGACCAATGCTGACATTATGTTTGCGAAGCAGATCAACGGGAGGGAGCTGCTTCTCCCGGATGAAGTAGAACGCCCCCGGCAGGAGCATCGCCACGGTTCCATGGTGCGCCATGCTCATGACGGCATTTTCATCCGCATATTCCAGATGATCCGCCGACAGGCCGCCATAGCGCGCGGCCAGGGCGGTTCCACCACTGAGCGAGAGTTGTTCCGAATGGATTCTGACCGGCAGGCCCAGCTTCCGTGCCGTTTCGAACAGGAATTCGGTCTGCGTGGGTGAAAAGGCGATAGTCTCGCAGAATGCGTCGACGCTATCGACCAGATTTTCCTCGTGAAGCCTGGGCAGAAGCTCATCGGCCAGGAACGTCACGTAATCGTCCGCACGTCCCGAATATTCGGGGGGAACCGCGTGCGCCCCCAGAAAGGTCGTATGGACGCGTACGGGCAATGTCTTGCCGATCGCGCGGGCAACCCGCAACTGCTTGAATTCATCGGCCAGCGTCAGGCCATATCCGGATTTTATCTCCAGCGAGGTCGTCCCCTCCTGAATCATCCGCTCCACCCGTTTCAGTGAAACCTGAAGGAGTTGCTGCTCGGATGCCGCGCGGGTTGCCTTTACCGTGGAGAGGATGCCGCCGCCTTTGCGGGCGATGTCCTCATAGGATGCGCCATTCAGGCGTTCGGCGAATTCCTGGCTGCGATCTCCGGCGAACACCACATGGGTATGCGCGTCGATCAGGCCCGGAGTGAGCCATCCACCATGACCATGTTCCACCTTGCGGGCCAGGCCGTCGGGTATTCCGGGTAGGTCCGCGCGCGATCCTACCCAGCAGATCGCACCGTCGTGGATGCCCACGGCACCGTCATGGATGCATCCATATCCATCCCCGGACGTGATGAGCCTGTCATCGCCCGTTGCCAGATGAACATCGAGCCACAGGGTGTCCCACATGGTTCCGCTCCGTATTGTCCGAACTTGTTAATATATGTATATACATATCAGTCAATCCCATTATGATCCCGCCCGGAACAGAGTGAACAGAGGGCATGCCGCCATGTGCCTTCATGCCGTGCAACCTGGAATTTCGTGATGACCGAATTGTTTGCAAAACAGGCCCTGCTGCCCGACGGGTGGCGTCGGAACGTCACGATCGCCGTCGGGAAGGATGGAACCTTCTCAGCAATCTTTCCGGACAGCGCCCCTCAAGCCGGGGCAGAGCGGTTCGACGTGGTGGTGCCTCCGCAGATCAGCCTTCACTCCCACGCCTTTCAGCGTGCGATGGGAGGACTGGCCGAGAAGAGACAGAATCCGGACGATACATTCTGGACCTGGCGCACGCTCATGTATCAACTGGCCCACCGGATCTCGCCGGAGCAGATGCAGAACGTCGCGGCCTTCCTGTATATGCAGATGCTCAAGGCCGGGTATTCACAGGTAGCCGAGTTCCACTACCTCCACAATGAGGTCGATGGCCGCGCCTACGCATCCCCTGCCGAAATGTCCAGCCGCCTGGTCGCAGCCGCTACCGACGCGGGTCTCGGGATCACGCTTCTCCCCACGCTCTATGCGCGTGGCGGGTTGGATGGCAGTCCTCTGGCCGATGCCCAGAAACGTTTTGCGGGCCACCCCGACAGGATTGCGCGCATCGTGTCCGACATCCGGTCCCACTGGCGCGGGTCGAACCTGGTGCATGTCGGCATAGGGCTGCACTCCCTGCGAGCCGTCGATATCCAGTCCATCGGCGACTTTCTGAATGTCGCCGGCCCCGGCGCGCCGATCCATATCCATGTTGCGGAACAGCAGCGCGAAGTGGATGCGTGCCTTGCCGTGACGGGGCAGCGCCCCGTCGATTACCTGATGAGCCATCTGGCTGTGGACGAGCGCTGGTGCCTGGTGCACGCCACCCACCTTTCAGAAGCCGAGGTGACGTCCATCGCGAGTTCGCGGGCCGTGGCCGGGCTCTGCCCCATTACGGAAGCCAATCTGGGAGACGGCATCTTTCCATTCGAGTCCTATGTCGATCAGGGTGGCCACTTCGGGATCGGAAGTGACAGCAACGTCCTCATCAGCCCCTGGGAAGAACTGCGTCTGCTGGAATATGGCCTGCGCCTCAACTGGCAGAAACGATGCGTCGCTCTTCCGGCCGGCCGGAAAGGCTCGATCGGAGGCTGGCTTTTCCAGCAAAGCCTCAAGGGCGGCGCGCAAGCCTGTGGGCTGCCGGTCGCCGGGCTCGTACCCGGCGCCCGCGCGGATTTATGCGTGATCGACGAGGACGCCCTTTCCCTCCCGGACCTCGAGGGCGACGATCTTCTCGACTCAGCCATTTTCGCAACCTCCAGACCGCCTGTCCGGCATGTCATGTCGGACGGGCGCTGGCGCATCATTGATGGACATCACCCTGACGAAAAGCGCATTACAAACGCCTTTCGTGCGTCACTTCGCGACCTGATGTCCGCCTGACAGAAGTTTTCGGATCGAACCCATGACGAACATCTTCTCCCTGACGCCCGGTCATCTCCCCATCCTCATCACCATTCCCCATGCGGGCGACCGACTGGCGCCGGGAATGGAAGATCGGATGACCCCAAGGGGAAAAAGGCTACCCGATACCGACTGGTACATGGAGCACCTATACGCGTTCGCCCTGTCCAGGGGGATCGGTGTCCTGCGTGCGAATTTCTCGCGTTATGTCGTTGATCTCAACCGTGGACATGACGACGCGGCATTATACCCGGGGCGCCCGAGTACCGGCCTGGTACCGCTACTGGGTTTCGACGGGCAGCCCATCTATTCCGAAGGTCGGGAACCGGGGCCGGCCGAGGTCGCCGAACGCACGAAACGCTACTGGCAACCATATCACGACGCGATCCGGAACGAACTGGACCGCCTGCGCGAAGCGTGCGGATGGGCCATTCTGTGGGATGTCCATTCGATCGGCTCCGAAATTCCGCGGCTGTTCGAAGGCCGGTTGCCGGATCTGAATTTTGGAACCAATAGCGGCCAATCCTGCGCGCCTTCCCTGGCACGGGACGTCCTGGCCTGCGCGGAGGGGCTCGCGTCCTATTCGCATGTGCGGGATGGACGCTTCAAAGGCGGCCATACAACCCGTCATTACGGCCGGCCCGAGACGGGTATCCATGCCGTGCAACTGGAAATCGCACAATCGACATATCTCGCGTCTGAGAACGATCCCTGGCCCATCGATCTTCAGGCCGCGGCCACCCTCTCCGGGGCGATTGAAAGACTGATCGATACCGCAGTGGCCTGGCGACCGGCCCCTCAGGCCTGAGCCCGGATGGGGGCCACCCGGTACAGCAGCGGGTCGTCCCCATCCTCGACGCTCAGGATGCCACCCGTCCCTTCGGGAAGAAGGAGGAATTCGCCTGCTTGACAGCTCTGCTTGCGGCCCGATGCGGTCTCGAGAACCCAGCGTCCGCGCACGACGACCAGCGCGCCGGCAAGCGATGCTTCCCCCACGCACTGGCAGGGGGCCTGTACAGCCTCCAGACGATAGGGACGGGATGGCGGGTGCATCAGGTTCACGACCCTGACCGGCCCGGAGACCAGCGCCACATCCGCCGAAAGATCGCCCGAAAACGTGTGGGCATCGCCAGTTCCGGCAATATCGCGCTTCGTCCCATCCGACAGCGAGAGGCGGGCTCCCGCCCCTTCCAGCAGGGCGATGTGCCGTACGATTCCTGGAAAGTGGGAAAAGGCGCCATCCCGGCTGATATCGGCAACGCTCAGCCGCCAGTCCGCATGATCCGCAATGACCTTCGTCAGGCCGCCGCCATTTTTCCAGAGCCGGGAGGGCTGGCTGGAAATTGCTTCCGCGTATGGGGCCGATGGGAAAAGATTGTCATTTTCCGGATCTGGCTTCATATATCCATGTGCCTGTTTATGGGTGTGCCTCGTATGTAAGTACAATAACCTGGCACGACAAAAAATGGTCTTTCGCCAACAGGTGGCGGATCAGTCCTCGAGAGATGAAAAGGTAGGGGAGACGTGTCGCAGACCCTGGACAAGGCGAAGATGGTCGCGCGTTACGAGCAGGTGAAGGCTTTCATCATCGAGCGAATCGATCGCGGAGAGTGGGAGGTCGGTCATCGCCTGCCATCCGAACACGAGCTTGTCGAACAGTTGGGCGTATCGCGGATGACCATTCACCGCGCCATGCGTGAACTGACGGCGGACGGCATCGTCCGTCGCGCCCAGGGGGTCGGGACATTCGTGGCGCAGCCGGCGAATCGCGTCGAACTGCTGGAAATCCGCGATATTGTCGACGACATCGTTGCAAGCGGGCATCAGCATCGCGCCGAAGTGATCGCCGTCGAGACTGTCCGCGCCGACAGCGATCTGGCGACGGCCTTCGAACAGCGGCCCGGAGCACGCCTGTTTCGCTCGCTGATCGTCCATTACGAAGACGATCTTCCGATTCAGATGGAAGAGCGCTATGTCTCTCCGCACTTTGCACCGGATTATCTGGAGCAGGATTTTGCCCAGACAAACCCGCATCGTCACCTTTACGGAATCGCGGGGCCGGAAGAAATCGAACACGTCGTATTCGCCGTGACGCCGCCACTGGACATCTGCACACTTCTGCAACTTGATAAACCCGCAGCCTGTTTGCAGCTGATCCGTCGGACATGGGTCGATGGACGCGTTGTCATGAAGGGTATCTTTACCTATTCCGGAAACCGCTACAGCTTCGGGGGGCGCTATCGCCCCTGACGGGAAAGCCTCCGGACAATGGCAAGAGAAGTGAAGCGTACGGATTGACGTTCGGTATGCATGCCGATTATGGTTGTCTATACAATAAATCCAGGCGTCTCATGTCCGAAATCCTGCTCGATCAGCCTCTTGCCCCGCGAGATGTGTACGACATCGCCTGGAAAAGGAAGAAGATCCGTCTTTCTGACGCGGCGCGGCAAAGACTGCGGGATGCACACGGGCGCCTGCGCGTCCTGGTGGACGGCGCGGCTTCTGCCTATGGCCTCAATACGGGCGTCGGCGGATTGTCGGACACGCGGATCACGCCTGAAAAACAATCCATCCTTTCGCGCAAGATCCTTTTCAGTCATGCCACGGGCATAGGGCGCCCTCTCGGTCGTGAAGCCACCCGCGCCATCATCGCGTGTGCTGTCAATGAATATTGTCTGGGTTATTCCGGGTTGCGGGAAGGCATCGTCGAACGCCTGGTCGCGCTTCTGAACCATGACTGCCTGCCGGTCGTGCCCCGAGACGGCTCGGTGGGATATCTGACCCATATGGCGCATATTTCCCTGACGCTGATCGGCCATGGAGAGCTTGACGTCGGCAACGCGCTTCAGCCCGCCGCTGCGGTTCTCGAACGCCTGGGCTTTGAACCGTTGGTAATGGAAGCGAAGGAAGGGCTTTGCCTGGTCAACGGGCTGTCCTGTGCCACGGGGGTCGCCAGTCTTGTCACCCAGGAGGGCCGGTCCTGTCTCCAGTGGGCAGACCGCATCGCGGCAGCCACGTTTGACGTTCTCGGCGGGCAGCAGAACGCGTTTGACCCCCGATCCGCCGGATTACGCATCATGTCGGGACACAGGCAGGTCGCGCGGGCGCTCAACCACGACCTCGCGGGTTCGGTGAGGATTGCGAAGGCCAAGGGGCAACGCGTACAGGACGCCCTCAGCCTTCGTGCCATTCCGCAGATTCACGGGTCCGTTCATGATGCGCTCGAAAGCATCCATCAGACTGTCGGGCAGGAGTTGCGCAGCCTTTCGGACAACCCCGCCATCATCGAAGACGACACCGGCATTGGCGCGTTCTCGGAGGCGCATGCGGTCGGGGCCAGCATCGCGCGTGTCATGGATGAGGCCGCCATCGCGCTCGCATCCCTGGGGGCGGTGTCCGAACGGCGCCTCGATCGTATGGTCAATCCTCTGACCAGCCCGTTCCCGGCTTTCCTGTCGAGCGATTCCGGAACAGGAAGCGGTTTCATGATCGCGCAATATAGCGCGGCATCCCTGGTGGGAGCGAACCGGCGTCTGGCGCTTCCCGCCAGTCTGGATGGGGGCATTACCTCCGGCCTTCAGGAGGATATTCTCGTTCACGCGACACCGGCCGCCCTCAAGGCGTACGATGTGCTCGCCAATACCCGGTCCATTCTCGCTATCGAGCTTCTGGCTCTCTGCCAGGCCATCGACCTCGCCGATCTTGCCGATGAGATCTCGCCCCGCACGGCAGCCCTGTACCGCGCGGTCAGGGCGATTGTTCCCTTCTATGAAGAGGATCGTCCCCTGGCGGCCGATATCGCGGGGCTGGAGGCATGGATGGCGGTTCAGTCTCCGCCCTGAGCCTCTCCCCCCCGACAGGCGAGGGAAGCGCCGGGCGTTGCGATGGGGGGGGCAGGTTGCTCCACGATGCCGGGGTGACGGATTTCCTTCAGCAGAACCGGTAACCCGAAGGGGATGCTGACAATACAGGCCGCGCATCCCGCGATCCCCAGCATCATGAAGGACGTGTGGTCGACGATCAGCCCTCCAAGCGGGGCCCCCAGTGCGTATCCCATGCGGTCCATGCCGCCGCAGAACGTGCCGAGCCGCCCCGTATGGTCCAGGGCTGCCGCACTGCCCAGAAGCCATGCGTAGGAAAGCATCGAACAGTTCCAGTAGACGATCACGCCGATCGTATAGCTCCAGGAATTCCAGGCCGAGCAGGCAAGGAGCCCTCCTATCCCGGTTCCCACGAGTGTCAGTGGCAGAATGATCTCGCGCGGCAGACGGCGCGTCAGGGCGCCGGCCACGAGACTCACCACGACGCTGGAGACGATGCCCACGGTCGAGAGAAGGACGATATAGTCCGCCGACAGCTGAATGGACCGGCCCACGCGCTCGGCAAACGACCATGCCATGCTGGAACCGAGGGAAGACCCGACCCAGATGAACAACAGGGCGACGGCCCCTCGTGTCAGGCGCAGCTTTTCCGTATTCTGAACGATTGGTGCTGCGGGCGCATGACGCAGCGTCATCATGAAGGGTGCGATGCACGCGACGATTGCCGCGATGCCGACGAACACCCCCAGATCCCCGAAGGTCCGCGTGGCGTAAGGGATCGCATCGATCACGGCCACCAGCACCAGCAGCCCGCCACCATTCGAAATCGCGTACATCCGCTCGGGATTGTCGCTTGCGGACGCAGCACAGACATAGGATCGCCCGAGCAGGGCCTCGGCCAGTCCGAAGATCACCGCACAGCCCCATGTCCAGACGGAGGATGTGGGACCGCTGGCGGTCAGCAAGGACGAGATGATGGCCAGGCCCGCGCCGAGAAAGGCGGTCGCGACGACGGAGAAGCGCGGTTTCAGCCGCGACAGCAGCATCATGAAAATCGCGAACGACATGATCTCGAAGAAGCCGAACATGCCGGCGCGGCTGGCCGACTGGTGCAGCCCCGACATCAGGGCATCGATCTGGAACGGCATGACGGACGATCCGAGATACGCGCATCCCGAGCAGATGCTCAGCCCGAGCGAAAGAAGAAGTAACGTCCGTCCGGGAAAATGACCGAGGGCCCGCATGCCTGTCATGATGATCGCAATTTTCCTGTCATGCCAAAGAAGGCACGCCCGCCCTTGGGAGGAAGGGGGGGGCGTGCCGCGCGCGTCTTATTTGCTGTTGGTGACCATGGGCAGGTTCAGGCCTTTTTCGTGTGCACAGGCGATTGCGATGTCGTAGCCCGCGTCGGCATGGCGCATCACGCCTGTGGCAGGATCGTTCCATAGAACGCGCTCCAGCCGGGCTGCGGCATCCTCGGTTCCATCCGCGACGATCACCATTCCCGAATGCTGCGAAAACCCCATTCCGACGCCGCCACCATGATGCAGAGAGACCCATGTCGCGCCCGACGCCGTATTGAGCAGCGCATTCAGCAGCGGCCAGTCGGAAACCGCGTCCGACCCATCGCGCATCGCCTCGGTTTCGCGATTGGGGCTGGCCACCGAGCCGCTGTCCAGATGGTCCCGTCCGATCACGATCGGCGCCTTCAGTTCGCCCTTCGCGACCATCTCGTTGAAGGCCATGCCCAGCCGATGGCGGTCCCCCAGGCCGACCCAGCAGATGCGGGAGGGAAGGCCCTGGAACTGGATTTTCTCGCGCGCCATGTCCAGCCAGTTATGCAGGTGCCTGTCGTCCGGCAGCAGTTCCTTGACCTTGGCATCGGTCTTGTAGATGTCCTCCGGATCGCCCGAAAGGGCGGCCCATCGGAACGGGCCGATCCCCCGGCAGAACAGGGGCCGGATATAGGCAGGGACGAATCCCGGAAAGGCGAATGCGTCCTCCAGTCCTTCTTCCAGCGCCATCTGCCGGATATTGTTTCCATAATCGAAGGTCGGCACCCCCATGCGATGGAACGCCACCATGGCGGCCACCTGCGCCTTCATGGAGGCTTTCGCGGCCTTTTCCACAGACGCCGGATCCGTAATACGCAGCGCCGCAGCCTTGTCCAGCGACCACCCGGCAGGCAGGTAGCCGTTCAGGGGATCATGCGCCGACGTCTGGTCCGTCACGCCATCGGGGCGGATGCCGCGCCGAACGAGTTCGGGGAACACTTCGGCCGCGTTTCCAAGCAGCCCGACCGATACGGCCTCGCCCTTGGCGCAAGCCTCGTGAATGATCTGCAGGGCTTCATCGAGATCCTGGACCTGCCGGTCCAGATAGCCCGTCTCGAGGCGCTTCTGAATGCGGGAGGGTTCGCACTCCACCGCCAGCATGGACGCGCCCGCCATCACGGCCGCCAGTGGCTGCGCGCCGCTCATGCCGCCAAGACCGCCAGTCAGGATCCAGCGGCCCTTCAGGTCGCCGCCGTAATACTGACGCCCCATTTCCACAAACGTCTCGTACGTGCCCTGGACGATGCCTTGACTGCCGATATAGATCCAGGAACCCGCCGTCATCTGGCCGTACATCATAAGGCCCGCCCGGTCGAGTTCGTTGAACTTGTCCCAGTTGGCCCAGTGCGGAACCAGATTGGAATTGGCGATCAGAACACGCGGGGCATTGGCATGCGTCCGAAAGACGCCCACCGGCTTGCCCGACTGTACGACGAGCGTTTCCTCATCGCCGAGCACGCGCAGGCACTCCACGATCTGGTCGTAACAGGCCCAGTTCCGCGCCGCCCGTCCAATGCCACCATAGACGACGAGTTCCGACGGCTTCTCCGCGACTTCAGGATCGAGATTGTTCATCAGCATCCGCATGGCAGCTTCCGTCTGCCAGGATCTGGCGGTGATTTCGGCTCCATGGGCGGATCGGATAACGCGATCGTTGGCAAGGCGGGAAGTCGGGGAAGATGCATTGACCATCGGTAAGGTCTCCGTTGTTCAAAATGGCGAAATGTCGGAAGGATCAGAAACCGGCGGCCACTGTCAGCGCGGTGGTAAAGCGGGGCGCGATATAATATCCGGGCGAGCTGCCATCGATCGTGGTTCCGTGAATTCCGCGTGTCGACAGGGCATTGAGCTGGGGCGATGCAATGCCGGACAGGACTTTCTCATCCGTCAGGTTGATGAATGCCACGCGGATTTCCGGATGTTTGACAAACCAGACATTCGGAAGGCGATAGCCCAGGGACAGGTTGAAGGTCTTGTAGGCGGGCATCTTTTCGTCGTTCATGAACGTGGAGTATTGAGACCCCGTATATTTGAACGAAAAGGTTCCGAAGAAATTTCCGTAATCGTAGACAAGACCGAACGATCCCTGAAAGGACGGGCTGCGGACGGCAGTCTTCCCGGCCGTCGGCAGATAGTCGTTTCCGACACGAATGTTGTTGTCGACACTCGCATGCAGGTACTCCGCCGATATATACGGCGAGAAGCCATGGAACGGCATCAGGCCGGCTTCAAAATCCACCCCGCGGGAGGTCTGGCCGCCACCATTAATCGTTGAGTAGACCGGAACATTGTTGACGTAAGTCAGGCTGGACACCTGACGGTTCGTGAAGTTGTAATTGAAGAGCGCCAGGCTGGCATGCAACAGGCTGTCCTGATACCGGTATCCGATTTCTTCCGAGATCGAATATTCAGGGCGGATCGCCGGGTTCCCCTGTGTCGATGTCGTTCCGCCCCAATAGAAATTGTACAGGGTATCGTCGATCGGCATCAACGTGTTGGTGCTGCCATTGATAAAGATCTGGTTATGCGGGTCGATCCTGTATGTCAGCGATACGCGGGGCAGGGGCTGGAAATTGTTCGCACCCACATGATACTGCGTGCCAGGAAGGCTGTTGGTCCCCGCCTTGCTTATCATCAATGTCTTGATCCCGCCGACGATCTTCAGCCGATCATGCAGCAGGGAAATCTCGTCTTGCAGGTAGAGGGCATTCGTCTGGGTGACGGTATGCTCCTTCTCGGCAAGATATGGCTTTCCGTTGCCCATGGTGATGTCCTGGGAGCTCCATGCCGAACTGGGACTTCCGCCGGAATTCACTGAAGAAAATGGCATCGAAAGGTCATCGACACTATACTGGTACCAATATCCCAGTGTGACCTTCTGAATTCCGAAAGTCCGTGAAAGCGATGCGTTGAAGCCGCCAACGGATTGCAGCCCTACGTAATCGCTTCGCACGCTGCCGCCCGATGCATCGTAATTGGGAATGTTCACCGAGACGGGCTGTGTTCCGTAATAGTTCCCGTCGGGGGACAGCGTCGAAGATGCCGGCGAGTTCTGCATCGCATACAGGAAATACGGCGTGACATTCAGCTTCACCTTTCCCGGCAACGTGAAATCGGAAGGCAGGCTCATCATGATCTGCTCCCATTTCCAGCGGTTCTGGAGCCAGTAATCCGAGCTTCCCGGCGCGAATGTGCCAGCCCAGGCATAGCTTCGGCCGGAAGTCTGCCAGTCGGCGAGCGTCGGGTTCGGATTATACATGTAATCCATGTCGACATAAGAGCCGACCAGCTTCATCTGGTCTCCGTTCTCGAATTCCTTCTTGAACCCGAAATCGATATGCCGCCGCATCTGTCGGCCCGGACCGAGAGAGTTTTTCGCGGTCCCGTTGGAAAACGAGACATAGGCCGACAGGCCGGTGTGCCCGATATCGCCCGTGTCGAAGCGGCCGAAGAAACGCTGCAGATTCAGCGTTCCATAGCTGTAGTCGATCAGGCCCCCCATCTTGTGGGCAGGATCGCGCATCGTGGTCGTGACCTGGCCGCCGGACGCGTTGACCACAGGGGCCGTAATGGACGAAGACCCTTGAGTCAGACTGACGGAATCGATGTCCTCCCCATCAGCCCAATAGGTGGGATATCCGTTATAGGTTTCGATGTCGTTGACCGGCATACCCTCCCACACCTGGCCGATTTCATTTCCGCCCAGTCCACGCACGCTCAGCATGGAATTCGCGGCAAAGCCGTATGGATCGCTCTGGGCCAGATTGGCACCGGGGGTAAGGGAGACGGCCTGGTAGGCGGTGGTGGTGGATGCCTGCTTGTTGATATATTCGGACGTCACGGTGCTACGCATGTCGCCGCCTGTCTGAAGGGCCATCAAGCCCCCGCCCGCGATATGGCGAACCTTGCCGTATGCTCCGTTCGCACCATCCGCATTGATCGAAATGACCTCGGCATGAACGGGCGTGACAGTGTGGGACTCTCCCGCTTTCGGCACTTTGGACGTGTGTGCGGGCAGTCGATGGTGTGACGGCGTCGGCGAGGTGGCCCCGGCGAGAGACGTCGAAGCCAGGAACGTCATGGTGGAAAGAGCTACACAAGCATGACGGCGTTTGACGGTTGGCATGGCACCTGCTCGGAATCAATTTATATCGAAGTTACAATGGCACCACATGTTGCATATGCAACTCATTTTTTTACCTTACATGACGAATCATATGTCTATGCGCGCTGAAACGTAATAATTTATCGTTTTAAATCAACGCATTAATAATATATTTTTTTTGGAAAATTCGTTCAGCGCCCCTTTGAGTGTCCTTGCACATTTTTGACGTCTTTGTCCTGAGAAGGGATCTGCATGGCCACCGAAAGTCGTAAAAATATAGTTATATCAGTGTATTGAATTGAATTTCCCTGTCAAATCATCCGTTGGGCGGCAATGTTCCGAGTGCTTCTGATGGGCGGATCTCAAATTTATGGCCGTAGTTGTATATACAACTATGGCCTTGATGCTGTCGAAACCCTTGTTATGGTTCGCTGTCCATATCCGCTCTGGGGAGAAGCATGCCCTGGATCACGACTGAGCCCGGCCGCAATATCCTTCTGTTTTTCTTCCTATGCTCCACGGACCCGGCAATCGGGGACGTCCTGCAGAATCTCCATCGACGGTTCGCCGTGTCGATCAATCTCAATGATGATTATGAAGGGGCGGTCTGGCTTTTCCGGAATTCGGTCAGCGGGCATTCAGCGCCCCGAAAGGGGGGGCGGTCGTGTTCTCCTGCGCCCGTCTTCACGCTGTCCAGCCCGTGACAAGAGGACGGCGATACGCTTGCCTGCCTTTTGTCCATTAATCCGGACGATCATGGTCGCCAGAATGGCGGCGCTCGAAATCACCAGCGCATGCGGCGGATCGGCCCGCTTCATATGGGGAATGGGCAGCGTTATAGGGAACTCGACCAAGTCTCTCCCACACCGACAGCATCAGCCTGCACCGCCAGATCTGCCGGAACAGGCGTGGGAGATGGGCATAGATGCCGAATTACCCGGCAAGGCGGGTTTGCCAGACGCCTAGGGATGCCGTGCCCGTCCGTCGGCTGTTTTCATGCAATGCGGTTCTACCGGCGGAATATGCGCGTCTTTGCGCCGTCATGCCTTGCCGAGGATTTCGGCGGTTGCGCGGTCGAGAATCGCGGCGATGCGTTGCGCTTCGTCGGGGGCGCAGCCGCGTTTGCGCCTCAGCGCATGTTTGAGGGCGTGCCGGGCCTGGTGCAGCGCGTCGCCGCCAGGTCCGTCCGGCGCGTCTACGCCTGCGAACGCATCGCGGACCTCGGCCATGCGGCTGCCGATACGGGCCAGGGTCTCGAGGATGGCATCGGCTTGCTCGCGGCGGCTTTCCAGGTCAGCCCGTCCCTCGTCGGTCAGGGTATAAAGCTTGCGGTTGCCTTCCTGCGTCACGGCGGCATGGCCGATCTCGTCCAGGTAGGTCAGGGCCGGGTAGACCATACCGGGGCTGGGGGCATAAAAGCCGCCGGAATGTTCCTCGATCTGCCGGATCAGTTCGTAGCCGTGGGCGGGACGCCCGGCCAGAAGGGCGAGCAGGATCAGTTGGAGTTCCTCCGAACTGAGCTTGCGGCCGGCCGGAAAATCGCCGCCGCCATAACCTCGTCCGAACCCGTGGCCGAAGCCCCGGCCGAAGCCGCGACGACCGCGGCCCTGCCCGATCGCGTGGAGGATATGATGGAAGCGGTGGGGGGAGAAGTGATCTTTAAACATGTCTTATGATATGTATATCGTAAGACATAATTCAAGACTTATTTTTCGTTCTGTCATGCCTGACCGCCTCGGTGCCCTGGCCCAGCGTGGGCGGCCTGCGGCGGGCCCCGCCGCGGTCGCGTTGGGCAGGGCGACCCGGTGCCGCCGAAACGGTTGCGCCTCATCGGCCTGTCCTCTCAATAGGCCGGGCTCTATTTCAAAATGGAGGACATCCTCCTTGGCAGTCATCCTCAATATGTACTGGTATTGATGGATGAACTTGATGTCAGACCATTGCCGGGAATGGGAAAGGTCTGATATTGCAAGACTTAGGAGGCCTTCCCATGGATGATAGTCCGAAACACGTTATTATTCCGATCTTCTACAACCATCGTGGGGCTGTCATTTTCCGCGATCGGCCAGTCAAGACAAAGCCCAAGCCCTCTGCGATTCAGAGCATCCTGGGATGGGTCAATCCGAATTCCCTCCCGAAGGAAGAAAAAATCTATCTGGATTATTTCTATTATGGATTCGAATTCAATCCAAAGAAACAAAAGCTGATGAGCGCCCTGATGGGGGGTGTTTTCGATTATCTCCATTCTCGGGGGGTGACCTTCAACTACCCCGGAGTCGATCAGGACTCGGTCGCCGAGTACTGGGTCGGGAGGAGGCGTTATCATGTCGTTGCCGTCATGGCCGATGTGCGTAACCAGCATCTGTGCGCCTACGGCTATCTCGATGCGTCAACCAGGACCTTTATCGAGATCGACAACGAGAAGTATCAACGCACCAAGACGAAAGCGCCTTCTTTATCCGTTGCAATAGTGAAGGATATGATCTGCAAGGGTGAACTCGATGAGGCCAATATTCGTCTAACGTCAATAGAATAAATAATATTTACCATACCAAATTGTCTTTAACCGATTCGCGGCAAATTTATCCCTGAAATCAGGCAATCATTATTGCCCCCTACATCCGGAATTCGGGACAGGCCCCTTGGCAGGATTTGCTCGCCTGCCCGCAGTGGCCGATGGCGTGAAACGCGACGATCCCGGCTTTGCCCGGCGTCGTGACGGCCTAGATGTGGGCGTTGGCGACCGACGGGCGGTTGAGCATCGCCATCAGTTCGCGCCGGGTGTCCGAATTGCTGCGGAACACGCCCAGCATGCGGCTGGTCACCATCGACACGCCCGGGCGATGCACGCCGCGCGTCGTCATGCATTGATGTCCGGCCTCGACGATGACCGCGACGCCGTGCGGTTGCAGGACGTCGTTGATCGTGTTGGCGATCTGCGCCGTCAGCCGTTCCTGGATCTGGAGCCGGCGGGAATAGGTCTCGACCACCCGCGCCAGCTTGGAGATGCCCACGACGCGGGTGCGGGGCAGGTAGGCGACATGGGCCACGCCGATGATCGGCACCATGTGGTGTTCGCAATGGCTTTCGAAGCGGATGTCGCGCAGCAGGACGATCTCGTCATAATCCTCCACTTCCGCGAAGGTGCGCGACAGCATGGCGGCCGGGTCGTCGCCGTAGCCCTGGAAGAATTCCTCGTACGACCGCACGACGCGGCCGGGCGTGTCCAGCAGCCCCTCGCGCGACGGGTCCTCGCCGGCCCAGCGCAACAGGGTGCGGATCGCGTCTTCCGCCTCCTCGCGCGAGGGACGGGGCAGGGGGGACGTATCGGAGGAGGTCATTACTGTGTCTTGCCGGGAAGGCGGCCGCCCGAAAACATCCGGGAACAGGCGCGCGGGTCAGATGGAAGGGGCGAGAAGGGGCGTCAGTGGATGATCGCTGGGTGATACGGACAGTCCAGGCTGAAGGGCGGGATCTGGACGTCGAACTGCTGGTGCGTGTGCGGGCGGATCATGTGGTACAGCCCGCGCATGAAGCCGGTGGGCGTCTGCAACGCCACCCCCGAGGTATATTCGAACGCCTGGCTGGGTTCCAGGACCGGCTGTTCGCCGACCACGCCGTCGCCATGGACATGCTCGATCCGGCCCGAGCCGTCGGTGATGTCCCAGGTGCGGCGCAGAAGCTGGACCGTCTCGGCGCCGTGATTCTCGATCCGGATGCGATAGGCCCAGGTGAAGCGGTGCGCGTCCGGCTGGGACTGGTCGTCCAGCCAGAACGTGCGGACGGTCACGCGGATCGCGTCGGTCGTCGCGTCGTAGCACGGCGCGTTTTCCATGGCCTCGGACAGCACGGCGTCCGGGTCGGGATCCATCCGGGGGGGAGGCGGTCTGTCGTTGGCCATGGCGGGTTCCTGCCTGCGGGCGTCAGCGAAGCCCGAGGGCGACGACGCCGCGGGCCAGGTCGTTCTTCAGGTCCTCGGCGTCTTCCAGCCCGACCGAAAAGCGGATGACGCCGTCGGTGATGCCAAGCTGGGCGCGGTCCTCGGGGCTGATCTTCATGTGGGTGGTGGTGGCGGGATGGGTGACCATCGACCGCGCGTCGCCCAGGTTGTTGGAAATCGCGATCAGCCGCAGGGCGTTCATGAAGGCGAACGCCCCGGCCTTGCCGCCCGCGACCTCGAAGGCGACCAGGGTCGATCCGCCCGTCATCTGGCGTTGCGCCAGTTCGTATTGCGGATGGTCCGGCCGGCCGGGATAGAACACCCGCGTGACCCCCTCGGCCCCGGCCAGGTAATCGGCGACGGCGGCGGCGTTTTCGGTCATCGCGCGGACGCGCAGGGTCAGTGTCTCCAGCCCCTTGAGCATGACCCAGGCGTTGAAGGGCGACAGCGCGTTGCCGGTGTTGCGCGTGAACGGCTGCAGGGTGTTGGCGATCCAGTCCTGGCGGCCCAGCACCGCGCCGCCCAGCACGCGGCCCTGGCCGTCGATATGCTTGGTGCAGGAATAGACGACGACGTCGGCCCCCAGTTCCAGCGGCTTCTGCAGCAGCGGGGTGGCGAAGACGTTGTCGACCACGACAATGGCCCCGGCCTTGTGCGCCAGGTCGGCGATGGCGCGGATGTCCAGGATTTCCAGCATCGGGTTCGACGGGCTTTCCAGCAGCACGGCGGCCGTGGGCCGGGACAGCGCGGCCGCCCACCCGGCCAGGTCGCCACCATCGACGAACACCGTCTCGACCCCGTAGCGCGGCAGCAGGTTGGCGACGATCCAGTGACAGGACCCGAACAGGGCGCGCGACGCCACCACCCGGTCGCCGGCCTTGACGTGCGACAGCAGGGCGGACGACACCGCGCCCATGCCGGTCGAGGTCGCGATGCAGGCCTCGGCCCCCTCCAGGTCCGCCAGGCGCCGTTCCAGCGCCGCGACCGTGGGGTTGCCGAAACGGCTGTACTGGTAATGGACGACATCGCCGGTAAAGGTCGCCTCGGCCTGCTCCGCATTGTCGTAGACGAAACCCGACGTCAGGAACATCGCCTCGCTGGTCTCGCCGAAGGGGGTGCGCTCGATGCCGGCGTGCAGAAGGCGCGTCGCGGGACGGTAGGCGGTGTCGGTGGGGTCGTTGCTCATCAGGAGCTCCCGGAACAGAATCGTCAGAAGTGCCGAGGCTGTGGCCTTCCGGCCCACCCCGACGCGGCTATCCGACCGTGGAAACCGTGACGCCCCCGGGATTGTGGCGGAGTCAGGCCTCTTTAGCGCGTCTGTTTAACCTCGTCGCAAGCCGGCCGATCAAATCACGAGGGCCCGGACAAACCGCAAGGTACGCCGGACGACAGGGTTATTGCGGATCTGGGCGGGCGTCGTCAACCATCGCGTCCGGCGCGGCCTGCCTGCCTGCGGCCCGCCTGGACGGATTGCATCGCCCGCGACGCTGGGCTATAGGGCGTCAGCGCCGCGGGTGTAGTTCAATGGTAGAACGGCAGCTTCCCAAGCTGCATACGAGGGTTCGATTCCCTTCACCCGCTCCACGCCCATCCCGTCAGTGCGGTTTCGGATGCTGCGCCTGGTAGCGTTCGATCGAGCGGCGCAGATCGTCCATCGGCGGGGCCGGCATGGTGTCGCGATAGGCGTGGCCGTTCCAGACCCAGCGATCGGTCCCGTTGATGACCAGGTCGTGCATGCCGCCGTGGGTCCGGCGCGACAGCGAGACCGGGCCGCTGACCGAATCCAGCACCTTGCTCCACTCGCCATGGCCCTTTTGCAGGTAGACCGACGTGGCGCATCCGGCGGACCCGCACAGGGCGGCGGATTGCAACTGCACGAACAGCGCCGTTTCCCCCGGCCGGGTCGAAAGCGGCGCGGAGCCCACCAGCACCACCGGCGTGTCGCCGCGCTTGGCCGCCGCCGCGAGGTCGCCGGCATTGAGCCGGCGCGCCGTCTGGTCCAGGGCCGTGCCCGGCTGCTGCGTCAGCACGACCGGACCATCGGGAAGGGCGGTGTGGGATGGGTGTTGGGCGGGCGCCGCCCCGGCGGGCCGGTCCAGGGCCGACGCCGCCGTCACGAGGAGAAGGGCAAGCATATGACGGGGCAGGCGGTTCATGCGATGAAGTTCCGTCGGTTCGTGCCGGCCGCCGTGGCACGGCCGTCGCGATGATAGCCCCGGCCGGCGCGGGGGGCGAGACGCAACAGGCAACGCATCACGGGGGGAAACGACGCATGACCGCAACCGACGACAGGACGCGGCCGGGGCTGTACCGGCACTACAAGGGCGGGCTTTACACCCTGCTGTGCGTCGGCCGCCATTCCGAGACCGAGGAATGGCTGGTCACCTATCGCAGCGAGGCCGGGGGCGATTACTGGGTCCGTCCCCTGTCGATGTGGGTCGAGGACGTGGAGGGTGTGCCCCGTTTCCGGCCCATCGGGCCGGACGCGGCCCCCGACTGCTGATCCCCCGGGGCCCTGTTGCGTTTTGGAATCGATCGCTCCACCATGGCCGCATGTCACGAATCGCCGTCGCCTGCGCCCTGGCCGGGGGCCTCGCCTTCCTGCCCTGGGCCGTCATGCCCGCCGCTGCAGCGCCGGACCCGGCGGATATGGCCTTCGAGCACATCCGCCACGACCCCGACCGCCTGGCGGTCGTGCTGCGCGCCATGCCCAAGGGGGCGGACCTGCACAACCATCTGGCCGGGGCGATCTATGCCGAAAGCCTGCTGGACTGGGCGGCGCGGGACGGCCTGTGCGTGGCCCCCGGCCAGGGGCGCGTCCTGTCCGGCCCCTGCGCGCCGGCGCCCGCGCCCGGACAGGTGCCGGCCGGCGACCTTGCCGCCCGCCCCGACGACCGGGCGCGGATGATCGACGCGCTGTCGATGCGCGATTTCGTGCCCACGGCGGATGACCGGTCGGGGCATGACCATTTCTTCGCGACCTTCGCGCGCTTCATGCCGGTCGAGGCCACGCATGGCGGCGACATGCTGGCCGAGGCCGTGACCCATGCGGCGGGCGACCATGTCCTGTATCTGGAACTGATGGTCTCGCCGCAACTGCTGCCGGTGGCGCGGCTGGGCCTGAAGTACCCGCTGCACGACGAGGGGTTCGCCGCCGCCGACCAGGCGATGGCGCCGGCGCTGCCCGCGCTGGTGGCCGCGGCCCGGCAGGAGGTGGACGCGATGGAGGGGCGCATGCGCGACGTGCTGCGCTGCGGCACCGCCCAGGCGCGGCCGGGGTGCGGCGTTGCGGTGCGCTACCTGTACCAGACGGTCCGCACCATGCCGCCGGCCATGGTCTTCCCGCAGCTCGATTTCGGCTATGCGCTGGTCAAGGCCGATCCGCGTTTCGTGGGCGTGAACATCGTGGCGCCCGAGGACGATGCCGTGGCCATGCGCGACTACAGCCTGCACATGCGTATGTTCGGCTGGCTGGCCCGTCGCGACCCGCAGGTGAAGCTGTCGCTGCATGCCGGGGAGCTGGCGCCGGGGCTGGTCCCGCCCGAGGGGCTGCGCGGCCATATCCGCGAGGCGGTCGAGGTCGCGGGGGCGCGGCGGATCGGCCATGGCGTCGATATCGAGCATGAGGACGACCCGGACGGGCTGATGGCCGAGATGGCGCGCCGCCGGGTGATGGTGGAAATCAACCTGACCAGCAACGACGTCATCCTGGGCGTCGCCGGCGCGGCCCATCCCTTCACCGCCTATCGCGCCGCCGGCGTTCCGGTGGCCCTGTCGACGGATGACGAGGGCGTGTCGCGCATCGACCTGACGCGGGAATACGAACGCGCGGCGACGACCTATGCGCTGGAGTACGGGGCGCTGCGCGACCTGTCGCGCGCCGGGCTGGAATATGCGTTCGTGCCGGGCGACAGCCTGTGGCGCAGCACCGCGCCCTACCGCATGGTCGCGGCCTGCGCCGCCGTGCCCGCCGGGCCGGCTCCGGCGCGGGGCGCCTGCCACGACCTGCTGGCCCGCAGCGACAAGGCGCGCCTGCAATGGGAGCTGGAGCGGCGGCTTCATGATTTCGAGATCGGACTGATCGGCGAGGGCGGCCGGGGGGCCGCGACCGGTCGGCAAGAGGGGAACGGATGAAACTGACAGTGCGCCTGACAGGCATGATGGGGGCCTGCGTGATGGGGGCCGGGATCGCGGCCGGCCTGATGGCCCCGGCCCCGGCGCGCGCGGCCGCCACCGCCGCCGCCACCGCGCCGATCCCGGTGCGGGTGGTCGTCGTGACCACGTTCGAGATCGGCAAGGACACCGGCGACATGCCGGGCGAATTCCAGACGTGGGTCGAGAAGCTGCCGCTGAAGCAGGAACTGCCGGCCCCCGGCACCTGGCATGGCGTGATGCGCTACAACCCCGACCTGCAGGTGCTGGGCATCGCCAGCGGCGAAGGGCCGGAACATATGGCCTCGGCCATCACCGCCCTGGTCCTCGACCCGCGCTTCGACCTGCGCCAGGCCTATTTCGTGCTGGCGGGCATTGCCGGGATCGACCCGAAATTCGGGTCGGTCGGCTCGGCGGTCTGGGCGCCGCGCGTCATCAACGGGGGGCTGGCTCATGCGATCGACGCGCGTGAAATCCCGGCGGACTGGCCCGACGGCTATACGCCCGTGCAGGGCAGCCGCCCGGACGAACGGCCGGTGCCGCCGCTGCATTCCCTGTCGGGCGACATGGCCTATACGCTCAATCCGGGGCTGGTCGGCTGGGCCTATGCCCTGACGCGCTCGCTGCCGCTGGAGGACACCACGGCGCTGAAGGCGATCCGCGCGCGGTACAAGGGCTTCGTCCCCGCGCAGGCGCCCCCGTCGGTCCTGCTGGGCGATACGCTGTCGGGCGAGACCTTCTGGGTCGGCGCCCGGATGAATGACTGGGCCGAGCGCTGGGTGCGCTACTGGACCGAGGGCAAGGGCGTTTTCGCCACCACGGCCGAGGAGGATGTCGGCTTCATGCAGGCGCTGTCCTTGCAGGCGCAGGCCGGGCGCGTGGATCTGAACCGCGTGCTGCTGCTGCGGACCGCCAGCAATTTCGACATGCCGCCGCCGGGCCAGACGGCGGCCGACCTGCTGAAGTCCGAGGCGAGCGAGGGCGGCTATTCCGGCTACCTGCCATCGGTCGTCGCGGCCTATCAGGTCGGCAGCGTGGTGGTGCGCGAACTGTCCCGCAACTGGGACCGCTATGCCACGCACGTGCCCGAAGCGGCGCCTGCTGCGCCGTAGGAAGGTCGGGCGCTGCCCGAACCCGGCAAGGGCCTCGGCCCTTGCCTTTGTCGATCGGCCTGATGCCCCGAAAGCTTATCCTTTGGGCCAGCCGGCCACGATCCGGTCGGCCAGCTTGTCCAGCAGCGCCTGCGTCAGGGTCGCCACCGCGCCGTCGGTGGCGGCGGAGCCCGACTGCGTGAGGCTGGCGCGGCTACGCAGGATGGGCAGGTGCGGGTCGTGCGGGATGATCGACCAGTCGGCGTCCAGCGCCGCCGCGCCGTCGCGCGTCACGTCCAGCCGGCTGATATTCACCGTCAGGCGCCATGTCGCCGGCAGGGGCTGGGGCTGGTCGGTGACGAACAGGTCCGTCCGGGCCTGCGCCAGGCGCGCGGTAATCAGGTCGGTGGCCCCCACCGACAAGCGGCTGGCCCATCGGCCGCCGGCGCTGCGTTCGATCTGGTTGCCGGCGCGGACCACGATGTCCTGCCCGTCCAGGTAATCCGGCAGGACGATCCGCCCGACCTCGACGACCGGGGTGGCGGTGGCGAGCGGGGACGCGGTGACGGGCACCGCGCCGGTCGCGATCGCCGGCGCCCCCAGCGTGTAGAAGCGCACCGGCGGCGACGCGCAGCCCGCCAGCACCAGCATCGGCAGCAGCGCGGACAGCGCCATGCGGGCCGCATGGGTGGGACGCGACGGGCGGGAAGGGGGGCGGGTCATCATGGGCGACGTCCCATCAGCAGAAGTTGCGGATTGCGCTCGACGTCGCTGGCGAAGCCGCGCAGGGCGGCGGCGGCGGCCGACAGGTCGCGCAGGGTGGAGTCGATGTTGGCGCGGTCGGCCGAACGCGGCGAAATCATGTCGCGCACGCCGGCCAGCGCCTCGCGCGCCTGGATCACCGTCTGGTCCGAACTGACCAGCAGCGCGTGCAGGTCGGCGCCCCGGGCGTCAAGCTGGCGCGTGCCGGTGGAGGCCAGGGTGTCGATGCCGGTCAGGGTCGTATCCAGGCGCCGTTGCAGGTCGTCGATGGCGCGGGCGGCGGCGTCGACGGCGGTCCGCGAATGGTCCGACGTCTGCTTCACGCTGTCGACCAGCGGCGGCAGGTCGCGGTCCAGCCGCTCGGACAACTGGCGGATGCTCTGCAACGCGATATTGGCGTTGTCGGCCAGTTCCTTCAGCGGCAACTGGGTCAGGGTTTCCTGGACCTTCTGGATGGCGGATTGCCGGGTGGGAATTTCGGTCATCGTCGCGATGTCGGGATGCAGCATCGCGGGGGACGCCGGATCGAAATCCAGGTCGATTTCCGATTGTCCGGTCACGAAGCTCTGCAGGTTCAGCGACGCCCGCAGCCCATGGTCGATCAGGTCCTGCAGGAGCAGGGGGCGATGGCCGTGGTCCGCGCCGCTCAGCATCACCTTGCCGGGCTGCAATTCGATCGTGACCGGGATGAAGGCGGCATGGGCCTTGGGGTCGAAGGTGATCGAAATCTCGTCCACCGCGCCGACGCGCACGCCCCGGAACGTAACCGGCGCGCCCACCGTCAGGCCGGAGGTCGATCCCTGGAAGATCACCACGGCCTGTCGGGTGCCGGCGAAAAAGTGGAAATTACCGAAGAACAGCAGGGCCGCCATCCCCAGCGCCACGCCTCCGACGACGAACGCGCCGACGGCTGTCTGTCTGTTTGCCATGGGTCAGTCGGTCCTCCCGGACGGGGTTTCGGGGCGTTCGCGGTGCATGAAGGCGTGGACCTGCGGATCGTCGCAATGATCGCGCAGCCAGGAGGGCGCGCCCCGGGCGATCGGCGTTCTGGTCTGCGCGTCGAGGAAGATGCCGTCGTCGGCAATGGCGAACAGGCTGGGCAGTTCGTGGCTGACGATGACGATCGTCGCCCCCAGCCCGTCGCGCAGGTTCACGATCAGGTCGTCCAGCCGGGCCGAGGTGATCGGGTCCAGCCCGGCCGAGGGCTCGTCGAAGAACAGGATGTCGGGGTCCAGCGCCATGGCCCGCGCCAGCCCCGCGCGCTTCTTCATCCCGCCGCTGAGTTCGGAGGGGTACTGGTCGATGGCATGCAGCATGTCCACCAGGCCCAGCTTCAGCTCCACCAGGCGGCGGATGGCGGCGGGGTCGAGCTTCGTGAACATCTGCATCGGCAGGGCCACGTTCTCGCCCACCGTCAGCGAACTCCACAGCGCGGCGCTCTGGAACAGCACGCCGAAGCGGCGGTTGACCGCCACGCGGTGGGCGTCGTCGCCCTGCCAGTATTCGTCGCCGCCGACCAGGTACCGGCCCTGGCGCGGGCGCAGCAGGCCGATCATGCTTTTCAGGATGGTGCTCTTGCCGCAGCCCGACCCGCCCATGACGGCGAAGATGCTGCCGCGCCGGACGTCGAAGGACACGTTCTGCTGGATGATCTTCGACCCGAACGCCAGCGTGATATCCTGCAGCGACATCAGGGTTTCGCGGTTCGCGCCGCCAGGGGGCATGTCGCTCATGCCTCAGATCCCCAGCGTGTTGGCGATGACGGCGAAGATCGCATCCAGCGCGATGACGCCGACGATGCCGACCACCACCGCACGTGTCGCCGCTATGCCGACATCGGCCGCGCTGCGTCCGGCCCGCAGGCCGATGCGGCAACTGGTCAGGCCGATCAGGGCGGCGAAGAAGATGCTCTTGATGAAGCCCAATTCGAACTGGTTCAGCGCGATGGCATTGATCGTCTGGTGGAAATAGCCCGCGCCGGTTACCGTCAGCATGCCGATCGCGACGCAGAACCCGCCCAGTATGCCGATCAGGCAGCCATACAGGTACAGGAAGGGCATGGTCAGGATCAGCGACAGGATCGACGGCAGGATCAGGTAGGTGGACACCGGAATGCCGAAGACGGTCAGGGCGTCGATTTCCTCGTTGCCCTGCATGGTGGCGATGCGCGCGGCATAGGCGCCGCCGGTGCGCCCCGCCATGATGATCGCGGTCATGACGGCCGACATCTCGCGCACCACGGCGATGCCGACCAGGCTGGCGACATAGATATCGGCGGCGAATTTATGGAGCTGCACCGCGCCGACGAAGGCCAGGATGGCGCCGACCAGGAAATTGACGATGCCGACGATCAGCAGCGCCGACGGCCCGGCGTCGCGGACGTTGGACATCAGGTCCGTCATCCGCATCCGGCCGCGACCGGTGGCCGCCGCCAGGGCGCCGCGCGCGGTCTCGGCCCCCAGTTCGGTGACGGTCCCGATCTCGGTCAGGCTGTCGAGGGTGTGGGCGCCGATGGCCGTGACGGGCGCGAAGCGACGATGCGGCGGGGGTGGTGGCGGCGCGGCCTGTTCCGGCAGCAGGTCCAGCAGCTTGCGCGCCGAGTCCGGCAGCGTGTCGGCGCGCAGGTCCAGCCCCGCGCGGGTCGCCTGCTGTTTCACGTCCCACAGGAAGCTGATGAGTGCGGTGTCCCATCGCCCCAGGGAGTCGGTCCGGAAGGCGATGCCCTGCCCCTTTTTCACCTGGCGCAACCCGTCGGCGGGAAAGGGCGGGATGCGGCCATCCTGGGCGATCCATTCCCCGGACAGGACGATCACGGTCCCGGACGCATCGCTATCCAGGCGCCATTCCGGCTGGCCGTGATCGGTCGTGTTCACCAGGCTCTCCAATCGGTTCGGGGCCTCCGTCGGGACGATCATCTTCCATAACAGATGGTCGGTCATCGGCAAGGCCACCCGGCGCATGGCGCCCGATGCCCGAAAGCGGGGCGTCAGTGCGTCAGCGGCACGAGGATTCGCGCCTCGGCCGGGGGGACGGGGTGGCCGGCGCGGGCGGCGGCCAGGTCGTCCATGATGGTCCGCGCCACGGCCATGCGGTAATGGAGGGGGTCCCAGAAATTGTCGCGCGCGGCCGTCAGCGGCCCGGCGATGTCGAAATCGATCACCAGCGTATTTGCGCTGTCGCGGCCGATGGCGGCCACGGCCTGGCGGCAGGCATCCCGCATCGCGGCGACGACGCTGCCCGGCGCGCCCTGAATTTCGGGCGCCGTCGGGGGAAACCACAGGATCTTGGTGGTGTCGGCGGGAATGGCGGCGACCAGCCGGCGCAGCATCGGCATCGACAGCGGGGGGGCGGCCGGCCCCGTCGCCATGCGGCGGTCGATGTCCCAGCGCCGGAACTGGGCATCGACCCGGCGGGGATCGTACTGGTCGTCGGGCGGCACGAAGCGGGTATAGCCGTCCGAGCCGAAGCGCTGGCGCTTGTGTCCGATCAGCCACATGAACTGGTTGGCGGCTTCCTGCACGGCATACATGTTCATCATGTCCGCATAGCCGCGCCAGGGCGAGCCCTCGTACATCCAGCCGGGCATCGGCCGGTTGGGGCTGGCGATGGTATAGGGCGAGGCGAAGCACCAGGATGCGTCGATGCCGATCAGCACGACGCGCGGGGCGGCATGGTGGCGCAGGAACAGCCGCAGCAGCCGGTCCTGCTCCCACGGGGTGGCGCTGTTCATCGCCATGTTCGACAGGTGCGCGCCGAAGGGGGCGTCCATGACCGCCGGTTGCAGCAGGCGCCCGGTCGAGGTGCCGATCATGGTGGAATCGAACCGGTCGCTGCGGGCCAGCGCCGGCATGGTATAGCGCGCGTTGGTCGAAATCGGGATGCGATGCAGCGGTGGCGACAGGGGCAGCATGTCCCACGGATCGACCGTCGCGACGAACAGGAAGACGAACAGCCCCGCCCCCGCCAGTGCGGCGGCGAAGGTCAGGGCGAAGCGCCGCCAGGCCCCTGCCTGGCCGGCACGGGGCCGGTCAGAACTGGAAATAGATGAACACATCCGGAATCCGCCCCCCGATCAGCAGCAGCAGAAGCACGAAGGCGATGCCCGCCGGCACGGCCAGCAGCGGGGTGGGGCGCATCCGCCATACCGCATTTTGCGACGACGGCCCGACCAGGGCCACGGCCAGCGCGATCCAGAACACCGCGGCATCGTGGACGGGTGCGCGCCCCACGCCCTGAAGACCCGTCATGGCGCGCAGCATCCGCGTCGCGGTGGGGATGTCGGGGGCGCGGAACAGGACCCAGCCCAGGATGACGAACAGCATGGTCGCGGCCCAGGCCAGCGGCGCGGCCAGCCGGATGCCGGTCCGGCGCCAGACATGGTTGACCGACAGGGCCGCGCCGTGCAGCGTGCCCCAGGCCACGAACGTCCATCCCGCGCCGTGCCACAGCCCGCCCAGGGCCATCGTCGCGACCAGGTTGGCGATCTGGCGCGGCATGCCCTTTCGGTTGCCGCCCAGCGGGATGTAGAGATAGTCGCGCAGGAAGCGCGACAGCGTCATGTGCCACCGCTGCCAGAAGGCCCGGATGCTGGTCGCGCGATAGGGCGCGTCGAAATTGAACGGCAGGCGCAGGCCGAACAGCAGCGCCATGCCGATGGCCATGTCCGAATAGCCGGAAAAATCGAAGAAGATTTCCAGGCTGTAGGATATCGCGGCCAGCCATGCCTGGGCCATGTTGAGCGAAGCGCCCTGCGCGGCCTGATCGAACAGGGGGGTGCAGACCCGCGCCAGGCTGTCGGCCAGGGCGACCTTCTTCGCCAGGCCCAGCAGCAGCAGCATCGACCCGCGCGACAGGTTTTCCCACAGGGCGGGGCCGTGCGGGTCGGTTTCGAATTGCGGGACGATCTCGGAATGCCGGACGATCGGGCCGGCGATGAGCTGCGGGAAGAAGGTGACGAATTCCAGGAAATCCAGCACGCTGCGTACCGGTCGGGCCCCGCGCAGCAGGTCGGCGTGATAGGCGATCTTCTGGAACACGAAGAACGACACGCCCAGCGGCAGGGCGATGGCCCAGGCCGTGTGATGCCGCCCCAGGGCGGTGGCGATGCTGTCGGTGAGGAAGTTCGCATATTTGAAGGCGCCGAGGACCAGCAGGTTCAGCACCAGCCCCGCGACGGGCCAGGCCCTTTGTCCCGTCGCCCCCCACGCGCGGCCCAGCCCCCAGTTGGCCAGCGTCAGCCCGACCAGCGCCGGGACGAAGCGCCAGTCCCACATGCCGTAGAAGACCAGCGAGGCGCCCACCAGCACCACCTGCCGGGCCGTGCGGCGACGGGCGCAGAGATGGAACAGGATCAGCGTCGCCGGCAGGAAGCCCAGCAGGAAGCCTTGGGTACTGAACAGCATGCCGGCGTGGCGTCGGCCTACTGGTGCCGGAAGGTCACGACCAGCACGTCGCGATAGGCCGGGCGCGCGGGGTCGATCGGCCGGACGGCGGTGACGCCGTGATAGACCCGGTTGTCATCGACCAGCGCCGCGTCCAGCGGGTCGGCCAGGGTGAAATGGCCGAGCTGGCGCCGGTGCAGGTCGTGGATCGAGGTCTCGCCGCTGGCCACGTTCTCGCGCCGGACCATCAGGACCAGCACCCAGTCGACACCGTCGCGATGCAGCCCCTCGGGCGTCGGCTCGCCCGGTTCGTCGGGCCGGGCCTCGATGCGGAACTGATGGATTTCGGCATGCCAGGCGTCGGGCCGCCCGGCGGGCGGCGTCAGGTCGGTCACCAGCCGGTGCATCAGGCGCAGGATGGCCAGCAGGGCGGGGTGGGCGCCGATGGCGGTTTCGACCGGGCGGAACCAGCGTTCGATCCCGCCATTCAGCTCGTTGTAGTCGCGGCTTTGATAATGGGGCTGGTGCTTCTTGCGCTCGGTCGCGTCGGCGGTGACGGTGAAGGTCGCATGCCGCCGCCGGCGATAGCGTCCACCATCGGCCATGTAGCGGTCCAGCCCCAGGCGGTTCCAGCTATCGGCGAAGCCGGCCCAGTCGGCCAGCCCGCAGGGCTCCAGCAAGGCCCGCATCACCGGCGCGCGCAGGAAGGCGAACCCGCCGGCGCGCAACGGGGCCTCGACCTGTTCGAGGGTGGGCAGGGGGGCGACGTCAGTCATGGGCGGGGTCCGGATGGAGCGGTTCGGGCGTGTCCTGGCGGACGCGCAGCGGATCGGGCCCGGCATTGGCCATCATGGAAATGGCGGTCGGGACCGGGAATTTCACGCCCTCCTTGACCATGCGTAGCCCCAGCCGGCGGTAATATTCGCGCGACACCTTCCATTTGGTGCCGGGTGTCGTGCGGATCGACCCCAGGAACTTCGCCCCGTTGCCGTCCGCGGCGTCGACGCCCAGGAAGGTGAAGTCCGACAGGATCATCGGGGCGAAGGCGTCGTCGGCGCGCATGCCCGCCACGACGTCGGCCAGGATGGCGGCGACGCGGTCGGGGTCCTCGCTGAGGTCCAGCATGAAGGACACGACGATGACGTTGTAGTCGCGCGAGGTGTTGGCGATCGACGTGACCGACGAGAAGGGGATGATATGGACATCGCCCGACGTCGTACGCAGGCGCAGCGTGCGGATCGACAGATGTTCGACCGTGCCCGAGACGCTGCCCGCCGTCACCCAGTCGCCGACCTGCATGGCGTTTTCCACCAGCATGAAGAAGCCGGTGATGAAATCCTTGACCAGGCTCTGCGATCCGAAGGCGATGGCGGCGCCCAGGATGCCGGCGCCGGTCAGCAGCGGCGCGACGTTGATGCCGATCTGCGACAGGGTCGTCACCGCGACGATGACGACGATGAAGGTCAGCAGCACGGTGCGGATGATCGGCAGGACGGTACGCAGGCGGATCGCGCGGGAGGCCTGCTCGGTCGTCTCGAAGCGGGTGATCTGGGTTTGCAGGGCGGCATTGGCGATTTCCCACACCACCGCGGCGATGGTGAAGGCGATCAGGATCGACAGCACGGCGGCCACGATGCGGGTGCCCAGCGCGCCGTGCAGGAAGAAGGCGAAGGTGGGAATCCCCCAGGATTGCAGCAGGATGACGACGGTGGCGAAGACCAGCAGCGCCGACAGGCTGCGCCGCGCCAGGGGATAATAGTAATCCGCCCGCGCCTGCAGGCCGGGATAGCGGGCCTCGACATCGTCGCTGACATGGAACAGGCGGTTCTGCATGCCGAAGGCCAGCACCGCCAGGACCCGCGACAGCAGGATCACGATGACGGTCAGCGCCATGGTGCGCCAGATCCAGGCGTAGCCGCCACGGATCTGCGTGGCCCACACCAGCCACAGCGCCAGGTCGAAGACCATCGCCGGCAGCCACCAGAACTGCACCAGCCGCCCGACGAAAACCCAGAACGACCGCCCCCGGAACCGTTCGGGCGGTTGCAGGGCGCCGGCGACCGGCCGGCGGATCCGCCAGATGAACAGGGCGATGAGGATATGTTCGCCCAGGACGATGGCGCGGATCATCGCCTGGGTTCCGCGCGGGGCCAGGTGGAACAGCGCGCCCAGCGACGACAGGCAGACGATGATGGACGGCACCGCGACCAGAAGGGTCCACCAGCGGATGACGATGCGGGCGGTGGAATCCGAGGCCTTGCACAGGCGGATGGTCGGCGATTTCGGGACGAAGACCGTCTCGACCAGCAGATAGGCGCCCCGCGCGATGACATAGGCGTTGGTCAGGGTCAGCGTCACCAGTTCCGCCTGGTCGCTGACCGTCAGGAACGCCGCCCCCGCGTAGCCGATGCCCACGAACAGCGCGACCGGGATCAGCTTTATCAGCAGGTGCAGCAGCGAGAAGGGGATGCGCCCGATGATACGCAGGGTTTCGTGCTGCTTGCGGTCGTCCTGCTGGCGGGTTTCCTGCGTCTTCTGTTCGGCCGCCGTCTCGGGAGCGGCCTCGGTGGGGTGGGGGGCCTCGGTCGCGCGGCGGTTCAGGCGCCGCTCGGCCTCGACCGCGCGCGAGGTCACGGCGGCCAGCGGCCGGCGCAGGGCGATGGACAGCCCGCGTTCGGCGGCCAGGGCTACCAGCACGATCGCCCCGGCCCGGCCGAACGCGTCGAACAGCGTCTGGCGCGATTGCGGGCTGGCCAGTTCGCTGTGCAGCCAGCGGCCGACGAAGGCCAGGTCGGAGAACAGGCCGGCGAACTGCCGGGCCTGCCGCACCGTGGCGTCGCGCACGCCCGACAGTTCGCCGACGATGTCGCTGCCCAGGCTGTCGGGTTCCAGCGTCCCGTCATCGGACGTGTCCGCCGGGGCGGGCGTGGCGGCGGGCTTGGCGGCGGCCGGGGACGCGGGCAGGCTGCCGGCGATAGCCGACAGGGTGCGGGTGAATTCGGCCCGCTTCTGCGGATCGTTCAGCACGCCCAGCACCTGCTGCGCCTGCTGGGCGGTCATGGTGGGGGCGGTGTCGGCGGCCAGGGCCGGGCCGGCGCCCGCCGACAGCAGCAGAAACAGGGCGGCAACCAGGCCGGACCACGCTCTCCGATGGATGGTCTTCCCCAGGGGGCGGGGGGACGGGGATCTGGAAACGGGGGAAACCGGCATGCCTGTTGAGTGCCTCCTGTTGCCGAGGGAACGGTCCGTCGCGGACCGGGCAGGGATATCCTGTATAGGGAAAACCGGATCAGGGTTCGAGGGGGGCGATCCGGGCGTGTTCCATCACCGCCTGCCTGTCCAGCCGGTACAGCATGTCCAGGATCGCCACCTGGAGGCTGCCCGGCCCCGGCGCGATGCGGGCGGCCAGTTCGCCGGCCAGGCCGATCAGGACCATGGCATGGGCGCAGGCGGCCATGGCGTCGTCCCCCACCGCCAGGCAGGCGCCGGCGATGGCGGTGGCCGTGCAGCCCAGCCCGGTGACGCGGGTCATCATCGGATGGCCGTTGGCCACCGTGGCGACCCGTGGACCGTCGGTGATGTGGTCGGTGGCCCCGCTGACGGCGACGCAGGCCCCGGTGGCGCGGGCCAGGCTGCGGGCGGCCGGCAGGGCCTCGGCCGCGCCGGACAGCGAATCGACGCCGCGCCCCGGCGGCGGGGCGTCGCCGCCGGCCCCGCGCAGATGCGCCAGCGCCATGATTTCGGACGCATTGCCGCGAATGGCCCGGGGGGCGTCGGCCAGGCAGTCCAGCGCGACGCGCGAGCGGAAATCCAGCACCCCGACCGCGACCGGGTCGAGGATCCAGGGCGTGCCCGACAGGCGCGCCGCGTGGGTGGCCCGCGCGATGGCGGCGGCCTGCGGCACGGTCAGCGTGCCGACATTGACCACCAGGGCGGCGGCCAGGGGCACCAGTTGCGCGACTTCGTCCTCGGCCTCGACCATCGCGGGCGAGGCGCCGATCGCCAGCAGGGCGTTGGCGGTGCTGTTGGCCACGACGATGTTGGTGATGTTGTGGACCAGCGGCGTGCGCGCGCGGATGCGTTCCAGCGTGTCGGCGACGGCAGCGGAGGTGAACGGGGCGGGCGGGGACATGGAACCTCCCTCCGCGCCGGGTCAGCCCGGCGGGGTAAAGGTGAGCAGGGCCTCCTCCTGCCGGCGGATCACGCAGGTGCCGGCCAGCAGGTCATGCAGCCCCTGCTTGCGCGACGTCCACATGACCATCAGGAAGCCGAAGCCGCACAGCAGCAGGGACAGGAACTTGCCGAAATACCGGCCGGCGGCGCGGCGGACGCCGATGCGCGCGCCCTGCACGTCGGTGACGCGCATGCGGCACAGCAGCTTGCCCGGCGTGGCCTGCAGGCGCGAGGATTCGAACAGGATGAAATATAGCGCCGGCAACACGAATTGCAGGGCTTCGTACAGGCCGCTGCCATGCCATGTCGGCTGGAGCATGTTGTACGAATAGGAATAGTCGGCGGGCACGATGTCGGCGATCTGGTACTTGCCGCCGCCCAGCCCGCCGCCTGTTCCGCTGTCGAGGATGGTGATGGACAGGCTGGGCGCGACCGCGAGGCTGACGGCCCAGCCGAGGACGCAGACGACCATCGTATCGACCCACCAGGCCAGGACGCGGAACCAGAAACCGGCATAGACCCAGACATGGCGGGGCGGGACGCGGCCGAACGGGCTGGTGCCAAAAGGCGTATCGGACCCAAAAGGCTTGACGGACATGGTGGGCGTCCTTGGCAGGGATCGTGGGGAACTGGGCCGGGGGCGGCGGTCAGCTCCGGTAGGATCCGTTGATGTCGATATAGCCGTGGGTCAGGTCGCAGCTCCAGGCGGTGCTGGCGCCGTTGCCCAGGCCCAGGTCGATGTCGATGTCGATTTCCTGCCCCTTCATGTGGGCGACGACCGGCGTTTCGTCATACCCGGCCACCACGGTGCCGTTGCGCGCGATCCAGACGCCGCCCATCGCGATGGACAGCGTGTCGCGGTTGGCGGGCTCGCCGCTCTTGCCCACGGCCATGACGACGCGGCCCCAGTTGGCGTCCTCGCCGGCGATCGCGGTCTTGACCAGCGGCGAGTTCGCGACGGCCAGCGCCACCCGGTGGGCGGACTCGTCGGACGTGGCGCCGGTGACCTGGATGCGGATCAGCTTGGTGGCGCCCTCGCCGTCGCGGACTACCAGCAGCGCCAGTTCCAGCAGCAGGGAATCGAGGGCCTCGGCGAAATCGGCCAGGGCGGGGTCGGTTTCGGCGGCGATGGGCGGATTGCCGGCCTGCCCGGTGGCGAACAGCAGCACCATGTCCGAGGTCGAGGTATCGGAATCGACCGTCGTGCGGTTGAAGCTCCTGCTGGCGCCGGCCGACAGCAGCGCCTGCAGGACCGGGGCGGGCAAGGCGGCGTCGGTCGCGACGAAGCACAGCATGGTCGCCATGTCGGGGGCCACCATGCCGCTGCCCTTGGCGATGCCCTGGATCCGCACGGGGGCGCCGCCGATGGTGGTCTCGCGCACCGCGCCCTTGGGGAAGGTGTCGGTGGTCATGATGCCGCGCGCGGCATCCGCCCAGCCGTCGTCGGACAGGGTGGCGTACAGGCCGGGCAGGGCGGCGGTGATCTTCTGGTAGGGCAGGACCTCGCCGATCACGCCGGTCGAGGCCAGGAAGACCTGGCTGGCGGCGCAGCCGACCAGGCGGGCGGCGTCGGCGGCGTTGGCCTGCGTGGCCTCGAACCCGGCGCGGCCGGTGAAGACGTTGGCGTTGCCCGCATTGACCACCAGCGCGCGGGCGACGCCCTGCGGCAGGGCGGCGCGGCACCAGTCGACCGGGGCGCCGGGGCATTTGCTGCGGGTGAAGACCCCCGCGACCGTGGTGCCGGGCGCGAATTCGGCCATGACCAGGTCGGTCCGCCCCGTATAGCGGATGCCGGCGGCGGTCGCGCCGAACCGGACGCCGGCCACCGGCGCCAATGCCGGCATCGGCCGGGCGAGAGGGGATACGGGAAGGGGGGCTGCCATCGGTCCGGTCTTCTGTCCTGCGCGGCTGCGGGGCGGTCGTGACCCGGCCCCGGTGAGGGGGCCGGGCGGCGGGGACGGCCTGGGCCGCCCGCCTTACTTCTTCGGCGGGGTCGCCGGGGCCGGCGGGGTGGCCGGGATCGGCTTGCCGCTGGGATCGTAACGCACGATCGTCACGCCCGCCACCGCCTTGTCCACCGCCTGGCGGACGCCCTGCTGGATCAGCTTCTGGCGGATCTCGTCACGCACCGCGTCCAGCTTGGGCACGGCCGCGGTACGGGTGTCCAGCACTTCGATCACGTGCCAGCCGTACTGCGAATGAACCGGGGTCTGGCTGAAGCTGTGGGGCTTCATGGCGAAGGCCGCGTCCGAGAACGCCGGCAGCATGTCGCCCTTCTTGAACCAGCCCAGGTCGCCGCCGTTCTGCTTGGCCGACGCCTTGTCGGTGGACAGCTTGGTGGCCAGCGCCCCGAAATCGGCCCCGGCCTTCAACTGCTTGATGATGCCGGTCGCCTCGGCCTCGGTCGCCACCAGGATGTGGCGGGCGTGGACCTCGGTCTCGGGCTTCTTGTTGGCGTAGTTCTGGTTGTAATAATCCTGGATCGCCGCATCCGTCAGCGTCGGGGCGACCTGCTGCGACAGGTAGGCGTTCTGCAGCGCGCTGGTGGCGGCGGCATGCATCTGCGCCTGGACGTCCGGCTGGTTCTGCAGGCCCGTACGCAGCGCCGCCGCCTGGATGGCCTTCTGGTCGATGAGCTGGTTCAGCAGCATCGGGAAGATCATGTTGGGCGGGAGCTGGCGCAGCTGCGCGGGCATCGAGCCGGCGGCCTGGCGCACGTCGTCCAGATGGATCTCCTCGCCATTCACGGTGGCGACGACCGGGTTGGGATTGGCCGGGGCCGCGGGGGCGGCGGGGGCGGCCGGCGTCGCCGCGGGGGCGGCGGCGTGGGCATGAGGGACGAAAAGCGCAGGAGCGAGCAGGGCCGCCGCCACGAAGGAAGCTGCCGGGCTGGAAAGCCGCATGTGTTGAAAACCCTAAGATATAAAGCGTCTCGGGGCATCATGGCCGAGGCTGCCCGGTCCTGCAAGGCTGCCCCGGTGCGCGCCTTCGCACGCCGGGCCACGGCCGGCAGGCGGCGGCTTCGGTTGACCGGTGGCGGCGCGGGTCTTATCTGAGATGCCGCGCGAGAATGCCATTCCTACAGTTCCAGCCTGCCCGGGTGTCCGGACGGGCGCGGAGCCGCGCCATTCCGGAAGGTCTACATGTTCGCCAGTCTTGCCCGTGCCTTGTTTGGAACTGCCAACGATCGCTCGCTCAAGGCGTTTCAGCGCCGCGTGCCGGAGGTCAATGCGCTGGAGGCACAGGTCCGTGCGCTGGACGACGGGGCGCTGGCGGCGAAGACGGGCGAATTCCGCGACCGGATCGCCGGGGGCGCGTCGCTGGATTCGCTGATGCCCGAAGCCTTCGCCGTGGCGCGCGAGGCCGCGCGCCGCGTGCTGGGCATGCGCCATTTCGACGTGCAGCTGATCGGCGGCATGGTCCTGCATGCCGGGCGGATCGCCGAGATGCGGACCGGCGAGGGCAAGACGCTGGTCGCCACCCTTGCGGTCTATCTCAGCGCGCTGTCCGGCCGGGGCGTGCATGTGGTGACGGTCAACGACTACCTCGCCCGCCGCGACGCCGAGGAAATGGGCAAGCTGTATGCCTTCCTGGGCCTGACCACCGGCGTCATCGTGCCGAACATGCCCGACGAGGAACGGCGCGCCGCCTACCAGGCCGACATCACCTACGGCACGAACAACGAGTTCGGGTTCGACTACCTGCGCGACAACATGAAGTACCGCATCGAGGACATGGTCCAGCGGCCCTTCCACCACGCGATCGTGGACGAGGTCGATTCGATCCTGATCGACGAGGCGCGCACGCCGCTGATTATCTCGGGCCCGGCCGAGGACAGTTCCGACCTCTACCGCTCGGTCGACGCGGTGGTGAGCGAGCTGGTGAAGACGCCCGAGGCGTTCGAGAAGGACGAGAAATTCCGCTCGGTCATCCTGACGGACGCGGGGTCGGAGCAGGTCGAGGCCATGCTGCGCGAGGCCGGGGTGCTGGTCGAGGGCGGGCTATACGACATCCACAACGTCGCGGTGATCCACCACGTCCAGCAGTCGCTGCGGGCGCACACGCTGTTCGCGCGCGACGTGGATTACATCGTCCGGGGCGGCAAGGTCATCATCATCGACGAATTCACCGGCCGCATGATGGATGGCCGGCGCTATTCCGACGGGCTGCACCAGGCGCTGGAAGCCAAGGAGCATGTCGAGATCCAGCAGGAAAACCAGACGCTGGCCTCGATCACCTTCCAGAATTATTTCCGCCTCTATCCCAAGCTGTCGGGCATGACCGGCACCGCGATGACCGAGGCCGACGAGTTCGCCGAGATCTACAAGCTGGACGTGGTCGAGATCCCGACCAACCTGCCGGTGTCCCGCCAGGATGCCGATGACGAGGTCTACCTGACCGCGCGCGAGAAATACGACGCCGTCAGCGCGCTGATCGAGGAGATCGCCAAGACGTCGCAGCCGGTGCTGGTCGGCACGACCTCGATCGAGAAGAGCGAGTACCTGTCCGAACTGCTGACCAAGCGCGGCGTGAAGCACAGCGTCCTGAACGCCCGCTTCCACGAGATGGAGGCCACGATCGTGGCCCAGGCCGGCGCGCCGGGAGCGATCACGATCGCCACCAACATGGCCGGGCGCGGCACCGACATCAAGCTGGGCGGCAATGTGGAGATGCGCGTCCGCCAGGAACTGGCGGAGGTCGAGGACCCCGAGGAACGGACCCGCCGCGAGGCCGAGATCCGCGCCCAGGTCGCCGAATATCATGACATCGTCAAGGCGGCGGGCGGGCTGTACGTCATCGGCACCGAGCGGCATGAAAGCCGGCGCATCGACAACCAGTTGCGCGGCCGCGCGGGGCGGCAGGGCGATCCGGGCAATTCGCGCTTCTTCATCTCGCTCGAAGACGACCTGATGCGGATCTTCGGGACCGAGCGGATGGGCGGCATGCTGCAGCGCCTGGGCCTGAAGGAGGGCGAGGCGATCGTCCACCCGTGGATCAACAAGGCGCTGGAGCGCGCGCAGAAGAAGGTCGAGGCCCGCAACTTCGACATGCGCAAGAACACGCTGAAATATGACGACGTCATGAACGACCAGCGCAAGGAGGTCTATTCCCAGCGCCGGGAATACATGGCGGCCGAGGAGGTGGCGGCGACGGTGCAGGACATGCGCGCCGACGTGATTCACGCGATGGTGGCCCGCACGATCCCCGAACGCGCCTTCGCCGAACAGTGGCTGAGCGCCGAACTGGCCGAGGAGGCGCGCGCCGTCCTGGGGCTGGACCTGCCGGTGGCCGAGTGGGCGAAGGAAGACGGGGTGGACGGCCAGACCGTGACCGACCGGCTGGAGCAGGCCGCCACCCAGGGCCAGGCGACCAAGGCCGCCAATTTCGGCCCCGCCATCATGCGCTATATCGAGAAGCAGGTGCTGCTGACCACGTTCGATTCGGTGTGGAAGGAACATCTGCTGGCGCTGGACCAGCTGCGCCAGGGCATCGGCCTGCGCGCCTATGGCCAGAAGGACCCGCTGAACGAGTTCAAGCATGAGGCCTTCCAGCTTTTCACCGCCATGCTGGACGACCTGCGCCTGCGCGTGACCTCGACCATGGCGCGGGTCGAGGTGGCGCCGCCGGTCATGGACAATCCGTTCCCTGCCTCTCCGTTCCCCACCAACGCCCCGTTTGCCGGGGCCGCGCAGGCGGGCATGGCCGAGATCCATGCCGACCCCGGGGTGCCGGGGCTGGCGTCGGAACCCGCGCCCGGCCTGCTGCCCGCCCTGGGCGCCGCGCCGGACGTGACGATGGCGACGCCGATCGGGGCGGCGGCGATCATGCCCGACGATCCGTCGAGCTGGGGCGAGACGCCTCGCAACGCCCTGTGCCCCTGCGGGTCGGGCAGGAAATACAAGCATTGCCACGGCCGGCTGGTCTGACGGCCCGGCTGGACTGAAGACGAAGGTTAGAGACGAACGATGGCGGGTCATTCCCAGTTCAAGAACATCATGCATCGCAAGGGCGCGCAGGACGCCCGGCGGGCCAGGCAATTCGCCAAGGTGATCCGCGAAATCACGGTCGCCGCGCGGTCGGGCCTGCCGGACCCGGCGTCCAACCCGCGCCTGCGCGCCGCGATTTCGGCGGCGCGCGAGGTCAACATGCCCAAGGACACGGTCGAGCGCGCGATCAAGAAGGCGACCGGCGCCGGCGGGGGCGACGATTATGTCGAAGTCCGGTACGAGGGCTACGGCCCGGCCGGCGTCGCGGTGATCGTCGAGGCCCTGACCGACAACCGCAACCGCACCGCGTCGGACGTGCGGGCCGCGTTCTCCAAGCATGGCGGGTCGCTGGGCGAGACCAATTCGGTGTCCTTCATGTTCACCCGGCTGGGCGTCGTCACCTATCCGGCTTCCGTCGCCAGCGAGGACGAGATGCTGGAGGCCGCGATCGAGGCCGGGGCCGAGAACGTCGAATCGTCGGCCGAGACGCACGAGGTCACCTGCCCCATCGAATCGTTCTTCGCCGTGCGCGACGCGCTGGAGGCCCGCTTCGGCGAGCCCGCCAGCGCCCGGCTGGACTGGCGTCCGGGCACCGTCGTCACCCTGGACGAGGACAAGGGACGCAGCCTGCTGAAGCTGGTCGACGTGCTGGAGGAGAATGACGACGTGCAGGCGGTGTACGCGAATTTCGACCTGCCCGACGACGTGGCCGAGAGGCTTTCGGCCTGACCGCGCGCATGGTCCGGTTGCTGGGCATCGATCCGGGCCTGCGCTTCACGGGCTGGGGCATCGTCGATGTCGATGGCAACCGGCTGTGCCATGTCGCCGATGGGGTGATCGCGACCGACGGGGACAGCCCGGTCCCCGAGCGGCTGCGCCTGCTGCATGACGCCCTGCTGGCGCTGGTGCAGGCCCACCGCCCGCACGAGGCGGCGGTCGAGGAAACCTACGTCAACCGCAACGGGTCCTCGACGTTGAAGCTGGGCTATGCGCGCGGGGTCGCCCTGCTGGTGCCGGCGCTGGCCGGAATCGCGGTTTCCGAATACGGTGCCATGGCGGTGAAGCGGGCGGTGGTGGGCACCGGCGCCGCCAGCAAGGACCAGGTGGGAATGATGGTGCGCCGCCTGCTGCCCGGGGCCACGATCCGCCGCGCCGATGCCTCGGACGCGCTGGCGGTCGCGATCTGCCACGCACATCACCGCGCCAGTGCGCTGCGCGTGATGGCCGGGACGCGCATGGCATGATCGCGCATCTGACGGGCCAGGTCAGCCAGGTGGAGGCCGATCGCTGCGTCGTGGACGTCAATGGCGTCGGCTATCTGGTCCAGGCCTCGACGCGCACGCTGTCCGTCCTGCCCCGCCCGCCCGAGACGGTGCGCGTGTTGATCGAGACCGTGGTGCGCGAGGATGCGTTCCTGCTGTACGGGTTTGCCGAAAGCGCCGAACGCGAATGGTTCCGCCTGCTGACGACGGTGCAGGGGGTGGGGGCGAAGGTGGCGCTGGCCATTCTGTCGTCCCTGTCGTCGGGCGAGCTGGGCGCGGTGATCGCCTCGGCCGACAAGGCCAGCCTGACCCGCGCGCCCGGCGTCGGCGCGCGGCTGGCCGAGCGCATCCTGACCGAACTGCGTGACAAGACGGGGCGGATGCCCACCGGGCCGGGGATCGCGATGCCGGTGCAGGCGGCCGGCGGCGGGGTCGAGGCCGACGCGCTGCTGGCGCTGGCGGGCCTGGGCTTCCGGCGGGCCGAGGCCCATCCGGTGGTGGCGCGGATCGTGGCCCGGCTGGACGATAAGGCGGATCTGGACGTCGTGATCCGCGAAAGCCTGCGGGAGCTGGCGCGATGACCGAGATGCAGCGCACGATCGACGCCGCGCGGGGGGCCGAGGACGCGGCCGAGGCTACGCTGCGCCCCCAGACGCTGGACGATTTCACCGGCCAGAAGGCCAGCCGCGAGAATCTGGCGATCTTCATCGCCGCCGCCCGCAAGCGCGGCGAGGCGATGGACCATGTGCTGCTGCACGGCCCGCCGGGCCTGGGCAAGACCACCCTGGCGCAGATCGTGGCGCGGGAACTGGGCGTGGGGTTTCGCGCCACCTCCGGCCCGGTGATCCAGCGGGCGGGGGACCTGGCGGCGATCCTGACCAACCTGCAGCCGCGCGACGTGCTGTTCATCGACGAGATCCATCGCCTGCAGCCCGCCATCGAGGAAGTGCTGTATCCGGCGATGGAGGATTTCCAGCTCGACCTCATCATCGGCGAGGGCCCGGCCGCGCGCTCGGTGCGTATCGACCTGTCGCCCTTCACCCTGGTGGCGGCGACGACGCGGGCGGGGCTGCTGGCGACCCCGCTGCGCGACCGGTTCGGCATTCCGCTGCGCCTGGTGTTCTACACGGCTGAGGAACTGCGCCTGATCGTCTCGCGCGGGGCGCAGAAGCTGCAATTCGACCTGACGGCCGACGGGGCCGAGGAAATCGCCCGCCGGTCGCGCGGCACGCCGCGCATCGCCGGCCGCCTGCTGCGCCGGGTGCGCGACTTCGCCTCGGTCGGGCGGGCGGCGGCAGGGCCGGTGGACCGGGCCATGGCCGATGCCGCCCTGTCGCGGCTGGAGGTCGATTCGCTGGGGCTGGACGGGATGGACCGGCGCTATCTGCGCCGCATCGCCGAGCATCATCACGGCGGCCCGGTGGGGGTGGAGACGCTGGCCGCCGCCCTGGCCGAGGCCCGCGACACCATCGAGGACGTGATCGAGCCCTATCTGATCCAGGAAGGGCTGGTGCTCCGCACCAGTCGCGGCCGCATGCTGGGCGAGCGGGGATGGCGGCATCTGGGGCTGGTCCCGCCGGCCGCGCTTCCCGGCCAGGGCGACCTGCTGCGCGAGGACGACGCATGAGGCATGGCATCGACTTCCGGGTCTATTACGAGGACACCGATACCGGCGGCGTCGTCTATCACGCCCGCTACCTCGCCTTCGCCGAACGCGCGCGGACCGAGGCGATCCGTGGCCTGGGCAAGCCGGTCTCGGCGCTGCTGGAGGACTATGGGCTGGCCTTCGTCGTGCGCCAGGCGAGCATCGGCTACCGCCAGCCGCTGCGCCTGGACGACCTGGTGAGGGTCACCACGCGCCTGATCGAACTGGGGTCGGCCAGTTGCCGGCTGGAGCAGCTTTTCCTGCTGGGCGGGACCCTGTGCGCCGAACTGGAGGTTCGGCTGGCCTGCGTGCGCGTATCCGACGGGCGGCCTGCCCGATTTCCGCCCTTATGGCGTGATCTTCTGAGCGGGCTGGTGGACTGAGGGGATACGGACGAAAATTCTTCGTCCTGTCATGGTGGTACAGCGGTGGGGGGTGCTTCTGCTTTTCCGCGGAAGCCTATAAGGAACGCACTGGAGTGCAGTGTCAGACTGCCCCCCGTGCGATCGCGCGGTTGCGGGCAGAAGGTGCAGGAGGCGTTTTTGGACCAAGCGGTTAACGCGGCGAATCTGGGCGCGGCTGCGGCCGGCGGTTTGTCGCTCTGGAGTCTGTTCCTTCATGCGGCGATCGTCGTCAAACTGGTGATGATCGGGCTGGTGCTCAGCAGCATCGTCGTGTGGGGCATCATCTTCGACAAGATCGTGACCTTGCGGCGCGTCAACCGCCTGGCATCGGAATTCGAGGACCGGTTCTGGTCGGGCGGCAGCCTGGACGACCTGTACGAATCGGACGGCGCCAAGCCGCTGCATCCGCTGGCGGCGGTGTTCGGGGCCGCGATGGGCGAATGGCGGCGCTCGGCGCGGATCGCCGGCGTCGACCTGGCGCGCGGCGGCGTGCAGGAGCGCGTGGACCGCGCCATGACCATCACCATCACGCGCGAGATGGAACGGCTGGGCCGCTGGATGATCTTCCTGGCCACCATCGGCCCGGTGGCGCCGTTCATCGGCCTGTTCGGCACGGTGTGGGGCATCATGCACGCCTTCGGGGCCATCGCGGCGATGCACAACACCAACCTGGCCGTCGTCGCCCCCGGCATTTCCGAGGCGCTGTTCGCCACCGCCATCGGCCTTGTGACCGCGATTCCGGCCGTGATCGCCTATAACGTCATCAACAACAGCCTGGCGCTGTTCGAGGACCGGCTGGGCGGGTTCGGCACCGAATTCGCCGCCATCCTGTCCCGCCAGTCCGAGGAAAGGGGCTGAGCCATGGGCGTTTCGCTCGGTGGAGGCGGGGGCCGTCGCGGCCGCCGGCGTCCCATGTCGGACATCAACGTCACCCCGCTGGTGGACGTCATGCTGGTGCTGCTCATCATCTTCATGGTGACCGCGCCGATGATGACCAGCGGCGTCAATGTCGACCTGCCGAAGACCGACGCGGCGCCCGTCAACGCGGAGAGCAAGCCCATCACCGTGTCCATCCGGTCGGACGGGGCGCTGTACCTGGGCGACAACCCCGTGTCATCGGACCAGCTGGTGGACCAGTTGCGCGCGGCGGCGGAAAACGACTCGGCGCACCGGATCTTCGTGCGCGGGGATTCCCACATTGATTACGGGCGGGTCATGGAGGTGATGGGACGGATCACCGCCGGCGGCTTCACCCATGTCGCCCTGCTGGCCCAGCAGCCGCCCGCCGGTGCGGCGCCCTGATCTCCCGTTCGCCGGGTAGGAGCATCCTCGTCGTGGTTCAGCCGCGTCGTTCCGAAATTGTCCTGATGCGGCGGTCGGTCGTGCTGTCCGGCTGCGCCCATGTCGCGCTGCTGCTGGCGGTGCTGCTGGGCCTGCCGTCGCCCGTCCCGCCCGAACCGCCCCCGCCGCCGACGGTGGAGATGGAATTCACCTCCGACAGCGGCGGCATGCCCCACAAGGCGGACAAGCCGGCGTCCAGGCCCGCGCCGGCGCCGGCGCCCGTGCCGCAGGAGGCCCCGCCGGCCCCGACGCCGCCGGAAAAGGCCCCGCCCGAGGAAGCGCCGCCTCCGCCGCCGCCGCCGCCGCCCG
>NZ_JABEQH010000026.1 GCF_014174305.1 Gluconacetobacter johannae | reverse complement strand
TCGCCATTACCGCCATCATGCGAAAACTCATCGTTCTCGCCAACGCGCTGTTGCGGGACAACCGCCTCTGGACGCCAAAAGCCGCTTGATCACAACGGATACTCTCAGGCGTCGGGCTGGCCCACCACCAGTTCGATCTCGATCAGGACTTCCGGGTCGTCGAAACCGGGGACCAGACGCAGGGTCGTGGCCGGGCGGCCCGATCCGAACGCCTCGCGCAGGTGCGGAAAGCATGCGGCGAAGCCGTCGGTGTTGCTCAGCAGGAAGACAACGCGCGTCACGTCCTCCATCGCATGGCCGCTGCGCGCCAGGACCGCCGCACCGTGATCCAGGGCCAGGCGGCATTGCTCGACCAGGCCGGGGCTGCCCTGGCCGGTTGCCCGGCCGATCCCCGTCAGATGGTGAACATGGATGTCCTGTCCCGTCATGTCGTGCGGACGCTCCTTTGCCTATCGCAAAAATAACGGAATCGTCATATTCCGTTTCCGATGAATTTCAAACGGTGAAATGCCCTTCCGGCCCAGCGTGTGCCCCTGCGGCCATATCGGCAACGATCATGTCGGTCGTCGCCAGGGCGGGACAAGCGGGGAGGGTGAAAATGAATCGGGGCGGTCTGGGCGGGATGCAGCTTCATGCAAGCTGCGCCGCGCGGGATGGGGATGGTGTCCTGCTGACGGGGCCGTCGGGGGCGGGGAAGTCCGACCTGCTGCTGCGGCTGGTGGATGCGGGCTACGACCTGGTCGCCGACGACCGGGTGGACATGGTGGATGGATGGGCCTCGGCCCCGGCGCGCCTGGCGGGACTGATCGAAGTCCGCGGCATGGGGATCGCGCGGATGCCGTTCCTGGCCCGTGCCCGCGCCGTGCTGGTGGTGCGCCTGGTCGGGCCGGGGCAATGGCCCGACCGCCTGCCGGCGCCGGGGCGGGACGCGGCGACGGGCCTGCCCGAAATCCGGATCGATCCCGCCTTGCCGTCGGCCGTGGCGCGGGTCAATCTGGCCCTTGACTGCCTGGATGGGCGTTGCAAAATGTTAACGTCTCAACAGATGTGATGCGTGCGGTTCTTTCCATGCCCGCCCGTTCGGTGTCAGATGCAGGGGCGTCGACTGCCTATCCATGTGCGGCGCGACGACCGTTTTCGGTTTCCGAACGGTTCGGCCCGTTGTCCAGCCAGGATTTCCCGTGACGGATTCTTCACATGACGGAGTACCGGCGCCACGTCGCATCCTGCTGGTCACCGGCCTGTCCGGGGCAGGCAAATCCTCGATTCTGCGTATCCTCGAGGATCTGGGGCACGAGGTGATCGACAACCCGCCGCTGGGCATGCTGGACGAGATCGTGACCCGCGCCGAACAGCCGGTGGCGATCGGCGTGGACTCCCGCACCCGGGGGTTCGACGCCGCGGCGGTGCTGGCGGCGCTGGCGCGGCTGCGCGTCAATCCGGAACTGCAGGCCGAACTGATCTATGCGACCGCCGAGGAAAGCGTCCTGCTGCGCCGCTACACCGCGACGCGCCGCCGCCATCCGCTGGCGATGCGCGGCACGGTCAAGGAAGGCATCGAGGCCGAGATCGCGCTGACCGCCCGGCTGCGGGCGGCGGCGGACGTGGTGATCGACACTTCAGACCTGCCGCCGCCGGAACTGCGCCAGATCGTCGAAACGCGCTTCGGCCAGTGGGGCGGCCGCATGGCCGAGGGGCTGACCGTCGCCCTGATGTCCTTCGCCTTTCCCGCCGGCCTGCCGCGCGAGGCCGACATGGTCTTCGACGCCCGCTTCCTGCGTAATCCGTACTACGACCCCGCCCTGTCCAGCATGACGGGTCTGGACGCCCCGGTCGCGGCCTATGTCGAGGCCGATCCCGATTATCCCCGCTTCCTGGACCAGATCGACAGGATGCTGGACCTGGTGCTGCCGCGCTTCGTGCGCGAGGGGAAGAAATACGCCACCATCGCCATCGGCTGCTCGGGCGGGCGGCACCGGTCGGTGACCCTGGTCGAAGCCCTGGCCGGACGGCTTGCCGAGCGTGACCGGCGGGAATCTGCTCCCCATATTGAAAAGGCCTCTGGCCCGCCCGATGTGCAATCGGCTATGGCGGATGAACGGGGAGCATGGCCGGTCATCGTCATGCACCGCGAGCTCGCCCGACAGGGACGCTGCAGCTGGCGATGGGCCAGCCGGCCGAAGGAACACGCGACGGACGTCGTGGAAGGACGATATTCTTCATGATCGGTATGGTTCTCGTCACCCATGGCGAGCTGGGGGAGACCCTGAGACGCGCGATGGAACATGTGGTGGGGCCGCAGCGCCAGATGTCCACCCTGAATATCGAGGCCGAGGACGACCCGGTGCTGCGTCGCGGGGATCTGCAGGCGGCGATCGCCGGCGTCGATACCGGCGACGGTGTCCTGCTGCTGACCGACATGTTCGGCAGCACGCCGTCCAACCTGGCGATTTCCACCCTGGAAGACGGGCGGGTCGAGGTCCTGGCCGGCGTCAACGTGCCGATGCTGGTGAAGCTGGCGCAGATCCGCAACGGCCATACGCTGGCCGAATGCGCCGACCTGGCCGAGGGCGCTGGGCGCAAATACATCTCCACCGCCTCGCACCTGCCGCCGCAATGCCTGGGCGGCGCACGTAGCTGCCTGTACGGCGACCGCCCGGCGGAGGTGCCGCCCCAGGCCGCGTACCGTGCCGCGCCGCGGCGGGTCGCCGCCGGCTGATCGGGGCATGTCCACGGCCGGGCTCGATCCCCAGGACCCCGAAGTTCTGTCCGTCACCGTGACCATGGTCAACCGCCGTGGCCTGCATGCGCGCGCGGCGGCGAAGCTGGTCACGGTGGCCGAGCAGTTCGACGCGAATGTCGAGGTCGCGCGCGCCGACCAGAGCGTCTCGGCCCGTTCGATCATGGGGCTGATGATGCTGGGCGCGGGCCGGGGGGAGTCGATCATGCTGCTGGCCACGGGATGGGATGCCCACGCGGCGGTCGAGGCCCTTGTGGCCCTGGTCGAGGCCGGCTTCCATGAAGACGACTGACGGCAGTCCCGCCGGCGTTCCCGGCGCCCCCGCCGAAGGGCGCGGCCGGCGCGCGCGTGCCGCCGACCGTGGGGCCGGAGCGCCGGCGGAATACCGGCTGGGGGGGGACGCGACCTCTCACGGCGTGGCCATCGGCCCGGCGGCGATGGCCGTCGAAGGCCCCGCGCCCGATATCGACGAGGCCGCGCGCGCCGACGACCCCGACCACGAACTGGCCCGCCTGACCGACGCGATCGAACGCTCGGTCCGGCAGGTCGAACGCCTGCGCGACCGGCTGGCCCTGCTGCCCGAGGACAGCCAGATCGAAATCGGATCGCTGCTGGAGGTCTATCGCCGGATGCTGGGGCCGTCGCGGCTGCAACGCGGCATCCGCCAGCGCATCGCCCGGGACGGGCTGCTGGCCGAGGCCGCCGTCCGGCAGGAGACCGAGGCCCTGGCGCGGGCCATGCTGGGCGACCCCGGCGACCCGGCCCCGGCTGGCGATGACGCCGCCGCCGCCCAGCGCCGCGCCGGCGAGTTCCGCGAGATCGGGCGCCGGCTGGTCCGCAATCTGGGCCATATGCCCTTCCGGTCCTTCAACGCGCTGCCCGTGGGCGCGGTGCTGGTGACCGAACAGCTCCGTCCCGCCGACGCCGCCCTGATCGACCCGTCGCGCATCGTCGCGGTGGTGACCGAGGAAGGCGGGTCGACCGACCATACCGCCATCATGCTGCGGGCGCTGGGCATCCCCGCCGTGCTGGCCGCCCACGGGCTGATGGCGCGGGTGCGCGACGGCGCCACGATGGTGGTCGATGGCAGTGCCGGCACGGTGGTGATCGACCCCGGCGAGGACACGCTGGCGGCCGCCCGTCGCGGCGTGGCCGATTACGCGCGCGAACGCCAGGCGCTGGGCCGCCTGCGGCGCCTGCCCGCGAAATTGTCCAGCGGCGAGAAGCTGCAGTTGCAGGCCAACCTGGAACTGCCCGCCGAACTGCCGCTGATCGCACAATCCGGCGCGTCGGGCATCGGGCTGCTGCGGACCGAATTCCTGTTCATCAACGCCGAGACGATGCCCGACGAGGACGGACAGGAAGCGGTCTATGCCGAGGTGATCGCGGCGATGGCCGGCGACACCACCACCATCCGCGTCGTCGACTGGGGGGGCGAGAAGCAGAGCGAGGCCCTGACCCGCGCCGGCCTGTCGGACATGGGCGACAATCTCAACCCCGCGCTGGGGGTAAGGGGGCTGCGCCTGCTGCTGCGCCACCCCGCGATCCTCGAGACGCAGTTCGCCGCCATCCTGAAGGCCTCGGTGGCCGGCCCGGTCCGCGTCATGCTGCCGATGGTGACCTCGGTGCACGAGATCCGCGAGGCGCGCGAAATCTATCATCGCGTCGCCCGCCGCCTGCGCCGCCGGGGCGTGAAGCTGGGCGATACCCTGCCGCCGCTGGGGATCATGGCGGAAACGCCCGCCGCTGCGATCATGGGCGATTCCCTGGCGCAGGAGGCCGAATTCCTGGCCATCGGCACCAACGACCTGACGATGTACACCCTGGCGGCGGACCGGGCCTCGGCCGAGGTCGCATCGCTGTATCACCCGCTGCATCCCGCCGTGCTGCGCCTGATCCAGACGGTGACCGAGGCCGCGCTGCGGCAATATCGGCCGATTTCGGTCTGTGGCGAGATCGCGGGCGATCCGCGGGTGGTGCCGCTGCTGGTCGGGCTGGGCCTGCGGTCGTTCTCGATGACCGCGTCGGCGGTGCCGCGCGTCAAGCGGGTGGTGCGCGCCCTGTCCTTCGAGGATTGCCGGCGCCTGGCCCACTGCGTGATGCAGGTATCGGGTGTCGAGGAAGTGACCGCCCTGATCGACGCCTTCGCCGCCGGCGTGTGATGTCGGGGGTTCGCGCGGTCGAACTGCCCTGGCGCGACCCGGACGATGTGCTGTGGTCCTGGCGGGACGAACCGTGGCTGGCCTGCCTGGACAGCGGCGGGGAGGTCGGCCCGCGCGCGCGCTGGACCATCCTGTGCCGCCGGCCGATCCATGTGGTCGAATGGCGCGGCGGGGTCTGTCGCCTGGACGGCGTGCCGGTCGCAGGTCGGGGGGCGAGGGAGGACATCGACCCGCTGGCGGTCCTGCGCGGCCTGCTGCCGCCGCACATCCCGGCCGGCGACTGGCCGTTCGCGGGCGGGCTGATCGGCTTCGCGGGCTATGCGGTGGGGCAGCGCCTGGAAGGGGTGGCGACCCGCCATGCCCCCGATCCGGCCTGTCCGGACCTGGCGGCGGGCTATTACGATCACGCCCTGCTGTTCGACCGCATGGCGCGGCGGGTTCATCTGGCGACCATCCGCGCCGAACCCGCCCCCCTGTTCGCCCGTGCCACGGCGGAGTGGCGGGCGATCGCGGCCGCGCCGCCGCCGGCGCCCCTGCCGTACCTGCGCTTCGTCCCCGACCAGACGCCCGACCATTACGTCGCGGCGGTGGCCCTGGCGGTGGAACGGATCGCCGCCGGCGACATCTTCCAGGTCAATATCACCGGGCGGATGCGCGCCGCCCGTCCCGGGGGCCTGGCGGACATCGACATCTATCGCGCGCTGCGCCGGGCCTCGCCCGCGCCGTTCGGGGCGTGGCTGGCCTGCGGGCCGCATTTCGGCCTGCTGTCGGCGTCGCCCGAACGGTTCGTGCATCTGGGGGCGGACGGCGCCCTGCGGACGCGGCCGATCAAGGGCACCCGGCCACGCGGCGCCACCGCCGGGGAGGACGCGGCCCTGTGCGCCGAACTGGCGGCGGACGACAAGGAACGGGCCGAAAACGTGATGATCGTGGACCTGATGCGAAACGATCTGGGCCGGGTGGCGCGGATCGGCAGCGTCCATGTCCCCGAATTGCTGACGGTCGAACGGTTCGCCCATGTCCACCATCTGGTGTCCGAGGTGCGGGCGGTGCTGGCCCCCGGGCGGGATGCCTTCGATGTGCTGCGCGCCACCCTGCCGCCGGGCTCGGTCACCGGCGCGCCCAAGCACCAGGCGATGCGGATCATCGACGCGCTGGAAGCCTCGGCCCGGCACGCCTATTGTGGCGCGGTCTTTCGCATCGGAACCGACGGCGCGATGGACAGTTCGGTCATCATCCGCGCCCTGGCGACGACCCCGGACGGGATCGAGGCCGCGGCGGGGGGCGGGATCACCATCCTGTCCGATCCGGATCGGGAATATGCGGAAATGTGCCTCAAGATCGCACCGCTGTTGTCTTTGTTCGACGGGACAGCCGGATCATGACGTGGCTGTGGCTGAATGATGGGCTGGTTTCGGCCGACGCGGCGTGCATCGCCCCAGGTGATCGGGGCCTGACCCTGGGCGACGGCGTGTTCGAGACGATGCGCGTGGCGCAGGGTCGCATCGGCCACCTTGCCCGGCATCTGGATCGGCTGCGCCAGGGGGCCGAGATCCTGATGTTCCCCCAGCCGGACCTGGACCGGATCGAGGACGTGCTGCGCCGGGTGGTGCGCCACAACGACATGATGGACGGATCGCTGCGCCTGACGCTCACGCGCGGCTGCGGCCCGCGCGGGGTCATGCCGCCGGTCCAGCCGTCGCCGACCCTGCTGGTCACGGCCGCCCCGCCCCCTTCCGCCCCGCTGCCGCCCGCGAACATGATCGTCAGCACGCAGGTCCGGCGGGATGAGGCCTCGCCGCTCTCGCGGATCAAGAGCCTGAATTACCTCCCGAATGTCCTCGCACGGCTGGAGGCCGCACGGCAGGGCGGCGACGAAGCCCTGATGCTGAACCTGGCCGGACGCGTGGCCGAGGCCTCGGCCAGCACCATCGTCATCCATCGGCAGGGGCGTCTGGTGACACCGCCGGTGGCCGAGGGTGCGCTGCCGGGCATCGCGCGCGCGGTCCTGCTGGCGGCGGGGATGCTGGACGAGGCGCCGCTGGACCTGGACGACCTGCGCCACGCCGAGGGCGTATTCCTGACCAGCAGCCTGTCGGTGCGCGAGGTCGCCTCGCTGGACGGCGTGGCCCTGGCGCGCATGGCGGGGATGGCGGACGCCATTCGGGCCTGCGTGTATGCGTAGGAATGCCCGGCGTATCGGCCCCTTCAGTCCTGTCGCACGGCCCACCGCGGAACGCGCGCAACCGATATCCGGCGGTTCCGGCTTCGGCCGCCTTGACCGCCCTTGTTCTCGGGACAGGGCCGACCATTCCGGCGCACAGGATTGTTGCCCCCTTGGCCAGGGTTGGATAAGGACGCGGGCTTTCCTGTCCATCCACCCGTGAAAGGTCGCCCCCCGATGACCCAGACGCCCGTGCCGGTCCGGCGCGCCCTGATTTCCGTCTCCGACAAGACGGGGTTGCTCGACCTCGCCCGCGCCCTGATCGCCCATGGGGCGGAGATCCTGTCGACCGGCGGGTCGGCCAAGGCGCTGCGCGATGCCGGCCTGCCGGTGACCGAGGTCTCGGACCATACCGGCTTCCCCGAAATCCTCGACGGCCGGGTCAAGACCCTGGTGCCGCAGATCCATGGCGGCATCCTCGGCCGCCGCGACCTGCCGGCCCACCTGGAACAGATGGACCAGCACAAGATCGCGCCGATCGACCTGGTCGCGGTGAACCTCTACCCGTTCGAGGCCACGGTGGCCTCCGGCGCGGGGGAAGAGGACTGCATCGAGAACATCGATATCGGCGGGCCGGCCCTGATCCGCGCGGCGGCCAAGAACCACGACCATGTCGTGGTGCTGACCGACCCGGCGCAATATGGCGCGATCATCGACGCCCTGGCCGCCGGCGGCACCACGCTGGTGGCGCGGCGCGCGCTGGCGGGTGCGGCCTACGCCCGTACCGCCGCGTATGATTCCGCCATCGCGGCCTGGTTCGCGGCCCAGCGCGGCGACATCCTGCCCGACCGCCTGAGCGTGGCCGGCCTGCGGCGCGAGAGCCTGCGCTATGGCGAGAACCCGCATCAGCACGCCGCCTTCTATGCCGACGGCAGCACGCGCCCCGGCGTCGCCACCGCCCGCCAGGTGCAGGGCAAGTCCCTGTCCTACAACAACCTGAACGACACCGACGCGGCGTTCGAGGCTGTGGCCGAATTCGACGGGCCGGCGGTTGTCATCGTCAAGCACGCCAACCCCTGCGGCGTCGCCACGGCCGACACGCTGGCGGCGGCATGGGACCTGGCGCTGCGCTGCGACCCGGTTTCGGCCTTCGGCGGGATCGTGGCGCTGAACCGCACCCTGGATGCCGAGGCCGCGTCGCGCATCGCCGCGATCTTCACCGAGGTCATCGTGGCCCCCGACGCGACCGACGAGGCCTGCGCCATCCTGGCGAAGAAGAAGAACCTGCGCCTGCTGCTGACGGGCGCGATGCCCGACCCGGCCGCGGGCGGCGTCACCATCCGTTCGGTCGCCGGCGGCTTCCTGGCCCAGACGCGCGACAACGGGCGGATCGCGCCCGCCGACCTGAAGATCGTGACGGCGCGCGCGCCGACCGCGGCCGAGATGGCGGACCTGATCTTCGCCTTCCGCGTCGGCAAGCATGTGAAGTCGAACGCCATCGTCTACGCCAAGGGGCAGGCCACCGCCGGGATCGGCGCCGGGCAGATGAGCCGCGTGGACTCCGCCCGGATCGCGGCGGTCAAGGGGGCCGAGGCCGCGAAGGCCGCCGGCCTGGACCAGCCGCTGACGACCGGCAGCGTGGTGGCGTCCGATGCGTTCTTCCCCTTCGCCGACGGGCTGGAAGCCGCGATCGCGGCCGGCGCCACGGCGGTGATCCAGCCCGGCGGATCGATCCGCGATGACGAGGTCATCGCCGCCGCCGACCGCGCGGGCATCGCCATGGTGTTCACAGGTATGCGTCACTTCCGGCACTGATCCCCCGGCGGCGGGGATTGTGGCGCGGGGCGGGATCCATTTCACTGGCCCGTCCGGCCGCGTTCCCCGCCGGGACGGACGCAAGACGACAGACAGACGAGCACTGGCATGGGTATTTTCCGGCGTTTTCCCTTCCTTCCGGCCTCCTGCCTGCTGGCGGCCACCGGGCTGTTCGTGTCCGCCGGGGCATCCGCCCGCACGGCCGCGCCGGTGGCGCCGATGGCGGTGCAGGAAAGCCATCCGGTGTCGGCCTATGATTTCGCGCCGCTGCCGGTGACGACGGGCGTCGTCGCCCAGTACCTGCCGACCCCGGCGGGCGATGTCGACGGGCTGATGCTGACCGATGGGACCCAGGTCCTGTGCTCGCACGAACTCGGCCTCGCCATCGCCAGCATCGTGAAGCCGGGCGAGCGGATTTCCGTCAGCGGGCTGAAGGGCCGCGACCTGCCGATCGTCCGCGCCTATGCGGTGACCAGTCCGCGCGGCCGGCGGGTCGAGGACGCGGGCGCGACCTCGGTCAGGCTGCCCACGCCGACCAGCGGGCCGGACATCGTGGTGAGCGGCACCGTGCGGACGCCGCTTTATTCCCTGCATGGCCAGCTGACCGGCGCGGTGATGCAGGATTACAGCGTCATATATCTGACGCCGGCCGAGGCCACCCGCCTGGCGGCGTGGCTTCAGCCGGGACGCCCGCTGCATGCCGTAGGCAATGGCAGCACCGGCGCGCTGGGGCGGGCGATCGACGCGCGTGACATCGGCCCCGCGCCCGGCCAGACCATCCGCGTCGCGCCGTCCGACGCGCCGGCGGCGGGCGCCTTTCCCGGCAGCGCCGCCTATGACGAGATCCCGGGCGCCACATCCCGGCCGTGATCGGGGCTCGGGCAACGCCCGGCCTGTCCTGCCGGCTATGGCATTGCCGCCGCAGATGATATTATATGCGCGTTCTGCGTGTCAGATCTGTAATGTCTGCATGGCCGGCGGCGGACCGCAGGCGCGGATCGGCTGGCCGGCCGGTTGTCCGATCCATGCCAACGCCGACGGCACGGACGGCTCATTGGAAAAGATGGCTGTTTTCCTCGGCAGGAAACGCCAGCGTTCGCTTGACAGCTTATTGCCACCTCGTTAGCTAGCGCCTGCACCCGTCTGGAGGTGTGAAAATTGGGTAAGGATCCGGACGACTCCCGGGAGTCCTTCGACCGCAGGTTGCGACAGGCCATGGACCGGCAAAGGCCGGACCGGGCGACGCAGCCGAAGGCGGCGGGGGGCGACATGTCCGACCTGGGGGTTGTCCTCCGGGCCGGCACCGAAATGGTATCGGCCCTGGTGGTCGGTGTCGCGCTCGGGTGGGGATTGGACCGGTGGCTGGGCACGCGCCCGGCGTTCCTGATCCTGTTCACGTTCCTGGGCGGCGCTGCGGGCGTGCTGAATGTCTGGCGTCTGGTCAGGCCCGACGACACGCCGGGGGACAAGCCGGGCCCGTGACAGGGGCCGGAACGGTATAGGGAAGACGAAGTTGGCGGCCGGATCCACCATCGACGCACTCGGTCAGTTCGAACTCCACCCCATGCTGGGTGGGCTTGGGCAGTCCCTGCACTTCAGCCAGTCGCCGGTCATGATGATCGTCGCATCCATCCTGGTGCTGGCGTTCCTGTATGTCGGCATGCGTCCCGCCGCCGTCGTGCCGGGCCGCCTGCAGGCCGCGGCGGAAATCTGCTACGATTTCATCTACAACATGGCCGTGGACACGATCGGCCCGGAAGGCCGCGCCTTCTTCCCGTTCGTCTTTACCCTGTTCTTCTTCATCCTGGCCGGCAACTATCTCGGCCTGCTGCCCTTTTCCTTCGCGTTCACCAGCCATGTCGCCGTCACGCTCGCGCTTGCGCTGCTGGTGTTCGTCCTCTCGGTCATCGTCTCGCTCAAGGCGCAGGGCGCGAAGTTCTTCGCGCATTTCATGCCCGCCGGCGCGCCGGTCGCCCTGGCGCCGCTGCTGGTGCCGATCGAGATCCTCTCGTTCCTCTCCCGTCCCGTCAGCCTGTCGATCCGACTGTTCGCCAACATGGTGGCAGGCCATGTGATGCTGGAGATGTTCGCCGCCTTCACGATCATGCTGGCCGGGCTCGGGCTGGTCGGCGATGTGCTCGCCGTCGGACCGGTGGTCATCAATATCGCGCTGATGGCGCTCGAATTGCTGGTGGGTGCGCTCCAGGCCTATGTGTTCGCGATCCTCACCTGCATCTACCTGCGGGAGGCGGTCGCACACTGATCGCGGCCTATCCCCAGCCTCACCTGAACGCCTGAACAAACAAGGAAAGCCTCGCTATGGACATCGCTGCAGCCCGGGAAATTGGTGCCGGTATCGCCGTTATCGCCCTCGCCGGCGTCGGCATCGGCCTGGGTAACATCTTCTCCACGCTGGTCAGCAGCATTGCCCGCAACCCCGCCGCGCGTCCGCACGTGTTCGGCCTGGGCATGCTGGGCTTCGCCCTGACGGAAGCCGTGGCCCTGTATGCCCTGCTGATCGCCTTCCTGATCCTGTTCGTCTGAGTATCGGAGGCCGACGTGGCACGTTCCGCGGTGTCGATCACCCGAAAGGCGGCGTCGCTTGCGATGTCGTCCGCGCTGGCCCTGCCGCTGATGGCCATGGTCGCGCCGGGCGCGCGCGCCGTGGGCATGCCGCAGCTTGACTTCGCCAATCCCCTGGTCACCGGTCAGGTGATCTGGGGTGGCGTCATCTTTCTGGTGCTGTATCTGCTTCTCAGTCGTTCGGCCCTGCCGAAGGTCGAGAAGGTTCTCGCCACCCGTCGCCTGACGATCGAGAACGATCTGGATATCGCCCACCGCGCCAAGGCCCATGCCGACACCGCGGTCAATGACCTGCACCAGGCCCGCCGCTCGGCGATGGCCGAGGCGCAGGCCAATGTCGAGAAGGTGGTCGAGGACGCCCGTCTGGCCGCCCTGCGCCAGACGCAGGAGATGAACGCCCGTCTGGCGGAGGATATCCGCCAGGCCGAGGCGCGCGTCGCCGCCGCCCGCGCCCAGGCCCTGGGATCCCTGCGTCAGATCGCCGACGAGACGGCGCAGGTTCTGGTTCATCAGGTGTCGGGCATCTCGGTTCCGGGCGACGTGCTCGCCGGCCGGGTGAACGACGCCGCGACGGCCCACGGTTTCTGACCGGGGCGTATTAGGAACAGGTCCAAGACCATGCTGCACGAACCCCGTTTCTGGTCGGCCGTCGCATTCGTTCTGTTCTTCGTCCTGTTCGGGAAGAAGGTCTGGGCGCCGCTGGTCACTGCGCTGGACGGCCGGGCGGCGCGTATCCGCGCCGATCTGGACGAAGCCGCGCGCCTGCGCCGCGAGGCCGAGCAGATGCTCGAGGACGCCACGCGCGAGCGTGAGCTCGCCCTGGCCGAGGCCCGTGCCCTGGTTGAGCATTCGCTGGCCGAGGCGGCGCGCATCGCCGAGGAAGCCCGCAAGGAAGCCGACGCCGTCGCCCGCCGGCGCGAGCAGATGGCCCGCGACCGCATCACGGCCTCCGAACGCAGCGCGGTGCGCGAGGTCCGGCTGGCGGCGATCGACGTTGCCATGCAGGCGACGCGCGACGCCCTGGCCGTCGCCCTGCCCGCCGCGGCCGGCGAGGCGATCATTGACCGGGCCATTGCCGACCTGCCGTCGGCCCTGACCCGTCACGCCGCCTGACGGGGCGCAGTTTCTGACCGCGCCCGCGTCTTCGGCCCGTCCGGCCCCCGTCGTCACCATCGTGGCGGCGGTCCTGAACGAGGCGGACAATATCCATCCCGTCTGTGTCGAAATGGCCGAGGCCAGCAAGGCCCTGCCGGATTGCGAATTCATCTTCGTCGATGACGGCAGTACCGACGGGACCGTCGACGCCCTGCTGGCGGTCCGGCAGCAGGGCATCCTGACCGGCCTGCGGGTGCTGTGCCATGATCGCCGCCTGGGCAAGTCGGCGGCCCTGCGTACCGGCATCGAGGCCGCGCGCGGCCGCTGGATCGCCACCATCGACGGCGACGGCCAGGACGACCCCACCGAAATCGCCGGCATGCTGGCCCTGGCCATGGCCGCGACCGGGCGGCCGCCCCTGGTGGTCGGCGTACGGCTGCGCCGCCGGGACACGCTGTCGCGCCGGATGGCGACGCGATTTGCCAACGGCCTGCGCCGGCGCCTGCTGCGCGACGGCTGCCCCGATACCGGCGCACCGATAAAGCTGTTCCTGCGCGACGATTTCCTGCGTCTGCCGCAGTTCGAGGGCCTGCACCGCTTCCTGCCCTCGCTGATGGGACGATATGGCGTGCCCCTGGTGTGCCAGCCGGTGCGGCATCGCAACCGCCTGCACGGGCATTCCAAATACACGAACCTGAACCGGGCGCTGGTCGGCATCCGGGACCTTCTGGGCGTGATGTGGCTGAACAACCGCACGAGGCTGCCCCATCGCGTCATCGAACGCTGAGGAGGCGTGCCGGATGACGCGGCTGACCTTGCGCCATTATGTGCTGCTCGCGCTGTGCGCGTTCCTGATCTTCCTGCCCGGCCGGGCGACCCTGCCGCCGCTGGACCGTGACGAACCCCGCTATATGGAAGCCAGCGCGCAGATGCTGCGTAGCGGCAATTTCATCGACGTCCGCTTCCAGGACCGGCCGCGCTACCTGCAACCCGCCGGGATCTACTGGCTGGAGGCCGCATCGGTCGCCGCCACCGGCACGCTGCGGCAGAAGGCGGCATGGGCCTATCGCATTCCCTCGCTGCTGGCGGTGACGGGCGCGGTCGTGCTGACGGCATGGATCGGGGCCATGTTGTTCGGGCCGGCCAGCGGACTGCTGGCGGCGGGGCTGCTGGCGGTCTCGGTCCTGATGACGGCCGAAGGGCGGATGGCCACGATCGACACCACCTTGCTGCTGGTGGTCCTGCTGGCCGAAACCGGGCTGCTGCGCGCCTATCTGGACCGGGAACGCGACCGGCCGACCCCGCTGTCCGCCGCCCTGCTGTACTGGACGGCGCTGGGGGCCGGGCTGATGCTCAAGGGGCCGGTGGTGCTGATTCCGGGCTTCGGCACGCCGCTGGCGCTGGCGCTGGTGGAGCGGCGGACGGAGTGGTGGCGCCGGCTGCGGCCGTCCTGGGGATGGGCGCTGATGCTGGCGATCGTCCTGCCCTGGTGCATCGCCATCGGCATCGTCAGCCATGGCGATTTCTTTTCCCGCGCGGTGGGGACCAATTTCCTGGGCAAGGTCGCCAGCGGCCAGCAGGCGCACGGGCTGCCGCCGGGCTATCATCTGGCGGTGTTCGCCATCGCATTCTGGCCGGGTTCGATTTTCGCGGCGATGGCGCTGCCGTTCGTCTGGACCCGCCGACGCCTGCCGTCGGTGCGGTTCCTGCTGTGCTGGATCGTGCCGCACTGGCTGGTGTTCGAGGCGATCGCGACCAAGCTGCCGCACTACGTCCTGCCGACCTATCCGGCGATCGCCCTGCTGACCGCCGCCGCGATCATGACCATGCCGGATCGCTGGTCCTGGCCGGCCAGCCGATGGGGACGCGGCGTGCTTGCGGCCTACGGAACCCTCTGGTTCGCGGTCGGGGTGGTGCTCTGCCTGGCGGGGCCGGCCCTGCTGTGGCGGCTGGAGCACGTCATCGACCCGGCGGCGCTGATCGTGCCGGCCGGCGCCCTGCCGCTGATGGGGGTGGCGCTGTGGCTGCTGTTGCGGGGCGAGGCGCTGCGCGCGGTCATGAGCGCGATCGCCGCCGCCGTCATCATCCATGTCGGCCTGTTCCTGACCGTGATCCCGAAACTGCAGACGATCTGGCTCAGTCCGCGGCTGGCGGCGCTGGTGGACGATTACCGTCCCTGTCCGGACACGGTGGTGGCCTCGCCCTCGTTCTCGGAACCCAGCCTGGTGTTCCTGGTGGGCCAGAACACTGCCCTTGTCGGCCCGGTCGCGGCGGCCGACCTGCTGCGTGACAACCGGGCCTGCGGCCTGGCGCTGGTGGACCGCAGGGACGAACCCGCCTTTCGCGCCCGCCTGCGCCAGAACGGGCTGGACGCCGTCGAATTCGGCCGCGTGGCGGGCCTGAACTATTCGACCGGCAAGCGGCTTGATATCGGGCTGTTCGCGCCTTCATCCCCCTGATGCTGCTTCGACAAGGGCTTAGCCCTTTGGAAACCCAGTCGTTTCTATCCATGATGGGGTCCAGGGCCTCAGGTCCTGGTGGGTTCGGGCAAAGCCCGACCTACAATCATCCACTGAAGAAAATCAGTGCGGTCGACAGTCCGAAGGCGACCGCGAGGGCCAGGATGCCGACAAAATCCCAGATACTGAAAGACCGGGCGCGATATGTGCCGCCGTGCCCGTAACGGCTCAATCCCCTGAACATGGGACCCTCCCGCCGGGAGGAAAGTGCCTCCCGATCGCCAGGATATGGGGGGCCGCCGGCCTGTTTGAAGGCGGCATCCGGAGGCTCACGCAAAAAGAAAGTCCCGCCGTAGGTCCGGACGCCGCAACTTGACGCGGCGTGCGCCTTTCCATCATCTATCGCAACAAACCGGGGTGTCCGCAAACGCGGGCTGAGATCAAACCCGTTGTACCTGACCTGGGTCATGCCAGCGTAGGGAGAAGATCATGAAACGCATGCACAGACATGCGCGCACGCTCTCGGGCGTGCTTGTCCTGTCCCAAATTCCGGCCCTGGCCGTGGCGGCGTCCACCCCGGCCCCCGCTACGCCGGCGGGCGCGCCGGTCCGCCATCCGGCCGGCGAACGGATCGTGGTGACGGGTGACGGCACCTTCGCCACCGCGAACGGGCGGATCGGCAACCAGCCCGGCGGCGGGCTGATCCGGCCGGAAACCGCGACACGGTCGGTCAGCACCCTGTCGGCGGACGCCATCGCCCGGCAGGCGCCGAGCGCCAGCGCGTTCGACATGGTGGCCCTGCTGCCGGGGGCGAATGTCAGTTCCTCCGACCCGCTGGGGTTCGCGGCCCAGACCAACCTGAACGTGCGCGGCCTGTCCGGCGACTCGATCGGCTATGTGCTGGAAGGGATGCCGCTGAACGACATCGCCTATTATTCCGGCTATCCGGGCCAGTTCGCCGATAACGAGAATTATGACGAAATCGCCCTGGCCCAGGGATCGGCCGACCTGGACAGCCCGGTCCTGAATGCGTCCGGCGGGCTGATGTCCCTGCGGTTCCGCGACCCGTCGCACGACGCCGGCGGGATGGTCGACGCCTCCTACGGGTCGTATCACACCGACCGGGAATTCGCCCGGATCGACACCGGCGAGATCGGGCACAGCGGCATCCGCGCCTTCGTGTCCTATTCCCATGGCGAGACCAGCAACTGGCGCGGCTCGGGACGCGACCGGCGCCAGCATATCGACTTCAAGGCGGTGAAGGAGTGGGGGGACGGCAACCGCGTGTCGGTGCTGGGCACCTGGAACGACGCCGTGACCAGCAACTATCCCCAGATCGGCATGGCCGACTGGCATGCCTATGGCGTTTCCGGCCCGAACAATTACGCCAGCACCTACGACCCCGGAAACGCGGCCGCCGGCACGGATTACTGGCGGCTGTACCAGGACCCGTATCGCCTGTTCTATGCCGCGGCGCCCTCACGCTTCACGCTGACGCGCGCGCTGCACCTGTCGGTGACGCCCTATGCCCAGTGGGGGTACGGCAACGCCCCCGGCGGCGCCGTGCTGTCCACCACCGGCAACTGGCAGGGAACCGAGCCATTGCCGTATGCCGTGTCCATTCCCGGCGCGCAGGGCGGCATGGCGACGGTGATGGCGGATTATACCCAATCCAGCTATCGCGCCGGCTTCACCTCGGCGCTGGACTGGCGGCTGGGGCGTCATCGCCTGACGATGGGGTACTGGTACGATTATTCCGACGACACCGAAACCCAGCCCTTCTCGCCGCTGCCGGCCAACGGCCATCCGGGAAATATCTGGGCGGATTCGGCCGATGGCACGATCCTGCTGCCCGACGGGCGGCAGCTTCTGGGCGGGGACAACCACACCATCTCGCAGGTCAGCGCCCTGTTCGTGGGCGACACGATGTCGTTCCTGAACCAGCGCCTGACGGTCGAGGCCGGGTTCAAGGAGGTCATGCTGTCGCGCGACGGCACCAACAATTTGCCGGGCCCGCAATACCGCTCGACCATGAACGTGGCCGAACCGCTGCCTCGGCTGGGGGCGCGGTTCCAGATCAATCCGCAGCATCAGATCTTCGCCAGCGTCAGCACGAATTTTCGCGCCCCGGCGGAATCGTCGCTGTACGACGCGTACGACCCCACCAGCGGGGCGCTGGTCAATGCGGCCAATAATGATTTGCGTAACGAATATTCGATTTCCGAGGAAATCGGCTACCGTTATGCCGGCCAGCGGGTGATCGGCAGCGTCACCTTCTTCAATTACAATTTCACCAACCGGCAGATCCAGACGGTGGTGTCGCATAACGGGTCGCTGATCGGATCGACCGTCAATGCCGGCGGCCAGACTTCGCGCGGCATCGATGTCGAGGCCGGGTTGCGGCCCTGGCATCATTTCAGTCCGTACGTGTCCGGCGAATACCTGCATGCCACCATCGACAACGACATGACGGTGGATGGCGACGTGCTGCCCACCCAGGGCAGGACGGCCGTACGCAGCCCGTCGCTGCAGGCCGCGATCGGCCTGACCTATGACGACGGCACGTTCTTCGGCATGGCCAGCGTCAAATATGTCGGCCACCAATATGCGACCTTCATGAACGACGAACGCATGCCCGACCATACGACTGGAAACCTGACGCTGGGCTACCGGATGTCGTCGATCGGCGTGGCGCGTCATCCGGAATTCCGCCTGAACTTCATCAACATCACCGACAGCCACTATCTGTCCGGCGTCGCCAACCCGACCTTCAATGCGCGCGACACCACCGGCCGGTACGGCACGACGATCGCGGGCGAGGCCCCGACCTATTATGTCGGCGGCGGCTTTGCGGTGATGCTGACCGGTTCCAGCGCGTTCTGACCTCTCCACCGACCGGAGCCGACATGATGAAAAAGCTGCTGCGCCTGCTGGCAGGCCTTGCGATCGCGCCACTGCTGTCCATCGTCCTGGCCGGGCCGGCACGCGCGGAGGCGCCGGGCAGCGCGCCGGAAACCGTGACGATCATCCTCGACTGGTTTCTCAACGCCGATCACGCGGCCCTGCTGGCGGCGGAGTACAGTGGCGCATTCCGTCGCCACGGGCTGCAGGTCAAGCTGATCGCCCCGGCCGACCCCGGATCGCCGGCGCGGCTGGTGGCGGCGGGACAGGCGGATCTGGCGATTTCCTACCAGACGCAACTGGGTATGCTGGCGGAGCAGGGGATTCCGCTGCTGCGGGTCGGCACGCTGATCGACACGCCGCTCGACACCCTGATCGCGGCGCCGGGGATCCGTTCGCTGGCCGACCTGAAGGGGCGGACGATCGGGATTTCGATGGCGGGGGTGGACGACGCCGTGCTGGCGACGATGCTGGCGTCGGTGGGGCTGTCGCTGTCCGACGTGCGGCAGGTCAACGTGAATTTCCAGCTCGAACAGGCGCTGATGTCGCATTCGGTCGATGCCGTGATCGGCGCGACGCGGACCTACGAACTGATCGACCTGCAGCAGAAGGGCGTCTCGCCGGTCGCCTTCTACCCCGAGGAGCACGGGGTGCCGCTGAATGACGAACTGATCTTCGTCGCCGCGCGCGACCACGCGCACGACGCGCGGATCGTCCGGTTCATGGCGGCGCTGGAGGAGGGGACGAACACCCTGCTGAACCACCCCGACACGATCCTGGCGCAGGCGGTCCACGACCATCCGGAACTGGACACGCCGTTGAATCGCGCGGCGTGGGCGGCGATCCTGCCGCGCGTATGCAAGCAGCCGTCCGTGCTGAACGGCCGGCGCTACCGGACGTTCATGGCCTTCCTGCGCGAGCGGGGCGTGGTGCGGCGGGACCTGGCGCTGTCGGCCTACGCCGTCGATCCGGCGGACGGCACGCCGTAGGGCGTGCCCTCGGGGCGGCTGGGCCTGATGGCCGGCGCGGTGTCAGGCGACGCGGTCGGACACGGCGGTGGCGACCACCAGGGCGGCGACGATCGGCAGGAAGGCAACCAGCGGCAGGAACGACGCGACGCCCATCGAGTTGGCGACCAGATTACCGATTTCATGAATAAGCATTATCTAAAATCCTATGGATTGGTGTTGGGGCGGGAACCAACACCGAATCCCGGACCTGTGCAACAGGAAAGAACATAGGGTCTGATGACTGAAAATTGCATAGTAAATGGCACATGAATATTCTGTTCATTCTCTGAACAGTCAGTCGTTTACTGAGGTTCCTCGGCGGAATATATCACCGGGAATCGTGATGCGATTTTGGGCGATCACCGGCACGGGATCAGGAGCGGTCCCATAGTATGATTATATTTTAATCATAGTGATTTATTTTTAATCATACGCTGATGTGATCAAAAACGTCCCATTTGTCGGCGGGACGGGTGGCGGAAGATCGGGCTCCGCCCGAACCCGGCAAGGGCGGCCCTCACCGGGTTCGTTTCGGCTTGGCCCTTTAGTGGGGCAAGCCGGCGGGCCGGTCAGCTTTTCGGCTTGGGCATCCGCGTCCAGGACGTCGTCATACGCAATCCGTGCCAGGCCGCCAGGCTGTCGCACAGGAACATGCCCAGCGCGCCCACCGTGCAGGTCAGCGCGACACCGAACATCAGGACCAGCCACCAGGCGACCGCGGAATCCCGCAGGCTGCCCAGGAACAGGACGAACGCGGCGCCGCAGGCCGATGCCCCGCCGATCGCGCCCAGCAGGATGGCGGCGTCCAGCAGCAGGGTGCGGCGGTGCAGGTGCGTCAGGTGCTGGCGCAGGCGGCGGCGCTGTGTGGCGCTGTTGGCTTCGTCCAGGCTTTCGGTCGTTTTCTCGATATGGTCGGACACGCGGGCCAGGCGCGTGTTGAACAGGTTCAGCAGCGTGCCGATGCCCGACAGCATGAAGACCGGGGTCAGCGCGGTCTGGATCAGATGGGCGACGCTGTCGACGGGTTCGTCGGGCAGCAGGGCGGGAAAGGGAGACAAGATGGGGCGCCTTCGGGTTGGTCGTCGGTTACAGCGTTGAAGCCAATCCGAGCGTGCGGCGCAACCGGCCATGGCAGCGCCGTCTTGTTCCGGTTTCCTGGATCGGCCAGTCTACCGGTGCAGGAGGGCCGTGCTTTGTCCCATAACTATGCGATGCCGCTGACACCCGAAAGACGTCTGGCCCGCCTGCTGGGGCGGATACCAGCCGACTGGGCCATCCGGATCGAAAAGGTGGCGGATGCCGGCGCGGTGCTGCGCTGGCGCGCCGCCGTCGGCCTGCCCGACGCCGTACCGCAATGGAGCGCGTTTCACGACACCATGCCCGATGCGCTGGAGGCCGCGTGGAAAGCGGCGCGGGTCGGACGGTCGGACGCATAGCAGGTGGGCGTCGCATCGGATAGAAGGCCTTGAATTTCCGACACTTGCGCCTATTGTAACGCTCCTGTGTCTTCTGGGCCGCCTCGTCATGGATTGTCCGACATGAATCATCGTCCGGCATCGCCGTCCGTCGTCGCATCCCCGCGCGTGACCTGCCGCCTGCTTCAGCGAGCGGCATATATTTCGATGTCATATTGACTTGGTTGATCTGCTGTCCTTAATGTTTACGGAGTATTTCTGTCGCATGCGGACATCCCGGCGGAATTTCGATGACGGGGTGGATATGTCCGGACGTCCTGGGGGGACATCATGCGCGTGGCGGGCAAGTGACGGCCCGGTCCTGATTCGTAAGGACGGATCTGTTTCCGATCCTGCAAGCACACTATTGGTTTCTTTCGTCGGCATGCATGTCTTCGCGGCGAAGCGGCCAGAATCTGGATCGAGTGGATGGACATGGCGTTCCTGACGGATTCATCGCTGTTCCTCTGCCCGGTGCCGATCGGCCTTGCCGCGGGGCCCATCCTGCCTGACTATTTCGTCTGTCTTCTCGATCATGCCGGTCACGTCACGGGCTGGAGCGCCGACGCCGAGCGGATCTCGGGCTATCGGGCAGCCGATATCCTGGGTCGGCCGTTTTCCGATCTCTTTCCGTCCGACCAGGGCGGGACAGGCGTGCCGTCGCAGGCGCTGGAGGCCGCGCGGGACTGGGGACGGGGCGAACGAACCGGCACGGCCGGGCGCAAGGATGGCAGCCGTTTCCGCGCGCAGGTCGTCGTCCATGCCTTTACCGACGACCAGGGCCGGCCGACGGCCGGGGCCGTGGCCTTCATCCGCGATCTGACGATCCGGAACCTGCCGACCGGATTGCACTGCCCGGCGGATACGGCGCTGGACATCATTCTGCGGAAAATATCCGAAGGGGTTGCGCTGTTCGGCGCCGACCATGGGCTGGTCTATTGCAATGCCCGCTTCGGCGCCGTTCTCGGCCTGTCGGAGGACCATCTTCGATACGGCACGTCGTCCGACCAGTTGCTGTCCGAACTGGTGGGCGTCCCCGGCGACGGGGGGGACGCGATCGTCCTGCACCAGACCGACATGCAGGGGCTGGAGGGGCAGCGCGACTGGACGATCGAGACCCGACGCCAGGATCGTTCGATCCTTCTGTCATGCTTCGTGCTGCCCGATGGCCGCCGCGTCGTGACCTGCGACGACATGACCGCCCGACGGCAGGCGGAAAGCCGGGCGACGTACCTCGAACAGCATGATCCCGTGACGGCTCTTGCGAACCTGTACGGTTTGCAGCGGCATCTGCAGATCCATTGCGCGCGGCCGGACAATCGGTTTTCCGTCTTCTATTTCGATCTTTTCGGGTTCAAGCGTGTCAACAACACGATGGGGCACGCGGCCGGGGACGAATTGCTGCGGATCGCCGCCGGTCGCATCCGGGCGATCCTGGGATCGTCCGACCTGGGCGCGCATCTCCGCGGCAACAAATTCGCGATCGTCGTGCATTCGGAACAGGACGATGCGGGCATCGACGCCCTGGCGCGCCGCCTGCGAACCGCCCTGACGCGGCCGATTGCCGTCCTGGGGCATGAGGTCACGGTCGGCGTCGGCATCGGCATCGTGCGCTTCCCGGCCGACGGCGTCGATCGCGACACCCTGCTGTGGAACGCGGACATTGCGCTCCAGCACGCGAAGGATGGGGACGCCAGCCGCATCCGTTTCTACGATCCGGACATGGACGAGGCGCGGCGCCGGCGCATGGAGCTGGAACGCGACCTGCGCCTTGCGCTGGAGCGGGACGAATTCGTCCTGTATTACCAACCGTTCCTGAATCTCAAGACCAACCGGATCGTCGGTTTCGAGGCCCTGATCCGCTGGCAGCATCCCCTGCGTGGCCTGGTCTCGCCCGGTGATTTCATCCCGGCCGCGGAAAGCATGGGCCTGATGTACGACATCGGCGTCTGGACGCTGGATGCCGCATGTCGCGAGGCGGTTGGCTGGCCGGGCGATACGGTCGTCTCGGTCAATGTGTCGGCGGCCCAGTTCCGACATGGCGGGCTGGTCGAAACCGTGCAGCGGGCCCTGGCATGTTCGGGGCTGGATGCGATGCGGCTGGAACTGGAAATTACCGAAACCGCCATGATCGACGACGTACCCCATGCGGGCCGCGTGCTGCACCAGCTGCGCGACATGGGCGTACAGATCGCGCTGGACGATTTCGGGACCGGCTATTCGTCCCTCAGTTTCCTGCACAGCCTGCCTTTCACGCGCATCAAGATCGACCGCAGCTTCATTCGCGACATGGGCAACGGCATGGGCGACGGCGGGGCGATCGTCCGGGCGATCACCGGCCTGTGCGGCAGCCTGGGCGTGGTGGCGACCGCCGAAGGGGTGGAGACGCAGGCGCAGTTCGATTACCTGAAACAGGTGAATTGTTCCGAAATCCAGGGATTTTTCTTCAGTTACCCTTGTCCGGCGGCCGAGGCGCGGCAGCTTCTGGATGTCCGCCGCGATTAGGCAAGGGTCAGGTCGCGGGCATCAGGCACAGGCCGCCCGCCGGCCCCGGCCGGTCGTTTCCGCCAGGCTGGATCAGGTTCCGTCCAGAAAAGGTCCGGTCATGCTTGCCTTGCTGTTCTTCGCGGTCGTCCTGATCTGGGGCACGACCTGGTTCGCCATCCATGTCCAGGTCGGCGTGACGACGCCTCAGACGGCCATTTTCTGGCGCTTTCTTCTGGCGTCCCTGGTGATGGGGGCGTGGCTGCGCCTGTCGGGGCGGTGGCGGCGGGTTCCGCTGCGGGTTCATGGCTGGCTGGCGCCGATGGGGGCGTGCCTGTTTTCGTGTAATTTCCTGGCGATCTACGGATCGGAGACCTATCTGGCCAGCGGCACCGTCTCGGTCATCTTCAGCCTGGCGACCCTGTTCAATACGCTCAACCAATGGGTGTTCTTCCGCCATCGCCCCGGCCTGCGTAGCGTGCTGGGCGGGTGCATCGCGATCCTGGGCGTCGTGTTCCTGACCGGCCTGACGGGTGTCGGCGGTATTTCCCCCATCGGAACGGTCCTGGCGCTGACGGGCACGTTCCTGTTTTCCTGCGGCAACATGCTGTCCCGCCGGGCGGTGGCGTCGGGGGTCGACCTGCCGAACGCGGTCTTTCGCGGCATGGTATGGGGATGCCTGTTCCTGGCCGTCCGGGTCCTGGCGGGCGGGTCGTCGCTGGCCGGCTCGACCGACCCTGCATGGATCGGGGCGCTGCTGTACCTGGCGGTTCCGGGATCGGTGGTGGCGTTCCTGGCCTATCTGCACCTGGTGCATCGGATCGGCGCGGATCGCGCGGCCTATACCACCATCCTGTCGCCCGTCGTCGCGCTGGCGATCTCCATCGTCTATGAAGGCACGCGATGGACATCGGGCATGACGACCGGTGTGGTCCTGATCCTGCTGGGCAATCTGGTCACCTTCGCGCCGCTGGGGCGGCTGGCCGCCCCGACGCCGGCCCGGTCGTAAAGGCACGCGCCGGGCCGCTATCCGGCAACGCTGGATCAGGCCGACGGATCGTTCCACACTCGGTCGGACGAACGACGCGGCAACCGGGCAGGGGACGATATGGACAGGCAGGCGGACAGGGGCGACATGCCGGTGAGGATGTCGTCGATGCTCGATGCATTGCCCCTGTCGCGCGCCCATGTCCGTCTGCTGCTGATCGGGGGGCTGGGCTATCTGTTCGACGGTCTGGATGGATCGTCCCTGGCGTTTTTCCTGCCGGTCCTGCGCGGGGCCTGGCATCTGTCCGGGGTACAGGCAGGGCTGATCGCCTCCAGCACGTCGCAGGGTTATCTGATCGGCTCGTTCCTGTCGGGCTTCCTGGCCGACAGGATCGGTCGCCGGCGCATCATGATGTCGGCACTGGCGCTGTATTGCGTGGCGTCATGCCTCAGCGCCCTGGCCCAGGACTGGCGGACCTATTTCGCCCTGCGCCTGGTCTGTGGCATCGGCACGGGGGCCGAGGCCGTGGTCATCATCCCTTATATCGCCGAATTCCTGCCGGCACGCCTGCGCGGGCGATTGTGCGGGGCGGTGGTCGGGTTCTTCTCGTTCGGTTATTTCCTGGCCGCGTGCCTGGGCTTCTTCATCGTCTCGGCCGCGCCCCAGGGCTGGCGCATGGCCTCGGTGATGACGGGCCTGCCGATCCTGCTGCTGCTGTGGTGGCGGCGCGCGCTGCCGGAATCGCCGCGCTGGCTGGAAATCCGCGGCCGCCATGCCGAGGCGCGTCTGGTCATCCAGGCGTTTGCCGGTGGCGGGGGGCGGGATCCGCTTCCACCGGCTCAGTCCTGGGTGGGGGAGGAGGCGCCGCCGGCCGGTCCGGGCGTGTGGTCGGCGCGGTGGCGCTCGCGGGTGCTGCTGTGCGTATGGCTGTGGACGTGGCTGTTCTTTTCCTTCTACGGTTTCTTTTCGTGGATTCCGAGCCTGTTGCTGAAACGCGGGCTGAACCTGTCCGACAGTTTCGGCCTGTCGCTGCTGATCTTCGCGGCGCAGATCCCCGGATATTTCGCCGCGGCTTGGCTGAACGGCCCGTTGGGACGGCGGCGGGTCATGATCGGCGCGCTGGTGCTGGCCGCGCTGTCGGCGCTGCTGCTGGTCCGCGCGAATGGCGTGGCCGGCCTGCTGGCGGGGGCCATGGGGCTTTCGGCCGGCCTGAACGGGGCGGTCGCGGGGCTGTATGCCTACACGCCCGAACTGTTTCCCACCCGCATCCGCGCGACCGCGATGGGCCTGGCATCGGGGATCAGCCGCCTGGGGGCCATCGGCGGTGCGTTCGGCATCAGTTTGATCGCCGAACACGGTGGCACGGCCCCGGTCTTCGCCGTCACCGGCGCGGCACTGGGGCTGGCGGTGCTGGCGCTGTTCACGGTCGCGCCGGAAACCGACAACAGCGCCCTGCCCGAACAATGACACGGGCCTGAGGCCCTGGACCCCGATCAGGGATGAAACGACTTGGTTTCAGGGCATCGCCCTTTGGAAACCCAGGACTTCATAAAACGAATGGGATGCAAGGGCCGAGGCCCTTGCCGGGTTCGGGCATCGCCCGACCTTCCTTTTTCCATATAACTTGGTGCCAATGGAGCAGCGCCCTGAGACGTGCCGCGGCATGATAGGGTAACATGGACGCCCAACTTCATGACCTGGGGAGTGAAACCGGATGCAGAAATCCCTCTATGCCACCATGCGCGCGCTGCCGGGGCAGGCGGAGCACCTTGCCGGCCTGCTGCGGGACCTGGCGCGCGATGTCCGTGCCGAACCCGGCTGCGTGCGCTTCGTCGTCTACCGCCTGGAAAGCGACCCGGCTTTCTTTCATGTCGAGGAGACCTATCGCGATGCGGCCGCGTTCGAGGCCCATATCGGCATGGCGCATGGCCGGCGCTTCAACGACGCGATCCGGACACTGGTCGAAGGCGGCGCATCGACCGTGACGTTCCTTGATCCGGTTGCATAACGGCCGACATGCCCGGCGCGGTTCATGGGGGTGTCCGCCGGCTGGACTTGTCGGACATCGCATGTGCAAAATCCTGAGAGGCTGGTTTGAACCGCGCCCGGTTGGCGACCCGACGCGCGGCGGCACTTTCGCCCGGCAGGCCGCAGTTCAAACCAGGCCTCTGAAGGACGCGAACTGGTAACTATGATGATGAAGCGCAGGATTACGTTACTCCTGGCCGTGGCTGTTACCGGGTGCGCCCCGGACAATATCGCCCACCGCCTGACCGGACTGGACTGCAATGCCGGCTATATCCAGGCCGGCGAGGACTGGTGCGCGCCGCAGGCCAGGCCACCGGCGCCGCAGCCCTACTGCACGCAGAGCTGGAATGGCGTTGATTGCTGGAGCCGCCCCGACCTGATGCCGAATGTCGCCCGCGAGGTCGCGCAGGGACCGACGGGCCTGACGCAGGACCAGAACGCGAACAGGCTGAACATGCCGGTCCAGAAGGTCCCGCCGACGAACGCCTATATTCCATAGGCCGGCCAGGCCTGCCGAATCCGGCGGCGATGGCCTTATTCGGGCAGGGAAGTCGAAATGATCGAGGACGTCATTTCCTGACGCTTTGTCAGCAGCCTGAATACGCGCCCGTTGCCCTGTTCCATCTGTCTGTCCCCGACCCGGCCGGCGATCCAGTCCAGCGTGGACCGATCACCCGCCTGCGTGGCATCTGACGCCAGACGAAGCGCAAGAGCCTGCTGTTCCTGTGTCAGCGGGCCTTTCTTCGGGATTTCGGCTTCCACGATCCTGCGGACATCGCGCACCGCGGCGGCCCATTCGTCCTTTCCTTCATGAATGCGCGCACTCATGTCCAGCGAGGCCATGTTCGTATCCCCCCGCAGCAGGGAAAGGGAGGCCGTCTGATCGCCCGTCGCCAGGGCGATCCTTGCCAATATCCTGCGTTCGTTGGCCTTCAGGTCGTCCGGAAGACCGGGATCGTTCGTCCTTGCCAGTGCCTCCACCGCGTCCTTCGGCAAATTCCGCGCGATATCGGCATTCGCAAGCTCCTCGCCCGCCAGCGCGCGGACGACCGGGGAATCAAGCATCGGGATCGCGTCGGAGAACGCCTGTGCCGCTTCGTCCGGCAGCCCGAGCGCAAGAAGCATCTTGCCATAGGGAACCAGAATGTCCCCCTTCTTCGGCCCGGGCGGCAGGTCCGGCAGATGCGCCCTGAGCTGCGCCGCATCGTGCAGCAAATTGCCCTGGTCCACTCCCTTTGCCCCTGCGTCGGCAATCTCCGCCAGGGTCTGGAAAAGAAGCGGCGCCACCATTTCGGAGGATACCAGGGACGATGCGGCCCGTGCCCGATCAATGGCGGTCAGCGCGTCGCTCCATTTTTCCATCCGCCCATAGGCATCGGCCTGCAGCAGACGCACGGCGGCTTCCCGGCCGGCCAGACGCGCGTCCGGAATCATGGAGCCGAACTGTTCGGCCGCCGCGTCGGGGGTTATGCGACCCTCCGCAAGGTCGAGCGAGGTCACCTGCTCCTGGGCCTTTTCGGAAACGATCGGGTTCGCATTCTCGACCAGCTTCCGGAACGCCGCATACGCCCGGTCGTGCTTCCCCGTCCGTAATTCCCTGAACGCGGAGGCCAGCAGGTAGGGCGCGCCTGCCGGCATGCGATCCAGGGCGGACAGCTCCTCCGGCGATCCGTAGCGCCCGATCTCCTCGGCGGCGATCGGAAGAACGGTATTACGCACGGTATCGGGATAGTTCTTCAGTCGCGCGAAATCCCGCGCGAGGAGGGATGCCGCCTCCGCGTCGTGCCCCCCGGCGGATGCAAGGTAAAGACCGCGCCACACCTGCGTCGCACGCGCCTGGTCGTCCGGCCATGGCCCGGCAAGCAGGGATGCGCCCTCGGTGCCGCCGCTGAGAAATTCGGACGCCGCGAGAAGGAACCTGACATCCGGCCGGGCCCCTTCTTCCGGGTCATCCTGCAGGGCGACGGTCAGGATGCCGCGCGCTTCCACGAAGGCTCCGGCGCCGAATGCGGCCCGTGCGGCGTCAAGGCGGCGCGCGAAGCGCTGTGCCGGCTCCGAATCCGCGGCGGCGATGGCCGCATCATGGAAGCGCGCCGCAAGCGCCTTGTCCGAAAGGTTTCGCAGGCCCAGCCAGCTCAGGTCGACGTCACTGCCATAAACCGCCGCCGCGCTGTCGGGAACCGATGTGCCGGACGAGGTCAGAAGGGCGCCGTCGGGCGTCGCCTTCAGGCCGATGTCCGGCGATCGGGCCGCGACGACAACCCCTTCCGTCGTCGGCCACACGTCGTACCCGTCTCCGTTTCGAAGCGAAAGGATACCGCCGTCGTCACTTGCCGACGTGCCCACAAGAAGCCGCGCGCCAGAGGTCGGGTCGTTGATCGAGAGCACGCGTCCGGGGCGGCGCATCGGGTAGAGGATGCCACCATTGTCGCCCTGCCGCGGGTTGATGACGCGCCTGTCGTTGTAGTCGCCTTCGGGCGGGGGCTTGTCTGCCAGCACCCATCCTTCGGCCTGCTGCGACAGGTAGAGATGCCGGGTGTCCGGAAGACGCAGCTGGATCACGGTGGCATCGGGCAGGGTATTGACGGTGAGGGTCGAGAAGATGCCGTCGCCGCGCAACGCGCTGGTGTCCATCGGCTCGGCATTGTCGACGACGATGATGAAGTTGTCGCCACTCTGGAAGCCTGCGATCCCCATGTGCGGCGGCAATGGGATCAGAACGCGATTGCTGGAGGGTTCGGCCTGATGTGGCCCGGTCGCCGCCGTGGCCTTGGCGTTCCCGTTGGTGGTGGTGCCGGGCCCCGTGCCCGCCTTCGAATGCGGGGCAGGAACATCAAGAACCGTCGCCTTCCACGACGCCGGCAGTCCTTTCGGCAGTCCCGCTTCGGTCGGATCGTTATCCTGCGGCGCGCCCTGCACCGGTGCCGCGACCGGGACCGCGGCAGGCGTGGGGGCAGGGTGCCGCCTGCCGGCCAGGACCGGAGTAATGGCCGAGCATGACAGCAGCAGCATAACGGGAAGCGCGGTGCCCGGAAGCGCGGCGCAACGTCTCACGCGCGGGGCTCTGCTGAAAAGCACGTATCGTCAATCCTGAAGGGGGAATGCCCTGGCGCTCCGGCGAAATCTTCCGACAGAACCGCGCATGTCCCGTGCTGGCGCCGCTCAGGCGAGCAGGTTGACGAAACTCGCCGTCGCGGAATTCTGCTTGTGCGACGTCGTCGAGGGAACGATCTGTCCCGTCGCGTCGAACTGCGTGGACGACGTCGAGCCATCGCCATTCCTGGACACGATATTCATGCCGGCGGCTGCCGCATGTTCCGGCTTCGCGGCGCGATAGGCCGCATGCGTCATGTTCGTGGTCGCTGCACGCATGCTGGACGCCAACGCTGCGGCCGCCGAAGTATCTGCCATTTTTATTGCCCTTCAAAGTCAGAAAAAGAGCCGGAAAAGCAAGGATTTTCCCGGCGGAGAAGCCAAAACGGACCTGGCGGCGAAAGCACCGCCAGAGCGTGGCCTCCTGCTTTACGACCCCTGTCAGGCCCGCCATGCCATAAGCCATGGCTGAACTATACCGCCGCAGATTATGGGATGACCATGCCTTAGCCAAGGTGTTTTTTGGCCTCTGTCCCGCGTCCTTTCGATAGGCCAAATATTTAAGAAACGTAACGATGCGGGCGATGATTGGAATGCGGACCTGGTGCAATAAACCTTCACGCGCGCCGGGTGCGAGAAGCTTCAGCCAGAGCCCGAAAACGCGCGCACGGCTTGACACGCGCGACCATTTCACCCCATCAATATTCTGTATTCTGCACAAGGTCCGATTTTCTGCTTGCAGTGACCACCAATACAGGACGTAACGGGAAGGTTGCCGATCCAGGGGTAATGACCAGGCCGGGTAGCCGGTAAGGGCATGGTCAGGCAGGGAAAATCCAGGGGAACCAGCATGAAGGGCGGCAATCATGTGTTCGGCGGGGCCGCTGGCCCGGACCAGCCGGGGGTTGTCCAGCCGTTCTTCATGGACGACGCGCACATGACGTCGTGCCCTGGGTTCCGCAGGCTGTGGCATCGGACCGCGGCAGGTGGCATAACCGGCACAGATGGTATAAGTAGCGTGGACCGGCGTTCAGCAGGGCTACGCCTGATGGGCAGCCTGTGGACTGTATAAATATTCGTGCCCTTGGCCCGTGCCGGGGACATTGCTTGTGGCGGCCGTCAGGAAACCATGAGTGGACCAGGTCGTGATGCAAATACCCCGTCTGTCATTCGGAAAACTTGTACCTATCTCGTCAAGCCTGATGACGCTTCTGCTGGCGATGAACATGCACGCGCTTGCCGGCCATCTTAAGGACGATGGCGCGGACACGACCGAGCAAACCATCATGCCTCAGGCCAAGGCAGCGGAAGGGCCGGCCGCCGGGACGGGTTCGGACGCCACCCAGCCGTCCGGCCAGGCTTCCGCGATCCAGACCGTCGGCGCTGAAGCGACCAAAAACCTTAACGATGCCCAGGGGTGGATGTCGCTCCTGACATCCGATGAGAACGGCGCAGCCGTAAAGACGACCCCACCCGCCGCGCCCGCGCGGAAGGCGCCTGCGTCTGAAGGCGCGTGCCAGCCGGGCATGTCCTGCGCCGGAACGACATTGGCGTCGGCAACGGCCGGCCCGGATGCCAATCCCCAGGTCAGCAAGGCCGAGGCGGACCTTGTCAAAGATATTCTGGCCCGCCGGTCCGACATCGACAGCGCGCAGAAGACCCTGGAGGACCAGAGGCAGGTCCTCAATGCGGCGAATGCCGCACTGGATCAGAGAATGCGTGATCTCGACGCATCCATGGCGCAGCTTGCCGAAAAGCAGGCGGCGCAGCGCGAGATCATGCTGGCCGAGACCGACAGGCTGGTGCGGATATACGAGGATATGCCGGCCAAGGAGGCTGCTGCAGTCTTCAACATCATGGATATCCATGTGCTGGTCTCTCTCGCCAATACGATGAGCCCCCGGAAGATTTCAGCCATCATGGGGTACATGACGCCGGAACGTGTGAACCTGGTTTCGCAATTCCTGGCTGGCGTGCGGAGTTTCCACACGACCCATGCATCGGACGACGGCAAGGCGGAGCAGGCGGCCGATATCGGGGCATCGCCCTGGTGGTCGCGGAACCCGCCCACGCAGCGGCTGGCCGAGCAGGGGCCCTTGAAACCTTCGCGGCAATAGCCATGAACCGCGCCGGGTTTGTCACGGGGGAACGCATCCCGGAGTGACGGCCGAAGGCGGGTCGGGATGGTCAGGGTCGCGGGGCAGGTGTAGAAACGGTTCGTGGTGACATGCCAGAATTTCATAACCGACGGTAAAGAGTAACGGACGGCAGACGGTGCGATGATGACTCACCCCGCAATGAAGGCTTACCGCAGCGTCGCGGACACTTCCCTGACAGGAAGGCAGGCCGACGCAGCATGTTTCAGAATGCTCGCCAACGAACTTGAGACCGCCGCGGCGAGCACCGATCCGACTGTCCGGCTGAAGGCTCTGGCGAGGCATCAGCGGCTCTGGTCGATGATTATGAAGGTGAATGCCCTGGATGCAGGTGTCACCCCGCTCGATGAGCGCAAACTGTTCGTCACTCTGGCCAATCAGGCCCAGAGATACGCGATCAAGGCCATGCTGGAGCCCGATTTGCCTCTCACCCCCTTGATTGAGATCGCGGAAAACGTGCGCGCCGGTCTGGAGGCGGTTGTGAGCGACGGTGAGCAGGAATTCGACACCGACATCCATCTCTAAGGCAGCGGCAGGCGGAACCACCGAAGCGGAGAGGCGTCTGACGCAGGTTGCGCGGCGCCTCGCGGCCGCATTGTCCGCCGAATGATCGTTCAGAGAAAAACGGCCGCGTCGCACGCGGGTCCCGAATCTTCGGGAAGGAAACCCGCCGTCGAATACGAAAAGGTCGGCCTGCCCCTATCGGCAGGCCGACCGGATCATCATTATTGCTTCATCGCGATCGTGCTCTGAAGCAACTGATCGGCTGTCGTGACGACCTTTGTATTGGCCGAATAAGCCTCCTGCGCGACGATCAGCGCGGACAGGTCGCTGGTCAGGTCCGTGGTCGAGGATTCGACATAGCCGACCGACAGGCTTCCCGTCCCATTTTCGCCAACGGTACCTGTCCGCGCGGTGCCGGACGACGCCGTGGCCGTATAGGCCTGGCCGTCAACGGCGTTCAGCCCATCGACGTTGGCAAAGTTGGTGAGCGCGACCTTGCCGATAAGCTGCGTGTCGCCATTGTCGAACACGGCCATGACCGAGCCGTCATCCTGGATCTCGGCCCCCTGATATGTGCCGCTGGCGACGCTGTCGCTGGTCAGCGCCGTGGAATCCGTGCTCAGGGCGGTCGCGGACAGGGAAGCGCCGCTGAGATCCATGGCATAAGTCGTGCCGCTAACGGTGGCGCTCAGAGCGCCCAATCCACCAGGAACCGCTACCGGCGATGCCGGGTTCGAAATGTCCGTCACGGTTGTCGTGCCGTCAGCGTTGAAAACGACACTGTAAGGGGCGGAACTGACCGGCGAGGTCGCGGAGGTATCGTAAGGATCGACCGCCTGAACCGTCCACGTCGGAGGCGCGGCGGATGTCTGGGTCCACACGGCCGATACGGGTGTTCCGCCCACGTCCGTCGGCGTCGTCATGTACGTCTGCTGCGACCCGGTCGTGGTCCCCAGGGCGGTCGACGCCATGGTCAGCGTGTCGGCCGTGGTGTCGGCCGTCAGGCCCGAGGCCTGGGCCGTGCTCGGGGTGCCCGTGGCGGCGGCCATCGTGGTGCCGCTGGTCCCCCCGATCGTGCCGAGGTCGAGCGTTATGTTCTGCGAAATCCCGTTGGAGTTCGTCGATGTGATGGTCGGCTCGACGGATGCCCCGCTCAGGGTCGAAGATTGGTAGGGGGCGCCGTCGCTGGTGCCGGTGACCGAGGCCAGGGCGCCATTGCTGTCGAAGGTCACCTGAAAATCGTTCGAGGCAATCTTCCCGGTGCCTTCCGCGTCATAGGCGCTGACGTCCCAGACCAGAGGGTTTGTTGAACTCTGCGTCCAGGTCAGCGCAACCTTGGAGGCATTGCCGTTCGCGTCATACGTCGTGGCCGGCGCCGTCGTATAGCTCTGGCTGTAGGGACCCGTGGACGTGCTGCTCGGCAATGTTCCAACGGCGGCTGACAGCGTCAGGGTGGTCGTCTCCGTCGGGCGGAAGGCGATGTTGGCGATGTTGAGCTGCGTCAGGGACGTGCCAAGGGCGCCGGTCGTGGGGTCGACCTGGTATCCATCAAGATAATAGCCGCTGGTGTTGACCAGATAGCCGGCCTTGTTCTCGTAGAACTCGCCGTTTCGTGTGTAGTACTGCCGGTTTTCGAACTGCGTGGTGCCGGACGTGGCCTCGCCGGTCTCCTTCGACACGTCGAACAGACCACTGCCCGAGATCGCCATGGCCAGGTCATCGGTGCTGGCCGAGGCAGTGCCCTGCTGGCTCACATGCTGCACGGTGACGGCGCTGACCGAGTCCGAAACGTCCTGAGACGCCGAGGAACCGGCCATCGATCCGGCCACGAAGTCCTGGAACGCCGTCGAGTTGGCCTTGTAACCCACCGTCTGGCTGTTGGCGATGTTGTTACTGAGGTTCGTGAACGCGGTTGACTGCGCGTTGATGCCGCTGACAGCCGTGGAAAGGGCATTAAAAACTGACATAAGCCGTCCCTGCCTCGTGCGAGCTGCTGTCTGGCCCGTCCGCCACCCGGCAGAAAAAACCATCCATCATGGGCGCAATGCGTCACACGATGTCGCTTGCCTCACCGTTCAGGGGAAGGCGAACATAAGCCGATGGCCTTACGGGCATGGAATGGCGGCCGAAACATCCCCAGCGCGTCACCTGTGCCTTAACTTTATTGTTGACTAGCATGCGCGCCATGAAATGCAAGGCATTCCTCGTGGGGCGGCAATGATTTGTCTATGTAACAGAGTAATACCAACCCATGACAGCAAGGGCGCAGTGTGCCGGGGCGGGCTGTCATGTCCGCTGCGGCGCGCGCGCGCCGGGTGTCTTGAGCTTCGTCACGTAGGCGATGATGGCTGCGACCGGCTGGAAATATTCGGGCGGGATCTCGGAATCCAGAGGAAGCGTATAAAGGGCGCGAGCCAGGGGCGGGTTCGAGACCGTGGGCACCTTTGCGTCCTCGGCGGCATGCCGGATGCGTACCGCCAGCTCGTCGACCCCTTTGGCGACAACCTGTGGCGCGCCGCCCGAACCGTTCTCATACAGCAGCGCCACGGCATAATGTGTCGGGTTGGTGACGATGACCGTAGCCCTCTTGGCGGCCTGGATCATGCGTTGCCGCGACCGCTTGCGGCGGATCTGCTGCAGCCGTCCCTTCACCTTTGGATCGCCCTCGGCCTGGCGATGTTCTTCCTTGATGTCCTGAAAGCTCATCCGCAGCTTGCGGATCCGGTCGTGGCGCGTCCACAGCGTATCGAGAACTGCGATGACGCACTGCACGACAAGGACGACCAGCGTGGCATAGGCGAACCACGACACGAGTTCCGAGGCGAGGTGGGTGATCGTCCATCGCTCGGCCTCCGGCGCCACGCCAAGCGTTCCCTGCGCCACGCCGTAGAGAAGAAAGCCGAACACCGAGAATTTGACGATGCTCTTGAGCAGCTCGATCATGTTGTTGAGGCTGAAGATGCGTTGGAAACCCTTTATGGGCGACAGACGCATGATATCGGGGATAAGAGCTTCCGGACGGAACAGAAGCCTCGTCTGGAACAGGCTGCACATGATGGTCGCGGCGATGCTGGCCAGCACCAGCGGCGCCGCGAACCACGCTCCTTCAAGGCCCATTTGCAGGGTCACCCCATAAATCGACGCCATATCCGGTGGGATGCTGTCGAAATGGCCCATGATGCCGCCCATATGCGCGACGAACCTGCGCCCCGACGTGACGGCCGTCACGGTGGTGAAGACGAGCAGGAACGCGCCGAGCGCGACAAGCATCTGCACTTCGCGCGACTGGGCGACGTTACCTTCCTCACGCGCGGTCTGAAGCCTTTTGGCGGTCGGGGCCTGGCTCCGTTCGCCGGTCGATTCGTCAGCCATGCGCGCAGGTCCTCAGAGTCCGTTTTCAAACGGACGTTCAATGGTGCGGTGTGCCGGCGCCTATCCCGGGCAGGCCGACGAGAAGATCCCCCGCCCGTTCCTGCCAGACGCCTGTCATCACCTGGATGAGCATGGCCAGAAGCAGCACCCCGCCCAGCAACTGGGCCGGCATGGCGATGGAATAGACCTGGATCGCCGGCAAAAGCCGGTTCAGCACGCCAAGCATCGCGGGCCATAAGGTTCCGACCAGGACAAACGGCGCGGCCAGTTGCATCGCCAGGACGAAAGCCTGCGACGTGGCCTCCGTGACACTGCGCGCCATGTCGCCGACCATGGGCATATGCCCCGGCGGGAACAGGCTGTACGAGCCCGTGATGGCGGCCAGCGGCAGCACATAAAGGCCGGTCGACAGAAAAATGACCGGAATCAGCGACGACGCCATGTTGCTGATCGCCGTGTTTGACGCACCCAGTTCGGCATCCGGCTGGAGCACGCTGGACAGGCCGGTGAAAACGGCGATGATCTGCATGGCGATATTCAGCGCCAACGCGATAAGCCGCGCCAGCCATCCGATGAATGCGCCGCACAGAAGCTCGCCCGCGACGATCGCCACCGCCAGGGACGGCATATGCAAGGCGTCCCCGGAGACCTCCGCGAGATGATCCTGCACCACCGGCAGGATAACGAAGGTGGTGGACAGGGCAATCCCGGCCCTGACCACCATCGGGGACGTGGTCTCGCCCAGACCGGGCGCCGTCATGACCAGGGCGCTGACGCGACACAGGACGACCAGAAACATGGCGGCGAGAACGGCCACCGATCCGTCAAGGACAGACGGATGGCCCGTCATGCGCTCACGAGCCGCCAACCATGACCATCTGGTCGAAAATGAGGTGAGCATACGTATTCAGCGTGGAATACATGAACGACCCCGTCAGCAGCAGGGCGGCCATGGCCGCGGCGAACTTCGGCACGAAGGACAGCGTCGCCTCGCTCACCTGCGTCATGGCCTGAAACACCGAGACCAGCACGCCGGCGCACAGGGACGCCAGCAGCGACGGGGCCCCCATCTTCACGGCCACGATCAGGGTCTGGCGCAGCACCTCATGGATATCGACCGAATGATGCATAATACCAGTCCGCGCAATGAATGGCTGTTCGGTCGCAAGTCTCAGGCCCCCCCGATCATGGAGAACGGGTGGGGTCGGGCAAAGCCCGACTGTCCCGCCGGTGCGTGGTACGCGGGCCGCAGCCTCGGGCAGCGCCCGCAAATTCCTGAAATGCCCTGTCTACGTCCGGTCGGCGCTCTTAGATCGACATCCTCATGACGTCCTGATAGGCCTGAACGATGCGGTCCCTGATCGTCGTCACGGTTTGCAGGGTCAGCTTGGCTTCTTCGACCGACGTTGCGATGTCCGTCATGTTGCCCTGGCCGGACAGCCCGGCCGCGGTCTGCGCCTCGGCTGTCTTCCCCTGCGTGATCGCACCCTTGAGCGCGTTCTGCAGGGCGTCGCTGAACCCGGAGACGACATCGGAGGATTGCGTGCCCCCGTCGGTATCCTGCGTGTCGGTGGACGCCTGCATCGCCTTTTGCGTCAACCCGTAGGCGTTGACTGCATCGAGACCGCGTGTGGTGATGTCGTTTATCATCGTGTCCGCACCCTGTCCCTGGTGGTGTCAGCCGAGAGACCGCAAGCGCACTCCTGCCGATTATTCAAAGGGTCCATAACCTAGCCATTCAGCGATCACAAGGGGCCCGGCGCGGCTCGGCGCGGGCAACGGTCATGAACCCGTGCTGCCTGAGCTGGCGCCGGTGCTGGCGCTGGAGACGTTCGTCACGTCGGACAACGGAATATGCGCGTCGCCCATCTCCACTTCCATGTCGGACGCACCCTTCCCCACACCGGTGATGGTGCCGCTGATCGTAAACGGCACATCGGAGGTGGTACCGGAACCGCTGATCGTCTTGACCGCGACGCTGTAGGCGCCATCCGACAACTGGTTACCGTTATTGTCCGTTCCATCCCAGGTCCACGTGTTGGTGCCGTTGCTTGCCGAGGCAACGACGTCCTTGACGATCGTGCCGGCCGAGTTGGCCACGGCGATGGCAACCGTTTGCCCCGAGTTTCCTTTGAAGCTGAGCGAGGCGGACCCATTCTGGAGGGGCAGCGTCGTCGTGCTGGCGGTTGCCGTCTGGCCGACAAGGCCGGCGTCGGACGTCAGCTGGCTGCCCTCATTCAGCGAGATCAGGGAGGCGAGATTCTTGTTTGTCTGGACCTGCTGCTCCACCCCGGCAAACTGCGCGAGTTCCTGCGTAAAGGTGTCGGAACTCATGGGGCTGCTTGGGTCCTGATTTTTCAGCTGCGTCGTCAGCAGGGTCAGGAAGGTGGTGTAGTTGTCGGCCAGCGACGTCAGCGCCGCCGTCGAACCGCTTGCCGCCGCGCTCGAACTGCTGCTGACGGATGAATTCGCCGAACTCCTGGCAGAGGCCTCCGCCGCCCGGAGAAGCGCGTTTTCATTGGTGATGGCCGACGTGGTCATTCCCTCTTTCCCTTCCTGTCACTACGACCTTCATCCAGGTCATGCGGTAATGTTGATTCCAGGCCCGCCGTATGTCCGGCCAGGCCTTCTGGCCCCGTCGCCTACGTCAATGTCACCGCTTCCCTGGCCTGCGGAAATCCCCCCGGTGCGCCAGGGGCCGCCATCGGACGGTTGTCTGCCATTCTGCCCGCCCCCATTGCCGAGCGTCCCCCCGGAGAAACTTCCGTCATAGGCGGGTTGCCCGCCCGCCCCTGGGTCGTTGGCATTTCCGCCACTATTGCTGGCGTTTACGACATCGATCTTCAGATTGTGCGTCTCCATGCCGGTCGCGTCCAGTGCGGCGACCAGTTCATGCCTGTTGTTCGCCAGATGGCGGGCGGTCGCTTCATCCGCACTCTGAAGAACAACGCCCGTCGTGACACCGTCCGTCCCTTCAAGACGAACATGAACGGGGGTCGAATCGGCGGTCAGAACGGTCATGGAAACAGATGTCGGGCCACCGGCCTGGCGTAACAGGGAAGGGGACGCGATAACCTGGCCGCCCCCCATGTCAACGTCGCCATCCCCTTGGTTTCCGGTCCGATCCGGATGCGCGTCGGCGGCCTTCGTCTCGTGTGCGACGGAGAACGAACCGGGCTGGGGTATCCCGATGGAAAGGCCGATCGTGTTCGTGGTCCCGGCCGTTGCCTTCTGGCCGTCGCCTTCCGGCCCACGGTCGGAGGCGTTCGGATCTCCGGCCGTCCCGTTCTGGAGATTCGTTGCCGCCACAGTCTCCACCCCACCTGTCTGAGGCGGGGCGACACTGTATCCCGAGGGCGCCGCCGGATCGGAAGAGGCGGCCAGCGACGTCGGCCTGTCGCTCTGGCGGGAGGCCGCCATGGCGACGTTGCTGGCGGCGGTCGCCTGATCCTGCTGGGGCGGCATGGCCTGGGCGATGTCCTGCTGCGTCGTCTGGGCGCCCGCCGGGTCAGAGGCCGACACGGACGCCGCAGCGCCTCCGGATGGGTCACTGGCGGAAAATGCGCTGGAACCGGAATGGGCCGGGGACGAAGCCAGCCCGGTCGCCCTCGGCCGCGCATCTGTACCTGCCCTTGCCGCGTCGGCCACCAGCCCCGCAGCCTGCGTGGCTCTGGAGGGGGCCGGGACCTGGGGAGAAACCGTGCCGGCTGCCGCCGGCATGGTTTGAGCTCCATTCGATGCGGTGCTCAGCCCCGCAACCGCTTGAACGGGTGGGATCATGGCCCCGGCGGCATTCTGCGGCGCCTGGTCGGATGTTGCGCCGACGCCGGATGCCGCGGCGTTTCCTGAAGAAATCATGGGACCGGACGAGACCGACGCCGCCTGGAACTGTGGCGGGGTGGACGAAGCCGGCCTGGTTGCCGACCCCGGCGTGTCCGTTCCCGTGCCCGCAGTGCCTGCCGCCGGCCCGGCGCTGACCGCCATGGGACCGAACGAGGCCGACGCCGTCTGAAACTGTGGCAGGGCTGCGGAGGGGGCAGGGGCCTGGGAAAACTCGGCGCCGGCTCTCCCAGTGCCGGAATTCGTCGATGCCTCGCCTTGGCTCCCCTGCAAGGCCGGGGATGGTTGTGAGACAAAAAGAGCGGCGGCGGCTGCGATATCGCCCCAACTGGCGGTTCCGGACAGGGACGCGCTTGACGGCGTGTCCCCTGACGTCGTGTCGGACGTCTGGTTTCCAGCGTCCGATGAGCCGGCTTTGCCCGTCTGCGGCTGTCCCTGTGGTGCCGTGACCTGCACGGGCAGGCTCATCTGCATCAGGGCGATGGCCGGCCATGCCAGCGTGTTCCGTGCCTGCTGCTCGACCTTCCGCGCATCATGTGCCGACGATGTGGTGGAGATGGTGTCGGTCTGCTGGGAGGCTTGCGACGGCACGGCGCCCGGCAGCGCGCCGGCGCTGTCCGCCGCCGAGGGATCCGACGTGCTTGACGCGGCGGACGCTGCCCGGCCGTGTCCCTCATGGTCCCGCTTCGCGGTCAGGTCCTTGACGATCGTGCCAAAGGTTCCGCTGCCTCCGGCGCCCCGCTTCCGGGCGGTGCCGGACGAGGCGGGGGTTGCCGCCGCAGTCTTCTGCGGCGACACGGCAGGAAGCGGGGACGACAACGGCGTTGTCGGTGCCTGATTCTTAATGGTCGAAGGTCTCGCCACCGTAATACCCATCAGACACTCCAAGCTCCTGGCCGGGCTGCCGTCCGTTCAGGCCCCCACGGGTGAGTTCGATGACTCTGTCAGAGCGGCATCGAGCTCGCTAAACGACGGCATGAAAGCGTGCGGGATATCCTTGCGCCCGATTTCCGCACTGACCTGGGGCGGACTGCCCTGAAGATGCGCCACCAGAACAATTCTGATAATGTCCTGATAACGACCGTCCTGTATTACCACATTACGCATCCGTCCCGCCAGAGGGGCCACGACGCCATAGGACAAGAGCACACCAAGGAACGTACCGACAAGGGCTCCGCCGATCATCGCGCCCAGAACCGCGGGGGGCTTGCTGATCGAGGCCATCGTCTTGATGACGCCAAGAACGGCCGCCACAATGCCCAGCGCGGGCAATGCATCCGCAATGCTCTGAAGACAGTCCGAGATGTGCAGTTTTTCCGTAAGGTTCTTCTTCAGTTCACGGGCCATCACCTCGTCCAGCTGATAGGCATCCCCCATATTGAGACTGACCAGCCGCAGGTAGTCGCAGATCATGTTGCGGGTCTCGGCATCTTCACGGATGCCAGGGGCCAGTGCGAAGATGCTGCTGTCGTTCGGGTTCTCAATATGTTCCTCAAGGGCCATGTTGCCCTTGGCCTGTGCAAGGCGCATGAACCGGAAGAGCGTGACAAGCAGCTCGAAATAGGCGGCCTTGTCATAGCGCGCGCCTGTAAGCGTCAGCCTCAGGTAGCCGGGAGTCTGCTTGAGCGCCTCCTTGGAATTCCCCATCACGAATATCCCGACCGCCGACCCGACGATCGTGATCAGTTCGAAGGGCATGGATCGGATCAGGGGCGCCAGAGCTCCCCCGGAGCCCACGAACGAGCCGAAGACACAGAGCAGCGCAAAGACGAGCCCACCGATGAAAAGCATTTAGCAGTCTCCTCTTCCATCCACTTGTGCCGCGCAGCAAAAGCGCCATCTGCGGCAGTTCTCGGTCCTTCCCGCCAGATCATCCGGCGCCGCGCGGGATGATCCATGCCGTTGCGTGCCCGTCCATGTCTAATGCGGCGCTGTCTGTTTCGGCGCCATCTGTTTTGGCGTTCCAGGGCCGGCCGTCCCATCGGAGGGAGTGGGGGAGGCGGGCGTGACGCTGCCGGCGCCTGCCGCCGCCGGGGCGGCTGCGGTGGGGTCAGTGGGGCTGGGATATCGCCTGTGCAGGATAATCACGACCCTGCGGTTCCCCGCCGCCGCCGGATCGGATGGAATGGCCAGATCCCTGTCGGCGTGGCCCGAAACGTCAAGGATATTGCGGTCGGGGTAGCCGGACCGGACGAGGATTTTCCTGGCGTCATCGGCCCGGAGAGCGGACAGGGTCCAGTTGGACATGCTCCCTTTCTGGACGGTGCGATAGGGCGCCCCGTCGGTATAGCCGATAATGGATATGCGCTCGGGCAGGGGCGCCAGCCATCGTCCTATCTCGGCCAGCATCTGGTTGCCCAGACGGTTCGCCGTGGCCGCCCCCGGGTCGAACATCGAAGAATTATTCGCGTCCCGAAGCTCGATCCGGATGTCGTCCCTTTCGACGCGGACCGACATGTTGGAGGCCGCGTCACGGAGGACAGGACTCTGTTCGACCGCCTTCTGAAGGCCGGCGGCCATCTGCGCGATGCTTGCCTGTTCCGCAGCCGCGTCCGTCGTATTGTTCGCACCGATATAGCCCACGCCCTTGGCCGCGCCGCTCTGGGGGCCGCCGATCGGAACAATGGCCAGCGGCGACGGCGTGAGATCCGTGGCGATGCCGGGCGCCATGTCGTCGGCAGATCCGCCCCGAGGCGCTATCCGGGGGAAACCCTGCGCTTCGGGGTTCTCGTTCTGCTCCGTTTCCGACGTCTCGCCGTCCTGGACACGCCTGACCGACGTCCCTCCCGTCAAGGGCGAGGGCTGGGCGTCAAGCATCGCGTCCGTCGCTTGCAGATGCGCGCCCTGTTCGGCCATCGGGTTGAAGAACTGCGCGATGCCCTGGCGCTGCTCGTCCGTCGTCGCGTTGAGCAGCCACATGACAAGGAAGAACGCCATCAGGGCCGTCATGAAATCGCCATAGGCGATCTTCCACGCTCCGCCGTGGCGACTTTCCGTGTCCGTATCGTCTCGCCGGATGATGATGGGGCGGTTGTCGTTCTTCGCCATGTGGTGCTACCGCGGTCTCACGCGCCCTTGTATTGTGCCGTGCCGACGCGAGAGGACGGATTTCCGCGGAATGTGGCACGTCCCGCATGTGTCAGGCAGATGGACGTGTCCAGCCAGACCTCGCCGCCGATTTCGCGCCAGCGGCGGCAGAACGTGAAATCCTCGCTCAGAAATGTTCCGGTGTCGGGGTCGATGCTTCCATCGAACAGGGCGTAATGTTCGCCCCCCGTCTCACCTGCCGCGTCAATCCGGCGATACGCCGTTTCGGGATAGCTCTTGGCCATCATGGCGATCGCCCGCCGGCTTATCATCATGAACCCCGTGCCTGCGAAATGGGTCTTGATGAGGGGGCCTTTCTCCCATGTCTGGTGCATGGCCTCCGTTTCCCCGACATAGCGCAGGGACGCGCTGTCCTGCGTTTCGCCGCGCAGCACGTTTTCCTGGGTCGTCTTGTCCCAGAACCGGTCCTTGATCGGGTACATGCCCGCAATGACATCCTTGCCGGCGGCCAGAAGCCGCGCGGGGGCTTCCGCCGGGAATCCGATGTCGGCATCAATGAAAAGGATATGGGAGGCATCCGACAACGTCAGGAACTTGTGCAGCAGGGTATTACGCGCCCGGCTTATCATCGCGTCGTCGCCGAGCAGCGAGAGCGTCATGGGAACCCGCAGCACGCCCGCGCACGCAACGACGGATTCCATATATTCCTGCGTCACCACGCCACCGAAGCAGGGCGTGGCGACAAATATCTTCGCATCCGGCTGCTGTGTCTGTTGCATGCACTTTCCTAATCGCTCATGGCCATAGGGATAATCGGGTTGCATCCGGCCTGATCACATTCCGCCCCTGCCAGAAAGCGATAGCGGGCGCATGCCAGTTTCTCAAGGGCGAAACGTGAGCAGGACCCGCCGGACCGTCTTCGAGAGATAGATATCCGTGGTGACGGCATCAATAATGACCGTTGCAAGACTATGCGGCGGCAATATTGTTTCGTCGTGACAGATCGTCGATCTCGGCCTGCTCCCGGCGGCCGCGGGCCTCCCTTTCATCCTCCAGCCGCCTGTCCAGGATCGTCTGCGCCGCCTTCAGGACCGCATTGGCCCGCACCAGCGTCTCGCGTGCCTGGTCGGATACCTGACGGGCGGCGTGCAGGGCCTGCTCGGCGCGTTTGACGGCGTCCTCGCCGGCGGGCAGCCACAGGCGGAAATCATCCAGCGACGTCTGTCCGCAGGATGCTTCGCGCTGCTCGCGTTCTATCACCGCGCGGCACCGCGCCACATCGGCCGCGGCCGCATGCTCCTCGGCCATCGCCTGGGCCAGCACGGCGCGCGCGCGGTCGACTTCCGTCTTCCGCAGGCGGATCAGGGCGTGCAACGTTCGCGTCCGGCTGTCGGTCACGATGTTTCATGCAACGAGAGGACGCCGCGCAGAGCATCAAAGCTTTCGGCAATCGTGGCGTTCTCGCCGCGTGACTGCTTCAGGACGTCTTCAATGGCCGGTGCGACACGGACCGCCTTGTCGACTTTCGGGTCGTTGCCAGATCGGTAGGCCCCAAGGCGGACCATGTCCTGCATCTCCTCCCACGTTGCCAGGTCGGCGCGCGCCTCCTGGACGAGGATGTTCTCCTCGGCGGAATTGCACCCGGGAACGGTCCGCGACAGGGAACGCAGAACATTGATGGCGGGGTATCGGCCGGCCTCCGCGATCCGGCGTTCCAGGACGACATGTCCGTCAAGAATGCCGCGCACCGCATCGGCGATCGGTTCGTTGTGGTCATCGCCCTCGACCAGGACCGAGAACATGGCCGTGATCTGGCCGGCCTTGCCGTTCGGGCCGACGGGGCCCGGGCCGGCGCGCTCCAGCAGGCGGGGCAGTTCGGCGAATACGCTGGGCGGGTAGCCGCGGGTGGCGGGGGGCTCGCCGGACGACAGGCCAATCTCGCGCAGGGCCTGACAGAACCGGGTGACGCTGTCCATGAGCATGAGGACCGACTTGCCCTGGTCCCTGAAATATTCGGCGGCGGCCATGGCGGCGTAGGCCGCTTCCCGGCGCATCAGCGGCGACGTGTCGGATGTGGCGACGACGACGACCGATTTGGCCAGCCCTTCGGGGCCCAGATCGTCCTCGACGAATTCCCTGACCTCCCGTCCTCGCTCTCCGACCAGGGCAATCACGGCCACGTCGCAGTCCGTATTGCGGGCGAGCATGCCCAGAAGGGTGGATTTTCCGACGCCGGAGCCGGCAAACAGGCCAAGCCTCTGCCCCTCGCGGCACGTCGTGAACAGATTGAGCGCCCGCACGCCCAGGTCGATGCGCGGGCCAAGACGCGCCCTGAGCGCCGCATCGGGCGGCGGCGCATGCAGCCTCTGCGGCGTGCCGTCGGGCGGCAATGGCCCTTTGCCGTCCATGGGCCTGCCCATGGGATCGACGACGCGCCCCTGCCAGGACCCGTTGATGCTCAGCGTTCCACCGGCCCGGCGGCGTCTCTGCGTCTGGTCGAACAGATGGAAAACGGCCCGGCAGCCCGACCCGATGCCCTCCAGCGAGCCATAGGGCATGGCGATCGCCGTGTCGTCGCGGAAGGCGACAATCTCGGCCCCGGTCTCACGCCCGTCCAGGCCGAAGATCGTCACGCGATCGCCCACGCCGGTGAAGTCCCGCAGGCCGCTGAGGGAAACGGACAGTCCGGAAAGTCCGGTCACGCGCCCTTCAAGGATTCCGACAGGGACATCATGACGCGGCTCGGCCACGGCATGCCGGATCGCCGCCAGAATATCCGGCAGAGCGGACGCGGCCCCGATGGACGGCGAGGGCGGGGGGGCCTGCGTGCTTATCGTTGGGGATGACATGCTGCGGTCATGGCGTCAGGTCGGACATGCCGGTACATGGCATCCCGCTCAACCCGTATCCTAGAACAGCCCGGAGTAGATGCTTCCCGTCGATGTCGAGGAACTGCTCGTGTCGAACAACGCCAGGATCCCTTCGTCGCTGGTGTCGCCTCCGAACAGATCCATCAGGCTGGCCGGCTTGTCCGGCGTCTGAGGATTGATCTGCAGCATGGCGAGATACCGCTCGGCATATTGCTGGATTTCCTGGGGGGTCGACAGAGTCTTCAAATCAACCTTGTTCTGCAGCAGGCGGACCTGCTGGCTATAGTCCAGCGCCCCGAATTCATCGGGGTTATAGCCGGAAACCGTCTCCACGACATTCAGCAGGGTGGGGTCCGACATCACCTGCGACAGTGTGGTGACGCCGCTCATCTTGCGCGTAAAATAGAGCGCGTTGCCGACCCCGTTGTCCTGATTGCTGCTGCTGTTCTCGAACTGGCGCTCCTGGAACATCGTGACGATCGAACTGATCGTATCCGACGTAAAGGGCGTCGTGCTGGCCGTCCCGTCGTTCTGGCCCCACGTCGTGAAGGCGTCGGCAAAGGCCAGCCATGTCGCATTGGCGGATTTCTTGGCAAGCGACGTGGACGATGTCGGGTCCTGCGTCAGCAGGTCCTTGATGAGCGCGGTCTCTGTGGAAATGGAGCTGAGATTATAGGCGCCGAGTACAACCTGCAGCGCCGAATAGTTCTTCAGAAGACCATCGACGGATGTGATCGAGGGCGCAGCCTTCTCGAACGCGGCCACCTCGTTTTTGGTCGTGGCGTCGGCCTTCGCATAATTCGCGGCCGCGGTCTCTTCATCCTTTTGGGCGCTGATATACGCGGCTACCGGAGAGATGCTGCTGAGGGCCATCGGTCCAATCCTTCATTCGTGACCACGACAGACAGGACACGACATTCCACTGAAAATCAGTATACGGCTTCCCACGCCCATTACCATACAGATCCAGCCGATGGAATAAAGGCCCCAGGGCACGGTCGCATGCATGGGTGCACGGCGAATACCGCGCCCCTCAGAGCCTGTTTGAAAATGCGCGCTGGCGGCGATCCGACGCGCGTTTTCTGCGCTCCGATGCTCACGGCCGACAAGGCCGCTCCGCTTCGGTGCTCAAAAACACACGCCGGGCGCTTCACTGCGTTTCGCTCTCGCGCAAGGGCCCACATTTTCAAACAGGCTTGTCTTATGCATTCCGTGTCGCTGCGTGCGACAAAGGACTGATTTTTCCGGGGTGGCCACCCCGGAAAAATCAGGAAGGGGACGGGTCGG
>NZ_JABEQH010000025.1 GCF_014174305.1 Gluconacetobacter johannae | reverse complement strand
GGTCCGGCCGCGCCACCGGAGGCGGCGGCGGCACGGCGGCCAGCATCGCCAGCACCCGCGCCTCGGCCGCCCGCCCCGCCGCCGCCCCGCTGGGGCCGGGGGGCGGAAACGACGCCGGCAGCGTGACCGCCACCGGCCCGTCGGCGGGAATGCCGGCCACCGGCACGCCCAGCGCCTGGGCGATCACCTCGACATTGCGCGTGGTGGCCTGCCCGGCCATGCCCAGCCGCGACAGGAACTGATACGCCGCCAGGGTCAGCCCCAGCGTGCCGGCGGCAACGAACGGACGGTCCCCGGCCGGCAGGGTCTGGCGTGGCGCCTGCGGCATCAGTCCATCCCCGATTCGATATCCAGGTAGAACCCGATCAGGTTGCGCCGCACCGGGTCGGTCACCTGCAACCGCAGCACCCGCTGCCGCGCCTGGCCCATCTTCAGCCAGCGCAGGCGCGTCAGATACGCCCCCTGCCGCCCCAGCGACCGCCAGAGCCGCCGCGCGCTCCAGGTCCGCGCCCCGTCGTCCGACCAGTCCAGCACGATCTGCGGATCGGCCCCCGGCGGCGTGTCGCCGCCCTGCGCCAGGGGTTCGGCATAGGTGCTGCCCGGCGGGTCCGAGGACGCCGGCATCAGCGTGCCGCCCAGCACCAGCGCCCCACCCGCGCCGCGATTGTCGGCGAAGGCCGATGCATCGCCCCCCGGCGGCACGCTCAGCAGCACCGGCGGCGGCGCGCCCAGGGGCCGCGCGCCATCCGCGCCCGGATAGGCCGCGCCCCCCTCGGCAGTGCGGAACACCGCCCGGTTCGCGCCCACCGACAGGTCGAAGGGCGCCGCCGGCAGGCCGACGAACAGGTCGGCGACCTGCGCCGCCGCAACGTTCAGCGTGCCGAAGCGCGTGCAATATTGCGCCCCCGCCGGTTGCGGATAGCTGCCGACGGCCGCGCCGAACATGTTGCCGAAGATCAGGATCTCGCCATCCCGCGGATAGGCGACGGCATTGCGGTCCGCCCATTGGTACCCGGCCGGCGGCGACCCGTATCCGGCCCAGTCGGCCGCCGCGTCATAGGCCGCGCCCGACACGGGCGCCCCCACCTGCGTGGCCGTCCCGCCGGCATAGGCGAACACCCGCACCGTGTCCCACAGGCTGGCGTTGCCCCGATTGTCCTGGCTGTCCGACCGCCCGACCTTCAGGAACGTCACCAGCCACAGGTCCGACCCCGGCAACGGCGTCAGCGACGGCTGGCCGCCATAGACGTCCGTCCCTCCCGGCCCGCCGGTGGCGATGGAACCATATTCGTCGGCAAACGGAATCTGCGCGGCTCCGTCCCCATCCACCCAGTTGGCATTGTCGATGCTGTACATCGGCAGCGCGCCATTGAAGGACGTCGCCTTGTTCCCCGCGAAATGCGCGCCGGCCAGCATGTCGTAGCTGACGACGCCCATCGCGATCTTCACCATCGCCCCATCGGGACAGGCCGGCCCGATGACATCGCGCAATTCGGTGTTGATGTTGCTGCCCGCACCGGCATTCGCCGCCATGTCGCCACGATTGAAATACAGATAATGGTTCGTGCCGCCCTGTCCGTCCGGCAGGAAGAAACCGACATTGCCGTTATAGCCGGCCTGGCTCAGCAGGTGATCGCCCAGCGCGGCGGGGTAGGAATACGCGATGACCGGCACCTGGCACGGCCCCCAGGCCGCAAGATTGCCCAGGCCCGGATACAGCCCGTTGAAGCCGCCGGCCTTCGCCGCCCCGCCGATGATCTGCGCGATGCTGGGATAGACCAGCACGACTTTCGGCACCCCCGGATACGCGACCTGATACGACAGGATGGGGTCGTCGATCGTCTGGTTCCCGGCCAGGAAACAGACGTTGGCGCCATAGATCGGTCCAGGCCCGTTGACGTTATTGTAGACGAAGCCCTGGAACCCCGGCGCGCCGCCGCCGTCCACGGCGTACAGGGCCACCCCGCACCAGTACGCGCCGGCATGCACTCCCACCGCCAGATACCGGCCCTGCAACAGCACCATGCAGGCATTGACCCCGTAGGAGGCCATGTTCACCCCCGGCGCCACGCCCAGGATATCCGCCTGCACCGTGCCCGGCGCCAGCGTCCAGGCGACCGCCCCCGTCCGCGACACGGCGTTGATCGTGCCGCCGGCCAGCGAAACCATGTTGCCGGACTGGTCGAGTTGCAGCGCGGTAGTGCTCCACCCGGTCCCGCTGCCGGCCGTGTGGCCGCCGAACTGCGGGTCGGCCAGCAGCCCCACCGGCGCGTCGGTCCCGTTCGAGGGCGCCACCCTCCACCCCTGCCCGGCCGGATTGCCGACCGGCGCGTCCGACGCCCACGTCACCGACGCCGGCGCCAGCGGCGCGCCATCGACATACAGTTGCAGCATCCGCGTCGCCGGCGACAGCGAAAGCTGCACATTCACCCAGTCCCCCCACCCGCCATAGGCATAGGACGCCGCCACCACCGGATTGCCCGCGACATCCGCCGCCGCGACCACGATCTGCGCCCCCGCCGCCGTCCGGTCGTTCGCCAGCACGATCGAAAAGCCCGGCCCGCCCCCCGGCGGCGCATTGCCCATCCGCAGCCCGCGCGGCATCCCGTCATCGGGCAGGCAGACCCACAGATTGACCAGCAGGTTCGCAATCGAGGCCGGCGTGCCCACGGGGGCCGCCGCCCGCGTCAGGGCGGTGGGCGCCACCATCAGCACGCCGGCCGGCTGGTACGCCACCTGCGCCATGCCCGCCGCCGCCGGCAGCCCCACCCCGGTTTCGACATCCAGCTCGAACCGCCGCATGAACACCCGGCGGCGCGCGTCGTGGATCGGGGGCGCGGCCAGCAGCCCGCGCATCGTCGCCCCCAGTTCGGTATAGACCGCGTCGTTCAACTGCCCGACGGTCCCGGTCAGGCTGTCGCCCACCAGGATACGGTCATACGCCATCATCACCGCATTGCCGCGCCAGCGGCCGATGCTGGTTTCCGCACTGCCCCCCGCCCAGGACTCCCGCTCGTGCCACAGGCCGGTGGCGACGTCATACACCCACGTCGCCGGAGCCGAGGGAAACAGCAGCGTGACGAATTTGTGTCCCCCGAAGGTATAGCTGAAACAGCGCGCATCGGCCCGCGTGGCATAGGCCTGCCAGGCCCCTTCGGTGGCATGGGTGGAAATCCGCTGGGGCTGGAATCCGTTCAGCCGGTAGAACATCCCGTCATCGCCCAGGAAGAAGACGGTATTGTCCTCCAGGCAATGGGCGTGCGGCCCCGCGATGCCGCGCTGGATGAACGCCCCCTCGAAGCGCTGGAACGGGAAGGTCGGCGGCGCGTTGCCCGCGTCGTACCACACCTCGGTCCGCGCCGCGCCGAACAGCAGCAGTTGCTCGTGCGTGTTCACGATCGCCAGCAGCGGGTCGGCCGTCGCCTCCTTCGAGGCGAACATCGTCCCGTCGAACGGCGTCACGCCCGATTGCGGCGACAGGAAGAATTGCTGCGTGCCCGCGCGGTTGAAGACGAAATAGGTGTCGAAATACACCACGCTGTCGGCCGGATGGAAATTCTCGTCCACGATCTGCCGCACGCCGCCGGCCACCGAATAGCACCAGCCCGATTCCCCATCGACCCAGACCAGATCGACGCCGTTGGTGTCCATCGACACCGGCCCGGTCACGAACGTCGCCCCCAGCGCGACCGACGCCCCGTCCGCATCGACCCGGTACAGCACCTGGCCCGACACCACGTACAGCACCCCGCCCATCATGCACATGCCCTGCACCGGCCCGTCGCCGCAGCGGGCAAACGCCACCATGCCCGGACATCCCCAGACCGCGACAGGCGATTTCGCGTCCCTGGGCGCGAATTCGGCATAGAAATTGACGCACCGCTGCGCGTCCAGCGCGACCGCGCGCGCCTGATAGGATTGCGCCGCGAAGGCGACCTGCTGCACCACCATGACGCCCTACCCCGACCGCCCGGCCGGGCCCGCGCCCGCGCCGAACAGCACCGATTGCGGTTCCCGGTCCCACGCCTGCGCCAGCGCCAGCTTCTCGGCCGCCAGCGCCGCGATCATCGCAAAGCGCTGCGGCGGGCAGTCATATTCCGGCGCCATCTCCCGCGCCAGATTGTAGCGCAGCACCGAAATCCACTCCTGCGGCAGGTCGGCGGTATCCGCCTGGCTGGTGAAATCCTGCAACGGACGCTGCGCGGTAAAGGCCAGCGCGCTCCGGCTGTCCGAGGGCGCGGGCCATACATGCATCACACCCGCCCCAAGCTGCGGATCGTAGAAAAACTGCGTCACCGTTCCCGGCGTCGTCTTGTTCGGCACGTTGGCGTAATCCAGCCGCGACATCGGCACGACCGGGACTTCGATCGCCTGGCCGCCGGGCGGCGCGAACTGGTATCGCCGCGCGCCGGGCACCCGCAGCGGCCGCACCAGGGGCGTGGCATAGGCCACCAGTTGCGCGCCCGACGACGCCTGTGACGGCAGCGGCGCGGCCAGCGACACACTGTCCCCCACCACGGCCACCACGCCGGTCCAGAAAATCGTTCCAGCATCCAGCCAGATGCCGATCCGGTCGCCGGCCGCAATCGCGGCGACCGATGCGGCGCCGATCTGCGCCGCGCCGCCGACGGCCGTTGCCGTCAGCCAGCCTTGCACCCACTGGCTGCTGATCGTCGCGGCATCCGTCGCGCCCGTGCCAAGCAGATACCGCACCTGTCCCGGCTGCAGGAACAGCGTGCAGTCCTCCTCGGCCCACACATGGATGCCCGAGGCCTGCCAGGTCTTGACCATGCCGTTCAGCGCATCCAGCGCCTCCTGGTATTCCCCGTCGCCGGGCGTCTCGCCCTGCGCGATGGCCGAGAGCAGCCGCAGCGCGCCGCGAATGATGCTCGACGTGCTCGGGTTCCAGCCCGCGATCCCGCTGGTGCTCATGCCGGCACCGGATAGAGGCTGCCCACCGGATAGTGCCCGGCCGGGTCCGCCGCCAGCGCGAAGCCGGCCGGCACCGCCACCGACGACGCGTCGCCGATCTGCTGCGTCAGGATGACGCGTCCGGCAGGGTCCGCCACGAACGGCGGCGGCGTGACGGCCCTGCCCGTGATCGGGTCGGTATAGGACGGCGGCTGCACGATGTAATTCGCTGTCCGATAAAGGATGTAATTGGTCATATCCATGATCCTCAATGCGTCACGGCAGGGCCGGGACCGTCGATATCATTCCGCGACCCACGCCGAGCCGTTATGGAAGACCGGACACACCGTCGAACCGCCTCCGGAGAGCGTGCCCATGAACGGGCATGAAGCGGCATCCGTCACGTAAGCCCGCATCCCGGCCGAGCCGCCCGGCAGCGTCGAGACCGTATAGCCGGCTGTCTGCGCCACACCTGCCAGCTTCAGGTTTCCTGCATGATCCAGGTTCAGAAGTACCGGAAGCCTGCCGCTTGATGTTGATCCCGGGGGGATCCTGCCCACGCGAAAGCTGTCATTGGCAACCCCGTACCCCATTGCCATTTCCCAGGAAGACATACTGGTGTCATCCTGGTCACCATTCAGATTTATGTTGGTCGTAATACTAAAATTATTGATGTCATCTCTCTCTCTGAATCGGGCGGCCGTGTTTTGCATGCCGATTTTGAATTCGGCCGGACTCCCGATGTAAGAAAGCGCGACGTTCCCGGTAAACGCTCCTCCGGCGATCGGCATCAACTGCGTATCCGCGTCCGCCCGCGTCGTCGCCTCGGCCGCGATATTGCCCTGCAACGTCGCCTCGGCGCCCTCGGCCCGCGACGTCTCGGCCACCAGCCCGGCCTGCGCGGCGTACGACGCCAGCACCGCGCCGATCGTCACCTGCGCGCCCCCGGCCGGTGTCGCCACCGCGTTCGTCACGTCGCCCACGACCGGCGCGGTGACCTGGCCCGACGCATCCAGCCCCGCCACGCCCGAGGGTTGCCCGATCTCCAGCACGGGAACGGCCGCGTTCGCCGTTGCCGTCGTGGCCGCCAATGCGCCTTGCGTCGCATACATCTGCGCCGCCGCCGTCGCGGTCAGGTAGGCCGACAGGTCCGCAGTGGTCGCCAGCGTGCCCAGATAGGCCCCCACCGTGGTCGCCGCCCCGCCGGCCGGCGTCACCGCCGCCCCCGTCACGTCGCCGCCCACGGGCGCCATCACCCGGCCCCCTGAATCCAGGCCCGCCACCCCACCGTCCTGCCCGATCGTCACCGCGGGAACGGCGGCCGACGCCATGGCCTGCGCGGCGCTCGTCGCCGCCTGCATCTGCGCCAGCGTCTGGCCGCCGACCGTCGTCGCCGGGGCCAGGCCGCCGGGCGGGTGGAACGGCGCATATTGCGCCACGGCCGGGGCGGGCGCCCACAGCGAAAGACCGACGATAACAGCGCGCATTTTCATGATGCCGGGCCCTGCGAAAGAAGAAGCACGCCGCCCTGCGTCCACACGGCGTTCGCCACGCCGGGGTCCGAGGTCGGCAGCGGAACATCGAGAATCAGATTGCCGGCCCCATCCACATGCATGACGGACCCGGCGTTCAAAACAAGGCCGCCCCTGGCATCCAGCGCCGCCACCCCGTTCGCCGCGCCGACGCTGGCCTTCGGCACGGCCGCCGCCGCCTGCGCCGCGCCGGCCGCGATCGCCGTCGCCGCCTGCCCGCCCGTCATCGTCGCGGACAGGCTGGCGGCCGAAATATCGCCGGCCAACGACCGCACCACGACGTCCTGCCCGACCAGCCACCCCAGAAAATACGAGATATTCGCCCGGAAACTGGCCCACCCCGCCCCGGCCGGGCGCGAGACCAGCAGCAGGTCGCTGCCCTGCACCGTCGCGCCGTCGGGCAACTGCGATATCGAAACCTGCGTCATGACGATGCCTCCCGCACCAGAAGCCGCCCTTCCTCCGTCGCCAGCGCCGCGCCATTTTCGGTGACGAACGACGCGGCCGCCCTCACCCGCGGAAGCTGAAGAACCATGTTCCCCGCCAGGTCGCCCAGACCGCCGACCGCGCCCGGCAGCGCCGGCGAAATCGTCAGCACCGCGCCCGAGATCGCAACGATGTCCGTCACGAAATTCTCGCCCCGATCCAGCATGATCTGAATCCGGTCGCCGACCGAAAACCCGAACGTGCCGGCCACCGGCACCCCGTTCGCACCGACGCCGGCCGCCCCCGTCACGACCGTGCCCACGACCGTAAAGCAATCCCGCTGGCGCGGCCGGGCGATATCCACGGTCTGGTCGTCCGCAACGCCACGCACGAAATCCTGCGGCTGCTGCGCCTCCCACCGCCTGCGGTCCACCACCGCCTGGCCGGTCTGGCCGCCGGGGATGGTCCGCGCCTTCGACCGCCGGACCTTGAAGCCCGACAGATCGTCCAGCACATAATGGTCGCCGGGGTTGTAGAACCAGGCCTCGGTCATGGCCGTCCCCTCACGCCTGCGGAACACCCTTGACCATTTCCAGATCCAGGGTGAACGCGCTGCCCGCCGCCGCCCCGATGGTGCTCAGCAGGATCGACCCCGTGGCCCCCGGCGCCTTCGGGTTCGCAATGCCCTGCAACCGCCGGAAATCCAGATGACCGAAGCCCGACAGCGTCGCCAGGTCCACCGGCTCGGCCGCCTCCCATTGCAGGCGCACCACCATGCCATGCACGTCATAGGCGATGCGCCGCACCTTCAGATGCACCCCCGGCGCCTGCCCCCCGACCGAAAAGGCGACGGACTGCGCGTCAACCACCTTGACGGCCGCCAGCCCCGTCCCGTCGCTGACATCCGTCAGCTTGACGACCAGGTTGCGCGGCCCGTTCGCCAACACCTGCGACATCATCACATCCGCCACCATGCCCTCCTTCCGTCAGGGTCCCGACCCGGCGCACCGGGTCGGGACCGGGCCTGCCCTCAGGCCCGCCGGCCGCCCTTGCGCGCGCCGGCGGGGGCCGCCTTGCCCCGCGCGACGGCCGGCACGGCACGCGGCGACGTCACCGCCGGCGCCTTGGCCGGCGCGTGATAGTGATGATGGTGATGGATCTGCATCCCCGTCACGCGCCCGTCCGCCGGCACGCCAGCGGGCTTGGTTCCGTTCTTTTTAACGTTCATCGTATTCTCCATTGTTTTTCGGAAGACCTCAGGGCTCCGCCCTGAAACCCGCCAAAGGGCGGCGCCCTTTGGAAACCCAGTCGTCGATCCGTGCCCTGGTGGGTTCGGGCAAAGCCCGGCCTTAAACCCCCGGCGTGCCGTACAGCCCCCGCCAGTCCGCCCAATATCCCGAATACCGCTCGTAGCAGGCGGCCTTGGCGTTGCGGGTGTCGAAATCGTTGTCCTGATCGAACGAGATCGGATCGCGCTCGAAATAGGTCAGCGAATTGGGCACGTTGGTCCGGATGAACCACGCCGTCTGGCTGGTGAAGTAATGGTTCAGCTTGATGCCTTCGGGGAACGCATTCGTCGCACGTAGCACGTTGACGGCATTGTTCGCCGTGTCATTCTGCAACACCGAATTGCAGATCCGGTTGGCCTCGAACCACAGCGCCGACGGCACGTTCAGCGTGCGCGGCAACGCCGAGATCCGCATGCCCCGGTTGTTCTGACACTGCATGATCTGCACCGTCAGGTCCTCGACCGCCGCCTCCGACAGATCGGCCGCCGTGGCCAGCAGGTTCGACTGCGCGCCCGACAGCGTCGGATGCAGGTTCGAAACCAGCGACACCCCGTCGCCACCGGGGGCGGCGGCCGAGAACGCCATGTTATAAATGCCGGCCAGCACGTTTTCCTTGGTCTGGCGCATGGAAAACGCAAGCTGCGCCGCCCGGCGCTTGGATACCACCTCATACAGGTTGTCGCGCAGTTCCTCATACGTCACGACATAGCCCAGGGCATAGGCCACATGCGTGAAGCGGCTGACCGACCCCTGCGCCTCGACATCGTAATAGATCTGCTGGCCCTGCGGCTTGACCGGCGCCAGGCCGAAGCCGGTGATCTCGACCTCCTCCTCATACGCCTTGTCCGACGTCTGCTTGTCGAACAGATCCAGATATTCGACGCGATGCTCGTCGTAGCTGCGTCCCCACCACGCCTTGATCCCCGGCCACAACGCCTTGGGATGCGCGCCAGTCGTAATAACGGCCATTGAAATCGCTCCTCAGCCCGCGCGACAAAACCGCACGGCCCGCTCGATGTTTTTCACGATCGCAGCGCCCCCGGACCACGCCGAAGGCCCACCGCGTCAGATCCCGGTCGGGCTGGTGATCGAATGCAGGTTGATCCGCACCAGCCATTTCGCGTTCGCCCCGACGGCATTGTCGATCGACTGGTACGCCCGCAGAATCCGCACCTGCAACGTCGCCGTGGTGCCCACGCTGGCCGACTGCAACTGCCAGCCGGAAAACCCGTTGACCGTCGAACCCGCCCCGGCCACCAGGTCGGCGTTCTTCGACACCGCACCGGCCGCCAGCGCCCCGCCGACCGAATCTTCCTGCACCGCGAACACAAGGTTCGGATCGTCGGCGACATAGACATACGCCGCCTGCCCCGCCGGCAGGTACGGCGCCTGGTTCTGCACCACCGGCAGCACCAGCTCGCCGGCATTGTTGGCCACGCCCTGCATCACCCCGGTGATGACGCCGGAACCCCCGGCGGTGGCGATGCCCACCCCCGGCACGCCGTTCGCATCGGCCACACCATCCAGCGCCACCAGCGGGTCGCCGATGAACAGCGGCGTCGGGTTGCCGGCCGGCACATAGTAAACCTGCACGCCGCCACTATAGGGCGCACCGGACATGTAGGATAACGGCCGAAGGCCGCTGGCAATATTCGAATTCATCTGGCAGGACCCCTGCACGAGTGATGGAACGGCGCGCGCGCCGCAAGGTCTATGCCTGTGCCTCAGGGCTCCGCCCTGAAACCCGCCAAAGGGCATCGCCCTTTGGAAACCCAGTCGTTTGTCCACGATCGGGGTCCAGGGCCTCAGGCCCTGGTGGGTTCGGGCAAAGCCCGATCTTCGTCATTGCCTGTATCGGGAAGGGCCATCCCTGGGCCCCGATCACGCCTGCCTCAGCGGCGTTCCTCGCGGATAGTGATTCCCACATCGCGCGGCACGTACTGGGCATTGCGGTCGGCGCCGGTCGGCCCGCCGGGCACGCGGCCCTGCCTGATCTGGGCCAGCAGTTCCTGCTGCTGGGCCTCCTGCGCCGCCATGTCTTCCCGATACCATTCCATCGGTATTTCCATCAAGTACGCAATCAGCGCCCCGCCGCCGCGCGCCACGCCCACGGTCATGCTGACGGGCTTGCCGCTGTCGTCATCCACCTGGGTATAGCCCGCATCCTGCGCGCGGGCGATGCGGCCGGGTTCGTCGTTGAACCAGTGCCGATGGTATCCCTCCCTGTCGGGATAAGCCAGTTTCTGCTCGCGCGTACCGAACGGCTTGCGGACGTTCCGGCCCCGCCGCCCCGCCGCCTCCACGGGCATCTCGGCGCGCACCCGCGCGCCCTCGGCCGGCACGCGCCGGCGCTGTTCGTCGCTCATCCTTCGTTCTCCCAGTAATAGGCCGCCCATTCCTCGCGGGTCAGCGGCTGCCCCTTGCCCGACAGGGCGCGGGCATAGCGGTCGAATTCCCGGCGCACCTCGGCGGGCAGCGCGTCGAACCCGCGCGGGTTGGCCGGCCGCGCCGCCTCGGTGCGCGAGGGGCTGACGGCGGCGGGCGCCACCCGGCGCGCGTTCTCGAACAGCGCGGGATGCAACTGCCGCACCTTGCGCCGGGTCATCTCCAGCCGTTCGGCCAGCGGCAGGCGCGGATGCTGCCGGTCCACCGCCGCGTGGATCGCAATCGCGTCCTGCCGCGCCTCCTCATTGGTGCCGAACCACGGATTCGCCTGCATGAAGGCCGCAACTTCCGGCGGCACCGCCCCGGCCCCCGCACCCACCCCGGCGGCCTCCGGCCGAGCGGCCGGCCGCACGGGCGGCGTACTGTCGCGCAGATCCTGCAACTCCTGCTCCGCCACGGCGAAGGCCCGGGTATCGCCATCGGCCACCGCCCGCTGCCTGCGGGATTCGATCTCCTTCATCGCCCGGCCCAGCGCCCGCTCGTCCGCCCGGCGCGCGCGCTCGGTCAAATCGACCAGCGCCTGCCGCGTCTCGCGCAGTTCCGCCTGCACCGCGCCATAGCGGCTGTCCAGGGTGCGGTAATTCTGTTGCAGCACCGGCAACAGGGTCATGCCCCGCTCCAGAAACTGCTCGGCCGGCCGCCAGTTGGCCGGGTCGCCGCGAAACGCCTCGCGCGGCACCCAGCCCATGCGCCGCGCCTGCGCCTCGACATCCAGCGCCACCGGCCCAGAAGCCACCGGCTCAGAGGCCACAGATTCGGGGACTGCGGGCGCGGCCGTCTCGGGCGCGCCGGCCTCCATCACCGCATCGGCCACGACGGGCACTTCGTCCTGCACATCCGACATCAGATCGTCCCTTCCATCATCTCGTCATTGTCCGATTCCGCGCCGACACCGATCGCCGCGATGCAGCGTTGCGACATCAGCCGGTACATCCGCCCGTCCTCGCCCTTCAGCAACTGCCCGGCATAGCGCTCGAAATAGACCCGGTCGCCCGGCCGGGGGATGCGCCCTTCCCACTGCCGCGTGCCGTCGTCGTTCCAGCGAAACGCCGCCGGCCCCACGGCAATCACGGTGCCGTGCTCGGCGGCCAGGGTCTGCCGCTCGACATACTCGGCCGGCAACTGCACCGCGCCGCTGGTGATGTCAGCATGAATGTCCGCCAGCACCAGAATCTTGTCGTCCAGCGGCACATACCCCGCCCGGTTCACCCCGTCCCAGTCCGAAACGACATATTCCTGCCGGTCGAGTTTCAGAATCCGTCCCTCACGCATCACACATCGTCCCCGCCATAGAATGTCCGCAGCACGTCCCGGTCCAGCCCGGCGATCTCGCCGGCCAGCAGGCTCCGCCCCCGCGTCTCGTGTTCCTGCGCCAGCACCAGCGTGCCGGCGCGCCAGTGCCCCAGCAGCCCCTGGTCCAGGCTATCGCGGTAATCCCCAAGGAACAGCAGCACCGCCCGCGTCACCGGATGATGCCGCCACGCCTGGAAATCCCCCTCGGTCAGCTCCGCCAGCGCCGCCCGCCGGCGGTCGCGGATCTCCTCCCGGTCCGTCCCCTCCGACATCGGCCGATCCGTCATTTCCGAACTCCTCACGCCATGCCTCCAGATCCGCCAATTCCCTGTCCATCGCGCCCCGGTCGGCCCCGCCCCCCGCATCGGCTTCCGCCTTGCGCGCCTGCGCCAGCCGCAGGATCGCCCCCGCCAGCGCCTCGATCTCCTGCACGCGCTGGCGGCCCTCGCTCGCCGCCCCCTCGCGCGCCTCGCGCCGGGCGCGCAACGCCAGGTCCTGCGCCCGGCTCACGGCGTCGAGGTTCGGCGCCGGCCGGTCGCGCAACACGCGCCCCACCTCGCCGATCGCGGCGGCGTCGAAGGCGCGACGGCGGATCTCGTGCCCGTCGCACCAGGGGTCGTCCTTGAACGCCAGCAGGAAGTTGGCCCGCGCCAGCTTCTGCATGTCGGTGACGATTTCCGGGTCCGACACCGGCTCCACCCCGCTGCCCTGCTCGTAATCGGCGCGGGTGACGCTGAAATATCCGGCCCCGACCCGAAACCCCACCTCGTCGGGCAGATAGATCCGGTTCAGCCGGTACAGTTTCCGAAACTCGGCCCCCAGGCTGCGATGCACGCGCTTGAAGATGGCGCTGAACACCTTCAGCCCCTGCTGGATCACCGCCAGCCCCAGCACCCCCGGCGTGTTGCCGCCCGGCATCGCGCCCGACAGGATGTCCTTCACCGACGCAATCTCGCGCCCCGCATCGACCAGAAAGGTCAGAAGCTGGAACAGCACCGGGTTCGGCCCCGGAAAGGCCAGCGGCACCAGGTTCTCCCGCAGCGCCGCCCCCGGCGCGTTCACCACCTTGTATTCGCCCACCTGAAAGCGCACCGACCCCGCATTCAGCGACAGGCCCGACCCGATGAACCCGCCCCCCGCGTTCGCCAGATGGGCGGCGTCGAACATCTGGTTCAGGCTGGTGTTCACCGCCTCGTTCAACGGATGCAGCAGGGTGCCGAACCCGATGTCGTAGATCGCCGAGTCCGGCGACGGAATGAACGGAAACTTGGTGTAGTACGGCACCGGGTCGATCCGGCGGATGCGATGGTCGGCCGCGCCGAACATCACCCCTTCCATGTCATATCCCGCCACGATGCGCGCCAGCCGCCCGGAATCGCGCGCGATCGTCACGATATAGGGCTCGGCATAGCCGTCCTCGTCCAGGTCGATGCGCCGATGCTGCTCCAGGAACGTCACCGGCGCGTCGTCGTCCGGCGACGCATCGTGGTTGCACCCGTACTCGTCGTCCAGGAACAGGCCGGCGCGGATGCGCTCCTGCACCTCCCACGGGTACAGGTCGATCTCCTCGGTGATGCGCGGCGCGGTGGCGAACGATTTGGCGTTGTAGTCGATGCACAGCCGCAGCGGATCGACCGTCTCGCTGACATTGCGCTGCAACGCCGGGTCGAAATAGGTCTTGCGAAACATCACGCCGACAATCGACAGTTTCAGCAGCAGCTTGTCGGTCTGCTCCTCCCACTCCTCCATCTCGTCCAGCACCTGCCAGCTCATGTGCCGGCCGATGGCATCCGCCCGCGTCCGCCGCGCGCCCGGCGGCACCAGCCAGACCGGCGCGCCGTCCGGCCCCACCAGCGGCCGGCCGGGGCACAGCGGGTCCATCGCCGGCACCCCGTCGTCGCGGCCCAGCACGGTGCCCCGCACCACGTCGCGGTCGCGCACGATGGCCGGATAGGCCCGCGCCGCGAACTGCACCGCCGCAATGGTCAGCAGCGGAAAGATGACGTTCGACGCCCCCGGCCAGGGATAGGTCTTGGGTTCGGCCACCTGCTGCGCCAGATCCAGCCAGCGCCGGTATTTTTCCTTCCACGGGCCACGGCTGGCGTCGTCCATGTCGTATTCCCGCCGTACCCGCTGCGCGATGGCGGCACACGTCTCCTCGTCCAGCTCCCCGGCGATGTTCGGGCTTTCGATCCAGCGCCGCAGACGCCGCGCCTGTTCCATGTCCGGCCCCTCGGCCGCATCCCCGGTCAGGACATCATCCACCTCCCCCGCGCTCATGCCCGCCCCCCGGCCGCGAACTCGCCGCAGACATGCTCGGGCACCACGGGCGGAAAGGTCGCAAAGGGCTGCGGCGCCAGTTGCCCCACGCGCGGCGCGGGCTGCGGCACCATCACCACCGTCACCTGCGGCGGATAGCGCCGGCACACCACATCCGGCCCCTCCAGCCCATGGAACCGGCACTGCCGGCAACTGCGCGCCGCAGCCGCCCTGGGCACGGCGCTCGCCGGTATAATCAGTCCCGCCATCAGTACCCCGTCACGCTCGATCGCGTCCGGTCGCTCGCCGGATGCGCGTTGAAATCCTCGTCCCCGTCCCCCGCGCCGGCCTCGGCAAAGCGCAGCGACGGGCCGAACAGCCGGGTCGCCACGTATTGCAGCGCGTCGGTGACGTGCGACCACCGGTTCTTCTCCGGCCGGTCGGCATAGCGTTCGCCGCCCACCTGCATGCGGCGGTAGCGATAGCCGCCCATCAGCGCCCGCCGCAGCATCCTGCAACGCGGATGCAGCAGAAATCCCGGCTGTGCTCCATCCACCAGCGTCCGCAACGGCTTGCGTACGCTCTCCAGCCGGATCGCCAGCCCCTGCTGCCCCGGCTCGATGCCGATGCCCTTGGCATGCAGAATCTCGAAACACGTCCGCTCGTCGGTCTGCGCCCGCTGCGTGCCCGCCGGGTCGCCCACGTCGATGAAGGCGCTGCGCGGGTAATGCCGCGCCGAATGCTGCATCACCTCGTCCGAAAACCGGTCGATGCCCATCGACGACGACACCAGCTCATCCACCACGATCCACTGGCCCGACGGCAGCACCTGGCTCCACACGCACGCCGGCGTCAGCCCGAAATCCCACCCGCGATAGATCGGCAGGTCCGGCGCCGTCCGGCATTCCGCGCAATGGAACCCATCGGCATATTCCCCGAACACCGGCCTGCCATCCATGACGAAGCCATAGTCCCCGTCGATATAGACCTTGACCCACTCGTCACTTTTCCCGACCGCCAGCCGCTGGTAATAGGCCGGCGGCAGGTTCTCCAGGTTCTCGGCCCCGGCACTCAGCCCGCCCGGCTGGCGGAACAGCCGCGCAAAGCCGTCCGCCGTCATCCCCGGCAGGCCCGCGGCCAGCGCCGCGATGGCCGCGCTGTGGTCCTGCTCCTCGAAAAACCGGAACCAGTCCGATTCCGCATCCGGCGGGTTGGTGTCCATGATAAGGCCCGACCACGTCGCGCCCCCGTCGCGCCGCGCCGGATAGCGCCCCACACGCCCCTGCACCGCCTCGACGATCGCCCACGGCACCTCGCGCGCCTCGTTGATCCACGCCCCCGTCAGCTCCAGCGACAGCAGGTTGCCCACCTGGTCGGGCCGGTCCAGCGCGCGGAACAGGAATTCGATCTCGACCGGCGCGTCGTCCCCCTCGTTCCGCATCCGGTCGATGACGTAGGAATGATCGGTCGGCTTCCACCGCCCGAACCGCGCCGGCGGAAACCACTGGTGCACCGTCCGGATCGTGGTGTCCTCAAGCTGGCGGTAGGAATTGCGGATCACCGCCCACCGGCTGCGCCGCACCCCGTCCGGCCCCGGCGCCTGCCGCAGCCCGCGCAGGATGATCTCCCACACGCAACCCGAACTCTTGCCCGACCCGAACGGCCCCATCAGCCCGCGCACGAAGGCGTCCGACGCCATGAACGCCCGCACCGTCGGCACCGCATCCCGGTTGTACGACAGCGCCGTCATCGCCGGTCCTCGTCCTCCACCACCCGTTCGGGCGCCACACACCCCGGCATCATCCCGCTCTCCGCCAGCGCATTTCCAGAATGCGCCGCATCGAACGCCGGATGATCCCCCGAATCCGCCCAGCCGGGCACATAGTCCCCGTCGGCCATCCCCCCCGCCCCGGCGGGGCCGCCGCTCATCGCGTCAGGCCGTCCCGCCGCCCGGCGCGATGCGGCCCATGGTCGGGCTCGGCCGACGCCGGCATCCGCCCGCCGCCGCGCGACAGGGGCGGCGCACACCCCCGCGCGCCGTCGTCCAGCACCGCGCCGGCCCGCGCGCGGTCCGGGCTCTCCCGCCCGCCATTCACCTGCGCCAGGGACGGAATGCCGAAATCCGACGCCTCGTCGGGAACCCGGCCGGTCTCGGCCATCTGCTTGTGCTGGCGAATCGCCATGTCATGTCCCCCTTTTTCGAAAACCGCATACAACGCGTTCAGCGCACCAATACGGTATAGGTCGCCGGCGGATCGACCGGCCGCCCGTCCTTGCCCAGATGCTGCCGCACGTCCTTCAGCAACCCCAGATGCCGCGCCAGCAGGTCCAGGCTGGCCGTCTTGGGCGACAGCTTCACCGTGAAGTTCCCGGCCTTGTCCCACGACCACCCGACGATCGCCCGCCGCACATCCTCCGGCAGGCCCGCGATATCCGCCGGCCCCTCCAGCCGCTGCGCCCCGATCACCCCGGCGTCATAGAACGCCAGGCACGACAGTTCCGAAATCACCCGGTCCTGACTGACCTCCGTCCGTCGCACCCGCGTCGCCTGCCCCGCCGCGATCGCCGCGCGCACCGCGGGCCGCGCCATCAGCTTGGTGACCTGCCGCTCCGCGTTGCGCGCACTGTACCCCACCCGGATCGCCGCCTGCCGTCCATTCAGATCGACCAGATATTCCGCAACGAACCGCTGCTGGCGCAGCGACAGAACCCCGTCCGCCTTCCCCTGCTCCACCGCCATGCCCGCCCCCGAACTTTCCCGTCAGAGGCAAGATATCTCCCGATTCCATCAAGAGATATCCTTATTCCACCCGATGGTGGCTATGGTGGGTCTGGAGGGTCCCCCTCCCCCGGTACCGGAAAAGCGTCACCGCCACGTCCCACGTACCGGCTCCCCCCGCCCCACCAGACCCACCGAACCCACCCGCGAAGCGCGTGCGCCTGCCTCAGGGCTCCGCCCTGAAACCCGCCAAAGGCCACCGGCCTTTGGAAACCATTTTATTTATAATATCTTTTGCAAAGTGCGTCCCCGCAGCGCCCGACCTTCTCTCACTCACGCCACCTCCACCGCCCATTTCTTCACCCCTCCATGCGCCACCCCGCATTCCGCAATCCGCCGCCCGTCGATCACCCGCCCCCGCCGCGCCAGGAACCACCGGCCCAGCCGCTTGGAATTGATCTTCCCCGCCGGCGTGCCGGCGATGCGGACCAGCGCGTCGCGCAGTTCGGGAAAACGCAAGCCTGTCCGGTATCCGGCCGAATCCTGCGTTTCCAGCAACGACAGTTCGTCGATCTCGCGCACGGTGCGGCCGCAGGGCCGGCCCATGCCGGCGGCCTCGGCCAGCAGGCCCAGGATCTCGCGCAGCTCGCTGCGCTCGGGGTCGTCCTCGCGGGCGGCCTGCATGCTCCGGCACGGGTCGGCCTGCCCCAGCCAGACCAGCGCGCTGCGGACCGTGCGGCTCCACACCTCGAACGAGGCCAGGGGCGGCAGATGCACCTTCGCCCCGCTCGCCAGCCACGCCCGCACGATGGTCAGGCACGCCGCGACATGGGCGCCCCGATCGGCCATGATGTCCTCCACCGGGTTGCGGGCGAACACACGCAGTTCGGGCTGCTCCATCCCGGCATCCAGCGTCGCCACCAGCGTACGCCGCGTCATGTCGCCGCGCACCCGCAGGGCATTGCCGGTGGCGAAGATCACCGCCCGGTTCTCGATCTCGGTGCTTTCCGAGCGCCCCAGCGCACGCAGCCGCACGATGGGCCGCTCGGTCGCCTGGCACAGCAGGTCGCCGCCCAGCTCCTCGTTCACATTGTCCAGCGACATGATCGGATAGCCCGCCAGCAGCAGCCCGGTCAGCCGCTTTTCCATCTCCGCCGTGTCCTCGCCCGCGCTGGTCACCGGACAGACCCGCCCGGTGGCGATCACGCTGGCCACATCGACCAGGAAGCTCTTGCCCGACCCCGGCGTATTGGCCCGGAAGGCGAACAGCGGGCTGACCGGCATCATGCCCCGCACCACCGCGGTCAGGATGCCCGCCAGCGCCACCGACCGGTCGGTCTCGGCGGCAAACGGAAATTCGGCCAGCAGCCCGCGCAGCCCGGCCAGCGCCCGCTCGGCGGCGGCGCGCGTGGGTTCGGGAAGATGCAGGTCCAGCAACGGATCGTCGATATGATACAGCCGCGTCGCCGCATCGTACCCCGGCGCCATCAGCACCGACCCGTCCGGCCGCAGGGTGGGGGTGGTAATCACCCCGGCAATGGCGGGAAACGACCACGCGCCCGCCCGGCTCAGGATCACCTGGGCCACCGCCGGGGGCGGATCGACCGGCTTCCACGCCTGGCTGCGCCGGTCGAATTTCCGCCACTCCACCGCCTGGCACAGCAGGTCGGTCAACGCCGGCACGCCGATCTCCACCAGGCAGGCGGCATGGGTCATCCGCCCGTCGGCCGCCGCCACCTCGCGCCGGCCCGGCCGCGCCAGGATGGTCCCGCGCTGATAGACCGGCGCATTCGCCGCCATCAGCGCCCGCTCGCCCTGGGTCGCCACCAGGTCGATCTCGCCGCCGCGCACCGCAATCGGCTCCAGCCCCGCCGCCCGCCGCGCCGCCACCGGGGCGCAGGCGGCCGCACGCTTGACCGTGACGCCGCACAGCACCGGCCCCACCCGCGCGCGCAGCCACGCGCCGGGGTCGTCCACGCGCAGGTCGGCCACATCCTCGCCCGGCTCCATGTCGCGCACATCGACCACGCGCACCGTCTCGGCCACGGCGGCCAGAAGGGCGGCGATCTCGGCCGCCGCCTTCTCGCCCGGCCCGTCATGATCGGGCCAGACGATGACATGCCGCCCCGCCAGCACGGTCCAGTCCGTGCGCCCGACATTGCCGGTGCCGGCGGTCCAGGTGACGCAGGCCAGGCGCGGATACAGACGCTGCGCCGCGTCGGCCGCCTTCTCGCCCTCGCACACCAGCACCGTCCGCGCCCCCGCCACCCGCTCCAGCCCGTACAGCGACCGCGGGGCATCGGCATGGCGCATGTGCCACCCCACCCGCTCCACGCCCCGTTCCAGCAGCCGCCCCCAGGTCAGCGGCATGATCCGCTTGCGCGCCTCGGCGGTGGCGTCGCGCCGCACGACATAGCGCAGCACCCGCCCCGCCGCGTCGCGATAGGCATAGGCGTGGTCCCACCCCGACAGGTCGGGCGCGGGCGCGCCCTCCGGCGGCTCGCCCGGCATCCACTCCACCACGGGCGTCGCCTCCACCGCCGGCGCGCCGGGCATCACGGCCAGATGGGCCCCCAGGTCGCGGGCCGCCTGCACGCGGTCGTGGTTGGTATGCAGCGCCGCATACAGGCTGATCGGGTCGCCGCCACGCGGCCCGTCGGCGAAATCGGCCCACCGCCCGGTCCGCAGGTTGATCGACAGCGACCGGCCGGGGTCGTTGGCCAGGCTGCCCACCACCCACTCGTCGCCCCGCCGCCGCCCCGCCGGCAACCAGCGCGCGACCAGCTCCGGCAGGCACGCCAGCGCGGCGTCGTTGATCCGCTCGAAGGGAATCATGTCACGGCCCTCCCAGCGCCTCAGCACTCCGCGCGGCAGGTCGGGCACAACCGCAGAAACCGCGACCGGACGCTGAACGCCGCCCCGCAGTTCAGGCACGACCGATGGACCAGCGGCGACAGGTCGCGTCGCGGCCCCGGCTGCGGCGTCCGCCGGCGATAGCTCAGCCGGTCGCGCAGGGTCTGGGCGCGCATGCCCAGCACCTCGGCAATCCGCACCACTTTCAGGCCGCGCGCCAGCAGGGCGTCCACCTTGGGGTCGATCGTCGGCCAATCGTATTTCGAGCGCGCCATCAGCCGGCGCCCCCGGCGAGGGAAATCGGGTCATATGTCATGGCGCCGACCGTAATAGGCTTATTCCTACCAATCAAGAGGAAAGAACCTATTAGAAATTCCCTATCGTTCCGCCGATACTCCCCCCATGACCGCCCTCACCCCTCCGCGCTACACCCTGCTCAGGCTCGTCACCGGGGCGGCCACCACCCTGAAGGCCGAATCCCTCGCCCTGGGCCGCAACCACGCCTACCTCCAGCAGTATCTGCACAAGGGCACCCCCCAGAAACTGCCCGAGGAGGTCCGCGTCGCCCTGGCCCGCCGCTTCGGCGTCAGCCCCGACGTCTTCCGCGAGGAAAGCGACCCGAACTACCAGCCGCTGGAAGGCGTCCCGCCGCCCCCCGCCCCGCCGCCCGCTCCCATCGCCGACGGCCAGTTCCGCATCCCCGAATACAACGTGGCCCCCCAGGCCGGCGGCGGCGCCATCCCCACCAACATCGCGGTCGAGGACGGCCCCCGGCCCACCGACCACTGGTCCCTGCCCCGCCGCTTCCTGGGCGCCTTCACCGAAAGCCCCGAATCGCTGGTGGTGCTGCGCGTCGCCGGCGACAGCATGGAACCCGACTACCAGGCCGGCGAGCGCGTGCTGGTCGACACCGCCCACCGCACCCCCTCGCCCCCGGGCGTCTACGTGCTGTGGGACGGCTTCGGCCTGGTGCTGAAACGCCTCGAAATCGTCTACGGCTCGGACGACCCGGTCACGGTCCAGATCATGAGCATCAATCCCGGCTATCCCACCTACGTCCGCACCCTGGACGAGGTGCATATCAACGGCCGCGTGGTCGGCAAATGGGTCTGGAAATAACCCGCCACCCCGCGCCACACAGTCACCACGATCCTGCCCGAGACTCCGCGTCGAAGGGAGACACATCCATGAACCCGATCCGTCCCGCCTGCGCCCTGCTGGCCCTGCTCGCCCTCGCCGGCTGCGTCTACGAACCCCCGCCCTATCGCGGCTGGCGCCGGGGCTATCACGGCGGCCATCACGGCTGGTACGACGAGCGCGGCGGCTGGCGCGGCGACTACTATCACCACCGCGACTAGGCCCGGCCGAAAACGCGGTTTTCCACCCGCCGCACCTTGCGCCGCCTCCCCGCCGCCCCACCTGCCAAGGGCAGCGACGGAGGACCGCGCCATGTCCAGCAGCGATTATTCCCGCGGCGACCAGGCCCCCACCGGGCCCCGGCGTCCCATGCCCACCCCCAGTCCCGGCCCGTTCAACCCCGACGACCCGCCGCCCGACGAAGTCCCGGTCGAGGACCCGATCGAACCCGACGAGGAAGACGAAGGCCCGGTCATCTGATCCGCTTCCTATTTTCCTATTGACGAAATAGGTATTACCCTATCATCCTGCCGCCTATCAGGGGGCAGGAGACAGGCATGCCGTACGACGATGACGACGACGAAATCCTCACCGCCACGCGCCTGGCCGCCCTGCGCGCCCTGATCGCCCGCACGATGTCCGAGGCCCGGCGCATCCGGGGCGCGGGCGACGTGCTGGACGCCCTGGACGGCGCCTTGGTCAATCTGGACGATCTGTGCGTGCGCCACGACGCCGCCTGCGACGCCCGCCGCCGCCAGGCCCACCCGCACGACGCCTGCACCACCCGCGCCTGCACCCTGGCCGACCTCCGCCGCGACGAACGCGACCTGCCGCCCTGATCCCCCCTCCCGCGCGGCAACGAAAAATCAACACTCCCCCCGCAGACAGGACGGGTCGCTGAAACCGGGGGGCCATCGCACATGCTTCACGTCACCGTCGGCCATCCCAGAACGGCCGCGATGCTCGATCTGGAAGAAAGCGCCCGCCGCGCAGGCCTCGACTTCCGCCCCCTCCGTCCCGAGGGCGAGCGCGAACGCATCCACTTCATCGACAAATATCTCACCCTGGCGCACGCCCTGCACCAGCCCTCGGTCCGGCCGCACGACATCGTCCTGTTCACCGACGCCTACGACACGCTGGTCACCGGCGCGGCGGCCGAAATCCGGCGCGCCTTCGCCGCCGGCGACAGCGACATCGTCTTCAACGGCGAACCCGTGTTCTGGCCCCCGGCCGACGGCCCGGACGATCCCGTCCAGGCCTATTTCGACGACCACGGTACCGAACGCTGCCGCTATCTGAACAGCGGATGCTACATCGGCTATGCTGGCGCCATCCGCACGATGCTGTCCCACTGCCTCACCCTGTCGCGCGAGACCGGCGACCAGGACGACCAGCGCCTGGCCGCGCGGTTCACGGCCCAGGCCGCGGCGCGCCACCAGCTCCGGGTCACCGTCGATGCCGGCAGCACCATCTTCGGCACGCTGGGCGGCTCGCTGGAGCTGTACGACTACGCGGGCGGCGCGGTCCGCAACCGCGCAACCGGCACATGGCCGCCCATCCTCCACGCCAACGGCGACAAAGGCCCGGTCGCCGCCCTGTCGGTCCTGAACATGATCCACCGCCTGGTGCCCGAGGGGCTCGACCTGCTGGCCATCCGCGCCCCCGGCGGCCTGCTGCACGACGGGCCGGACGACGCCGCGCCCACGGTGCGCGCCCAGCCCGGCCCCGGCCTGTGCGTCGCCGTGCGCGCCGGCCCGTCCTCGGCCTTCCTGCTGTCGCCCGACCGCGCGTCCATCCGCAGCTTCCGCCCCGACGGCGCCCTCTCCACCGCCCCCTGGGCCAAGGGCTGGGAAACGCTGGCCCTGCGGCCCGACGGCATCCGCACCAGCCACGACACGCCGCTGACCGCCTACGGCCTGGGCACGGCCGAGGACACCCTGACCGCCTGCCCCCTGCCCCTGGCCGCCCTGGCGCACTGGACGCCCGACCAGGTACGCGCCACCCTGGCCGCCCTGGCGTCGCTCTGAAAAGCGCCCCTCTAAAAACCCGCAGCCCTACTGCCGCCGCACCTGCCGCATCTCGTCGCGCAGGCGGCGGATCTGCGTATCGTCCCGCCAGGGCGGACGATAGGCGCATTCCCCGTGAATCCGATGGAAGATTTCCGAATTCTCGTCCACCTGCTGCTGCGAGAAGTTCGACACCGACTCCACGATCTCGATCGCCCCGTCCAGCAGGAAGAACGTCTTGGACGCGCCGTCTTCCTTGGTCAGCCCCCCATAGCCCATGCGGATCATGCGCGAGGTATGTTCCACATGCTCATGCCCGTACCGGCCGAAGCGCGTGTCGATATAGCCGACATAGGACAGCGCCTCGCGGCTGAACCCCGAACATTGCGCCGTCAGCACGTCGTTATGGAACGGGTCGTGCCACGACCCGTTGCCGCACGACGCGCGCGGAAACCAGGGCGGCGCGAAATTCACATGGCCATGGCGCAGGCAGGCCAGCATCCAGTCGATGTTCCATCCATAGACCGTCGGCCGGGCATCGTCCTCCAGCAGCAGCACGATGTCGCAGGCCTCGACTTCATGCAGATGGAACAGCAGGCGGTTCTTGTTCCACGCAATGCCGGCGTTCGGCGCGTCCAGGACATGGATGCCGGGAATGCGCGCCAGCACCTCCGCCGTATCGTCGGTCGAACCGTCGTTCGCCACCAGGACGACGGGATCGAACTGCGTCATGTCCAGCACCCGCCGCACCGTCTCGCGCACCAGCGCGGCGCGGTTATAGGTCGGAATCCCGATGCCCAGCCGCAGCGCGCGCAGCGGCGTCCGCGCAGGCTCTCCGTCCGGCCCGTCCTCCGCATGGACCGGCAGCACCCGCGCCGGCCCGTCGCCCTCGAAGGACAGCACCATCCGCCGCAGCATCGCCAGCGACAGTTCCGGCGGAAAGGGAAAGACCACGTGAAAGCGCACGGCATCGTAACGCGGGTCGGACAGGGCGGCCACGTCGGCGCTGGGCTGGCGCCATTCCTCGGGCCGGGCGACATGCAGCCTCACCTCCCCGCACAGCACGGCCAGCCGGTCGCAGCCGACGCAATCGAGGAACCAGCCCGAGATCGACACCCGGTTGCCCGTGGTCCGGATATGGTCGATGGCATAACGGTGATCCGGAACAGTCATGAAGGCCAACACCCCTCCAGCCAACGGCGGTCACGGCCCTTATGTCCGGCAACGTCTTAGGATTGCCTTAACAAGGGCGTCCCTACGCTGTGCCGGCCACGACAGGACGACCCACCGTGCCCCACCGACACACCCACCGCGCGCCGCCCGCCGTCCTGGGCCTGGCGGCCGCACTCCTCGCCACCCCCGCGCCGGCTCTCTGCGCGCCCTGCGCCGGCCGGCCGGTCACCACCTTCATCGGCTCGGTCATCGGCGGCTACCAGCTTTCGCAGCCCTGGCGCTTTCCCAACCTGCTGGCCACCGGCAACATCGGCCTCTACCAGGTCGACGGCGCCACCCGCCAGGTGCTGGACTGGCCCGACGCCAACCCGGCCTGGATCAAGCCCCCCGGCTACGACGGCCCGGCCGTCATGAAGGCGATGATCGCCCTGTGGCAAGGCCGCGCCGGCGGCGGCCTGTTCGAAGGCGGACTGTCCCCCGCGCTGACGCCCGACGTGCCGCCATCGCATTACCATGCGTTCGACGACAGCCAGTCCGGCCGCCAGTTCCGCTGGTTCGCCGCCGGATGGCATCCCCATGTCACGATGCTGAACCTCAGCTACACCGACACCGCCCCGCCCTGGGGCGGCAGCTTCCACAACCCGTCGTCGGAATTCACCGACCGCGACGTGGCCGACACCGCCACCGCCCTGCGCGACGCCCGGATGACGACCGGCGCGGCCCTGGTGCTGCCCTACATCTCCAACGGGGCGCACGGCCATGTCTCGGACAGTGCGGATACCGACCGCCAGGGCAACCCCGGCCTGGGCGTCCGTGTCCCCAGCGACTACGCCACCGATCCCTACTACGCCAATTCGCGCCGCATCGCCCTGATGGCCGGCGGGTTCGGCATCGACACCCCCGCCAACATCTTCTCGACCGACGCCTATTACGGTTCGCCGCACAGCGCGATGTTCCGCCGCCTGATCGCCGGCGAAATCCGCTGGGCCAACCGCCATCACCTGACGACGGCCGTGTTCATGACCATCTTCGACACGCAGCACGGCATGCGCGGCAACGGCCCCGATTTCCAGTTCATGCACGGCGTGCAAACCGAAGTCCGCGACCTGGAACACGCCGGCGCCCGCCCCACCTACTGGGTCGTCGGCCAATATTCCAACGGCCCCGCCACCACCAACATGCCCGAAACCGACACCACGCCCGAAAGCATCGCCCAGGTCGCCACCTGGGTGGCCCGCCACGCCCGCACCACCCCGCCGCCCCATCCCGCGCTGACCTGTACCCGGCGATAACGCCTCAGGAAGGTCGGGCGCCGCCCGAACCCGGCAAGGGCCTCGGCCCCATAGGCGCGAAGGTCGCATTTCGCAAGAAATCTCAGGGCGCTGCCCTGAAACCCGCCAAAGGCCACAGGCCTTTGGAAACCAATCCGTTATCCATGATCGGGGTCCAGGGCCTCAGGCCCTGGTGGGTTCGGGCAACGCCCGACCTCCCTCGCCCACAGCGAAGAAAGAAGCGTTACTGTCGCGCTTAGGGGGTGAAACCCTTGCATCCCATTCGTTCACAAAACCCTGGGTTTCCAAAGGGCTACGCCCTTTGGTGGGTCAAGGGCAACGCCCTTGCTCTGGCACATCCCCCAACGCGGCCGCGACCGCGACATCCAGCGGCGTGTGCGGTTCCTCGCCCAGAAACCGCACCAGCTTCCCGTTGGTCAGGCGCAGCGGCGTGCGCCACAGATAGCGCATTTCGTGCATCTCGCGGCAGAACGGCACAAACGGGCGGGCCACGCTCACCAGCCACCACGGAAACCGCCGGACCGGCAGGGACGGCCGGCCCAGGGCCCGCCGGATGGCGGCGATCATCTCCGTCCCGTCCGCATCCCAGTGCCCGGCCAGATGAAAGCGCGCCGCCGGCTCCAGATCGTCCTCCCGCGCCAGCAGCCGGGCGATGGTTTCCGCGACATCGGGCAGATAGGCCCATTGGTGCCCGACGCCGGGCCGCCCCGGATCGGTCAGGGCCCGCACCGGCCGCCGGCCGCCGACCAGCCCCTGTGCGAACCAGTTGCTGGCCGCGCCGGGGCCGAAATAATCGCCGGCGCGGACCACCAGCGACCGCAGCCCCGCCGGAACCGCATCGCGCAGGCGGCGCTCCGTCTCCACGCGGATCGCACCCTTGCGCGTCAACGGGTGCTGGGGCGCGTCCTCGCCGGGGTCGGCAAACGCGTCGGGGCCGAAATTATAGACGTTGCCGGGCAGCACCAGCCGCGCGCCGGCGGCCAGCGCCGCGGCCATGCTGTTGTCCAGCATCGGCAGGACCAGCGTGTCCCAGTTCCGGTAGCCGGGCGGGTTCACGGCGTGGATGACCGCCTGCACGCCCTGGGCGGCCCGCACCACCGCCGCCCGATCCATCGCATCGCCGGCAATCCACTCCATCCCCGGCGCGTCGCCGGGCACGCGGCGCGCCAGGCCGCGCACCCGCCAGCCATGGCGCAGCAGGCTGCGCGCGACCGCCCCGCCGATGCCCCCGCGCGCCCCGACGATCAATGCAGTGCTGGGTGTGCTCATCTGTGCCCTCCTGTGAACGGGGCACAGGGCAGCCGATTTGCCGGCTGAACGGAATTGTCAAAACACGTCCATCGGCTAGTCTGAAATGTATGAACCTCGCCCCCTCCGACCTCAGCCATTTCGACTGGGACAACCAGCGCGTCTTCCTCGCCATCCTGACGGAAAGCAGCCTGTCGGCGGCGGCGCGGGCGCTGCATGTGGCGCAGCCCACCGTGCGCCGGCGGCTGGACGCGCTGGAACACAGCATCGGCACGGTGCTGTTCACCCGCTCGCCCGCCGGGTTGCAGCCCACGCCCGACGCGCTGGTGCTGGCCGGGCATGCGGCGGCCATGGCCTCGGCCGCCGCCGCGTTCGCGCGGGCCGCGTCGGGGCCGGCCGATGGCGTGGCCGGCACGGTGCGCGTGACGGCCAGCGAGATCGTGGGCACCGAAATCCTGCCGCCGATGCTCGCCGCCCTGCGCGCCCGCCATCCGCGCCTGCGCCTCGAACTCCATCTGGGCAACCGGAACGAGGACCTGCTGCGCCGGGATGCCGACATCGCGGTCCGCATGGTGCGGCCGGTCCAGACGGCCCTGCACGCCCGCCGCATCGGCGCGGTGCCGCTGGGGCTGTTCGCCGCCCCCGCCTATGTGGGGCGGCACGGCCTGCCGGCGCGGCTGGCCGACCTGCCCCGCTTCGCGCTGATCGGCCCCGACCGCGCCGCGGGCGACCTGGCCATGGTCAACCAGGCCGGGCTGGACCTGTCGCGTGACGATTTCGCCCTGCGGACCGACAACCATGTCGCACAGCTCGCGGCGATCCGCGCGGGGCTGGGCATCGGCATCTGCCAGCACCCGCTGGCCCGGCGCGCGCCGGGCCTGGTGCCCGTGCTGCCCGACCTGTTCTCGCTGCCGCTGGAAATGTGGGTCGTCATGCACGAGGACCTGAAACGCATGCGGCGCGTCAGGACCGTGTTCGACCATCTGGCGCGAAGCCTGGCCGACTATCTGCAGGGGCCGGCCGGGCTTGACAAGTGACGTCCCGTTACAGAGAAACAACAAACCGTTACATGCCAAAGGCAAGCGCCCTGCCCGCAATATTTGTCAAACAAAAATCAAATCGAAAAACCAGATATGAATTTCATGTTCCGAGGGTATGAAGGGTGATTGCAAGTCTGAACAAGGATACATATGCCTATTTCATAGGCGTATTTTGTATCTCCCTTTTTAGCTTCGGGCAGATATTCCTTCCGGCCTACACGCCGGACGATTTCCTGACGGGAAGCGTCCTGACCCCTCCGTCCCTCTATTTTTCCCAGGGGCGTTTTGTCGAGGCGTCGATCGTATCCCTCCTGAACCAGATCCATCTGACCATGTTCGATATCGGGTTCGGATTTTCCGGAATCGTTCTTGTTCTCTATTCGGCCCTGATCGTCTTTCTCCTGAAGGCCTGCGTGCCCGAACAGTTCGATCGCGGGCTGGTCGCCGCGGCGGGGCTTTTCATCGCGGCCAGCCCCCTCATGGCCACCCTGCTGAGCTATCGCCAGACGGCCTTCAACCTGGCGGCCTGCCTGCTGCTGCTGCTGTATGGCATGTCCCTGTACCAGGCCCATCTCAAGAAAGGCCGCGATGTGGCCTGCGCCGCCGCGTCGGCGGTCTGCTTCGCCCTGTCCCTGGGCTGCTATCAGGTTTTCATCAGCGTCATCGTCCTGTATTTCGCCTATCTGTCCCTGACGGCGGTCCACGACGGCAGGCGCGTGCCCTGCGGCAATCTCGTCGTGCCGGCCCTGTCCGTCGTCCTGTACGGCATCATCTTCGCCATGACGAAGAACATAGCGGGCGAAAATCACTGGGACCAGCGCGGCGCGCTGCTGTCCCCGGCCGATTTCGCCCGCAGGGGGCACGACATCGCCCACGCCCTGTCCGGGCTGCAAGGGCTGATGCACGGCCATCCGTCCTATGCCGTGCTCCTGCTGCTGCCCGTTCTGGCGCTCAGCCTCGCGGCCTGCCGCGCACACCCCGGCCTGACGGTGCTGGCGGTCATGGCCTCGGCCGTGCTCTGCGCCGTCATCCTGTTCCCCGTCGTCGGCCTGTCCATATGGCAGCCCACGGCGCGCATGTTCCTGGGGGCCTATTTCGCCATCGGCTTCGCGGCGATCTGGCTGTTCGGGATGGCCGGCCTGTTCGTGCGGGGCGCGACCGCCCTGCTGGTGGCGCTGTCCCTGGTCTCCATGATGTTCTCCAACATGTTCCTCACCGAACAGATCAAGAAGAACCGGTGGGACATGAACGTCGCCGCCCTGGTCACCCGTGACATCCGGGTGGCCCTGGAAAACAGGAATCCCTCAGTCGTCTACGTCTCGGTCGATCCGGCGACCCACGCGCATTCCAGCTTCAAGGTCGGATGGTCCATCCAGGGCATTTTCCACGAAACGGCCAATATCGACTGGGACATCCGCGACCCGGCCCCCGGCATGGCCGCCGACTGCCGCCTCTCCCCCAAATTCCCGGTCGGCGGCTATCTCCACACCCTTCAGGGCCATGCGGTGCTGGTCTGCCTGTAAGAGCCTGTCTGAAAATGCGCGCTGGCGGCGATCCGACGCACGTTTTCTGCGCTTCGATGCTCACGGCCCATAAGGCCGCTCCGCTTCGGTGCTCGAAAACACACGCCGGGGCGCTTCACGACGTTCCGCTCTCGCTCGCCAGCCCACATTTTCAGACAGGCTCTAGCGGGCTCCGCCCTAGCGCCGGCCCTCCAGCGCCATGCGGACGGCCAGCCCGCCCAGCACGCCGGCCATCAGCCAGCGTTGCACCACCGCCCAGCGCGGGCGGGTGGTCAGGAACGCCGCGATCGACCCGGCCGCCAGCGCGATCGCGCAGTTCACCGCGACGCTGACCCCGATCTGCGTGCCCCCCAGCACCAGCGACTGCGCCAGCACGCCCCCATGGCCCGGCTGCACGAACTGCGGCAGCAGCGACAGGTACATGACCGCGATCTTGGGGTTCAGCAGGTTGGTGACGAACCCCATCGCAAACAGCCGGCCCGGCCCGTCGGCCGGCAGGTCGCGCACCTGGAACGGCGACCGTCCCCCCGGCCGCACCGCCTGCCACGCCAGGTACAGCAGATACCCCGCCCCGCCCAGGCGCAGCGCGTCATAGGCATGGGGCACCGCCAGCAGCAGCGCGGTGATGCCGAACGCGGCGCACAGCATGTAGACGACGAACCCCAGCGCCACTCCGCCCAGCGACACCAGCCCCGCCCGCCAGCCCTGGCAGATCGAGCGCGAGACCAGGTAGATCATGTTCGGCCCCGGCGTCAGCGCCATGCCCAGCGCCACCAGCGCGAAAGCGATCAGATTGGTCGTGCCCGGCATGCGTTCCCCCCGTTTTCCGTTCCGCACCCCAACCGATAGCACGCGCGGCGGCGCGAGACATGCTATGCCGCGCGCATGGCAATCCCGATCCTTCCCGGACTGTCCCTGGCCGAGTCCGAGCTGGAGGTCAGCTACATCCTCGCCTCCGGCCCCGGCGGGCAGAACGTCAACAAGGTGGCGACGGCGGCGCAGCTACGCTTCGACGCCGCCCGCTCGCCCTCGCTGCCCGAACGGGTGCGCGCCCGCCTGCTGGACGTCGCGGGCAGCCGCGCCACGCGCGACGGCGTCATCGTCATCACCGCCCGGCGCTTCCGCACCCAGCAGCGCAACCGCGAGGACGCGATCGAACGGCTGGCCGCGCTGATCCGCGAGGCCGCGCACCGCCCCGCCTTCCGCGTCGCCACCCGCCCCGGCCGCGCCGCCCGCCAGCGCCGGCTGGACGGCAAGGCCCACCGCGCCAACATCAAGCGCGGCCGCGCCATCCGCCACGACGACTGAACAGCGCGCCCCTCAGCGCCCGCCCGACACCGTCAGCGACGCCCCCGTGACGTACGACGCCGCCGGCGACAGCAGGTACAGCACGGCGGCGGCAATCTCGTCCGGCGTGCCGACGCGCCCCATCGGCACGCCGTCCCCGGCGGCGTATTGCGTCATCTCCGGCGACACCATGTCGGTCGCCGTCAGGCCCGGTGCCACCGCGTTGACCCGCACCCCCTCGCGCGCCACCTCGGCCGCCAGCCCCTTGGTGAAGGTCTCGATCGCGCCTTTCGTCGCCGCATAGGGCACCAGCCCGGCCAGCCCGCCCAGGCGCGCCGCCACCGACGAGATATTGACGATCGCGCCCCCCGTGCCGCCATGCCGGGTGGACAGCCGCCGCACCGCCTCGCCGGCGGCCAGGATGCTGCCCGTCACGTTGACGGCCAGCAGCGCAGCCAGCCCCGCCGGGGTCTGTTCGTCGATCCGCAGCCTGTCGCCCAGGATGCCCGCATTGTTCACCAGCCCGGCCAGCGGGCCCAGCTCCGCCTCGGCCGCCGCGAACAGGCCGGGGATCTGCGCCGGATCGCCGATATCGGCCCGGATCGCAGCCGCCCGGCCGCCCGCCGCCCGGATGGTCCGCGCCAGTTCGTCGGCCTGCGCCGCGCTGTGGGCGTAATTGATCGCAACGGCATAGCCGGCGCCCGCCAGCGCCCGGCAGATCGCCCGGCCGATGCCGCGCGCGCCGCCCGTGACGACGATCGTGCCGGATGCGCCGGATGCGCCGGATGCGGTTATGTCGATGGCGGTCATGGGGTGCGTCCCTTCTTTCCGATGCGCCGGACGACACCCGCAAAGGGGCGACCCCGGCGTGACCCCGCAACCATGCCGCCGAAGCCCCCGCGCCGCAACGGGCGAAACCCCGGCGGCGGACGGGCGTTGACGCCCCCACCAGCCGGAGGCAGGGCAATGAAGTCCAATTGTCACGCGGACGGCCCCTTCCAGACGGTCGAGACCACCACCGTGCAGGCCGGCGAGACGATCGGCCTGCTGGGCATCCCGCCGGAAGCGCACGGGCTGGTGCTGTTCGCCCATGGCAGCGGCAGCGGGCGCTTCAGCCCCCGCAACACCCATGTCGCCCACGCGCTGCACCGCGCGGGGCTTGCCACCCTGCTGGTCGACCTGCTGCGCGACAACGAGGACCAGGACCGCCGGAAGGTGTTCGACATCCCCCTCCTGGCCGCGCGGCTGGCCGGCGCCGCGCAGTGGGCGCGCCACGCCGCCCACCTGGCGGCGCTGCCCATCTGCTATTTCGGCGCCAGCACCGGCGCCGCCGCCGCCCTGCTGGCGGCCTCCACCGATACGGCGCGCATCGCCGCCATCGTCTCGCGCGGCGGCCGCCCCGACCTGGCCGGCGCCACCGCGCTGGCCCGCGTGCGCGCCCCGACCCTGCTGATCGTCGGCGGCCGCGACGACGACGTGCTGGCCCTGAACCGCGCGGCCCTGGGCGCGATGCGCTGCGAACGCAACCTGGTGATCGTCCCCGGCGCCACCCACCTGTTCGAGGAACCCGGCACGCTGGACCAGGTCGTCGATCACGCGACCAGATGGTTCCTGGCGCATGTCCGCCAACCGCCCCGATCCGCCCCCGCGCCGGGATAACGCTTCCGTGAAGCCCCGCCGTTTCCGGAAACTCCAGCAATGCCAGCCTGTTCCGATAGAAGGGGGCGCGACGTCCGCAACGGCCGCGCCCGACCACCAGCACGGAGGCCCGCTGCAATGAAGGCCGCAACCGTCGATCCGGCCCCGGGTGGGTCCGGCCCCCTGATGGCGACACACCTGCCAGCCCCCGTAACGATCATCGACATGACATCGCAGGCCCGCGCCACGGTGGCGATCCGCGACATCATGCCCGGCGTGCAGGCCGACCTGGACGCGCTGGGCCGCGTCATCCGGCTGCGGGTCCAGAACACGCCGCCGGACCTTCTGCCCACGGCCTGACACGCCGCGCGGCATGCCTCGTCACACCGGTTCCGCCCCGCTGCCCCGCTCCGGCGCCGTCCGGCGCCACAGGCCACGCGCCCCGGCGCTGCTGCTGGCCTGCCTGGTCGCCCTGCTGCCGTGCAGGCCCGGCCAGGCGCAATCCCCTGCAACGCCGAACCCGGCACAGATGGACCAGGCCCGGATCCGCCACCTGGTCGCCACGCTGAGCGACCCCGATCGCCGCGCCGCCTTCCTGCAGGACCTGCGAACCCTGGGCGACCTGCCCGACCCGGCCGCCCTGCGCGACGCACCGCCGGTCAAGGCCGTACCCGCCGCCCCTGCCGCCCCTCCTCCCGCCGCCCCCGCGACCACCGCCCCCGCGACCGCCGCCCCCGCTCCGGCAGCCCCGGCGGCCGCCCCCGCCGCACAACAGATCACGCTGGCCCCCGGCAGCCTGGGCGCCGAAATGCTGACGGGCCTCAGCGGCGCCGCCCTGACCGTCGGCCAGAGGGTCCGGGCGTTCGGCGGCCTGTTCGTCGATCTGCGCGATGTCGGCACATGGTTCGGCCGCATGGTCCGCCACCCCGGATCGCGCGCGCTGCTGACCGGCCTGTCGTGGCGGCTGGCGCTGGTCATGCTGGCCGGCATCGTGGTGGAACGCGGCCTGTCCATTCCCCTGGCGCGACGGATCCGGCGGCTGGACATCCGCCTGGCGGGCCAGATCCCCGCCGCGCCGCGCCCGCCGCCCGCCGTCCCCGACGACACCGCCGAGAGCGCGGACGAAAACGCCGAGGAAAACGCCGACCGGGCGGCCGCCGCCCAGCGCGAACGCGACGCCCGCCTGCGCCGGCGCACGGTCCGGGCGCTGCGGCTGGCGCCCTGGGTCATGCTGCGGCTGGTGCTGGACCTGCTGCCGCCGGCCGCGTTCTTCGGCGTCGCCAACCTGGCCGCCCCGGCCCTGACCGACCAGCCCCGCATGCTGGCCGTCATCCTGATCGTCGCCGATTCCTACGCCATCGCCCGCCTGGTCGGCGTCGTGCTGAACGCCCTGCTGTCGCCCCGCCTGCCGCACCTGCGCGCCCTGCCCCTGCGGGACGAGACGGCGGGCCTGCTGGCCTGGTGGATCACCGGCCTGGCGCTGGTGCCCATCATCGCCCTGTGCGTCGCCAATGTGGGCCAGGTGCTGGACCTGCCCGATCGCGGGCAGGACGCCATCGGGCGGCTGATCGTGCTGGTCGAACACCTGCTGGTCGCCGCCCTGATCGTGCGCGTCCGCCGGCCGGTGGCCGGCTTTCTGCGCCCCCTGCGGCAGATCCACCCGCGCCTGGCCAACAGCATCTTCGACGGGCTGGCCGACGGCTGGTGGATCGCGGCGCTGGTGCTGGATTTCGCGCTGTGGCTGGTCTGGGCCGCGCAGATCCCCGACGGCTACCAGCGGGTCTGGCGCCTGTTCCTGGCCGCCGCCGCCGTGCTTGTCGCCTTCCGCGTGCTGGCCATCATCCTGTTCGGCCTGCTGGACCGCACCTTCCTGCCGCGCCCCGACGCCGGCGGCCGGATGTCCGACCTGTCGCGGCGCGGCGCGCGCTACTACCCCTTCGCCCGGCGCGGCCTGGCCTGGGCGCTGGCCGCCGCCGGGCTGGTCGCGCTCCTGCAGGCCTGGGGCATGCCGGCGTTCCAGTGGTTCGGCGACGGACGCATCGGCCGGCGCCTGGTCTCGGCGGCCGGCACCATCGTGGTGGCGCTGGCGATCGGCCTCGTGGTCTGGGAATATGTCAACGTGGCGCTGGACCGGCAGATCGACCGCTACACCGCCAGCGAACAGGGCCTGCGCGCCATGCGGCTGCGGACGCTGTCGCCCATCCTGCGGACGGTCCTGATGATCTGCCTGGTCGTCGTGGTGGCCATGACCATGCTCAGCCAGATCGGCCTGAACATCGCGCCCCTGCTGGCCGGCGCCGGGATCATCGGCGTGGCGGTGGGCTTCGGATCGCAGAAGCTGGTGCAGGATTTCATCACCGGCATCTTCCTGCTGCTGGAAAACGCGATGGAGGTCGGCGACCAGGTCACCGCCGGCGGTCTGTCGGGGGCGGTGGAAACGCTGTCCATCCGCACCCTGCGCCTGCGCGCGGCCGACGGGTCGGTCCACATCATCCCCTTCAGCGCGGTCTCGACCGTCACCAACACCAATCGCGGCCAGGGCAACGCCGCCGTCAGCGTGGACATCGCCCCCGACCAGGACGCCGACCACGCGGGCGAGGTGCTGAAGGACATCGTCGCCGGCCTGCGCCAGGACCCGGACTTCGCGCCCGGCATGCTGGGCGACCTGGAATACTGGGGGGTCAACGCGGTGTCGGCCCAGGCCGTCACCCTGGCCGGACAGGTGCCCTGCACCGACACCGCCCGCTGGGGCGTGCAGCGCGAATTCAACCGCCGCCTGGTCCAGCGCTTCACGCACGAGGGCATCCGCCTGGCCCGCCCGGTCAGCACCGTGCAGCTCCTGCCCCCGCCGGCCTGACCTCGGGCGGCCTGACCCCTCCGGCCCGGCGCAACCCGCGGCGCCCCGTTGCGTTCCCCTGCGGACATGCACGCCAGACGCCCCGCCCGGCCGGCCGACCTTCGGATCGCGCCCCCGCCCCGGCGGGGCCGGGGGGGGCCGTCGCGCAAGCCCCCATGGCGCCGGCCCCCCTCGCGCCTGGCCAGGGTCCTGGACCTGGCCGTGCTGGTGGTGGTCTGCATTCTGGTGCTGCTGCCATGGTCGTGGGACTGGTTCGTGCCGCTGATCGAATCCCGCGCCACCGCCCTGCTGAACCGCCAGACCACGATCGCCCACCTGCATGTCCGGCCGGGGCGCGTCGTCATCGTCACCCTCGAAGGCCTGTCCATCGCGCAGCCCTGGGGGTTCGAGGACGAAGGCCGGCCCTTCGCCACCGCGCGCCAGGTCGTCATCTGGTTCGACCTCTGGGCCTACCTGCACCGGCACAGGGCGTCCTTCCCCCTGGTCGCCGTCGATACCCCCCGGATCAGCGTCGTGCGCCACGCCGACGGCGCCGACAACATCACCGCCAGCGCGCCGTCCCCCACCCCCGGCCGTCCGGCCCTGCCCGACATCCGCGACCTGCGCGTCACCAACGGCCGGATGGACGTCACCGACGCCCGGCGCGACGTGGAGCTGATGCTGGCGCTCCACACCATCCCGCCCGAGGACGGGAACCCGGAGGGCGGCCGCATCGTCGCCGACCTGCACGGCGCCTACGACGGCCGGCCGGTCGAAGGGCACCTCGTCAGCGGCGCGCCCCTGGCGCTGGCCCGCTCCGACCGCCCCTATCCGGTCGCGCTGATGGTGCACGGCGGCCGCACTCTGGCCGCGCTGGAGGGCGCCGTCGTCAATCCGCTGGCCCTGGCCGGCGCGCCCGTATCCATCCACCTGTCCGGCCACATCTCCGGCCCCGACCTGTCGCTGCTGTCGCCGCTGACCGGCCTGCCGATCCCCGCGACGCCCGCCTATTCGGCCGCCGGCGCCGTGGCGTATGACGGCGCCACCCTGCGTCTGGACGACCTGCGCGCCAAACTGGGATCGAGCGACCTCGACGGCGCCCTGCGCCTCGACCTCCACGCCCGCGCGCCCGCCCTGGACGCCGACCTGCACTCGGGCCGCGTGGACCTGGAGGACCTGGCCGGGCTGCTGGCCGCGATCGACCCGGCGGACATGCTGCGCGACCTGTCGTTCGCCGCGCCGTTCCCCATCGCCCGGCTGCGCGCGATCGACGCCCGCCTGCGCTACCGCGCCGCGCAGGTCACCCGCCGCACCACCCGGCTGGACCGGCTCGAGGCCGACATCGCCCTGCAGGACGGCGCGCTCGACCTGCGCCGGCTGGCGGCCGCACTGAACGACGGCACGCTGTCCGGGGCCATGGCCCTGACCCCATCCGGCGACGCCGGGGTCACGGCCACACTCCGCATCGACACCGCCCGCCTCGACCTGGCGCAGGTGGCGCAGGCGGTCGCGGAGGCGACCGGCATCACCCTCCCGGCGGCCCGGGGCATCGTCGGCGGCCACGCGCGCCTCGACGCCACGGGGCTGTCGGCGGCCGGCCTGCTGGCGCACGGCACCGGCCGCATGGCGCTGGCGCTGGAGCGCGGCGGCGACCTGTTCACGCTGCTGCCCGCCCTGCTGGGCCCGTCCATCAGCTACCCGATCCTGTCCGCGCTGGCCTTTCCGAAGCCGACCGACACGCACTGCCTCATCGCCGACCTGCCGCTGCGCGACGGCCTGCTGTCGGTCGCGACCCTGCTGGAGACCGACGCCGGCCGCACGCTGGGCCAGGGCGCCGCCGACCTGCGCCGCGACACCCTGGACGACACGCTGGCGACCCAGCCCGCCCACCCCAGCCCGAAACCCCCGGACGCCGCCCAGACCGTGTCGTCCCCCGACACCGCCCGCATCGCCGGCCCGCTGGCCAACCCGGCGATCCTGCCGGGGGCCGAGACCGCGCCGGCCACGACGACCGGTCCGAACCTCGCCGCCCTGGCGCCGACGCTGCTGCCGGCCCTCCCCCCCGGCAGCAGCGGGGCCTCCGCCTGCGCCCGCATCCTCCGCGCCGCCCTTCCACCACCGCCCGCCGCCGCCCCCCCGAAACCGCGCCCGCCCGCACCCGCGTCCCATGCGGCACCACGCAAGCCAGCCCCCGCCCGCCCCGTCCGGCACGCCACCGCCAGGCCCCGGCGCCCGCGCCCCAGCCCCAGTCCCAGCCCCAGTCCCAGTCCTGAGCCCTCCGACCCGCACAGGCTTGACGCCCCCGAAATCCGGGCAATCTGGATGGCGCGACAGCAGCAGACGCCACAGCCGAGCAATAGGCCCTGAAGGCAAGGAGCGTTGCCCAAGCCTTCCTTATTATCCGCCCATTGGGAAACCGCCTCAAAAGCGCTATGCCGGACCCGAACCGCCGGACGGGATCGCCGGCGCCCCGACCTCGTTCCCCACGGATACCGGCCCATGACGCCAGAACACCTGACCGCCGCGATCGCCACCGGCGCCATCGTGCTGCGCCTGGCATGACGCGCGTCCCTTCCCCGCCGCAGGCCACCCTTCGCGCCGCCCGCCCGTCGGACGCGCCCGGCCTGCCCGCGGTCGAACGCTCGGCCGGCGCGTCGTTCCTGGCCCTGCCCGACCTGGCCTGGATCGCCAGCCACGACGTCATGCCCGCCGCCGGCCATCTGGAGGCGATCGCGCAGGGCACCTGCTGGGTGAGCGAGGATGCGACCGGCCTCACCGGCTTCCTGACCGCCGGCACGGCGGCCGGGGACGGCCCGCTCCCCGTCCTGCATATCCGGGAACTGTCGGTCCGCGCCGACCGGCAGGGACAGGGCCTGGGCCGCCGCCTGCTGGACCACGCCGCGCAGTACGCCGCCACCCACGGCCTGTCCGCCCTGACGCTGACCACCTTCCGCGACGTGCCGTGGAACGCCCCGTTCTACGCCCGCGCGGGCTTCGCCCTGCTGGACGACGCCGCCCTGACCCCGCGCCTGCGCGCCATCCTGGCCGACGAAGCCGCGCACGGCCTGCCCCGCCGCTGCGCCATGCGCCGCGCGATCGGCCAGGGGCAGCGCCCGGCCTTCCCTTCGCCCCCAACGACATAAGGCGGATCTTCCGATGCGAACCACGCTCTTCGACCTCCAGGCCATGAAGCAGGCGGGCCAGCGAATCGTCATGCTGACGGCCTACGACTTCCCCTCGGCCCGGCTGGCCGAACGCGCCGGCGTGCCGGTGGTGCTGGTCGGCGATTCGCTGGGCATGGTCGTCCATGGCCACGACACCACCCTGCCGGTCACGCTGGACGACATGATCCGCCACGCGGCGGCGGTGGTGCGGGGCGCCGGCCGCGCCTTCGTCGTGGCCGACCTGCCCTTCCTGACCTACGCGACCGAGGCCGACGCCATCGCCGCCGCCCGCCGCATGATGCAGCAGGCCGGGGTCCAGGCCGTGAAGCTGGAAGGCGGCGCGCCGATCGTCCCCATCGTCCGCCGCCTGACCGAACTGGGCGTGCCGGTGATGGGCCATCTGGGCCTGACGCCCCAGGCGCAGCACACGCTGGGCCTGCGCGTGCAGGCCCGGCAGGCGGCCGAGGCCCGGCAACTGCTGGCCGACGCCCTGGCGCTGGAGGCCGCCGGCGCCTTCGCCCTGGTGCTGGAACTGGTGCCCGCCCCGCTGGCCGAGGCGGTGTCGCGGCGACTGCGGATCCCGGTGATCGGCATCGGCGCGGGCGCGGGCTGCGACGGGCAGGTGCAGGTGTGGCACGACGTGCTGGGCCTGTACGACGGCAAGTCGCCCCGCCACGCCCGCCGCTACGCCGACATCGGCGCCGCCATCGAGACCGCCCTGCGCCAGTATGTGAACGAGGTCCAGTCCGGCGCCTTCCCAACCCCCGCCCACAGCGCGCGGATGGACCAGGACGAGCTGGACCGCGCGCTGGGCGAAGAATGATCCGGCCACGCATCCGCGCCCGGCCGTGAGGATCGTTTCGGAATATTACCGGAAATAACGCTTCATTTTCCATCCTTTCGGGCTGTATGTTCTGCCCCCGTCCGTTATATCGACACCCGCAGAAGCGGGCGCGATGGCGGGCACGAGAGTGGGATGGTGGCAGAACTCATACATGCAGGTTGAACGTTCTTCTGCCCGGTCTGCAGCCCCCGACACACTGTCCGCCGACGCCGACACGCCAGTACCCCACCTTCCAGCATCCGCCCGCCCGGCCCCCGTCACGGTCGTGCCCGTCGAGGGCAGGCGCCTGCTTTCCGCCTTCGTCACCCTGCCGCGCCGGCTGTACGCCGGCCAGCCGGGATATGTCCCGCCGCTGGATATGGAACAGCGCGACCTGGTGGACCCGAAGAAGAACGCGTTCTTCCGGCGCGGCCGCGCCCGCCTGTTCCTGGCCCTGCGCGACGGCCGGCCGGTCGGCCGCGTCTCGGCACAGATCGACGACCTGGTGGCCCCGCGCGAGGGCGAAAATATCGGCTTCTTCGGCGCGCTGGACGCCATCGACGACATCGCCGTCGTGGCCCCCCTGCTCGACGCCGCCTGCGCGTGGCTGCGCGCCCAGGGGGCGAGCGTGGCGCGCGGCCCGTTCCTGCTGAACTACAACGGCGAATACGGGCTGATGGTGGAAGGGCAGCAGATGCCCCCCATGATCGCCATGCCCTGGCACCCGCACTGGCTGCCCCCGCTGGTCGAGGCCTGCGGCTTCGCCAAGGCGATGGACGTGGTGGCCTACCAGATGCAGATGGGGCCGGAAGCCGAGGCCGCGCTGCCCCTGCCGTCGGGCCTGCGCCTGGGCGAAGGCCGGCTGGGCAGCGTGACCACCCGGGGCCTGCGAAAGGGCCGCCTGGCCGAGGACGCCGAGATCCTGCGCCGCCTGTACAACGACGCCTGGCGCCGAAGCTGGGGCGCCGTCGACCTGACGCGCGAGGACATCACCACCATGGTCGCGCAGATGAAGCCCCTGCTGCGCCCCGAACATTACGTGCTGATCGAACAGAAGGGCGAGCCCGTGGCGGTGGCCCTGGTGGTGCCCAACATCTACGACGTCGTGGGCGACCTGGGCGGCGGCCCCTCGCCCCTCGGCTGGGCCCGGCTGGCCATGCGGCTGCTGCGCCACCGCTTCCATTCGGCCCGCGTCATCCTGCTGGGCGTCAGCAAGGACCTGGAAGGCACGGCGCTGGGCGCCATCCTGCCGGCGCTGATTATCGGCGAACTGATGCGCCGCGGCCGCACCCTGCCCTATCGCATGATCGAACTGGGCTGGATCCTGGAAACCAACACGCCGATGCGCCGCCTGATCGAACGCATCGTGCCCGAACCGTGCAAGCGCCACCGCGTCTATGAAAAACCCCTGACGGCCTGACCGTGGGGGTGGCAAGGGCCAAGGCCCCTGCCGGGTGCGGGGGCAGAACCCGACCGTCCTTCCAGAAAGGCCACGCCGATGAACGGAATCCTGGTCGTCCTCAACCGGCCCGAACATGCCCAGGGCCTGCTGGTCGCCGCCGCCGACATCCTGCACCGCGTCGGCGGCGCCCGGCTTGACGTGCTGGCCGCCCGCGAACCGCCGCAGGACACCATCCTGCCCACCGAGAACATGCTGACCGAACGGCGCGTGGCGGCGCTGCGCGACGACCAGCGCCGCTGGGCGGACGACCTGCACACCCGTTTCCGCGCCTGGCTGTCCGCCGCGCGGGCCGACGGACGGGTTTCGCCTTCGGTCGAAGTCAACTGGCTCGACCCCGAAATTTCGGTCGGGCGCATCATCGAGGGCTATGCCGGCGACGCCGCGCTGATCGTGATCGGCTTTCCCCAGCCCCACGACAGCGACCAGAAGCGCCGCGCCACCCGCGCCGCCCTGTTCGAGTCCGGCCGGCCGGTGCTGTTCGTGCCGCCGGACTGGAACCGTCCGGTCGGCACGCGCATCCTGCTGGCGTGGACGGACACCCAACCCTGCCGCCGGGCCTTCGCCTCGGCCGACGCCCTTCTGCGCCAGGCCGGGCATGTCGCCCTGCTGGCCCAGTCCGACACGCCGCCGCCGGCCGGGCTGCCGCTCACCTGCGCGCCGCCGGGCCGGGCCCCGACCACGCCGCCCGCCGCGCCGCCCACAGCACCCATCGACGCGGCCGAACAGATCCTGGCCGCCGCGCGCGACGACGGGTCCGACCTGATCGTCATGGGCGCCTTCGCGCACGGCCGGCTGCACGACCGCCTGCTGGGCAGCGTCACCGCCCATATCCTGGACCGCCGGGACATTCCCACCTGGATGCAGCACTGAACACCCGTCCGCGAGGAAAGGACCGCGTCTTGGACCCTCACAAACTGCTGACCACCCTCGTCATCGGGGCCGCCGGCGCCCTGGGCACGATCGCCCGCTACTGGGTGGGGCTGGCGACCGCGCGATGGAGCCAGACGCTGCCGTGGGGCACGATCCTCATCAACACGACCGGCTCCTTCGCCATCGCCTTTTTCGGCACCCTGACCATCGCCGCCGGCCGCCACCCCGCGTCGGACCTGACGCGCCTGGCCTTCATGGTGGGCATCTGCGGCGGATACACGACCTTCTCGTCCTTCAGCCTGCAGACCCTCGACCTGCTGCGCGGCGGCGCCCCCGGACGCGCCGCCCTGAATGTGGGCCTGTCCGTCCTGCTGTGCCTCCTCAGCGTCTACGCCGGCTTCCTGGCCGCCGACGCCCTGAACCGCTCCCGGCCCGGCTGAACGCGCAAGCCTCAGGGCGCTGCCCCATAGGCACCAAGATAGGGTCTGTTTCGGGTAGTTGAGGGCGGTTTTTCGCTTTCGCCTGGGATTATCGAGGCGCTTGTGGGGACGCGCGGAAGGCCCTTTGAGCATGTTGGGGGCAGGCCCCCCCCTTCGTTTCTGAAGGAAAAATCCATGACGGAGGAAAGATCATGTTTTCTGCATTGTCTGGGGCGATGCGGAAATAGGAATGCTTCAACCCGAGAGATCGCGGCGCGGATGCTCCGGGCCACTCGATTCAGCCAATTACCCGGACCGAATGTCCAGTCTGCTCTCGGCGGCACCTTGCGGCCGAGACATGGCGTCCAGAATTCGGACTATATTCGCGTTGATTCCGGTGTTGATCGGAGATACCGGAATGGGCTTACCCCTCCTGGAAACTTTTGATCTGGCATCATTTGAACCGCCTTCTGAAGGCCATATCTTGGGAGGGTGCCGGTAAAAGGCAGGGTCTCCAGCATGCGTTGCGCACGCTTATGACCACCGGATGCTGCCCGGCGATACCAAAGCGCGGCCTGTGCCATATTCGACCCGATTCCCCCGCGCTTCTGATAAAGAAGTCCCAGTGCGTACATGGCGCTGATATGGCCGGCTTCTGCAGCTTTGTAAAAAAACTCGCGAGCCCGCTCTGCATCCGCCTTGCCTCCAAGACCCTTCATGATCATCTGGCCCGCGGCAAAATGAGCCGCCACGATTCCGGCTTGAGAGGCCTTGATGAGTAGTTCTCTGGCCACAACCATGTCACCGTTCTTCGAAGATCTTATGCAAGAGGCCAAAACAAGATGCGCTAACGGATTACCCTGGACGGATAGAGCGTTGACCTGCGCCATGATGCGATTCTCGAATTCGACTGGATTCGATCTGCCCGCCGCAAGCGCGGCCAACTTGCGTGCGGCCGGCTCATATCCATGTTGCAGAGCCCGTAGATAACATTCTGCGGCGTCGATGGACATTCTGCCCGACTCTTGCAGACGCTCGATGGATCCTCCTAACCTGAAGGTCGAAACCGGATCGCCATGTCCGGCTCCAATTTCATACCATCGCCTCATTTCATAGGCATGATGTCTGGAGGCGTACATTTCGCCCAGAAGACGGCAGGCCGCCCAGTCCCCCTTGAGCGCCGCTCGTCTCAACCAGGTTTCCCCATCTGTCTGATTCTGGGGACCGCCATGACCGTCGAGCAGAAGAGTGCTTAAACGCACCATAGCTTTGATCACGCCGCCTTCAGCGGCCAACCGGTATAGTTCCCGGCTTCTGGACAGGTCCTTTTCCACTCCGGATCCGACTTCGTACAATCCACCCAGAAGGTATGCGGCAACGGGACTTTTCTCCTCCATGGCAAAAAGAAGCGCCTTTTCCGCCTCCTTGAGAGCAGGAAGGTCCGCACTCCGAAACCGTAGGAGCGTTTGTCCAAGACCCAGTCCTGCCTTGCGGCTTCCCGCCACCATCGCGACCCTATAATGCTCTATCGCCAAGCCGATATCTTTATAGACCGACCCCTCCAAAGAATAGATGTAACCAAGGCAGACATGCCCTTCTGTCGCGCCACCCTCGATCGCCTTATTTGCCCAATAGAGAGCCTTGTCGGTGTCAACATTGTTTCTGCCGTGCCGTTCATCTTTAATAAGCCGGGCGACATGCGGGGCATCGTCAAAGTCGGGGAGCCCTTCGAGATACAGAAAGGAAAGCTTAGCCATAGCCTCGGCAATCCCGGCGTCGGCTGCTGCTGTTAGCCTGTATAGGGCCTGCACCCGGTTGCGCGGCACCCCTTTGCCTTCAAAATAGCAGAGTCCAAGCTGGTACTGGGCTTCCGATCTGCCTCTATTAGCGGCCCCCAAAAAGCACTTCGCGGCCTTTGTCCAATCAGCGATTTGGTCCGATACCAGATAGCGTTTTCCTTTTTCGTACAACAGACTTCCCGAAAGGTACATGTGCCCGTCGAAGAGATTTCGGAGAGAAAACACGACTGACATCCCTGTTTGGAATTCGCTAGACAACAGAAGATCCGTTTCACGGCTCTCTCATGCCATCGGCAATAAGTGGCATTAAACTATTCAGAAGGAACTGCATAATCGTGCGCTTACCCACCTGAATATCGGCTGTGACGGGCATGCCTGGACGCGGGTGAAAAAACGACGGGACACCATGCAGTGTGTAACGCTGGATGCGCAGGCGCACGCGGTAATAGGATTGCGCGGCACTCGCAGGGTCACTACTCTGAGCAGTCGCCCTCTCCGAATTTGGTGACGGCCCTTGTCCAGTCTGACCATCGAACGCGTCCGCACTGATCTCACTTACGGTTGCCTCGGCACCGCCATATTGCGAGTAGGGAAACGTCGCGAATTTGAGGAGCGCCTTGTTGCCGGGCTGCACAAAGCCTGCGTCCTTGCCACCCAGATGCGTTTCGACTTCGAGGCCGCTATCGATTGGAACAAGCGTCATCAGTTCCGAGCCGGTAGTAATGACGGATCCGGTCGACAGTTTAGCAATCGTCAAGACGATGGCGTCGTCGTGGGCCTTCAGGATGGTCATGCTCTTACGGAGCTTCGCTTTCTGATAGTCGCTGTCAGCCGTGGAAAGCTTGTGCTGGGCATCGCTCAGGTCGTGGTAGATGTCGGCCTTCCACGTTTCGATATAGCCTTGCCGCTCGGCGACCAGCGCCTGCAGTTTGCTTCGAGCAGACGCGCCGTCGTGCTGCGCCAAGATCTCGGACCGCGTTACTTCCACCAGGTCGTTCTGGGCACCCAGCGTGGAGAGTCGACTTCCAACCTGGTCGGCCTGCAAGCGTGCCCGCATCGTACTAACTTCGTTCGCGACCTTGACACGTGCCGCGTACATGGCCGCATTGGCCAGATCCCCCTGGAGATCGGCTGTCTGGGAGGCGATCTGTTCCTGATAGTTGCTGATCTTGGCGTCGAACTCCGCCTTACGGCGCAGAAATGTCTCTGCCTGCTGTATTGACGCAGGATTGCTCGGATCCGGCTTGTAGTCCCGACCCTGCGCTTCGGCGGAGAGACGCGCGACCTCGGCGCCGTAGCTCTGGGTCTGCGATCGCAGATCCGCGATGTCGGCGTCATTGATAGTAGGATCGAGTTGCGCCAGCACCTGCCCCTTATGAACGAGGTCGCCTTCATGCACGTCGATGCTATGAATGATCGATGTCTCGAAGGGCTGCACGACGAGTGGTTGCTGCGTGGATATGATCTTGCCGGTAGTAGACACCACCCGGTTCAGAGGGAACACCGCCATAAATACGATGCTGCTCGCGGTCAGGGCCCCGATCAGCCAAGAGACATATTGTGCCGCTGGCGTCGGCGGCATGTTGACGAGCGCGGCAGTCGGTGAATGAAACTCGAGCAGCGCTGGCGGCAGGTCGGCGAAGGCAAACGGATCAGAGGCCCGAGCGAGAAAATCCTTCGGTTTCCCGATGTCGTCCTTGTTGCCGCCATTGGGCGGCGCGATGTCCTGGGTGTTCAGGATCAGTCTCCCTCTGCAACCGTTGCCACGCACTCGGCCTCGCTTGCGCGGCTGACGCGGGAGCGACGTTCCGTGTGCCTGTTCTGCTGCATCCAAAGTGCGCGATAGATCGCACAGCGCTCCAGCAATGCCTCGTGTGATCCGATATCCGCGACCCGCCCGTGCTCCATGACAAGAATCTGGTCGCAATTCACCAGCGATGACAGGCGGTGGGAGACGATGATCATCGTGCGTCCCTTGCCCATGCGCTCGATATTGGCGCTGACGAGGGCTTCGCTCTCGGGATCGAGCGCGGAGGTCGCCTCGTCGAGGATCATCAATTTCGGATCCGAAATCAGAGCGCGGGCGATCGCGAGACGTTGGCGCTGGCCGCCGGAGATATTGGTCGATCCTTCCTCGATCCATGTCTCGTAGCCAGCGGGGAGGCGCTCGATGAACTCTTCGGCGCCGGCCAGCCGTGCCGCCCGCACCACGTCATCGATGGTCAACCCCGGACGGCCAGCCGCGATATTGTCGCGTATCGTACCTCGAAACAGGAAATTATCCTGAAGTACCACGCCCAAGGAGCGGCGAAGATGAGTCAGGTTGATTTCGCGCAAATCGACGCCGTCCAGTTTCAGATAGCCTTCGTAAGAGCGGCTGACGCCTTGCAGCAGGCGAGTAATGGTCGACTTCCCGGAGCCGGAGCGACCGACCAGACCGAGCATCGTACCGGCGGGAAGCGCGAAGCTGACGTCATTCAGGGCCTTTGTCGTGGAGCCCGGATAGGTAAAGTTCACGTCAGTGAACGACAGCGCCCCCTTGATGGGTGGGCGCATTCCTTCGGTGAGCGCCTTCGTCTCGGTGGGCTGGTTGAGCACGGAACCCGCTTCGGCAAGCGAGGTCGTCACTTCATTCAGATCATCGAGCAGCCGCGCCACGCCCACCAACGGCGCAGCGACGCGTCCCCCGAGCATCATAAAGGCGACTAACGCACCGACGCCGACAGTGCTGGCATTGGTCAGCGCAAGATAGGCACCCACAAGGATGATGCCACGATTGATGAACATCTCCAGCGGCATGGTCAGCGTGGTCGGCCAGTTCGCGATGCGTCCGACGGAGAGCTTCCAACGAACGACATCCGCGGTGCGACGATCCCATTCCTGCTTGCGGGCCGGTTCGAGCGCCAGTGTCTTGACCGTCCGGATGCCGGCCACGGTTTCGTACATGACCGAGGATCGCTCTGCCTCGGCCTTGACGAGCTTGCCATAGATACGACCAACAGGCCGCATGAATACGGCGATAATCAGACCGATCATCCCGGCGGTCGCCACTGTCATCCATGCCAGGGTCGAACTGAGATAGAAGAGGAAAGGCAGGACGACCACCAAGGTGAACATATCGAGGAACGTCGACATGAGCCGCCCGGTCATAAAGTCCCGGACCTTATAGATTGCCATCACCCGGCCGATAATGTTGCCTGCTTGCTGCTGTTCAAAATATTCGAGCGGCAATGCCAGAAGGCGATTGAATAGATGAAGTGATATTCTGGCATCGATCCGTGTCGTCAGAATAAGAGTCAGTTCGCGTCGCCCGAAGGACAGCACGATTTCGTAAAACGAAAGCATCAGCACGATGGCCGCGATGGAGACGAGCGTCGCCATCGAGTGGTTGTTCACCACGCGGTCGATGACCTGCATCACCGCCAAGGGTGGGAAGATCTGCAGGACGCTCAGGGTCAGAGAGGAGAGGGTAATGTCGCGCAGCGATTTCTTTTCGCGCAGCACCATCCTGGCGAGCCACGCCATATTGATCGGCGCATCGATCTCGCTCTGATCCTGCCGGCGCTTGATCAGGAGAATATCGCCACTCCAGATCTCCGACAGCCGCATTTCATCCACGGGAACCGGCGGCTCCGCTTCATCCGCCATCGGGTCGCGCAGCCAGATGACGCCGCGCTCCGCCTCCGCGTTCACCATCAGCGCGGCGGAGCCATCCCGGAACATCAGCACGATCGGCGGGGAGTTGCGCATCCTGACGAGGTGCCGCCACTCGATCCGCATTCCCTTGGCGACCGCCCCCTGTTCATTCAACCACCGGGCCAGAGTGGCGGGCGAGGGCGACTGTTCACCCGGCTCCGCCGTGAAATCAAGCACATCGAGTTGCAGCCCATGGAAACGGCCGGCGGCGATCACCGCCCGCAACCTAATCAGGGCAGGGGTGTCCTTTACCCCCTGGCTTGCATATGTATCGTTGTTATTCCTGCCGGGTGCCTCACCCAAATCCCGGTTCTGGTCGGCAGCAGCAAGCACATGATCGGCTAAATCCACAAATCGTCCTCTACAATGTTCACCAACGGCACCGATCAGCGATAGCGCCGCGTCACTTAGTGTAGCCGCGCATTGAACGAATCGCGATTACAGGTAATGGGCTACGAAGACAGTCTCGAGTGGGGATGGCCAACTCCTCTTCAGATGCAGTGGTAGATGCTCTAGAACATCCATGCTGTATGTAGCCTGATAATGTCAGAATTTTACTATAACTGCAAAAGGCCGCGAAAGCTCGCTCACCCAGGAGTTTCTTCTAGACGGCACCGCTCACTGGGGCGACCAGCGAGGGGCACGAGTCGCCTAAATAAGAACTATATGCCCCTTAGCCGCCGGAAAAAACTCCAAGGAAGGAGACATAGTATCGGAGCCTCCCCGGACAGACAGGAGCATTTACGCTCCTAATCCACGAGGAGGGCGACTCTCATTTATTTCTGAAAAAAGCCAGTCCTACCCTACAGGAGACAGGCAGGACTGACAAATTGACCATTTACGATGCCACAACTGCGGGACTGGATTTATCGTCGGTCAGAACGCCCGATGCGACATTGTCGTGGGTTCCTAGTAGCGTCGCGAGACTGCTGCTGGAATATGAGACATCGTTCGAAGGAATGGTGCTTGCAGTAGTGGTTGAGGTTGATGCGCTGACATTGAGGGCGTTAACCGCCGAAGTGGCAAGCATCGAAGCGTGCAATCCCGCTCCACTTGCAATGGATGCCAGGGCGCTGCTGGCCTCGACTGAAGCGGAAGATGATGTCGAGTCGTCGGTCGTCCACGCCTGAGCTGGATTCTCTACTGAAGCCGAATAGGTAGTACCGCCTATGCCCACGGAAGCGACATCGGTCAACTCGATAATCTTTCCATTTGCCGTATCCTGGAGAAGCCAGTCGTCCCCATCGTTCATGTAGGAGTTCCCGTTGGAATCTACATAGCCCCCCTCGTAATCGGCTAGAGCATCTTTGGCGTAATAGATATTGCTACCGCCATTTGTCGCCTGTGTCGAAATGATGTCATTGCCAGCGCTTTGGTTAAAGACGCTATTCCCGGCCCCCTCATACAAGTAGTTATTTTGGCTGGATCCCGTGAAGGTATCGTTTCCGCCGGTGCCATGAATGATGACCTTGACACCGGAGGTGATCCAAGTCGAACCATTCCACTGCGCGAATGTTGTTCCTGAGAGGTCCATAGTCTCGCCGCCACTGGCAGCGTCGGACATGCTAATGCTATCGTTATTTCCTTGAAATAGAATATAGTTGGCTGCACTCCCAGCGCCAGGGCTATATTCGAAAAGGCCAACATCTGTATTATCTGTCGTTATCTTGATTTCCACATTCTGAGTGCTGCTGGGAGCTGTAATGCCGCCAAGCCAGAGTGACCCCATCCAATACCTGGACCCGCCAACATCATAGTCACCGGCATCGTATGTGCTTGTGGTCGCCGTAAGGGTTATTAACCCACTATATCCATTTGCGTTGACCATTGTGAGACCTATATTTGCCGGCAAGGTCGGCAAACCCCAAAAATCCGCATCTTCGTTATAGGACGCTGTCACCGTCATGATCTTCAGTTCCTTCCGAACAACCTAACGTTGTACCATATAAAGACAGTTTATATTTCCATGTCTACCTCAATACATGCAACGCGTTACAAACATCAGGTTCGAATATGATTTATGCATGAACTGCATGAGCGCCTACCTGCAATTTTCTTATGCTGCCTTGACAAAGCGATGGACAATAATACAAGCGAAGTATAGGGCTAGGAGGAAGGACATGGGAACTTCGGTATCGGGGGAGAAGTGGATACGATGCCTGGGCTCGGGGGATAGAGGCAGCTTTTATGCTGGACGCATCGGAGAAACCGACTGCGGCTGTCTCCTCGAATACGACCGTGACGGAAACCTCCGGCGACAGGTCCACACTGTCCGCAAGTCTTTCCTCCTCAACAAAAGAATATGACAATTACGGGCCCGCCGTTCTGCTGTCCACGGACAGCGGAGTTGTGTTATCAGTGCGGGGACGACGATTAATGGAACGCCTGTGACCGATGAACCAGGCGCCGTTTTGGGGAATTTTCAGTTTCAGGTCGATGTCTCCACGATGTCTCTGTCTGCCCTCTATACGGCTGCAGGAAAATCGACTGATGGGGAATCGACCTCTGAGGCGGCTAGCTTGGTCGCGCAGTTCGTCCAGAACTCGGGTAATTCACAAGGCCCGATGTCATGACTGAGGAGCCCGACGGTACAATCGAGTTCGCAACCGTTTCCTCCGCGATGATCGTCGGCGACAGCAACGGGGCTGTCGAGTCGGCGTCTGGAAGCGATGGATCGGCCAGCACCGTCGCCTCGGCCACGTCCGCTCTCGATCCGGTTTCGGCGAAACGGACGGATGAGAGCAACCTGCTTGATCAGTTATTCCAGATCTCGGACCAAAAACACAAATCTGGAAATAATGGGAGTTCCAACAATACGTAAAAGAGAGCGCCGAGCACATGGACGCGGCCCCCGTCCCTGCCCCAACAGACCAGGTTGCCATCACGATATCCGAAAGGGCCGCCGATGACCAAAGGTCTGAGATTAAGAAAGAGTTCAGCCTTAGTCCGAGGGAGGAAGCCGCGATAAGAAACGGCGTGCCGATATAGCCAGGCCCCCGATCCCGAGGATGAAAAAGTCCGACGTGCATGAGAACGATCGCGTTGAGGCGGATGCCGGCCTTGATTATATGTGATGACGGTCTTTTCTGAGCGAAGGTCTGACGCGAGCATCCGATCGACATAGGTGAGAAGAGCCCTGAGAGTATCCGTTGTGATCAAGCGGCTTTTGGCGTCCAGAGGCGGTTGTCCCGCAACAGCGCGTTGGCGAGAACGATGAGTTTTCGCATGATGGCGGTAATGGCGAC
>NZ_JABEQH010000024.1 GCF_014174305.1 Gluconacetobacter johannae | reverse complement strand
GTCGCCGCCAGGTCTTCCAGTCCACCTTTACCACCGCGGGGTGGAGCAGCCCGGTAGCTCGTCAGGCTCATAACCTGAAGGTCATAGGTTCAAATCCTATCCCCGCAACCATACACATAAAAATTATCAATTAAATCAGTGTGTTGTGGATCATCCATCAATGGCGTATCCCGTACGGTCGAAGAAACTACACGATTTCAATCGTTTAACATAAACAGGTTCAAATCGGGACAGGTTCAAATCGGGGTTGAACACTCGCAACCAGATACATGCAGGTCGTGGAGACGGTGGTTGTCAGTACAACGAGCGCTACGACGGCGAAGCGGTCTCAACGTAGAAATTCGAATCCCTCTCGATCTGCCAGCCCCGCCGATTTCCAGCTATGACCCGATATTCTCGCTGATTGCCACACGACACCAAGCGGGATAAAGGCCGTCGATTCTACGCTTGCCCTTCGTCACAACCGCCGCTCATACGCCATAGCCCGTTTCGCATCTGGTCGGGCATGACCGGATTGGGGCCGTTTGCTGACTAGCAGGTTTCGGAGAATGATCGGGAGATAGCTGCCGTTTGCGCACCTCCGCCGACGTTACAGCTATAAGAGCTCTCGATTGAGTCTTCTGGAAGCTGCCGTGCATTCATCATCAACATGGGTAGAATCGGCGGTCGATATTAGTGATTACGATTCGACCGCTTTGAAACGCTGACAATGCGTTTCCGCCCGTTCGCTCAGCTGGCACGCCGGCGCCGCAGCTCTGACAAACGGGGATCAGCCCGGGTTTCACGCGCCTCGGAGAGGACGTCGAGAACCTCCTCGATTTTGTACGGCCAGAGCGTCGTGTCCTCGGCGAGGATCGCCCAGAGAAGGTCGAGCATGGCGGCGGGATAGATCAGCGCTGGATGATTTTCGGCCTCCGAGCGGAGCATGAATCGGTGCAGCATTCCGCCCCGGACCGGCACCAAACGCGGCAGAACCGCTTGCACAACCTGCGGGAATAGGTCGCCGCTCGCCAAGGCGAGGTCGACGAGGCGGGTCGACATTTTCGGGGTCCGCACCGCCCGGTGGTTCGGCCAGACGTCTGTGACGAACGAGACTAGGCGCGCGCGCCACTTGGCCTCAGGATCCGCCGACCAATGCTCAAGATGCCACAGAATCTGCCCGCGTAGGTCGTCGTCACTCTCGACGAGGATCTCGCGAAGCTCGGCGCTCGTAACGAGCTGCTCGGGTGGATCGGCCTCGGGATCTCCGCCCCAGCCGATCAGCAGGAAGCCGCCGATGACACTGGCTTCGGCGCGACGGCGCCTGGGCGACATGGCCCGCGCGAGAAGCCCCGGTTTCAGGCGCTCGTACAGCACTCGGCTCGGCGCCCGTGCCGCCCAGAGAATGCCATCCCACAGCGCGTCGCCGTCGTCGCCCTCGTCATCCACTACGGTCAGCAGGTTTGCCGTGGTCCAGGCGGGTGCGATTGCGAACAGCCAGTTGATTTGGAACCCGAGCATTACGAGTGCGTGGCGGCGCATGTCGCCTGGCAGCGCAAGCAGCTGCTCGTGACGGCGCGTCCAGTCTTCGGGGAAGCCCTGGCCCAGCTCGCGGCCCTTAGTCGACGGGTCCTTCATGAGCAGGCTGACGAGCTTGCCGACGGGCGCGTTCAGCGCGTCGTTCGCCCAGCTGCTGTCGACGCGGTGCCTGCGGTGGTCGTCGCGCAGAGGCAGCGCGGCCATCAGCGGATCCCACAAGCGGTCCAGCACAGTTGCGAGCTCGCCGAAAAGGCGCTCGCCCAAGGCATGCAACCATTCGGCCGCCGGATAGGCGATGGTGCTGAGCGCCGCCGGCGGCAAGGATGCGAGGCGACCGCCGATCGCCCGTGCGAGCCGCGCAGGATCGGTCTTGCGCTTCTCGGCATAGAGGAAGGCCGACCAGAAGGAGAGCGGGACGTCGCCCCGGCGCGCGGCGTCGGTGAGGGCTGCGAGCGCACGCGCGGGCTTCTCCTCGGCGAGACCAATGAATGGACGCCGCTCGACATAGTCGAAGAATTCAGACTGGCCCGCCTGCCGGGCGCGCTCAAGGATCTCGCTGATCGGCACATGGTCGAGCACGCACGGATTGGCATCTGTGTCGATGCTGCGGACGACCGGCGCGTTTGAGTCCGCGGCTTCCTCGCCAGAGCGCTCTGACCACCCTTCCGCGATCGGACGAAGCGCCGCCATTTCCGCCTCGATGTCGAACGAGAAGGCTAGCCCCTGGCGGGACAGCCAATGCAGGCGATCGAGCCGATAATGGGCCTCGGCGCGTGCCTTCCCGCCGCGCGTGTTGTCCGACCAGGGGAAGGTCGTGGTGAGGATGCGCTGCTCGAATCGAGCTCGATCCTCGGCCGAGAAGTCGGGCCAACGGTCGCGGATTGCATAGAGAAGGTCGCGCTGCTGCTCCGAGCCCCAGAACATATCATCGGGGAAGCCGAACAAGATGTTCGCCGCCTCCGCAGCCGGAACGATCCTCTTACTCGCCGCCCAGATGCGCAGGCGGCCGAAGATGTAATGGTCGTCTCCCCGCCATTGGGCGATCTCGCCACGCGCGCGCTCGGGCGCGACCTCCACCAACCGTTCCATCAGCTGGAGGAATAGCGCGATCGGGCCCGTGAGGCCGTAGCTATCGTAGGCGATCGGAGGGGCACCGTCGTCCGGCCGTGTCGTCTGCATATAGACATAGTCGTGGCCGGAGATTTCGGCTTCCAGCGAACGTGCCAAGTCGAGGTTCTCGCGAAAGCGTGTGACCGCATAAGCGAGCTGCTCGTCGGGTATCGGCAACAGCTCGTAGGGATGCGGATAGTCGACATCGTAGGAGACCAGCGGATTCGGCCGGTTGCTGTCGGTCCAGGAGAGCGGATGCGGCGCGCCGAACTTGCGGTCGACCTTCAGCCGGGGCCGGAACAGCGCCGCATAATCGCGCACCCGCGCTTCCGACCAGCCCTCTCGTGCGACCCGCTGATTGAGCTCGAAATAGCCCGGGTTGGGTTCCACCCGGCGATCGGACCAGCTCGCGATTAGGAAGCGCCAGCCGCGCTGAATGTCGTCGGGCCAGCGGTCCGGGTCTTGGCGGAGCCAGGCTTCGATCATCTCGACGATGCGCGGATGGAGGGGACCACGAGCCGCCGCCCACCACAGGGCGACCGGCTGATGAGCGACGCGGTGGAACCAGATGCCGAGGTGGCCGAGGCGCGTGCTGAGCGGTCCGGTAAGGTTGGCTCGGTCGCCGCAGAAGTCGCCGAACCCGGTTTCCTGCCAATCCTCCTGATCGAAGCGGGTCGGCGCGAAGACGCTCCACGAGCCTTCGGGCACCTTCCGCTCTCGAAAGGCATCGTCCTCGTCGACCGGCTGCGGCGGTGTGTCGAAGTCGAGCGACAGGCTCTCATAGGGATCGATCCGCTCGCTGGATTCTCCATAGGGATCGATAGGGCCCGGTTTGTCGAAGCGCTGGCACGGATCGAGCGCGAGCAGCCATGATGCCGGCAGCGGTGTGTCGGCGATGCTGACGCGTCGGGTGCCCTCTCGGGTCGAGAGCACATGGGCGATTTGACCGCGCACATGCGAGTCGAGTGCAGCGGGTCCCGCAGACGCGGATTCGAGTAGACCGGCGTACCAGCCATCGACGTCGCGTGCGCGTTCGGCCCAAGCTGCAAGACTATCCCACAGTGGATCATAGCCTTGGCTGTTGTCGAAAGGAATCGCTCGCACGCCGCGATGCTCCCAAAGTGCGGCATCGTCGGCGTTGCTACCTGGCTGGAATGCGAACAGCCGGCTGCGATTGCCGGCGTGGAGATTGAGCGCTTCGAGTAAGTACTGGACGGGCGGATCGTCGGCGCCGTAGCCGACGAAGACGATCTGGAAGCGCGCAAGCAGCGACTGCATGAAACGGGTCGCCCAGCCATCGGACAGATAGGCGCGGCCGAAGTCGGCGCTGGAGACAATGAACTCCTCGTCGCCCGGGGCTGAATAATCGGCATTCACGCGGCCGTGGAGATGCACGATCCCGTCGAAGCCGGCACTGCGGGGATCGGGCAGCACCGGCGGTCCGGAGGAGGCTATGCCGGGGGCCCCCGCCTCGAACAGCAGGTCGAAATTGGTGGTGACCAGGCGGATCGTGCCGTCGCGTCCGCGGGACAGGTCGATCAGGGTCCGGTGCGCGCTGAGGTCGGGATCGTCCGAGGGCTTGATGGAACGCGCGACGGCGTTCTGGACATCGCGCTGCTCGAACTCGCGTTCGAGCAGGCTGAAGATGCGATCGGTGGCAATGAGCCCGCCGACGCCGTCGATCGGGTCGAGCTCCTTGATTCGGCGGAACAGCTTGCGGGCGAGGCTTTTCTCGCCAGCTCCGAGGAGATCGATGACATCGCCGCCCAGCTTGAGAAAGTCGGGCAGGCCGGCGCAGTGGCGGGAGACGCCTGCGCCGCAGAAGAAGATGACGTCGCCCGCGTCGCGCGCGATCAGAAGATCATCTGGGATCGAGGGGCCGTTGGCGAGGAAGCGCATAGGCGAATGTCTAACCCGGATCGGCTGGGCTTGCATCGCCGATGCCGCCGTCGCTCTCTGGTGTCGGCTGCGGCACGCGCCAGCCCTCGCCGACATAGACGCCGAAGCTATGTAGCACGTTGCGTGCGGCATTTGAGACCATCTGAAGGTTTTCGTCAACGCTCAGCACGCGTTGAAGAACGTGCCCATCGGGGCGAGTTGCATGTCGACGACGTCGTTAACGCGGAGTGGCAGCCTTGCCCGTCTGTTGTTCGATGCGGACCCACCTTATGTAGTAGAGAAGCATGCAAGCGTCCGACATGATAACCGTCGAAGCGAAATCAATCTGACGTCCGCTTCTGAGAAATCAGTGAATGGGCTCGAATGGCCGACATGAGGGCGCGAAGCAGACGTCTGATGGATGTCAGCCAGCTCTGCCGTCCCCTTACGTCTATTTGGGAGGGGTATAGAGGGCTATGGAGTAGGTATAGTTCTCATCACTATCTCGCATGTCTCGCTATCAAAATGTAGAGTAGTAGTATAGCGCGTTCTAGGAGGCTGGACTGTAGAATCGGTGTTCTCTATGTTGCTTTCCAACAAAACGCCCGGCACCAATGCGCTCAAAGTGGAGCGTTCACCCGGCCGAAGGCCGCGAGCATCTCCTGTAGTATACGCCGCAGCCAGCTTGCAGGGGGCGCTGCGTCGGCTATAGTCATTTCGAATGCACGCATCTTCACGTTTGGTTCCATTCGGAGCGATGCGCAACGTTTGGAGTTCTCAGTGCCTATGGTCCCTACTGTCAACGATTTGCCCAATGGGCTGATTGCGAGTTTGGCGGAGCGGGAAATCTCGGTCTGGGTTCACGGCGTAGCTTCCAGCGAGGCGGAACGACACGCGCTCGCGCGCATGCTCAAGCTCCCGTGGAAGCAGGCGTTTCTTGATGAGGCGGACTCCCTCCTGACGGCCGAACTCGAGAACACGGACGATGATCCGTACGTTGGCCGGCGCGGGTTCTTACACGTCGTGGACAGCGACCCGTCGCGTATCGAGCTGCCTCCGCGATCGCTGCCGATCTTCCTTCTTGGCGGTCAGGACGGACGGGGATCTACGTTCGAGCAGCAGCTCCGGCGTATGACCATGTTGGAGGAGTTGCGCCGCTCCAGCATTAGACAGCTCGTAGTAATCTCTAGCGGAGGCGATGGACCGCCCCTCGGAGTGACCGAATTATGGGCGGCCGATTTCAGGACGCGCCTTACGCTAATCGACGCTTCGCCCGGAGTTGCGGAGCAGTTGGGCGTCTGGCTGGAAGAAAACGGCTCGGGACCGACGCCTTTGGTCGTCTCGATGCCCGGCATGGCTTTCGCTACGTCGCTCGTCGATGCGTTCGATGCGGCCTATCGCGACGAGCGGCTCACGGTCCGCCGGCGTGACGGAAGTGATGCAATTAGCGAGCTGGACCTTTCCCGTGTAGATGACCCGGAACGGCCGCTGTTGAGTAATTATGACATAATCCTTGCCCGTGATCTTGCCGTTACCGACCCGGACGAACTGCCTGAGGACGCGTTCAACGCTTTCTTTTGCGGAGAGGCTCAGGACTGGCGTGCTTTCGCGGCGGGTCTGCCTTGGGTCAGGAGCGACGAGGCGTGGCGACGGCTCTGCGGCCAGCTCCGTCGCCTTGATGCCATCGGCTCTCCAGAGAATCGCGTCGCGTATATTATGTCGGAGCCGGGCGCAGGCGGAACTACGCTTGCCCGTCATCTTGCTTTTAGCGCGGCTCGCGCGGGCTATCCTACCCTGGTGGCGAAGGATTTGCCGTTCACACCGGACTCGCTCCCGGTCATAAACTTCCTCACCCGTGCGAAGCAACGCAGCGAAGACGGGCTTGCGAATCAGAATGCTGTCGATGTGCAAGATAGTGATGCGTCGTCTCGCATCTACGAGACGCCTTGGCTGATAGTTTTCGATCGTATGCACTGGGAGTTCCGGGACACGGAGCTGCGCCGATTTCTTCATCAGATCGAACAGGCCGGGCGCCCAGTATGCATCCTGGTCGTCTCCGGCCCGATCAGAGAGGCAGGCTTCTACGACACTTCACGTTTCAAGCTACTAGCCGAGCTTCATCATATGCTTGACCAGGATGAAGCGATCCAGCTTGGACACCATCTGAATCGTTTCCTCCGTCGCTACGGAAAAGAGCGACCGGATTGGCAGTGGCGGAGTTTTCAGGAGGCACATTCGGTCCGTCTGCTCGAAGGGTTGGCGGCATTCTGGATCACCCTAAGCTTTTGGCTTCAGACGCAATATGATCTGACCGAGTCCATCCAAGAGTGGGTTTACCGTGTATTCAATGACCGGGTTGATACACTCGCATTGAAGAAGGCTGTGCTCCAGATTGCGGCACTGAGTTCCGAACGGTTACCTATGCCCGAAATGTTGTTCGAACAGAGCATCAATGGCTGGCCGCTCCCGCTTCTCCTTGACGACCGCAGATCGAACCTTTCCCCGCTTGGACTCATCCGGCTTTCAGATGGGGGCGACAAATATTGGGCGCTAACCCACGATATCCTCGGCCGGTTTCTCATCAATGCCATCTTCTACGATCACGGCGCACGCACTGCGCTTGGGTTCGACGAAGCGAAGGACGCAGAGCATCTGCGATTTCTTATATTACGGGAAGTTTCTAGCAAGCCGTCACTCGGCGAGGTTGACGGGATTAGCTACGGAGAAGAGTTCGCGACCACGGTGTTCAAGGTCGATCCCGATCATGGACGTGCTAGCTGGGTCCATATCTGGCGCGACGTGCTCTCAGCACTAGACGGCATGCCGCAGTCGCTTCGCAACGGCAGCCGTGTTTTCCGTCATCATACGGCCATCTCTAGGCGTCGCATCGCTTGGCTTGATGAAGCTGCATACGGCGTGCTCGCTGTTGACCGGGTTTCGCTGCTTAAGCGCGCGGTGGATGATATTCTCTACGCGTTGCAATCCATCGAACGTTCTCCAGGCGGTGAACCCGACGTCAATCTCTATAACTCTCTCGCGAACGCGTATTTTGATCTCGCCCGAGTGCGAGCCATGCAGGACGCCGCGCCCGAAGAACTGGCGGAACTGAGGAGACTTGCTTCGGATGCGACGCGGCATGCGTATGAGGAAAGTCCCTCAAGCCCCTATGTAATCGAGACGCACGTCAAGAGCCTCATCGTTTCTGCGGAAGAAGCCGGTGCTGGTGCCGCCGCCTACTGTATCGAGGCATTGGAGATCGTTTACGCGGCTATCCGGAATGATCAGAACGATCTTCGGCATTACGCACTCACGACCTTGGCCGACCGTGCTGTCAGCATTCTTCTTGCCGGTAGCGTTGTTGCCAATCGGCGGGACGAGCCTGACGGGCCTGCGGACGTTCTCGTTCGTGGATGGCTGGCTCTTGCAGCGCCGCTCGGAGGGCGAGCGCCATCGTCGTTGGAGGAAGTTCCGACCGATGTGCTGGAAGCCGTTCTTGCGGAGCTAGATCACCCCGCCGGCGAAGGAAACCCACAAGTATTGCGGTTCAAATACCAAGTGCTGGTGACGATCTCCCCCTTTGATTTCGGACGCCAGACAGAGGTGTTGGATCAACTGATTGCAACCGACTACCGGTTATCTCCGCAATTGCGGCTGGAGTATGCGCTCCTTCTATTCCAGAGCATGCGAACAGACGAGGCTGATCGACAATTTCGCGGACTCAGGGCCCTGTGGCGGGAAACCGACATCTTCGGTCAGGTTCCGGAGCGGCTCCGCTGGCTCTTGCAGCCCGGCGAACGACGGCTACGCGTCGTTACTGGCGTTGCGGCTTATGACCATGGTCACCGCGCTATGGCTCGCGTTCGAGAGTTCGCGCGGTTTGATGTGCCCTATCGTCCACAGGAATTCGGCGTACGGGAGCACATCCCAGGGACAGTATTTGCCGCTCATGTTTCATTTGGGCATAACGGCGCCTTTCTGCGTCCCGTGACTGCGCAACCGCGCTGACATGGCAGCCGCCGAGATGGATTTTGTTGCCCGCTATGCGCTGTCTCAGGGTTGGAGTCTGAAGCCTAGAACGATTCTGGTCGAAGGGACGTCCGATGTGGCACTTTTCGGCCTCGCCGCTCGACTATTCTGTCGTTCGACCGGAAAGGATCTTCTAGGTGATCTTGCGATCCTCGCCGCTGGCGAGGGCGATCGGGGGGGAACTCATGGTGTGGTTCGTGAACTCGTCACCATGCGTAATCTCTCGCGAGCTTATCTGTCGCCAGCCGGCCGCCCTGTTTATCGGGTGATTGGTTTGTTCGATAACGATGTCGCTGGGCAGAAGGCGGTGAAAGGCGCCCGGAACGTGGATGCCAGCATCATCGAGTATCGTGATGTCTTCCGATTGCGGCCGAAGATGCCCTTGAGAGGAAATTTAGATCATGTGGCATTGAAGCGAAGTTTCGAGGAGCAGAATGAAGCCTACAAGGGGCTGAGCTGGGAGCTGGAGGACTTAATTGGCCCAGCACTGATGGAACTCTTCCTTGATGAGCACCCGACAGCCTTGATGCGGGAGCATGTCATGTTCGACCGCACGCATCGGGAGCTGACCCGCGATGGAAAAAGTCGATTGGTGAGATTCTGCCAAATCCATGCTGATTTGGCAAACCTCAATGATCTGGTGACGACCATGCATGCCATCAGACATTATCTCGTATTGCCGACATTGGCCTGACAATAATCTAACGAAAGTCATTTGGCTCGATCTGGCGCAATGCGTCCTAAATCGCCAGACGGCTAACTGCCTATTTCCCACATCGAAGATTGAAGCTGAACCGCATCGCCATCCGATTCTATCCGGTCCGACAAAGCGGCCTCACGAGAGGAGAGCTATAGCGAACCATAGGTGCCTATAGCGCAGACATAGTGCCTATCTTCATCGTTCCCGGCCCGCCGAACACCGTCGATTGTACGATTTCATCTGCTGCGACCGCCGATCGCCGCATTCGGGGAGCAGTGGATTTCCACCAATGAATGAACATCAGAACAGCCGCTCGTACGCCGTGGCGCGCTGGTCCACAAGCGCCACTTCACGACGAACTTGGGGTACATTGACCCGGTGTCACTTTGGAGGACGTCCTATGGTTCTGCTAAGACTCTTGGCTGCAAATGCGTCGCTCAACGTGAGCATTGAGGGCATGCAACGAGATCCGTATCCCGGTCCATCTACTACTGCTAAGGTCAAGCTCCGGGGGATGAGGTATGGCCTATAAGAAATTGACGCTCAAAGCGCTCTTGGTGAACAGTGCAAACGATCGGCACGGCGAGTTGGAGAACGAAACGGCCGCCATCGCTTGGCTCTTCACGCATCACGAAAGCGCTATGCGAAAGCTGGCAAAGGACCTCGCTGAGACAGGCGAGATTTACGAGCCGCCACTGGTTTGGCCCGACGGCGTGAATTACGTCGTCTTCGACGGCAACCGCCGTGTTACCTGCCTCAAGCTCATTTCGCAGCCGAAGCGCGCGCCTAGCCTCGAGCTGCAAGCCTTCTTCAAGGGGTTGAAGGCGAGCTGGAAAGGCGTCTTTCCCGACCGGCTAGACTGCCAGATTGAAACCGATCGCGAGCGGATCGACGAAATCCTCCTGAGGCGACACACCGGCACGCGGGGCGGTGTTGGCCGCAACCCTTGGACAGACCGGATGACGGCGACATTCGTCGAACGAACCGGCAAGGGCAGCGGCGTGAACATCGCCGATGAGATCGAGAAGCGCCTGGAGGCCGCCAGTATGTTGCCGGGGAAAAAGATACCTTGGTCGACGGCCAACCGGCTTCTCTCTTCCGAAGGACTACGCAATCGCGTCGGCATCAGCGTTAGCCGAAGCAAGTTCCAGCTCACCCACCCTGAGCCTTTGGTGCTACCCATCTTCCGACGCATCTCCGAGGATCTGGCTAACCGTAATGTCGTGCTGGGCGACCTGTGGGACAACGAAGGCAAGGTCGCCTACCTTGATCGCCTAGAGATCGAAGGCGTCCTCCCGTTGCCGCCATTGCCGTCGCCGTCCGCGCCAAGGGGACCGAGGCCGGGTCCTGGCACTGGTCCCGGTCCAGGCGCTTCGCCGAGCCCACCGCTGCCGCCACCCGCCAAGCCGATCAAGCGCACGACCTTGGTTCCGCAGGTGAGCCACGCGGTGGTCTGGCAGGCTCATGTGCAGCGCCAGCGGCAAATATGGGACGAACTCCAGTTCAAGCTGAAGCTCGACGATCATCCCAACGCCATCTCAGTGCTCTTCCGTGTGCTCTTCGAGTTGTCGGTCGACAACTACATCGCCCGTACTAGCCTCCCCAGTGTCTATCCGAACGACAGCCTGAAAAACAAGGTCAAGAAGGTCGGCGCCGACCTTGAGGCAAAACGGAGAATTGATGGGAAATATGCTGGCATAATCCGAAAGCTAGAGAGCGCTGACGGCATTTTTTCCATCGACACGATGAACCGATACGTTCATTCACCGGACTTCGCGCCCTCGCCGAGCCACCTCACCGCGCTGTGGGATCAGGTGTCGCAGCTCGTCGTAATCTGCCTGAATGCCTAGCCGATGCCGATGAACGGAGAGCTTCGCAGCATCCCGGATCGCATCCTCGGTCTAGGTAGAGCCGCTCTGACCCAGGCGAACCATCACGCGGTGTTCATGGACCCTGGAAACGAGCATTGGCCGTTGATGTCGGTGCTCAATACCGCCCATGCTGGGGAACTGTTTCTCAAAGCGATCATCGCCACCGAACACCCGCTGTTGATCTTCAAGGACCTCGTCACTTTGGACGACAAGAACCTCGACGAGCTTGACCTTGAGCGGCTATTGATGCGTGGGCGGACACACGACTTCGAAAAGCTGCCGCAAGTTCTATGGGCCACCACCGGCCTTAGGATTCCCAATCCCAAGTGCTATGAGCGCCTACGCCAAGCCCGAAACGCGATCCAACACTTTTGCCCACCGAATGATCGCGACCTTAGCGAGCTGTCGTTGGAATTTATCTACACAATCCTCGATCCCTTAATCGCGGACCGGTCGGCATCTACGCAATCGAGCACCACGAAGACCATAGCATAAGCTATGATTATGTTGTGGCTTGTTTGCTCAGGCATGAGCTGCGCTTTTCGCTTCCCGAAGATTTTGCCGTAACCGAGATTGACCTCAATGAGGAGCTTGGCGCCGCGTCAGCCGAGTACCGCACTTGGTTCCGTGAAGCTCTGGCGCACATCAACAAAGCCGACCTCCTTAAAGTCTAACGACGTTCAACGTCTGCTTCTTGGCCAGCGGCCAATGTGCCCTCCTGAGGATTACATTGATGTCTGACGCGTGCTGCATGCCTGCAACGATATTCCGACCTGGAGGAACGGTCCGAATGCGGAGGAAGTGTCCTATGAGCGGCCGCTTCCTCAACTGGGCGGCACCGCTCCAGCGGAGATAAACCGAGCATCTGTTGAGAGTTGAAACGTTAATGTTCTGATATTGATAAATTATATTTCTACCTGAAGTGAATGTGGGAATCGGTGCTTGCGTGCCCCCGCAACCATATATTCCATTCAAAACCCTGCCAAGTCAGTGACTTGGCAGGGTTTTTTGTTGCAAGCCACGTGACCCTGCCCCGAACGTGCCCTCAGTTTTGAGTTAGGGTCTGTGGGTTGCTGTATGCCGTGCCGGCCTGTTGAGCGAAAGCCTCTGGTGTCATGCCATTGAGGCTGGTGTGGGGCCTGACGGCGTTGTAGTCGGCTCGCCAGTCGTCGATGACCGTCCGAGCATGGCTGATGTTGCGGAACAGATGCTCGTTGAGGCATTCGTCCCGGAACCGCCCGTTGAAACTCTCGACGAACCCGTTCTGCTGCGGCTTTCCCGGTGCGATATAGTGCCACAGCACCGACCGCTTTTCCTGCCAGGCCAGGATCGCATTCGAAGTCATCTCGGTACCGTTGTCACTGACGATCATCAGCGGCCAGCCGCGATGTTCCCCGATCCGGTCGAGTTCGCGGCCGAGCCGTTCGCCTGACAACGACGTATCCGCCACCAGCGCGAGGCATTCGCGCGTGTAGTCGTCCACCACCGTCAGCACGCGGAACCGCCGTCCGTTGTTCAGCGCGTCCGAGACGAAATCCAGGCTCCAGCGCTGGTTCGGCCCGTCGGGCAGCATCATCGGCGAGCGCGTGCCCAGCGCCCGTTTCCGGCCGCCACGCTTGCGGACCGACAGCCCTTCCTCGCGATACAGCCGGAACAGCTTCTTGTGGTTCATTGCCAGCCCCTCCCGGTCGAGCAGGATATGCAGGCGCCGATAGCCAAATCGCCGTCGCTCCGCAGCCAGTTCGCGCAGCCGCCCCCGCACTGCGGCATCATCCGGGCGGCGTGACGCATAGCGCCACGTCTTCGGGTCCATGCCAATGAGCCGGCAGGCCCGTCGCTGCGAATAGTCTTTCGCCCGGATCGCCCAGGCCACGGCGTCCCGCCGCAAACCGGGCGTCACGAGTTTTTTGCCAGCAGTTCCTTCAGCATCGAGACGTCCATCACGCTCTCCGCCAGGAGCCGCTTCAGCTTTGCATTCTCTTCTTCCAGAGCCTTGAGCCGCCGCGCTTCCGACACCTCCATCCCGCCGTATTTCGACCGCCAGGTGTAAAATGTCGCATCGCTGATCCCGTGCTTGCGACACAGATCCGCAGCCGTTGCGCCCGCCTGATGCTCCTTCAGGATCCCAATGATCTGGTCCTGGGTGAAACGCGCTTTCTTCATCGTCCGTCTCCAATGGACAGACCTTACTTCAAATCGAGGGCATTTCAGGGGGCAAGGTCAATCTCAACAAAATCAATCACTTGGTTTCACAGGTTCAAATCGGCACCGCAGTACCCGCAACCAATTGCGATATTCATCTGGTAGATTCCGCGCGGAGCGGACCAGCACGCGGTTTGGAGAGGGGCGCCGGCTGCGCGCCGATCGCGGCGATCCGTTCCAGCGCGACATGGATGCCGCCCCAGTCCATGCTGATACCGATTGTCATGGAAAAGCCTCCTCTGCTGCCCTATATGAAGAGTGTGGCGTGCAGCGACACCGGTGATATTCAGCCGACCATAGGACCGCCCTCGGGCGGGATCGTTTGTGGGGTTCTGGCTGGCCCCATCTGCACGCCGTATCCCTCATTCATCGTCATCAGCCTCTCCGCCATCGGGCAGCACCTCCAGATTGCCCGACAGGATCTGCACGCCGCGAAGCGCATTGCGCGCCTTCTCCTTCGTCGTGCGATGGAATGACAGCAGGTAATTCTCCGACCCATCCGTCGTCGCCTTCACCGCCGCGCGATATAGCCGCCCGTCATGATGCAGCAGCAGCAGACGCCGGTCGCCCTGCCGGGCCACGACATGCGGCCCCGCCAGCACCTGCGGTACCAGACGGTAACGCGCTGATGAACGAGGTGATGGACGTCATCAAGGGTTTCGGGGGATCCACGCGGCGAGGCTGCTGGGCGAGGATGGCGTCGTGCTGGGGAAATGCCGCCGGGCCTACGATCGAGCAGAGGATTGTCGACCACGACGCGGCACGAGGGCAGAAACCCGCATGCGAACCGCTCTCGTTTCTGGAACTGGCGCACGATCTCAAATCCGTCTGGCAGGCGCCGGCGGCGGACGTCCGGCTCAAAAAACGGATCGTCCGGACATTGGTGCAGGAGGTTGGCGTGTTCTATTATTATATTGGATACACTATATCATTTCGTAATGAAAACAAGATGGCTGCGTGGAGATATGCCGAATAAGTCATGAATATTCAGTCTGTTAATCTGATGTTTCAGCTTCATGCGCCTGCGTTATGCCTTCATTGCGTCGGGAGAAACTCATGTATAGTACGGAGGGAGATGGGAAGTTCAAAGCTGCTGTCATAACCGCAGAGTTGAAATTACATATTCATTTGAAATGGGATTTCTCTGAACGTCTTTTCTGGGCACTTTAATAAATAATTAGGAATGGAAGTATTTTACAAAAAGATCGTGTTTTTACCTATAAGGATGTCAAGATATGCCTGGTACAAACAATGAATTCCGTGTGGAGCGGGTGACTGGCAATATCGGTGCTATCATTCACGGGGTGAATGCGGCGGCACCCATCAGTGATGGGCTCGCCGCAAAGCTTCGAGAGGCCTTATGGGAATATAAGGTCATTTTCCTGCGCGATCAGCACGACATGACGGATGAGTCCCAGATTATCTTTGCCTCGCGTATGGGTAAGGTTATTTCAGCCGCGCATCCGACCCATGGCGGCAAGGAAGGCCATCCAATGATTTCCGCATTGGATTCGGAAGACAGGATTACCAAGACAAATCGGTGGCACACGGATACCACCTTCGTGGATACGATCCCGGCCGGTGCGGTATTGCGGGCTATAACATTGCCGCCTTATGGTGGTGATACCATGTGGGCCAATACCGAAAAGGCTTATATGGATATGCCCGAGCATCTCAAGGCTTTCCTTGAAAAGGCCTGGGCTGTGCATAGCAACCGATGGGGTTATGCGCACGCCCGTACCATCGACGGTGATCTGCCGCCGACCAGTGAGGAATCGTCCTTCGGCGCCACGGGATTTTCGGGCAATCCCTTCGAGGCCATTCATCCCCTGATCCGTATTCACCCCCATACAAAGCGTCCGACGATCATAGCGGGCAATCATCTGCGCCATATACTTGGGCTTGGTGCCGCAGCATCATTCGAGATGCTTTCCATAATACAACAATATATTACGGTCGCGGAAAACACTGTTCGCTGGCGCTGGGCGCCCGGTGACATCGCGGTGTGGGATAACGAGGCGACGCAGCACCTGGCTGTCGCCGATTATCACCACCGTCGGGTCATGCATCGTATTTCTCTGGTTGGTGAGCCCCCGGTCAGTATGGATGGCCGGACAGGATATCAACGGATTGGTCATTTCACGCCGATCGTTCCGTCGCCGGTGAGCCTATAAGGACTCTTCCCTGTTCCTGCCGAGAGGAGAGCGCATGGACGATCTTGCGATGGAAAGACGCGTATTTCTGAAGATCGCCGGAATCGGAACTGGATCTCTGGCGTTTGGTGCCGGTATGGCCGATGCCGCGACACCGGTTTCTACGACGATGACGAGCGTCGTGGAACAGTTCGACTGGATCGCGAATAGTCGGATATTGGGGGAAGTGGTTGCTCGGGATCTCGGATATTATGAGGATGAAGGGATTCGATTCAGTATCGCCTTGGGTGGTCCTCACAATACCGGCGTTGCCAGCGTCGCTTCGGGCTATGCCACGCTGGGGCTTCTCTCGTCGAGTCCCACGCTTATGGCGGCACGCGCGGGCGATATCCCCCTTAAATGTATCGCGGCGGGCTTTCAGCGTCATCCGCTGACGTTTTATTCCCTGCCGGACAATCCGATTCGCACCCCACAGGATATGCGGGGCAAACGCATCGGCATTGCCCGGCCCGGATTCAATCTGGTACAGGCCGTGATGAGCAAAAACGGCATCGCCGAAGATGAGGTGCAGATCGTTGCCCTGGGGGGAGATATCGCTCCGCTTTTCAACGGTCAGGTTGATGCCATCAGCGCCTGGGCGACCGATGCGACCAAACTCAAGCCTCTGGGACCGGATCGGGTCGCCCTGTCCCTATGGGATTCTGGCGTACAGCTTTACGCCAATCCGTATTACACGACCGATACCATGTTGCAGGAAAGACCCGAGGTGATCGCGGCATTCCTGCGGGGAACGGCTCGGGGCTGGGCATATGCCAGGGGTAATCCGGAACAGGCCGTTGATATCCTCGTAAGATCCTATCCAATGCTGGATCGGAACGGTGAATTGCTTGCGCTGCGTGCCGCCCTGTCGTTCGTGTTCGATGAGCAAACGAAAATGGAAGGCTGGGGGACCATGAGGAAGGATACGTGGGCGGATCAAATTCGCCTGTTTGACTCCATCGGACAATTTTCGGGTCAGGACGTACCGACCGTCGACGATGTCATGACGTTATCCATGCTGAATGCCACAGCAGATCAGCGGCCAAAAATCGGATGACACATCCTCTTCCGTCCTTACGATCTGATGGAACTGTCATCCGCGGGTCCGCCGTCAGGCTGGAGCATGTTTCGGCCAGAATGTCCGATGATATTTCACGTCCCAACATATTGGAGGATATTTCGCTTTCTCTGCCTGTTTCCAGCTTTACGACGATCATCGGACCGTCGGGATCTGGAAAGTCCACGCTCTTGCGCGTCATCGCGGGGTTGCTTCAACCACAGGCGGGAACCGTCGGCATTCTTGGGGGGACTCCGGCCGAGGCGAGGCGGAATCGGCAGATCGGCTTCGTTTTCCAGGATCCGACATTGCTGCCATGGCGATCGGTGCTTGAGAATGTACGCCTTCCGCTCGAAATCCGTACGTCGTCTCCCAGGACGACCGCCCATTACAGCCCGGTGGAGCTCCTCGAACTCGTGGGCTTGCAGGGCAGGCAGAACGCCATGCCTCATGAGCTTTCTGGCGGTATGCGACAGCGGGTGGCCATTGCCCGGGCATTGGTCTGCAAGCCTGATATTATTCTCATGGATGAACCGTTCGGTGCGCTCGATGAGATCACGCGCGACAAGCTGAACGGTGAAGTGCTGCGGATCTGGCAGGAAACCGGCGCGACGATCATCTTCGTGACCCACAGCATCAGCGAGGCTGTCAGGCTCGGGGAGAGGGTCCTGGTCCTGCGGGCGAATCCTGGACGAATCGAGCGGATTGTCGATATCGATCTTCCCCGGCGTGCCACGGCCGACGATTGTGAAACCCAGACATTCATGGCGTATGTATCGATGCTCCGCCGGCTTCTGGAGACATGCTGATGTTGCAAATGGCAACCGAACGCGCATCCATGGCCCGTCTGCGGCAGAGAGTGAAGCAGGGTATATATTTTCTGTTTCCACCTGTCATGACAGCGATCTGCCTTCTCGCCCTATGGCAGTGCGTGATTTTCTTCTTTCATATTCCAGCTTATGTCGCGCCGGCTCCAGCGGTCATTGCGGGACAACTGATATCCCAACATCATCTGCTTCTGGCCAATCTGTGGCCGACCTGCATCGAAGCCCTTTCCGGTTTTTTACTAGGTAACGGGCTTGCTGTTTGCGTGGCGATCTGGCTTACGCATCATCCGCTGGCGGAGCGTTGCGTGTATCCACTTGCGGTCGTTGTCCATACCATTCCGGTCCTCGCCGTCGCGCCCATTCTGGTCTTGATCCTCGGAACCGGGTACACACCCAGAATCGCCATTGTTGTCCTGGTCTGTTTCTTTCCCATGCTGGTGAATACGGTGCGAGGTCTTAAGTCGGTCAGTCCGCAAACAATCGAACTCATGAAAATATTATACGCCAGCGACATTGAGACACTGGTGAAGGTCCGGGTTCCATCCTCCTTGCCCTTCATATTTTCCGCTCTGAAAGTCACGGCCCCAGCCAGTGTGATCGGGGCGGTTATTGGTGAATGGATCGGCGCGTCCTATGGGTTGGGTTCCATGATCCTCGAAGCGACCTATAATTTTCGCTCACCCCTGCTTTATGCCGCGGTGTTTGCCTGTTCGTTCCTTGCCCTTGTTCTGTTTGTCGTCGTGGCCGTCGTCGAACGGCGTCTCACACGCTGGGCTCCCCTCAACTAGGGCGCGCCAGATTGTTGAATGCCACGGCGGGGCGCCGCCAGACGTGCCGAATGGCAGGTATCCGAGCTCGTCGAGGATCACCAGATCTGCGTGGATCAGACGTTCTGGGATCTGTCCTGTCTCGCCTGCAGCCTTTTCCTGTCGAGGGCGAGTGAGCCCTGAATACCAGTCCGGTAACCTCACGCGTAGCCGCCGGTCGCAATCCGGTCCCGCTCACGCCGGACGGCATCGGCACGTCCTCCCGAAGAGCGCTTCGGCGGTCTGATCACCGAAGGAGGACAGGGGCTGCGACCGGTACCAGGCAAAGCCCTGCTGGGCCCAGCCCGCTCAAGGCCGGACCCCGTAACCAACGATGCTTGCGAATCCCTGTTCGCCTCATTTCGCCGGGCTCGTGGTGTGCGGCTCCCCGCGACCACAGCTTCAAAAAACCCCAGTCCGGAAACGGGCTGGGGTTTTTCGTTTGGCTGCAGGTCGCGGGGTGATCGATCGGAATCTTTGCTTCTCGTGGCAAACCGGGATGCCCCCCGTAGCGAGAGGCGATCTGAATCCTCTCTCGTCATCAAGATGTCACATTTTTGAGCCGGCGAAGCTGCTACGCACGCCGCCGGGATCGCATGGGCATTGAGGTACGGTGGACATGGTCGTGCAGGCGGATCGGCTGGAATGGATTGTAAGGCACATTCTCCCGCACGAACCTCATTTGCGCGTGTGGCTTCGTGGTCTCTCCGGCATCGAGGTCGACGATATTGTCCAGGAAACCTACGCGATCCTGATCGACGCCGATGTCGCACATATCCAGTCACCGCGGGCCTATCTCTTCACGGTCGCGCGCAACCTGGTCCTGCAGCATTATCGCCGCGCCAAAATTATTTCGATTGTCGCACTGGCGGATTTCGACACCCAAAGCATCATGGAAGATGCACCGTCGGTCGAGGAGATCGTCGGCGCCCGGCAGGAACTGGTGCGGCTCCAGGCGACGATGGCGGAGTTGCCGACAAAATGCCGCGAAGTCCTGGTGTTGAGGAGGGTCGAAGGATGGTCGCAGAAACAGGTCGCGCATCATTTGGGCGTTTCAGAAAACGTGGTGGAAAAGCAGCTTGCCCGCGCGCTGAGACTGCTGGGACGCGCGTTCGGCCGGAGCGGGCCGGATCAAAATGAGGTGGCCGGTCGTGAGAAGGCGGGACACCGATCCATCCAGCGACGCCATCGCCCCGGATAATCCGGACGATATTGCGTTCGATTGGGTCGCGCGCCTCGATCGGGGGGCGCTGCCTGCGGAAGAGCAGGCAGCGCTTGACGCGTGGCTGGCTTCGGACACGCGGCATCGGGGTGCGTTCGTCAGGGCGCAGGCAATCTGGCTGTCGCTGGGTCGCGCCCGCGCCCTTCACACGCCACGACCACCCACCATCATGTCTACCGCCCCCCTATCCCAAGGGCGTCGGCATGTGATGCGCTTTGCCGCCGCCGCGGCGTGTGCTGCCCTGGTCGTGCCAGGCCGTTCGCAGGGGCATGAACATGTCTGGCGTACCACTGTCGGGGCCTCCGAGCCAGTGCCTATGGCTGGCGGACGGCTTATCCTCGATCGCGACACCTTATTGATGGGATACGTGGCGGATGGGCGTCCGCTTGAGACACGACTGCTGTGCGGGCGGGTTCGAGGTGACTGGACTGCGGTTCGATCGAACGCGCCCATGATGAAGGCAGGGCAGACGTCGATTTTCCCCGCGGCCGCGTCTTTGGTGGTTCGGCAGTCGGCCCGCGTTACCGAAATACTTGTCCTGGCCGGCGCGGTGCGCGCCGATGCCGGATCGCAGGTATGGTCTCTCGGAACGGGTCAATGGATGCGTATGGGCGACGGCATGCCGCCCCGGTCAGGGACGCTGTCCGCCGATGAGATGTATCGCCGGACGGCCTGGAGCCGCGATACACTCGAATTGCGAACGGAAACATTGGCCGAGGCTGTCGCAATTCTCAATCTCTACAATCATCGTCGCATCGTCGTGCACGGCGCCGCGTTGTCCGCACAACGTCTGGTCGGGGTGTTTCGCCTGAGCGACCCGTCGGCGTTCGTGCGTGCGGTCTGCTCGATCCTGGGGGCGGAGCACGTCGAATCACCGGACAAAATAGACATATTTTGAAATCATTAGCTGTGTCATAAATCTTTCACAATCTTCCTGATGACCGGTGTGGCGGATTCCGTTTCTCCGCGCATCCTTCCGCTGAAACGCTCATTCAGCCAGGAAGCGAATAGCCGTGAAACCGACATATCGCCAGGTCCTCGTTCTCTGTTCATGTCTCGGCACTTCCCTGCCGTTTCTCTCCGCAGCGCAGGCCCGTCCTATCGGGTTCGATCTGCCACGTCAGCCTGTTGCGGATGCGATTCTTGCCTATGGCCGTCAGGCCAATGTCAGGATCGTATTGAAAGCGGATACAGCCAATGGCGTGATTGCTCATCCGGTAAAAGGTGTGCTGGAGCCCGAGGCGGCGCTCTCGGCATTGCTGCTCGGTACCGGGTTGCAGAGTCTGCATGAACCTGACGGAACCATCTTGATCGAAAGCGCCGCACATTCACCCGATGCGGCCGGCAATCCCCACAAGGGCGGGGGGCAACGCCGGGCGGATGCCGGCGCCGCCGAGAGCGTCATCGTGCTGGGCGCCGGACATTCCCGCCAGGTTCAGATCCTGTCGCGGGCGGAGTTGCGTAAATCCGTGCCAGGGACGTCACCTTTGGCGACACTGTCGGAGTTGCCGGGCGTGAACTTCCAGTCGTCCGACCCGCTGGGCGCCTATGAGTGGGCCCAGCAGATAACGGTCCGCGGATTTATTACGGATCAGTTGGGCTACACGCTCGATGGTGTGCCCCTTGGCAATATGCAATATCGCAACAACAACGGCCTGAGCATCGGGCGCGCGCTCGAAAACGAGAACAACGGCCCCGTCACGCTGGCTCAGGGGGCCGGTGCGCTGGGTACGGCCTCGACCAGCAATCTGGGCGGAACGATCCAGTTCACCTCGATCGACCCCTCGGATCACTATGGAGTGGACGTTGCCGGTTCAGTCGGCAGTTCGGACATGTGGCGGACCTTTGTTCGCGTAAACACGGGCATTCTGCCGGGTGGCGGCAAGGCATTCGTCAGCTATGATTACCAGTTCGCGGACAAATGGAAGGGTTGGGGCCAGCAAAAACAGCAACAGCTCAACATCAAGTATATCCAGCCGCTGGGAAGTTCGGTGAGGATGACGACCTATCTCGACCTGGATGACAGACGAGAGGACGACTATCTTGACCTGTCGAAGTCCCTGATTAGCCGATTTGGCTATAATCACGACGATATCAGCAGAAATTACGGTCTGGCCGAGGATATCGCCCGGGCGGTCCAGAACGGAACGCCCATTCCCGCCCCCTATCAGACCGCGGACGATACCTATTACCGGGGCGGCGGTGTCAGGCAGGACGTGCTGGGGTACGGTCGACTGGACTACGACATTTCATCCCGTCTCAGCGGGGCGACCACGGTGTATGGACATCACGATCGTGGTCCCGGGACGTGGACGGATCCCTATGACCCCACGCCCGCTCAGTTCGGCGGCTCGCCACTCTCTGTGTCCACGACCGAATACAATATGCATCGTGAGGGTGTCACGACGAGTCTGGCTTACAGGTTTCGTCGTCACCGCATCGAAGCGGGGTTCTGGTTCGAGCATAATCTGTTCAGTCAGGCGGCGAAGCTCTACCCGCTTCAGGCGGGTGTCGAACCCGGCAATTTCGAAAGATTCTACGAAAATCCGTTCGACGTGCAGTGGCAATATGTGTTCCGCACCAAGGTCTACCAGTTCCATATTGGTGATACCTGGCGCGTGACGCCGAAATTGCGTCTGAACGCGGGCTTCAAATCTCTCGTTTCCGACAGTTCGGCCCGCACCGTCTCAAGCAAAAACCCGATCAACGCGTCGATATCGGCGTCCAACGGCTTTCTCCCGCAGGCCGGCGCTCTCTACACGTTCGACAGCCATAACGAAGTCTTTGCCGATTTTACGCGGAACATGGCGGCCTACACCGCATCGGCGTCGACCGGGCCATTCTCGACCACGCAGGCAGGCTTCGACTACGTGCGCGGGACCTTGAAGCCGGAGACGACAAACACGGAAGAAGTGGGTTACCGGTTTCACAATGCGGCGCTACAGCTCTCGCTGACCGGATATTACGTCAATTTTGCCAATCGTCTGCTTGCCTCGTCGATCAGTTCCGTGATCGTTGGAAACCAGAACGTACTTGAAAACGTCGGCGGAGTAACCTCGCGCGGTGTCGAAGGTGCTGCAAACTGGCGCTTCGCTCGCAATTGGTCGTTGTATGGGACCTGGTCGTATAACGATGCCCATTACGATGACAATGTGGCCGTGCCGGGAAGTACCGCCGTCGTGCCGATCAAAGGCAAGCAGGTCGTGGCAGCGCCGCGCAACATCGGCAATGTAAAGCTGGCTTACGACGACGGCACGGTCTGGGGGCAGGTCAGTGGGCAGTATCAGAGTCGCCGCTTCTATACCTACCTCAATGATTCGCCCATCAAAGGGAGAGTCATCTTCAACCTCGCCGCCGGATACCGTTTCCACCGTCAGGGCTGGTTGAATAACCTGGAGGCGCAGGTAAACGTCGTAAACCTTTTCGACAAGCGCTATATCTCGAGCGTCGGCACGACGGGGTTTGTCAATTCCGACCCGGCCGGGACCTACCAGACGTTGCAGGGCGCCCCTCCCCGGCAGGTCTTCTTCACACTCAGCAAGCATTTCTTCTAGTCGTCCGAAGCTGCCTTATGTTTCCGGAAGGATCTGACATGGGAAATACGATCATTCGCAGGCGCGACGCATTGATCTCGGCTTCGGCCGCGCTCGGAACGTCATTGCTGGGAACGTTGCCTGCATTCGCAGGTGGCGCAGATACGGAGAAGCGTGAGAATTTTTCGTTTCTTTTCATCACAGATACGCACTTGCAGCCCGAGCTCGATGCACAGCATGGCTGCAGGATGTGCTTCCGGCAGGCGGCGGGTGAGGTAGCCGATTTTGTCCTTCAAGGGGGCGACCATGTCTTTGACGCCATGGACGTCTCGCATGAAAGGGCTGGAAAGCTCCTCGACCTGTATGAGATGACCGAGCAGATGCTTGGCAAGAAGGTCTATCACACGGTCGGCAATCACGATTGCTTCGGTGTCTATGCCAGCAGCGGTTGCTCGACGGGCGATCCCGAGTTCGGCAAGAACTATTTCCGCAAGGCCTTTGGTGAGACGTATTATGCCTTCGTTCACAAAGGGGTGCATTTCATTGTTCTCGACTCGGTCACCATCACCCCTGACCGGGATTATGAGGGACGGATCAGCGCGGAACAGTTCGCCTGGCTCAGGGCCTATCTCTCGACCGTCCTACCCGGAACGCCGCTCATCATATCGACGCATATTCCGATCGTGACGGCCTTCTACACCTACGCCGATGAAAGTCCCTCTCTCTTCAAGCATCAGGCGTTGAGCACGGTCAACACGCGCGAAATCCTGCAGCTCATCGCCTCACATAATGTGCTGGCGGTCTTCCAGGGTCATACGCATGTTCTGGAGCGGGTGGAGCACGGCGGCATTCCCTTCATTACCGGAGGCGCGGTGAGCGGCAACTGGTGGCACGGCACGCATCTGGGAACACCCGAGGGATATATGGTCGTCCATGTGGATGGCAACCGCCTTTCGACCGAGTACAGGACCTATGGCTTCCGCAGCATAGATCCCAAGAATACGTGAAGGCGTGTGCCAGTTCGGCCATTGCGTTTCGGGTTCGACCGGCCCTGTGACGCGGCGAGGGAAGGCAGGCTCGGGGTGATCGCGCTCGATATCGCCGGATTGGCGGCGGCGGTCCGGACGAGCTGACGTGCCGCCGCCGCGTTCAGAAACGTTCCAGGTCGCGTCGGAACTGATTGAGGCGGTCAAGCGCCTCGATCGTCCCGTCGCGATGGCCGATCGACAGGGCGAAGGCGATGGCCTCCATGACCGCGACGGTGGCCGCGTGCAGGGCGACATGTGCTTCCTTGCCACGCATGGCCGACACGATGACGGTGGCGGGGGGCACGTCGTCTTCGCTGATCCGGTCGGTAATCAGCACGATCGGCAAGGATAGTCTCGTCGCCTCCTGGAACAGGACCGCGATCTCGCGATACAGGGTGCCGTACGCCATGACGGCGACGCCGTCGCCCGGGCGCAACTGGACCAGGTCGTCGGCAAAGGCGCGCCCCGTCGTGCCGATCACGAAGCTGGTCCTGCCGTTGCGGTTCAGGACGCGGCAGACATAATCGGCCAGTCCGCCGGACGGACCGATGCCGAAAATCGCGATCCGCGTGCAGGGATGCAGGTGCCGGACGGCGGCGGCGACCTGGGCGCGGGTGGTCGAGGTCTGCAGCGCATGAATGGCATCGGCATTGGTCCGCAGGATGGCGGATACCGCGTCATCCAGGTCGGGGCCGACTTCCTCCATCGTGCGGCACAGGGCGGATGCGGGCGTCGTCACCTGGCTGAGGCTGGCGATCAGGGTACGGCGCAGGTCGGACAGGCTGTCGAAACCCATGGCCTGAACCGACCGGATCACCGTGGCGTCCGATGTGCCCAATCTCTGCGCCAGGTCTGCGGCCGAACTGGCCAGCGCCAGGGCGCGGTTGGCGTGGATGAAACGCGCCACCCGCTGCGCCGTCTGGGACAGGCCGGAATCGGGGTGCAGGCTTTCGGCGATCAGATCCCGTTCCATGTCGTGTTCACCTTTGCATTCATCATGTCGCCAGCCCCGATGTAGCAGACGCGCCGCGACACGCGCCCGGCGTGGGGCAACTTCATGAAACCTTCATCCTGTAGTGTCTGCGACAGACATATAACCCCCGCGTTGTGTTGGCTACAGTTCGGTGGTCCGATCGAAAGGTCGGGGCCGGATCGGTGGACCCGTTTCCAAGGGGCAGGTCAGAGGAATCGCATGATACGCATGCGCGTGGCGGCAGCGGTGCTGGGAATGCTGGTCCTGTGGTGCCTGACGGGTCTGTCGGGGGCGCGCCGGCCCGGACTGGTCATCTACAGTTCGGTCGGGGCGTCGCCGGCGGTCGCGTCGGCCTTTACGCGCGAAACGGGCATTCCCGCCACGGTCGTCGTCATGTCCACCGGCGGGTTGCTGGCGCGCGTGTCGGCCGAGGCCCATCATCCGCGCTGGGATGTGCTCTGGTTCGAAGGCGATGGCGGGGCGGCGGCGCTGGACCGGTCCGGCCTGCTGGCGCGCGGCCTGACCCCCGACCTGGACTGGACGCCGGTCGGGCGGGGCCTGCTGCCGGCCGATGGGGCCTATGTCGTCACCAGCTTCACCCTGGCCGGCGTGTTCCTGTCCCGGACCGGACGCGGGCCGGCGTCGTCCCCCGGCCCGAGCGACCTATCGGCCGTACGGGTCGGCATGCCCAACCCCGCCTTGTCGGGACCGGCCTATCCGCTGCTGGCGGGGATGATGGAACAAGGCGGCGGCTGGCCGGCGGGGCAGGCCGTGCTGCGGCGCATGGGGGCCGCGGGCCTGCTGGTCGCGCCGTCAAATCCGTCGGTCCTGCTGGCGTTGCGCGCGGGCCGGATTGATGTCGGGCTGGTGCAGAGCTCCGCCGCCATCACCCTGTCGCGGCAGGATTCGCGTTATGCCGTCCGCATTCCCCGCCCGGCCATCATCCTGCCGGCGGTGGCGGCCGTCGCCGCGGATCGTCCCGCCGACCGGCGGCGCGTGGCGACCGGGTTCCTGCGTTTCGTCATGCGCCCCGACATCCAGGCGATCCGGATGCACCAGTCGTCGCATGACCATCTGTTCTGGCCCGTGACGACCGCCCCGGCCCAGCCGGACCTTCCCGACATCGCGACCCTGCGCCTGATCCATCCCGACCCCACGACATGGGGCCTGCGCCAGGCCGAGGTCACGACCTGGTTCGAACGGACGATCGTCCGATGAACAGGGCCCCCCATCCTGCCGGCGCGACCCGCATCTCCATGGTGGGGGTGTCGATGGGCGCGATCGTTATCGTGCTTGTCCTGTGCTTCGTCTATCCGCTTGTCCGCTTCCTGCTGCTGCCGCTGGTCCCCGGATGGGCGCCGCTGACGGCGCTGGGCGCGTCCCAGCCCGCGCCCGGCGTGTCCTGGCAGGCCGTCTGGAACACCGTGCGGCTCAGCGCCGAGGCCGGGCTGCTGGTGGTTCCGCCGGGGCTGGCCGCGGGCTTCCTGCTGGAACGGCGGCGCTGGGCGGGCAATCGGCTTCTGGGCCTGACGCTGTGGGTCGTGTTCCTGATGCCCAGCTATCTGCTGACCATGGGCTGGCAGATCCTGATGGCGGCGCCGATCCTGCGTGCCGGGATCGCGGATCGCCTGTTCTATGGCGAGGCCGGGATCGTCTTCCTGCTGACCGTCAAGGGGCTGGCCTTTTCCGCGATGACCGCCCGCGCCGGCTGGAGCACGCTGGGGGCGGACATGGACGCCGCCTTCCATGTCCACGTGCCTTCGGCCGCGCGGCGGCTGTGGTTGACGCTGCGCCTGCTGATGCCGGTGGCGGGAACCATCTTCATGGTCCAGCTCGTCGCCGCGTCGCAGGATTTCGGCATTGCCGCCACCCTGGGCGCGCAGGCGCACATGCCGCTGGTCATCTATGCCATCTATCAGGATCTTTCGACCGTGCCGGTCGATTTCACGCATGCCGCGGCCCTCAGTTGGGACCTGGTGCTGCTGGCGGTGTCGGCGCTGGGCGTGCAGGCCGTGCTCGGCCGGCGGTCGGTCGCGACCGTCAGCGGCCGCCAGCGCCGCTATGCGCCGCGTCCCTGCGGATGGGGGATGCGGGCGATGGCGTGGCTGCTGACGGGTGGGATCATGCTGGCGGGTTTCGCAGTGCCCGCGCTGGCGCTGCTGGCGCAGGGCATGACAGGCGAGGGGGCCGGTCACGCGGTTCCGGCCATGGACGCCGAGGATTGGCGCAGCATCGGGCTGTCGCTGCGCTATGCCTTCGTGGCGTCGGTCCTGGCCGTCCTGCTGGCGGCGGTGGTGCTGGGCGGGCGCCTGCGACCGGACGGGTCGGGCCGGCTGATGTCGCGGCTGCTGGTCTGGCTGACCGTGGGCAACATGGCCGTGCCGGGCGTGATCCTGGGGGCGGCGTATGTGATCGGCTTCAACGGGGCGGTGCTGCCGCTGTACGGGACGGCGACGCTGCTCATCATGGCCTACGCCGCCAGCCATCTTCCGATCGCCATCCGGTTTCTGGACACCCCGTTCGCCCGCCTGCATCGCAGCCTGGGCGAGGCCGCGCGCGTGCATGGCATGTCGCCCCTCGGCCGGGTGGAGGGGATCTATGCGCCGCTGCTGCTGCGCGCGCTGGTCTGGGCATGGGGCATGGTGTTCGTCACGCTGTTCTTCGAACTGCCCTTGTCCCAGATCCTGTACCCCGCCGGCGCCGCGCCGCTGGGCGTGCGGCTGCTGTCTTTGGATGACAGCCTGCATTACGGGGCCGAGGCCCGGCTGGCGCTGGTCGCGATGGCGGCGTGCCTGGCCGTGGTCGGGACCGCGACCGTCCTGGTGCCCCGGTTGCTGGTTCCGCGTTTTCTGGACCCGGACGGGGCCTGCGAACACCCTATCGCGAGGACTGCGGAGAGATGACATATCCCGATCAAGCCACGCCCCCCGACGGGTCCCTCCTGTCCATGGCCGGGGTCGGAAAGTCCCACGGCCGCAACCGCGTCCTGCATGACATCACGCTGGAGGTGCCGCGCGGCCAGTTCGTGTTGCTGATGGGCGGATCGGGATCGGGCAAGACGACCCTGGTCCGCACCATCGCCGGACTGGAGCGGCCGGATACCGGCACCATCGCCCTGCGCGGCGATCGGGTCGAGTGCCGTGCGACGGGACGATTCGTCCCGCCGGAACGGCGGGGCCTGGGCATGGTCTTCCAGGATTATGCCCTGTGGCCGCATCTGACCTGCCTTGAAAACATCATGGCGGCGATGCCCGGCCGGGGGCGCGACCGGCCGGAGCGTGCCCGCGCCCTGCTGCGCGACGTGGCGATGGAGGGGCTGGAAGCGCGCTATCCCGCGCAATTGTCGGGCGGGCAGCAGCAACGGATCGGGCTGGCGCGCGCGATGGCGGCGCGCCCGGACCTGCTGCTGCTGGACGAACCCCTGTCGGGCCTGGATGTCGAGGTCCGGGCCCGCATGCGCGACCAGATCCGCCGGCTGGTGCGCGGATCGGGCTGTTCGGCCCTGTTCGTCACGCATGATCCGGTCGATGTCTGGCGCCTGGCGGACCGGGTGCTGGTGCTGGATGGCGGCCGCATCGTCCAGGATGCCGCCCCCGATGGTTTGTACAGCCGCCCCCTGTCGCCCCGTGTCGCCCGCATGACCGGGGCCGAGGGGGCGTTTCCCGTCCATCTGTCGCGTCGCGACGCCCAGTGGGGCATCGTCCACGGCGAGCGCTTCCAGCCCGTCACGCCCATGGGCGTGGGGCGGGAAGGTCCGGCGACGGCCTATCTGCGTCCCGAGGGCGTCACCCAGGCCAGCGACGGTCATGCCGCGCGCCGGATGGACGTGACGTTCGAGGCCGGGCGATGGCGGACATTATGGCATCTTCCGCACCTCGACTGGTCGGTCTACAGCCTCGAGGATGCATCCCCGCCGGAGCAGTCGTTCCTGGCATTCGATGGGCGGCATCTTTTCGTCTATCCTGCTTCCGACGTCGCCCAGCCGGTCTCCTGATGTGCCGGTGACACAATTCCCCAGCATGGATTCAGGTGGTTACAGCCGCGTGTCGGATCGAGCCCTTTCCCGTCCCCTGTCCCCCGCCGGCCTGTCGGTGCGGGGGCTGCGAAACCCGCATGCCGGGCCGTTCGATGTCGACGTGCCGCCGGGGGAATGCCTGGTCGTCACCGGCATGTCGGGCACCGGCAAGTCGGTCCTGCTGCGGATGATCGCCGACCTCGACCCGCATCAGGGTGTCGTCGCGCTGGATGGCGTCGCCTGCGCCGACATGCCGGCACATCAGTGGCGGCGGCAGGTGCTGTACCTGCCCGCCGAACCGGGCTGGTGGTCGGACATCGTGCTGGACCATCTGCCCGACGACGCCGCGACCCATGCGCTGCTGGCGCAGGTCGGCCTGCGCGAGGGCGTGTTGCGGACCCCGGTGCATCGCCTGTCGACCGGCGAGCGGCAGCGCCTGGCGCTGGTCCGCGCGTTGCTGCCCGATCCGCGCGTGCTGTTGCTGGACGAGCCCTGTTCCGCGCTGGACACGGCGACCACCCTGAAGGTCGAAGCCCTGCTGCGCCACCTGAAGGCAAGGGGGGTGGCGATCGTCCTGGTTTCGCACGATCAGGCGCAGGCCGACCGCATGGCGGACCGCCGCCGCCACATGATGTCCGGTCATTTCACCGAGGACGCGGCATGAACCCGATCCTGCTGACGACGTCCGACCTGCTGCTGGCCGGTGGCCTGATCGGCGTCTGCGCGCTGCTGTCCGTCGTGCTGTCGCTGGATATCCATCGCACGCTGGCGATCGCGGCGGTGCGGATGGCCGCCCAGCTGGTGCTGACCGGCAGCGTCCTGCTGTTCGTGTTCGGCAGATCGTCGGTGTGGCTGACGCTGCTGGTCCTGGCCTTCATGTTCGCGGCGGCCTCGTACGAGGTCGGGTCCCGCCAGCAGGTGCGCCTGGCCCCGTCATGGCATTTCGGGATCGGGGGCTTCGCCACGATTTTCGGCACGGTGATCGTCGTGCTGGTCGGGCTGCTGACGGCGTTGCAGCCACATCCCTGGTACCAGGCGCGCATCGCCATCCCGATGACCGGGCTGCTGCTGGGCAACGTCATGAACGCGACCAGCCTGTCGATGAACACGCTGCTGTCGGCCGTCGCGCGCGAACGCACGGCCATCGAGGCGCGGATCATCCTGGGCGCCACCCGGGCCGAGGCCATGAACGGCCTGATCCGCCAGGCCATCCGCACCGCCCTGATCCCGACCCTGAACCAGATGGCGGCGGCCGGCGTCATCACGCTGCCCGGGATCATGACCGGGCAGATCCTGGCCGGGATGAACCCTCTGGACGCCTCCAAATACCAGATCGTGCTCATGAGCCTGATCGTCAGCGGCAACATGATCGGCGCCACCCTGTCCGCCGGGCTGACGGCGGCGCGCCTGACGGATGCGCGCGGGCGCCTGCGGCTGGACCGCCTGCGCGACTGACCTGGCCCCGTCCGGGATAGTCATGTGTCGGTTATGCTACATTTTTGCCGGTATCCCCGCAGCAGGGCGCGCGGACGTGGCGAATGGGGACATTCGCCCCCGTGTGCGCGGATTATCTTCAAGACGAAGGGCATATAATCATATTTCCGTAACATAAGTGGAACGTCAACTTCACTTATATGCCCGAGGACTCGTGATAGAACCCCCCTCGAATGTTGCGATCGCTACGGTCCGCTCCGCCGCGGACGGCGAGAAATATCGAGGGTTGCATGACCAACATCAGTGTTCATCGTCGGGTATCGTTTCCCAGCCCGGCCGGATACATGGCGCGCGCGCTGGCATCGACGTCGCTGGTCTGCGCCGGCCTGCTGTTCGCCGGGCAATCCGCCTTCGCGGCGGCCCCGCCTGCGACACCCGCGGCGAAGAAGGCGGCGGGCCAGGACTTGGGTGAACAGATCACGTCGATCGGTCATCAGCAGACCAATTCCGCGATCTTCCAGGCCCCGACCAAGGCGCCGCTGACGGCGTTCCAGCCGACATCGGTCATCAGCCAGCATTATATCCAGAACAACACCCCGCCCAGCGGCAATTACGACACGATCGCCGCGATCTCCCCCAGTGTCATGTCGATTTCCTCGAACGGGCCGGGCCTGTCGGAAAGCCAGGGCCTGTCGCTGCGCGGGTTCCAGGACGGGCAGTACAATGTGACGCTGGACGGCATCCCGTTCGCCGACACCAACAATTTCACGCACCATTCGACGAATTACTTCATGGCCCATGATCTGGGCGACATGAACGTGGATCGCGGGCCGGGCGACGCCTCGACGATCGGCTATGCGACCTTCGGCGGCACGATCGGCGTCACCACGAAGAATCCGCTGGATCACATGACGGCCGAGGGATACGGCAGCATGGGGTCGTGGAACACCAACAATTATGGCGGCGAATTCGACAGCGGCCGGCTGAAGGCGCTGAATGGCGGGGCCTTCTTCTTCGATGCCGAGGCGTTGGACAGCGACGGCTACCTGACCTATTCCAACCAGCATCGCGCCAATTTCATGGGGAAATGGGTCCAGCCGGTCGGCGCGTCCACGACCCTGACCTTCCTGGCGATGCACAACCGTGTCGTGCAGAACGTGCCGCCGGGTTCATCCCTGAAGCAGATTGCGGAATTCGGGCCCAATCACGGCTTGTCCAACAACCCGCACAGCCAGAACTACCAGGATTTCAACGTCGATCACCTTCAGACGGATATCGAATATATCGGCCTTCATTCCGACCTGGGCAATCGGTGGGAGCTGGACAACAAGGTCTATACCTACGCCTACGTGCATCATGGCGACAACGGCGCCGACGTGAACGGCGACCTGGCGAACACGCTGAAATACAGCGCAACCTATTACAGCCCGCAGGGCAACGATGTGCCGGGCCAGCGGATGCATAACGATTATCGCGCCTGGGGCGACATGTTCGGCGTGCATCGGGACTTCGGCCTGGCGAAGGTGCAGGTCGGACTGTGGATCGAGCACCAGAGCAACGGGCGCCAGCAATACGAGGTCGACTGGACGCAGGGCGGTGCATTGAACCCGCCCGGCCTGAAGGCCAATGGCCAGCCGATTGCCCTTGACCGCTTCATGCACGATCAGAACCTGAGCATGCAGCCCTATGTCCAGCTCGCCTTCCATGTCACGCCGCGCCTGACCGTTTCGCCCGGCTTCAAGTACAATATCCTCAACCGTGCGATCCAGGCCCCGGTCAACCAGAAGACGGGCACGCCGCTGAATTACAGCCAGAGCTACGCGGCGCCGATGCCGTCGATCAACATCCACTATATGGCGGCGAAGAACTGGTCGGCCTACCTGCAGGTGGCCCGCGGCTTCCTGGCGCCCGACCTGGCCTATTTCTATGTCGGCGATCCGTCGCTGAACAAGGTCAGCCCGGAAAACACCATGAACTACCAGCTCGGCACCGCGTGGCAGAGCCACCGCTTCACGCTGTCGGGCGACGTCTACTACATCGATTTCAGCAACATGGTGGGCAGCCGTGCGATCGGCCAGAACACGATGTATTTCAACCAGGGCGGCGTGAACTATTACGGCGCCGAGGCCGAGGGCTCGGTCTATCTGGGCCAGGGTTTCACCTTGTTCGCCAATGGCAGCCTGAACCAGGCGAAAGTGAAATCGACCGGGATGCGCGTCGCCAACGCGCCTGACGCCACCGCCGCCGGCGGCATCATCTACGAACGTGACGGGGTCTATGCCTCGCTGGTCGAAAAATGGGTGGGCAGCCGGTTCGGCGACACGAATCAGCAGCAGGGATTGGACCCGTTCAGCCAACTGGATCTGTCGTTCGCCTATACCCTCCATCAGGTCAACCGCTGGATGCCGCCGGTCAAGGTGCGGGCCAACGTCACCAACCTGCTCGACAGCAAGAAGGTCAATCTGTTCTTCGGCTATGCGACGGACAAGACGCCGCTGTTCAACACCCAGGCGGGACGCGGGTTCTTCCTTTCGGTGTCCGTTCCGGTGGGGCTGTAACCTCGCCCGGATCCGGTCACGACGACACGGAAAGAGCGTCCGGGAAGAATCGACGCCCTTCCAATATAAAAAACTCCCAATGTTTTCACAAATCAATCTCAATTTATCACCCCAACATTCACGCTAAAAACCGTAAAGTTTGATTACTATACTTTCATTCATTTCGTAGGCCGACGTCATCGGGCACCGCCCCGGACTGCGGTCTCCGAGATGTTCGCGCAACAGAAACATGCTGAAGGCAGGATCGTCATGTCTGGAAAATTTGCTTCGTTTCTTCTGTGTACCACCGTGGCCATGAGTGCCCTGAGTGTTACCCCGCTGAAGGCGGTGGAGTTGAATACCGCCACCGGTCCCGTGCAATTCCTGCACAGCACGCCGCTTCCCGACATCACCGAAGGCGGATTCGACCATTTCGCGGTCGACAAGAAAGACAATCTGCTGCTGATTATGGCCGAGAAACATGCCTCGGTGGAAATGTTCCGCCTCAGCGACGGAACGCACCTGGCGTCGGCCGGCGGGTTCGGCTTTCCGCATACGCCGGCCTATGTCGCGGCCCAGCATCAGCTTTTCGTGGCCGATGACAAGCTGGGCGCCGTTCTGGTGGTGGACGTCCCGTCGCTGAAAATCGTCGGCAGGATCCCGTTGCGTAAAGGCCCGGACGAGGCGGTGTTCGACAAGAAGGCCGGCCTGTTCTACGTGGGCAACGGCGGCAAGCACGACAATTCGGACAATTCGTCCATCAGTGTCATCGACGTGGCGGCGCACAAGGAAATCGCGCGGATCGCCATTCCGTCGAACAATGTCGAAAGCATGGTCGTCGATCATGACCGCAAGCTGCTGTTCGCCAATCTGCGCGACACCCGGCAGATCGCCGTCGTGGATCTGCGGGCCGGTCGCCTGAAGACAGTGTGGAACATTCCCGGCCTGAACATGAATACGCCGCTGGCCTATGATTCGAAGACCCAGCGCCTGTTCTCCGTCGGCCGCAAGCCGGGCAAGCTGTTCGTGGTGGATGCGACCAACGGCGCCCTGCTGTCGACCGCCGACAGCGTGGATACCGCCGACGGCGCGATCTATGACGACAAGAACAAGCGCCTGTATGTCAGCGGGGCGGAAGGGCTGAGTGTCTTTCACCGCGACGATGCGGACCATTTTTCCGAAATCCAGCGTATCGACACCAGGACCGGCAAGGTGTCGGCCTATGTCGGCGGCCTGAAGCAGCTGTATATCGCACGCGCCAGGACGCCGGGCGCGCCCGCCGCGCTCGATATCTATACCGTGGCGCAGGAGCCTGCTCCGGCGAAGGCGCCCTGACCGCGCCCGCATGCCGGGCGTGCGACACACGCCCGGCATGCCCCCGGCGCCCGCGCGCCGGAACGATCATCATCCCCCATCCCGACCATCGACCTTTCTGGAGATATCTTCCGATGCGTACGCGCTTGCGGACGACGACGCACGCCCGAGCGATGCTCTGCCTGGCGACCGCCCTGTTTCCCGTTTCCATGGCGATCGACGCATACGCGCAGGATCCCCAGCCTCGGCACGCCCATCACAAATCACGCCACGACCAGAAGAAGCGGCCCCTGCAAAAGGTCGAACACGCAGGCAATGCGGAGGTCGCGGCCGCGCCGGCTCCGAAGGCGCATGGCATGCAGCCGCATCATTCCACGGCGCCGGAAAATGTCGAGGTTTTCGGCATGAAACGTGAAAGCCCGATCGGGACGATCGAACAGACGCGCCTGGTGCAGAAAAACGCGCCGAACATCATGACGGTGGTGTCTCAGGAGGAAATCAAGAAAATTCCCGATTTCGTCCTGGGCGACGCCGCGCGACGCATGCCCGGTGCGTCCGTCATCAATAAGAGCGGCGAGGCGCGCTCGATCCAGATCCGCGGGCTGGACCCCAACCTGAATGGCGTCACGTACGAAGGCGTCCTGCTGCCGGCCGGCTCGATCAACGGATCGGGACGCGCGGTGCCGCTGGACGCCATGCCGGCCACGTTGGCGGGCGGGCTGGAACTCATCAAGACCAACCAGCCGCAACAGGACGCAACGGCGCTGGGCGGACAGTTGAATGTGGTGTCGCGTGACATCGGCGTGGACGAAAAGCCCTTCCTGGAGGTCATCGCCGCCGGTGGGTACCGTGACCCGAGCATGACGCAGATCTTCCAGGGCACGCTGACGGGCGGCATGCGCTTCGGCCTGGACAGCAATCCGTTTTCCAGACATTCCTCGGCCGAAAAGCCGTTCAGCGTCACCTTCTTCGCCAGCGCGTTGACCGACTGGCTGAACATGGGCGACCTGCAGCAGAAATTCGCGAACAAGGCGGGCCTGCCCGCGAATACGGTGACCACGGCATCGCAGCTTATGTATGCAGGGCACAAGGTGCGCTACGGTTACGGCGGGACGTTGGGCTGGGATATCGACCGTCACAACAAGGTCTATCTGAAGGTGTTCGATACGGTCCTGGATGCGCCGTCGGTACGCAACCAGTTGACCTATAATTTCGGATCCAAGGGGTATGTCATGGACCCCGCGCACCCCGGCGTGTTCACGAACACGGCGACGTCGGTCCAGCAGGCCGTGCTGGATGGCTGGACCCGCAATGAGGAGCGTCTGTACAAATTCGGAGGGCTGAGCGACGCCGGCCCGTTGACGCTGGATTATTACGGCGCCTGGGCCAGCAATTTCGTCTATGCGCCCTATGCCTACAACGCCACCTTCACCAATCCGACCCTGCAGTCCGTGCGCTACGACAACGTCACGAATCCGTTGCGGCCGACGGCCGTGACCACAAACGGCGTCAATCTCACCAACTACAAGCCCTATACGCTGTCATCCTTGTCGAACGGACGGCAGAACGACATGGACAGCGAATGGACGGGCCACATCGGCGCGAAGACGCCGCTGAACTTCATCCCCGAGGTCAAGGGTTTCCTGAGCTTCGGTGGCGGCGCGCGCATGGCGCATATCGTGCATGACGACCCGCAGATGACGTATGGAAACCTGCCGGCGGCAAATGCCGGCGACTGGGCGGGGAACAATAGCTACCGCTTCTTCGACGGCATGTATGACATCGGTAACCCGGTGGGCACACAGCATATCCGGCAGTTGATCGACAACCGGACCTATCCGATCACGCAGAATACCGCCAAGGACGCGATCACCACCCAGCAGTCGCACATCGTCGACGATGAAAACGTCTACAATCTGTATCTGCAATATAACGCCACCTGGCGTCGCCTGGGCGCCATGATCGGCTTTCGGTACGAGAAAACGGATGCGACTTATCGCGGGACGCAGACCGCGACGATCGGCGGACAGCAGATCCTGACCCCCCGCGCAGTGGGACAGGAATACGCCAATTTCTTTCCGACCGTTCAACTGCGCTACAACATTACCGATAACCTGATCGCGCGGGCCAATTATTCCACCGCCATCGGCCGCCCCGGCCTCAATGCCGTGACGGCCACCCGAACCCTGAACTACACCAGCAATACGATCACGGTCGGCAATCCCGGCCTGAAGCCCACCACCGGGACGAATTTCGATGTGGACATGGAATATTACCTGCCGAAGGGGGGCATCATCTCGGCCGGGGCCTTCGACAAGGAATTCAAGAACTATGTCGTGAACTTCACCGACTACGTGGCAAACTATCCCGGCATGCCCGCCGGGGTCACGACGATTACCACCTTCACCAACATCCCCTACGCCTTCGCGCGCGGGTTCGAACTGAATTATCGCCAGCAGTTCACGTTCCTGCCCGGCTTCTGGAAAGGGTTCGGCATCGGCGGCAACATGACGTTCGTCCAGACGCGCGGGCGCGGACGCATGGGGGCCGTCGAGACACTGCCCAATACGGCCTCGCACATCTACAATTTCGAGGCGTTCTACAATCGCGGGCCGGTCAGCATCCAGTTTGACGGCAATTATACCGGGCTGACGATGACCGGTCTGGGAACCGACCCGACGCTGGACAGTTGGGTCCAGCCCTATCTGAATTTCGACATCGGGGCGCGATACGCCGTGACCAGGAACGTCACCGCCTATTTCCAGGCACGAAACTTCACGCACACGATGCAGAACGCAACCCAGGGCAGCAGCGCCACGCGCATGGTGGAACTTCAGGATTTCGGATCGGCCTACATGTTCGGCGTGGATGCGAAATTCTGAAAGACGGGCAATAATTTCTTGAAATCTTCACGGAACCGACAAATTCCATCCCTTATCAGGGGCCGCCGGGGGCGTCTATCATGCGGCGCAGGACCGCGCCCGGGCGGGGTTCATCGCGGTCCGTCGCATACAGGAAACAGACTGGTCATGACAATCCGATCGACATTTGCCCGGGCTGGGGCGCTTCTGCTTTCGGCATCCACCCTGGGGCTGGGCTGCGCCCATGCGGCCCATCGCACCGCCCATGCGGCGGCCGGCCTGGAAGGCGTGCCGCATTATGACAACATCATCGTCATCGAGATGGAAAACCGTCAGTACGGCGAAATCATCGGCGCGAACCCCGCAACTTCGCCCCACATGACGGCGCTGGCCGCCAAATACAATTCCGCCACCAATTACTACGGCATCACCCACCCCAGCGAGCCGAACTATATCGCCATGATGGCCGGCGACCAGGAAGGCGTTCTGGACGACGATGCGTGGTACTGCCAGGCCGACGGCGGCATGTGGCCCCGCGACCAGGCGATCGTGGCGGGCAAGGCCAATGCCGGTGACATGGGCCGCCCCTGCAACGGCATCAAGAAGACCAAGGCCTATGTCGCGCATCATTTCACGGTTCCGAATTTCTTCGCGCAACTGAACAAGGCTGGTATTTCCTGGTCGATGTTCAACCAGAGCATGCCTGTCGATCCCACAACCGGGGAAAGCATGCCGGAAACGCCTGTCTATCCGTTGCCGACCGATGAAAGCGCGGATGTGCGCGGCCTCTATGCGTCGAAGCACAACCCGTCGGTCAATTTCGACGATATCCGCGCGGCGCCGGATTTCCATGCCCATAACCGGACCGAACAGGCGTTCTTCGACGAACTGGCCGACGGAACCCTGCCGCGCTTCGCCTATGTCGTGCCGGACCAGTGCCATGACGACCATGGGCCGTCCGGCCCGATGAAGGCGCATCCGCAATGCAGGAGCCATGGCTATGGCCCGTCGCCGTTGCTGACGACCGGTGACGATTACGTCCAGACATTGGTGGATCACGTTCAGGCATCGGGCCTGTGGAAGTCGCGGAAAAATGTCGCCATCGTCGTGACGTATGACGAGGACGACAGCGGCGGCGCGGGCGTGCAGGGATGCTGCGGATATCATCCGGTGGCCCCGGGGGCGCCGCACAAGGGCGTGGCCAACCAGGGCGGCGGCCGTATTCCCACGCTGGTGATGACCAACCATGGCGTCACCGGCGTGCAGGACGATACCCCCTACAACCATTATTCGTTGCTCCGCACGCTGGAAGATGCGTACGGCATCAAGACGCATATCGGCCATGCCGCCGACGGCAAGGCCGTGCAACCGGCCGACGGTTCCTTCGTCCAGACCCCGGTCGTGCCGATGGTCCGGATGTTCGCCATCAAGGATGCCTCGGTCGTCAACTGAGGTCCGGGGCGGGGCAGCCGGCATGGGCCGTTTCATGCAGGCCATGGCCGGGGGCCTGATGCTGGCGGCCGCCCTGGCCGCGCCCGCCGCCGGGCGGGCGGTTCCGGCGCTGTCGCCGGCCGCCCGGCTGGGCAAGGCGCTGTTCTACGATCCCGGCCTGTCCGCGTCGGGGCGGCAGTCCTGCGCCAGCTGCCACGACCCGTCCAACCATTTCGCGCCGGCGAACGACAAGGCCGTACAACGCGGCGGCGCGCGGCTGGATCGACCCGGCATCCGGGCGGTGCCCACCCTGACCTACAAGGACGAGGCGCCGGAATTTTCAACCCAACTGGAAAATCCGGACGGATCGAACAGCGGCCCCGGCGGCGGCCACGACTGGGACGGACGGATGCCGAGCATCGCGGCCCAATCGGTTGCGCCGCTGATTACATCGTTCGAGATGGCAAATCCCGACAAGGGGGCGGCCGTGGCGCGGATCATGCGACGGGGCGAATACGTCCGCGCCTTCCGCGCCATTTTTGGCGACGATGTCCTGTCGTCCGTCGACAGGGCGTTTCGCGCCATGGGCACGGCGCTGGCCGCCTATCAGCATGAAGATCCGGCCTTCCATCCCTATAGCAGCAAATATGATTATTATACGCGTGGCCTGGCGGCCCTGACGCCGCAGGAGGCACGCGGCATGGCGCTGTTCAACGACGCGGACCGGGCCAATTGCGCGTCGTGCCACACCGCCGGAGAGGGGCCGGGGAAGGATGGATCGACGTCCGTCGCCCAATTTACCGATTTTTTCTTCAAGGATATCGGCGTTCCGGCGAATCGGTCAGTGACCTACCCGGCTGCGGGGTCATATGACATGGGACTGTGCGGCCCCGCCCGTACGGACCTGACGAACCGACACTATTGCGGCCTGTTCATGGCGCCGACATTACGTAATGTGGCGACGCGGAAAGTGTTTTTTCATAACGGATCGCTGCGATCGCTGCGCGATGTCGTGGAGTTCTACGTGACCCGGGACATCACGCCGGAACGCTGGTACCACCGTGATGCCGCCCCGTTGCCCTATGACGGCCTTCCGCCGGACCTGCGTACGCAGGTGGACCGCGAAGACATGCCCTTCGCCGGACAGGGCCCGAATGCCAGGCCCATCCTGAACGAGCAGGAGGTGACCGACCTCGTGGCGTTTCTGGAGACCCTGACGGACGGCTACGACCCTGCTGCCTCGAAAGCGAAATAAATGATGACCGACCCTGACGATTTCGGCCTGCGGGCCGGCGATACGTGCCATGATTCCGTAACGCGGTTGCTCCATTGGGCGACGGCGGGGATTGTCCTGGTGCAGTTTTCGATGGGGATCACGTGGGCGTATTACGACGCGCCCGCCAAGGCCGCCGCACGAAACATCCATACTACCATCGGGGTCATCTTTACGGCGTTGCTGCTGTTCCGGCTGTTCTGGCGCTGGCGCTGGCGCATGCGCGGGGCGCCGCAGGGGACGAGGGCGCGCGCCACTCTGGCGGGCGGGATGCATGCGGTGCTGTATGGGCTTCTGCTGATGGAAGCCGCCCTGGGTTTCGAATGGCGGTGGAGCGGCAACAGGCCGCTTTATGTGCTGGGGGCCTATCTGTCCTGTGCGGTGTGCCGCCTGGACAAAGCCGGCCACCATATCGTGGCCACGCTCCATTCCTACGGCGCCTGGACGATCATGGTGCTGGCGTTCGGGCATGCCGTCGTTGCGTTGTGGCGCCATTACGTCCGCCGGGACGGTACGTTGCGCCGCATGGCGCCATTCGTTTCCTGACCCGGCGGGCGAGCGGGCGCGCTACCGCGCGGGCGTAGCGGAGGCGGGAGCACTTTCTGGGCCGGGGGACAGGCTGCGGAGATAGGCGATGATATCCGCCCGATCGCGATCGGAGTCCACGCCGTCGAACCCCATGCGGGTGCCGGGGGCGAAGGCGGCCGGGTTTTTCAGCCACGCCGAAAGGGTTTCGATCGACCAGACGTCCCGCTTTCGGGCAAGCAGGGCAGGCGAGAAATTGTAGTCGGGCACCATGGCGACATGGGTGCCCATCAGGCCATAGAGGCTCGGGCCGATCGTCGCCACGCCATCCCGCTCGAAGACGTGGCAATCGGAACACATGGCATCCGCCAGGGCCTGTCCCCGCGGCACGTCCCCATGCAGTACAAGATTGGTGAAGGCCGCCGGCGTCACGGCGGAGGAACGCGCGGCCCCGGTTGCGGCAAGGGCCGCCACCATGGCTATACAGGCCCTCATCCCTGTGGATAACGCCCCTGACCGCCTTGTGTACATGCAGATCCTACCCGGAAATGAACTGGATTCGTCATTCGCAGGGTTGCGATGACCGGTTGAGGCCGCCCCCGACGCCCGGCTCGAAGCCAGGCAGAACGACTGCCATGCTGGACCAACTCCCCAGGGCCGCGTAATTGGAGCAACGGGTCTCCGGCAATCCCGGGGTGGTCGAGGGTGAACTTGTTCAACATTATCACGGGAAATGGGAATGTTCGAAGGAAAGAGCATCTGACCCGGTCCGTCGTCGAAGCAAGCGATCGACCCGCCTGCGCCGGGAAGGTCCGAGGCTGTCGCCCGGCCCTGCTCCTTCGCCTGGCGGTCGTCACCCTCTGCGGCCTGGTCGCCTGCGTGCCGGGCGCGCAGGCAGGTTCGCCGCCGCCGCCGCTGGCCAATTACGTCATCGACCATTGGTCCACCCGTGACGGCCTGCCGCAGAATTCGATCCGCGACATTGCCCAGACACCGGATGGCCGGCTCTGGTTCGCCACCTGGGAAGGGCTCGTGTCCTACGACGGGATGGAATTCACCGTCCATGACCGTGGCAGCCGCCCGGCCCTGCTTGATAACGGGATCGGCACGATCGTCGCGGACCAGGCGGGCACCCTGTGGTTCAGCGATTCACGCGGCAACATCGGCCGACGCGCCGCCGACGGAAGCTGGCGCCTGTGGCCGCACCCCGCGAACGCCCCCTCCATCATCGTCCAGTCGCTGCGGATCGACCCGACCGGGCGACTGTGGCTGCTCTACGAGGGCAACGGCCTGGGCACCATGACCGCCGATGGCGCCTTCCATTACGTGGCGCCGCCCCCGAAATCGCCGCTTCTGAACCTGTATCGCCAGATGGTGCTCGACAGCACCGGCGCGCTCTGGCTCGGGACATATGACGGTATCGTCGTCCAGGACGCCCATGGCCAGGTCCACACCGCCCCGGCCGCCTGGCAATTGCCGCACGGGCTGGCGTGGCCCTACCGGGGACCGGACGGGACGTTCTGGATCGTCGCGGGCAGCCGTATCTACCGTATCGGAGAGGCAGGCGCGGCCCTGCAGTACGACCTGCACGGCATCGGCCGGATCACCGCGCTGGTGCAGGACCGCCATGGCGCGCTGTGGGCCGGCACCGAGGACCATGGGCTGATCCGGCTCACCGCCTCGGGCATCGAGCGCCTGCCCGACTACATGGCGCCCGCCTCCGGCCGCATTCTCTGCCTCATGGAGGATACCGAGGGCAGCATCTGGATCGGTTCCAACGGGGGGCTGTACCGCCTGCGCGAGGCCCTGTTCACCACGCTGAGCCGCCGGGACGGCCTCCCCGACGATTTCACGCGGGTCACACTGGAAGACCGCGACAGCCGGCTGTGGGTGGGAACGGATGCCGGCCTGTCGCGGGTGGAGCGCGATGGCGCCGTCGTTCCCGTTCCCCTCTCCACCGAGCACGATCGCCAGCCCGCTGTTCTCAGCCTTGTGGAGGACACGGGCGGCACGCTCTGGATCGGCACCTACTCGGACGGGCTATACGAACGCCTGCCCGACGGGTCCTTCCGCCACTTCGGCACGGCGAACGGGTTGCCGGCCGGCAATATCCGGGCGCTCAGCGCCGGGGAGGACGGCCAGGTCTGGATCGGCACGCAGCACGGCGTCTTCCGCGTCGAGGATGGCGTTCTGCATCCGCTCGACGGCCCCGATGCACCGCACGGCCTCATCACCACGCTGATGGCGCGTGGCGACGACCTGTGGATCGGCACGCTCGACGGCGTGCGCCGGCGGCACGGATCGCACATCCAGGCCATCCGCTTCGGCTCCGCGCAAGGGGCGCACACCATCTTCGGCTTCACGCCCATCGGCCGGGATATCTGGATGGCCAGCGACCGGGGCATCTACCGGGATCGCGACGGGACGATCACGCAGGTCGCGCGCGAGCAGGGCCTGCCCGTCGATTCGATCTTCGCCATGATCCCCGACCGGCAGGACCATGTCTGGCTGACGAGCAATCGCGGCGTGCTGCGCGTGGCGCTGTCCGAGCTTGAGGCCGTGGCGGACGGGCGGTCGCAACGCCTGTCCGTGCTGCATTTCGACGAAGCCGACGGCCTCCTCAGCAGCCAGGCGAACGGAAGCGCGTCGCCTTCGGCGATCATGCGCCGTGACGGCACCATCTGGATCGCCACCGCAATCGGGGTCGCGCATGTCGATCCCGCGCAGTTCGATGCCTTCGTCACGCGGCCGCCGCCGCCGCCCGTCGCGGTCAGTTCGATCGAACGCGACGGGGCCGAGATCCGCCAGCCTTTCGACGGCTCGGCCATCCACGTCCCGGCGGGCCATGGCCTGTCGGTCCGATATGTCGCCCTGAGCTACCTGTTTCCCGACCGGATCGTCTACCGGACGAAACTCGACGGGCTGAGCGCCGGATGGAGCCTCCAGGGAAACACGCGCAACATCCATCTCGTGGGCCTGCCGCCCGGCCGATACACATTGCGCGTATCCGCCGCGCATCCGGGGGGCGCGTGGTCCACGCGCGATGTCGCCTTGCCGCTGGTCGTGGATCCCCGCTGGTGGCAGCGCCGGGACGTCTGGATCGGCGCGGCCGCGGTGGCCGGCCTGATGCTGGTCGCGATCTACCTCGGCATCGCCCATTATTATCGCCGCCAGTCCCGGCGCCTCTCGCGCATTATCGGGGAGCGCACGCGCGAGCTCAGGCGGACGGCCGAGCAACTGCAGGCCGCCGATCATGACAAGACCCTTCTGCTCGAACGCCTGCGCCAGCAGGCGGATGTCGCGACACGGCAGGCCAGGGAAGATTCCCTGACCAGTCTGCTCAATCGCCGGGCCTTCGATGAACGGCTCGCGCTTGCCCTTGCCCTTGCCGTGGACGCGACGGCGGCCGGGGGCCCGGGCTTCTGTCTGGCGCTGATCGACGTCGATCATTTCAAGGCGATCAACGATCGTCATTCCCACGCCGCGGGCGACCAGGTGCTGCGCGAGGTCGGGGCGGTCCTGCGCGAGGGCGTGCGCGCGTCCGACACCGTGGCGCGCATCGGGGGCGAGGAATTCGCGATCCTGATGCCCGCAACGTCGCTGCCGGAAGGCGAGGAGACCTGCCGGCGCCTGCGCGCCGCCTTCCATGCGAAAGCGGATTGGGGTGGGGCGCTTGCCCTGCCGGTGACATTCAGCGCCGGGCTCGTCACCCCGCGCCCCGGCGAGACGACGGCGGCGGTGCTCCTGCAACGGGCGGACGCCGCGCTTTATCAGGCCAAGAACACCGGGCGGGACAAGGTGTGTGCGGAGGATTGACGCGGGTTATACCAACCTGTCTTGAGATTGACGTCTAACCAGGGCTCTGCCCTGGACCCGACAGGGCCTGGGGCCCTGCACCCCAATCATTTGATAACGAATGGGTTTCCAAAGGGCAACGCCCTTGGCGGGGACATCTCATGCGTCAGTCTTGCGGAAAGTTGGCATTAAAGTCCGAGGAAACGGCGCGTGTCGGGGTCGATCGGAATCCCGTCCCCGGCCCGGCGCCGGGCTGTCTCCCATTCGCGGTCGCCTGGGGCCATGACGGGGCCGCCGCCGGGCGTGGGCGGGACCTGGCGGAGCCGGCCCAGATAACCGGCCATCGCCGCATCGTAGGCGGGCTTGCCCACGAAGCGCGCCGGGTCGATGGCCAGGCAGAACTGCCCCACATTGCGCGCCGTGCCGCGGTCGTCCGTTTCGGTCATGGGGATCATGTGCGGGTCGGTCGTCGCCCCGGTCAGGACGGCCGAGAGGATGGTCACCAACCCGGCAAGGCCCGCCCCCTTGAATCCGTAGTCCAGGCCGCCCAGCGGCAGCAGCATCTCCGCGGCGTGCGCGTCCGTCGTCGCGCGGCCCTGCGCGTCCGCCGCCACCCCGGCGGGCAGCGGGCGGTCCAATGACCGGTAGAGCCGGACGCGGTTGAAGGGAATCGACGAGGTCGCGAGGTCCAGCAGCCAGGGCTGCTGCCCGACGACGGGGGCCGCCATGGCGATGGGGTTGGTGCCGTGGAACGGAACGGCCCCCGCGAAGGGCGCCACGTTGGCGTCGGAATTGCTTGTCACGATGCCGATCATCCCGGCCTCGGCGGCCTTCAGGGCATAGGCGCCCGCCGCCCCGCAATGCGACGAGCGGAGGATGCCGACCGCGCCCAGTCCCGCCTCCGACGCCATGTCGATGGCCAGGTCCATGGCCCGGTCGCACGCGTAATGGCCCAGCCCGTCATCGGCATCCAGGACGGCGGTGGCCGCCGCCGTGCGCCGGACGGTCAGGGCGGGATCAGGGTTCAGCCGGCCATGCCGCAGCATCGTGGCGTAATGCGCGGCCAGCCTGACCCCATGGCTGTCGATCCCGGTCCGCGAGGCATGCATCAGCGCCTCGGTCGTGGCGGCGGTGGACTCGGCCGAGGCGCCAGCCGCCCGCAACGCCGCCGTCACGCGCGCCGCCAGGGTGTCGGCATCGACCAAAAACATCCCTGTCATGACCCACCCAGCACGTCCGCCGCCCGCTTCCGGTCCAGCCGCCCTTCCCATGCGCCGATCACCACCGGCGCCACGCAATTCCCCGCCAGGTTGCCGACCGCGCGCGCGATGCCGACGAACCAGTCCACCGCCAGCAGCATCACGAGGCTGGCCGCCGGGATCGAGGGAATGGCGGCGAGCGTGGCCGCGAGCACGACGATGGCGATGCCCGGCACGCCATGCGCGCCCTTCGAGGTCACCAGGGCGGTCGCCAGCATGATGAAGATCTGCCAGACGCTCAGATGCGTGCCTGTGGCCTGGGCAAGGAAGATGACGGCCAGGCCGAGATAGATCGACAGGGCGTCCAGGTTGAAGGAATAGCCCGCCGGCACCACCAGCCCCACCACCTGGCGGTCCACCCCCATATGCTCCAGCTTGGCCATGACGCTGGGCAGCACGGAGTCGGAGGCGGTGGTCGCGAACGTGATCGCCAGTTCCTCGCGGAAGTAGCGCAGGAACCCCAGGGGGCTGACGCCGGACAGACGCAGGCACGCCCCCAGGCCGCCGATCATGAACAGGGCGATCACCAGGAAATACAGGGCGACGAAGGCAGCCAGATGCCCGATCGCGTTCAGGCCGTAGCGCGCCGTGGTCGTGGCCATGGCGCCGAAGACGCCGAGCGGCGCCAGCGCGATGATGAATCGCATCATGCGCGAGAACAGCGTGGACAAGGCGTCGACCAGCCGGACGATCGGCGCGCCGGCCTCGCCGATCTGGCTCATGCAGCAGCCGAACAGGATCGCGAAGAACAGGATCTGCAACACATTGCCCTGGGCAAAGGCGTCAGCCGGCGAGCGGGGAATGAGCGACAGAAGGAAGGACATGACCCCCCCCTGATGCAGCAGATGGGCGTCGTGGGCGTATGACGAGATCATGCGCGCATCGTCGGGCGCCGCCACGAACACGATGCCGCTGCCCGGCCTGACGACCAGCGCGATGACCACCGAGAGGACGAGCACCAGCGTGGTCATCGCCTCGAAATAAAGCAGCGCCTTGGCGCCGAGCCGGCCGACGGTACGCAGCGACCCGGCGCCGACGATCCCCATCACGACGATGCAGAACAGCAGCGGCCCGACCGCCATGACGATCAGGCGCAGAAAGAGGTCGGTGGTCCAGCGCGTTTCCACGGCCAGATCCGGCGCGAAAAGCCCCAGCGCGACGCCCAGGAGACTGGCGATGACGACTTGCAGGAACATGCCGGGGCGGTTCGGCCTGCCGACATGCACCATGGAAACGGTCGACTCACTCATCCGGGGCTCCTTGCAGGGGTGTCATGGTCGAGGGCTTCCGCCCCCGACCCGTCCGCGATCAATAGGTGAAGTTCATGCGCGCGCCGACGAAGCGCGGCAGGCCGGGGATCACGCCGTAGAATGTGGCCTGCGTCCCGGACGAAAGCCAGTAGCGGCGGTCGGCCAGGTTCTGGCCATAGACGGTGACGGACCAGTGCTGCCGGGGCGCCGCGAAGGTCAGGAAGGAGTTGACCAGGAAATAGGCCGGCGAACGATAGATGCCCGTCTGGCCGATATATTGGGGCTGGGTCTGGCGGCCGCGATAGGAGTAATCCACGTCGAAGGTCATCCGGTAGTCGCGGAAGACGTTCCACGTGTAGGCCGCCGCCCCCGACAGCGTCAGGTTGGCAAGGCCCATGTTCACGCCGTTATAATTCGTGTTGATCGCCTGCCAGTTGCCGGTCGCCGCGAAATTCGCCGTCGTCGCCGAGCGGTTGAGGCTCTGGAACTGCGAGTAGACGCCGTTCTGGTAGCCGAAATTCTGCGTCAGGACCATGCCGCGGAACGGATGGGCCTCGGCGTCGAATTCCGCACCGTAGATATAGGAGCGCGGGGCGTTCACATAACCGCCCAGAACGCCGAAGGGGGGGACCAGGATCGTGCCCAGAATCTGCTGGTCGCGATAATCGTAGTAGAACCCCGCGGCATTGAAGCGCAGACGGCGGTCGAACAGCATGGTCTTGAAGCCGCCCTCGTAGGTGAGGATCTGTTCCGGCTTGAACGGACGAAGCTGCACGGCCTGCTGGGTGATGTTGGCCGAGAACCCGCCCGGCTTGAAGCCGCGGCTGAACATCACATAGCCCATGATGTTGTGCGTGAACTGGTACTGCGCGCCGACACGGCCGCCGAACTGGTTGGTCAGCGCGCCGCTGTTGCCGAAATTCGTCGGCGTGCCGATGACGGCGCCGGTGTTCAGATTGTAGTTCGCGCTGGTGACGTTCAGCATCTGGCGGTCGTCGGATTCATGTTCGATCGCGCCGATGATGCGTAGCTTGGGCAGGATCCGGTAGGAAAGCTGCACGTACTGGTTGAAATCCTGCTGGTTCTGGCGGTAGCGCGTCTCGTTCAGCGGGGTCGTGCCGGGACGATCGGAGGAATCGTACCAGAAATTCTGCGCCATGCGCGAACGGCTGTAATACATGCCGGCTTCCCAATGGAAGCGTGCGTTGGGGTCGATGGATTCCAGCTTCACTTCCTGCGAGAACACGTTCGTCTGGTTGTTGCGGAACATGTTGCCATAGGCCGCGACCGAGTCCGTCTGGTTCGTCAGTTCGTGCTCGTCGGCCATTTCGTAGGCGCTGATCGTCGACAGCCGCCCCCAGTCGAAATTCTTCGTGTACCGTACGTTGGCGCCCCAGAACAGATTGTCCTCGCGCGGCTTGGTGTTGCTGCCATCAATGCCGAGAATTTTCGCAAACCGCGGGTCGAGGCCCCATTCGGTCTGGTAGAGGTCCTGCGTCACCGGTACATGATACGAATTGTAGAGATTGTGGCCCGAGGCATATTCGGACTGGTCGGTTGTCCAGTGGCCGCCGATGACGAGGTTGGACGTGTTGTCGATGTCCCATTTCAGCTTGGCGCGCAAGGCGCCCAGGTCGGCGTTGCCGAAGCCCTGGCCGGCCGCATTATGCTGGTACCCGCCGCCGGTCATGGACTGGCCGGCAATACGGAACGAGACGGATTTCGACAGCGGCCCCGAGACATAGCCTTCGACGCGGTTGCGGCCGTAGCTGGCGATGTCCTCGGTCAGGCCGGCATGGAACTGGGGCGTCGGGTCGGCGGTGTGGAAGTCGATTTCGCCGCCCGTCGTCGCCTGGCCATGCGTATAGCCGGACGGTCCGGGGGCGATGGAGATATCGTCCAGGTCGAACATCATGCCGGTCGTCATGATCGAGACGGGCAGGGCCACGCCGTCGAGATAGGGCATGGTCGAGGGGGTGTTGTTCTGCGTGAAGTCCATCAGGCCCACGCCGCGCAGGGTGAAGTTCAGGGCGCCCGAGCCGAAGGAGGGCTGGATGCTGAGGTTCGGTGCGACGCGCTGGATGTCGGTCATGGTGCGAATGTTGCGGTTGACCAGGTCCTGGCGGGTAATCACCGTTTCCGAATGGGCGTTGTGCTGGCCCGCGCCGGTCGCGCCGCGCCGCGCCGAGACCATGACGGCTTCGCCTTCCGACGAGCGGGCAGGGTGGGGTGCCGCGTGCGCGGGGCGTGACGGCGCGCCGGCCTGTGCGGACTGTAACGACGTCCCTCCGGCGTCCGCCAGGGCAGGTAATGGCAAAAGAACGCTTGCCAGAATACTGGTCATGACAGCCTGTTGCCGGAATGAAGGCCCGGGGCGCCGTGGACGGAACATGTCTGTTTCACCTTGTCTATTGCGTAATATCACAAAGAACGACTTTGCAGCGCCGTATCCTGTCGGGCGATGCTGGCAGGCCGGCACGGTCCCGGTGAGTGATGGTTCAGAATGGTCTACAAATCGGCCGCGATATTCGTCGTCTTGTTGCATACAAGATATAAGACAAGATAGATCGAATCGCTCTTGAAAAGTGCAGTCTTCCGATAAAATTACAAAAAATTTATAACGACATCATAATATATTGATAAATATGGACTAAATGGAGGTCGCAGCACCCCATCCGGACCGGATTCCTGACAGGGTGGCCTAAGTTGTGGGCACCATGTTGTGCAAACGAACAAAAAATAGCCCACCATCGGCCAAAGAGACGTTTGCCGCCGGATGTGATGGTCATTGCGGAACGCGGCGCGCTTGCTCATATTCCTTGTATGCGAGACCCCGATGCCAACGATGCACACAAGAATCCTCACCTGATCGAGGACCGCATCATCCATGCGGCGCTCTCGGGGCGTATCGCGCCGGGGGAACGCCTGGGCGAAAAGGAACTGGCCGAGATATTCGGGGTGTCTCGTACCCTGGTGCGGGAGGCGATGATGCGTCTTCAGGCGCGCGGGATCGTGGAAGTGTCCGCGCGTCGCGGCTGGTTCGTGGTGGAGCCGTCGGTCGAGGAGGCGCGCCACACGATCGACGCCCGGCGCGCGCTGGAAGTCGGCATGCTGGTCACCATCGGCAGGGCGGACGCCGGAATGATCCGGGCATTGCGCGAGCATGTGCGTGCCGAGCAGAAGGCCATCGCCGGTGGCGACCGGGCGGAGCGCAGCTATCTCCTGGGCCATTTCCACGTCTGCCTTGCGGAAACGCTGGGCAACCCGGTTCTGGCGTCCCTGTTGCAGGACCTCACGACGCGGACGGTGCTGATCGCGGCCCTGTATCAGTCCTCGCACGACGCGCACGAATCCTGTGGCGAGCATGGCGGGATCATCGACGCGCTGGAGACAGGGGATACGACCGAGGCCGCGCGCCTGATGGACGTCCACCTGCGGCATGTCGAGAAGGCCTTGAACTATCGCAGCGTGTCCAGCCGGCTGAACCATCTGAAGGCGGCCCTCCAGGGATCGGCCGATTGACCCGCCGCCCTTGGCGCGCGGCCTGGCGCGCGGATTGCGGTTGTTTTCCGTGTCATCTTGTATACAAAAATTATCTTGTATACAAGAATCCCGCATCGCCGTCTGAGGAGTCGATGTCGTCGTGAGATGTTCTTCGGATCGTCCTGAACATGAGGCGGTGGCGGCATGGTGACGTCGCCATCGGGGGCGCGCGCGGTGGCGCGGTGCGACGAACTGGGCGCGGCGCCCTATTCGGACGAGCTGGGGCTGCTGTTCCGGCCCTATCTGGGCGCGGGCCATGGCGCGACGCTGGACCGGCTGGCGGCATGGATGCGCGAGGCCGGGATGTCGGCGCGGATCGACGCGGCGGGCAA
>NZ_JABEQH010000023.1 GCF_014174305.1 Gluconacetobacter johannae | reverse complement strand
AACACACGCCCCATCCGGCGGAATTCGAGATGTATTACTCGGTCTGATCCCCCCACGGATCACCGATCGGGGCGCCGGAACCGCAAGGGGCCGGCGCCCTTTTTCGTGGGGTGTCGCCCCATAGGCGCGAAGGTCGCATTTCGCAAGAATCTCAGGGCGCTGCCCTGAAACCCGCCAAAGGCCACAGGCCTTTGGAAACCAATCCGTTATCCATGATCGGGGTCCAGGGCCTCAGGCCAGGGTTGGAATGCCCGGCGCCACCGTCAGGTCCAGCCGGCCCAGATAGGTCAGGCGGCGGGCGGCCACGATCTCGCCGATGCGCCCGTCGACGATCCGGGCATAGCCCGAGATCGCCGTTTCCAGCGGGGCCGACCCGACGGCGACGCCGGCGAACAGGGTGCCGGATTCGTCGCTGAGGTGCCATACGTCGCCGCGCACGCAGGCATTGTCCATATAGCGCAGGCCCGGCAAAATATCCTTCAGCACGGGCATCAGCAGGTCGGTCGCGTCGAGGGCGTTGCGGACGAAAGCGCCGCAGTCCTCATCCGGCACGAAATATCCCGACAGCTTGTCCTGGACCATCAGCAGGCCCGGCCGCGCCTGTCGCTCCGTGACCATGCGGGTGCGGATCACGATCCTCTGCGTGTCGGAGCCGATCTCGGAGGTCACCAGGATCGTGCCGATGGCGGTCGTCATCAGGTTGGGCGTCACGCGCATGCGCGTCAGCGGCAGGGTGGCGAGGGTCGTCATGGGCCGCATGCTCCGTCTTTCGACCGGATGGAACAGGATAGGTACTCCCTCATGGCCCGGCCCTCATCGGCGGTCGGGACGCGCTGGCCCGCAGGCCCGGCATCCGCCTGTACGGCGGCCAGGACGTTTCTATTTCATCATAAAATGCCACGATGTTTTGTAACTGGAAGGGACAATCAAGGACGATCTGTCTCGCCCTAACCTCCGGCACGTGGAAAAGTTGCGCCGGTCCGCCGGATGCGCCCGGCGGCGGGGTTTCACCGGCTGGCCTGTTCCATGAACGCCGGGCTGCCGCTGCGCTCGGCCCACAGGTAGATGGCCAGGGCGAACAGCCCGACGGCGGCATCGTCCAGCGGATGCGGCAGGATGCCGCTGCCGCCGAAGCTGCCGACACCCGACAGCACCACCATGCCGGCGAAATAGACCAGCACCCAGCCGGTATGGCGCACCTGCCCGCGATGGCCCGGCCGCCGTGCGGCCCCCCACCAGGCCAGGAAGCCGATCCCCAGCACCAGTTGCAGGGTCAGCAGCCACGACACGGTCTGCCATCCGGACCAGTAGACGATCAGCGACGCGACGATGAACGACAGCGGCCCCATCACGGCCATGCGCGACAGGCGGAACGGCCGGGGCAGGTCCGGCGCGGTGCGGCGCAGGGCGGCGGCGGCGATGGGCGCGAAGGCGTAGCTCATCATCAGGGCCGACGACACCACGCCGATCAGCGCCTGCCAGGAGGGAAAGGGCAGCGTCCAGAACACCGCCATCACGAAGGTCAGGTACAAGGCCGGGCGCGGCACGCCGCTGCCGCGATCGACGCGGGCGAACAGGGCGGGAAAGGTGCCGCCGCGCGCCCAGCCGTAGATGATGCGGGGCGATGCGCCCATGTAGATATTGCCCGTCCCGGCGGGCGAGACGATGGCGTCCGCCACCACCAGCGTCGCCAGCCAGACCGCCCCGACCGTCATCGCGATGTCATGGAACGGCAGCGCCAGGATGTGGGCGATGCCGGCCCACCCGCCGGCCAGCAGCCGGTCGGGCACGCTGCCGACGAAGGCGACCTGCAGCAGCACGTACACCGCCGTCGCCATCAGCACCGACGCCGTCAGCGCCAGCGGAATGGTGCGCTGCGGGTCGCGGACCTCGCTGGCGACCGCGATGATCGGCGTCAGGCCCAGATAGGCGAAGATGATGCCGCCGGTGGAAATCGCGGCCTCGATCCCGGCCCCGCCGGCGGGGGCGAAGCCGTGGCGGGTGAAGGCGCCGGCATCCATGTGGCCCAGCAGCACGACGATCACCAGCAACGGCACGCAGAATTTGAACAATGTGACGATGTTGTTGAACAGCGCGAAGGTGCGGACCGGCGCCAGGTTCAGCCGCAGCAGCCCGGCCAGCACCGCAAGCTGCACCAGCCAGCCCGCCCAGGTCGGGTCGCCAGCCGCGTTGCGGGTCAGTCCGGGGATCCACGCCCCGGCATATTGCCGCGCCGCCACGATTTCGATGGAAATCAGGCTGGAAAACGCGATCACGGTGATGAGCCCCATCAGGAAGCCCAGCAGCGGCCCATGGCTGTAGGCCGGATAGCGCACGGCGCCCCCCGCGTGCGGCAGCGCCGCCCCCAGTTCGCAGAAGACCAGCCCCAGCAGCAGCACCGCCAGCCCGCCGACCCCCCAGGAGACGACGCTGGCCGGCCCCGCGATGGCCGACACGTTCGACGCCGCGAACAGCCAGCCCGACCCGAAGATGGACCCGAAGCCGATCATCGTCAGGTCCAGCAGCGACAGCGACCGGCGGAAATGATCGGACGGCGCTTCGCCGACAGGCGCGTCGGGGGCAGGGAAGGAGGAAGCGGCGGGGGTGCGGGTGTGCATGGAACGCCTTGTGTCGGGGGTTATGTCGGGGGCGGTTGCGCCAGGGCGGGTTGTAGGGGCTGGACGTGGCGTATCCGGCTGAATCGCTCGGGCCGGAAGGGCGCCAGCGCGATCGGCGGGGCGATGTCGGTCGCCAGCGCGCACACCAGTTCGGCGGTCAGCGGCGCCAGCGTCAGGCCCAGATGCTGGTGTCCGTAGGCCGCGATCGCGCCCGGCAGGCCGGGCAGCGGCCCGATGGCGGGCAGGTAGTCCGGCAGGGTCGGGCGCGACCCCATCCAGTGGCTGAAGCCCGAGGCGACCGGCAGGCCCAGGTCGCGGACGTTCTCTTCCAGGTAGCGCCATTTGCGGGGGTCCGCCGGGGCGTCGGGGGCCGTGAACTCGACGAAGGACGACGTCCGCAACCGCGCGCCGAACCGGCTGACGATCATCGACCGTTCCTCGAACACCATCGGCGGCAGGGCGGGCATGCCGCCATGGTCCCATTCGATGTGGTATCCGCGCTCGGCCACCACCGGCGCGGACAGGCCCGCCGTCCGCAACAGCGCCTTGCTGCCGACGCCGGTGGCGATGACCACCCGGTCGGCCACCAGCACCTCCCCGCCCGTCAGATGCACCGCCGTGCCTGCGTCGTCGCGCGCCAGCCCCACCGCGCGCGCGGCCACGCGCCGCACCTGCGCCCCATACAGCGTGTCGGACAGGATGTTCATCACCGTGCCGGGGCTGATGGTGACCCGCCCGGTGCCCTCCAGCTTCAGGGCGCCGCAGGGGCGATGGGCCAGCACGCCGTCCAGGTTGGGAAATTCGTCCTCGTCCAGCTTGCGGACGGTGGCGGTGCCGGTATCGGCGGCCAGCCAGTGCGCCATGCCCGGCCCGGCGCGCTGGGGATCGTGCCAGAACATCAGATGCCCGCCTTCGTCCAGCAGGTCGGGCCGGCCCAGTTCGGCCGTCATCCGCCGCCAGGCCGGCAGCGCCTCGGCCAGCAGGTCCCGCAGCGCCTGCTGGCCCGCCTGGGCGCGGGCGGGGCGGCAGGCCTGCAGGTAATGGCGCAGCCACGGCACCCAGGCCCCCGGCCGCGTCCAGCCGAAATCCAGCGCGCCGCCGCGCAGGAACAGCCGTCCGGGGGCCGAGGCCAGCGCCGACGGCGACGCCAGCGGCATCACCTGTTCGGTCGCGATATGCCCCGCATTGCCCGAGGACGCCGGCGCCGCGTAGCGGGGCTCGCTGACCAGCGTGACCTCCAGCCCCGCCGCGCGCAGGGCCCGCGCGCAGCACAGCCCGACCAGCCCGCCGCCCACGACGATGGCGGTCCGGGGGGGCGTCGGGGCAAGGGGTTCGGGCATGTCGCTCATGCCGGAAGGGGGCGAAGGCAGGATGATTTCGTCCTTTCAATATCGACACGTATACGATAAACGAAACAAAATCGAAAGCAAGCGAGGCGCACGATGAAGTGGACAGGCGTATTCCCCGCCGCGACGACACAGTTCGCGGCGGATGGTGCGATCGACATCGCGGCGACGCAGGGCGTGCTGGACGCGCTGGTGCGCGACGGGGTGCACGGCCTGGTGGTCATGGGCACCTGCGGCGAGAACAATTCGCTGGAACCCGAGGAGAAACGAACCCTTCTCCGCGCGGCGTGCGAGGTCGTGGACCGGCGCGTGCCCATCATCGTCGGCGTGTCGGAACTGACCACCGCCCGTGCCGCGCGCTTCGCCGCCGACGCCGCGCGCATCGGCGCCGACGCGCTGATGGTGCTACCCGCCATGGTCTACGTCCCCACCGAGGCCGAACTCGAAGCCCATTTCTCCACCGTCGCGGCAGCGTCCGACCTGCCGATCATGCTGTACAACAACCCCACCGCCTACCGGGTGAACATCACCCTGCCGGTGCTGGAACGGCTGGCCGCGATCCGGACGATCGTGGCGGTCAAGGAAAGCTCGGCCAACACCTGCCGCTATACCGACCTGCTCAATGCGTTCGGCGACCGCTTCGTGCTGATGGCGGGGCTGGACGACGTCGCCCTGGAAGGGCTGATGCTGGGGGCGCAGGGCTGGATCTCGGGCCTGACCAGCGCCTTCCCCCAGGAATCCGTGGCGCTGGTCGCGGCCCTGGCCCAGGGCGACATGGAACGGGCGCTGGCGATCTATCGCTGGTTCATGCCGCTGCTGCACCTCGATGCCGAACACGACCTGGTGCAGGCCATCAAGCTGGCCGAACAGATCATGGGACGCGGCAGCGAGCGGGTACGCATGCCGCGCCTGCCGCTGTCCGGCGCCCGCCGGGCGGCGGTCACGGCGATGGTCGAACGCGCCGCCGCCACCCGTCCCTGTGGCTGATTTCGGTCCGGGGCAGGCGGGTTCCATGGCGGCTCCATGATCGTGGACAGGTCGTTCTTCTAACCTCGGGCACACCGGCCCGGCCAGCGGCCGGACCATCCCATCCGGACCAGGGGGCACGCGATGCGTCATACTTTCTTCTGCGTCGATGGACATACGGCGGGCAACCCGGTCCGGCTGGTCGCCGGCGGCGCGCCCCTGCTGCGCGGCACGTCCATGAGCGAACGCCGGCAGGATTTCCTGGCCCGCTTCGACTGGATCCGCACCGGCCTGTGCTTCGAACCGCGCGGACATGACATGATGTCGGGCGGGTTCATCTATCCCCCCACCCGGCCGGACACCGACGCCGGCCTCCTGTTCATCGAAACCAGCGGCTGCCTGCCCATGTGCGGGCATGGCACGATCGGGCTGGTCACCTTCGCGCTGGAGCACGGGCTGATCGTCCCGCGTGAACCCGGCCGCCTGACGCTGGAGGTCCCGGCCGGCACCATCGGCGTCTCCTACACGACCGAGGGCGGGCGCGTGACCTCGGTCACCATCCGCAACGTCCCGGCCTATGTCGCGGCGACCGGGGTCGAAATCGACGTACCCGGATTCGGCCCGATGGTGGTCGATGTCGCCTACGGGGGCAATTTCTACGCCATCGTCGAACCCCAGGGCCCCTATCGCACCCTCGACGAACTGGGCGCGCAGCGTATCCTGGAGCTCAGCCCGCGGGTGCGCGCGGCCGTGCGGGCCGCCTGCCACCCCGTCCATCCGCTGGACCCGACCATCGCCGGCGTCAGCCATGTGCTGTGGGCCGAACCGGGCGACGCGCCGGGGCAGGGCCGCAACGCCGTGTTCTACGGCGATCGCGCCATCGACCGCAGCCCCTGCGGCACCGGCACGTCCGCCCGTCTGGCGCATCTGTGGGGTCGTGGCGAATTGAAGGTCGGCGCCCGCTTCGCGCATGACAGCTTCATCCGCAGCCGTTTCATCGGTGCGATCGACTGCGAAACCGACCTCGCCGGCCGGCCGGCGATCGTGCCCCTGATTACCGGCAGCGCGATTTCGACCGGCCTGAACACAATCTGGATCGACCGCGAGGACGTCTTCTGGCAGGGTTTCCAGATTGTCTGACCGGTCAGAATTGTTTTGTAAGCGGGTCTGTCAGGCAAGGTCATTCTGTCGTATCCCGCAGGGCGCGATGCCCCGGATCGCCGGCGGACCCGCTTCCGAAACACGCTTTCGGCTCCCTTGATGAAAATGGGGCCGGCCCGATGGCAAACGGGCCGGCTCCGGTTTTTCCGCGCTGCCAGGAGGTTGCTTCCCCACATGCCCATAGGCAAACCCCTGCCCGCGATCGCCGACCGTCCGCTGACGATCCGGACCATTTCGGATCAGCTGTATTACCTGATTCGCGACCGAATCCTCAGCGGCGCCCTGCCGGACGGCGATCCGATCCGCCAGGATACGATCGCCACCGAACTGGGCGTCAGCAAGATTCCGCTGCGCGAGGCCCTGGCCCGGCTGGAGCAGGACGGGCTGGTCCTGTCCCATCCCAATCGCGGCTTCTCGGTCAGCACCCTGTCCTCGGCCGAGGCCGAGGAAGTCTTCATCCTGCGCCTGCAACTGGAACCGCCCGCCGCCGCCCGGGGCTGCCGCATGGCCACCGCCGCCGATCACAGCGCCGCCCGGATGGCCCTGACCCGCCTGCGCCGGGCGGAACGCCATGACGACCCGGATACCGGCGCCTACAACCGCGCCTTCCACCTGGCGCTGATCCAGCCCGGCGCCGGGACGCTGACGATGTCCTTCGTCGAACGGATCAACGTCCTGGCCGACCGGTATATCCGCTTCCATCTGCGGTCCGAGGACCGCTACGAACGCGCCCACATCGCCCACCAGGCGCTGCTGGAGACCTGGCTGGGGGGCGATGCCGACCTGGTGGAACGACAGGTGGCCCAGCATATCCGCGATACGATGGAAGACCTCCACAAAGACCTTCCCTGAACCGTGTTCCCTGCCATGGCGGGCCGTGCGGCGTTGCGGTAGGCGGCCGCATGTCGTTATGATCGGGCCGACACGTACCGGGGGGACGTCGAGCAGGTGCAGGATTTCGCGGATATCATGGCCCAGGCGATCGCGGGCAGTGGGACCGGCATCTGGGACCGCAACATCGCCACCGGGGAAATCCGTTATTCGCAGGGCTGGGCCGAACTGCTGGGCTATCGGCCCGACGAGGTCTCGAACCGGATCGAGGACAGCTACGACCGCGTGCATCCCGACGATCTGGCCTATGTGCAGGCGACCATGCAGGCCCATTTCGAGGGACGAAGTCCGGGCTACGAGGTCGAACACCGGCTGCGCTGCAAGGACGGCGCCTATAAATGGGTCCTCAGCCGTGGCCGCGCCATCGAACGCGACGCCGCCGGCCGGCCCCTGCGGATGGTGGGGACGACCACCGACATCACCTCGATGCGCCTGCTGGCCGAGGAACTGCGGACCAGCCGGGACCTGATCGCCAACCTGACGAACGAAATCCCCGGCCTGGTCTTCCAGTACCGCCAGGCCGCCGACGGCGCCGCCTGCCTGTCCTATGCCAGCATGCGGATCGCGGATATTTTCGAACTCCTGCCCCGGCAGGTGGCCACGACCGTCGCCCCGCTGGAAGCACGCATCCACCCCGAGGATCTGGATCTCTACCGTGCCACGCGCGCGGCCTCGGCCGCCGACCTGGCGCCGTGGCACTGCACGTTCCGCGTGCTGCTGCCCGTCCATGGCCTGCGCTGGCGGAAGATCGACGCCCACCCGGTCCGCCAGAAGGACGGCGGCATCCTGTGGCACGGCCTGGTTGTCGACGTGACCGAGCACAAGCGCGTGGAACAGGAACTGAAGGACCTGGCGTGCATCGACCATCTGACCCAGCTGCCCAACCGGCGCGCCTTCGCCGAACGGCTGGACGAGGCCTTCCAGGGCGTCAGCCGGGCCGCGACCTGCCAGGGCGACTGCTACGCGGCGGGCGGCGAGGGGGACGACAGCCGCGCGGCCGTGCTGATGATCGACATCGACCATTTCAAGATCATCAACGATACATACGGCCATACGGTCGGCGACGCGGTGATCCGCCATTTCGCCACGATGTTGCGTACGACATTGCGCGTGACCGACAGCGCCGGCCGGCTGGGCGGCGAGGAATTCGCCGCCTGCCTGCCGGGCGCCGACCTGGCGCAGGCCGAACTTTTCGCCAGGAGGCTGCGCCGCAGGGTCGCGGCCAACCCGGCCATCGTGCGGGGCCGGGCGATCGACTTCACCGTCAGCATCGGCATTTCGGACATCACCGCGTGGGACACCCACGCCGGCGATCCGCTGGCGCGCGCCGACATGGCGCTTTACAGCGCCAAGGAACGCGGCCGCAACCGGGTGGAAATCGCCGCCGGACGCGCGCCCGGCCTGCGCCACGACCGGGCGGCGTCCTGAGAGGCTGTCTCACAAGGCCGCCTGCCGGCGATCCGACGCGCCTACATGCCCCGGCTGTCGTAATCCAGCCCGATATCCAGGGCGCGCACCGTATGCGTCAGCCATCCCAGCGACAGGATATCGACCCCGGTCGCCGCGATGGCGGCGGCGGTGTCGGGGGTGATGCCGCCCGAGGCCTCGGTCAGGGCGCGACCGGCCACCATCGCCACCGCGTCGCGCAACTGGGCGGGCGTCATGTTGTCCAGCAGGAACACGTCCGCGCCGCCGGCCTGCAACGCTTCGGCCAACTGGTCCAGCGTATCGACCTCCAGCTCGATGCTGACCAGATGGCCGGCGCGGGCGCGGGCGGCGTCCAGGGCCGCGCGCACGCTGCCGCCGGCCAGGGCGATGTGGTTGTCCTTGATGAGGATCGCATCGTCCAGGCGGAAGCGGTGGTTGGATCCTCCCCCGGCCCGCACGGCGTATTTCTGGATCGCGCGCATCCCCGGCAGCGTCTTTCGCGTGCAGCAGACGCGCGCGCGGGTGCCCGCGACGGCGCGGACGATTCCGGCCGTCGCCGTGGCGATGCCGCTGAGATGCGACAGGAAATTCAGCGCCACCCGCTCGCCGCCCAGAATCGCCGGCGCGGCGCCGACGACGCGCGCGATGCATGTGCCGGGCGCGACGGTGCTGCCGTCAGGGCGTTCGACCGTGAAGCGCACGGCGGGGTCGATCAGCGTGAAGGCCAGCCGGGCCAGCGACAGGCCGGCCACCACGCCGTCCTGCCGTGCGACCAGGGCGGTGTGCAGGATCTGGCCCGGCGCGGCCAGGGCGTCGGTGGTCAGGTCGCCGCCGCAGCCGAAATCTTCCAGCAGGCCGGCGCGCACCAGGGGTTCGAGCATGAAATCGGGCAGCGGCGTCATGAGATCAGGGCTCCTGAAGGAAGGCGGGCGACGGGCGCGGCCAGGGCCGCCAGGGTGGGCCACGCCCGCGCCAGGGTGATACGGCTGGTGACGGTAACGGGTGCGGTGTCCGGGTAATCGGTCCGGTAATGGCCGCCCCGGCTCTCGTGCCGCTCCAGCGCGGTCAGGCACAGCAGCGCGCCGACCAGGGCATGGTCGTCATGCGGCACATGCGGCGCCAGGGCGCGGGCCGCCCGGCGCAGGCCATCGGCGTCGCGCAGGATGCCGGCGGCGCGTCCGACCAGCGCGCGCACATCGGCCAGGTGCGCCGCCTGGGGCGGGGCGATGTCCTGCGCCGACACCGGGCCGGGGAGCGGCAGGGATGCCCCGTCCAGGTCGCACGCGACGAAGCCGCCGCAGACGAAGGCTTCCAGCAGCGAATTGCTGGCCAGGCGGTTGGCGCCATGCAGGCCGGTGGATGCGGCCTCGCCGCAGGCCCACAGGCCCGGCACCGACGTCCGGCCGTGCAGGTCGGTCTCGATGCCGCCCATATGGTAATGCGCGGCCGGACGGACCGGGATGGGGTCGCGGTCGGGGTCGATCCCATGGGCCAGGCAGGCCCGCGCGATGCCGGGGAAATGCCGCGCGAACTGCCCGTGCGTCGCCGCGCGGGCATCCAGCAGGACGCGGTGCCCGGCCGCCAGATGCGCCTGGATGGCCCGCGCCACGACATCGCGCGGGGCCAGTTCGTCGGTGAAGCGGGCCCCGGTCTCGTCGATCAGCAGCGCGCCTGCGCCGCGCACCGCCTCGCTGACCAGCGCGCGCGGCGCGTGGCCGGCGTGCGGGGCCGCCGAATCCAGGGCCGACGGGTCCAGGGCCGTCGGGTGGAACTGCACGAATTCCATGTCGCGCAGGGTCGCCCCGGCGCGCGCGGCGCAGGCCAGGCCGGACCCCAGCCCGCCGGCCGGGCTGGTCGTGGTGGGAAACAGCGCGCCGACTCCGCCGGTGGCGATCACGCAGGCGGCGGTCGGGATGGTCACCGCCTGCCCGGCGCGCGTGGCCAGCACGCCGGCCACGCGCCCGTCCGCGACCACCACCCGGCGCAGGGCCGCGCCCTCCAGCACGGCGATGCGCGGCGTGGCGCGGACGCGGGCGACCAGCGCGCGCATGATCTCGGCCCCCGTGCCGTCGCCGTTGGCATGGGCGATGCGCGGGCGGGAATGGGCGGCCTCCAGATGCAGGTCGGGCCTGCCGTCGGGCCGGCGGTCGAACGCCACCCCCAGCCCGGCCAGCGCCGCCACGGCGTCCGGCCCCGCCCGCGTGATGGCCTCCACCGCCACCGGGTCACACAGCCCCGCGCCCGCGGCCAGCGTGTCGCGCGCATGCAGTTCGGGCGTGTCGTCCGGGCCGATTGCGGCGGCGATGCCGCCCTGCGCCAGGGTGCTGGCGGCATCGGCGGCCAGCGGCGCGGGCGACAGCACCACGCACGGCCGGTCCATCAGCAGGGCGGTCGCCAGGCCGGCCAGGCCGGCCCCGGCAATGACCGGTCGCCCGGCAAGGGCGGCAAGGTCGGTCATGCCGCCAGCATCCGTTCCACCGCGCGGCGTCCGCCCGCCAGCAGAGGGGCCGGGATCGTGACCTCGTGCGTCAGGCTCTCCAGCGCGTGGCGGATGGCGGGCAGGGTGATGCGCTTCATGTGCGGGCACAGGTTGCAGGGCCGCACGAAATCAATGGCGGGATGGGCGGCCGCCAGGTTGTCGCTCATGGAGCATTCGGTCACCAGCAGGACCTTGTCGTGCGCGCCGTGCGCCACGAAATCCGACATCGCCGCCGTCGAGCCGGAAAAATCGGCCTCGGCGACGACGCCGGGCGGGCATTCCGGATGGGCCAGCACGGCGACGCCGGGGTTGTCGCGGCGCCAGTCGCGGATGTCCTGCGGGGTGAAGCGCTCGTGCACCTCGCAATGGCCGGCCCAGGTGATGATCTCGACCCCGGTCTGCTTCTGGACGTTCTGCGCCAGATATTCGTCGGGGATCATGATGACGCGGGGCGCGCCCAGGCTCTCGACGATGTGCCGCGCGTTGGCCGAGGTGCAGCAGATATCGCTCTCGGCCTTCACCTCGGCCGTGCTGTTGACATAGGTGACGACCGGCACGCCCGGATGGGCGCGCTTCAGCGCCCGCACGTCTGCCGCGGTGATCGAATCCGCCAGCGAGCATCCGGCCTGCAGGGACGGGATCAGCACCGTCTTGTCCGGGTTCATCATCTTGGCGGTCTCGGCCATGAAATGCACCCCGGCCATGACGATCACGTCGGCGTCCAGCCCCTGGGCGTCGCGCGCCAGGGCCAGGCTGTCGCCCCGGATGTCGGCGATGCAGTGGAAGATTTCCGGCGTCTGGTAATTATGCGCCAGGATCACCGCCCGATGCCGGCGCTTGAGGTCGAGGATGGCCGCGATATCGTCGGCGAACATCTCCCACTCCATCCGGGGGACGACCCGTGCGACGCGGTCGTACAGGGCTTCGAGGCGGGGCGAGGCGGTCAGGGTCTCGGACATGTACGGCTCCCTCGGCCTAATTATGCTCGTTATGAGTATAATTAGGCCACATCAGTTCACCCCTGTGATTGGCCCGCGCGCGCGCCGCGTCAAGAGGCATCGACATGACAGCGTTGTGACCAGCCCGCCCGCCAGGCTGGAAAGGCGCCGTCCATGGGGGGCGAGATATCGGACCGGGTCCCGTCTGAAAACGCGCGTCGGATCGCCGGCAAACCGCGTTTTCAGACGGGACGGGTGAGGGGGAGTTTCGATCCGGCTATCCGCCGCGCCCCGATCACCTCGCGCCGGAAACGGAACAGCCGGGCGGGGCGGCCGCGCGTGTCGGGGGCGACCTCCGCCGTTTCCTCCACCAGGTCCTGCTGGGTAATCAGGCGGCGGAAATTCTGCTTGTGCATGGCCTGCCCGGCCACCGCCTCGACCGTGCGTTGCAGGTGCAGCAGCGTGAAGCTGTCGGGCATCAGTTCGAAGATCACGGGGCGATAGCGGATCTTGGCGCGCAGCCGCGCCATGGCGGTGGCCAGGATGCGCCGCCCGTCGCCCGCCATGTCCTGGCCCCGCACGGCCGCCCCTCCGGGCGGCGCCGATTCCGGCACCAGCCCGGCCTCCCACAGCAGTTCATAGCGTTGCAGCACCAGCTCGTCGTCCCAGCCCAGCCCCTCCAGCCCGAAGGTCAGGGCGATGCGCTGGCGGCGGACGGCGCCCAGGGCCGGCGGCGCGGCGCGGGCCCAGTCCTCCAGCCGCGCCGCGATCCGCGCGACCAGGGCGCGGCCGTCGGGGGCGGTCTGGTCCTCCCACGGGAAATAGTCGTACCAGTTGCGCCAGCCATGCTCCCCGCGATGGATGCGGGTCAGCGCCAGGTAGGAAATCAGCACGCTGCGCTCGTCGCCGGCATCGTTGTCCGGCGCGTCGGCAAAGGTGTAAAGCTGTTCGACATGGCCCAGCGCATGCCCGGTCTGCCGCTCGACCCACAGCCGCAGGCCGGTCTGCAACGACCGGTGCCCGGCCTCCAGCGGGCCGGAGGGCAGCACCCGCCCCCCCTCCAGCGTCAGCACCATCGGGCGGTCCTCGCTGACCGCGATCAGCACGGCGATCAGTTTCGTGGGCATGGCGGGCGTCCCTCCTGGCCGTCCCCTATGCCGCGTCCAGCCTGCGGTACATGACGTGGCAATCCACCACGCCCAGCGTGGCATGGCGATAGGCGCCGGGCAGCGTGCCCACGATGGCGAAGCCGTGCTTCCGCCACAGCCCGATCGCGACGGTGTTGGTGGCCACGACCGAATTGAACTGCATGGCGGCGAACCCCATCTCGCGCCCCACGCGCAGCGAATGCGCGCACAACGCCCCCGCCACCCCCTGGCCCCGCGCGGCGGGTGCGACGATATAGCCGCAATTGCACACATGGTCGCCCGGCCCGGCGGCATTGGGCTTGATGTAATAGCTGCCCAGGACCACCCCGTCGCGTTCGGCCACGAACGTCGCGCGCGGCGTCTCGGCCCACAGGCGCCATCCCGCATCGCGATCCATCTCGGGGTCCAGCGCATAAGTCTCCTGCGCGCGCACGACATCGCGCAGGACCGGCCAGACCGCATCGAAATCGGCGGGCACCAGGGGGCGGATCAGCAGCATGTATCCTCGGGCAAGACGACTGGCGTCACCGTATCAGCCGCCGGCCGTCGGGACAAACGGGGCGCTGCCCGAACCCGGCAAGGGCCGAGGCCCCTGCCTTCCGTCGGCATCAGAAGGTCGCGTTGATCCGCCCGTAGTAATAGCCGCCGTTGATCGGCACCTGCGCCGCGTTCTGGTCGTAGACGGCGGCGCCCAGGGAGTTGAGCACGTCCGGCAGGCGACGCGGGCGAATATTGAACAGATTGTTGCCGCCGACCGCGAAATGCCAGTGGTTGTCCAGACGATAGCCGATTTCCAGATCGGTCAGCCAGCGCGGGGTGTTCTTGAACTGGCCGAAGCAGGAATTGGAAGAGCGCAACGCGCCGCCCGCCGGGCACCGCAGCGCGCTGTCGGTCCAGTCCTGGTAGGTCATCATGTCCGTCGTCTCGCCGTAGCGGGTCTGGCGGAGGTTCACGTCCCAGTTTCCGACGGTGTAATAGAGGTTCAGGATGATCTTGCTGCGCGGATAGGCGGTGGTCAGATAGCCGATCGTCTGCGCGTTCAGCAGCGGCGCGCCGGTCTGCGACAGGCCGTTGTGATGCAGCCGCGTGCGGTTGAGGTCGAGCGCCATGCTCAGCGCCAGATTGCCGTAGCGATGCAGGTGGAACGTATAGTCCGCCTTGATGTCCAGCCCCTGCGTCCGCGTGCTGGCGCCATTGGCGAAGTAATAGGTCGATACGTTGGCGACATCCAGCGAGTCGGTGGGCAGGGCATAGCCCATCGCCTGGATGGCGCTGACCGCCGCGGCCCCTTTCGTGCTGCCGCCCTGGCCGATGCGGTTACGCAGGTTGATCTGGTAGGCGTCCGCCTCGACGTGGAAGCCGCTGACCGGCTCGACCACAAACCCGCCGCTGGCGCTGACCGCGCGTTCGGGCTGAAGCGGGCTGGCGCCCAGCGACCGGGCCGCGGACGAGCTGACGGGCAGCAGCCCCGATGAGCTGTTGGGGCCCACGCTCATGGTGCTGTAGTGCTGTTCGGCCATGGTGGGCGCGCGGAAGCCGGTGCTGATCGTGCCGCGCACGGCAATGCGCGAGGTGATGTCCACACGGGTCGAGACCTTGCCGTTCTCGGCATTGCCGACATCGGTGTAATGCTCGAAACGGCCCGCGAAATCGAGGTCCCAGCGCTTCACCGGGTGGAAATCGCCGTCGATATAGGCCGCCCAGATGTCGCGGCTCCATGATCCCGCGCTTTGCGGGCCGAGGCCCGCGTACCCCTGCGTGCCGCCAACCTGGTAGGACGGCGGGCTGCCCGCCACGATCTCGTAGGTTTCAAGCCGGTGTTCGCCGCCGAAGGCCAGCACCATCGGCACCGTGTTGAAGATGTTGATGCGGCGGCGGACATCGAGGTTGTTGGTCCATTGGGCATTGCGATAGCTCAGCGAACGGACCGTCGTGGGCGACCAGCCGCACCCTTCGGTCGAGACATTCGCGACGTTGCCGTTATTGCAGGTCGTGCCGAGCATTCCCGTGTTGGCGGTGTGCTTGTTGCCGACAATATCCTCGTCCGCGCCGTAGACCGTGCTGACGTCCCAGTCGAACCCGAGGAAATCATGCCCCTTGACCCCCAGGAGGGCGGCATAGTCGTTTTCCTCGATGGTTTCGAGGGGCGAGAACCCCGAAGGATACAGCGAAGGCGCAATGCTCGGGACGCGATAGTTCTGGATGGCCTCCGCATGGCGGTGGGCATAGGTGATCTGGCCGTAGAAATCGACCTTCTCGGCGATGGGCTTGCCGAAATCTATGCCGAGATTCTCGCGCGTTTCCTCGGGCGTGCTCATGATCTTGTTGGAATCGGTCGGCACGCGCATGGCGTTTTTCACCACGCCGGCATAATAGCCGGTGGTGTTGGCGCCCGTGGGCCAGTAGCCGAGCAGGCGGTGGTCCTGCGCCCCGGCCACGAAATGGTCGGTGTGATAGACCTGCCCGCTGAGATGGACATAGCCGTCGTTGCCCAGCTTGAGGCCGCCGTCGGCATTGACCTGATACTGCCAGCCATCGCCGTTATAGGCGTTCGCGCCCGTCTGGGCGCTGACGCTCAGCCCGTGATCCTGCTTTTTCGTGATGATGTTCACCACGCCGGCAATGGCGTCCGAGCCGTACATCGCGGCGGCCCCGTCCTCCAGCACCTCGACATGGTCGATCATGTTGGCCGGGATCATGTTCAGGTCGACCGGCGTCGCGCCGAACTGCGGGCCGGAGTTCTGGACGATATTGCCCGTCACGTGACGGCGCTTTCCATCCACCAGCACCAGGACCTGGTTCGGATTGAGCCCGCGCATGCGGATCGACGACGTAAGCGCGGCCGTGTCGCTGCCCTTGGCCGATATGTTGATCGAGGCATAGGTACGCGTCAGCGCGTCGGCCAGGTTCATCTGGCCCGAACGGCGCAGCGTCGCGGCCGAGACGACAGTGATCGGGCTGGCGCTGTCGCGCGCGTGTCGGTTGGTGGCGTGCGTTCCCGTCACGATGACGGCCTCGCCGGCGTCGGCGGGCGGGTGGTAGGCGGCGGGCGTGCCGGCGGCATGCTTCGCCTGCTTCGTGGAATTGCGTTGCGGTTCCGCATCAGAAGGGGAAAGCGCTGCACCCGTGCACCCGAAGAAGCAAGCCGTTGCGAGCAGCAATGAATGTCGTGACGCCATATGACACCCTTTTATGGTCAAATCCCGGGCCGGACGCCGGACGGCATCACGGTTACGACATTTCGGTTTCGGAATGTAACACCCATTCGCGTTTAGAAATAATATGTATTAATTTATACACAAACATATACATTCCGGGGGAGAGATGCATTCTGTTGCATGTTGGAAACGTCATGCTTATAGGTGGCCGGGACGGGATCTTTCGATACCCATCCCCGATCTTTGCAGGTCGGGACATCTCTTTGCCGACAAGGAACCACAGCTTCATGGCCTCACAGACCCGACGCCAGCTTCTGACCGCGCTTGGTCTCGCGGGGGGAACCGCGGCCCTCTACCAGGCGATGACGGTCATGGGCCACGCGGCCGATTCACGATTTTCGGGGCCGCCGGCGCTGTCCGGCGCGCGCAAGGGGTCGAAGGTGCTTGTGCTGGGCGCCGGGCTGGCGGGGATGCTCGCCGCCTACGAATTACGCAAGGCGGGATATTCCGTTCGCATCCTGGAATATCAGGACCGCCCCGGCGGGCGGAACTGGACGCTGCGCGGCGGCGACCGCGTTGTGGAAATGGGCACGCCCGTCCAGAAAGTGGAGTTTTCGCCGGGGAACTACATCAATCCCGGTCCGTGGCGCATTCCCTATCACCATCGCGCCCTGCTGCATTATTGCAAACAGTTCGGCGTCGCGCTGGAACCGTTCATCCAGCTCAATTACAATGCGTTCGTCCAGAGCGCGGAGGCTTTCGGCGGCAAGCCGATGCGCTATCGCGATGTCGCGTGCGACTTCACCGGTGTCGTCGCCGAGCTTCTGGCGAAATCAATTGATGGGCACACGCTCGATCAGGAACTGACGCCGGACGATCGCGCGCAGCTGAAAGAGGCGATGCGTGGCTGGGGCCTGCTGGACGAGAACCTGCGCTACACCAGCAGCGTGCATACCTCGACGCGCCGGGGATGGGAAAAGCGTCCGGGGGGCGGCCCGGACGGCGCGCCCGTGCCCTCGCACCTGCTCGACCGGCACGAGCTGTTCAAGCCGGGCATGTGGCAGTCCCTGGCATTTTTCATGAATTACGAGATGCAGACGACGATGTTCCAGCCGGTCGGCGGCGTGGACATGATCGGCAAGGGCTTCGCCAGACAGGTCGCCGACCTTATCACCATGCATGCGCGCGTCACCCGCATCGCCCAGGACCCGCACGGCGTGCGCGTGACGTGGGAACATACCGCAAGCGGCAAGGTCTCGGAGGAGACCGCCGACTGGTGCGTCTGCACCATCCCGCTTTCGGTGCTGAGCCAGATCGACGTCCAGGTCGCCCCCGCCATGAAGGCCGCGATCGGCGCCGTGCCCTATACCTCGCACATCAAGATGGGGCTGGAGTTCAAGCGCCGGTTCTGGGAGCAGGACGACGACATCTATGGCGGCATAAGCTTTACCAGCGGCGAGATCTCGCAGGTTTCCTATCCCAGCTACGGCTATCATTCATCCGGGCCGGGCGTGCTGCTTGGCGCCTATACCAAGAACATGGCCGGCCTGGACATCGCAGGTATGTCGCCCGCCGAACGGATCGAGACCGGCCTGGCGCAGGGCTCGGTCCTGCATCCGCAATATCGCAAGGAGTTCAGCAACGGCGCCTCGGTGGCCTGGAGCCGCATTCCCTGGTCGCTGGGCTGCTGCGCCATCTGGAGCGAGGAGAGCCGCAGGCAGCACTATCGCACGCTGACGGAAATGGACGGGCGCATCGTGCTGGCGGGCGAGCACGCCTCGTACCTCGGCTGCTGGCAGGAGGGGGCGATCCTGTCGTCTCTCGATGCGATAACGCGACTTCACAAGCGGGCGCAGGAGGCCTGAGCATGAACAGCCATATCCTGCGCGCGCTCGTCATCGCGGGCCTTGCCGCTTTCCCGGTCGCAGCCCTGGCCGATTCCCCCGGTGCGGGGGGCGAGCGCAAAAGCGACATGCAATCCGGCGCCGAGGTCTATCGCCATGTCTGCCAGGCCTGCCACATGGCGGACGGCAAGGGCGGCAAGGGGGCCGCGGTCATTCCGGCGCTGGCCGGCAATCCCAAGCTGGCGATCTCGGCCTATCCCGCCGGGGTGGTGCTCAACGGCTTCGGGGCGATGCCGTGGTTCAACGGCACGCTGAGTCCCGAGCAGATCGCGAATGTCATCAATTATGTCCGCACGCATTTCGGCAACAGCTATGCCGACACGCTGTCGGCGGACGATGTGAAGGCCATGGCAGGCCCCGTGCCCCACGTGACGCACTGATCCCGCCCGTAGGATCGTACGGCAAAGTCCTCTGGAACCCGGTCGTTTATCCCCGACCGGGGTCCAGGGCCTCAGGCCCTGGTGGGTTCGGGCAACGCCCGACCTTCCTTTCCCTGTAACGCGGCCCCTATGGGACCCCGCCCCGAAGCGGTAGGGTTGCGAAGGCATCCTTGGTCGGGCGGTTCGTGTGTTCCTACGTCAGTTGAGCTATCTGGTCGCGCTTGACCGTTTTCGGCATTTTTCCCGTGCCGCGGAGCATTGCGGCGTGTCCCAGCCCGCGCTTTCCGCCGCCATCCGGCAACTGGAGCACGAACTCGGCGTCACGGTCGTGCTCCGCAACCGGCGGGTGTTCGGCTTCACCGCCGAAGGCGAGCGGGTTCTGGCCTGGGCGAAGCAGAGCATCGCGGCGCTGGACGGTCTGCGGCAGGAGGCGCAGTTCGCCCATGAAGTCGCCGGGGGCAGCCTGTCCATCGGCACGATGCCGCCCGCCATCCAGATCGTTCCGCTGCTGATGGAAAGCCTGCGGGCGGCGGTGCCGGCGCTGCACCTGTCGGTCAACGTCGCGGCCAGCGCGGACATCCTGCGCGACCTGGGCGACCAGCGGATCCAGATGGGGCTGATGTATCTGGACCAGGTGCCTGCCGACGGGCCGTTTGAAACCCGGCATCTCTACGCGGAACAGCTCGTGCTTGCGGCCTCGTCCCAGGTCAGCCTGCCCAACCGGACCGCCTGCCGCTGGGACGAGGCGGCGCGGCTGCCGCTGTGCCTGCTCGGGCGGTCGATGAGAAGCCGGCAGATCGTCGATGCGTGTTTCCGCGAGGCCGGGTGCGAGCCGGCGGTGTATCTGGAGACGAATTCGCTGGAACTGCTGCATGCCGAACTTCAGGCGGGGCGCCTCGCGACGATCCTGCCCACGGCCGCGCTGCCGGCGGGACGCGAGACGGTGGCCCCGCTCCAGATCCGGCGTCTCAGCCCCTGCCCGACGCCCGGGGTGGGGCTGGTACGCCTGCGCCAGCCGGTGGTGACGGCCCTGATGGCGCGAAGCTGGGAGGTCGCCTGCGGGCTGGTGCTGGACGACGCGCTCAAGCTGTAGGGCGCTTCATAAACGGTCGTTATGATGAGATCACGACAAACGCTTGGACGCGCGCCCCGCCGCGCCGCAGCCTGTCGTTTTTCGGGGCGGGACCATGTCAGGCGCGGTGGGAAGAATGGCCGATTCCGGGGCCAGGACATGGGTCCGGACATGGGGCCATGCATGGGGCAGGCCCTGGACCATGCCATGGCGGTGGCTTCTGGCGCCGTCGCCGGCCGACCTGGGGTTCGCCGTCCGCACGTCGCTGGCGGCGATACTGTCGCTTCTGATTGCGATGTGGATGGAACTGGACAGCCCGCAGTGGGCGCCGCTTTCCGTCTGGGTCGTGGCGACGGCGTCGCGGGGCGAATCGCTGTCCAAGGCGCGCTGGCGTCTGGTGGGCACGGCGGTGGGGTGCTGCGCGGGGGTGGCGCTGATTGCCGCGTTTCCCCAGGAAAGCGGCCTGTTCTTCGTGGGGCTGGCGCTGTGGATGGGTCTCTGCTGCGGGTGCGCGACGTTCTTTGACGGGTATCGCAGCTACGGCCTGCTGGTCACGAGCTTCACGTCGGCGATCGTCGCGACCGGGGCCATCAGCCAGCCCGATCATGTTTTCGACGTCGCGATGGCGCGGGGCACCTATATCGTGCTGGGCATCGCGTGCGAGGCCGGGATGGCGGCGCTGTTCCTGCCGGGCGTCCGGGCGGCGGCGCGCGAACGGCTGCCCGGCCGGCTGCGCGGGCTGGCCGACAGGGTGGCATCCGGTGTGACGGCATCGCCGCCGGGCCGGCTGGATGTCGAGGCGGAAAGCGGCCTTCTGGCCGATCTGGTGGCGGTCAACGCGCGGGTCGAATTCGATGTGCTGGAAATGGGCGCGGGCCAGGGACGAAGCGCCGACCACGCGCGCGCCGCGCTGGCCCACCTGCTGGCGGTGCTGGCCCGCGCGCGCAGCGGCGTGCGGGGCGCGGCGCTCGACCGGGATCTCGGCGCGGCAAGGCGGCATATCCAGGCGATCATGTCGCCACGGGCGCGGGACCCTTTCAGGTTCGGCAGCCATTCTCCGCGCCAGGCGATCGAGGCCCTGCATAACGGCCTGCGGGCGGCGGTGGGGATTATCGGCGCATGGCTGGTCTGGGAGGTGACGGCATGGCCCGCCGGCCCGGCCTTCGTGTCGTTCGTGGCGCTGGTCTACGGGCTTCTGGCGACGCGCGAGGTCCCGGCGCTGGCGTCCGCCGGGTTCTATCGCGGGGCGATGTGGTGCGCGGGGGTCGCGGGACTGTATGTCGCGCTGGTGATCCCGGCCGTCACGTCGCCGGAATGCCTGGTGCTGCTGCTGCTCGTTCCCATGATCGCGGGCGGGCTGGCCGCGCGGACGTCCCGGCTGGTCAATCATGCCTTCGCGTTCAACCTGTTCTTTCCCGTGCTGCTCGGCCCGTCGAACCTGGGGCGTTATGACGAGGTCTCGTTTCTCAACGGGGCACTGGCCTTCCTGGCGGCCGTTCTGTTCGCACGGCTGACCTTCGGACTGGTGCTTCCCTTCAGGGCGGACAGCCATCTGAGGCGCACGGCGGCCTGGGTGGAGCGGCGGCTGCGCGCCCTGGCGCGCGGCAATGACGCATCGTCGGTCCCCCGGTGGCTCGCGGCGAATGCCGACAGCATGGTGCGCGCGGTGCGGACCTGCCGCGACGTCCCCCGCGACGAGATGCTGCGGTACATGGGCCGGCACCTGGACGCCATGGCGCTGGGCATGTGGGTGATCGAACTGCGTGACGCGGCCCGCTCCGAAGACCTTCCCGCCGGCGTGCGCGTACGTCTGCGGGTCTTTCTCAGGGCCTGGCTGCGCCAGGGCGAGCAGGCGCGGGGCGTGGCCCGGCAGGTGTTGCGCGATGTCCAACGACACCCGGACATCAGGCCGGACGTGCTGACGGCGTTGCGGGGAATTGCGGAACGATAGCCGTCTGCCCCATCGCGCAACGAAGGAAGATCGGGCTTTGCCCGAACCCACCAGGGCCTGAGGCCCTGGACCCCGATCATGATGAAACGACTGGGTTTCCAAAGGGCCAGGCCCTTTGGTGGGTCAAGGGCAACGCCCTTGCCTTCGCATTCCGCCGCATCTGGTTTAAATGTGGCCCCAGGGAGAACCGCAATGACGGCAGAAACGGTCAGATTGTCCGAAAGCTGGAAAAAGGCGCTCGCGGCCGAATTCGATGCGCCTTACATGCGTACGCTGAAGGATTTTCTGATCGCGTCGAAGAACAGCGGCAAGGTCATTTTCCCAAAGGGGAACGAGTATTTTCGCGCACTGGACCTGACGCCGCTCGGGACCGTAAAGGTCGTCATCCTGGGGCAGGACCCCTACCATGGGGAAGGCCAGGCCCACGGGTTGTGCTTCAGCGTCAGGCCGGGCGTCAGGGTTCCGCCCTCGCTGGTCAATATCTACAAGGAAATGCAGGCCGACCTCGGCATCCCGCCGGCGCGCCACGGCTATCTGGAGCATTGGGCGAAGCAGGGTGTGCTGCTGCTGAACAGCGTGTTGACCGTCGAACGCGCCTGCGCCGCATCGCATCAGGGCAAGGGCTGGGAACGCTTCACCGATGCGGTCATCGCCCGCGTCAACGCGCAGGAGACGCCGGCCGTCTTCATGCTGTGGGGCGCCTACGCCCAGAGGAAGGCCGCCTTCGTCGATTCGTCGAAGCATCTGGTCCTGAAGGCGCCGCACCCGTCGCCGCTTTCGGCGCATAACGGCTTTTTCGGCTCCCGGCATTTTTCCCAGGCCAACGACTTCCTGATCCGAAACGGGCTGACGCCGATCGACTGGAAATTGCCCGATACCCCCTGAAGGCGTCCCGCGCGCGGCCCTTATCGTAGCGCGGGGTGCGGCCAGGGCTCTGCCCTGGACCCGGCAGGGCCTGAGGCCCTGCACCCCAATCATTTGATAACGAATGGGTTTCCAAAGGGCGACTGCCCTTTGGTGGGTCAAGGGCAACGCCCTTGGCGGGGACATCTCATGCGTCAGTCTTTCGGAAAGCTGGGATCAGGCACGCGGGGCCGATGTCGGCCAGCGTGGCGAGGCCAAGCTGCGCCATGTCCAGGTCGACCTCGCGGCGCAGCAGCCCGGCCGCATGGCGCACGCCGGCTTCGCCGGCCAGGGCGGCGGCGTAGAGGAACGGGCGGCCGATCAGCACGAAATCCGCCCCCAGGGCCAGCGCCTTCAGGATGTCGCCGCCCCGGCGGAAGCCGCTGTCGACCAGCACCGCCATGTCGCCGCTTGCATCGCGGACCGCGCCCAGCATGTCCATGGGCGACGCCACACCGTCCAGCTGGCGGCCGCCATGGTTCGAGACGACGATGCCGTCGGCGCCATGCTGCCGCGCCAGGCGGGCATCGGCGGGCGACAGCACCCCTTTCAGCACCAGCGTCCCCTGCCATGACCGGCGGATCTGCCGCACATGATCCCAGGTGAAGGCGCCGTCCCCGCCGATGAAGCTGACCTGACGCGAGAACAGGCCCGGCCCCCCGCGCGGCCGGATGTTGGAAATGACCGGCACCCCCTGGCGCGCCAGGGTGCGGGCCGCGGTGCCCAGCAGCCAGCGCGGATGGGCCAGCCCGTCGGCGACCAGGCGCGCGTTCGGGCGCAGGGGCATGGTGTAGCCGTTGCGCCGTTCGGCCTCGCGGTTCGATCCGGCGGGGACGTCCACCGTCACCACCAGCACCCTAATTCCGGCGGCGGCGACGCGGGCCAGCATGCCGTCGATATGGACCGGGGCCGGCGGCAGGTAGGCGGCGAACCAGATGCCGGGATTGACCGCCGCCACCGCCTCCATCGGCGTGATGGAATTGGCGCTGAGCACGAACGGCAGGTTGGCGGCGCGCGCGGCCCGCGCCATCCGCATATCGGCATCGAAGGCCGCCACCGCCGCGGCGCCCATGGGCGCGATGCCGAACGGCACGTCATAGCGATGGCCGAACAGGGTGCGCGCCGGCGTGCGCGACGCCACGTCGCGCAGGATCCGCGTCACGAAATGCCAGCGGCCGAAGGCGGCGCGATTGTCGCGCACCGCCCCGCCGTCGGCCGCGCCGCCGCTGGCATAGCCGTAGATGGCGCGGGGCAGGCGATGGCGCGCGGCGGCCTCGAAATCATCGAGGTTGAGATAGCGCCCCCACAGGCGCGGGACCGGCGCGGCCGCCGCCGTGGCGGACGACATACCCACAGGACGTGTCGGCACAATGGACAGAACGGTCATGTCATTGATCCCTGATCGGGGTCCAGGGCCTCAGGCCCTGGTGGGTTCGGGCAACGCCCGACCTGCCGCCGGGGTTCTGCCGGCCAGCGGCGGCAACGGGGCGATCGGCCCCACGACGAACAGATAGGTCATCGCCCCCAGCACGCAGAACCCGCCGGTGATGCACAGCGGCGCGATGAACGAGCCGCCGGTGATCTTGAGGATGACGCCGGTCATGGTCGCGGTCAGGATGCCCGACAGGTTGGCCGCCCCGTTCTGGATGCCGCTGAGCGAGGCGACATGCGCCGCACTGGGGGCGACGTCGGCGGGCAGCGACCAGATATTGGCGCCGGCCAAGGCGATGCCCGCATAGGCCGTGGTGAAGAATGCCAGGCACAGCGCGTCGCTGCGCGTAAAGGCCGACAGCGTGATGACCGACGACAGCAGCATGCCGCCGACCAGGCAGGTCTTGCGCGCGGCGGTCAGGCTCCAGCCCGCGCGGTACAGCCGGTCCGACGTCCAGCCACCGATCCAGGCGGACGGCACCGCCGCCAGGCCCGGCAGCATGCCCAGCACGCCCAGTCGATGCAGCGAGAAATTGCGTGCCTGCACCAGGTAGGTCGGAAACCAGGTGGTGTAGAAATAGAAGACGAAATTCAGGCAGAAGAAGCCGATCATCATCCCCCACACCGTCCGGTAGCGGAACAGGGCGCGGAACGGCACCGCCGCCCCTGCCTGGGCGCCCTGGGCCTGCGCGGCGGGCTGCGCCGCCCGCAACGCCGCCAGTTCCCGCGCGGTGACGCCGGGATGGCGGTCCGGATCGCGATAGAGCAGCAGCCACGCCACCACCCACGCCACCCCCACCAGCCCGGTGACGACGAAGGCCAGACGCCAGCCGGTAAAGCTGATGAGCAGCGCGATCAGCGGCATCGACAGCGCCGACCCGGCGCGCGACCCGCTGTCGAAGATGCCCGAGGCCAGCCCGCGTTCGCGGGTGGGGAACCATTGGGCCGCGACCTTGGTGTTGCACGGATAGCTTCCCGCCTCGCCGACGCCCAGCGCGAAGCGGCAGCCGAACAGCAGCGCCGCGCTGTTGACCACCGAGGTGACGGCCGTGAAGAACGACCACCACAGCACGGCGACGGCATAGGTCAGGCGCGGCCCCAGCCGGTCGACCACCAGGCCCGCCGGCACCTGCATGGCCGCATAGGTCCAGAAGAAGCCGCTGAGCACCACGCCCAGCACCGCCGGGCCAAGATGCAGGTCGCGCGCGATGAAGGGGGCCGCGACCGATACGGTCGCCCGGTCGATATAATTGATCGTCGTGGCCGCGAAGCACAGGATGACCATGATCCATCGTAGCCGTGGCATGGCGCGATACTCCGAACGGAAAGGGGGAAGCGCGCGGGGTCGCCGCCTATGGCCCCCGGCGCGGCGGGCGCGCGGCAGCGCGCGCCAGGGCGGCGTAGCCCTCGGCGGTCCAGGCGGCGCGGCCCACGAACAGGCCGTCGATGTCGGCCAGCGCGGCATAGGGCGCCGCGTTTTCCAGGTTCACGCTGCCGCCGTACAGCAGCGGGGATGCGCCGGGGGCGTCGGCGGCGCGGTCCAGTTCCTGCCGGATGCCGGCGGCGGCCTGCGCCACCAGCGCGGGCGGGGCGGGGCGTCCGGCCTCGCCGATCGCCCAGACGGGTTCGTAGGCGAACATCACGCGGCCCGCCTGGGCCGCCGTCAGCCCATGCAGCGCCAGGCGCACCTGGCGGGCCAGGACCAGGTCGGACACGCCCCCGTCCCGTTCGGCCTGCGTCTCGCCGATGCAGACCAGCGGGGTCAGCCCATGGCGCAGCGCGGCGTGGACTTTCTGGTTGACGGTCTCGTCGGTCTCGCCGAAATGCCGGCGTCGTTCGGAATGGCCCAGTTCGACCATCGTCGCGCCGCACTGGCGCAGCATCGGGGCCGAGATCTCGCCGGTCCAGGACCCTGACTCGTCCCAGTGCATGTTCTGCCCGCCCACCTGCACCGGGCTGTCGCGCAGCAGGCGCGCGACATCGGCCAGGACGGTGAAGGGCGGCATGACGAAGGGGAGGACGCCGTGCCAGTCGTCCACCGCCGCGATGCGTTCGGCATAGCTGCGGGCGTCGTCGGGCAGGCCGTTCATCTTCCAGCTCGTGCCCACCCAGAAGGGCCGGCCGGGGGCGGAGGGATCGGACATGGCCCTACTCCTTCCGCTGGAGGGGGGAGGGGCCGAGGTCCTGCAGAAGCTGGCCCATCCGCGCATAGGCCTTGTTGCGATAGGCGATCAGCGCGTCGGTCTGCGTCTTGTCGAAGCTGCCGGAATAGCCCGCGCCCGACTTGGTGCCGAACCTGCCTTCGGCCACCAGGGCGGTCAGCGAGGCCGGGGTGGCCAGGCGGGGGCCGAAGGCCTCCTCGAACGTGCGGAAGCAGTTGGCGTAGACATCCAGCCCCGCCATGTCGGCGATGGCGAACGGGCCGAAGAAGGGCAGCCGGAAGCCGAAGGTGGTGCTGACCAGCGTGTCCACGTCCTCGGGTGTTGCGACACCTTCCTCGACGATCAGGGTCGCCTCCTTCAGCAGCACATATTGCAGCCGGTTGAGCACGAAGCCCGGCGTGTCGGCCACCTGCGCGCAGCGCCGCCCGGCGCGGGCCAGCAATTCGCGGATCGCCGGCACGATCGCGGGGTCGGTGTCCGCGCCGCAGACCAGTTCGACGCCGGGGATGAACGGCGCGGGGTTGCTGAAATGCACCGTCAGGAAGCGGCGGGGGTGGCGCACCGCGTCGGCCAGCGTATGGACCGGCAGGGTGGATGTGTTGGTCGCGATGATCGCATCGGGCCGCGCCGCGTCCGAGATCCGGGCCAGCACCTCGCGCTTCAGCGCCGGGATCTCGGGCACCGCCTCCTCGATGAAATCGGCGTCGGCCACCGCTTCCGCGATCGAGCCGGCGGCACGCAGATTGTCGGCGATCAGCCCCGCCGCGCCGGGCGGAAACAGTCCCTGGCGCTCGAAGGCCCCGGCCTCGTCATGCAGGCGTCGCAGCGCCGCAGCCGTGGCGTCGGGCGAGGCGTCGGCCAGCGTGACCCCGACCCCCGCCAGGGCCAGCGACTGGGCGATGCCGCCCCCCATGTAGCCCGCGCCGATGACGGCGACATTTCTGATCTGGATGGTCATGTCGTGTTCCTGCTGTCCGATGTCTGTCGCCCGGCTGTGTTACAGCGCGTGGGCGGGGGCCGGTTCGTAGCTGCAGATGGCGGCCACCTTCGCCGCCGAGGCCGATTGCCGGTCGAAGCGATAGCCCAGCCAGTCCCGCACCAGCATCCGCGCCAGTTCCAGCCCGATCACCCGCTCGCCCATGCACAGGACCTGCGCGTCGTTGCTCAGCACGCCGCGCTGGACCGAGTAGGAATCATGGGCGGTGACCGCGCGGATGCCCGGCACCTTGTTGGCGCTGATCGCCACCCCCAGCCCGGTGCCGCAGATCAGCAGGCCCCGGTCGGCCCGCCCGTCGGCGATCATGCGGGCGGCGCGGACGGCGACGTGGGGATAGTCGGTGTGCTCGTCGTCGCCGACGCCGATGTCGATGACCTCGGCCACCCGTGGGTCCTGCCGCAGGTCGCGGGCCAGGGCGGCACGATAGTGCAGGCCGGCATCGTCGCTGCCGATGACGACGCGCCATGTGCGCGGGCTGTCAGACATTTTCATGCTCCATCATCTTCAGGATCGTGCGGGCGCACAGCGCCAGCGACACCGCGCCGGCGTCGGGGTGACCCTTGCTGCGCGCCGCCAGCGGGCGGGCGCGCCCGATGCGCGGCAGCAGGTCGGCGGTGCGCTCGGCCGCGGCGGTGGCGGCCCCGACCGCCGCGTGCCAGGACCGCGCCAGCCCGGCGCCGCTCGCGCTCTCGCGTTCCAGCGTCTCGACGAACGGCAGCAGCGCGTCGACCAGCGTCTTGTCGCCGGGGCGCGCGCCGCCCAGCCGCATCACGGCGTCCAGCGCGGTGCGGGCGGCCTGGGCCACGCCCACCGCCGAGGGGGCGTCCTGGTTGCCGATCGCCCGGCCGGCGCTTTGCAGCCCCAGGCCCCACAACGCCCCCGACGTGCCGCCCGCCCGGTGGGCCCAGGCGTCGGCCGCCGCCGTCAGCACGTCGCCGGCCCCGGCCCCCTCGGTCGCGGCGTCCCGCGCGGCGCGCGCGCCGGCCGCCGACCCGCAGGCCATGCCCCGGCCATGATCGCCGTCGCCGGCGTGGGCGTCGATCCGGCCCAGTTCCGCCTCGGCCCCGTCCAGCGTCGCCGCCAGCAGGCTCATCGCCTCGGCCACCGCCTGCCCGGCGGCGCGCGACGCGGCGGATGACGGGGCCCAGGCGGCGGCCTGGTCGGCGGTGTCCTCGATTTTCGGGGCCGGCGTGGTCGGGATGATGGTTCCGCGCGTCAGGGCGGCGCTGTCGCAGGGGGCGGTCCACAGGGGTTCCAGCGTGTCGTCCAGCCAGGTCAGCGACAGCGAGCACCCTTCCATGTCCAGGCTGGTGATGAACTCGCCCACCTCGGGGCGGATCGCGTCCAGGCCGGCATTCCGCAGCCCGGCGGCGACGGACGTCCACAGCACGAACAGCTCCTCCTGCTTGGTGCCGCCCAGCCCGTTCAGCACCGCCGCGACAGGCGTGCCCGCGCCGGCCGGCATGTCGTCCAGCAGCCGGCCGACCAGCAGGGTCGCCAGGTCGCCGGCCCGCAGGATCGCGACCTCGTCGATGCCGGGCTCGCCATGGATGCCCAGGCCCAGCGCCATGTGCCCCGCCGGGACCGAGAACAGGGGCGCCTCGGCGCCCGGCAGGGTGCAGCCGCCGAACGCCACGCCGAACGAGCGCGTGCGGTCGTTGGCGTGGCGCGCGATCCGCGCCACCTCGTCCAGCGGCCGGCCGGCTTCGGCGGCGGCGGCGGCCAGCTTCAGCACCGGCAGGTCGCCCGCGATGCCGCGCCGCCTTGCCGGTTCGCGCGCGCTGGCGATGTCGTCGGTGATCGCCACGATGCGCGTGTCGATCCCTTCGCGACGCAGCCGTTCGGCGGCGATGTTGAAATTCAGCACGTCGCCGGCATAGTTGCCGAACATCAGCACCACGCCGCCGCCGCGATCCGCCCGCTTGCAGACATCGTAGACCGCCCTGGCCGAGGGCGAGGCGAAGATGTCGCCGGCCACGGCGGCGTCGGCCAGGCCCGGCCCGACATAGCCGGCGAAGGCCGGGTAATGGCCGCTGCCGCCGCCGATGACCACGGCGACCTTGCCGGGGGGCGTGGCGGTGGCCCGCATCACGCCGCCGCGGATACGCTGGACCAGATGGGCGTGAACGTCGCAGAACCCGTCCAGCGCCGTCGCCGCGAAGCCGTCGGCCCCATTATGGATATGCGTCATGTCGCGTGTACTCCTGGCGTTTTCCGTGATGCGTCTTCAGCGCGGCAGGATGCGGCGCAGGTATTCGCGGTTGGTGGCGCTGACGCTCAGCCCGTCGCCGCCGTAATGTTCCACCAGGAAGGCGCTACGGAACCCGTGCCCCAGCGCCTCGCGGATGGCCGCGCGATAGCTGATGACGCCGAATTCCAGCGGCGCCGGCGCGGTGACGACCATTCCCGTGGTCGCGTCCTCGGTGCGGAAATAGTTCTTCACGTGCCAGTAGCGGGCGAAGGGCGCGACCTTCTCCATCATCGTCCGCCAGTGTTCGACCGGCCGGTGCATCCGCACCAGATTGCCCAGGTCGGCGTTCAGCCCCACATTCGGCAGGTCGATGTCGGTGACGAAGCGGACCGCGCTGTCGGCGGTGCCCAGATAGGTGTCCTCGTACATCTCCAGCGACAGTTCGATGCCGGCGTCGGCGGCGTGCCGGCCCAGTTCGCGCAGGCGGCGGACCGCCAGGGCCCAGGTCGCGCGGTCGTCTGGGTCGCGGTAGCCATCGACCGTCCAGAACCACAGCGCGCGCTTCTGTTCCGGCGTCAGCGCCTGGAACAGCCCGAAGGACACCGCCCCGGCGCCGATTTCCGCCGCCACGTCGATCAGCCGATGGGAATAATCCAGGTACTCCTCGCCATGTTGCGCGTCGATCACGCTGCGCCGCGCGGTCGAGATGGCGGGGATCGTCAGCCCGGCGTCGCGCACCACGCCCATGAATTCGTCCAGCCGGCTGCGGCCCAGATCGGCGATCCGCAGCCAGGAATCGGTGGGGTCGAGTTCCGTGAAGCCGGCGTCCGCGACATCGGCCAGGGTCGCCGCCCACTCCTCGGCCGGTACATCCTGCACGCATCGCCCGTCGGGCAGGATGTTCGGATACTGGATCATCGCGGCCGCGATCGGCCAGTTGTGGCGGTTCCAGGGCAGGGTTGCAGGCATCGGATGAATCTCCTGTGCAGGAAAGACGATTTCGGAAGAAGTCAGGGTGTTGCGATGCGCGGGCCGACGGGCAGGGGCCGGGCGTCGGCCGGGGCATCGTCGGCGGGGGCGAGATCGGCGGCCGCGATCACCCGGCGCCCCCGGGCGGGCAGAAGCATCGCCAGCCCGATCCCCAGCAGCGCCGCGATGCTGAGCGCATGCAGGCCGGCGGTGGGGGAGAGGAAGATGCGGTCGGCCGCCGCCCGCAGGTTGGGGGCGACGAACCCGCCGAGATTGCCCAGCGAATTGATGACCGCGATCGAGCCCGCGGCCGCCGTGCCGCCGAAGCGGTCGGTCGGAAAGGTCCAGAAGATGGCCTGGGCCGAGATGATGCCGGCGGCGGCGATGCACAGCATCACGATGGCGGCCTGCGGCGGCGCATGGGCCGACACCAGGATACCGCCCGAGATGAACAGCAAGGTGACGATGAAGAAGGCGCGCGGCCGGTTGACGCGCGAGGCCAGGGGCGGCCAGAACGCGGTGAAGAACACGGCGCACAGCCACGGCAGGGCGGACACCAGGCTGACCTTCAGCCCGATCGCCACGCCCAGAAGCTGGCTGACCTGGTCGGGCAGGTAGAACGCGACGCCGTAGCTGCCGATCTGCATCAGGAAATAGATGGTGGTGAACAGCAGCAGCCACGGATCGCGCAGCGCATGCAGGAAGCTCGAGGCGCCCTCGGCCTCCTTCTGCCGGGTCTCGCGGGCCAGCACCGTGGACAGGGCCAGCTTTTCCTCGTCGTCGAGCCATGCGACATCGGCCGGCCGGTCGGGCAGCACGAACAGCGTGACCACGCCCACCGCCGAGGCCATCAGCCCTTCGATCAGGAACATCCATTGCCAGCCGGCCAGGCCGCCGATCCGGTCCATCCCCAGCAGAAGGCCCGACAGCGGCGTGCCCAGCACCAGCGCCAGCGCATAGCCGAAATAGAAACGGCCGATGACGCGCCCGCGCTCTTCGGGCGGGAACCAGTAGGTCAGATACAGGATCACGCCCGGAAAGAACCCGGCCTCGGCGATGCCCAGCACGAAGCGCAGCGCGACGAACGAGGTGCCGCCCTGGACGAACATGGTACAGGCGGCGACCAGCCCCCAGGTGACCATGATGCGCGCCATCCAGCGCCGCGCGCCGACGCGGTGGAGGATCAGGTTGCTGGGGACCTCGCACAGCGCATAGCCGATGAAGAAGATGCCGGCCCCCAGCGCGAACGCGGCGGGCGACAGGCCGATGGCGCCGGCCAGCGCCTGTTTGGCCATGCCGACATTGGCGCGGTCCAGGAACGCCAGCATGTACATCAGGATCAGGAAGGGGACGAGGCGGACGCGCGCCTTGCGGATGGCGTTCTGCAACGGCGTCGGGGTCGGCGCGGCGGGCCGCGACGCGACGCCGGGCGCCCGGCCGGCCCCGAGGCCGGCCCGCGAAAGGGTGATGCTCATGTCGGACTGTCTCCGGCCCCTTGGGGGCAAGACGGGTTGACCCCGTTCTGTGGTCGGAAAGCGTCAGGAGGCGCGGCGCAGGCCCGGCTGTTCGCCGCCCAGTTCGTCGTCGATATGGGCCTGGATGATGTCCTCGAACGCGGCCTCGGCCACGAAGCCCAGCGCCCGCGCGCGTGCCGGGTCGAAAGCCCGCGCCCAGCCGGTGACGATGCGCTGGATCAGCGGATCGGGTTCGCGGCGGATCAGCGCCACCGCCCGTGGGCCGGCGATTTTACGCAAGGCTTCGATCTGTTCGCCGACGGTGACCGACAGGCCGGGCATCGTCAGGTTCGGGCGGCCGCCCAGCGTGGCGGGGTCCAGCGTCGCCGCATGCAGGAAGAAGGACACGGCCGAACGCGGGCTGGTCATCCAGTGGCGCACGTCCTCGCCCACCGGCAGGATCGCCTCCTGCCCCACCAGCGGTTCGCGAATGATGTTCGAGAAGAAGCCGGACGCCGCCAGGTTGGGCTTGCCCGGCCGCACGCAGATCGTCGGCAGGCGCAGGCCGATCCCGTCCAGCAGGCCCCGGCGGGTGTAGTCCGCCAGCAGCAGTTCGCACATCGCCTTCTGCGTGCCGTAGCTGGTCTGCGGGGTCAGAAGATAATCGTCGCCGATCACATCGGGCATGTCGCCGCCGAACACCGCGTTCGTGGACGCGAAGATCACCCGTGGCCGCGCGCCGTCCGCCGCGTTCAGCCGCAGCGCGTCGAACAGCGCGCGCGTGCCGTCCAGGTTGATGCGGTATCCCTTTTCCAGATTGGCCTCGGCATCGCCCGAGACGATGGCCGCCAGATGGAAGACCAGGTCGGGCCGCAATGCCGCCATGCGCGCGGCCTCGCCGGGCTGGCCCAGGTCGGCGATGCGGCAGTCGGTCCTGTCCTCCAGCCCCGGCGGGGCGGCGGGCAGGACGACGTCGGCCAGGGTCAGGCGGGTAATGGCTTGCGACCCGACGACGGGCGCCCGGCCGAGGGCTTCGGCCAGCTTGCGCCCGATCATGCCGGCCGCGCCAAGAATCAGCACATGCATAGGATGCTTCCCCTGCCTGTCGTGCGACTGAAATCGGCCGTCGCATCCGCAGGCTTTGTTGTTGCTGTTGGGGGCATCCTTTCGCGGAGCGCGGGTGATTACAAATCGAGTTTTGGGAAGGCCCGATTACGAAATCCGATCACGCGAACCCGCGCGCGCAATCGGGCGTTGCCCGAACCCACCAGGGCCTGAGGCCCTGGACCCCGATCAGGGATGAAACGACTGGGTTTCCAAAGGGCGATGCCCTTTGGCGGGTTTCAGGGCAGCGCCCTGAGGCGTGACGCTTCAGCCACCCGTCCCGTCCCCGGCCGCACCGGCGCGCAGCAGGGCCATCATCCGGGTCAGTGCGTTGCCGGCCGGGCGATTCCGCAAGGTCACCATCGCATAGGGGCGCAGGATGCGCGGCAGTTGCACCGGCAGTTCGGCGATGATGCCACGGCGGACGAAGAAGGCGCTGACCCTGTGCGGCAGTACCGCGATCAGCGACGTTTCCGCCAGCATGCAGATGGTGGCGGTCACCGACGCGGATTCGACCGGATGCGGCGGAAAGGACAGGCGCTCGACGGTGAATGCCGCGTCGATCGCCCGCCGCATCGGGCTGGTGCCCGGTTGCAGCAGCCAGCGTTCGCCGACAAGGTCGCGCAGGGCCAGATCGCCGCGCGCCAGCAGCGGATGGTCCGGACCCACGACGATCCGCAGGTCCTCGTCCTCCAGTGTTTCGACGTTCAAATCCTCGTTTTCGACAAGGCTGATCGGACGTCCGACCATCAGGTCGATCCGGCCGTTCTGCAACTCCACCAGCAGAACGTCGCTGTTGTCCGTCGTCAGGGAAATGGACACCCGCGGGTTTTCGCCGATGATGCGGCCGACCGCCGGGGCGACCAGATCGGGCATGGCCGCGACGACCGTGCCGATGCGGACCACGCCCGAGATGCCGGTCCGCAATTCGTCAATGTCCTGCTGAAGCCGTCCGATGTCGCTGAGCATCAGGCGGGCGTGACGCGCCACCAGCGAGCCGAAGGGCGTCGGCACCATCCCCTTGGGCCGGCGCTCGAACAGCGGCACGCCCAGCGTATGCTCGATTTCCTGCAACAGTTTCGTCGCCGTCGGCTGCGACATGTTCAGAAGGTCCGACGTGCGGTGCAGGTTGCAGCTTTCCTCCAGGCTGAGGACAAGCGTCAGGTGACGGAATTTCAGCCGCGTCAGAAGATGCCGCATCTGTCTTCCGTACCTAGCGGGTAGTAACCCATATTGTGAAACATAACGACACGGCATAGAGAATCGTAGTAGCTTGTCTCAAGGTATCGCCATCCCCGACCGGGGTCCAGGGCCTCAGGCCCTGGTGGGTTCGGGCAACGCCCGACCTTTCCTGCCAAAAGCCTCGTCGCTTTCATCGACTGGCATGAATCAAACGCTCTCAATGCATCTGTTCCGTTGACGAGGCGTTGCGATCCGGGATGTGACATCATCCGCACCGTAACGCATACGGGCGGCGTCAGATCCCCGATAAGCCGGCGACACGTCCGGCAGGCAAGGAAGAACGGTCATGAAAAACCGCCCGCCTCCCGCACATGCGCGGGATACTCACGATATTGTCACGGTGAGGACGCCCCGCCTCGCCCGGACCGGACGCCTCGCGCTGGTTCTGCTGGTGGCCGGGGGCGCGTTGAATTACGTGGACCGCGCCACCCTGGCCGTCGCCAATCCGCTGATCCGTCACGACCTGGGCGTTTCGGTCGCGGGGATGGGGGCGTTGCTGTCGGCCTTCCTGTGGGCCTATGCGCTGGCGCAGTTGCCCGCCGGCCTGCTGGTGGACCGGCTGGGGCCGCGACGGGTGCTGTCGGCGGGGCTTGCGATCTGGTCGCTGGCGCAATGCCTGGGCGGGCTGGTGACCGGTTTCGGGGCGATGTTCGCCACGCGGCTATTGCTGGGGGCGGGGGAATCGCCGCAATCCCCCGCCAGCGCGCGGGTGGTGCGGGACTGGTTCGCCGTTCCGGCGCGCGGCACGGCGACGGGGATCTGGAATTCGGCCTCGACACTGGGCTCGGCGATTTCGGTGCCGCTGCTGACGGTGCTGATGCTGTCGTTCGGCTGGCGCTGGATGTTCGGGATCATGGGCGTGGTGGGGCTGGTCTTCGCCGGACTGTTCTGGCTGCTGCATCGCGATCCGGCGGATATCGCCCTGACGGAAGGCGAACGCGCGTATCTGCGCGACGACGTGAACGCGGTCGGGCGCGGCCCGGTCAGCCTGCGCGAATGGCGCCGGCTGTTCGCGTTCCGGACGACATGGGGCATGATGGCCGGGTTCTTCGGCTGCATCTATGTGCTGTGGATCTACAATGCATGGCTGCCGGGCTATCTGGAGATGGACCGGCACATGAGCATCGCGCGCACCGGATGGATCGCGGCCATTCCCTTCCTGTTCGGCATCGCGGGCAGCCTGTGCGGCGGCCGTCTGGTCGATATGCTGGTCCGGCACGGCGTCTCGCCGGTCGGCAGCCGGAAATATCCGATGATCGTGGCCTTGCTGGGCACCGCCGGGGCCACCATCCTGGCGGCGGAGGTCGCCAGCAACGCGGTCGCCGTCGGCTGCATCAGCGTGGCGATGTTCCTGCTGTACGTCTGCACTGCGACGGCGTGGGCGATGGCGCCCGTGGCGGCGCCCGGCCGGTGCACGGCGTCGATCGGGGCGATGCAGAATTGCGGCGGCTATATCGGGGGCGCCTTCGCCCCGGTCGTGACCGGCCTGCTGGGGCAGGCCACCGGATCGTTCCGGACGGCGCTGTGGGCCGGGGCCGGCGTCGCGATCCTGGCCGCGCTGGCCTATGGATTGCTGATCGGCGATCCGATCGACGAAGCCGCGCTGGCGCGTGAAACGCCAACCCGCGCCCGGACGGGGGACGACAAGGCGGCGTGGAACCCTGGCGTGCCTGCGCGTGAATCGTCGTAGGCCGCGCGTCGCGGGCAGGGATGGACTTACCCGAATGACGGCGCGCATCCTTCGGGTTTCAGGACACGCGTCGTCGATGCGGGTGATTTTTCGAGGAAGTGATCGGCTCGAGTCGGCCTTGCTACGAGGTTTCCCCCGCAATTGGGACACCGTCCCCCTAACCTGTTCTCCGCGCAGCTTACGCAGAAGGTGCATTCAAAAGAGCAGATCAGTGCGCCCATGTCTGACGGCGGCAAGTCCCTGTCGCAACATTCGCAGTTCGGCCGCATCTCAAGCATCTCGTTCCCTTCCGCCGTTTGCCGAGACTGACATTGACAGCTATCCGGATGTCCGTAAACGCTGGCGCGTGTCCGCCGGATGATATGGGAACGCCATGCTGGAAAAGGGACAAAAAGAGGTTTCGCTACGCCCGGCGCTGGTTCAGGAAGCGGAAAGCCTGACGGGGTTGTGTCTCCGTTCCAAAGCCGTTTGGGGATATGACGCGGCATTCCTGGATGCGTGCCGGAGCGAACTCGAAATTTCTCCGGACGATATTCTGTCCTCGCTGGTCTATGTGGCGGAAAATGACGGATCTGTCGTCGGCGTTGCGCGATTGACGGTTGATGGAGAAACGGCGGAACTCGAAAAACTTTTTGTTGATCCCGCTTTTCTGAATCTGGGCGTCGGGCGTGGCCTGTTCGCGTGGGCGGTCGCCGCCGCGCGTACGCACGGCGCACGGACCATGCACATCGAATCCGATCCCGGTGCGGCGGCGTTCTATCGGCGCATGGGGGCACAGGATGCCGGCAAGGTCGCATCAGGGTCGATCCCCGGACGATTTATTCCATGCCTGAAGGTCGATTTGCGGTAAGGAATGATGCAAACGGCATGCCTCGGGACGCGGTCCTGAAACCCGCCAAGGCAGTCTTTTGAATCCGGTCATGGATCGGTGAGTTCGGGCAACGCCCGATGCGTCGTGCTACGGCGAGGGGGCGCTGCGTCCGCGCCAGGGTTCGATCCAGCCCAGCCCCGCGCGCATCGTCCCACGGGGGCGGTATTCGCATCCGACCCAGCCGGCGTAGCCAAGCGTATCCAGCAGGCGGAACAGGTACGGGTAGGCCAGTTCCCCGTCGTCGGGTTCGTGCCGGTCGGGCACGCCGGCCGCCTGGACATGGCCGATCACCGGCATCAGCGCGCGCAGGCGGGTGGCGACGTCGCCCTGCATGATCTGGGCATGATAGAGGTCGAACTGGACCCGGACATTGTCCGCGCCCACGGCGGCGCAGACCGCCGCAGCGTCTTCCTGGCGGGTCAGGAAATATCCAGGCATGTCGCGGGTGTTGATCGCTTCCAGCACGATCGTCACGCCGGCGTCGCGCGCCTGGCGGGCGGCGTGGGCAATGTTGTCCACATAGACGTCGTGATGCCGGGCGCGTGCGTCCCCATCGGGGCACAGGCCGGCCATCACATGCAGGCGGCGGTTGCCCAGGACGGCCGCATAGGCCAGCGCGGTCTCGATACTGCGGCGGAACTCGTCCTGCCGCCCCGGCAGGGCGGCCAGGCCGCGTTCGCCCGCCGCCCAGTCCCCCGGCGGGGCATTGAACAGCGCCATCGCCAGATCGTTGTCGCGCAGGCGGGCCTGGATCTCGGACGCGGGATGCGCGTAGGGAAACAGGAACTCGACACCGCGAAACCCGTCCGCGGCCGCGGCGGCGAAACGGTCCAGGAAGTCGCATTCGACGTAATTCATCGTCAGGTTGGCGGCGAAGGCGGGCATGGCGCGGGATATCCTTGCTGTCGGCGCACGAAACAATCAGGGCCAGGTCACGCCGAAGGCTTGGCACAGATCGGCAAGCTGCTCCGGCCCCAGCGGGGCGGGGCGGGGAAGGGTCATCAGCCACAGGCGCGCCGTTTCCTCCAGCTCCTCCAGCGCGTCCGCCGCCTGGGTGACGCTGGCCCCCCACAGGACCGGGCCCAGGCGTTCCAGCATCACGCCCCGGACATGGCGCGCGAGCGCGCCCACCTGCTCGGCCACCGCCGGCGCCCCCGGCCGGTCGTAGGCGATCAGCGGAATCCGCCCGACCTTCATCACCTGATAGGGGGTGATCGGCGGCAGGATGGCATCGGGCGCATGCACGCCCGCCAGCGTCAGCGCCACCAGATGGGTGGAATGGGTGTGGACCACGCCATGGCAGTCGGGGCGGTTGTCATAGATCCGCCGGTGCAGCGCCAGCGTCTTGGACGGGCGGTCGCCGGATATCCAGTCGCCATTGGACGAGATCCGCGCGATGGCGGCGGGGTCGAGCCGCCCCAGGCAGGCGTCGGTCGGCGTGACCAGCCAGCCGTCCTCGAGGCGGACGCTGATATTGCCCGAACTGCCCACCGTATAGCCACGCCGGTGCAGGTTCCACCCGATCAGGCAGATCTCCTCGCGCCGCATGCCCTCCACGCTCATGATCCCACCCTCATCGCGTCCGCCGCGTCCGATCCTGCCAGCGCCGCCACGGCCTCGGCAAAGAAATCCGGCCCGCCGAAATTGCCCGATTTCAGCGCGAAGCCCATCCGGTCCGGCCCCAGGCTGACGGTGGCCGGCACCCCCGGCGCGATCGGCGCCCCGATCCGCAGCATCTCCACCCCCAGCGCCAGGACCACGGCGCCCGAGGTCTCGCCGCCCGCCACCACGAAATGCCGCACGCCCTGTTCGCGCAACCCTTGGGCCAGGTCGCCCATCGTGTGCTCGATCATCGCGCCGGCGGCCTGCACCCCCAGGCGGCGCTGCACCACCGCGACCTCATCGGCCGGGCCGGTGGCATAGATCAGCGGCGTGCCGATGCTGCGCCGGGCGAAAGCCAGTGCGCGGGCCACCACCGGCTCGCCCGCCGCCAGCAGCATGGGGTCGATCCGGAAGGCCGGTCGGCCGTCCTGTAGCCACTGCGCGACCTGCCGGTTGGTCATGTCGGACGCGCTGCCGGCCAGCACCGCGCAGCGGCCGGCGATGCGGGGCAGCACGGTCGCGTCCTGCGCCGGCAGCAGGCCCTGCCGGCGGAAATTGGCGGGCAGGCCCATCGCCATGCCCGACCCGCCGGTCACCAGCGGATGGTCGGCGCAGGCCTCGCCCAGCACCAGCAGGTCCCGCTCGTCCAGCGCGTCGGCGATGGCCATGCCGGCGCCCTCGGCCCGCAACTGCGCGAGGCGCGCACGCACGGCCTCGGCCCCCCGCGCCACCACCTGATGCGCGACCAGCCCCACCGTTGCCTCGGTCTGCGCCTGCAACACCCGCACCAGGCTGGGGTCGCGCATCGGCGTCAGGGGGTGGTTTCGCATCCCGCTCTCGCTCAGCAGCACGTCCCCCACGAACAGATAGCCCTTGTAGACCGTGCGCTGATTGGCGGGAAAGGCCGGGCAGGCGATGGCCAGCGATGTCCCCGTGGCCGCCATCAGGGCCTGGGTCACCGGGCCGATGTTGCCCGCCGGCGTCGAATCGAAGGTCGAGCAGTATTTGAAGAAGATCTGCCGGCATCCCCTGGCGCGCAGCCACGCCAGGGCGGCCAGCGATTGGTCGACGGCCTCGTGCGCCGGAACGGTCCGGGTCTTGAGCGCGACGACGATCGCATCGGCCGCGATGTCGTCCAGCTTCGCATCGTCCTGCACCCCGATGGTCTGCACCGTACGCATCCCGCCCGCCACCAGCGTGCTGGCCAGGTCGGTCGCGCCGGTGAAATCGTCGGCGATGCAGCCCAGCAGGGGCCGGTGGGCCTGCGTCATGACGCCGCTCCCCCTGCGTTGCCGTTCCCGGCCGGGCGGTCCGCGCCCGGCAGGGCAATGCCCGGAAAGATCTTGATGACGGCGGAATCGTCCTCGCGCCCCAGCCCGGCGGCGGCGGCCTGAAGGAACATCTGGTGCGCGGCCGAGGCCAGCGGCAGCGGAAAGCGCGCGGCGCGGGCGGTGTCCAGCACCAGGCCCAGGTCCTTGACGAAGATATCGACCGCCGACAGCGGCGTATAATCCCCGGCCAGCACATGGGCCATGCGGTTCTCGAACATCCAGGAATTGCCGGCGCTGTGGGTGATGATGTCGTACACCGTCTTCGGGTCGGCCCCTTCGCGCAGGCCCAGCGCCATGGCCTCGGCGGCGGCGGCGATATGCACCCCGGCCAGCAACTGGTTGATGATCTTGATCCGCGTGCCCAGCCCCACCCGGTCGCCCACGCGATAGACCCGGCCGGCGATCGCCGGCAGCACGTCCCGCGCCCGGTCGTAGGCCTCGGGCGGGCCGGAGGTCATCAGTGTCATCTCGCCCGTCGCGGCCTTCGCCGCCCCGCCCGACATCGGCGCGTCCAGCAGCCACACGCCCCCGGCGCGCAGCCGGGTTTCCAGCGCCTCGATCGCGGCGGGGGCGACGGTCGCGCAGGCGATGACCAGCCCGCCCGGCCGCATCGCGGCGAACGCGCCGTCGGGGCCGAACAGCACGGCGTCGGTCTGGTCCGCGTTCACCACCAGCACGATGACGATGTCGCACGCCTCGGCCACGCCGGCGGGGGTGGCGCTGGCCGTACCCCCCTGCGCGGCGAAAGCCGCCAGCACCTCGGGCCGGATGTCGCAGGCATGCACGGCGTATCCGGCCCGCAGCAGCGATTGCGCGACGCCCAGCCCCATGGCGCCCAGGCCGATGACCCCGATGGAGGGTTTCATGATGTGCTGTCCTTCCTGTTTCACGACCGGTGAAGGTGGCGGCCTACATCGCGGCCTTGCTGCGATCCGTCATCAGGCTCAGCGCCACCGCCGCGACGACCCCGCCGAAGACCAGGTACCCCGCCACCGCGTAGCCGCTGCCCGACCAGGCCAGCAGAACCGCCGCAACCAGCGGCGCCGGGCCGCCCGCGACCAGCGAGGACATCTGGTAGCCCAGCCCCGCGCCCGAATATCGGATATTCACTGGAAACTGCTCGGAAATCAGCGACGCCTGCGCCCCGTACTGCAACGCATGCGGCAGCAGCGACAGCGCGATGGCGATGAAGATCAGCATGGTATTGCCGGAATTCAGGATCCGGAAATACGGAAAGGCCATCAGCACCAGTACGGCGCAGCCGATATAATACATCCTTCGCCGGCCGATGCGATCGGCGGCCACGGCGCAGACCGGCAGCAGGATCATGTCGATCACCGCCGCGACCAGCGTCGCCGACAGCACGAAGGTGCGGGTGACATGGGCGGTGGTGGTGGCATAATCGAAGATGAAGGCGGTGAAGATATAAAACGGCATCTGTTCGGACATACGCAGGAACGCGATCATGATGATTTCGCGCCAGTACCCGCGCAGCACCGTGCCCACCGGGCTGGCCTCGATCCGCTTCTCCCGCAGGGCCTGGGCGAACGACGGCGTCTCGCGGATCGACAGCCGCACCAGCAGGCCGACGATGACCAGTATCCCGGACAGCAGGAACGGAATGCGCCACCCGCCCACCAGGAAATCGGGGCCGGTCAGCAGGCTGGCGCCCATCACCGCCGACGTGGACAGGATCAGCCCGATCGAGGTGCCGACCTGCGGCCATGCCCCGGCGGCCCCCCGCCGGTCCTGCTCGCCCCATTCCAGCGACATCAGCGCCGCCCCGCCCCATTCCCCGCCGACGCCGAAGCCCTGGACGACCCGCAGCGTCACCAGCAGCGCCGGCGCCCACAGGCCGATCCGGTCGTAGGACGGAAGGATGCCGATCAGGAAGGTGGCCAGGCCGCTGAGGGTCAGGGTGACGATCAGGGTGGTCTTGCGGCCCACCCGGTCGCCGAAATGCCCGAAGACCGCCGCCCCGATCGGGCGGATGAGGAATGCGACGCCGAACGAGGCGAAGGACAGCATCAGCGACACCAGCCGGTTGTGGCTGGGAAAGAACAGATGCGGGAACACCAGGGCCGCCGTAGCGCCGTAGATGTAATATTCATACCATTCGATGGTGGTGCCGATCAGGCTGCCGACCGATGCCCGGCGCCGTTGCCGCCGGGCATCGGGCGCCTGCGCCATGCGCTGCACCTCCGCGCCGGCATCGGAAAGGGGTGGGGCGCCGATGCCGGCGCCGCGTGACATCGTCAGATCGTTCATGTCCAGAGTCCTTCGACACGTTCTTGTACCGCGGAAGGCGGCTTGTTTTTGTCTGTCGTCGGCGCAGGCAGTCTATCGAACGGGGGCCAGGGCTTCAGGCCCTGGTGGGCTCGGGCGAAGCCCGACTCATCACTCCTGATCCTGCACAATCTCCCTCTTGGCGCGCACCAGCCGGGCCAGGCACCGGTCGCGCCACGCCTTGCGCGCGTCCAGCTCCGCGGCCGGCGTCCTGCCGCGCCGCGCCGCCTCGACGCGGGCGACCAGCGCCTCGCCCCAGGGGCGCGGATCGGCCTGTTCGCGCGCCAGATCGTAGTACATCGGGCCCAGCTTGCGGCAGTAATCGGCGATCCCGCCCTGGGCGTTCAGGTCGATGGTCTCGAACGGGCCCATGAAGAACCAGCGCAGCCCCAGCCCGTCCGACATCGCGGCATCCACGTCGTCGGGCGAGCAGATTCCGTCCTCGACCAGGCGAAAACCCTCGGCCAGCACGGCGCTTTGCAGGCGGTTGACCACGAAGCCGGGGATTTCGCGGCTGAGCTGGATGGGGACCTGGCCCACCGCCCGCATCAGGGCGTGGGTGCGCGCCACGACCGATGGATCGGTCCAGGGGGCGGGAATGATCTCGACCAGCGGGATCAGGTGTGGCGGGTTGATCGGATGCGCGACGACGCAGCGCGACCGGCCCGCGATCCCGGCCGTGAAGGCGGACGCCGGCAGCCCCGAGGTGGAGCTGGCGATCACCGCGTCGGGCCGCGCCGCCACGGCCAGGTCGCGATAGAGTTCCTGCTTCACCGCCAGGCGTTCGGGCGCGCTTTCCTGGATATAGTCGGCATCCCGCACCGCCTCGGCCAGTGACGGGGCGGCGTGCAGGCGCGCCAGCACGTCCTCGACACGCTCGGCATGCAGCAGGTCCTGCCGGGCCAGCGTCTCCGCGGCATCGCGCGCCACGTCCAGCGCGGTCCGCACGGCGGCGGGGGAGGGATCGTACAGCGTGACGTCGAAGCCTGCCCGGCCGAACACCAGGGCCCACGAGCCCCCGACCAGGCCACAGCCGACAAGTGCGATGTGCTTCATGTGGTGCTTCCCCGAATCCGACGACCCGATAACGGCGCAACCATTCTTCTTGTTTTCTTTTTGTGTTCGCAGATCCGATCCGATCGGATATACGATATGGGGACGTTGCTGAGTTCACGGGGGCATGTCAAGAAATGTTTGCGAGACCGCCGCGACCCGATCCGTTTCCCCTGTCCGCCCCGCCAGAGGGACAGGATGCCGCGGCCCTGCCGGCCGGCCCTTTGCCCCGGCCCGTCCGCCTGGCCGGCGAGGTCTACGAGATCCTGCTGAAACGGCTGATGGCCCTGGACATCGAGCCGGGGGAACGCATCGGCGTCGATGCCCTGGTCCGCGAACTGGAGGTATCGCAGACGCCGATCCGCGAGGCGCTGGGCCGGCTGGAAACCCAGGGCCTGGTCGTCAAGGTGCATCTGTCGGGATACCGGGCGGCCCCGCAACTGACGCGCAAGCAGTTCAGCGACCTGGCGGAACTGCGCCTGCTGATCGAACCCGCCGCCGCCGCCAAGGCCGCCGTGCTGATGTCCGACGACGAACGCGACGCCATCGCCGCCATCGCCGACAGCATGGGCCAGCGCTTCAGCACGGACACGCAGGTGGCCTATAACCGTTTCGCCGAGGAAGACACCCGCTTCCACGCGGCCATCGCGAAGGCCAGCCAGAACGAACTGTACCATGACATCCTGGTGCGGCAGGCCGTCCATGTGCGCCTGTTCCGCCTGCGGCTGTCCGCGCGGGTCACGACGGACGCGCTGGTGGAACATGCCCGCATCATCGAGGCCTTCCACGCCCGCGACCCCGACGCCGTCGCGGCGGCGATGCGTACGCATCTGGAAAACGCCTATGCCCGCTTCGTGGGGATCTATGATTCGTGATGGGCCGGCGGTTTCAAGGCAGTGCGAGACGTCGCGCCAGGGTCGCGGCCAGATCGGCCGCCTGCTGGCGAATTTCGGGAATGGCGATGGATTCGAACAGCACCCCCAGCCGGGCCGGGCCGAGCGTGAACAGCCGGTCGGACGCACGCCCCTGTCCATCCACCAGCGCGCCGTCGCGATCGCAGATCAGCCCGCCCCCCAGCCGCCCGGGCATGATGACCCGCCGCGCCAGCATGGAGCGCAGCAGGGGGGAATCGACCCGGCAATAATCCATGTCGGGGCCGGTGCAGTTCACGACATGGGCCGCGCGAACGGACACCGGACCTTGCGCGCTCCGTAAGGCCACGACGGCCGCGCCGTCTTCCATCGTGACGGCGTCCAGATGTCCTTTCCAAATCACCACGGTTCCCGCCGCGCGTTCGGCGTCGATCGCGGCGGCGATCGCCGGTGCGATGCGGTGCCGCATGATATCCCAGCGGCGCTGAAGATGGCGGCGGAAGCGGCGCTGCTCGGTTTCGGGCAGCGCCCGCCACAGATCGTTGGTCCGGTGGCGCAGCCCGTCGACGATGGCGCGCCAGGGCACATGCCGGCGCAGCGCCGCGCGAAAGGCGCGAAGATAGGCCCGCGCGGTCGGCGGCACGTCATCGGGGAACGGGGACGTCCCGTCCGCCTCGTAGGGGGCGTGCCGGCTGGGCAGCAGGCCGTGGCGGGATACCGCCGTGATCGGGCCACGGTGGTCGCCGTCGCGCAGGCGCAGCACCACATCCACGGCGGTCAGGCCGGTGCCGATCAGGGCCACCGGATCGCCCTGCCCGATCGCGCCGTACACCGCGTCGTCCCAGGCCGTGTGATGATAGACGCCGGCCGCGCGTACCGCATCGTCGATGGCGGCCAGCGGAGCAGGATCGAAATTCCCGGTCGCGAGCACGGTGACGTCGGCCCTGACCGGGCGCCCGTCCGCCAGGGTCAGACGCCCGCCCTGGCCCTCGGGCTGATAGTCGACGACCTGCCCGCGCAGATGGGTCGGTCCGGCTTCGGCATACAGCGCACGCAGATAATGCCCGAAGATCGCGCGGGGCGTGAAGCCGTCCGCCGGGGCCAGCGGATCGACATGGGCGCGCAGCCAGGCCAGGAAATGGTGCGGGTCGTCCGCCATGGCGCCCATGCCGTCATTGCGGACATTGAGCAGATGACGCGGGCACCGGGTGGCGTAGGCAAGCCCCGGACCCGGTTCGTCCGCCGGGTCGATCAGCGTCACCGCGGGGCAATTGGCCTGCCGGGCCAGGTTGCAGGCCAGAAGCACGCCACTGGCGCCGCCGCCGACGATTGCAACATGTGGCGGACGCTCCACGGCCACCCCGGACTAGCGCAGAATACTGTTGCGTATCGTCCTCAATGAACGACCGATTCCAGGAACTTCGAGCAGCGTATAGTAGTGCTCTTTCAGGCGATTGAATTTTGATTTTTTCATTTCGTCGAATTCGAGGGACATTTCCTCCAGATGTTCGATCGCGCGAAGCAGGCGGTCTTTCTCCTGGGCGGCATCGCGCAGTTGCGCGCGCATTTGCCCTCGCAGTTCCTCGCCGGCACGAACCAGCATGTCGTTCTGGCGCAACACGCCACCAAGCTTTTCCCGCTCCGCCTGCCGGTCCAGGCTCAATCGGCGAATTGTGTCGCGCAGAAGCCGCGTCCGGGCCTGCTCGCCCTGTTCCTCAGGCCGGATCTCCCGCTCGCGGTCCCGGAAGGAGGCCTGCGGAAAGCGGCATATCGAATAGTCAAAAACCGCGCGGTTCTTGAAGTAGGAGTTTCCTTCCATTTCCACTGTCCGCCCCAGCAGGCAGGCTAGGATGGTCATATGCAGCCGGTCGGTCCTGACGCTGGCGAACTGGGTCAGGAGCCCCGCGACGGAACGGAGAGGCGGAAGGCAGTGTTCCAATGAGTCCCATTGAATATCGTTGAACAAAAGGGGAAGATCGACGGAGTCTCGCGGTCGGGTCCTGCGTGTGGATTCTTCGTCGGCGCGCAGGATGTTCAGGCAGGGATACTGGCCCACCCTGTCCAGGTCGGCGAAATGCGTGTCCCTGGTATAGAAGGCCATGTCGTGGGATAGAAAGATACGCTCCGGCGGAACCCCCTGCTCCAGCAGCAGATCGACGCTCCGCCGCTCACGGCAGAAGATGGTCACCTGATCGGAAAACGGGACAAATTCCGACCCAAACCCCGAAAAACTGGAAGGCAGAAACAGGATCTCTCCGCCTTTTCGCAGATGTTGCAGAACGGCTTCGGCATAGGTTTCCCACAATCCCCTGACCCAGCCGCCCCCGCCGCCGAACACGATGTGGCTATGCCCTTCAAAGACATCGCCCTGTCGTCCCCGCACGATGGAGGGCGTCCAGCCAAGGTCGTCGAACAGGTCGAATGTGCCCACGGCGATCAGGGCATCGCCCAGATTGCCATAGCCGGGGTAGAAGGCGGCGTTTTTTGCCGCAAACGCCTCGATGCTTCCGACGAGAGCCCCGTTGTCGCGGATTTCGCTCCGGATGGCGTTTTTGATGTCCCGATAATCATGAGACGTCATGTCGTCAGGTCTCCTTCCTGTGCATTCCCGGCCAGCATGGCGTAGAATGCGCCAACATTTTGTCTGTATCTTTCGACGCCATGCTGCGCCTTCATCCGGTCATGCAGGCGGCCTGTCTTTTTCAGGATCTCGGCCGATGTCGATGCGAGAAAGCAGCGGATTTTTTCGATATACCGCAAGACAAGCTCGCGATCGTCGGTGGTCTTCCGAACGACGAAGGCGCTGTCGTCGTCGATCAGTTCCGACACGCCGCCGACATCCACCGAAATGATCGGAATACGCATGTCCGCCGCTTCAAGAAGAACATTGGGAAGCCCGTCGAAAAGAGAGGTGTATAAAAAGGCGTCGTTTTCTTCAAACGGTATGCTGTCCAGTCCGTTGAACGAGCCTCTATAGGCCAGGTTCGGGTGCCCATCGAAGCAGGCCGGGTCGAAGTGATTGAGGATCGAATCCCCATAGACATGAATTTCAACCGTTTCCCCGAGGGCCGCGAGTTCGGTTGCAATGGCGCACAGCAACGAGGGACGCTTCTGCAGATCGAGACGCGAGGCCCAGACCAGGCGTTTTTTTCCGGCCCCGTAATTTGACGAAGGCCTGGTGATCCCGCTGTGGGTATAAAGAAGAAACGTCCGGTCTTTGTACGACGGGATGCGGCAATCCAGTTCCTTCAGGTTCGCCTCATGATCGGAGATCACGCAGGTGACGACATTGGAATGATCGGACAGGAAGCGGTAATCCCATCCATCTTCATAAAGCGTACCGTTGAACATGTAGTAGGAGGAACAAAAGTAAAAATACATTATGGCGTGACGGGTCAGGCCGTACGAAAATTTTTGCATGAACGCATTTGAAAAAGGACATGCTTTCATGAACAGATTGGCGTTGGGCGCGACATTTTCAACGACGCGCAATGCCAGTTCGGGTATTTTGTCCGCCTGCTCCGTGCCCAGGAGAGCGTGCAGGTCGATGATGTCGATACCGTCCGGAACGTCAAGGCGAGGCTTGCCGGCATCCAGATGCTCGCCGAGGAGTATGAGGCAGGATCGCCCATAGTCGCGCATGGCCGTCTGGACGAAATGCATGATGTATTTTTCGCCCCCGCCCTTGGAAAGGAAGGGCATGAAAAATACGTCTGTATAATCCGTTCCCTTTAAATGTCGGAAAATATTCCAAAATGCCTTTCCGAACGCTTCCGATTGTCCGACGTTCGTAAAGAACGTCGCCTCACGCAGGGAGCGCGGCTGGACCTCGGGTTCGATTTTGTTGGCTTGGGAAATAAGATTTTGAATATAGGATGACTCTCGACAGTCGTCGCCGAAATCCAGATGCATCTGGGATATGACCTGCGCGCTATCTTCTTTTTCGATGAGCCTTGCGAAAATGTCCGGAGCGAAAAAATCGGAATTGTTCGCGATATATCTGTCGGGCGCTCCCAGTGACGCCATGATGCTTCTGTCGTGCTGGCGATAGAACACGACGACGTCGCGGGCAATCAGCAGGTCGAACCCGTCCGCGACCAGCCGCAGGTTGAGGTCGTAGTCTTCGTAGGCATAAAGCCGGTGCGACGAACAATCGCGATATCTGATCCGCTTCAGGTCCGCGCGGCGCGCCATCAGGCGGGAGACGTAAGTGTGGCTTCCGGCCAGGCGCCGGACTCCCGTCTTTTTCAGGGGGTAAAGGCGGCAGACATAGTTTTGTCCCCCGAAAGCCTGATAATATTCGGGAAAGACGGCGGCCTTTTCGGGCGACGCATGAAGGGCCATGTACATGGTATGGAGATAGTTATACGACAGCAGGTCGTCCGCGTCGGCGGTGGCTATATAATGGCCACGGGCCAGGTCGATGCCACGGTTGCGCGACAGCCCCAGCGAACGCAGGGCGACAGTCTCGACCACGACGCGGCCGAAGGTCGAAAAATCGTAATCACGCACGATGGATGCGGTCCTCTCGTCCGGAGCGTCGAGGACAATGACAAGTTCACATTCGATATTGAACAGACGGGCGTGGTCGACGGTCTCTTCGATCGAACGGATGGCCGGATAGAACAGGTCCTGTTCCTTATGGACGTTCAGAATGATCGAGATATCTACGCCGCGCACGGACTTCTCCATTCCTGTCTGGTCGTCAAAATGGATTTGCCTGGCCTGCCCGGCGAAAGCCTGGGCACGGCCGGCGCCGCCGGCCGGTCATGTCCGCGGGCGTTCTGATGGATGGACGACGCAGCAACCACCGCCTGTATCAGGGCCCTAAAGGCGTCCCATAAGGACCAGGATCAGCACGATCACCAGGATCAGGCCCAGCCCGCCGGAGGGGTAATAGCCCCATCCCGAGCTGTACGGCCATGACGGCAGCGCCCCGATCAGCAGCAGCACGATGACGATCAGCAGGATGGTGCTCATGATGGCGTCCCTTGTTCTGGCCCGGCACATTCGGCCCCCGGAGGCCATCAACGAACGGGCGCGCCGCGGGTTCGTTGCGTATTGTCACAACGTGGCGGGCGGGCCGTCGGATCACCGGCCCGGAACAGGGTTGCCAGAGTGTAGGGTGCCAGAGCGTGGGGCCTCGCGTTCAGGTCCAGGACCCGAACGCGAGGCGATGCGCCTTAGAACGGCGCGTCGATATCGACGACGTCGATCAGCTTGTGGTTGACGAACTCCTTGATGCCCAGGCCGATCAGCTCACGCCCGAAGCCCGAACGCGCGATGCCGCCGAACGGCAGGTCGGCCTTGACCATGGTGGGATGGTTGACGAACACCATGCCGGTGTCGATGCGCTTCGCCACCTCGACCCCGCGCCGGGTGTCGGCGGTGAAGACCGAGCCGCCGAGGCCGTACGGGGTATCGTTGGCGATGCGGATCGCGTCCTCCTCGTCCTTCGCGCGGAAGATCATCGAGACCGGGCCGAAGAATTCCCAGTAGCGGGCGGGGTTGTCCCCGGCCAGGCCGGTCAGGATCGTCGGCTGCAGGAACGCGCCGGTTTCCGGGACGCGGGGGCCGACCTCGGTCGCGGTCGCGCCATGGGCGACCGCCTTGGCGATATTCCCGCGCAGTTCCTCGACGGCGCCGGCCGAGGACAGGGGGGCCAGCGTCGTCTCGGCCGCGAACGGATCGCCCGCGCGCAGCGCCGCGACACCGGCGGTATAGAGTTCGAGGAACCGGTCATAGACCGCATCCACCACGATCATCCGCTTGGACGACACGCAGACCTGCCCGCCGTTCCAGTGGCGTCCGAACACCGCCCATTTCACGGTCTTTTCCAGGTCGGCGTCCTCCAGGACGACGAAGGCGTCGGCGCCGCCCAGTTCCATCGTCGCCTTCTTCAGCGCCCGACCCGCCTGCGCCGCGACCACGGCGCCCGCGCCCTCGGACCCCGTCAGCGCCACGCCATGCACGCGCGGGTCGTTCAGGATCAGTTCGACCTGTCCGCGGGTGGCGTACAGGTTGCGGAACGCGCCGTCCGGCAGGCCGGCCCGCTTCATCAGCACGTCGAAGGCGGCGGCGCTCTGCGGCACGTTCGACGCATGCTTCAGCAGGACCGTGTTGCCCGCCGAAAGCTGCGGCGCGATGATCCGCGCGATCTGGTAATAGGGGAAATTCCACGGCTCGATCGCCAGCAGCACGCCCAGCGGCTGATGCACCAGCATCGCATCGCCCGAGCGCGGATCGGACACCGGCAGCTTTTCCGGCGCCAGCAGGGCTTCGGCATGTTCGGCGTAATAGTCGAAGATCTGGGCCGACAGCTCGACTTCGGCCTTCGCCTCGGCGAACAGCTTGCCCATTTCCAGTGTCAGCAGGCGGGCGAAAGGCTCGACCTCCTCACGCAGGATCGCGCTGGCCTTTCGCATGACGGCCGCCCGCTGGGAAAAGCCGGTCTCCCGCCAGGCGAGGAATGCGGCATGCGCGTCCGCCAGGGCCGTCTTCACCTCGTCATCCGTCGCCGAGGGGAAAGTCGCCAGGACCTCATTCGTATAAGGGTTTTTGGAGGTATAACCCATTGCAATTGCCTTTATGTCGTCAAAGTGGCACCGGACGGGACCGTCCGGGGGGGCGGAACCGGCCGGCTCCGCCGCGTGGCCCGCAGCGAGTGTTAGTGCATGGTCGTCCTCTTTTCCATGGATGGCGTGCGGGCGGCGGTTCCACGGAATGTCCTCTCATGGGCGCCGGATAATATGGCAAAAGGAAGGTCGGGCGCGCCCGAACCCGGCAAACACCCTGGCCCTACAGGATGTCGCGATGATCCTGCAGGTCGCGGTTGATCGGGTCCGGGATGAACCAGGTCGCGGCCACGGTGATCGCCGACAGCACGAAGACATAGGCGCCCAGCCACACCCAGGCCGGATGGCCCGGATGGGGCAGCCCGGCATGGTGCCGCGCCACCGTGCCGATAATCAGCGACCCCACCAGCGGCGCGATGCCGCCGGCGAACACGGCCGAGATCTCGCGCGTGGCCGCCACGCCGCCATAGCGGTGGCCCATGCCGAACATTTCCGGCAGCAGCGCCGCCTGGGCGCCGTACATGCCGTTGTTGCCGATGCCCCAGCCGATGCTCATGGCGATCACGCACGCGACGAAATTGCCCTGCCCCAGAATGTACCACACCGGGAAGGCCGACACGCCCTGGATGATCGCGGCCGCCCGATAGACCCGCACCCGGCCGAACCGGTCGGCCAGCGTGCCGCCCAGCATGATGCCCAGGCCGCCCACGATGGTGGCGCTCATCAGCACGGCGGTGGCGGTGCGCCCGTCGATGCCCACCGCGGTGACCAGATAGCTGACCGACAGGGCCTGATAGATCGACGCCCCGCCGTTTTCCGCCATCCGCAGCCCCATGCCGAAGAAGATGGTCCGGCCGGAATTGCGGAAGAACTGCCGCAGGGTCAGCTTCTCCAGCGCGTGGTGGCTCGCCATCTCGGTAAAGGCGGGCGATTCCTTGAGGTGCATCCGCATGTAGACCGCCACGACCAGGATCAGGACGCTCAGCAGGAACGGCACCCGCCACCCCCAGCCCTGCACGATGTCGGGATGGGTGGCGATGGCGAAATAATACACGCAGGCGGCGACGAACGATCCGCTCTGGATGCCCAGCAGCGGGATGGCGGCATAGAAGCCGCGCTGGCCGCGTGGCGCGAATTCGGTCATCATCACCGACGCGCCCGCCTGCTCCGCTCCGGCCCCCAGCCCCTGCATGATCCGCAGCAGCACCAGCAGCACCGGCGCCCACATGCCGATGGTGGCATAGGTCGGGATCAGCCCGATGCAGGCGCTGGCCACGCCCATCAGCGTCACCGTCAGCAGCAGGACGAACTTGCGCCCGTACCGGTCGCCCAGCGCGCCGAACAGCAGGCCGCCGAACGGCCGCACCGCGAATCCGACGAAATAGGTGCCGAAGCTGGCGATCAGCCCCACTGCCGCCCCGTGACGGGGAAAGAACAGCGGCCCCAGCACCAGCGCCGAGGCCAGGCTGTAGAGCGCGAAATCGTAATATTCCATCGCGCTGCCCAGCGCGCAGGTCCAGGCGGCGCGGCGCAGGTCGGTGATCGGGACATGATGGTCCGCAAGGGCGGGCGCGGCGCGGGCCGCGAGGGCGGACGGGGCCGTGTGTGCGGTTGTGCCGGTCATGGCCGTGCCTCCGGAGACACGGGGGATGCGGCGCCGATGGCGGGGGGCGGGGGGTGCTGCAACTGGACCTCTGCGGGGGTTTGCCCCTCGTCTTGATGTTGGAACGCCGGGGACCGGTCGTTCTGTCTGCAACATGGCGGGGGTGGCCTGGGTTCCCACCACCCTGCACGCGGGGCGCGCGACGGCCCGGACGCATGTGAAAAAGGACGGCGTTCCAAGGAACGCCGCCGAGGGAGGGCCCGGATATTATTGTTCAAAACAGGGAGGCATGAAATCAGTCGGCCGGCGCTGCAGGAAACGTCCCCGCCGTCGTGGCGTTCGCATCGCGATCATCACGAAAGTGAAAGATGGAATTCACCCGTCCCGCTGGACATTGCCGCTCGGCGCGATAATTTTTCATTATGTAATAATAAAGTAACAAATAGCCCGATGCACGCGTCGGGCGAAACAGTTCGTTCCATATTCGCGCTATGCGTGTGCATATTATGTAACAATTTGGGCGGGCGCGGACCCTGTCGGACAGGTATTGCGTTATATCAAGCTTGACAAATACTTGACGAATGGCTGCCATGTGCGGATTCCAGGTGAAATCCGCCATTGAAGATTGCGGAGGTAAAAAATATGTTATAGCGGTTGTTCACCTTCAAACAGTCGGATAGAATTTCAGATGGCTTCGGTGCTGTGCCCCATGCGGGGGACGCCCCTGGAAACGCAGCATGCTGCGATGCCTGGGCCGCATTCAGGGCAGGAGATGGCGATGTCCGGCAGACCGTCGTTCGATCGACCCTTGCCTGCGGCGTCGGTGCTGGACGCCATGGCCGGTGGTGTCATCGTGGTCGATGGCGCGGGAATGATCGTCTTCGTCAACGACGCGGCGGCGTGCCTGGGGGGCTGGCGGCACGCGGACTGGTCGGGCCGGGCCGTCCATACCCTGCTGCCGGGGGTGGACATGACCCCCGACCGCAAGGCGCGCAAGGTCCGTCTGGCGCGGCATGACGGCGACGATCTGTGGCTGGAGGTCATCGTGACCGAGGCCCAGGGGGCCGCCCGGGTGGTGAGCCTGCGCGACGTGACCGGCGACGTCGCGCAGCACGAACGCGCGCGGCGCCTGGCCGACATTGTCCGGCGCACCGATCGCGGGGTGATGATGCTGGACGGCATGGACCGCATCACCTACGTGAATCCGGCCTTTACCCGCATGCTGGGCTACGACCGGCATGAGGTGGCCGATCGCGACATCTCCATGATCCTGTCCGGGCGCGAGGACGACATGGCCACCCTGCGCGAATTCCGCGCCAATCTGCGGAGTCGCCGCGGGTTCGAGATCGACCTGCGTGCGGTGTCCCGGTCGGGGCGGGAAATCTGGCTGTGCACGTCGGTCACGCCGGTGCAGGAGGACGAGGCCGGCGGCGCGGACACGGGCGAGGCCATTGTCATCCTGGCCGACGAGACCCCGTTGATGGAGCTGCGCGCCCTGCGTCGCGACGTGATGGCGGCGCTGACCGGGGTCACCGGATTCACCGAAGTCATGGAGTTCATCTGCCAGCGGATCGAGGCGGTGGCGCCGGATGTCGCGGCGTCGATCATCCTGACCCATGACGACGGGACGGCCTGGATGGCCGGCCGGGCCGCGTTGCCCAAGGCGCTGGCCGATGCGGTCGAGGGCCTGCGTGTCGGGCCGATGATCGGGTCGTGCGGCGCCGCGATCCACGGCGGACAGGAGGTCCTGACCACGGATATCGACGCCGATCCCCACTGGACCCCCGCCCTGCGCGCCCTGGTGCGGCCGAAGGGGCTGGCGGCGTGCTGGGCGGTGCCGATCCGGCTGCGGGACGGGACGGTGGCCGGCAGCCTGGCGCTGTATTTCCAGGCGAAGCGCGAGCCTTCGCTGTGGCATCGGCGGGTGGTCGATGTCTGCCTGCAGCTCTGCTCCCTGGCCGTGGAGCAGGAACAGGCGCGCGCGCGAATCGCGCAGCTGGCGCATTACGACGCGGTGACCGGCCTGCCGAATCGCGCCTGGCTGCGCGAGCATCTGGGAACGCGGACGGTGCGGCCGGGCTGGTGCGGCCTGACCCTGATGTCGGTCGATATTGACCGTTTCCGCGCCATCGGCGACGCGCTGGGCCACACGGCGGCGGATGAGATGGTGATCGCCATGGCCCAGCGGCTGAAATCCGTCCTGGGTCCGGATGAACTGCTGATACGGGCCGGACAGGACGAGTTCACCATCGTCACCGGCTGCGGACTGACGCCGGGGCACCGGGATTGCTGCATCGACGGCGAGGGGTACCTGGCGGTCGATCGGGCCTCGGTGCTGGCCGGCGCCGTGCTGCGGGTGGTGGCCGACCCCTTCACCATCCGCGACATGCCGGTCACCTCCACCGTCAGCATCGGGATCTGCGCCGGCCGGGACAAGGGCCATACGGTGGACATGGTGCTGCGGCACCTCCAGATCGCGGTGTCGCAGGCGCGCGAGGCCGGGGGCAATTGCTATCGCTTCTTCTGTGCCGACATGAATCGCCAGGCGCAGGACCGCCTGATCCTGTCCTCGGCCCTGGGCGATGCCCTGGCGGCCGACCGCCTGACCCTGGCCTACCAGCCGCAGGTCGAACCCCGAACCGGGAAGCTGCACGGGGTGGAGGCCCTGGCCCGCTGGCATGATCCCGTTCGGGGCGACATCTCGCCCGCGCGCTTCATTCCGCTGGCCGAGGAGAGCGGCCTGATCGACGCGCTGGGCGAATGGGCGCTACGCACCGCGTGCCGCCAGATGGCGGCGTGGATGGATGCGGGCGTGGATATCCCGGTGGTGTCGGTCAACCTGTCGGCCCAGCATTTCCGCGATCCGGGCCTGCCCGACGTGATTGCGGGCATCCTGGCCGAAAACGGCGTTCCGCCCCATCGCCTGACGGTGGAAATAACCGAAAGCATGATGATCGAGGATCAGGCGCGGACGATGGCCGCCGCCCGGGCGATCCGCGCGCTGGGCGTCGGCCTGTCGATGGATGATTTCGGCACCGGCTTTTCCAACCTGGCGAACCTGGCCAGCCTGCCGTTGAGCGAGGTGAAGATCGACCGCAGCTTCCTGGTCGGGTTGAAACGGACGGGCGACGTCCATTCCGTCCTGACGGCGGTGGTCCGCATCGGCCGCAGCCTGGGGCTGACCGTGGTGGTCGAGGGGGTGGAAACCAAGCGGCAGCTCGACTTGCTGGACGACCTGGACTGCCCGGTGGTCCAGGGCTTCCTGATGTCCCGGCCGCTGCAGGCCGAGTTGGTGCCGTCCTGGCTGGAAACCTGGCAGCAGGCCCACCGCGCCCCGGCCATCCAGCCGCATGTTATCGACGGGGCCGCGGGCTGCATCCCGTTGGCTTCGTAAAGTCCTGGGCCTCAGCTCCGGCCGGTCGGGCCCCTGGCCTGGACGACGCCGCCGCGCAGGGCGTCGAAGACCAGGGCCTTGAACCGGGCGGTGTCGGCATCGGCGCACATCGTGACGTTGGGCGGCCGGCCGCTGGTGTCCAGTTCGTCCACCACCATCATGCCGCGCGTCAGGTCGCCCTGGGTTTCGATATCCGCCGCGCGGGGCAGCATCAATGTGCCGATGGTCGGATCGACGGCGACCGCCACCGTCAGCCCGTCGGGTTCGTTGGGGCCGGCCATCTTCTGGTGCTGCTTGCAGAAGGCGCGGCGCATGCGGCTGATACGCAGGAAAAAACGGCTGAGGTCGGTCTCCATGGCGGCGATGCGCGCGAAATCGCCGTCATCGAGCACCGAGGCCCGGACGCTGGCGTCGAATCCCACCGACGTCAGCCGCGCGCCCGACCGCAGGACGATCCGCGCGGCCTCGGGATCGACCCACAAATTGTAGGTTGCGGCAGGGGTGACATTGCCGTGGAAATCGTGGAAGCCGCCCATGAACACGACGTCGCGCACCAGACGGGGCAGTTCGGGGTCGCGCAGGAAGGCCATGGCGACATTGGTCAGGGCGCCCAGGGCAATGATGGTGATCTCGCCGGGATAGCGGCGGACCAGGCGGATCATGGCATCGACCCCGCCTTCGGTTTCGGGCTTCTGCACGGGCGGGGGGAAGTTGCTGTCGCTCATCCCGTCATGGCCGTGGATCCAGGTTGCGGTCCGGTGCGTCTCGCGCAGCAGGGGGCGGGCGGTGCCGGGATGGACGGGAAAGCGCCCGCCGGCGCCCGCGACCTGCAACGTATACAGGGCGTTGCGGACCTCCTGGTCGAATTCGACATTGCCGACGACGATGGTGATCGCCTCGATCGTCAGGCTGGGCGCATTCAGCGCCAGCAGCAGCGCCAGCGCGTCGTCGGTCGCGGTGTCGGTATCAATGATGACCCGCCGGGGCGCCGGCATGGAATGGGCCGGGCGCGGGGGGCGGATGCCAGCCGCAAGGCCGCCGCCCGCCGCCAGGGCCAGAAGGGATCGCCGGGGGAGAGGCATGGTGCGGTAGGGCCTTTGCTGCTGGTGCGGGTCGGGGGGCATTCCCGGTGCGGTGGCCTTTGCGTTTGGCATGGATGCGCGCCCATGGACAGGGTGGAGCATCCCGAGGGCTTTGGGCATGTCATAAAAACTTAATTCCGCCTCCCGCCTTGCCTGATTGAAGCTCGCGGGGGGCGACGCTATGGGTGGTGGAAGTTCGGACGGCATCGGGAATGGACATTATGCAACGGATGCCGCGGTCCTCAGGCCGGGACGAGGGTCCCGCCGGGCGATATGCAGCCAGGATGGACGGCGACGCGGTGTTTTCGGGCGTGGTGCGTCTGTCGGGCTGGCTGATCCTTGTTCTGATGGGCGGGCTGATCGGGGTTCTGGCCTGGGGCGGGGCGCAGGCGTGGGGGGC
>NZ_JABEQH010000022.1 GCF_014174305.1 Gluconacetobacter johannae | reverse complement strand
TAGCTTCACCGCCCTCGTCATCAGCCAGATCCTCCCCCATCAAGAGAATCAGAGCCCGAGCCATTCGTCACTTCACACACGAGTCAGTGGCCACGTCCTTTGGTATTAGCCGTGGTGGCAGCATGCTCGACAAGAGCGGTAATGGCCAGACGTCGCGGTCGTTCAGAAGTTGGTCGGCAACCTCAGTACGTTCTCTGGTCCTGTGCATCGGGTGCATTTCTGCCGTTTTCGGCCAACGACACGGGGGTATTCCTCTTGGCTGTCACGATCGATAGTCCGACATGCCTGCCGACGGTACAGGATTCGGGAGTCTGGCACATTCTGTACCAGGTGACGCGGCGTCCGCTGACATGCGCAAGCTCCAGCAGCTTCGACACGTTCGAAACGTGCCAGAAGCCGCAACCTGTCCCTGAACCGTCATCGACGGTGGCGTTCCACCCTGTGATGATCTCCCTCCAGCATACCTGATTTTAAGTGCGACCTTAACGTCGTCCTTAAGTTCAAGAGATCAGGGCGGCATCACAAGGTGGCCGCCATCGGACAGATAGCACGCCGCAGTAAAAATTCTTATTACAGTGGGGTATGGTTAATGGTCATATGTATTCCATAAATCAATCAACAAATGCTTATGAATCCTGATCAATTGCGGCTGTAATCGTCTTCGATTCGGACAATATCATCCTCGCCCAAATAAGGGCCCGACTGCACTTCGATGAGGGTCAGCGGGATACGGCCTGGATTTTCGAGGCGATGGACGGCACCCAGCGGCAGGTAAATGCTCTCGTTCTCTCGTACCATGATTTTTTCCGCGTCTCGAGTAACAAGCGCCGTGCCTTCAACGACGACCCAATGTTCGGCGCGATGGAAATGCTTCTGGAGCGAGAGTTTCTGTCCAACCTCGACGACAATGCGTTTGACCTGAAATCTGCTGCCCTGGATCAGGCTTTCGTAAAAGCCCCATGGGCGATAGTTGCGATTGTGGCTGACGGCCTCCTTACGGCCGGCTTCGCTGAGGCGTGCAACCAGATGCTTTACATCCTGGGCACGGTCGCGGTGTGCCACCAGGACGGCGTCCTGTGTCACGACAACAATGGCGTCATCCATGCCGGCGACGGCCGCTACAATTCCGTCCGACCGAACATAGCAGTTGCGGCTTCGATCCAGGAAAACGTCGCCTTTGGTGGCGTTGCCATCTGCATCCTTGGGGCTCAGCTCCCACAGGGCATCCCAGCTTCCGATGTCCGACCATCCGAAATCGGCGGGCACAACCGCCGCGTGCTGTGTACGTTCGGCAATCGCATAGTCGATGGAAATATCCGGACTGGTGGCAAAGCTCACGCTGTCCAGACGTTGGAAGTCGGCATCGGCGGTGCGGTTTGCCACGGCATGTCCGACTGCCTGCAAGATGGTCGGTTCGTAGCGTTTCAGCTCGTCCAGCATTGTCTTCGCAGCGAAGACAAACATGCCCGAATTCCACAGATGACGACCGCTGTCCCGCATTTCGGCGGCGCGCGCATGATTGGGCTTCTCGACAAAGGAGGATACCGCGTAGACCCCAGGAAGATCCGAAAATTCCTGACCCAATTCAATGTATCCGTAGCCGGTTTCAGCCTTGCTGGGGGTCATCCCAAACGTAACGATGTACCCCTTGTTCGCCGCCGCCACCGCAGTTGAGAGGGCCGATGGCAGGTTTTCGGGGCGAGAAATCGCCGCATCAGCTGCCATAACCCACAAGATTGCCGACGGATCGGTTTCAGCCACCAGCAGGGCAGCGGCAGCGATCGCCGCCGCGGAGTTGCGACCGACCGGTTCCAGGACGATGCGGGCGTCATTGATGCCAACTTCACGCAGCTGTTCTGCTATGACGAAGCGATGTTCTTGATTGCAGACGACGATCGGCGCCGCCAGTTGCAGGTCAGCTCCACGACGCGCGGTGTCTTGCAGCAGTGTACGATCGCCGAGCAAAGGCCAGAATTGCTTGGGAAAGCTGCTGCGTGATACGGGCCACAGCCGGCTACCGGATCCGCCGGACAAGATGACAGGGATGATGTGTGAACTGGACGAATTAGGAGACATTTAGACTTCCGGATGGTTTTATATTTGACATAAATATATGAAGAAATTCATATTGGAGAATATAAAAATTAGTCAATTGAGTGTCAGTGCCGAGCGGTTTTTTAAATTTAATCAAGAAATGAATTTATCATATTCTCATAGGGCATCGATAAATGTGCTCCACAAAAAAAACAAAATTTATCAACAATAAATATGTAAAATTAAAAACATTCGCCTTCAATCCGGATTGGAATTTCTGAATCCCGGTCTTTAATTTCCGACGCCGGAAAATGGACGGGCAGCCCGAACATTGCTCGATCGGAGAAATCGATCTTTCAAGCAGTCCGCAACACTATGGCCAAGCATGTGGACGTCAATGTCGCGTTGGTTTCCTGCGGGGCATGTATTGTTCAGGATAAAATAATCGGTCGAGGAATCGATATCGAATCCGCCGCGGGTCAATGCCGGCAGGCTGGGCTGGTGATCGCCGTAGAGCGCGAATATGCCGCCGTCGTCGTTCAGCCAGCGCGAGGAGGCGAGTTGGCCGATCATCCGGTCGGTACTCATCAGGCTGTCCAGATAACCGCCGAGTTGGGAGGCGAAGGGGCCGGGGGTCGTGGCCTGTGTCGGCCAGGGGCCGTGGTTGGCGACCGTGATGGCGAACACGAAGACGGGCTGTGTCTGACGGGCGATGAAGTCATTGACCCATGCGCCCAATATTTCGTCGGAGACGAGTTGGCCGTGCCGGGCGCCGAAGGCCTCGCCGCCGATGAACTGGTCGAACCCCAGGTTGGGCATGACCTTGTGCCGGCTATAGAATCGACGGTCATAGGGATGGACACAGACCGTCAGGTACCCTGCCCGACGCAGGCGTGCGGCCAGTGTGTCGATGGGCCCCCGGGCAAAGGAATGGTAGGGGTTGAAGCGATCCAGTCCCAGGTCGGCCGGGGATGCACCGCTGATGACCGCGAATTCGCTGCGTGTGGTGTTGGCCCCCCAGGAATCGACGTTGAGGTGGCCATACCGCCAGGCGCGATCCCGGCACGCCGCATATTCCGTCAGGGGCGAAGGCAGGGCCGGGTCCAGCCGGCCGATGTCGAAGAACGATTCGGCCTGGACCAGAACCACCGGGGGCTTGTCCGGTGGAACGGTCACGATGCCAAAGCTGCAGGCGGCCTGGCGCTCCGGCCGTTCCTGGCGCGAGCAGACCGTATGGGCGGCGAAGCTGCCGAGCATGCCCAGCTTTTCCGCGTCCAGCACGGGATCGCCGCTCGGCCCCAGCTTACGCAGGACTTTCGCCATGAGGTTCAGTGACGGGCGCCAGAAATAGGCGGCAATGGGAAGCAGCAGCAGTAGTGCCCCCGCCACGCGTGACAGGATGGGGTTGCCCGGCATGGCCGGGGATTCGACCGAAAACAGCCATGCCGTCGCCAGGACCAGCGCGCCGCCGATGCCGTAGAAGATGGCGGGATGCACATAGGGCAGGTAGAAGCGCGGATGGGTGAAGACCAGGAAGAGTTCGCTGGCGTCGGCAAAGACGACCGGTTCGCGAAGAATCTGACGCTTGGTGTGATCGGCCAGAAGCAGGCCGGCGGCGAGAACCGCCCACAGCAGCGCTGAGGACGCCGGACGCTGGGTGAGCAATGACAGTGCGAGCCACAAGGTCCCCCCGATCGCGATGTCGGGGATGTCGTTGAGGATCGGCCGGGTGATCTTGCCCCCGGTCGTCCGAAGCACGAAAAGCGTCAGGAGTCCGAGAACCGATACGACGGCGATGGCCCAAGCCTGCATTCTACCACCTTGTGTCTTGTTCGGCGCGTGGCATACGCCCAGGTCGAATCCCGGCGGTCGGGGTGAAATCGGCAGCTCCGAACAGTGTCGTCAGAGGTCTGATAGCGCGCAGTCCATACACAGAAGGGGGATGTTTTGCCATGCCGGTGAATGGCGTTGCCCTATAAAGCATGCCGAGGTGTTGCCTGTTTCGGGGCACCATGTCCCTTCCGATTTCGTTCGATGGGTTGGTGCGTTTTTTTTTGCGAAGGCCGTGCGGGCTGGGGGAATTTTGGCGTTGCGGCGATTCTATAAAATAAATGTTATATTTCCCTGTTGCCTCACCCATATGCACGAGGGCTCCCTTGTCTGACGGGCCTGCAATCTGGCTGGACGGTCGCAATGCGAAACGGGCCGGCGGTACCGGTGTGGCGCGCTACACCCAGGCGATCGCGGACTGTCTGGAGCAGGCGGGCATGCCTGCGACCTATCTGACCGACAGCCTCCAGGGGGCGCCGGTTGGTCATCCGCATTCGCCGGGCCGGCGCATGGTGCGTATGTTGCAGACCATGCGGGGGGATTATCCCGTGACGGTGCACAGGGATGGATCAGTGCCCTATGTGGTCTGCCCCGATATTTTTCGGATCGCGCACGTCAAGTTCAAGCTCTGGGGCGCTTTGGCGACCGTTTCGGTGCCGTCGCCCCCCGATATCATGCACTGGACTTATCCTCTGCCCATACGGGTGAAGGGGGCGCGGAATGTGGTGACAATCCATGACGTGGTTCCCCTGACGCATCCGGACCTGACCGGGATCGAACCGGTGCGCTATCGGCGCCTGATGCGCCGCCTGGTCCGCTCGGCCGATGCGGTGGTGACGATTTCCGAAACGACGCGTCGCGACATCGCCGCCCAATGCGGCATCCCGCTGTCGCATATTCATAACTTGTCACAGGCGGTCGGGTTTTCCAGCGACGAATTGCGTCAGGCGGGGGAGGCGCAGCCGCCCGCGCCGCCGGGCTACTTCGTGCATGTCGGGCGGGTCGAAAGCCGCAAGAACATCTGTCGCCTCGTTGCCGCCCATGCCCGAAGCGGCACGCGACGACCGCTGGTCCTGATCGGACCCGATGGGGATGACAGGCCCGATTACACGCCCTTTGTCGGCGACGCCCCGGTGATACGTCTGCCCTGGTGCGACCGGCCCAGTCTGATCCGGGCGATCCAGGATGCACATGCCTTGCTTTTTCCCTCGCTGGCCGAGGGGTTCGGGTTGCCGATTGTCGAGGCGATGGCCCTGGGGACACCGGTATTGACAGCGCGTGGTGGGGCGACCGAGGAAATCGCCACGGCGGATGCCGCGATTCTGGTCGATCCAATGGATATCACCGATATCGCGAGAGGAATCCGGATATTGGACGGTCTGGATGCAACTTCTTCTCTTCGATTGGCTTTGCAGCGAAACGGAGTGGAGCGGGCATCCCAGTTTTCCTATGGCGCTTATGCCGAACGACTGGGCCGATTCTATCGTTCGTTACTGTAAAGGAGCGGGGGCTGGCGTGCCGCTCCGACGTGGTGGGGACAAAAGTTATATTTGGAAAATGAATGAATACAGGCATGTTGCCCCATTTTTTCATGCAGGGTCTCGTTGTCGATTTTGGATAGTCTGGTATATCTTTGGAAGATGACGGCCGTCGAAACGACGTTCGGGCATGGAATGCAGCCTGTATTTTCAGGCGATTTCGAGGGGATATGGCATCGCGAATGCCCGGGGAGACAAGCGATGCAGGTAGAGGAGGGGGTGCTACACGTCGGCAGCGCAAAACCTCGGCGACTTGACGCATCGCTTGCTTTGTTACGTGCCCCGCCCTTTCATCGGACCATGCCGACCCTCGCCTTGAGGCGAGACGCAACCGCCCCGGATCGTGAAACTGTTTCCGGCCCGGAACTGGATGACCTGGCCGCGCGCATCGTGCAACTGCGGGTTGGCGGATGCTTCTGGGGCCGGCCTGCCGGGCGACGGCCGGTCGTCGTTTGCGGTTTGGGATGGCGCCCCGGTTCCCGCCTGATGCGTTGGATCGTGCGGGATGTCCTGGCCGCGCATGCGGCGGAGGATGTGGTTCTCGTCGTCGGACCGCGGCAGGGTGGGCTGACCGCCCAAGCCCGGCGGCATGGGCTTGCGGTCGTCGCGGCCGAGAGCGACCCGCATCATCTTCTCGACGAGGCGACCTGTGTCTATGCCGCCGGGACGACCGATCTTGCCGGGTTGGCTGTTTTGCGCGGTATTGCGGTCAGGACGCTGGATGCCTCGGGCGTACGTCCAGGCGGGTTGAGCGTGCGTGACGTCATGACGGACATCGCGGTTCGAACGGATTACATTAATCCGTTCACCGGCACGGCAATGGCGTGCGCCGACGCGATCACGCTGCTGGCCGACTGGCGGCGGACGATCATGGCCAATCGCCAGATCGGCGCATGTCTGGGGATGTCGCGATGGAAGCGGCGCAGGATAGCCGATTTCCTGGCGACGGCGCCCGGTCATCCGCCCTTTCGTCAGCGCATCGATGCCGGGCAGCGCGGCGCGGTGGCGGTATGGGCGACCCGGCAGCCGCCGGGACTGGACGATGCGGCGAATCGGGCGGCGATTCCGCTCTGGCGGGTAGAGGACGGCTTCATTCGTTCCATCGGCCTGGGCAGCGCATTGACCCCGCCGTCGTCAATTACCGTCGATACGCGAGGCGTATATTACGACCCGGCGCAGGAGAGCGATCTGGAGCATATCCTGGCGACGGCCCCGTTCGACGCCGCGTTGCGCGCTCGCGCCGGAAAATTGATGGATGCGCTGGTCCGGCTTGGGATTTCCAAATATGGCGCGGGTCGCGTATCCGCCTCCCATGCGCCATGGGAGGCTGCGGGACGGCGGACGATTCTGGTGCCCGGACAGGTCGCGGACGATCAGTCGGTGCGCCGAGGGGGAGGGCGGATTTCGGGGAACCTGGAACTGCTGCAGGCCGTTCGGGCGGGTAATCCGGACGCCTTTATCCTGTACCGGCCACATCCCGATGTCGAGGCGACCCACAGGTTGGGATATGTGGAAGACGCCGTTGTCTTGCGGTTGGCCGATCGAATTGATCGGGGCGGGGCGATCACCGATACGATTGCCCAGATTGACGAGGTTCATACCCTGACCTCGCTTGCCGGGTTCGAGGCGTTGATGCGGGGACGGCGGGTCGTGACCTATGGCGTCCCGTTCTATGCGGGATGGGGGCTGACGGTCGATCTGGGGGATGTTCCCGCGCGCCGGACACGGCGGCTGTCCTTGGAGGAGCTTGTCGCCGGGGTCCTGATCCTGTTTCCGCGTTATCTCGATCCGGTGACGCGGTTGCCCTGCAGCCCTGAAATCCTGATCGACCGCCTGCAGGATGCCAATGCATGGCGACCGACCTGGTGGATGCGGGCGCTGGCCTTGCAGACCGCCCTGCGCAAGGCCGTTGCGCGCCACCGTGCGGCCCTGGCGTCACCGCCGAAGGTGGACGCCACGACATGCGACGGTCTGGCCCCATGACGTCCCATCCTGTCCTGCTGGACATTTCCCGCCTGCTGTCCCGTGCCGGCAGCGCGGTGCCGACGGGCATCGACCGCGTCGAACTGGAATATGCGCTGTATCTGTCGCGGTGTTTTCCCGCACGGGTCACCTTCGTAGCCTATCATCCTCTGGGGCGGATCGGCATCCTGCCGCGGCGTCTGACAGACTGTTTCCTGCGGATGCTGGCGCGTGCCTGGACGAAGGGGAGGCGGCCATGGCGCGGGGCGTCGCTTATGGCTGGCGTGCTGCTGCAGGCGGCGGCGATCGGGGCGGTCGGCAATAATGTGCAACGCCGGCTGTATCTGCTGCTGTCGCACCATCATCTGATGCAGCGGGACGCGATCGCCGGCTTCCTGGGCCGGGCGAATGCCGGGCTGGCCGTCATGGTTCATGACCTGATCCCGATCGAGTATCCCGAATACGCCCGCCCGTCCGAGCCGGACCGCCACCGGCGACGTATGGACACGGTGGGACAGTTGGCTGACGCCGTCATCGTGCCGTCGCAGGATGTTGCGAAGTCCCTGCGGCACTATCTTGCGCCGGGCGGGCGCTGCCCGCCGATCGGCGTGGTGCATCACGGGTGCCATGTCAGCCCGGCCACCATGGTGCCTGTCAGCGGCCTGGCGCCGGATGCCCCTTATTTCGTTGTGCTGGGGACGATCGAGCCGCGAAAGAATCACCTGCTGCTACTGAATATCTGGCGGCATATGGCGGCCGGGCGGGATCGCACCCGGCTGCCGCATCTGGTCGTCATTGGACGCCGCGGATGGGAAAACGAAAATATAATCGACATGCTGGAACGCTGCCCCACCCTTCAGGGCATCGTGCATGAACATGCGACGTTGTCCGATGTGGTCGTTGCGGATCTGGTCCGTGGTGCCCGCGCCCTGCTGTTCCCTTCGTTCGCCGAAGGATTCGGTCTTCCACTGCTCGAGGCCCTCTCGATGGGCATCCCGTGTCTGTGCAGCGATCTACCGGTCTTTCGCGAAATCGCGGGGGATCTGCCCGGCTATCTGGACCCGCTGGATGGGCCGGCCTGGCAGCGTAAAATCCTGGAGCTGGCCGAACAGGATGCGCGGGGGGCTGGAGAGGCGCCACCGACATTCGCCGATTGGCCAACGCAGGCGGCGGCCGGACTGGCGATGATCGACGGGGCGGGCCGTGCGGATGCCGGTTCTTGGGATGCGCGTGCGGGTGGCGCCGTTCGCCTGATGGATATGGAAGCGGGGACGGTTTGCTGAGTTTTCTGGTGCTGCAAGGCAATGCCACGCCCTTCTTTTCCGAATTGGCTTCGGCCTTCAAGGCCGCCGGTCATCATGTCCGTCGCATCGCCTTCAACGGCGGGGACTTCGTCTTTTCATCGGACGCGATCCGGTTTCACGGACGCCAGGAGGCGTTGCCGGCGTTCCTTGAGGACATTGTGGTGCGCGAGCGACCGGATGCGATCATTCTGTTCGGCGATTGCCGTCCGGTCCATCGGGCGGCGACCGAAATCGCCCGTGCGCGGAATATCGGCATATGGGTGTTCGAGGAAGGGTATCTGAGGCCCGGCTGGATCACGCTGGAACCGCACGGCGTCAACGGATTTTCGGCATTGCCGCGCGACCCCGCCGTCATCCGGGCGCGCGGGCGGGCGCCATGGCCTGCCCGGCAGTACGATCCGCATGCGGATTTCCTGCGGCGCGCCGTCTACGACGTGTCCTATCACGCCCTGCGTCTGGCCCTGACCCCGTTTTTCCCGCACGCGCGGTTTCATGCCGCCATTGATCCGTTCGTGGAATATGCGGGCTGGCTGCGCGACTGGGCCGGGCGTCTGGTGCGGAAGCCGCAAGCCGCGGTCCTGCCCACCGGGCCCTTCATGCTGGTGCCCATGCAGATGGAGGGGGACTACCAGTTGCGGGTCCATTCCCCGTTCCACAGCATGGGCCAGGCGCTGGAGCGTATTCTTGCCTCTTTTGCCGCCCATGCCCCGGATACGCTGTCCCTGGTCGTGCGGCGTCATCCGCTCGACCCCCGCCTGACCGATTGGGAGGGGTTGATCCGCCGACGCGCGCGCGCGCTGGGTGTCGCGGACCGGGTTTATTTCATGGCCGATGGGCCGTTGGAACCGGTTCTGGAGGCGTGTGCCGGCGTTGTGACGGTGAACAGCACCGTCGGGCTGCAGGCCTTGCGGCAGAACAAGCCTGTCAAGATTCTGGGGCAGGCCATCTACGAGGTCGAGGGACTGACCTTCCTTGGCCCGCTGGGTCGGTACTGGCGCGAAGCCTGCGCGCCGGATGCCGAACTGCTGGATGCGTTCTGTCGCATGCTGGTCCAGGAGGTACTGGTCGAGGGTGATTTTTTCACCCCCGAAGGGCGGGCGCTGGCGGTGGAGGGGTCGGTTCGGCGGATTCTGTCCGCCTATGCCGACAAGGCCCGCAATTCCTGCCCGAGCAGCGTGGCGGTCGCCTCGATCTGATCGGGTGTGTGCGATGCGCTGACGAAGAAGCGCAGGCGCGCCGCCCGTTCCGGCACCGCGGGATGGATGATCGGCTGGACATTGACGCCGCGTTCAAACACGGCCTGGGAGAGGCGGGCGGCAACAAGGGAACTGCCGGTGACCAGCGGCACGATGCCGTAGCCGGCGGAACTGCCGGTGTCCAACCCCGCATCCTGGAAAAGGCGCAGAAGATGGGCGGAATTTTCGCGCAGGCGGGCGATGCGCCACGGCTCCTCGCGCAGGATGTCCAGTGCGGCGAGGGATGCGGCGGCGCCGGTCGGCGGCAGCCCGACGGAATAGACGAATCCGGCGGCCGTGCGCTTGAGGTAGGTGATGACGTCCGCGCGCCCGGCGATGTACCCGCCGCAGGAAATCAGGCTTTTGCTGAGGGTCCCCATCCAGAGATCGACCGAATCCGGCGCGATGCCGGCGTGTTCGGCAATGCCGCGTCCGCTGGCGCCCAGCACGCCGGTCGAATGGGCTTCGTCGACCAGCGACATGCAGTCGAATTCCCGGGCCAGGGCGACGAAGGCCGCGAGGTCGGGGATGTCGCCATCCATGCTGTAATGGCCTTCCAGCACCAGCAACGCGCGCTTGTGCGCCTTGCGATGCATCCATAACTGCTCGCGGGCGGCGGCCACGTCGTTATGGGCGAAGGCGACGCGGCGGGCGCCCGACAGGATGGCACCCTGGATCAGGCTGTTATGGGCCAGTGCGTCGTGGACGATCAGATCCCCCGGCCGCATGAGCTGCGCCAGCGTCGTCACGTTGGTCGCATGGCCCGACACCATCACGACGCAATCCTCGGCGCCGTGCCATTCGGCCAGCGCGCCTTCCAGTTCCCGGTGGAAGGGACGCTCCCCCGATACCATGCGGCTGGCCGAAACCGTCGTGCCGTATCGACGGAGCGCGTCCTCGACCCGGGCGGTGACCCGGGGATCGCCATTCAGGCCCAGATAGTCGTAGGACGAGAAATTGATATAGCTGCGGCCGTTGATCGAGGTCGTGGCCCCGGCGAGCCCGTCGTGCTGGCGAAAGAACGGATCAACCACGCCAAGCGCCGCCGCGCGCTGCGCCATGATTTCCATGTCTTCCACGCCGGGCAGCGTCCAGCCGCGTGTGCTGGTTTCGGCAGGTGCCGCGCCCGACAGGCTGGCCAGCAGCTTGATGCGTTCGCCAAGGCGTCGGCCGAATTTCGGTCCCGTCATGTCGTCATACCAATCCGCGTTATGAATGTCTCTTCGGCGGCACGGCTCAGGGCTCTGCCCTGAAACCCGCCCAAAGGCCACCGCCCTTTGGAAACCGATCTGTCTATCAATAATCGGGGTCCAGGGCCTCAGGCCCTGGTGGGTTCGGGCAAAGCCCGACCTGTCCTGCCAGCTATGTCATTTGCCTTCGTCGATGGGTATCAGGATTTCCTCGTTCTGAGGGGCAGGTTCGGGCGATGCGGACACGGCCTTCCGCTCCTCGTCGGACAGATGGCGGGTCAGGACGGCCTCGGCCGGCGCGGTGGCGTCCTGTCCGCCATTGCCCAGCAGGGCGGTGACCTGGCGTGCGACGCGCCCGACGGTCATCTCCTGCCATGCGAAGCCGGGAAGCGAGACGCCCAGCCGGCGTTCCAGTCCCAGCGCCAGCTCGACCGCCGTCAGCGAATCCATCCCCAGTTCGGCCAGCGGCTGATCCAGGGGCAGGGCCTCGCGGTCGGCCTGCATGATGCGGGTCAACTCGCCCAGGATCACGTCGGCGACGATTTCCCGCCGCCGCTCCTCGGTTGCCGTGGCCAGCAGGCTCATCAGGTCGCCGGTGTCGCTGTCTTCGTCGCGCCGGCGCGCCACGGCGCCGAACAGGGGTTCGTCCAGAATGGGCAGCATGTTGCCGGTAGCCTGCCAGTCCATGTCGGCCAGGACGGGACAGGGATCGGACGAGACCAGAAGATCGGGCAGGGCGTCCAGCGCCGCCATGGACCGCATGGATTGCGCGCCCAGCCGGCGATCCAGCGCCTCGCGCGCCGCGGCGTTGCGTTCCAGGAAGCCGGCGTCGGCGATCGGCCCCCAGCGAACGGCGCAGCCCGGCAGGCCCGCGTCGCGTCGCCGCTGGATCAGCGCCTCGACCGCCGCATTGGCGGCGACATAGGCGCCCTGGCCCGGTGCGCCAAGGGTGATCGTGGCCGACGAAAAGACCAGGAAAAGCGAAAGCGGGTCATCGCGCGTCAGCCGGTCCAGCGCCAGCGCGCCGCCCAGCTTGGCCTGGACCGAGGCCGTGACCTGCTCCTCGGACAGGGTCGAGACCAGCCCGTCCGCCACGCTGACGGCGGCATGCACGATACCGCCGAGGGGCGGCAGGGTGGCCCGGATGTCATCGATCAGGGCGGCAAGCCCGGTCGGGTGGGTGACGTCGCAGGCCCGGATTTCGACGGTCAGCGCGCCGGCCTCCAGCAGCGTGGCGCGCAGGGCCGCCACGCCGTCGGCCGCGGGGCCGCGCCGGCTGACCAGCACCAGATGGCGCGCCCCCCGGGACACGAGCCACAGTGCGGCGCGCGCGCCGAAACCGCCGGTTCCGCCGGTCACCAGAACGGTCCGGTCGGCCGGGACATCCAGGCTGGGCGGCACATGCACCGGGCCCATCGTCAGCACGATCTTGCCCACATGGGCCGATGTCCGCATCAGGGCGAACGCATCGGTCGCGGCGGCGGCGGGAAAGCTGGTATACGGCAGCGGGCCGAGCGCGCCTTCCTCGAGCAGGGCGTGCAGGCGCTGCGTCAGGGCGCCGACCAGTTCCGGACGATGCCGCACCAGCGCGTCGACGTCGATCGCATGATAGCTGACGTTCTGCCGCAGCGGGCCGATGCCGACCCGTGTGTTGGCCAGGAAGTCGCGCTTGCCCAGTTCCAGGAAGCGACCAAACGGCCGCAGCAGTTCGAGGCTGCGTTCCATGGCGTCGCCACTGAGGGCATTGAGGACCGCATCCACCCCCTGTCCGCCCGTGACATCCAGAACATCGGCGCCGAACCGCAGCGACCGGCTGTCCAGCACGGTCTCGATCCCCAGCCGGCGCAATGCCGCGCGCTTGGCGGGAGAACCCGCGGTGGCGATGACCCGCGCCCCGACATGGCTGGCATATTGAATGGCGGCCAGGCCGACGCCGCCCGCGGCCCCGTGGATCAGGACCGTTTCGCCGGCCTGTAGCGACCCCACGGTTTCAAGCGCGTACAGCACCGTCAGATAGGCGACCGGGACCGTGGCGCCTGCCGAAAAGGACAGCCAGTCCGGCAGGGGCAGGACACTGCGCCGGTCGGTCATCACGCGGCTGGCATGGGCGGCGGCGGATAGCGCCATGACGCGGTCGCCGGGCGCGAGATCGATGACCTCGGCCCCCACGGCCTCGACGATGCCGGTGCATTCCATGCCCAGCGTCGCGCCCGCAAAGCCGTCCAGCAGCAATTCATCAGGCAGCATGCCGATGGCGGACAGCACGTCGCGATAGTTCAGCCCGCTGGCCCTGACATCGATGACGACGTCGCGCGGTCCGGGTTGGGTCCGGGCCTGCGGCATCCAGCACAGGCGGTCCAGCGGCCCCGGAACCGGCTGGATCAGCCGGACAGGATCGGACGCCGGGGTGGCGGCGCGATCCGGCAGGCCCTCGCGCAGGCGGCGGACCAGACGTCCGTCGGGTGTCCAGCGCACCTCGCGTTCGTCGTCCGTGGCCGCGCCTTCCGCGCGCAGGGCGTCCTCGATCCCGGCTTCCGTCATGGCGGAGGACAGGTCGATCCGGCGGCAGCGCAGGGACGGAAATTCGTTGGCGATTGTCCGGGCGAGGGCCACGCGCGCGGCCTCGTGCGGGGTGCGGCCGGCATCCCGGGTAATCACCGCCAGGCGTTCGCCGGCCTCGGCCGCCTGTCGGGCGTCGTGGGCCAGGGCCAGCATCGCCCGGGCGGCCAGGGTGGTTTCGGCGGTTCCGGCCTGGGCGGTATCATCGTCCGCGATCTGGTCCTGCGGCGCGTACGACAGGCGCATCGGCGCCAGCGTCGGCGGGGCGTCGGGCGTGGACAACGGGTCTTCGGCCTCGGCCGCGACCGCCGCCAGCAGGGCAAGCGGGAACGGCGCCTGGCCGGGCGTGCTCTCGGCCACCGCGCGCAGGCGATGCGGCAGTTCGCGCCAGGCGGCGATCGTGGTGAGCGGATCGGTGGACAGGCCGCGCAGCGTGGTCCAACTGCTGTCCTCGGCCGCCTCGGCCACCAGGATCAGGCCGCCTGGGGCCAGCCGGTCGGCCTGCGCCAGGATGGCCGCCGGCACGACGCCGTGCAGGCCGGGCGTGTAGGCGACCAGGACATCGTACGCGCCGGCCGGAACGGTTTCGGCCAGGACGATGCCAGGCCGGTGGGCCAGCAATGTCGGGCGCAGCCGGGCCTGTCGTTCGCGGTTGGGCTCCAGGACCGTGTAGTCGAGGCGCGTCGGCAGTGCCGTCAGGCGCGGGGCCAGTTGGCGGGCCAGGGTGCCCCGGTCGGCATGCAGTTCCAGCACGCGCACCGGGCGGTCCTGCGGCCAGTCGCGCGTATAGGCCGCGATGGCGTCGGCCATCTGCGCGGCGGCCAGTTCGACGGCGCGGCCGGACAGCAGTTGCCGGAAGGCGACGTCGGGGAACGTATCGTCGCCCGCCGCTACGTCGGCGCGGGGCGCGCCCGCCACACCGCAGCGCTCTCCCACCCAGGCCAGCAGGAGCGCCGCCGGCAGCCATTGCGGCAGGTCGAGGAACAGGGTCTGCCAGATACGTGCGAGGTCGGATGCGTCGCCCGGACCCTCGGCGGGTGGCGTCTCCGGGGCGGCGCAGGCGGCCAGGAAGGCCTGGGCCAGAAGACCGGCATCCCTGTCATCCGCATCGCCCGCCGGCGTCTCCAGGGCGGGGCGCAGGGCAAGGAAGCAGTCGTCGGACAAAGGCGCGGGCGCGATGGGCGACGGTAGCCAGATTTCATGGAAGCTGCGTTCGGCAACCGGGGTGGGGCGTTCGCCCGGCATGCGGGTGAACCAGCAGGCGGTGGCCGACAGCACCGCGCGGCCGGCGGCATCCAGCATGACGATGTCGGCTTCGGTTTCGCGAGGGCCGGAGGTCGTGACGGCGGCCTGTCCCCGCACGGGCGCGTCCGCCGTCATGTCCAGGCGGATGGTCCCGAATTTTCGCGGCAGCGGCGCTTCGGCGGACTGCGGCCCGGCATGATTGACGGCCAGGCCGACCAGCGCCTGGAACGTGCCGTCCAGCGCGGTCGGATCCAGCGTCAGGCCGGTGATGGGGGATTGGCCGGTCAACGTCACGTCCACCCGGTCCGTGGCCATGGCCGTTGCGCCGACACGCTGGAAGGCCGGGCCGTAGGCCAGTCCGGCGGCGCGCGCCGTCGCGTAGAGCGCATCCCCCGCCAGTACGGAATCGGTGGTGGCGGGCGGCAGCGCCACCGGGGAAACGGGGGACACGCCGGCCCGCGTGGTCGCATGGCGGGTCCAGACCGCCTGGGCCAGCCTGGGACGGCTGTCGATGGTGATCGTGCCATCCGCCGCAAGCCGGACCCGGATTTCACGCAGGTGCGCCGGGTCGATGATGACGGGACGCATGATCTGGAAGTCGCGCAGTTCCAGCACCTGCGCCGCCGGCCACGCCGCCCGTGCGGCGGTGAAGGCGAATTCGATCATGCAGGCCGCGGCCAGCACGATGGTGTCGCCGACCATGTGATCGGCAAGCCAGGGCTGCACCGCGCTGTCCAGATGCGCGATCCATTCGTTCGGATCGGTCTTGCCGCGCGCCCCCATAAGGGGATGGGTATTCTGCTGGTCCCACAGGACGACGGCCGCGTCCTCGGTCGGGGCGAACCAGTGGCGTTCGCGCTGCCACTGGACGCCGGGCAGGCCCCTGACCTGGGCCGGGCCGATGAAACACGACGCCGACAGGATATCGCCGCCCGCAGCAAAGCAGGCCAGGGCGGCGCGGGGGAAGGGGTCGGTGGCGATCTTGGCCGGCACCGCCGGCATGACCCGGGACTGCACGTCGCTGTCCCGCAGGATGTCGCGCAGATAATGTTGCAGGACCGGGCGGGGGCCGATCTCGATGAAGATGGCGCCCCCCTGGGCGGCCGCCTGGCGCACGCCTTCGGCGAACAGGACAGGGGCGCGCACATTGCGCCACCAGTATTCGGTGTCGAACAGGGTCGAGACCGGCTGCCCCGTCACGGTCGAGATCAGCGCCCGGTCCGGCAGGCGTGCGGCGATGGGGCCGAGATCCTGGATCAGCGGGGCGGCGATCGGGTCCATCTTGCTGCTGTGGTAGGCATAGCCGACCTTCAGCCGGTGGATCTGCAGCGATGTGTCGGTATTCGCGGCCTCAAGCAGGTCGAGCGCCTCGACATCCCCCGCGACCGCCAGGGCGTTCGGCGCGTTGTAGGCCGCGATTTCCAGGCCTGGGGCAGCCTGTTCCATCAGGCGCCGCGCCGCGTCGACATCGCCATGCAGCGCGGCCATGCCGCCGCCGGGCGCCGTCGCCTGATGACGGCTGCGTAGCACGACGATGCGCGCGGCCTCGGCCAGATCCAGCGTCCCCGCATAGAAGGCCGCCGCGATTTCGCCGACGCTGTGGCCGATCGCGATGTCCGCCCGCATGCCCTGGTGGGCGAGGCCGCGCAGGACGCCGATCTGGAAGGCGAACAGCATGGGTTGCGCGATGTCCGCTGGTTCGGCCGACCAGTCGCCCGAGCGCATCGCCTCCAGCACCGACCAGCCGAGATGCGGACGCAGCGCCGCATCCGCCTCGGCGAGGCCGGCGGCGAAGGCCGGGCTGATGTCCAGCAGATCCTTCCCCATTCCCGGAAACTGCGTGCCGTTGCCGGAAAAGACGAAGACCGTGCGTCCCTGGGCAAGGGCCTGCCCGGTCACGACATCGGGATGGGCGCGCGCGTCCGCCCAGGTGGCCAATGCCGCGCGCATGTCCGCCGCATCCCCGGCGGGAACGCCCAGGCGATAGGCCAGATGGGCACGGCGGGTCGCCATGCCGCGCAAATCGGCGTCGGTCCAGGGCGTCGTGGACCAGATCCGTGCCAGGCTGCGTAATCCCGCTTCGGACCGGGCGGACAGCAGCAGCGGCAATCCGTCGTCGGACACGGGCGCGGGCGGCCGAACCTGGGGCGGTGCGATCGGGGCGCTGGCCAGGATCGCGTGGGCGTTGGCGCCGCCGAAGCCGAAATTGTTGATGCCGGCGATCAGCGGACCCTCGCCCAGCGGCCGGGCCTTCGTCACGACATCCAGGTTGAGTGCCGCGAACGGGATGGCGGGATTGGGGTTTTCGCAATGCAGCGAGGCCGGCAGGCGCCGCTTCTGCAAGGCCAGCATCGCCTTCAGCAGGCTGACCAGTCCCGATGCCGGCTCGAGATGCCCGACATTCGTCTTCACCGAACCGATCGGCAGGGGCGTGCTTCTGGGCTGGCCCAGGGCGGTACCCAGCGCCGTCGTTTCCACGGGGTCGCCGGCCGGGGTGCCGGTGCCGTGCGCCTCGACGAAGGCGAGCTGCTCGGGCGATATGCCGGCCCGGTCATAGATCTCGCGCAGCAGGGCGGTCTGGGCCTTGGCGCTGGGGAAGGTCAGGCCTGGTGTGCGCCCGTCGGCATTGACCGCGGTGCCGAGAATCACCGCGCGGATATCGTCCCCGTCCCGTCGGGCGGCCGACAGGGGCTTGAGCAGCAGCATGACGCCGCCCTCGCCACGCACATAGCCGTCGGCGTCGGCGCTGAACGAATGGCACCGGCCGGTCGGCGACAGCATTCCCGCCGCGCAGAAGCCGATGAATGGATAGGGCGACAGCAGCATGCTGACACCGCCGACCATGGCCATGTCGGTCCGCCCGGCACGCAGATCCTCGCACGCCGTGTGCAAGGCGAACAGGGACGACGAGCACGCCGTGTCGATCGTCATGCTTGGCCCGCGCAGGCCAAGGGCATGGGAGATGCGATTGGCGAAAATGCTCAGCGTGTTGCCCGGCATGAAATAGGCGTCCGACGACGACGGGTCGGTCAGGCGCTGATTGGCATATTCCAGCCCCGACGCACCGATATAGACGCCGGCCGTCGCAATGGCGTCGGGTGTCGTCCCTGCGTCCTCCAGCGCTTCCCAGGCCAGTTCCAGCAGCAGGCGCTGCTGCGGGTCGATCTGCCGGGCTTCGCGCGCCGAAATGCCGAAGAAGGCGGCGTCGAACAGTTCGACATTGTCCAGGGTCGCGGCGTGCGTCGCATAGAACTTTCCGGGCTCGCCACGACGCGGGTGCCAGAAATCCCGCAACGGAAAGCGGTTTTCGGGGATCGGTCGTACGCTTTCGCGTTCCTCGTCCAGAAGTTGCCAAAGACCGGCAAGATCCGTCGCGCCGGGCAGTCGACAGGAAGCGCCGATAATGGCGATTGGCTCTTCCGGATTGTCGGCACTGTACCCAGACGTGGAACGGTTCAGCATGAAGGGATGTGTTTCCAGATGCGGTGATGGCACAAGATGTAACGCGATCAAGACGGGGCGAAAAGGTCTGGCGGGATTGAAAGGCGGTTAAACGGAAGCCGTCTATTTCCTCTCGTCACAGCCCGGATCCTCACGAATCGTCAGAAGGGGGCGGCAGACGCGTGGCTCGACATCCGCTTCCCGCCCCGCCCAGCGAACGTTCGGGCAGGGGGACCGATAAAAAGCTGATCGAAATGAAACCATCGGTCGCTCAGCGCCGGAAGAAAGGGAAATATTCGGCAATGGGAATTTTCAACCTGTATGCTCGTAACTGCGCTGAAAAAAAGAGACGAAATAAATATTTTCTTTTCAAAGATACATTTATGCAAATCTCTTTGCGGCATAATATCCTTGTGAACGGGAATGCCTATCAGTAGAGACGTCCACGTTGTCACCCGCGATCGTTCCGGCTCGTCCTTCTTGCGTCCCTGGGCGTTACGGCAAGTCATATCGGCCCGCGGCAGCAGTTGTGACCTGCTGTTGGTATCGTTTCTTCCGACGATACCAACATGACCACGGACTGCATGGGAGATGTCATGGACGGAAAATGGCGGTTTCCCGCACTTTCCGGCCCGTATGGATCATCATGGGAAAGGTAATTGGTGTCCGCGGCGGGATTCGAACCCACGGCCCCAGGATTCATCCCACTTCGGCTTTCGCCGCCGCCATCGGGTGATGGCGTTCGTGGTCTGGACTGTCCCTTCACCCTGGGCCCTGAAGGCCGTTAGGTGCTGCCCGTCCAGTCTCTACACCTTCCCGGCCAGGCCGGGCTTGGCTCGGGATCGGCACGGCGTGTGGCCCGAGCGTTCCCCGAATTTGAGCAGATCCGCCACGAGGTTTCCCGCCGTGACGCCCAATTTTGAAACCAGGAATCCTGTGCTCTATCCTGCTGAGCTACGCGGACACACAGATGCTGTGTAGACGACCGGCGGACTTGGGGCAAGCGCCCGTTGTCCGGTTTCCCCTACCTATCCCGCCGCAGCATCATCGCGGTGCCGGCCAGGCGGGCGATATGACGGCGGCATAATGTCAGGTCCGGCGCGCCGGTCTGCTTGCAGTCCAGTTCCAGGCTCTGGGTCTGCTCGGCGGCATCCATCAGGCGGTCGGCGGTCCAGAGCGAGAGGGCCTGGCCGAAGGCTTCGGTGCGCTTGAAGAACACCGGGGGGCGCAGGGCGCGCATGGCATCCGTGCGGCTCTGCCCCGAATCCATCGCGAGTCGTGCCCGGCGCAGGCGGTGCAGGTGCGACAGCAGGGATCGGGCGATGGCGATGGGGCTGGTACCCTCGGCCAGGGCGCGTTCGATCGCCGTGTCGGCCGCCGCCCGGTCGCCGGCCGTCGCGGCGAAGGCCGCGTCCTCCAGCGACACCCCGGCGGCGTCACCGATGCAGGCGCGCACGTCATCCAGCGACAATTGTCCGCCACGACCGGCATACAGCGCCAGTTTCTCGACCTCGCCGCGCGTGGCGGCGCGGTCCGGCCCCAGAAGGCCGGCGAACCATGACAGGGCGTCCGGGTCGATCCGGATTTCCTCGGCCGCCAGCATCTGGCGGATCGACGCCTCCAGCGCGCGGCCTTCCTCGGGATAGCACGCGATGGCGGCGGCCTCGGCATGGCCCTCGACCAGCGTACGCAGGCGCGAGCGCGCGGTCAGTCCCGGCGCCTCGATAATCACCAGCGTATCGGATGCCTGCCCCAGGCAGTGCTTCAGCGGGGCGGTCATCGCGTCCGTGGCGTCACGGACCCAGACGACGCGCCGTCCGCCGGTCAGCGACAGGGCGAAAACCTCCTCCTCCAGCCGCTCCGGCGCGTCGCGGTCCAGGACGGCGACCCGGAACGGATCGTCCAGGTCGGGCGCTACGGCCAGGGCTGCCGTGCGGGCGCGCTCGCGGACCAGGCCGGTGTCGTCGCCATGCAGCAGGATGACGCGCAAGGCCCCCGGGTCGCGCAGGATGCGGGCGGCCGAACGCGCGTCCAGCTTCACGGGGTGCCCGTCGTTCCGTTCGCGGGCTGGCTCTCGCTCGCGCCCGAGGGGTTGGGGTTGGTGCGCCCGATCGCCATCGCGGGCATGCCGTCCTCGCCCACCGGCTGTTCCTGTATTTCGGTGCTGGAATTGGGCATGACGTTGGGGTCGACATAGCTCGGCCGCGGCCCCGCTACAGGCGTTCGCTGTGGCGGCGGGGCCTGGGTGCGGAACCAGATCGCGACCTGCTGGGTGATCCGCTCGGCCAGCGTATTGGCGACCCGGCGGGCCAGCGCGGCCTGGTTCAGGTTCTGGGCGAAATATTGTTCGTAGGTCTCGTTCTCGCCGTCCATGGCCTGCGCGTCGCCCTGGGCCAGGACGACCGGCGCGGCCGCCACGGTCCGCAGGGTCCAGTGCGCGTGGCCGCTGGCGCGGGTCCGGCCGGATGTATTGTCCGCATGGATGTCCAGGCTTTCGTTCATGACGAACGAATTGACCTGCAGGACATAGCCGGTCGGGTCCTCGGGGCTGGCCCCGGCCATGTCCTGTTGCAGGAACAGGCGCAGTTCCTGGCCATAGCGTTCCGGAATGCCGGCGACATAGACTTGTCGCAGCTTGTCCGGAATGGTGCCGCCGCCCGCCGCTTCGCCGTTGCCGCCATACAGGGGCTGGAAGCCGCAGCCCCCCAGCGCCAGCAGCAGGGCTGCCGCCATGGCCCGGTATGCGCCCCGGCGGCGCGCTTGGCGGGGAAGGATCATCCGATCAACCCGCGATCACGAAATTGACGATGCGGTTGGGCACATGGATGCGCTTGACGATCCTTCGCCCGTCCAGCAGGCGCGCGATGTTCGGCTCGGCCTCGGCCTGCGCCAGGACGTCGGCGGCCGGGGCATCGGGGGGGGCGTCGATGGTGGCGCGCAGCTTGCCCATGATCTGGATCGCGATGGTCACCTGGCGCGCGACCAGCAGCGCCGGATCGGCCTCGGGCCAGGCGCGCTGGACGGCCGGCGCCTGGCCGGGCTCCAGGATGGCGAGCATTTCCTCGGCCTGGTGCGGCACCATGGGGGCCGTCAGCAGGCACAGGGTCCGCGCGGCTTCGCGGCGGGCGAAATCCATGCCCTCGTGGCCCGACTGCCGCTCGGCGTCGGCCAGGGCGGAGGTCAGTTCGTGCAGGCGCGCCACCGCGACATTGATGGCGAATCCGTCCAGCGCGTCCCCCACGGATACGATCGTCCGATGGGTGGCGCGCCGCAGCGCGTCGGCGGCGTCGGATACGGTTTCGGGACGGGTCGCGCTGTCGGGCACGGTCTCGGCCACTGCGCGGACCGTGCGGAACAGGCGTTGCAGGTAGCGCGCGGCGCCCGCTACCCCGGCCTCGGTCCATTCCATGTCGCGCTCCGGCGGGCTGTCGGACAGCACGAACCAGCGGGCGGTATCGGCGCCGAACCGTTCGATGATCGCGACCGGGGCGACGGTGTTCCGCTTGGATTTGGACATCTTCTCGACACGGCCGATGGTGACGGGCGTGCCGCTGTCGCGGCGGACGGCGCCGTCCGCCCGGCGCTCCACCTCCTCGGGGTACAGCCAGAGGCCGTCGGCGTCGCGGTAGCTTTCGTGGTTCACCATGCCCTGGGTGAACAGCCCGTCGAACGGTTCGTCCAGGCCGACATGCCCGGTTTCGCGCATCGCGCGGGTGAAGAAGCGGGCATAGAGCAGATGCAGGATCGCGTGTTCGATGCCGCCGATATACTGGTCGACCGGAAGCCAGCCGTCGGCGGCGGCGCGCACGGTCGGGGCCGCGGCGTGCGGCGCGGTGAAGCGTGTGAAATACCACGAACTGTCGACGAACGTATCGAACGTGTCCGTCTCGCGCGTGGCGTCGGCCCCGCAGCGGGGGCAGGTGACATGCTTCCAGGTCGGGTGATGTTCCAGCGGGTTGCCGGGGCGGTCGAACGTCACGTCCTCGGGCAGCACCACCGGCAACTGGTCGTCGGGCACCGGCACCGCACCGCAGGCGGCGCAATGGATGACCGGGATCGGGCAGCCCCAGTAGCGCTGGCGCGAGATGCCCCAGTCGCGCAGGCGCCAGTTCACGACGCCCCGGCCCACGCCCATCCCTTCGAGGCGCGCGATCGCCTCGGCCTTGGCCTGGGTCGTGTCCAGCCCGTCGAGGAAGCCGGAATTGAACAGCGTGCCGTCGCCGTCCCAGGCCTTGCCGGTGATGGTGAAATCCGTCGCGTCCTCGCCGGGCGGCAGCACCACGGGGCGGAACGGCAGATGGTAGGCATTGGCGAAATCCAGGTCGCGCTGGTCGCCGCACGGGCAGCCGAAGATCGCCCCGGTGCCGTACTCCATCAGCACGAAATTCGCGATCCAGACCGGGAAGGTCTGGTCGGGCGCGAAGGGGTGGGAGACGCGCAGGCCGGTGTCGAACCCTCGCTTTTCCGCGGTTTCGATCGCTTCCTCGGACGTGCCCAGCCGCCGGCATTCGGCAATGAAGGCCGCTGCCCCGGGGTTGGTCTGCGCGATCCGCGCGGCCAGCGGGTGGTCGGCGGCAACGGCGATGAAGGCCATGCCGAACAGCGTGTCGGGACGGGTGGTGAAGACTTCGACGGAATCGAGGTCGGTGTCGAACCCGGCGGGTGGGCTGTGCAGCGCAAAGCGCACGCGCGCGCCGACCGACCGGCCGATCCAGCGCTCCTGCATGGTGCGTACCCGGTCGGGCCAGCGCGGCAGGTGCGACAGGCCGTCCAGCAGGTCGGGCGCGAATTTGGTGATCCGCAGGAACCACTGCGACAACTGCTTCTTCTCGATCGGGGCGCCCGACCGCCAGCCGCAGCCATCGACGACCTGTTCGTTGGCCAGGACGGTGTGGTCCACCGGGTCCCAGTTCACCCAGCTTTCGCGCCGTTCCACCAGGCCGGCCTGCAGCATGTCCAGGAACAGCTTCTGCTGCTTGCCGTAATACTCCGGCAGGCAGGTCGCGATTTCACGATCCCAGTTGAACGAGAAGCCCAGGCGCTTCAGCGTGCCGCGCATGGCGGCGATATTGTCCAGCGTCCAGGTGCGTGGATGCACGCCGCGTTCCCGCGCCGCGTTTTCGGCGGGCAGGCCGAACGCGTCCCACCCCATCGGGTGCAGGACCGAATAGCCGCGCGCGCGCTTGTAGCGCGCGACCACGTCGCCCAGCGTGTAGTTACGGACGTGCCCCATGTGGAGCTGCCCCGACGGGTAGGGAAACATCTCCAGCACGTAGTATTTCGGCCGGTCGGCGGGCGGGACGTCGGGCACGTCGAAGACTCCCGCCCGTTCCCATTCCGCCTGCCAGCGCGGCTCGGCGGTGTGGAAATCATAGGGGGCGGGGGAGGTCTCGGTCATGATTTCGGTCCGGGGCGCATGGCCCTGATAGGCGAAGGAAGGGAAGGGCGCCCGGGGGCGCCCGGTCCTGACGGCAGGGTCGTGACCCGCCCCGGCGAACCCGCACCGGGACGGGAGCGGGATCAGTGGCCGCCGTCGGCGCGCAGTTGCCGCGCGCGGGTCAGGATCTTGGAGGTGATGTCCGACACGGTGTTCGGCGCCACCGGCGTGTCCATCCATTGCCCGTCCGTCAGGGCCTGGCGGAAGACCGAAACCCGGATGGCGTCGGATCGCAGGTTGCGCGACAGGATGTAGGCCGTGATCTTGAACCGCTCATTCTTGGTCGCGGGCGGCGTGTACCAGTCGGTCAGGATCACCCCGCCGACGGCGTCGGCCGAGGCGAAGGGCATGAAGGACAGCGTGTCGATCGCGCCCCGCCACAGATAGGCGTTGACGCCGCTGTTGGCCAGCTGGTCGTCGCCGCCGTTGGCCGACCGGTCCTCGTTGAGCAGGTGGTTCTGGGGCAGCGCCAGCCCGGTATCGGCGCGGTGCGACCCCGAACAGGCCGCCAGGCCGGCCAGAACCGGAGCGAGGAGCATGGCGGAACGCACCGGCCCCCGTGGCGAGAGGGCATGGCGAATGGCGACGAATGGCGGTCGAACGGTCATGATGCCCCTGTGGCCCCCTCGGGTGTGGACCCGTATATGGACCGGCCGCCGTGGCGCGTCCCGCCTGCTTCGGTCCGACGATTACGCCACGGTCCTGCCGGTTTAGATGCCGTCTTCATATCCCGGCCGGCCATCCCCGCCAAGTCGCCCGGCGATTTTCTCTTGCCGGCGGGGCGATCGGGCTAGGCGCGGCCCTCGTGCCTGACGCCGACAGTCCGGCTGTCGGCCTGCTGCGCCCATAATGTCAGCACCAGCGCCACAAGCGCCAGGACCGCGCCCACGATCGGCAGCCCGCCATAGGACCAGGCGGTCGGCACGACCATGCCGCCGATCCACGCCCCCACGGCGTTGCCCAGGTTGAAGGCCCCCTGGTTGAGGGTGGAGGCCATGTTCGGGGCCTCGGCCGCCTGCTGCACCACGCGGTACTGCAGCGGCGGGACCAGGGTGAAGACGATCACCCCCCACAGGAACAGCGTCGCCATCGCCGGGATCGCCATCCGGCTGGTCTCGGTAAAGGCCAGCAGCACGACGATCGAGGCGACCAGGGTCATGATGACCGACGGCAGCAGCTTCCAGTCCGCCAGGCGGCCGCCCAGCAGGTTGCCGATGGTGATGCCGCCGCCGAACAGCAGCAGGGCGATGGTGACCAGATGAGGCGACAGGCCGGCGCGCGTCTGCAACAGCGGCGCGATATAGGTGAACACGCTGAACAGGCTGGCCGAACAGACGGTCGAGATCACCATGGTCAGCAGCACCTGCGTCCGGCGCAGCACGCGCAGTTCCGCCAGGACGCGGGCGGGTGGATGTTCGTTGTCGCGGGGCAGCAGCGTCGCGATCGCCAGCAGCGCCACCACCCCGATGGCGCACACCACCCAGAAGGTCGCCCGCCATCCCGCCCACTGGCCCAGCGCCGTGCCGAACGGCACGCCGAACACGTTGGCCAGCGTCAGGCCGGCGAAGACCAGCGACAGCGCCTGCGCCCGTTTCTCGCGCGGGACCAGGTCGGCGGCCACGATGGCGGCTGTGCCGAAGAACGCGCCGTGGCAGAAGGCGGTCATGACGCGGGCCGCCATCAGCAGGGCGTATCCCGGCGCGATGGCGCAGAAGAAATTGCCCAGGATGAACATGCCCATCAGGACCAGCAGGGCGGTCTTGCGCCGCAGCGGCGCGGTGGCGATGGCCACGATCGGCGCGCCGACCGTCACCCCCAGCGCATAGCCCGAGACGAGCTGCCCGGCGGCGGGAATCGACACATGCAGGCTGGCCGATAATTGCGGCAGCAGGCCCATGATGACGAACTCGGTCGTCCCGATTCCGAAGGACGCCAGCGCAAGCGCGAGAAGGGGCAGGGGCACGATGACGGATTCCGAAAAAAGGGAGGATCGCGCGGAAGCGATTCGGATGTTCTTCTTCCCTGTTCCGTTCCGCTTGAAAAGAGTGTTCATGCGGCGTCGGATCGAACCGTGCGCGCAGCGACGTTTCCGCCACATGCGCGTTGACACATGGGGCGTTGCGAAATCGCGCGGGGCCGGCAATGCAGGGCGGAGACCGAGGGCGGATGTCGCGGCCCCGCCGACGGATGGAAAGCGGGACGAGGGTCATGCGGATGACGGGTACGGGTCGGCGGACCGGACAATGGCGTGGTCGCATGGCCCTGGCGGTCGTCGCGGCCGTCGCCGCGGCCCTTGTCGACGATGGGGGCGCCGCCCCGGCCAGAGGCGTCGAGCGGCCGGCCCGGATGGAAATCCTGCTGGCGCGCCTGACGCCGGCCGAGAAACTGGGCCTTGTGCAGGCCCGCCTGTCGCGCCCGCAGGCGGGCCAGGCGGCCATCGTCACCCTGCCGGGTGTCCCCCGCGTCGGCTTGCCGGCGGTACGCATGGCGCTGGAGGGGAACCAGGGCGCCCATGGCGCGGCCTCGCCCCTGGCGCTGATGGCGAGCTGGGACGTCGGGCTGGCGCGCCGCGTCGGGCAGGCGTCCGCCCGATCGGCGCGGGCGACCGGGCAGGCCGCCTTTCCGGTGGGGGGCGTCGGCCCGGTGGGCGCGGGGCGCACGCGCGATGGCGAGGATCCGCTGCTGGCGGGCAGCGTGATGGGGGCGATGGCCGCCGGCCTGATGTCCGGCCACGTGCTGCCGCTGTTCGGGAACGACGATGCCGGGTCGGCCCGGCCTTCCGCCTTGCCCGGCGACCGGATGCTGGGCCTCTATCTGGCGATCGGGCAGGCCCATGGCGGGGGAATCCTCTGTCGCACCGCCGTCGCCGCCGCCCACCCGTGCGGCGACCTGGACCGGATGGGGCGGACGATCCGCGAGGGCTGGCGATTCGGCGGCATGGTCGCCGAGGTTGCGGACCGCGAGGCCGATGGCGATGGAATGTCGCGCCAGCCCTTCCTGCTGGCGAGCATTGCCGACGGGGTGGATCTGGAGGGATCGCCCTCGGCGGCGGACGGGCTGTATGTCGTGGCGCTGCGCCAGGCCCTGCGGAGCGGGGCCGTGCCGTGGTCGCGGCTGGACACGATGGCGGAACGGATCCTGCGGACCCTCGACGACTCGGGGGTGATCGACCGGCCGCCGTCCTACGTCGCCCCCCAGGTGGCATCGGGGGCGGTATCGGGCCTTTCGTCCGTGCACGACCCGCTGCTGGACGAGGAAATGGCCGAGGGCGCGGTCCTGTTGCAGAACGAGAACGACGTCCTGCCGTTGGCCGGGACGCAGGCCGACCCGGTCCTGGTGGTCGGCACGGGCGGGACGCATGACGCCGCGCGCGCGGTGGCCGAGGCGATGCGGCGCACGGGCCGGGCCGTTCGTCTGGCGGCCGATTCGCCGGGCGACGGGGGTGTGCCCGCCGACGCGGCGAAGGTGGATTGCGTTCTGGTCTTTTCCGACGGGCGGCAGGACGACCGGCTGATCGCCGCCCTGGCCGGCAACGGGGGCCATGTGGTGGTCGTCCTGCTGTCGGACGATCCGGACCGGCCGATGCCGTGGCTGGACCTTGTCGACGGGGTGGTGCAGGCCTGGTCGTGGCGCGGGGGGGGCGCATCGGCGCTGGCGGCGCTTCTGACCGGGCAGAAGGACTTCGCCGGACGGCTGCCGGCCACCTTCACGGGCGGACGCGCCCCGGCCGACGTCGGCCAGGCCGGATACAAGGCGTTCGACCGCGCGCATGTCGCCCCGCTTTTTCCCTTTGGTTACGGGCTGTCGGACCGCGCGCGCTTCACCTATTCCGATTTGCGCGTCACCCGTGACGGGACGCGGCTGGTGGTGTCGTTCGGGGTCGCGAATGCCGGCAGCGGCGCCGGCCGGGACGTGCCGCAGATCTATCTGGACCTGCCGCCCGGGGTCGGGGACGCGCCCAAGCGGCTGGTGGGCTGGCGGACGGTGCAACTGGCGCCGGGGCAGGGCGCGCATCTGTCGATGGGCATCGACGCGCATCTGCTGGGTCAATGGAATGCGTCGGCGCTGGAATGGGTGGTGCCGACGGGCGATTATACCGTCTCGCTCGGCGCGCATGCGGCCAATCTGGTACGGCACGTCGCCCTGCATCTGCCGGAAATGCATGTGCCCGGCGCCCTGCCGCCTGCGCCGGCGGAATCTACTGTCCGGGACGAATAATCATGCAGGCCAGGCCCTGCTGGCGCAGCGTGGCGCAGGCCGATGTCGCGCTGGCGTGCGCCAGTCCCGACAGGCGGGCGCGATAGAGGGCGTGACCGATCGAGGGGATGGGTTGCACGACGCTGCGCGCGCCGTTCAGGGGGGTGAACGCCGCCTGGCGGGCCATTGTGTTGGCGAAGCGGGCCTGCCCTTCGGACGCGAAGGCGCCGACCTGCACCGCCCACTGGCCATAATTCACGCCGCCCCCCGGCACCACGTGCGGTGCGGCGGGCATGCGGATCACCGCCGGCAGGACGCGCGGCGCGGACGCGGCCGGAGGGGCGAGGACCTGGGGCAGGGACGGGCTGGGCGGCGGAAGCGTCTCGGGCAGGGTGGACGCCGACGGGCATGGTGCGTCGGGATCGTACGCCGCGTCGGGGTCCTGCGCGCATCGCGCGGCGCGGCCGGCCGGCGCGCGCGGGACGTAGGCCGCGTACTGCACGGGCTGGCCACCGGTCGGGTTGTCCATGGTCGGGGTGACGACCACCGGCAGCGCGGGTGGTGCGGGGCGGGAGGCGGACGCCAGGGCGACCGGCAGCGGAGTCGGGGTGGCCGATACCATCTGCGTGGCGCCGCCATAGGCGGCCAGCGGGCCGCTCAGGGCGACGTCGTTGCCCAGATTGGGGGTCACCGACGCCAGGTAGTTGATCGTTTCATTGGGCAACGCGCGCCCGGTCTGCAGGTAATCGTCCAGCCGCTGCGGCCCCGCATTGTAGGCGGCAAGAAAGCCCGGCGCGCCGTACCGGTCGTACATCTGGCGCAGATACGCCGTCCCCGCCAGGATGTTGTCGCGCGGTTCGTACGGGTCGGGTCCCAGCCCGTTCTGGGCCTGCATGTCGGCGTAGGTCTGCGGCATCAGCTGCATCAGGCCCATTGCCCCGGCGGATGAGGTGATGGGCTGGCCGTCCAGATATTCGTGCCCGCCCGATTCCTGCTGGATGACCGCCCGGATCCACGGCTGCGGAACCGAAAAGCGTGACGACGCATCGAGAATGTAGGGCCGCCACGGGTCCTCGGCCGGGCCGGGCGCGCGATAGGCCCCGTTGCGGGCATAATAGCGGGAGTAGCGCGACGCCGGTCCGCCGCTGCAGGCCACCAGCGACGCCGCGGCGCACAGCAGCGACAGGCGGATCACCGCCCCCCGTGTGAGGGCGGCGCAATCGGGCGGCGTCGGGCGTCTTGCCATGGCGGCATGCTGCGTCCGGCGGGCCTTTCGCGCAATCCCGCGCGCGGGGGCGGTCAGATCAGGCACAGCCCGGCCAGCTCCCGCCGCAGGGCCTCGGGCAGGGTACCGCCCGCGTCCGTCGGGCCGCCGAAATCGGGGGGCGCATCGGCGGCGGACAGGTAGCGCCAGCCCTGGAACGGCCGCATCGGTCGCGGCGCGACGGGCACGATCTGCGGGTCCAGCACCACCAGGGCGCAGGCCGCCCCGTCCTCGCGCACGTCGGGGCGGATGTCCACGACCCGCTGGCGGCACAGGATCATCCCGCCGATGACGCGGTAGAGCGACCCGCCGGCCAGGATCTCCTCGGCCCGGCGCGGAAACATCCGGGTCCGCAGCCAGGGGCGCCCATCGGGGCGCGTGCCGTCCAGCCCGTCGCCCGCGCCGTCCATCATCGTCTGCTGCCGATGGGCCAGGTCGTCGAGGGACGCGATCCCGACCGCGAGCTTGACCAGATGGAGCATGATGGCCGGCGTGTCCTCAGTGGTGGGTGGGTGCGGCATGCACAGGCACGTCACTCTGGGCCTGGCGGAGGAAGGTGTCGAGGAATCGCCGCGAATCGATGGACTGCACGATCCGGACCTTGCGTACGCCCATCGCCTTGGGGGCCGTCTGGTCGGGCCAGACATAGGCGTGGCCGTAGTTCGGCCCCTTCGAGATGTCGATATCCATATAGGCCTCGACCGATGCGGTAACCAGGGTGGGGTCGGCGGCGATGGCGGTGGCCATTTCATCCCACATCGGCAGCGGGTCGTAATAGGCGCCGATATAGTCGGTCATCGGCGTCTTCTTCCGCATGATCTGCTTCAGATAGTCGCGCGTCATCATCAGGTCGTTCGACACGTTGCCGACGACCGTGATCGCCGCCCACGGGGCGGTCAATGTGATGTGCGCGGCCTCGGGGTCGAAGATCATGTTGAAGTCGGACGCGAAATCCGCGTTGCCGGTCACCGATTTCATGCTGGTGTCCAGCAGCCCGCCCATGAACACCAGTTGCCGGGCGGTGGCGGCGAAGGTCGGGTCGAGGCGGATCGCCAGCGCCAGGTTGGTCATCGGCCCGGCGGCCACGATCGTGACCGCATGCGGGTGGGCATGCACCTGGCGGATCAGGAACAGGGCGGCGCTTTCATCCACGGGACGCACCGTGGGCGCGCCTTCCTTCAGGCGGGGCAGCGGCGGCTGGACCGAGGGCGTGCCGTCGATCGACCCGATTCCACCCCAGGCGCCCTTCCACGGGATGACGCCGAACTGCTGTTCGCGCAGGCGCATCATCGGCACGCTGTTGATAAGCGGGTAGACCGCGCCGTCGGCCACGGGAACGTCGCTTCGGCCGATGATCTCCAGGAACCGGCGCAGATGGGCGGATTCCTGATTTTCCCAGGCGTCGCCGCTGGCGATCGTGAAGCCCAGGACCTTCACCGCCGGATCGAACAGCAGCGGAATGACGGATTGCTGGTCCGAGCCGCCCGGCCCGAGGAAATCGTTGTCCTCGATCACCAGTTGCGGTTCGGCGGCGCGCGCGGCCGATGGCGCCGTTCCGGCCAGCAGGCCGGCGGCCAGCAGCGCCGCCGCCCCCCGTCGCAGCATGTCGGGGACGGAACGATAGCGGGCGCGGGAGGGGAAGGAGATCATGCGGGTCCCTGTGAGGCGGTGGGGTGTCGGCCGGGCGCTTAAAGGACCAGCGCCGCCAGAAGCGCCTCCAGCCGGAGGCGGCCCGACGGCGTGGCGCGCAGGATCGTCCCGTCCGGCGTGTCGTCGCGGCGAAGATAGCCTTCTTCCGTCGCCGCTTCCAGAATGGTCGGATCGAGCGCGTCCGCCATCGCCAGTCCGGTGCGCCGGGCGAAGCGGGCCTCGTCGATTCCCTCGGTCAGGCGCAGGCCCATCAGCAGCATTTCGCGCGCGCGGTCGCGGGGGGACAGGGTTTCGTCCTGCATCAGGCCCGTGCCGTCGCGTTCCACCCGCTCGGCCCATGGTTCGGGCGCGCGATGGCGCCGGGTGGCGTGCAGGCGGCCGTCCAGCGTCATGCGGCCATGCGCGCCGGGACCGATGCCCAGATAATCGCCATAGCGCCAGTAGGTCAGGTTATGGCGGCTCTCGGCCCCCGGCCGCGCGTAGTTCGAGACCTCGTAGCCCAGCAGCCCGTGACGGGCGGCCACGGTGGCGGTTTCCTCGTACAGGCGGGCGGCGTCGTCCTCGTCGGGCAGGGCCAGCAGGCCCTGGCGGTGCAGTCCCTCGAAGCGGGTGCCGGGTTCGATCGTCAGCTGGTACAGCGACAGATGGTCCGACACCAGCGACAGCGCCTGGTCCAGCTCGGCCCGCCAGTCGGCCAGGGACTGGCCGGGGCGGGCGTAGATCAGGTCGAAGGAAATCCGGTCGAACAGGGTGCGCGCCAGGTCCAGCGCGGCGACGGCCTGCGCCGCCGAATGCGCGCGCCCCAGCAGGCGCAGCGCCGCCTCGTCCAGGCTCTGGACCCCCAGCGAGATCCGGTTGACCCCCGCGTCGCGAAAGGCGCGCAGGCGCTGGGCCTCGACGCTGGTGGGGTTGGCCTCCAGGGTGATTTCGAGGTTGGGCGCCGCGTCGAACAGGGCCCGCGCGTCCGCGATCAGGGCCGCGACGGTGTCGGGCGCCATCAGCGAGGGCGTGCCCCCGCCGAAGAAGATCGACCCCAGCCGGCGTCGGCCGCCCTGCGCGTTCAGCCGCGTGGCCTCATGCGCCAGTTCGCGCCGCAGGGCGGTGGCGAAGCGGGCCTGCGGGATGGTTTCGCGGACATGGCTGTTGAAATCGCAGTACGGGCATTTGGCCAGGCAGAACGGCCAGTGCACATACAGCGCCAGGGGCTCGGCCCCGGCCGACAGGGGGGTGTCAGATGGCAAGCCGCACGCCCAGTTCGACGACGCGGTCCGGCGGGATGCGGAAGAATTCGGTGACCGGGCTGGCGTTGCGCGCCATCAGCAGGAACAGCGACATCCGCCAGCGCGACATCTTGGGCACCGAGGAACGGACCAGCAGTTCCCGGCTGGTGAAATAGGACGCCTGCAGCACGTCGAAGTCGATGCCGTTGGCCTTCAGGTCCTCCAGCGCGCGGGGCAGGTTGGGCGTTTCCATGAAGCCGTAGCGCAGGATCACGCGATAGATGTTGGGGGCTAGTTCCTGCAATGCGACACGATGGCCGCGCGCGGCCTCGGGCTGGTCCAGGGTCTGGACGGTGACGAACAGCACGTGCTCGTGCAGCACCTTGTTGTGCTTCAGGTTATGCAGCAGGCAGGTCGGCACGAAGTCGGGCGTGGCGGTCATGAACACGGCGGTGCCGGGCACGCGGATGGTGCGCGATTGCGGCAGGCGGGCGAGGAACGAATTGACCGGCAGGCTATCCAGCTTCTGCCGGTTCATGATGAGGCCGCGGCCGCGTTTCCACGTCGTCATCATCAGCGTCAGCGTGATGCCCAGCAGGACCGGCACCCAGCCGCCCTGCGGGATCTTCAGCGCGTTGGATGCGAAAAAGACGCTGTCCATGACGAAGAAGCCGCCGAACGTCGCGACGGCTGCCGGGCGCGACCAGTGATAGAGCCTGCGGAACGCCACCATCGCCAGCACGCAGGTGCACATGAACGTGCCCGTCACCGCGATGCCGTAGGCCGAGGCCAGGGCGTCGGAACTGCGGAACGAGACGACCAGCAGCAATGCGCCGACCATCAGGAACCGGTTGAAGTCCGGCAGGTAGATCTGCCCTTCCTCTTTCTTGTTGGTGTGGGTGATACGCATGCGCGGCAGGTAGCCCAGCTGGATCAGCTGCCGGCACAGGGAAAACCCGCCCGATATCCCGGCCTGGCTGGCGATCACCGTCGCCAGCGTCGACAGGACGATCATCGGGATCTGCATCCAGTGCGGCGCCAACTGGAAGAACGGATTGTTCAGCGCCGAGGGCGTGGTGATAATCAGCGCCCCCTGGCCCAGATAGTTCAGGGCCAGGCACGGCAGGACGCAGAACAGCCACGCATAGCGGATCGGCTGCCGGCCGAAATGCCCCATGTCGGCATAGAGCGCTTCCGCGCCCGTGACCGACAGCACCACCGAGCCCAGCGCGATGAACGACAGCCAGCCGTGAAAGACGACGAACCGGATGGCATAGATCGGCGAGATGGCCATCAGGATGCCGGGATGATGCAGGATTTCCAGCGCGCCGAGGATGCCCAGCATGCTGAACCACACCAGCATGACCGGCCCGAAGATGGCTCCTACCCTGCCGGTGCCGTAGGACTGCACCGAGAACAGCCCGATCAGGACCACGATCGCCAGGGGAATCACCAGTTCGCGCGCGGCGGGGAAGCTGACCTCCAGCCCTTCGATGGCGGACAGGACCGAAATCGCCGGGGTAATCAGCCCGTCGCCGAAGAACAGGCAGGCCCCCGCGATGCCCACCATGCCCAGCACCAGCTTCATCCGCGCGTTTTCGGACACCCGCTGCGCCAGCGACATCAGCGAGATGATGCCGCCCTCGCCGTTATGGTCGGCCCGCATAATCAGCAGAACGTATTTGACGGTGACGATCAGGATCAGGGACCAGATAATCAGGCTTTCGACCCCCATCACCTCCCAAGGTTCGATCTGGTGATGCTGCGAGACGATCATGACGGTCGATCGCAGGGCGTAGAGCGGGCTGGTGCCGATGTCGCCGAACACCACGCCCAGCACGACCAGAAGGGCCGCGAAACCCACCGGGTTGGCCGCATGCTCATGCTGGTCGGCGCCGAATTCCGTGACCTTCGGCCCCTTGCCGGCCGGCGCGCCGTCCACGGGTGCGTTCACACCGGACGGGGCGGCGGGCAGGGATCCGGGGGCGGAATCGCCCGAAGCTGGCGTCATGTCGGGACGTCTCCGCTGTTCAGACAAAGGGAACGGCGGACAGGCCGACCTTGACCCCGCATAGCGTCATGATCCGGGGGCGGCAAGGTGACTTGCCGGGACCCCCCTATTCGCCGCCGCGGGCCGGTGTCCGAAGATCGCGCTGCCCACGCGGACATGGGTCGCCCCGGCGGCGATCGCCGCCTCGAAATCGGCGGACATGCCCATCGACAGCACGGCCAGGCCATGCCGGGCGCCCAGTTGCGCCAGGTGGCGGAAATGGGGGGTGGGGTCCTGCCCGGCGGGCGGGATGCACATCAGCCCGCGCACCGCGTCGCCGAACCGGCGGCGGCAGGCCGTGATGAAGGCGTCGGCTTCCGCGCGCGGCACGCCGGATTTCTGGGCCTCGTCACCGGTATTGACCTGCACCAGCAGCTCCGGCAGCCGCCCCGCGCGGTCGGCGGCGCGGGCGATCGCGTCGGCCAGCGCCGGGCGGTCCAGGCTTTCGATCATGTCGGCGATCCGCACCGCGTCCAGCGCCTTGTTGGTCTGCAGCCCGCCGATGACGTGCAGCCGCATGTCCGGCCACGCGGCGCGCAGCGGCGGGAACTTCGCCAGGGCTTCCTGCACGCGGTTTTCGCCGAACACCATCTGGCCGGCCTGCAGCGCGGCGATGACGCTGGCCTGTGGGTGGAATTTCGAGACCGCGACCAGCGTCACCCCCGCCGCGTCGCGCCCCGCCTGCCGTGCGGCGGCGGCGATCCGCGCGCGGATCACCGCCAGCGCCGCGGCCACCGCCATGTCGTCGGGGGGGGCGGAAGCATGCGCGCCGGACGCCTGCATGTGCGGGGCGAGGGCGGCGGGGGCGGGAGGAGGCGCGGTCATGTGGGTTACGGTTGGCCCGGCGGGGCTACCGGTCAAGGGGCCGGCGGTTCTTTCGCGCGGTTTTCGGGCCGGGGGGCTGGCGGCGCCGGCCGTGTCATGCCATCAGCGCACGCTTCAAACCGTAATCAGGGACTGGGAAGGGGCGGGACCGCAGCATCATGAGCCAGGGACCAAGGAACAGGCCGCGCGCGGCGGACAGCGACCCGACGCGCGATATCGCCTTCGACATCGTCCTGGGCGTCATCGCGCATCGGCGGATGCTGGAAACCAGCCTGGAGCGTTCGCCGGCGGCACGGGATGCGGACGCGCGCGACCGCGCGGCGGCCCACCGGCTGGCGGCCACCGTCCTGCGGCACATGGGCACGGCCGGCATGGTGCTGGAACCCTTCCTGAAGAAGGAGCCCCCGGCGCCGGTGCGCGTCGTGCTGCTGATCGGCGTGGCGCAGCTTCTGCTGCTGGACACCCCGGCGCACGCGGCGGTCGGCACGGCGGTGTCCCTGGCGCGCCGGCAGGGCCTGACGCCGTTCGCGGGCCTGGTGAACGCGGTGCTGCGCCGTGTCGCGCAGGCGGGCGCCGGCGCGCTGGAGGGCCTGGACCAGGCCCGGCTGGACGTGCCCCCCTGGCTGTGGAGTTCGTGGGGCGACCTGGCCCGCCCGGTGGCCGAGGCCCTGGGACGCGAGGCCCCTCTGGACCTTACGTTGCGGCCCGGCGCGGCCTGCCCGCCCGACGGGACCATCCTGCCCACGGGCAGCGTGCGCCTGCCGGCCGGAACCCGCGTGGCCGACCTGCCGGGCTATGCCGACGGGGCGTTCTGGGTGCAGGACGCGGCGGCCGCCCTGCCGGCGCGCCTGCTGGCCGTCCGCCCCGGCGAGCGGGTCGCCGACCTGTGCGCGGCGCCGGGCGGCAAGACGGCGCAACTGGCGCTGGCCGGCGCCGACGTCACGGCGGTGGAGCGGGAGCCCGCGCGGATGGCGCGGCTGCGCGACAATCTGGCCCGGCTGGGACTGGCCGATCGTGTGACGACGGTGCAGGGCGACGCGGCCGAGTGGCGGCCGGACGCCCCGCTGGACGCGGTGCTGCTGGATGCGCCCTGCTCGGCGACGGGCACGGCGCGCCGGCATCCCGACGTGCTGTGGATCAAGCGCCCGCGCGACCTGACGGCCCTGACCGCCGGGCAGGACCGCCTGCTGGCCGCCGCGCGGGACATGCTGCGCCCCGGCGGCCGACTGGTCTATGCCGTGTGCTCGCTCCAGCCCGAGGAGGGGCCGGAGCGGGTCCGTGCCGCCATCGCGATGGGGCTGGAGCCCGACCCCTTCACGCCCGAGGAACTGGCGGACCTGCCCGAGGCCCGGACGCCCGAGGGCTGGCTGCGGACCCATCCCGGCCTGTGGGCGGCGCAGGGCGGCATGGACGGGTTCTTCGCTGCGCGGTTCCGCCGCCGCTAGGAGACGTGATCGGGCGACGTCGGGCCACGTGCACGCAACTGCTTGCATGAGGGGCGTGATTTTCTGTTACACTGCGCCCATGCCTGCTCATTTTCCTCCCCTCATCGCGCCCAGTGTGCTGTCCGCCGATTTCTCCCGCATGGCCGAGGAAGTGATCGCCGTCGAACGCGGGGGTGCGGACTGGCTGCATCTGGACGTGATGGACGGCCATTTCGTGCCGAACCTGTCGTTCGGGCCGCAACTGATCAAGGCATTGCGACCGCAATCCGGCCTGGTGTTCGACGTGCATCTGATGATTGCGCCGGTCGACCCGTATCTGGAGATGTTCGCCCGTGCGGGGGCGGACCACATCCACCTGCATATCGAGGCCGGGCCGCACACCCATCGCTCGCTCCAGCAGGTGCGCGCGCTGGGGGTCAAGCCCGGCGTCGCCATATGCCCCGCCACCCCGCCCGAGGCGGTGGCCGAGGTGCTGGACCTGGTGGACATGATCCTGGTCATGACCGTCAACCCCGGCTTCGGCGGCCAGAAGTTCCTGACCAGCCAGTTGGACAAGATCCGCACCCTGCGGCGCATGGCGGACGCGACCGGGCGGGATATCCGCATCGGCGTCGATGGCGGGGTGGATGTCGAAACCGCCGCCCTGGCCACGGCGGCCGGAGCGGACATGCTGGTGGCCGGTACGTCGGTCTATGGCCAGCCGGACTATGGCCGGGCGATCACCGCCCTGCGCGAGGCGGGCCGACGGCCCGCATGACCAGCACCGGGCTTGCGGCCGTGGGAACGATGGCCGGACGCCATGGGATGAGAGGGGCCTGATGGTCCTGCGACGATGGAGCCAGGATGCGCGCCTTTCTCTGGCGCGCCTGCCGTCCCTGGCCGGGCTGGGCCGGGTGCCGCCTGCCCCTGTGCATGCCATTCGCGATTTGTGGCCCGGCGACCCGGCGTCGGGCGCGCGCCTGGTGAAGGGCAGCCTGACGCATGCCGGCGTCACCCGCCGCATCGGCCCCGGCCGGTGGGAAGATCCCTCGTACCCCGAGCGGTTCCGGGCCTACCTGCATGGGTTTACCTGGCTGCGCGACCTGCGCGCCGTCGGTACCGATTCGGCGCGGTTGCAGGCGCGGGCGCTGGTCAATGACTGGCTGTCCCACCCGCCGACCGACCCGATGGTGCGCGACTGCGCGGTGACGGGGGCCAGGCTGGCGTCCTGGCTGGGCCATTACGACTTCTTCGCCGCGTCGGCCGACGACGCCTTTCGCCAGCGCCTGATGACGCGCCTGCTGACCGAAGGCCGGACGCTGGCCGCCCTGCTGCCGCCGGACTCGCACGACTGGCGGGCGCTGACGGCCTTCAAGGGCCTGCTGGCGGCTGCCGTCGCGATGCCCGACCATAGCGGCTTCCTGACCCGGTTCCTGCGCTATATCGACGGGGAGTTGGCGTGCCAGGTCCTGCAGGACGGATGCCATATCCAGCGCAGTCCGGAAATCCAGTTCCTGGCGCTGCGCGAACTGGCGGAAATGCGGGCGATGCTGCAGGCGGCGCAGATTGCCCTGCCGGATTCCCTGGCCTTGGCCCTTGACCGGATGAGCCCGGTCCTGCGGGCGCTGCGCCATGGCGATGGCGGCCTGGCCCTGTTCAACGGCAGCCATGCGGGCAGCGTGGCGATGATCGAGATGGTGCTGTCGCAGGCGACGCGGGCAAGGGTGGTGGCGACCGCGATGCCCGATGGCGGGTTCATCCGCCTTCAGGTCGGCCGGTCGCTGCTGCTGGTCGATGCGGCCGCGCCGCCGCCGCCGGGATTCGACGCCGAGGCCCATGCCGGCACCCTGTCGTTCGAGTTCTCGGTCGCGCGGCAGCGGCTGATCGTCAATTGCGGGGCCGGCGAACTGCCGGAATGGCGTCGCGCCCTGCGCGAGAGCGCCGCCCATTCGCTGCTGGTCCTGGAAGACAGTTCGTCGTCCGATTTCGCCCCGCAGGGCGGGATCCAGCGGCGTCCGGCGCATGTGACGGTCGAACAGGTCGCCCAGGATGGGGCCCATTGGCTGGATCTGGCGCACGACGGGTACCACGCCCCGTTCGGCGCGTCGTGGCGGCGTCGGCTTTATCTGGGCGATGGCGGCGAGAACCTGCGGGGCGAGGAGGTGGTGGAGGGCGAGCGCCTTCAGTCCTTCGTCCTGCGATTCCACCTGCATCCGTCGGTCGAGGCCGAACTGGATGCCGACGCCCAGGTGGTCGTGCTGGATGTCGGCGGATGGATCTGGAGATTCCGCGCCGACGGCGGCACCGTCGCCGTCGAGGAAAGCGTCTATTTCAGCGGCGCGACGCCGGAACGGACCCGCCAGATCGTCGTCAGGGTCCGGCCCGGCGACAAGGGCGGGGACGGGCCGGTCGAAGCCGCCCAACCGGAGACGGAACCGGAGACCGGGACAGCCGAAGATTCGCCGGAGGCCGAAAGCACCGGCATGGATGCTTCGCCCCCCCCGGAACAAACGCCGGCCGAAACACCTGCCCCATCGACACCGGAGGCGCCCGCACCCGCCCCGGCCGACGCCGGAGGGCGGACGCGGCAGGTCGTGCGCTGGGCCCTGCTGCGGACCGACGGCTGAACGCCGTTCGCCGGGACGATGAAAATTCTCGAAATCACGAACGTCGATTTCTCGTTGCGGCATTTTCTGCTGCCGCTGATGCGCGGCCTGCGCGCGCGCGGGCACGAGGTCGTCGGCGGGTGTGCGGACGGGGCGTTGCTGGCCGATGTCCGCGCCGAGGGGTTCCGGGTGGAGCCGCTGCCGATGGCGCGGTCGTTCTCGCCGCTGGCGCAGGGCCGGGCGCTGGCCGCGCTGGTCCGGCTGATCCGGCGGGAACGGCCGGACATCGTGCATGCCCACATGCCGATCAGCGGCCTGCTGGCCCGGCTGGCGGCGCGACTGTGCGGCGTGCCGTGCGTGGCCTACACCTGCCATGGCTTCCTGTTCAACCAGCCGGGCTCGCGCCTGCGGCGGGGCGTGTCGCTGGTGCTGGAATGGTGCGCGGGGCGAATCACCGACCGGTATTTCACCGTGTCGTCCCAGGAAGCCGACGACGCGCGGCGCCTGCATATCCATCCGGCCGCCACGGCCGTGGGCAACGGACGGGACCCGGCCCTGTTCCATCCGGACGCGCAGGCGCGCGCGCGCATCCGGGCCGAACTGGGCGTTCCTGACGACGCGGTGGTCATCGTCGTCGTGTCCCGGCTGGTCCGGCACAAGGGGTACCCGGAATTGCTGGCGGCGATGGCCCAGGTGCCCGATGCGATGCTGTGGGTGGTGGGCGAACGCCTGGCCTCGGACCATGGTCAGGCGCTGGATGTGTGCTTTGCCGAGGCACGGCGCGTGCTGGGCGGGCGTCTGCGCTGCCTGGGATATCGCCGGGACATTCCCGCCCTGCTGGCGGCGGCGGACATCTTCACCCTGCCAAGCCATTTCGAAGGGCTGCCGATGTCGGTGATCGAGGCGATGCTGACCGGCCTGCCGGTGGTGGCGACCGATATCAGCGGCCCCAGGGAGCAGGTGGTGAACGGGCGGACCGGCCTGCTGGTGCCGGCCGGCGAGGTCGCTCCGCTGGCCCGGTCGCTGAACCGCCTGGTTCGCGACGGGGCGTTACGCGCCCGGATGGGGGCGGCAGGACGCGCCCGCGCGCTGGACCGGTATGACGAGGCCCGGGTGATCGCCCGGACCCTGGACGGGTTGCTGGACCCCGCCCATAGGCCCCAAAGCCCTCGCCGTCCCCCCTCGAACGGTTATTGCTGATTGCCGCCGGCCATGGCCTGCGCCAGGGTCTGGGCATCCTGCGGATAGTTGCGGATCAGCGCCACGTTCGCCGGATTCGGCTGCGGTGCATGCGCCCCGGCCGGCGGGGGCTGCTGGATCAGCGCTTCGGTCAGGCCGAAGGCCGTGATGCCCATGACGAAATCGCGCGGGGTGAAGCCGTGGGCGGCCAGGATCGGGGTCAGCCCCGGAATGGCCGCGGTGCGGTCGATCGTCTGCGCCAGCGACAGGTTCGGCGTGTTCGGCGGCGCGATCCCGGCGGCCTGGATGGCCTGGATCGTGGCGGTCATGCGGGGCAGGAAATCGGCGGGCAGCGGATAGCGGGCGGCTTCCTGCATGTCACGCTCGAATGTCGCCTGATCCACGCCGGGCGGGGCGGCCTGCTGCTGCGCCAGGGCGGGCGCGGCCGGCAGGATGGCGGCGGCCAGCGCCATCGCCAGGAGGGAGGTGCGTGTGTTCATACCGGGTTGGCCCATTCGCCGTGTCTCATCAGGGGTTCGCGGCCGCCATCCTGGGTGATGGCGTCGACGTTGATTTCGGCCGAGCCGATCATCCAGTCGATATGGATGAAGCTGCTGTTGGCGCCGCGGGCCACGATCTGCTCGGGCGTCTGGCCGTCGGTGTCCAGCATGCATTTGGTATAGGCCTGGCCCAGCGCAATGTGGCTGGAGGCGTTTTCGTCGAATAGCGTGTTACGGAACAGGATTCCGCTGTGCGAGATCGGCGAGGAATGGGGCACCAGCGCCACTTCGCCCAGCCTGCTCGCCCCTTCGTCGGTCGCCAGGATCCGCTCCAGCACCGGAAGGCCCTGGGTGGCGTGCGTCTCCACGATCCGGCCGCCTTCGAAGCGCACTTCGATGCCGTCGATCAGCGTGCCCTGGTGGAACAGCGGCTTGGTCGCGCGCACATGGCCTTCGACGCGCTGGGCGTGTGGCGTGGTGAAGACTTCCTCGGTCGGGATGTTGGGGTTGCACACGATGCCGTTGCGCGCGGGTTCCGACCCGCCGGCCCAGGCATGGCCGTCGGCCAGGCCCACCGTCAGGTCGGTGCCGGGGCCGGTGAAATGCAGGGCGGCGAACCGGCGTTCGTTCAGCCAGTCGGCCCGGCGATGCAGCGTGGCGTTATGGTCGGCCCAAGCCGCCACCGGGTCGTCCACCGTCACGCGCGATGCCAGGAAGATGGCGTCCCACAGTCGGGCGAGAGCCACGTCCGGCGCGTCGTCGGGGAAGACCTGCGCGGCCCAGGCCGGCGTCGCGGCGGCGACGATGTTCCAGTTGACGGCGAAGCTGGTGATAAGCTCCATGGCCGGACGCCCGGCCAGCGAACTGGCCTTGTTGGCGCGGGCGACGCGGTCCGGGTCCTCGTTGCTCAGCAGCACGGGGTTGCCGCCGGTGATGGCCATCCGCGCGGCGCCGTCGCGATAGGCGTTGGCCATGCCGTCCTGCAGCCAGCCCGCCGCCACGTCGAAGGCGGCATCCGGCGCGTGGTGGAAGCGCGCCAGCGTCATTTCGTCGTCCGAAAAGAACGGCGTGACCAGCGATGCGCCGGCCCGATAGGCATGTTCGGTGATCCGGCGCACCAGCGGCACCGCGTCGAGCGGCGCGGTAATCAGCAATTGCTGACCCGGCGCGATGTTCAGCCCGATCCGGACCGCGACTTCGCCCAGGCGGTCCAGCAGGCGGTCATGGGATGATGAGGAAGTCATGAACCTGTCATCCTGTAATTCCAAGTCTCGTCAGCCTAGCCCGATTGTTTCGGCCGGGCTAGGCACACCCCCGGCATCGGGCGGGTGGAGCAGGATGATGGCGCGGAGGTGTGACCGAAGCATGGCGGACGTCGCCGGGGATGGGGTGCGGCTGTGCGGGGTTGCGGACGCGCGCGAACGGCCGCTTCGTGTCGTGGCGGGCGGCCAGGCGCTGGTGGTCTGGATGGGGTCCGACGGCGGGCCGCGCGTGTTCGCGGATCGCTGCCCGCACCGCGACGCCCGCCTGTCCGCCGGGTACGTCGCCGACGGACGGCTGGTCTGTCCGTTCCATCTGTGGGCGTTCGACGAATCGGGGCGGGCCGTGGGGCCGGACGGGGTGGCGCGCCCGGCATGCGCGGCCCGGCGATTCGACGCCCATGTCCGCGACGGTGCGGTCTGGATCGACGCGGCCCCCCGGATCGGGTGACGTCGCCTATCGCGTCCGTTCGCGGTCCAGCCAGAGGCGGATCGCGGTCAGGATGTAGGCCTGTTCGGCCGGCGCCAGCGCGCGGCCCTTTGGCAGATGATGCCATTTCTCCAGGCATGATCGGCAGCAGGTCGCGGTGGCGTGCTGCGCCACGAAGACGGGATGGCCCCGCCATGGGGTCTGCCGCCCGTCACGGGCCGGCTGGGCGGGGGCCAGCCGCCGGGCAATGAAATCGGCGGCGTGTGACATCACGGTGGCGATGCCCTTCGCCTCCAGATAGGCGCGGTCGCGCGCGTCCAGATGGAAGCGCGCCCGGAAGGCCGAGCGGCCAAGCCGTGCCCACAGTTCGTCGGAGGGCGCTTCTGTGGTCATCGGCCCCTCGGCAGGCCTATTCCGGGCGCACCAGCAGGTGGTGCTTGCGGCCCGAGGACAGCTTGATCGCGCCGTCCGTCAGGTCGGCGATCGAGACCACGGCGCCCTCGTCCCGGACCGGAACGTCGTTGACCCGTGCGCCGCCGCCCCGGATCAGGCGTCGGGCCTCGCCGTTGCTGGCCGCCATCCCGCTTTCGACGAACAGGCGGAAGGCCGGGATGCCGGCGGCGAGCACGGCTGCCGGAATCGGGCGGGTGGGCAGGTCGGCCGGCGCGGCGCCCTCCTCGAACGTGCGGCGGGCGGCTTCGGCGGCGGCCTCGGCGGCGGCGCGGCCGTGGCACAGGGCGGTGGCCTCGGTCGCCAGGATCTTCTTGGCCTCGTTGATCTCGGCATCCCGCAGGGCGGCCAGGCGGTCGCATTCCGCCAGGGGCAGGTCGGTGAACAGGCGCAGGAAGCGGCCGACGTCCGCGTCCTCGGTATTGCGCCAGAACTGCCAGTATTCGAAAACCGGCAGCTTGTCCGCCGACAGCCAGACCGCCCCGCGCGCCGACTTGCCCATCTTGGCGCCCGACGCCGTGGTCAGCAGGGGAGTCGTCAGGCCGAAGACCTGCTTCTGGTCGGTCCGGCGGACCAGGTCGATACCCGAGACGATGTTGCCCCACTGGTCGGACCCGCCCATCTGCAAGGTCACGCCCAGGGTGCGGTTCAGTTCGCGGAAATCGTAGGATTGCAGGATGGAATAGTTGAATTCCAGGAAGGTCAGCCCCTGTTCGCGCTCCAGCCGCGAGCGGACGGAATCGAAGGACAGCATCCGGTTGACCGAAAAATGCACGCCCACGTCGCGCAGCAGGTCGATATAGGACAGCCGGTCCAGCCAGTCCGCGTTGTTCGCCAGGACCGCGCCTGTGGTGTCGTCGGCAAAGGACAGGTACTGGCGCAGGCTGCCCTCGATGCCGCGCAGATTGGCGGCGATCGTGTCGCCGGTCATCAGCATGCGGGCTTCCTCACGGAACGAGGGGTCGCCGATCCGCGCGGTGCCGCCGCCCAGCAGCGCCACCGGCCGGTGGCCGTGCTTCTGCAGCAGGCGCAGCATCATGATCTGGATCAGGCTGCCGACATGCAGGCTGTCGGCAGTGGGGTCGAAGCCGATATAGCCCGCCACCGGTCCGGCCTGCATGGCGGCGTCCAGGGCCTCCATGTCCGTGCACTGGAAGATGAAGCCGCGCGCTTCGGCTTCCCGGAGGAATTCGCTCTGGGGCATGATCGGTCACTCTGGTTTCGTATCGGGCCGGCCGGGGGCCGGAACAGGTCGCGCCATGCACTAGCACGCCCATCGGGCGACATGAACCCGGCAAGGACGCCGGTGCCGGCCTGTTTGGCGGTACGAAACAGCGCGGACACGGGGCCGGACGGGACGCGCCCGTCCGGCCGGTGGCGTCAGTCCGCGGCCAGGGCCAGCGCGCCGCGCGTCATGACGGAACCGACATGATCTTCCAGCGCGTCGGCCACCTGGTCGGCATGGTTGGCGAAGATATGGTCGGCGCCGGCGAAGATGCGATAATCGACGGCCACGCCCTTCTGGGTGTTCAGCTTGTCGACCAGCTTGCGGATCGCGGGTTCCGGCACCAGTTCGTCGGCGTCGCCCGCGATCATCAGCCCGCCGCAGGGGCAGGGCGCGAGGAAGCCGAAATCGTAATGATTCGCCGGGGGGGCCACGCTGATCCAGCCGGTGATTTCCGGCCGGCGCATCAGCAGCTGCATGCCGACGAACGCCCCGAACGAATAGCCCGCGATCCACAGGCCGCCGGCGTTCGGGTTGACCATCTGCATCCAGTCCAGCGCCGCCGCGGCGTCGGAGATTTCGCCGATGCCGCCGTCATAGCGACCCTGCGACCGGCCGACCCCGCGCGAATTATATCGCATGACCGAGAAACCCATCTTCTCGAACGAGCGATACATCGCATAGGTGATGCGGTTGTTCATCGTGCCGCCATGCAGCGGATGTGGATGCAGAACGAGGGCGAGCGGCGCATTGGGCTCGCTCGAATGGTGATAACGTCCCTCCAGGCGGCCGTCAGGGCCGGCGAACATGACCTCAGGCATTCGTATCCCGCGATATCTCTCCCCGCGCCCATGGGCATGGCGGCGGAGTTGTTACTGTTAGGGCCTGCGGATGACGATGCCCCGTCATCTGTCGGCGAGAGAAGCCCTGTCGGGCGCATCCGGGTGGGAGGCGCGATCGGGCGGCCGGTTCACGTCAAACCTGATTATTCCGGCACCGCTGGCCTGCCGGAGGCCGGTAAGTGCCTTGGGAATCATTTTTTTATTATTTTGGGGCAAGCCTTGGACCATTCAAAATGCTGGTTCGTCGGGCGTGGGATGCGTTCTCGTCAGTCGTCGAAGACTGGAGGGCCGGGGTCGCGCCGACCGGTTGACTTCCAGCATGACATGGCCATAGTCCACTATCCCCTTTATCCAGGCTCCCCAGTTAGTTCCGCCATTGGTTTCGTGTCAGGCGGAATGGCGCGTCCGGCCGTGAAAACATGTATTTGTCCGGCAACCCGGCGGCGCCGGCCGGCCGGACAGGTGACTGTATATAGCGATCCGGAATCGCCAATTGCCAGATAAATCGCGTCGGATCGTTTCGGCCGACCTGTGCGGCAGGGGCATGGCCAGGGGCGATCCGTCCCGAATGGGAGGGGCAACGGCAAGGAGGCGTGGCATGGACGACGATTTTTCCTATTTCGATGCCAATGCGTCCGAACCCGTACGCGCCGCGGCGCTGGCGGCGCTGGCCGAGGCGGCGGGAGTCGTGGGCAATCCGTCGTCGGTCCATCGCGCGGGGCGGCGGGCGCGGGCGATCCTGGAACAGGCGCGGGAGACACTGGCCGCGCTGTTTGGCGGCCGGGCGGAAAACTGCGTCTTCACCTCCGGCGGGACCGAGGCCAACGTGCTGGCGATCGCGGGGCTGGGGCGGGGCCGGCGCCTGCTGGCGGGTGCGACCGAACATGACGCGGTGCGCGCCGCCGTGCCGGACGGGGCGGCCATTCCGGTGGATGGGGACGGCGTCGCCCGCCTGGACGTGCTGGACCGCCTGTTGGCCGAGGGCGGCCACGATGATCCCGCGCTGGTCTGCCTGATGCTGGCGAACAACGAGGTCGGAACGATCCAGCCGGTGGCCGACGCCGCGCGGATCTGCCGGGCGCATGGGGCGCTGCTGCATGTCGATGCGGTGCAGGCGGCGGGCCGGATTCCGGTGGACCTGGCCACGCTGGGGGCGGACAGCATCGCGATTTCGGGGCACAAGTTCGGCGGCCCGAAGGGGGCGGGGGCGCTGCTGCTGTCCGGGGCGGCGGTGCGGACCCTGCCGCCGATGATGGCCGGCGGCGGGCAGGAACAGGGGCGGCGCGGCGGCACGCCGGCGCTGCCCGCGATCGCGGCGATGGCGGCGGCGGCGGCCGAGGCCGTGCGGGACATGACCGCCGCAGACGATGGTCCGGCCCGGTGGCGTGACATGATCGACGACGCCGCGCGGGGGGCCGGGGCGGTCGTCTGCGGCGGCAGCGGGCCGCGCCTGCCCAATACCACCATGCTCGCGCTGCCCGGACGCCGGGCGCAGACGCAGTTGATCGCGCTGGACCTGGCGGGGTTCTGCGTCTCGGCGGGGTCGGCCTGTTCGTCGGGCAAGGTCGCGCGGTCGCACGTGCTGGCGGCGATGGGATTGGGCCCGCTGGCCGGCGAGGCGATTCGCGTCTCGCTGCCCTGGACGACGCGGGCCGCGGACGTGACACGCTTCATCGCCGCCTATGCCGCGATGGCGGCGCGGTTGCCGGCCCGCGCGCCGGAGGAGGCACGGGCATGACCGTGGAACTCTATCTCGACTACCAGTCCACGACCCCGTGCGACCCGGCGGTGGTCCAGGCGATGCTGCCCTGGTTCACCACCGAATTCGGCAACCCGCATAGCGCCGACCATGCGATGGGCCGGCGCGCGTGGGACGCGGTGGAGGCCGCGCGGGCCGAAGTCGCGGCCCTGCTGGGGGCCGATGCGCGGGAGGTCGTGTTCACCTCCGGCGCGACCGAGGCCAACAACATCGCCATCAAGGGCGCGGTGCGCCACCTGGCGGGCCGGGGCGACGCGCGCCGGCGGGTCGTCACCGTGGCGACCGAGCATAAATGCGTCCTGGAAGCCGTGCGCGACCTGGCGGCGGAAGGGTTCGAACCGGTGATCCTGCCGGTCGGCGCGGACGGACGGCTGGACCCCGAGACCCTGCGCGCGGCGCTGGCGGTCCCGACCCTGCTGGTCAGCATCATGGCCGCCAATAACGAGACCGGGGTGCTGCACGACCTGGCGGCCCTGGCGCCGATCGTGCGGGCGGCCGGCGCGCTGCTGCACAGCGACATGGCGCAGGCGGCGGCCAAGGTGGCGCTGGACGTGCGGGCGATGGATGTCGACCTGGCGTCGGTGTCGGCGCACAAGCTGTACGGACCCAAGGGCGTGGGCGCGCTGTATGTGCGGCGGCGGCCGCGCGTGCGGCTGGCCCCGCTGTTCTCGGGCGGCGGGCAGGAGCGCGGGGTCCGCTCCGGCACCCTGCCGACGCCGCTGCTGGTGGGGTTCGGCGAAGCCTGCCGCATCGCGCGGGCGGGCCGGGTGGACGAGGCGCTGCGGATGGCGGCCCTGCGCGACGGGCTGCTGGCGCGGTTGCAGGCGGCGATTCCGGGGATTGTGGTCAATGGGTCGATGGCGCATCGCCTGCCGGCCAACCTCAACCTGCGCCTGCCCGACGTGCGGGCGCTGGACGTGATCGCCCAGGCCGGGGGGCTGTGCGTCTCGACCGGATCGGCGTGTTCGTCGGCCGAACTGGTGCCGTCCTATGTGCTGACGGCGATGGGGCTGGACGCGGATGCGGCGGCACGAAGCTTGCGTCTGGCCGTGGGACGCTATACCTCAGCCGCCGATATGGATCGTGCGGCCGCGATCCTGTGCCGGGCGGTGGAGGATGTCCGCGCGGCGGGACGGGAGCGCGCCGCCCAATCCGCCGATGACGGTTCCACCCAAGACGATACGGCCAGGATAGCAGAATGCCGCATATGATTTTCATCGAGAGCGACGGTACGCGTCGCGAGGTCGATGCCCCGCTGGGTCTCTCGGTCCTCGAGATCGCGCACAAGCACGGGGTCGATCTGGAAGGTGCGTGCGAGGGGTCGCTGGCCTGCGCGACCTGCCATGTCGTGGTCGATCCCGACTGGGCGCCGAAGTTGACGGCCCCGACCGAGGACGAGGAAGACATGCTGGACCTGGCTTTCGGGCTGGAGAAGACGTCGCGCCTCGGTTGCCAGATCGTCATGACCGAGGCGCTGGACGGGCTGGTCGTGCGCCTGCCGCGCACGGCCTGAGGAACAAGCAGGAGGGCCTGCCCATGCGAATCATGGTCGCCATGTCCGGCGGCGTGGACAGCAGCGTCGTCGCGGCCCGGCTGGTGGCCGAAGGGCACGAGGTCTTCGGCGCGACGCTTCAGCTCTATGATTCGCGTGAGGGCGCGCGCAAGGGCGCATGCTGCGCGGGGCGGGACATCCACGATGCCCGCCGCGTGGCCGACAGGCTGGGTATTCCCCATTACGTCATCGACGCCGAAAGCCGCTTCCGGCAGAGCGTGATCGAGCATTTCGCCGATGCCTATGCCGGGGGCGAAACCCCGGTGCCCTGCGTCGCCTGCAACCAGGGCGTGAAATTCACTGACCTTCTGGGCATGGCGCGCGACCTGGGGGCGGACGCGATGGCCACCGGCCATTACGTGCGCCGCATCGAGGGGCCGGACGGCCCCGAACTGCACCGCCCGGTGGATGCGGACCGCGACCAGTCCTGGTTCCTGTTCGCCACCACGCGGGCGCAGCTCGATTTCCTGCGCTTTCCGCTGGGCGACCTGCCGGACAAGGCCGCCGTGCGGGCCGAGGCCGAACGATTCGGCCTGGCCGTCGCCGCCAAGCCCGACAGCCAGGATCTGTGCTTCGTGCCCGATGGGTCTTATGCCGCCCTGGTCGAGAAGCTGCGCCCCGACATGGCGGGCGGGGGCGAGATCGTGGATGCCGGGGGCCAGGTGGTCGGGCGGCATGACGGCGTCACCCGCTTCACGGTCGGGCAGAGCCGCAGGCTGGGGGCGGCCGCGATGCGCGACGGCGCGCGGCAGATGGTGGTGGGCATCGAACCCGCGACGCGGCGCGTGGTGATCGGCCCCCGGGCCGGCAGCGCAGTGCGGGACATGACGCTGCGGGACATGAACTGGCTGATCGCGCCGCCCGAGGGCGATCTGCGCTGCAAGGTGCAGATCCGCGCCCGCGAAATCGCGCGTGACGCCGTGGTGCGGCGGACGGCGGACGGCGCCACGGTGGTGCTGGACGAGGCCGCGATGCCGGCCCCAGGGCAGGCCTGCGTGCTGTATGACGGCAGCCGCGTCCTGGGTGGCGGGTTCATTCGGCGGCGCGAGACGCAGGCAGCCTGAGCGGCCTGGCGCGGGAAACGGAGGACGACATGACGGACGGCAGACTGGTCATCGGAACACGGCGATATTCGTCCTGGTCGCTGCGGGGCTGGCTGGTCGTCCGCGCGGCGGGCCTGGACGTTGAGGAAATGCTGATCCCCATCGCCGGCGGCGGGGGGACGGCGGCGATCAAGGCGGTGTCGCCCAACGGGCTGGTGCCGTACCTGGAACATCGGGGCGCGCGAGTCTGGGAAAGCCTGGCGATCGGCGAATATTGCGCGGAAATCGCGCCGGCCCTGTGGCCGTCCGACCGTGTGGCGCGCGCCCATGCCCGCAGCATCGCAGCGGAAATGCATGCGGGCTTTCGCGCATTGCGTATCGCCATGCCGATGAATCTGGGCCGCGACGCCCGCCCGCTGGCGGACGGGGTGACGCCCGAGGTTGTGGCCGACATCGCGCGGATCGGTGCGATCCTGTCTGAAACCCGTGCGGCCTTCGGGGCAGGGGGGCCTTATCTGTTCGGGTCCGTCCTGACGGTGGCCGATGCGATGTATGCGCCGATCATCGCCCGCTTCCTCTCCTACGGCGTGGCCTTGTCGCCGGCGGCGGGGGAGTACGCGGCGGCGCTGCGGGCGCATCCGTTGATGGCGCAATGGTATGCCGACGCGGCGGCGGAACCCGAATCCTGGCGACTCGACCGTTACGAAGCCATTCCCTGACGGCCGGCTGATGGACAGGCGCCCGGTCGTAACGATCCTGCCTTCGCGCGAGCAGTTCGCGCCCGGGCGGGCCGGTGCGATCAGCCTGCTGGTGCATCGCCTGGCCGGCGCGGACGACGTGGTGGTGGGGGCGCAGGTCGATGCGCCGTTCGGCGACGTGGCGTTCTGCCCGGCTGTCCCGTCGTTCTGGGATGGGGGGCGCTATGTTGCCGCCGTCGCCCGGACCATCCGGACCCTGCGCCCGGCGATGATCGAGGTGCACAACCGCCCCGATGTCGCCCTGGCGCTGGCCCGGCGCTTCGCGCGGCTGCCGATGATGCTGATCCTGCACAACGATCCGCAGGCGATGCGCCGGGCCGGGACGCCGGGGCAGCGCGTGGCGATCCTGCGGCGCATGCGCGTCGCCACGGTGTCCGGCTGGCTGCGTGACCGGTTTCTGGAAGGGGTGCCCGCACCGCGCCATCCGGTGGAGGTCGCGCCGAACTGCATCGACCTGGCGGCGCTGCCGCCCCCGCTGCCCACCCTCGACCGGGAGCGGACCATCCTGTTCGCCGGCCGGGTGGTGGCCGACAAGGGGGCCGATGCGTTCGTCGCCGCCTGTGCCGCGCTGTTGCCGGGCCTGCCGGGCTGGCGGGCGGAGATGATCGGCGCGGACCGCTTCGGGCCGGATTCGCCCGAAACCCCGTTCCTGGCCGAGCTGCGTCCCCGCGCGCGTGCGGCGGGGGTCGAGATGGCGGGCTATCAGTCGCATGACCGGGTGCTGGCGGCGATGGCCCGGGCCGCCATCGTCGTGGTGCCGAGCCGATGGCAGGAACCCTTCGGCATGGCGGCGCTGGAGGCCATGGCCTGCGGCGCGGCGCTGGTGGCGTCGCCGCACGGCGGTCTGGCGGAGGTGGTGGGCGACGCCGCCCTGCTGGCCGATCCCGACCCGGTGGCGGGCCTGGCCGAGGCGATCGGGCGTCTGGCGGGGTCGGAGGCGCTGCGCGCCGAACTGTCGGGTCGGGGGGTGGCGCGGGCGCGGGGCTTCACGCGCCCGGCCGCGCGCGCGCGGCTGGAGGATCTGCGCCGGGCCTGCATCGCGGGCGGCTCTCCGCCGCGCGCATGACGTTTCCCGCTTCGGGGGGATGGGACCGGCGGCCCGGCGGCCCTATATGCAGGAACGATTGGATGCATGACAGGAGAACACATGTCTGAGACCCAGCAGGCGCCGCAGGCCGGGGCCAGTGACGGGCTGGTGCCGGTCACGGTGCTGACCGGCTTTCTGGGCGCGGGGAAGACCACGCTGCTCAACCACATCCTGACGGCCGAGCATGGACGGAAATATGCTGTCGTCATCAACGAGTTCGGGGAACTCGGCGTGGACAACGACCTCGTGGTGGATGCCGACGAGGAAGTGTTCGAGATGAATAACGGCTGCATCTGCTGCACGGTGCGGGGCGACCTGATCCGCATCCTGGGCAGCCTGATGAAGCGGCGGGCGAAGTTCGACGGCATCATCGTCGAGACCACCGGCCTGGCCGATCCGGCGCCGGTCGCGCAGACCTTCTTCGTGGACGAGGACGTGCGCGGCAAGACGCGGCTGGACGCCGTGGTGACCGTCGTGGACGCCCTGAACGTGCTCCAGACGCTGGACGAGAGCCCCGAGGCGGTGAACCAGATCGCCTTCGCCGACGTCATCATCCTCAACAAGACCGACCTGGTGGACGAGGTCGCGATCGCGACCATCGAATCGCGCATTCGCGCCATCAACGCGGTGGCGCGGCTGCATCGCGCGCAGCGCGGCGACGTGGCGCTGACCGACGTGCTGGACCAGGGCGGGTTCGACCTGCAACGCGCGCTGCAGCACGCGCCGCGCTTTCTGGAGGACACCAGCCACAGCCACGAGGAAGGCGTGACGTCGATGTCCTACGAAATCGAGGAACCGCTGGATGCGGCGAAATTCCAGGCCTGGATCGGCGCGCTGCTGCAGGAGCAGGGTCCCGACATCCTGCGGGCCAAGGGCATCCTGAACTATGCCGGCGAGGATCGGCGCTTTGCCTTCCAGGCCGTGCACATGATGGCCGATGGCGGTTTCATCGGCCCATGGAAGGACGGCGAAAAGCGGGAATCCCGCCTGGTCTTCATCGGCCGGAACCTCAACCGCCCGCGCCTGCGTCGCGGTTTTGAAAGCTGCCGCGCACAATGAGCGGGTCGTTGATGGGCGGCGGCGCGCCGTCCGGCCTGCTGGAGACACGCGGGGCGACGCGCGGCATCGACGGGCATGTCACCGGCTGCGTCGCGTCGCGTGACAGCCGGCAGTTCGCCTTCGTCACCGGCGAGGGTGACATCGTGCTGGCGGCGCGCGAGGATTTCGCCAATGCGGCGGCCTGGCAGGTGCGGACCGTGCATGATGGCGCGATCCTGTCGGTTTCGACCGACGCCGCGCCGTCGGGCTTCCTGACGGGGGGCGACGACAGCACCCTGCGCCGGGTGGGGGCCGACGGCTCGGTCACCGACCTGGTGCGTGGCCGGCGCTGGGTCGAGCATGTCGCAAGCTGGTCGGACGGCAAGTCCGGGGTCATCGCGTTCGCCTCCGCCAGGCAGGTGGAACTGCGCGACGCCACGGGCACGAAGACGCTGAAGGTGCTGGAACATCCCTCGACCGTCAGCGGCATCGCCTTCGACGCCAAGGGCAAGCGCATCGGCGCGTCGCACTATAACGGCGCGTCGCTGTGGTTCGTGCATGCCAAGGTCGATACGCCCCGGCGCCTGGAATGGAAGGGCAGCCATACCGGCATCGCGATCCATCCGGGCGGCGAGGCGCTGGTGACGACCATGCAGGAAAACGACCTGCATGGCTGGCGCCTGTCCGACGGCCACAACATGCGTATGAGCGGCTATCCGCAGAAGGTGCAGTCCATGGCGTTTTCCCGCACCGGGAAATGGCTGGTGACCAGCGGGGCGGACAGCGTGGTGATGTGGCCGTTCTTCGGCGGCGGCCCGATGGGCAAGCCGCCGTCCGAACTGGCCGGCCTGCCGGGTGTGATCTGCCAGCGCGTGGCCTGCCATCCCGTGCACGAGATCGTCGCCGCGGGCTTCGCCGACGGGACGATCCTGCTGGAGGACGCCGCAGCGCAACGTGTGCTGCCGGTGCGCGGCGCGGGGGGCGGCGCGGTGTCGGCGCTGGCGTTCAGCCCCGACGGCTGCGCCCTGGCCTTCGGCACCGAGGACGGGCAGATCGGGATCGTCGACCTGGCGTCGCGATGACACTCTGAACCCCCTGGACGCGTGGGTGTCCGGGGGCTTCAGATCGGCTTGGAGGCCGCGCCTGCCGCGTGGGCCGGGGCCGCCGTTTCGGGTTGCGGGGGCGGGGCGTTTTCGACCACGCCCAGGAATTTCTCGGCCAGCGCGCTATAGAGCGAATGGCCGCAGATCATGCGCGAGACGGCGAAGGCCAGGAATGACGTCGCCAGCAGCGCCAGGGTCACCTGCTGGTTGTCGGACATTTCCATGACGATCACCGTCGCGGTCAGCGGCGCCTGCACCACGGCCGAGAAATAGGCGACGGTCCCCAGCAGCACGACGGCGCCCGGTGTCGTGTGCGGCAGGAACTGCGCCACCCATCCGCCCATTCCGGCCCCCACGGCCAGCGACGGCGCGAACAGCCCCCCCGGAATGCCCGAGCAGTAGGACACGATGGTGGCGATGTATTTCAGGACGAAGAACGACGCCGGATAATGCGTCTGCCCGGCAATGATCTCGCGCGCCTGGAGATAGCCGGTGCCGTAGGTGATGCCGCCGGACGCGATGCCCAGGATGGCAAGGACCACGCCGCACAGGGCGGCGAAGGCGACCGGATGGCGGGCCACGAACTGCCCCAGCAGGCCGGGCAGCCCCGCCGAGGTGCGGATCAGGATGGCCGAGAACAGGCCCCCGCTGACGCCGCCCAGGATGCCGCAGGCCAGCACCGCGATCCAGCTTATGCCGATGGGCACCACCACGTCGGTGTGGCCGAAATAGGTGTAGTTGCCGACCAGCGCGATGGCGGTGACGCCCGACAGGATGACGCCCGTCAGCATCGTGCCGCTGGTGCGCTGCTCGAAGGAATGGCTCAGTTCCTCGATGGCGAAGACGATGCCGCCCAGCGGCGTGTTGAAGGCCGCCGATACGCCCGACGCCCCGCCCGCCAGGATCAGCCCGCGCCGGATGCCGATGGCCGACAGGTTCAGCCATCGGCCGAAGGCGTGCATGATCGCGGCGCCCACCTGCACCGTCGGCCCCTCGCGCCCGATCGAGGCGCCGGCCAGCAGGCCCAGCGTGGTCAGCAGGATCTTGCCGAACGCGATCCGCAGCGACAGCAGGCGGTCGACGACCGTGAAATCCTCGAGGTGCAAGGTGGCGATGGTCTGCGGGATGCCGCTGCCCTGCGCGCCGCGGAACAGGGTGCGGGTCAGCCACGACGACAGCGCCAGCCCCGCCGGCGTCAGCGCCAGCATGATCCAGGGGTCCCATGCGATCATGCGCGTCCGCAGGTATTCGGCCTCGTCCGCCGCCGTGGCGAAGGCCACGGCCACCAGCCCGACCAGGATGGCGGCCGTCCAGTACACCAGCTTGCGCCGCCACTGCGCCGTCGTCACCCGGGCGGACCGGCGCAGTTGCCGCATGTGACGGCCGCGCAGTTCGGTCAGGTCGGTCTTCATCATTCGGATGTGAGGCATGATGGTCCTTGCCCGCGACGGGCAGGGTGAGGGGGCGGCGGCATGTGCCCCTTTACCGCGGATCGTCCGCGCGGTTCCACAGGAACCCGTCCGCGACCCCTGTTTCGGGGGACGGGCTGTATTGTGTCAGGCGGGGAAGCGCGGGCCGGCCGGGTCAGGCCGGGATGGCGATTCCCTCGTGCTTCGCCTTGCGTTCGGGTTCGACATGGATGTGGATCAGCGCCTGGCCGATGCGTGCGCGCAGCGCCGCCTCGATCCGGTCGCAGATCTCGTGGGCGGCATCGACGCTCATGCCGCCGGGGACGACCAGATGGAATTCGACGAACGCCATGGCGCCGACGATGCGCGCGCGCAGATCGTGGGCCTCGAGCGCGCCGCGCGCGTTGTCGGCGATGATGGTCCGGATGTCGGCCAGTGTATCGGGGTCCGGGGCCTCGTCCATCAATCCGGCGATCGAGGTCCGCATCATGTCCCACCCGACCCGCAGGACATTCAGCGCGATCAGCCCCGCCAGGGTCGCGTCCAGCCGGACCCATCCCGTCAGCGGGATCAGCGTGAAGCCGCAGATCAGCCCGACCGTGGTCCAGACGTCGGACATGACGTGCTGCCCCGCCGCGATCAGCGTCGGCGACCGGTGCGCCCGCCCGGCGCGCAGCAGCATCTGCGCCCAGGCCAGGTTCAGCAGGCCCGCCGAACCGTTCAGCAGGATGCCCGGCAGCGGCGCGCGCGGCAGGGTGGGGTCGTGCCAGTCCAGCCAGGCCTCGCGCCCGATGGCCAGGGCGGTCAGGATGACCAGGACGCCCTCGACCACCGCCGACAGATATTCGGCCTTGTAATGGCCATAGGTGTGGTTTTCGTCGGGCGGCAGGCTGGCGACGCGCAGCGCCCACAGGCCGGCCAGGGCCGCGACGACATTGATGATCGTCTCCATCGCGTCGGAATAGAGCGCGATGCTGCCGGTCACCCGCCAGGCGGCGTACTTCAGGACCAGCGCGACCAGGCTGACGCCCAGGCTGGTCCAGGCGAGGGCGTATTTGCTGATATGGGGCATGGATCAGACCGTGTGCGCGTCGGCCAGGACGCAGCGCGCGGCGTCCGACTGGGTCTCGACCTGGAAGGTCGGATGGCCGATCCGAAAGCGCGTCCGTAGCGTCTCGGTCGCGTCGCGCAGCAGCGTGTCGTCGGTGGTGGCGCTGTCGTCGGGGGGGCAGACGATACGGACCAGATGCACGGTCAGGGCGGTCTCGGTGGTGCTGATGGGCCAGATATGCAGGTCGTGCAGGTCGGTCACCCCCGGCAGGGCGCGCAGATAGGCCTCGACCCCCTGCCGGTCGATGCCGCGGGGGACGCGGTCCAGCGCCATGTCCAGCGAATCGCGCAGCAGCGACCATGTGCCGGCGACGATCGCGGCCGAGACCACCAGGCTGATGACCGGATCGACACGCAGCCAGCCGGTGTACAGGATCACCCCGCCCGCGATCACCACCGCCAGCGACATCAGCGTGTCCGCGGCCATGTGCAGGAAGGCGCCCCGGACGTTCAGGTCTTCGCGGCTGCCGCTGGCGAACAGCAGGGCGGTGAAGCCGTTGACCAGGATGCCGAGGCCCGCGACGGCCATGATCGTGCCGCCGGCGACGGGGGACGGGGTCGTCAGGCGCAGGATCGCCTCCCACACGATGCCGCCGGTGACCAGTAGCAGCACAATGGCGTTGGCCAGCGCGGCCAGGATGGACGACCGGCGCAGGCCGTAGGTGAATTCGGCGCTGGGGGCGCGTTGCGACAGGCGCTGCGCCAGCCAGGCGGCCGCCAGGGCCAGCACGTCCGACAGATTGTGCCCCGCGTCGGCCAGCAGCGCCAGCGCGTGGGACAGCACGCCCCAGGCGGCCTCCGCGGCGACGTAGAGCAGGTTCAGCGTGATGCCGACGGCGAAGGCCGTGCCGTAGGACGAGGGGGCATGCGCGTGGTGGTGCCCGAACCCGTGCCCATGCCCACAGCCATGCCCGTGTCCATGGTCATGCCCGTGGTCATGGTCATGGCTGTGGGCGTGTCCCTGGTCGGCATCGTCGTGGGGATGCATGTGGGAAGGGTCGTGCGCGTCGGCCATGGCGTCCTGGATGTCTCGATGTCCGGGGAGAGGGCGGCCCTCTCTAACAGAAGGCCGGGCGGCGCGGCTAGGGCCGTGGCCTTTCGTCGCGGCCGGCCGTCGTGATATGGCACGGCCGGAAAGGGTGCGATCCGCGCCGCTGTCGATCCCGCCCGCCACCCGAACCGAGATATATCCGGCTGCCATGCTCAGACTGACCGAACTCAGGCTTCCCCTCGACCATGCGCCCGACGCGCTGGCGGCGGAGATCGTGCGGCGGCTGGGCATTCCGGCCACCGACCTGCTGGACCATACGGTGTTCCGCCGGGGCTATGACGCGCGGCGGCGTGGAGCGATCACGCTGGTCTATACCGTCGATTGCGCGGTGCGCGACCAGGACGCGGTGCTGGCGCGGCTGGCGGACGATCGCCATGTCGGCCTGGCGCCCGATATGGCCTATCGTTTCGTGATGGACGACGGCGCGGCCCTGGCGGCGCGCGACGGCTACCGGCGGCCGGTGGTCATCGGGGCCGGGCCGTGTGGGCTGCTGGCGGGGCTGCTGCTGGCGCAGATGGGGTTGCGGCCGCTGATCCTGGAACGCGGCAAGATCGTGCGCGAACGCACCGTCGATACCTTCGCGCTGTGGCGTAAATCGGTCCTGACGCCGGAAAGCAATGTCCAGTTCGGCGAGGGCGGGGCAGGGACGTTCTCGGACGGCAAGCTCTACAGCCAGGTCAGCGATCCGCGCCATTACGGGCGCAAGGTCCTGGCGGAATTTGTCCGCGCCGGCGCGCCCGAGGAAATCCTGTACCTGTCCAAGCCGCATATCGGCACGTTCCGCCTGGTGTCGATGGTCGAGCATATCCGTGCCGAGATCGAGGCGCTGGGCGGCGAATACCGCTTCGGCACCCGGGTCGAGGAGATCCTGATCGCCCGCGACGCCGCCGGGGCCCGGCGGGTGGAGGGGGTGCGCCTGTCCGACGGCGGCACGGTTTCGACCGGCCATGTCGTCCTGGCCATCGGCCACAGCGCCCGCGATACGTTCGCCAGGCTGCGCGACGCGGGGGTCGAGATGCAGGCGAAGCCCTTTTCCATCGGCGTACGCATCGAACATCCGCAATCGGTCATCGACACGGCCCGTTTCGGCACGCAGGCGGCCCATTCGCAGCTGGGGGCGGCGGATTACCGGCTGGTGCATCATGCCGCCAACGGGCGCGCGGTCTATTCCTTCTGCATGTGTCCGGGTGGCACCGTCGTCGCCGCCACGTCCGAGGAAGGCCGCGTCGTCACCAACGGCATGAGCCAGTATTCGCGGGCCGAGCGCAATGCCAATGCCGGCATCGTGGTGGGTGTTGCGCCGGGCGTCGATTATCCGGACGACCCGCTGGCGGGCATCGCCTTCCAGCGCCATTGGGAACGCCAGGCGTATCTTGCGGGCGGCGGCGGCTATCGCGCGCCGGCGCAGCGCGTGGGCGACTTCCTGGCTGGCCGCCCCTCGACCCATCTGGGCACGGTGGAACCGTCCTATCGCCCCGGCGTGACGCCGACCGACCTTGCGACATGCCTGCCGGACTATGTGGTGGCGGCCATGCGCGAGGCCCTGCCGATGTTCGAGCGGCGGCTGCGCGGATTCTCGATGGATGACGCGGTGATGACCGGGGTGGAAACCCGCACGTCCTCCCCCCTGCGAATCCCGCGCGGCCCGGACGGCCAGAGCGTGAACACCGCCGGCCTGTATCCGGCGGGCGAGGGCGCGGGCTACGCCGGCGGCATCCTGTCGGCGGGGATCGACGGCATCCGCGTGGCCGAGGCCGTGGCCCTGACGATGGCCGGCCGCCCGGTGGACGGGCTGATCCGCGAGACGATGACCAGGACCGAGGCCGCGCAGTAGCAATCGGGCGTCGATACCGTCAGAGAAAGGACACCGGGTCGATATCCACGTCGATCCTGGCCCCGCGTTCGGGTTTGACCAGCGACAGCCAGTGGCGCAGCAGCGGCTGCACCGCGACGTCGCGCCGCGTCCGCAGCAGCAGGCGCCGGCGATGGCGGCCGCGCAGGACGGCCAGGGGGGCGGGGGCCGGGCCCAGCACCTGCAATCCTTCGCCATGCGGCGCGGCGTGGCCCAGGGCGCGGGCGGTGGCGTCGGCGGCGTCGGGGGTGTCGGCGCTGACGATCAGCGCGGCCAGGCGTCCGAAAGGCGGCCAGAATCCGGGCCGGCGCTGTTCGGCCTCCTGCCGCATGAAGGCCTCGAAATCGCCCGAGACCAGCGCCAGCATCACCGGGTGGTCGGGCGTGTAGCTTTGCAGCAGGACCTGCCCCGGCGCCTCGGCCCGGCCGGCGCGGCCGGCCACCTGGTGCAGCAGTTGCACCGTCCGTTCCGCCGCCCGCAGGTCGCCGCCGCCCAGCCCCAGATCGGCATCGACCACGCCCACCAGCGTCAGGTGCGGGAAATGCCAGCCCTTGGCGACGATCTGCGTGCCGATCACCAGGTCGATTTCGCGCCGCGCGATCCGGGCCACGGCGTCGGCGGTGGCGGCGGGGCCGGGCAGGGTGTCGCTGGCCATCACCTGGATCCGCAGGTCGGGAAAGGTCGCGCGCGCTTCCTCGGTAATGCGTTCCACCCCCGGCCCGATCGGCGTCAGGCTGGCCTCGGCATTGCATTGCGGGCAGGCGGGGGGCACCGGTTCCTGATAGCCGCAATGATGGCAGGTCAGAATCTGGCGCGCGCGATGTTCCACCAGCCATGCGGTGCAGTTGGGGCATTGCATGCGGTGCCCGCAGGTGCGGCACAGCGTCAGCGGCGCATAGCCCCGGCGGTTGAGGAACAGCATCGCCTGCTCGCCGCGCCCCGTCGCCGCCGTGATCGCTTCCGTCAGCACCGGCGACAGGAACAGCCCGCGTTCGGGCGGATGGGCGCGCATGTCGATGGTGCGGACCTCGGGCATGGTCGCCCCGCCATGCCGCGCCGTCAGGACCAGATGGCGGTACCGGCCGGCGCCGACATTGGCCAGCGTCTCCAGGCTGGGGGTCGCCGACACCAGCACCACGGGCGCGCCGGCCACGCGGGCGCGCACCACCGCCATGTCGCGGGCGTGGTAGGTGACGCCGTCTTCCTGCTTGAAGGCGGTCTCGTGCTCCTCGTCCACGATAATCAGGCCGAGGTCGGGGAACGGCAGGAACAGCGCCGACCGCGCGCCGACCACGACCGGGGCCGCGCCGTCCGCCACCGCGCGCCAGGTGATGCGGCGCAGGCGCGGCCCCAGGTCGGAATGCCATAGCGCCGGCTCGGCGCCGAAGCGGCGGGCGAAACGGCCGGTCCATTGCGACGACAGCGCGATTTCCGGCAGCAGCACCAGCGCCTGCCGCCCCCGGGCGAGGCAGGCGGCGATAGCTTCCATGTAGATCTCGGTCTTGCCCGACCCGGTGACGCCTTCCAGCAACGTCACCGAGAATCCGCCCTGGGTCGCCAGCTCGCGCAGGCTGTGCGCCGCATCGGCCTGCTGCCCGGTCAGGACCGGTGGATTGTGGTCCGGGTCGGGCCGGGCGAAGGCCGGAGGGGCCGCCATCGGGGCGGGACGCAATGCCCCGGCATCGGCCAGTCCGCGCACCACGCCGACGCCCACCCCGGCGCGACGGGCGATTTCGGCCGCCGTCAGCGGACCGTGGGCCGAGACGACCTCCAGCACCTTCCGCCGGGTGGGCGTTTCGCGCAGGTCGGGCGGCGGCGGGTCGGCGACCGTCCATCCCAGAACGGGGGCCGTGGGGATTGTCGCCGTGGTGCGTAGCGCCATGGCCAGCACCATGCCGGGCGACGACAGCGTATAGGCCGCGACCCAGTCGACGAATCGGCGCAGGCCGGCGGGAAGCGGCGGCAGGTCCAGCAGGGCGGCGACGGGTTTCAGCCGCCCATCCGCCACCGCCGGCATCGGGGGCGGGGCGAATTCGGGCGGCAGGACGCTGTCGTTGTCCCAGACCACGCCGGTTTCCGTCCGCCGCCCCAGCGGCACGGAAACGATGGCGCCGGGGCGCAGGTCCGCGTCGGCCAGGCTGTCCGGCACGGCATAGTCGAACGGGCCGGGGAAGGGCAGCGGCAGCAGCACGCGCACGCGGGGCCGGGTCGTCTTTCCCGGCTTTCGCGTCGGGTCGCGTTTGTCTAGACTCGCATGCGCCATGCCGTTTTCTATCGCCCCCGTCGCCGCGTGTCTTGCCTGCCGTCGCGGAACAGCGTGATGGAGGGACGCGCGCCATGACCGGGGCCGAGGCGCGCGAGGCCTTTCTGGCATGGCTGCGGGACGAGCGGCGGGCGTCGCCTTTGACGATCGAAGCCTATCGGGGCGATCTGGTCCGGTTTCTGGATTTCATCGGCGGCCATGTCGGCGGCGAAGTCGACCTGGGGGTGCTGGACCGCCTGTCGCTGGCGGACCTGCGCGCGTGGCTGGCGTTCGAGCATGCCGCATCGCTGCGGCCCCGCCGGGACGGCCGCGCCAGCACGCAGGATCGTGCCGCCCGCACCCGGGCGCGGCGGGTGTCGGCCATGCGGTCGTTCTTTCGCTACCTCGCGCGCCGGCACGGCGGCACCAACCCCGCGCCGCGCCTGCTGGCCGCCCCGCGCGCGAAGGCCACCCTGCCGCGCCCCCTGACCCGCGACCAGGCGCTGGAGGTCCCGCAGGGGGTGGGCGACCTGGCGGTGACGCCGCTGGCGCGCGTGCGCGACGGGGCGTTGTTCCTGCTGCTGTACGGCTGCGGCCTGCGGATTTCCGAGGCCCTGGGCCTGGATGTCCGCGACCTCGATCACGCGCTGGCCGGCGGCGGCACGCTGCGGATCCGTGGCAAGGGCGGGCGGGAGCGGCTGGCGCCCCTGCTGCCGGCGGTGCGGGCCGCCCTGCAGGACTGGCGGGCGCGGCATCCCGCGCCCCTGCCCGAAGCGCCGCTGTTTCCCGGCGTGCGGGGCGGGCGGCTGCAACCCGCCGTGGCGCAGCGGGCGATGCGGGCGTGGCGGCACATGGCCGGCCTGCCGGACCATGCGACGCCGCATGCGCTGCGCCACTCCTTCGCCACGCACCTGATGACGGGCGGGGCGGACCTGCGGACCATCCAGGACCTGCTGGGCCATGCCAGCCTGTCGACGACCCAGCGCTATACCCTGGCGGACGAGGCGCGGCTGATGGAGGTCTGGACCCGCGCGCATCCCCGCGCCGGCGCGCCCGACATGACGAAGGACCGAAGACCGTGACGACCGCATCCCCGCGCATGCCCTACCCGCCCATCGAACCCTATGACCGGGGGTATCTGGAGACCGGGGACGGCCATACCCTCTATTGGGAGTTGTGCGGCAACCCCGAGGGCATTCCCGTGGTGTTCCTGCATGGCGGCCCCGGCGGCGGGTGCAGCCCGATGCAGAGGTGCCTGTTCGACCCCGCCCGCTATCGCATCCTGCTGTTCGACCAGCGCGGCTGCGGCCGGTCCACCCCGCATGCGGACCTGAGGAACAACACCACCTGGCATCTGGTCGAGGATATCGAACGGTTGCGCCGCCTGACCGGGGTGGCAGGCTGGCAGGTGTTCGGCGGGTCATGGGGCTCGGCGCTGGCGCTGGCCTATGCCCAGACCCATCCCGAGCGCGTCACGGCGCTGGTCCTGCGCGGCATCTTCACGCTGCGGCGGGCGGAATTGCTGTGGTACTATCAGGAGGGCGCGTCCTGGCTATTTCCCGACAAGTGGGAGGCCTTCCTGGCGCCGATCCCGCCGGACGAGCGCGGCGACCTGATGGCGGCCTATCGCCGCCGCCTGACCAGCGACGACCCCGCGACCCGCACCCAGGCCGCGATCGCCTGGAGCCTGTGGGAAGGCGAGACCCTGACCCTGCGCCCCGCGCCCGCCCTGTCGGCCCAGCATGCCGACCCGGACTACGCGCTGGCCTTCGCGCGGATCGAGAATCATTATTTCGTCCATGGCGGCTGGCTGGAGGAAGGCCAGTTGATCCGCGACGTGGACCGCATCCGTCACATCCCGGCGGTGATCGTGCAGGGACGCTACGATCTGGCGACGCCGGTGCGTACGGCATGGGACCTGCATCGCGCATGGCCCGAGGCCGCGTTCCACCTTGTCGACGCCGCCGGCCACGCGGTGTCGGAACCGGGAATCCTGGAAGCGCTGCTGGATGCCACCGACCGGTTTGCCCGCACGCCCTGAGGGCCGGCGGGGCCGGACCGCCCTGTCGGCTCTCGGCCTGTCGGTTCTGATCGCGGCGGGGGCTGCCGGCCAGGCCCTGGCCCAGGACGGGGCCTGCGAGGTGGCCCGCATCGCGCGGGTGCCCCTGCGCGACGACGGGGGGTATCTGACGATTCCGGTCTCGATCGCCGGGCAGGCGGTCAGCATGCTGGTCGATACCGGGTCGGAAGGCGGCCTGGTGAATGACGGGGCGGTCCGCGCCCTGCGCCTGGCGACCGATCCCGACCGGCGGACCATCGTGCATGGCACCGGCGGCCTGGCGGGGGTGGTGCCGAACGTCATCGTGCCCGACATGCGGATCGGCGACGTACGGTTCGGGGAGCAGTCGCTGCCTGTGGGCGACCTGCCGGGGCAGCCGATGCTGCGCCCGGCGGTCGCCGGCCTGTTGGGCGGTGACGTGCTGGCGCGCTTCGACCTGGAACTCGACGTCGCGGGCGGATGGCTGTCGCTCTGGCGCGTGGGGGCGGGGTCGCTGGCCTGCAAGGGGCCGCCGGCCTGGCGGGGAGATTATGATACCATCCCCCTGCGGCGCGACGGGCATCGCGTGACGATCGAGGCGGAACTGGACGGCGCGCCCATGGTCGCCCTGGTCGATAGCGGCGCGCGGTCGCGCATTGTCTCCGCCGCCATGGCCGAACGGGTGGGGGTCGGTCCCGACCGTCTGGCCGTGGACCCCGGTGGGGAAACCAGCGGCGTGGACGGGCGGGCGATACTCTATCGCTGGCACCGGTTCGCCAGCCTGCGTATCGGCCGGGAGCTGGACCGCGCGCCGGTCCTGACGGTCGCGCCGCTGCACGACCGCGCGGATATGCTGCTGGGCGCGGACTGGTTCGCCCGGCATGCCGTCTGGATCTCGTACGCGACCGGCCGGATGTTCGTCCGCCGGTCGCCGCACTGAGGCGCCGGGCCTCCGATCGTCAGCCCTTCAGACGGGCATTGCAGACGCTGTAGTAGCCGCCGCCTTTCTGGATCCACTTCAGGCCGCCGTTGCTGTTGGTCGCTTTGTTGGCGTTGTACTGGTCGAGGCAGGTATGCATGCGGGCCTTGCCGGCGGGCTCGCCGGCATATTTCGGCGATATGGCGCTGGGCAGGACCGCGTTGCCGGCGGCGACGGGGGCCGGCTTTGCGACGGGGGCCGGCGCTGCGGGAGCGGTCGCGGCGGGCGCCGCCGCAGGGGCCGCGGCCGGTGCGGCCGGGGTGGAGGCCGCGGCATCGGGCGTCGCGCACTGTGTCGCCTTGAACTGGGTGTAGGGCATGCCCTGGATGGTGCCGGCCTTTCGGGCTGCGTTGAACTTCTGGTAGCACGCCTGCGCCGCGCTGGCCGCGTGGGCGTGATCGGGCATGAGCGAGAAGGCCGGGGCAGTCAGAAGCAGGGCGAGCGCAAGACGGCCGCGAAGAGCAATAGCCATGAGGAAGGCAACCCTTTCCGAATTCGGGCCGGAGTCGCGGAACACCACGCGCCGCGAACCGGTCTGTCAGGACAGGAATCCATAACAGTTTGACATCAATACGGAAAGAAAAAGGCCGGCCGGGGGGCGTGCCCCGGCCGGCCTGGTCCGGCTGCCCAGGGGATGTCCCTGGGCGATCGGTCAGTTGATGCGTTCGCCGTGCAGGACCATGTCGAGGCCTTCGACCTCCTGGTCCTGGGTGACGCGCAGGCCGATGGTCAGGTCCACGATCTTGAGCAGGACGAAGGTGGCGATGGCGCACCAGACGATGGTGATGCCGACGGCCTTGGCCTGGATGACGAGCTGGGCGAACGAGCCCACGACGCCCGAGGGGTTGGCGTCGGTGGCCGACAGCGGGCCATAGGCCAGCACGCCGGTCAGCAGCGCGCCGACGATGCCGCCGACGCCGTGCACGCCGAAGGCGTCGAGGCTGTCGTCATAGCCCAGCAGGTGCTTGAGCGAGGTGGCGGCCCAGTAGCACACGACGCCGGCGACCAGGCCCAGGATCAGCGCGCCGCCGGGCAGCACGAAGCCCGCCGCCGGGGTGATGGCGACCAGGCCGCCGACCGCGCCGGAGATGATGCCCAGCACCGTGGGCTTGCCCGTGCGGATCCATTCCGCGACCATCCAGCCCAGCCCCGCGGCGGCGGTGGCGATCTGCGTGGTGGCCATGGCCATGCCGGCGCGGCCGTTGGCGCCCACCGCCGACCCGGCGTTG
>NZ_JABEQH010000021.1 GCF_014174305.1 Gluconacetobacter johannae | reverse complement strand
AGCGCCGGCGTCATCGGCGCGCCGGCGGCGGGGGCTTCCCCGGCCAGGCCCGGCGCGGTCGTCAGCAGGCGCGCCTGGCGCCCGGCGCGGCCCGCGCGGTCCAGCACGACGTCCAGCGCCGCGATGCGCCGCGCCCAGCCGGGGCTGGCCGCCCAGCCGTTGTCCAGGACCAGCAGCACGTTGCCCGCGGCGTCGGTGGCCGCCGCCTGGCGGTCGCGGACGATCAGCGGCCCCGCCAGCCCGACGATCAGGCCGGTCAGCGCCAGGCAGCGCAGCAGCAGCAGCCAGGGTGGGGCGGTCGCCGCGTCGGTCATGCGCGCGCGCAGGCCGCGCAGCAGCATGATGGCGGGGAAGACCTGCCGGCGCGGGGCCGGGGGCAGGGCGCGCAGCAGCAGCCAGACGACCGGCAGGATGGCCAGCGCGGCCAGCAGCACAGGGGCCTGGAAGATCATGCCCGTCCCCCCGGCCGGTCGGACAGGGCGGCGTGCAGCGCCAGCAGCGCATGTTCGGGACGCCGGTCGGTGGTGTGGCGGATCAGGTCATGGCCGGTCGCCCGGCACAGGGCCGCGATCCGCGCCTGATGGTCGGCGAAGGCGGCGGCGTAGGCGGGGCGCAGCGCCTCGGTGCCCGAAAGCAGCAGCGGGGCCTCGCCTTCCAGCCCCGCGAAGCGGATGCGGCCGGCGTAGGGCAGCGCGGCCTCCGCCGGGTCGTTGACCAGCAGCAGGTGGGCGCGGGCCGGCCGCGCCGCCAGGCCGCGCAGCAGTGTTGCGATCGTCTCGGGCGGGGCCAGCCCGTCGCTTACCAGCACGATCCGGGCATGGCGCGGCACCTGCTGCGGATGGGGCCAGCCGGGCGCGTCGGGTGCGTTTTCCAGGGCCCGCAGCAGCGCCAGCCCCAGCCGGTCCAGCGCCATGCGGCCGCCCGGCGGGATATCGACCGCGCCATCGGGGGTCAGCAGGCGCACACGTTCGCCATGGCGCAGCAGCAAGGCCCCGGCCGCCAGCGCCAGCAGGGCGGCGCGGTCGGATTTCAGCGGCAGGGCGGCCTCCGACCGCCAGCGCATCGAGGCGCTGGGGTCGCACCACAGGCAGATGGTCTGCGCGGCCTCGGCCTCGGTCTCGCGGATATAGGCGCGGCTGCTGCGGGCGGATTGCCGCCAGTCGATGCGGGTGACCGGCTCGCCCGGCTGGGCCGGGCGGAACTGCCAGAAACTGTCGCCCGGCCCCGCCTGGCGGCGACCGTGCGCGCCCGCCGCCACCGTCGCCGCGATATGGGTGGCGGCGACGATCAGCGCGGGCATGCGCGCGGCCAGCCCGTCGGCCGCGACGGGCAGGGGGGTGTCGTCGCCGCCCGCGCCGAGGGCGCCGCCCGAGCCGGGGAGGCCGGCGTCGGCGGCCGTCGTGCGCCGCGCCGCGAACAGCCGGCGCAGCCGGCCGGCCAGGGGAGATGAGGGCGTCACCCCGCCGGTCAGCCCAGGCGGCGCAGCAGGCTGTCGATCAGGTCCGGCAGGCTGCGGCCTTCGGCTCGGGCGGTGAAGGTCAACGCCATGCGATGGGCCAGCACCGGCCGGGCCAGGGCCGCGACGTCGTCGATGCTGGGCGACAGGCGCCCGTCCATCAGCGCGCGGGCGCGGGTGGCCAGCATCAGCGCCTGGGCTGCGCGCGGGCCCGGCCCCCAGGCCACGGCCTCGCGGATCGTCGGGTCGTCGGTGGTTTCGGGCCGGGCGGAGCGGACCAGGTGCAGGATGGCGTCGACCACGCTGTCGCCGACCGGCAGGGCGCGGACCAGCCGCTGCGCCTCGACCAGGTCGCGGTCGGTCAGGATGGAGCGCGGCGTGGCGTCGTCGGCCCCGGTGGTGGCCAGAAGCATGGCGCGTTCCGCCGCCGCGTCGGGGAAGCCCAGCGGGATCTGGAGCATGAAGCGGTCGAGCTGCGCCTCGGGCAGGGGGTAGGTGCCTTCCTGCTCGATCGGGTTCTGGGTGGCCAGGACGTGGAACGGGCGCGGCAGGGCGTGGTCCGTGCCGGCGATCGCCACGCGATGTTCCTGCATGGCCTGCAACAGGGCGGACTGGGTGCGGGGGCTGGCGCGGTTGATCTCGTCCGCCATCAGCAACTGGCAGAACACCGGCCCCCGGACGAAGCGGAAGCTGCGGTGCCCGTGTTCGTCCTCGTCCAGGATCTCGCTGCCGGTGATGTCCGAGGGCATGAGGTCGGGCGTGAACTGCACGCGCCGCGCCTCCAGCCCCAGCACGGTGCCCAGCGTGGTGACCAGCAGCGTCTTGCCCAGTCCGGGCGCGCCGACCAGCAGGCCGTGGCCGCCGGCCAGGATGCTGACCAGGGTCTGGTCGATGACATCGCGCTGGCCGTGGATGATGCGCCCGATCTCGGCCCGGGCGGCGCGCAGGCGCTCGCCCAGCCGTTCGGCCAGGGCGGCGTCGGCCGGGACGGCCTGTTCCGTCGGTGGGCGGGTGGTGTCCGATTCGAAATCCGTGGCGAGGGGGGTGGCGTCCGATATCGTCATATCCGCAATCTGACAGGTCTGGGGGTTTCATCAAGTGTCGGGGGTTTCATCTGGTCGGGGATGATCCCTATATCGGGGAGAGTATGGTCCAGCAGGCGGGTAACGCAGTTGACTGACGATCAGGATTCGCACTTCCGGGAGTTGCGCGTCGCGCGTGCGGGCGCGGGCATGGACATATCGCCGCCCCCCTGCGCCTCGCCCCCGTTTGTTTCGCCCGGGGCCGAAGCGCGGTCGTGCGGGCGGTTGCCGTTCGTGATCCAGCGCGACGGGACGTGGCTGTATCGCGGCACGCCCATCCGGCGAAAGCCGATGGTCTGCCTGTTCGCGTCGGTGCTGCGCCGGGACGACGAGGGGACGTACTGGCTGCAGACCCCCATCGAAAGCGGCAGCATCGAGGTCGAGGACGCGCCCTTCGTCGCGGTCGAACTGGATTGGAAGGGCTGCGGGCGGGACCAGGTTCTGTCCTTTCGCACCAATGTGGACCTGGTGATCTGCGCCGGGCCCGATCATCCGATCCGCGCCGAATGGGATGTCCCGTCCGAAGGATGCGGGATGGGGCCGGTGCCCTATCTGCATGTCCGCGACGGCGAGGGGGCCTTTGCCCTGGAAGCCCGGATCGCCCGTTCGGTCTATTACGAACTGGCGGCGCTCGCGGTTCCCGGCACCTGTCGCGGGGTGCCCTGCCTGGGGGTCTGGAGCCGCAATGTCTTCTTCCCGCTGTCGCGCCTGCCCGTGGGGGACGGCCCGGCGTGACAATGGGCGGGGACGCCGGCCTGGGCGGAGGCATGGCGGCGGACGGGTATCGCGATGACCGGCTGCTGGAGCGGCTGGCCGAGGCGTTGCCCGAGGCGCGGGCGGGGCTGGCGCGGATCTGGGCAGTGCTGCCCTGGGCGCGCCTGGTCGGCGGGGTGGTGCGCGACCTGATTGCCGGGCGGCCGGTGTCGGACATGGACATGGCGACGCCCGAGGCGCCCGACCGGGTCATGGCGGCGCTGGCCGGGGCCGGGATCAAGGTCGTGCCGACGGGGCTGGCGCACGGCACGGTGACGGCAGTGGTGGCGGGCCGCCCGTACGAGGTCACGACCCTGCGGCGCGACGAGCGGACGGACGGACGGCATGCGGTCGTCGCCTGGACCGACGACTGGCGCGAGGACGCCGCCCGGCGCGACTTCACGATCAACGCCATGTCCTGCGGGTGCGACGGGGTGGTGCATGATTATTTCGGCGGCCGCGCGGACGTGCGGGCCGGGCATGTCCGCTTCGTCGGCGACGCCGCCACCCGCATCCACGAGGATGCGTTGCGGATCCTGCGATTCTTCCGGTTTCACGCGCGCTACGGGCGGGGCGAGCCGGACGGCGCGGCGATGGCGGCAATCACCGCGCTGGCGGACGGCCTGGCGCGCCTGTCCGCCGAACGGGTCTGGTCCGAACTGCGCCGGATCCTGGCCGGCCCGGCGCTGATGCCGACCCTGGAGCTGATGGCGCAATCGGGCGTGCTGGCGCGCCTGCTGCCGGAAGGCGCGGACCGGCCGGCGCTGGAGTGCCTGCTGGCCACCGGGGCGCCGGCCGAGGCGGTGCTGCGCCTGGGCGTGCTGGCGCGGGGCGAGGCCGGGGCCCTGGCGGCGCGCCTGCGCCTGTCGCGGGCCGAGGCCCTGACCCTGTCGTCGGTCATGTCGTCGATCGGGGCGGCCCCGATGCCGGACCCCGCGATGGACGATGACGCGCGCCGTCGCCTGCTGGCCGACGAGCCGGCCGATGTCCTGGTCCGGCGGAGCTGGGTGGGGCAGGCGGCGCGGCTGGGCCGTCCGTCGGCGGCGTGGGACGCGCTGCGCCGGGACCTTGCGGCGCGCCCGCGTCCGGTCTTTCCCGTGGCCGGGCGGGACCTGCTGGCGGCGGGTGTCGCGCCGGGGCCACGGGTCGGCCAGGCCCTGGCGGAGGTGCGCGCCTGGTGGATGGCGGGGGGGTGCCGGGCGGACCGGAAGGCGTGCCTGGCGCGCCTGGAGGGGGCCGCCACCCCATAAGGCGTGCGGCATGGCGCTTTGCTTTGCCACGGCCGCGTTGTTAAAGGGCAGCATGAACGTCATTCCGCCCACGTCCCCCCCCATCCGCGCGGCGGAACCGACTGCCCGTCCGGCCCCCGTGCCGGATCGCAGCACGGCGCTGCTGCGTCGCCTGTGGCGCGACGAGGCGCGGCGTCATCGCGGGCGGATCGTCTCGGTCATCGGGCTGACGGTGCTGATGGCGCTGCTGACGGGGCTGTATCCGCTGGTGATCCAGCGGGCGCTGGACATGTTCGCCGCCCACGATCCGCGCATTCTCTACCAGGTGCCGGCGCTGGTGCTCCTGATAACCACCGCCAAGGCGCTGTCGCAATACGGCCAGACGGTGGCGGTGCAGAACCTGGTGCTGATCGTGATCCGGGGCCTGCAGGGCACGATGTTCGCGCATCTGGTCCATACCGACATCTCGCGCATCGAGCGCGAGGCCCCGGCGCAGTTGAGCGCGCGCTTCACGACCGACGCCGTGTCGATCCGCGAGGCGATGATCCGTGCGGTCAATGCGCTGGGCGACGTGGTGACGGTGGCCGGCCTGGTGGTGTCCATGTTCTACATGGACTGGGAGCTGAGCCTGATCGCCGCCGTGCTCTATCCCGTGGCGGCCATTCCCATCCAGCGGCTGGGGAAGAAGGTGCGCCGCGCCTCGGGCGGCATGCAGGAACGCATGGGCGAGACCTCGGCCCTGCTGACCGAGAGCTTTTCGCAGGCGCGGACCGTGCGGGTCTATCGCCTGGAACGGAACGAGGCGGCGCGGGTGGCGCACACCCTCGACCTGCTGCATCAGGCGCTGCTGCGGATCGCGCGGGGGCGCGCGCGGGTCGATCCGGTGCTGGAGGTCCTGGGCGGGGCGGCGGTCGCCGCGGTGCTGGGGTTCGCGGGGTGGCGCGCGGCACTGGGCGGCGCGACGCTGGGCGATTTCTCGGGCTTCGTCGCGGCCCTGTTGCTGGCCTCGCGGCCGCTGCGGGCGCTGGGTTCGCTGAACGCCGCCTTGCAGGAGGGGCTGGCGGGGCTGGAGCGGATCTTCGCCATCATCGACGAGCCGCCCGAAATCACCGAGGCCGCCCAGGCCCGCGCCCTGCCGCCGGGCGAGGGGCATCTGCGCTTTGACGCCGCGTCGTTCGTCTACCCGGACGGGCGGGTCGGGCTGAACGGCCTGACCTTCGAGGCCCGGCCCGGCCTGACGGTGGCGCTGGTCGGCCCGTCCGGGGCGGGCAAGTCCACGGCCCTGTCGCTGATCCCGCGCCTGCATGACGTCAGCGGCGGGCGGATTTTGCTGGATGGCGTCGATCTGCGCGCGCTGCGCCTGTCGGACCTGCGGGACGCCATTGCCTATGTCAGCCAGGACACCCTGCTGTTCGACCTGACGGTGATCGAGAACATCCGCATCGGCCGCCCGTCGGCGACCGAGGCGGAGATCCGCGCGGCCGCCCGCGCGGCGGCGGCCGAGGGGTTTATCGACGCATTGCCCGAGGGGTTCGGCACCCGCGTCGGCCCCGGTGGCCAGCGCCTGTCGGGCGGCCAGCGCCAGCGGGTGGCCCTGGCGCGGGCGCTGCTGCGCGATCCGCGCGTCCTGCTGCTGGACGAGGCGACCAGCGCCCTGGACAGCGAGAGCGAGGCCCTGGTCCAGGACGCGCTGGCCAGCCTGCGCAAGGGGCGCACCACCATCGTCGTGGCCCACCGCCTGTCCACCGTGCGGTCGGCGGACCTGGTGGTGGCGATGGCGGACGGGCAGGGCGTCGAATGCGGCACCCATGCCGAACTGATGGAGGCCGACGGCCTGTATGCGCGCATGGTCCGCACCCAGGCATTTTCAAACGCGCCCTGAAAACGGGGCCTGCGGGGCGATCTTTAGTGCCGGAGAGGACGGGGGGCGGTTGATGCGTCCTGTTCTTCGTGCCATGAATTGACCGACCCGTTCGGTCATTTGACCGGGCCGGCGGCATGATTGGGAAGCAAGAGGAACCGTATGGCCGAGGAAGAAGGCGCGACACCGGCCGGCACGCCGGACGAGCCGCGCAAGAAGAAAACCAACCCGATGCTTCGGATCGGGCTGGTGGGGTTCCTTGCGGTCGTGGCCGTGGGCGCGGGTACCTACTGGTTCCTGACCCGCCATGATGTCGAGACCGACGATGCGTTCACCGCCGGCCGCGCGGTGACGATCGCCCCGCATGTGCGGGGCTACGTCACCGAACTGCTGGTGAACGACAACCAGTTCGTGCATGCGGGCCAGTTGCTGGCGCGGATCGACGACCGCGATTATCGCGCCGCGCGCGACCGCGCGGCGGCGGCGGTGGACCTGGCGCAGTCGCAGGCCGCCGGAACACGCTTTGCCCTGCTGGTGGCGCAGAAGAACTTCCCCGGCCAGTTGCAGGTGGCGCAGGGGCAGTTGCTGGCGGCGCAGGCGCAGCAGTTCAGGGCGGAGACCGATTATCGCCGCCAGCATGCGGTCGCCCGCGCGGCGACGACGCAGCAGGACATCGACTACGCCGCGGCCGCCTTGCAGGCCGCGAAGGCCGGGGTGGCCGAGGCGCAGGGCCGCCTGCAGGTGGCCGAGCCAGTCGAGGCCAATATCTCGGACATCGGGACGCGGGTGGGGCAGTATGATGCCCAGACCGCGCAGGCCAGGGCGGAACTGGCGCAGGCCGACCTGAACCTGGGCTGGACCGAGATCCGCGCGCCGCATGACGGCTGGATCTCACAGCGCAATATCGAGCGCGGCAGCTTCGTCAACGAAGGGCAGTCGCTGTTCTCGGTCGTCGAGCCCGAGGTCTGGGTCATCGCCAACTACAAGGAAACGCAGCTGGCGCACATGCGGCCGGGGCAGAAGGTCGATATCGCGATCGACGCCTACCCGTCGCTGGACCTGAAGGGACATGTGGATTCGATCCAGCTTGGCACCGGGGCCACCTTCAGCGCCTTCCCGCCCGAGAACGCGACGGGCAACTATGTGAAGATCGTCCAGCGCGTGCCGGTGAAGATCGTGATCGACGAGGGGCTGCGCGCCGACCTGCCGCTGTCGCTGGGCCTGTCGGTCGAACCCACGGTGCATACGAAGTGAGTGCGGCCGTGGCCGGGACCGACGCCGCCCCGGCGGGGCAACCCCCGGTGGAGCAGCCATGGAAGCCCAAGTACAACCCGTGGCTGATCGCGGTCATCGTCACGGTGTCGGCGTTCATGGAAATCCTGGACACGACCATCGTCAACGTCTCGCTGCCGCATATCGCCGGCAGCCTGTCGTCCACCTATGACGACGCGACCTGGACGCTGACCTCGTACCTGGTGGCGAACGGCATCGTGCTCACCATCTCGGGCTGGCTGGGCAAGCTGCTGGGGCGCAAGCGCTATTTCATCATCTGCATCTTCATGTTCACGGTGTCGTCCTTCCTGTGCGGCATTTCGGGCAGCCTGTCTGAACTGATCGTCTTCCGGCTGATGCAGGGGTTTTTCGGCGGGGGGCTGCAACCGAACCAGCAGTCCATCATCCTGGACACGTTCCCGCCGGAACGGCGGGCGGCGGCGTTCGGCCTGACCGCGATCGCGACCATCGTCGCCCCGGTGATCGGCCCGTCCCTGGGCGGCTGGATCACCGACAATTATTCCTGGCGCTGGATCTTCTTCATCAACGTGCCGGTGGGCCTGCTGGCGACCTTCGCGGTGTCGGTCGTCGTCGAGGACCCGCCCTGGGCGCTGAAGCAGAAGGCCCCGCTGGACATCGTGGGCATCGGCCTGATCGCCATCGGCTTCGGCTGCCTGGAGGTCGCGGTCGACCGGGGCGAGGACGAGGACTGGTTCGGCTCGGACATGATCCGCACCATGGCGGTGCTGGCCTTCCTGGGCATCGGCGGGGCGGTCATCTGGCTGCTGAAGACCAAGCGCCCGGCGGTGGACCTGCGCGTGTTCAAGGACCGTAATTTCGCGACCGGCACATTGCTGATCGGCGCGGTGGGGGCGTTGCTGTACGCCGCCGCGATCATCGTGCCGCAATACGCGCAGCAGGTCATGGGCTATAGCGCGACCCTGTCCGGGCTGATCCTGTCGCCGGGCGGCGTGGCGGTCATCTTCCTGATCCCGCTGGTGGGGCGGGCGATGAAATACATGACCCTGCGCGCATTGATCGCGCTGGGGTTCTTCTTCATGGGGATGGCCCTGTTCTGGTCGGCGCAACTGGTCCCGGCGCTGGATTTCCGGCACCTCGTCCTGTTCCGCATGAGCCAGACCGCCAGCCTGGCCTTCCTGTTCGTCCCGATTTCCACCATCACCTACGCGACCCTGCCGCGCGAGTTGAACGCCGATGCCTCGGCCCTGTTCAGCATGGCGCGCAACGTCCTGGGGTCGATCGCCATTTCGGGTTCCACGGCGATGCTGACCGAAATCCGCCAGGCGCATCAGACGCAGATGGTCCACTGGATGACGCCGTTCCATCAGCCGTATGTCGATTATCTGGCGCGGGCGCGGCAGGTGGCGTCGAACCGTGGCGTCGCCTCGACGGCGCTGGACGCGGTGGCGCAGCACCGGCTGTTCGTCGAATATACCCGCCAGATCTCGATCCTTGCCTATAACGAGGTGTTCATGATCCTGGGCATCGGCGCGTTCCTGGTGGTGCCGTTCTGCTTCCTGCTGTCGCCGATCCGCGGGGGCAGCAAGAGCCCGGGTGGGGGGCATTGAGCGACCGGGTGATCCGGGTCGTCTCCGCCGCGATCGTGCGGGCGGGCGCGCTGTTGCTGGTGCGTAAGCGGGGCACGGCGGCCTTTATGCTGCCCGGCGGCAAGGCGGAGGCCGGCGAGTCCGAAATCGAGACCCTGGCGCGCGAACTGGACGAGGAACTGGGCTGCCGCCTGCAGGGCGACAGTCCGGGGCTGCTGGGCCGTTTCGAGGCCCCGGCCGCCAACGAGCCCGGATTCATCGTGCGCTCGGCCGTCTATCGCGGCGTGCTGGACGGCGCGCCCGAGATCCGGGCGGAAATCGCGGAGATGTGGTGGTTCGACCTGGCGCTGGACCCGCCGCCGGGTGGACCGGTCCTGGCGCCGCTGTTGCGCCAGCATGTGCTGCCGGCGCTGAAATCCGGCCTCTGAACAGCGTCGGGCGTTGCCCGAACCCACCAGGGCCTGAGACCCTGGACCCCGATCAAAGATAAAACGACTGGGTTTCCAAAGGGCTGGGCCCTTTGGCGGGTTTCAGGGCAGCGCCCTGAGGCTGCCGCCGGCTCAGCCGGTGGCGTATCGGGCGAAGTCGCGGATCAGGGTCCGGTAGATCTCGCGCTTGAAGCCCACGTTGCGGTCGGCCAGCGTCGGCAGGTCCACCCACTGCCACAGATCGAATTCCGCGGGCTGGTGCGTGTCCAGCCGGATATCGGCATCCGTGCCCAGGAAGCGCAGGGCGAACCATTTCTGCGTCTGCCCGCGATAGCGCCCGCCCAGCGCCCGGCCAAGCAGCGCCGGCGGCAGGTCGTAGGTCAGCCAGTCGGGATGCGCGCCCAGGATGACGGCCCGGTCGGTGCCGATTTCCTCGTGCAGTTCGCGCAGCACCGCCTGTTCGGGCTGTTCGTCCGCGTCGATCCCGCCCTGGGGACATTGCCAGACGCCCTGGTCGGGCGGCCCGCCGGCGCCTTCCATGTCCGTGCGGCGGGCGATCAGCACCCGCCCGGCCGCGTTGAACAGCATGGCCCCGACATTGCGGCGATAGGGCAGGGGCGTCATCCCGGTCATGCCAGCGTCAGTCGTTGCGCGGCGCGGTGTGGAGCATGGCCTGGGCCGCCACGGGATGATCGGCCATGGCGCGGACGATCTTCAGCCCCTGCTGGAGCTGGAAGTCGGTCGCGGGCTTGGTGGGGTCGAAGGAAGGCCAGTTGGCGGGCGGCTGGTCGGGAATGGACGTGGCCATCACCGGCATGTCGGTCCGCGCGGGGGGCTTGGCGGTGTTGCCGCCCTGGTTCTTGATGATGTGGGCCAGGTCGGCTTCGCGGATGCTGTAGCCCGGATCCTCGCGCGTTTCGCGCACCGCGACGTCGGGCACGATGCCCAGGCCCTGGATCGACCGGCCCGAGGGCGTGTAGTACCGCGCGGTGGTCAGGCGCAGCGCGCCGTTGCCCGGAATGGGCAGGATGGTCTGGACCGATCCCTTGCCGAACGATTTCTCGCCCACCAGGATGGCGCGCTGATGGTCCTGCAAGGCGCCGGCCACGATTTCGCTGGCCGAGGCCGATCCGCCATTTATCAGCACCACCATGGGCAGGCCGCCGGTGATGTCGGCGCCATGGGCGTCCCAGCGCTGGCTTTCCTGGGAATGGCGGGCGCGGGTGGACACGATCTGGCCGTTGCGGATGAAGTCGGAACTGACCTCGATCGCCTGGTTCAGCAGGCCGCCGGGGTCGGACCGCAGATCCAGCACCAGGCCGGCCAGCTTGCCGTGCGACTGGTCCTTCAGCTTGCGGAACGCGGCCTCCAGCCCCGGACCGGTTTCCTCGTTGAACTCCGAGACGCGGATATAGCCGATGGTGTCGTACAGCGCCGAGCGGATGACCTGGATATGGATGATCGCCCGGGTCATGGTCACGGTGATGGGCTTGGGCGTCTTTTCACGGATGATGGTCAGGGTGATCTTGGTGTCCGGCTTGCCGCGCATCCGCTCCACCGCCTCGTCCTGCGGCAGGCCGTCGATGTTCTTACCGTCGATGGCGACGATATAGTCGCCGGGCTTGATGCCCGCGCGGGCCGCCGGCGTGTCGTCGATCGGCGAGACGACGCGGATGTGATTGTCCTCGCCATGAATCTCCAGCCCCAGACCGCCGAATTCGCCCTTGGTCCGGGTCTGGAGGTCGGCGTACTGTTTTTCGGTCATGTAGGAGCTGTGCGGGTCCAGGCCGCTCAGCATGCCGTTCAGCGCATTGACGATCAGGTCGCGGTTGGAGACCGGATCGACGTAGTTCGCCTTCACCTGTTCCAGGACATGGCCGAACAGCGACAGCAGGCGATAGTTCTCGGCGGGCGAGTCGCTGTCTTTCGCCAGGCTCTCGGCCAGGGCGTGCGAGGTGATTTCGCCGTTCCAGGGGCCGGAGAAATGCGCGATCTGCGGCCCCGCCGCGATGCCTGCCAGAAAGGCGGTTCCAAGCAGCAGGCCGGTGCGGAACTTCATGCCGTGTCGTCTCCTGAGTGCCGGCCGTGCCGGATATCGCTGTCGGCCTGCATGCCGTGCGGCATAGGTGGCGCAAGGAAAACCGGACCCGAGGGGAGCCGCTTATCCGTCATCATCCGATGATCTTATACCGAACTTGGTTCAAGCGAAAACTGTCCAGAGAAGCCGTCTAGAGAAACGGGGCCGGGTCGATCGCCGTGCCGCCGTGGCGCAACTGCACGAACAGGGTCGGCCGGCCGCCCTGGCCCGTCCAGCCGGGCATGCGGCCGACGGGTGCGCCCCTGGCCAGCGTCTGCCCGGTGGAGATGGCGAGCGCGCCCAGCCCCGCCAGCACGAAGCGGTAATGCCGCCCGCAATCCACGATGGCCATCTGCCCGTACGACCGGAACGGCCCGGCGAAATCGACCTGTCCGGCGCAGGGGGCCCGCACGGTGGCGTCCGATGGCGGGGCGTAGGTGATGCCGGTGGCGGGTCCGGCCTCGGTGCCGCTGCCCCAGGCGGTGACGATGGCGCCCGGCACCGGCGCGCCGCGTCCGGCGGGCGTGCCGGCCGGGGGGGCCGTCAGGCCGGGGCCGGGCCCCTGGGCGATGGCCTGCGCGCGGGCGTGGGCGGTGGCGGCCTCGTCGGCGCGGTGGGCGCGGGCGGCCTGCTGCGCCGCGCGTTCCAGCCGGTCTTCGGCGGCCTGCTCCAGCGCCTCGATCCGGGCGACGGCGTCCTGGAGGCTGGAGGCCTGGCGCGCGGCGTCCTCGACCTGCCGGTCGGCCAGGGTGGCGGCGGAACTGGACTGGCGCTGGGCGGCGCGCGCGCGCTGGGCCGCGCCGGCCACGATGTCGCGCTGGGCGGCCTGTTGCTGCCGCAAATCCGCCAGGCGCGCGCCCTGCCGCGTCAGGTCGTCGTCCAGCCGGGCCAGTTCGGCGCGCCGGAGGCGAATCGCCCCGGCCTGCTGCTCCAGCCGCGCCGAGAGGCCCCGCACCACCAGCAGGCCGGTGATCGCGCGGTCGGGCGGCAGGGGGGCGGCCAGCAGCGTATCGGCGGGATAGCGCGCCAGCCGCGCCGCCAGCGGCAGGGTGGGTGCGATGTCCGCCGAATCCCGGTCCAGCGCGGCGCGCAGACGGGCCTGTTCGGCCTGCAGGGCGGCGACCCGGTCGGCCAGGTCGGCCGTCCGCTGTTCGGTGTCCTGCAACCGGGCGGTGGCGTCCACGGTTTCGGCCGACAGGGCGGCGGCGCGGGCGATGTCCTGCCGCGCGCGCGCCTGGGCGGAGTTGCGCGCCTCGGTGCGGGCCTGCAGGTCGCGGGCCTGCTGCTGTTGCCGGGCGATCAGGGCCTGTTGCTGCGCGCGGGCGCGTTCGACTTCGCGCCGTGCGGCACTGGCGGCGGCGTCCGCGCGGGGTGTCGCCGCATGGCCGGACGGATGGTGGTTGGCGGCCGCGTGTGCGGGGGCGCGGCGGGCCGTCCCGTGGGACTCGCCCCACGCCGGGGCGCCGAGGGCGGGCAGGCAGGCGGCCAGCAGGCAGGCCGGCAAGGCGGGACCCGCCGGCCCGGCCGGACGACGGCGGCGGTTCAGGATGCCCGCTTCTCGCCCAGCAGCGAGGTCCCGGTCATCGCGGCCGGCTGCGGCAGGCCCATCAGGGCCAGCAGCGTCGGCGCCAGGTCGGCCAGTCGCCCGTTATGCAACCGTGCCTCGGGCACCCCGGTCAGCACCACCGGCACGACGTTGAGCGTGTGGGCGGTATGTGGGCCGCCGGTCGCGGGGTCGAACATCGTCTCGGCATTGCCGTGATCGGCGGTGACCAGCAGGGCGCCGCGCTGGCGATGGATGGCCTCGACCAACTGCCGCAGCCCCCGGTCCACGGCCTCGACGGCCTTGACGGCGGCGCTGAACACGCCGGTATGGCCGACCATGTCGGGGTTGGCGTAGTTCAGGACGATCAGGTCGTACTTGCCGCTCTCGATCGCCGCCACGGCCTTCGCCGTCAGTTCCGGGGCCGACATTTCGGGTTGCAGGTCATAGGTCGCCACCTTGGGCGAGGGGACCATGATCCGGTCCTCGCCGGGCAACTGGTCTTCCTTGCCGCCGTTCAGGAAGTAGGTGACGTGGGGGTATTTCTCGGTCTCGGCCATGCGGAGCTGCCGCCGCCCGGCGCGCGAGACGACCTCGCCCAGCAGATCGTCCAGCGACTGCGGGGGAAAGAGCACGCCGATCAGCGCCGCCAGCCGGTCGCTGTAGCGCGTCATGCCCACCGCGGCGGCGAAATGAATCACCTGCTCGCGGGCGAATCCCTCGAAATTCGGCTCCAGCAGCGCGTCCAGCAACTGGCGGATGCGGTCGGCGCGGAAATTGAAGGACAGGATGCCATCGCCGTCCTTCATGCCGGCATACGGCCCGATGACGGTGGGCGGCAGGAATTCGTCGGTGACGCCCTCCTTATAGGCGGCGTCCAGCACCGCCAGCGGATCGTCGCCGTGCGGCCCCCTGGCCGAGACGATGGCGTCATACGCCTTCGTCACGCGGTCCCAGCGCCGGTCGCGGTCCATGGCGAAATAACGGCCCGAGACGGTGGCGATGGCAACCGTATCCGGCAGGTCCGCGCGCAGGCGCGCGAGATAGTCCCGGCCCGAATGCGGCGGGGTGTCGCGGCCGTCGGTGAAGACGTGGAAGGCCACCGGCACCCCGGCCTCGACCAGGATTTTGGCCAGCGCCACCGCGTGGTCCTGGTGGGCATGCACGCCGCCGGGCGAGACCAGGCCCATCAGGTGGCAGGTGCCGCCGCTGGCTTTCAGCGTGGCGATGAGGCCGGTCAGCACCGGATTGGCCGCCAGGCTGCCGTCGCGGATGGCGCGGAAGATGCGCGGCAGTTCCTGCATCACCACCCGGCCCGCGCCGATATTGAGGTGCCCGACCTCGGAATTGCCCATCTGCCCGTCCGGCAGCCCGACATCCTCGCCGCTGGTCTTGAGGAAGGCGCGCGGCCCCTCCTGCCACAGCCGGTCGAAGCCCGGGGTGTAGGCGGCGTGCACGGCGTTGTCCGACACGTCTTCCCGCCATCCGAAACCATCGAGGATGGCCAGCATGACGGGGCGCCGGGCCTGCGGAGCGCCCTGGGTGGAGGAAATCTGGTCGGACATGGGTATTCTCTCCCGTGATTTTGTCGTCCATGATGGCACCAAACGACGGACTTGCGAAATGTCTTGTCGATACAAACGTGCGATGGGTGGTGGATGCCCGCCATTTTTCCACCGACCATGCGGGAGACAGGCAGATGGAACAGGATAAGCCGGGCTGCGGCGCGGGATGCGCCGTCCTGACGCCCGAGCAGGTTCGCGTGATGCGCGAGCACGGGACCGAACGTCCGGGCTCCAGCCCCCTGAACGATGAGAAGCGTGCCGGCCTGTACCGGTGCGCGGCCTGCGGGACGCCGCTGTTCCGGTCCGAAACCAAGTATGAAAGCGGCAGCGGCTGGCCATCCTATTTCGACGCGCTGCCGGGGGCGGTCGAGACCACGGTGGACACCAGCCACGGCATGGTCCGCGTCGAGGTGCATTGCGCGTCCTGCAAGGGGCATCTGGGCCATGTCTTTCCCGACGGGCCGCGTCCGACCGGGCAGCGTTACTGCATGAACGGCGTGGCGCTTGATTTCGTACCCGATACGCAATAGCCCGGATACGCAATAGCCGTGCCGCCCGGCCTGATCTAGAAGGGGTGCCATGACCGAACGAAAGACATCCCACCCTTCCTCCGTGGTCGTGCTCGACCATCCGCTCGTCCAGCACAAGCTGACGCGCCTGCGCCAGAAGGAGACCTCCACGGCGGGGTTCCGGCGCCTGACGCGGGAACTCAGCCTGCTGATGGCCTATGAGGCCACGCGCGACCTGCCGCTGGAAACGGTGGAAATCGAAACGCCGCTGGAATGGACCCACGGGCATCTGCTGTCGGGCAAGAAGCTTTGCCTGGTGTCGATCCTGCGGGCCGGCAACGGGATCCTGGACGGGATGCTCGACCTGGTGCCCGCCGCCCGCGTGGGGCATATCGGCCTGTTCCGCGATCCGGCGACGCTGGAGCCGGTCGAATACTACATGAAGCTGCCCGAGGATATCGGCGAGCGCGTCTGCATCGTCGTCGATCCGATGCTGGCGACCGGGCACAGCGCCGCCGCCGCGATCGACCGGCTGAAGCACGCGGGCGCCCGGCAACTGGTGTTCGTCTGCCTGCTGGCGGCCCCCGAAGGGGTGGCGTTCCTGTCGAAGGCGCATCCGGACGTGAAGATCGTCACCTGTTCGATCGATCGCGAACTGGACGATCACGGCTATATCCGCCCCGGCCTGGGCGATGCCGGCGACCGCCTGTTCGGCACCAAATAGGCAGCCGCGCCGGAACCGGCGCCGCCGGGCATCGTTTCCCGTTCCACAGGATCGGGGGAGAAAAACGATGTCCGGCCATGTCTATAAGGTTCTCGAACTGGTCGGGTCGTCGCCCGACACGATCGAGGGCGCGATTTCCAACGCCCTGGCCCGCGCGTCCGAGACGCTGCATTCCCTGCGCTGGTTCGAGGTGGTGGGAACGCGCGGCCATGTCGTCGATGGCAAGGTCAGCCATTATCAGGTCACGCTGAAGGTGGGCTTTACCCTCGACGAAACCTGAGCGGGCGGCCAGGCAGGCGGGCGGCGCCCCGCGTTTCAGACCCGTCGGACGATGTAGGTCTTCGACAGCTCGCCCATGATATCGAGGGCGTGCGACGGGTCGCGGGCTTCGATCATCACTTCCAGTTCCGCCGCCTGGACGCTGGGGGCGGTGAACAGGCGCTGGTGCGAGACCTCGATGATGTTGCCCCCGGCCTCGCCGATGGTGCGCGAGATATCGGCCAGGATGCCCGGCCGGTCGGGGATTTCCATCTTCAGGCACAGCAGCCGCCCGTCGCGCAGCAGCGAGCGCAGCAGGGTGTTGGCCAGGATGCGGCTGTCGATATTGCCGCCGGTCACCGGCAGGGCGACCCGTTTGCCCTGGAACAGTTCCGGATAGGTCAGCACGGCCGCCAGCGCGGTGGCGCCCGCGCCCTCGCTGACCTGCTTGGCGCCCTCGGCCATCAGCGTGATCGCGTCCTCGACCGCGCGTTCGGGCACCACCAGCACGCGCGAGACATGCTGGCGGATGACCTCTAGCGGCTGGCGGCCGATCTGCAGGACGGCGATGCCCTCGGCGATGGTGGCGCCGCCGGGCGGCATGACCTCGTCGCCGGGAAAGGCGGACAGGGACGAATGGCTTTCGACCTGCACGCCCACGATGTCCATGCCCGGCCGAAGGGCGGCCGCCGCGACCGCGCAGCCCGACAGCAGGCCGCCGCCGCCGATCGGGCCGACGAACATGTCCAGCGGCCCGGCATCCTCGAACAGCTCCAGCGCGAAGGTGCCCTGGCCGGCCATGACCGCCGGATCGTCATACGGGTGGACGAACACGCGTCCCTCGCGCTGGCACAGGGCGTTGGCGTGGGCCGTGGCCTCGGCGAAGCTGCTGCCTTCCAGCACCACGCGCGCGCCCCAGGCGGCGGTGCGCGTCACCTTGGCGGCCGGGGTGAAGCGCGGCATCACGATCACCGCGTCGATCCCCAGCAGGGCGGCGTGGCGGGCCACGCCCTGGGCGTGGTTGCCGGCGGAGACGGTGATGACGCCGCGTTCGCGCTCGGCCGGGGTCAGCAGCGCCAGCTTGTTGGCGGCGCCGCGTTCCTTGAACGACCCCACCGCCTGCAGGTTGTCGAGCTTGAGCACGACATCCGCGCCCGTCGCCTTCGACAGGGCGTGCGACGGCACGGTGGGCGTCCGCAGGATGCGCCCCTCGATGCGGGACGCGGCCGCGCGAACGTCGTCCAGGGTAATCATGCCCATGTCCCCAGCATTGCCTTGTCCGTGTCCTCAGCCGTAGGTGACGGCCAGGATCTCGTAGGTTCGATCCCCGCCGGGGGCCGGGACGGACACCGAATCACCGATCCGCTTGCCGATCAGGGACTTGGCCAGCGGCGAGGAAATGGACAGCAGGCCCTGCTTGATGTCGGCCTCGTGCACGCCGACGATCTGGTAGGTCGCTTCCTTGTCGGTTTCCTCATCGACCAGGCTGACCTGGGCGCCGAATTTCACCTGGTCGCCCGACAGGGTCGCCGGGTCGATCACCTCGGCGGCCGAGACGATGTCCTCCAGTTCGAGGATGCGGCCCTCGGTGAAGGACTGGCGTTCGCGCGCGGCGTGGTATTCGGCGTTTTCGGACAGGTCGCCATGGCTGCGTGCTTCCGCGATCGCACGGATGATGGCCGGGCGTTCCTCACTCTTGAGCCTGCGAAGTTCTTCTTCCAGCCGCTGCAGGCCTTTGCCTGTCATCGGAAATTTCTGCAAGGCGCATCCCCGGGTGAAGGTCAGTCATGCGACTGACTTGAAAAATTGCCACAAGAGCATCCCGCATAGACCGAGCACGCCGGGGCAGGGGCCGGAGGACCGGTCCCCGCCCCGGCGTCGGTGCGGTACGCTCAGAACGATCCGCTAAAGTAGGATTGAAGGGGCGCGACTTCAAGCGGTCCTTCCCGCATCGCCGAAATCGCGTGGGTCGCGGCCCGCGCCCCGGCGATGGTCGTGAAATGCGGAATGCCCAAAGTCAGGGCCGAACGGCGGATGTCGAAGCTGTCGGTGACCGACTGCGCGCCCTGGGCGGTGTTGATGACCATCTGCACGTCGCCCGAGCGGATGGCGTCCACGCAGTTCGGCCGGCCTTCCAGCACCTTGTTCACCACCTTGACCTCGACGCCTGCGTCGCGCAGGCGCTGGGCGGTGCCGCGGGTGGCCAGGATGGTGAAGCCCATGTCCACCAGGCGGCGGGCCAGCGGAGTCGCGGCCGTCTTGTCGCTGCCGCGCACCGACAGGAACACCACGCCCGACAGCGGCAGGCGCACGCCGGCGGCGAGCTGCGACTTGGCGAACGCGCGCTCGAACGAGGCGTCCAGGCCCATGACCTCGCCGGTCGAGCGCATTTCCGGGCCGAGGATCGTATCGACGTTGGGGAAGCGGTTGAAGGGGAACACCGCCTCCTTCACCGCGACATGCGGGGCGACGGCGCGGTCGTCCAGGCGGAATTCCGCCAGCTTCGCACCCGCCATGACCCGCGCGCCGATCTTGGCGACCGGAACCCCGGTGGCCTTGGCGACGAACGGCACGGTGCGCGAGGCCCGGGGATTGACCTCCAGGACGAAGATCTCCTGGTCCTTGATGGCGTACTGGACGTTCATCAGCCCGACGATGCCCAGTTCGCGGGCCATCGCCTCGGTCTGCGCCTTCAGCTCGGTCACGATGGCGGGCGACAGCGTATAGGGCGGCAGCGAGCAGGCGCTGTCGCCGGAATGGATGCCGGCTTCCTCGATATGCTCCATCACCCCGGCGACATAGACGCCGTGGCCGTCGGCGATGCAGTCCACGTCGGCCTCGATGGCGTCGTTCAGGTAGCGGTCGATCAGGACGGGGCCGGAGGCGATGTCGTGGCCCGCCAGTTGCAGCGCCACGCGCATGTAGCGTTGCAGGCTGGCGCGGTCATGGACGATTTCCATCGCCCGGCCGCCCAGCACGTAGGAGGGACGGACCACCACCGGGTAGCCGATGCGCTCGGCCACATCCTCGGCCTCGGCCGGGCTGCGGGCGATGCCGTTGTCGGGCTGGCGCAGGCCCAGCCGGTGCAGCATCTGCTGGAAGCGTTCGCGGTCCTCGGCGCGGTCGATGGCGTCGGCGGGCGTGCCCAGCAGCGGAATGCCCGCCGCCTCCAGCGCGCGGGACAGCTTCAGCGGCGTCTGGCCGCCATATTGCACGATGCAGCCCAGGACGGTGCCCGCCGCCTGCTCGCGCCGGATCAGGGCGATCACGTCCTCGGCGGTCAGCGGCTCGAAATACAGCCGGTCGGACGTGTCATAGTCGGTGGACACGGTTTCCGGGTTGCAGTTGACCATGATGGTCTCGAACCCGGCCTCGCGCAGGGCATAGGCCGCATGGACGCAGCAATAGTCGAATTCGATGCCCTGGCCGATGCGGTTGGGCCCGCCGCCCAGGATGACGATCTTCTGCCGGTCGGTCGGCCGGCTTTCGCATTCCGGCACGCCGAACCCGCCTTCGTAGGTCGAGTACATATAGGGCGTGGCCGAGGCGAATTCGCCGGCGCAGGTGTCGATCCGCTTGTAGACCGGGGTCACGGCCAGGCGGTCGCGCAGGGACGCGATCTCGGCGGCGTCGGTGCCCGACAGGCGCGCCAGTTGCACGTCCGAGAAGCCCAGCGCCTTCAGCCGGCGCAGGGAATGCGCGTCCTCGGGCAGGCCGTCGCGGACGATGGCGTGCTCGGCCGCCACGATCTTCTGCAGTTCGCGCAGGAACCAGGGCTCGAACCGGCAGGCGGCCTGGATTTCCTCGATGCCGAGGCCGGCGCGCAGGGCCTGGGCCGCCATCAGGATCCGTTCCGGTCGGGGCTGCGACAGGGCGGCGCGGAAGGCGTCCGGGCCGCCATCGCCGGGGGCCTCGACCGGGTCCAGGCCGGTCAGGCCGGTTTCCATCGACCGCAGCCCCTTCTGCAGGGCCTCGGGGAACGAGCGGCCGATGGCCATCGCCTCGCCCACCGATTTCATGCTGGTGGACAGCAGGGCCGGGGTGCCGGGGAATTTTTCGAACGTGAAGCGGGGGATCTTCACGACGACATAGTCGATCGTGGGTTCGAACGAGGCCGGGGTGGAGCCGGTGATGTCGTTGGCCAGTTCGTCCAGCGTATAGCCCACCGCCAGCTTCGCCGCGATCTTGGCGATGGGAAAGCCTGTCGCCTTGGACGCCAGCGCGGACGAGCGCGAGACGCGGGGATTCATCTCGATGACGACCATGCGGCCGTCGGCGGGGTTGACGCCGAACTGGACGTTCGACCCGCCGGTATCGACGCCGATGGCGCGCAGGCACGCCAGCGAGGCGTCGCGCATCCGCTGGTATTCCTTGTCGGTCAGCGTCAGCGCCGGGGCGACGGTGATGGAGTCACCGGTATGCACGCCCATCGGGTCGATGTTCTCGATCGAGCAGACGATGATGCAGTTGTCCGCGCTGTCGCGGACGACCTCCATCTCATACTCCTTCCAGCCCAGGACCGATTCCTCGATCAGGACTTCGGTGGTGGGCGAGGCGTCGAGGCCCGAGGCGACGATCTGGTCGAATTCCTCGCGGTTATAGGCGATGCCGCCGCCCGAGCCGCCCATGGTGAAGGACGGGCGGATGACCGACGGCAGGCCGATCTGCTCCAGCGCCGCGCGGGCTTCGTCCAGCGTATGGGCGATCAGGCTGCGCGGGCTTTCGATGCCGATCGCGTCCATCGCCTCGCGGAATTTCTGCCGGTCCTCGGCACGGTCGATGACCTCGGCGTTCGCGCCGATCAGTTCGACGCCCTGCGCCGCCAGGAAGCCCGACTTGTCCAGCGCCATGGCGGTGTTCAGCGCCGTCTGGCCGCCCATGGTGGGCAGGATGGCGTCGGGCTTTTCGCGCAGGATGATCCGCTCGACGAATTCGGGGGTGATCGGTTCCACGTAGGTGGCGTCCGCCAGCCCCGGATCGGTCATGATCGTCGCCGGGTTGGAGTTGACCAGGATGACCCGGTACCCTTCCTCGCGCAGCGCCTTGCAGGCCTGCGCGCCGGAATAGTCGAATTCGCACGCCTGGCCGATGACGATCGGGCCGGCGCCGATAATCAGGATGGATCTGATGTCTGTCCGTTTGGGCATGGGCTCGGCTTTCAGGCGGTCGGGGTGGTGCGGTCGATCAGGGCGACGAAGCGTTCGAACAGGTAGAAACTGTCCGACGGGCCGGGGCTGGCCTCGGGGTGGTACTGGACCGAGAAAGCCGGCAGCCGGTCCGAGGCGAGGCCTTCGTTCGATCCGTCGAACAGGCTGGTGTGCGTCACGCGCACGCCTTCGGGCAGGCTGGCCTCGTCCACTGCGAAGCCGTGGTTCTGGCTGGTGATCTCCACCCGGCCGGTGGACAGGTCCTTGACCGGCTGGTTGGCGCCGCGATGGCCGCGCGCCAGCTTGTAGGTCCGTGCGCCCAGCGCCAGGGCCAGAAGCTGGTGGCCCAGGCAGATGCCGAAGACCGGCTTGCCGGCGTCCAGCACGCCCCGGATGGCCGGCACGGCGTATGCGGCGGTCGCCGCCGGGTCGCCGGGGCCGTTCGACAGGAACACGCCCTCGGGGTCGTGGGACAGGATTTCCGCTGCCGTCGCGGTGGCCGGGACGATGGTCACGTCGCATCCGGCGCTGACCAGGCAGCGCAGGATGTTGCGCTTGGCCCCGTAATCGACCGCGACGACGCGGCGGCGACGCGCGGGCGGCGCCTGCGTGCCGTGCGGCCAGGTCCAGGTGCCCTGGTCCCAGGAATAGGCGGCGGCGCAGGTGACGTCCTTCGCCAGGTCCATGCCCTCCAGCCCCGGCCAGGCGACGGCCCGCGCGCGCAGGTCGTCCAGGTCGAACAGACCGTCGGCGGGATAGGCCAGGATGGCGGTCTGCGGTCCGCCGGCGCGCAGGCGCAGGGTGAGGGCGCGGGTATCGACGCCGCAGATGCCCGGCACCCCCTGCGTGGCCAGCCAGGCGCCGAGCGGCCGGGCGGCGCGCCAACTTGCGGGTTCGGTCAGGTCCTGCTTGACCACCAGGCCCCGGGCGGCGATGCGCGCGGCCTCGTCGTCCTCGTCATTGGTGCCGACATTGCCGATATGGGGGAAGGTGAAGGTGATGATCTGGCCGGCGAACGACGGGTCGGTCAGTGTTTCCTGATACCCCGTCATGCCGGTGGAAAAGCACAGCTCGCCGATCGCGGCGCCCTGGGCGGGTGTGTGCGCGCCGAATCCGCGCCCCCACAGGACGGTGCCGTCCGCCAGGACCAGGGCGGCGGTGGCGCCGGCCGGCGGCGCGGCGCTGGGGGCGGAAGGGGGGGAGGCAGTCATCTGGGTCTCCGCTCGGTCGGACGCGCTGTCGGGTTGCAGGTCGGAAAGGGCCAGGCCGGTCTGGCGCAGGATGACCGTCCAGTGCTTGGGTGGAATCGCACGGGCCTGTCGCCATTTGCGGATGGCTTCGGTGCTGACGCCGGCCAGGCGGGCCGCGTTGTCCGCGCCGCCCAGGCGTTCAATGATGTTTTCAACCGTCATCGGCATGGAGAATTTTTCCTTCCGGGATTATCTCCTACCAGCGTCCGGAGGGGCTGGGAAGAAAATTCCCACCCGGTTTCGGACGGAAGATGTGGGAAGAATATTCCGCGCGGGCGGTCCCACCGGCCGCCGGATTTGCAGGAGATACGGGATCATGTCGCTGCGCGCGCGTTTCATGGATGACCTCAAGGCGGCGATGAAGGCGGGTGACGCCGGGCGCGTCGGCACGCTGCGGATGATTTCGGCGAAAATAAAGGATGCCGACATCGCCGCCCGGCCCCGTGGTGTGGACAAAATCGACGATGACGAGGTGGTGGCCGCCCTGCGCGGCATGATTAAGTCGCGCGTCGAATCGGCCACGCTGTACCGCCAGGGCGGCCGGGCCGAACTGGCCGAGAAGGAGGAGGCCGAGATCGCGACGATCCGCGCCTACCTGCCGGCCGAACTGGATGCGGCGACGCTGGAGGCGGCGGCGCGCGAGGCGATCGCCGGCGTGGGCGCCACGGGCATGAAGGACATGGGCCGCGTCATGGCCGAGCTGAAGACCCGTTTCGGCGCGGTGCTGGATGCCGGCCGCGCCAGCGCGGTGGTCAAGTCCCTGCTGGCCGCCTGACGCGGCCTTGGCCCTCGATCCCGCCTTCCTGGAGGAGCTTCGCGCCCGCACGCCCATCGCCTCGGTGATCGGGCGGCGGACGAAGCTGGCCCGTTCGGGACGGAACTGGAAGGCGTGCTGCCCTTTCCACGGGGAAAAGACGCCCTCTTTCTATGTCTATGACGATCATTTCCACTGCTTCGGCTGCGGCGCGCATGGCGACGTCATTTCCTTCGTCATGCAGAGCGAAGGCCGTTCGTTCCCCGAGGCGGTCGCCGAACTGGCGGGCGAGGCCGGGCTGGAGGTGCCGCGCCCCGGCCCCGCCCAGCGCCAGGCCGAGCAACGCTCCAGGACCCTGTCCGATGTGCTGGAGGCCGTGCAGGCCGCGTGGGCCCGGCGCCTGCACGCGCCGGAGGGGCGCGCGGGCCTGGCCTATCTGCGCGACCGGGGGCTGACCGACGAGACGATCGCGGGTTTCGGCCTGGGCTGGTCGGGCGACGGGCGGGGCGGGGTGCTGGCCGAATTGCAGGCGCAGGGCATCGCGCCCGGCCTGATGGCCGAGGCCGGGCTGATGCGGCTGGACGAGGACGGGCGGCCGAAGGGCGAATTGTTCTTCAACCGCGTGACCTTTCCGATTCGCGACCGGCGCGGCGCGCTGGTGTCGTTCGGCGGGCGGATCCTGGGCGACGGGCAGCCGAAATATCTGAACGGCCCCGAGACCGCGCTGTTTTCCAAGCGGCGGACCCTGTTCGGACTCGATCGTGCCCGGACGGCGGTGCGGGCGGCCCGCCCACGGGGAGCGCCGCCGGTCGAGCTGGTGGTGGTCGAGGGGTACATGGACGTCATCGCCCTGCACCAGGGCGGCTTTCCCGGCGCCGTGGCGCCGCTGGGCACCGCCCTGACCCCCGAGCAGATGGAGGCCCTGTGGCAGGTGTCGGCCGCGCCGGTCCTGTGCTTCGACGGCGACGCGGCCGGGCGGCGCGCGGCGGTGAAGGCGGCGGAAACCGGGCTGCCGCTGCTGGACCTGAACCGGACGCTGCGCTTCTGCGCCCTGCCGGAGGGCGAGGACCCGGACAGCCTGCTGCGCCGCCAGGGCGGGCGGGCGGTCGCGACCCTGCTGGAGGGCGCCCGGCCGGTGGGCGAGGTGCTGTTCGACCTGCTGACCGAAGGCGTGCGCGATCCGGGGCCGGAACAGCGCGCGGCGCTGCGTCGCCGCCTGACCGAGGCCGCCGCCCTGATCGGCGACAAGGGGCTGGCGGCGGAATATCGCAGCACCCTGCTGGACCGGTTCTTCGAGACCTTCCGCCGTCGTCCCGGCCAGGGGGGGCGAGGGGGCAAGGGCGCGGGCGCCGCGCCGCGCCCGGTCCGGATCGCGGAACGCCCGCCGCTGGACGCGCAGGCGACGATGCATGAGCGCATGCGTATCCTGACCGCCATCCTGCTGCGCCATCCGAACCTGCTGCCGGAGGTCGAGGACGCCTATTGCCGGCTGGACCTGCCGGCGGGGCTGGCGCGGGTGCGCGCCGGGCTGATGGACCTGGCGGCCGCCGGCGACCTGCCGGATGCGGGCGCGCTGGCCGCCGGCCTGGACGCGGCCGGCCTGCGCGACGAACGCGAGGCCGCGCTGGCCACCCAGCCGATGCCGCTGTCGGTGAGCGCGCCGGACAGCCTGATGGACGTTGAGGTCGGCCAGGAATGGTGGCATTTCTACGCGCTGCTGAATGTCCGGCAGTTCGGCGAGGACATCCGCGCCGATACCGAGCGCCTGTGCACCGGCACGCTGGACGAACGGGCCTGGAGCAGCCTGCGTACGCGCCTGCTGGCGTGGGAGGCCCTGCGGCGCGGCGAAATCGACCCGGACGCAGGCTGAGGTTTTTCGTGCCGCGGGGCGCCGGCCCTTGACTTCACCGCTCGAATCGACCACCTGCACGACACTGTAAATTGTCAGATGCGATAGAATGGCCGTTTCGTGTCCGTTCGCGCGCCATGTCCCATGGGCGCGGCGCCGGCATGCCGGAACGGGCCTTCATGTCGTCGCGGGGCGGACGCCGCGGCAGCGTAGCAGGTAGGGATTAGGCAGGCGATGGCGACAAAGACAGCCGCGGGTTCGGAAGCGACTTCTGGCGAACAGGACAACGACACCACTCTGCTGGACACGCAATCCGGAGCCGTCAAGAGGCTGATCGCCCGAGGCAAGGAACGCGGCTACATCACGTTCGATGAACTGAACGCCGTCCTGCCGCAGGACCAGATGTCGTCCGAGCAGATCGAGGATGTCATGGCGGTCCTGTCCGAAATGGGCATTCAGGTCGTCGAGAACGAGGATAACGACGACACCGAGGCCAATCGCGAGGAAAAGGCCGAGGAGGCCGATGCCGAAAGCGAGGAAACCGGCGGCGCGGCGGGCAATGTCGATACCGAAAGCCTGGGCCGCACCGACGACCCGGTGCGTATGTACCTGCGCGAGATGGGGTCGGTCGAACTGCTGTCGCGCGAGGGCGAAATCGCCATTGCCAAGCGGATCGAGGCCGGCCGCGACGAGATGATCGGCGGGCTGTGCGAAAGCCCGCTGACCTTCAGCGCCATCATCTCGTGGCACGACCGCCTGAAGGCGGGCGAGATGCTGCTGCGCGACATCGTGGACCTGGAGGCCATGCAGTCCGGCGGCGCCGGCCCCGACGTCGAGGGGGCCGAGGAGGGCGCCGAGCCGCAGGACGAGGCGAGCTTCGACACCGCGCCCGAGAACGAGGACGGCGAGGAGGGCGAGGGCGCCGGCCTGTCGCTGTCGGCGCTGGAGGAAAAGCTGAAGCCCGAGATCCTCGCGCAGTTCGAGGAGATCGAGGAGCTGTATTCGCGGCTGCAGAAGCTGCAGTCCAAGCGTCTGGAGACCCTGACCTCGGGCGCCGAGATGTCGGACAAGTCCGAGAAATCGTACGAGAAGCTGCGCGAGGAACTGGTCGGCAAGGTCCAGCAGGTGCACCTGCACAACACCCGCATCGAGGTGCTGGTGCTGCATCTGAAGGAGATCTTCCAGCGGCTGAACGGCCTGGAGGGGCGGATGCTGCGCCTGGCCGAGAGCACCAAGGTCTCGCGCGACGACTTCCTGATTAAATATCGCGGCCGCGAACTGGATCCGGGCTGGATGGACATGGTGTCCGCCCTGCCGGGCAAGGCGTGGAAGAATTTCGTCGCCAAGCATGCGGCGACGGTCATGACCCTGCGCGGCCAGGTTGCGGCCCTGTCGCAGGAAACCGGCCTGCCGGTCGGCGAATTCCGCCGCGTCTACGCCACCGTGTCGCGCGGCGAGCGGGATTCGGCGCGTGCGAAGAAGGAAATGATCGAGGCCAACCTGCGCCTCGTGATCTCGATCGCCAAGAAATACACCAATCGCGGCCTGCAGTTCCTGGACCTGATCCAGGAGGGCAATATCGGCCTGATGAAGGCCGTCGATAAATTCGAATATCGTCGCGGCTATAAATTCTCGACCTACGCCACATGGTGGATCCGCCAGGCGATCACGCGCTCGATCGCCGACCAGGCGCGCACCATCCGCATTCCGGTCCATATGATCGAGACGATCAACAAGCTGGTCCGGACCTCGCGCCAGATGCTGCACGAGATCGGGCGCGAGCCGGCGCCCGAGGAGCTGGCCGAGAAGCTGGGCATGCCGCTGGAGAAGGTCCGCAAGGTCCTGAAGATCGCCAAGGAGCCGATTTCGCTCGAAACCCCGATCGGTGACGAGGAAGACAGCCATCTGGGCGATTTCATCGAGGACAAGACCGCGGTCATCCCGCTGGACGCCGCGATCCAGACCAATCTGCGCGAGGCGACGACGCGCGTGCTGTCGTCGCTGACCCCGCGTGAGGAACGTGTGCTGCGGATGCGCTTCGGCATCGGCATGAACACCGACCACACGCTGGAGGAGGTCGGCCAGCAGTTCAACGTGACGCGCGAGCGCATCCGCCAGATCGAGGCCAAGGCGCTGCGGAAGCTCAAGCACCCCAGCCGCAGCCGCAAGCTGCGCTCGTTCCTTGACGACAACTGATCCGGTCTCATGGGCGCCCTGAACCGGACCACCGGGCCGACCACCCGCGCGGCGGTGGTCGTGACGTTCCTGTGCATGGACCGTCCGCCCGCCGGCCCGGCGCCGGCGCTGCCGGACGGGTATCGCATCGTCCGCCATCCGGCCCCCGACATCGCGTTCTATCGCCGCCTGTATGACGGGGTCGGGCAGGATTACTGCTGGTGGCTGCGCCGGACGATGCCGGACGCCGAACTGGGGGCGCTGCTGCGCGACCCCGCCATCGGGGTGAACGTGCTGTGGCAGGGCGAGCGGATCGCCGGGTTCTTCGAACTGGACTGCCGCGTGGCCGGGGAGGTGAACCTGGCCTATTTCGGCCTGATGCCCGACCAGATCGGGCGCGGGGTGGGGCGGGCCTTCCTGCGCGCCGCGATCGACGCCGCCTGGGCGTTCCAGCCGGCCAGCGTGCGGGTGAATACCTGCTCGGCCGACCATCCGCGTGCGCTGGACGCCTATGTGCGCGCGGGCTTCCGGCAGGTCCGCACCATGCGCGAAATCTGGGACATTCCCGACGCGCTGGGGCTGGTCGTTCCCGCCGCGTTGCGCCTCTGAGGCCGATTTTTCGGCCCGTGGCATAGTTTTTCCTTGTGGCGGGGCGGGGTTCGTGCTTCACACCCCTCCTTCCCTGCCGGGGCGCGGCATCGCCCCGGCTATACCCATGCCCCACGGGAGGGGCGCCGTGCGGACCGTGTCCGGCGCGGTCGGGTTGATTTTATCCGAAGGGAGTTCCCATGCCGTTATATGAAACTGTGTTCATCGCGCGTAATGACGTGTCGCAGCAGCAGGTCGAGGCCGTCGCCGACGGGATCGCCAGCCTGCTGGAAGCCGAAGGCGGCGCCGTCAAGAAGCGCGAATATTGGGGCCTGCGCAGCCTGGCCTATCGCATCAAGAAGAACCGCAAGGGGCATTACATGCTTCTGGGTCTCGATGCGAAGTCCGAGACGATCAAGGAAATCGAGCGTCAGCTGAGCCTGAACGAGGACGTGATGCGCGTCCTGACCCTGCGCGTCGACGAGATCGACGAGGCGCCGTCCGTGATCCTGTCCCGCAAGGGCGACGAGCGCGAGCGCGGCTTCCGTGGTCCGAAGCCCGCTGGCCGGTTCGAGAGCGGACGCGGCGGCAGCGGTGGCGGCGGTGGCCGTCGCAGCTACGACGATCGCGAGGAGTTCCGGGCGCGCGGCGAGCGTGAAGACGCGCGCGACACCGACGGCGAAGCGGAGTAAGAATCCATGTCCGACACCACCGAGATCAATCCCGCCGCCCGCCGCGTGGCCGTGGGCGCCCGCCGGCCGTTCTATCGCCGTCGCAAGTCCTGCCCGTTCTCCGGCCCGAACGCGCCGAAGATCGACTACAAGGACGTGCGCCTGCTGAGCCGCTTCCTGTCCGAGCGTGGCAAGATCGTCCCCAGCCGCATCACCGCGGTGTCCGCGAAGAAGCAGCGTGAGCTGGCCCAGGCGATCAAGCGGGCCCGCTTCCTGTCCCTTCTGCCCTATATCGTCGGCTGAGGAGACAGGTCATGTCCGCAGTAGAACTGATCCTGCTCCAGCGCGTCGAGAAGCTGGGCCAGATGGGCGAGATCGTGAAGGTCAAGCCGGGTTACGCGCGCAACTACCTGCTGCCGCAGGGCAAGGCCATTCGCGCCAACGCCCTGAACCGCGAGCGCTTCGAGCGCGAGCGCGTGCAGCTTGAGGCGCTGAACATCAAGCGTCGCGAGGAGGCCGAGCGCCTGTCCGAGCGGATGCACGGCCTGGTCGTCGTGCTGATCCGCCAGGCCGGCGACAGCGGCAGCCTGTACGGGTCGGTCACGACCCGCGACATCGCCGAGGCGACGACCGCCGCCGGCCTGACCGTCGCGCGTTCGCAGGTGGTGCTGGCCGATCCGATCAAGCAGCTTGGCCTGTATGAGGTCCGCGTTGCCCTGCATCCGGAAGTGTCGATCCCCGTCACCGTGAACGTGGCCCGTTCGGAAGAAGAGGCCGAGCGCCAGGCGCGCGGCGAGGCCATCGGCGTCGAGGACGACGAGCCGTCGGGCTTCGTCGAGGAAGCCCTCGTCGAGGAGACGGTGGCCGAGGACGCGGCGGAAGCCTGATCCATCGGACATTCTGCCGCGCGCTTCGCGCGGCAGACGGTTGCAAAGGCCCGGGGGAGGATGCTCCCCCGGGCCTTTGTCTTTGGAAAGGCAGGGGAAAGTCCCGATTCCGGTTCTTTACGGATCGTCATCCAGCGGTCATGTTTGCCACGCGACCTGCATGGAGAGCCGCCAATGACGCCCGTAATCGACAGGGTCTTTCGCAGTTTCATCTCCCGAGGGCGGCTGGACGTCGTCTTTGCCGACGGAACGCGCCGTACCTATGTCGGCGCGCCGGGACCGGTGGCGGCGATGCGGATTCTGCACCCGTCGGTCGAGCGCCGGCTGATCTTCAATCCCGGCCTGGCGTTCGGCGAAGCCTACATGGACGGCGCCGTCGTACCCGACGGCTGCACGCTGTACGACCTGCTGGACCTGCTGATGACCAACAGCATGGGGACAGGTCATGTCGGCGAGATGGTCGCGGCCGTGGTGCGCTACGGCAAGCGAACCTGGACGCAGTTCAACCCGGCGTCGCGGTCGCGGCGCAACGTCGCCCACCATTACGATCTGAACGGCGCGCTGTACGACCTGTTCCTCGACCGGGACCGCCAATATTCCTGCGCCTATTTCCCGCGCGGGGACGAGACGCTGGAGGAGGCCCAGGAGGCCAAGAAGCGACACATCGCCGCCAAGCTGCGCCTGGACCGGCCGGACCTGGAGGTCCTGGATATCGGCTGTGGCTGGGGTGGCATGGCGCTGACCCTGGCGCGGGATTATGGCGCGCGGGTCACCGGGATCACCCTGTCGGAGGAACAGCTGGGCGTCGCGCGCCGGCGCGCGGCCGAGGAAGGCCTGGCCGATCGCGTTCGTTTCGAACTGCTGGATTATCGCGCGGTGACCCGGCGATACGACCGCATCGTGTCGGTGGGCATGTTCGAACATGTGGGAATCGGCCATTACCGGCAGTTCTTCGGTATCGTGCGCGACGTGCTGGCCGAGGACGGCGTGATGCTGCTGCATTCCATCGGGCGCAATGACGGCCCCGGATCGACCAACCCCTGGATCGACCGCTACATCTTCCCCGGCGGGTACTCACCCTCGCTGAGCGAGACCTTCGCGGCGATCGAGAAATCGGGCCTGTGGGTCACGGACTGCGAGGTGCTGCGCCTGCATTATGCGAAGACCATCGCCCTGTGGCGCGAACGCTTCGCCGCCAACCGCGCGCGGGTCGCCGCCATGTATGACGAACGGTTCTGCCGGATGTTCGAATTCTATCTGGTCGGCGCGGAACTGTCGTTCCGGGTGCAGGGGCACATGAATTTCCAGCTTCAGATCACCCGGTCGATCGACGCCGTGCCGCTGACGCGCGACTACATGTTCGAGGCCGAACGCGCGGCGTCCCCGCCCGGCGAGGAGGCCCTGGCGACCGGCGGCAAGGCGCCCGCCCGACGCCGGAAGGCGGCGAAGGCGGGCTGAACGGGATCAGCCGTCCGCGCGTCCGCCGATCCGCGCAAGGTGGCAGCGCGCCAGACGGTCGAATTCGGTGATGTCCAGCGTTTCGGCCCGGCGTTCGCCACCGATGCCGGCGGCCGCCAGCAGGGCTTCGCCGCCCAGCGGGCGCAGGGCCCCGCGCAGCATCTTGCGCCGCTGGCCGAAAGCGGCGGCCGTGACCTGCTCCATGGCGCGAAACAGGGCGGGGTCGGGCTGGGTCGCGTGGGGGGTCAGGCTGACGACGGCGGAATAGACCTTGGGGGGCGGCGAGAACGCGCCGGGCGGGATCCGCATCACCAGCGCGCACACGCTGGTCCACTGCGCCAGGACCGCCAGGCGACCATAATGCGGCGTGTCCGGGGCGGCGCAGATCCGTTCGGCCACCTCCATCTGGAACATCAGGGTCAGCCGTTCCCACTGGGCCGCCTGCCGCAGCCAGCCGACCAGCAGCGGCGTTCCGACATTGTAGGGCAGGTTGGCCACGACCTGGCGCGGCGCCGGGCACAGCATGGCCAGGTCCTGGCGGGTGGCGTCGGCTTCGACCAGGCGCAGGCGCTGGGGGAACAGGGCGGCGAGTTCGCCGATCACGGCGACGGCGCGCGGGTCGATCTCCACTGCCGTGACGGTTTCGGCGGGGCTGTCCAGCAGGGCGCGGGTCAGACCGCCGGGGCCGGGCCCGACCTCGACGACATGACGGCCCGCCAGGTCGCCGGCCAGGGCGGCGATGCGTGTGGTGATGCCCGGGTCCAGCAGGAAATGCTGCCCCAGCGACTTGCGCGCATCCAGCCCGTGCCGGGCGATGACCTCGCGCAGCGGTTCGAGAGCGGTCAGGAGCCCGTCCTCATGCCTTCGAGCGCATTTCGATGACGGCGCGGCGATGCAGGTCGCGGTTCAACTGCCGCGACGTCTGTTCGACGCGTTCGTTCAGCAACTGGTCCGCGATCTCGCTGGGGGTCTGCTGGGCGAAATTCTTCTGCTGGCGGCCGCAGACCATCAGGACCTCGATTCCTTCCGTCGAGACCAGGGGGCGGCTGGCCTTGCCGGCGGACAGGCCGGCCAGGACCTGCTGCATCTGCGGATTGATCCGCTCCAGCACCAGCTCGCCGGGGTTGGACGGGCGCTTTTCGCCGTATTTGCGATTGGCGGCCTCCAGGTCGTCGCACGAATGCGCGCTGCTCGAGAGCTGCGTCGCCTGCTGCAGGGTCGCCCGCTGCTGCTCGGTCGGGTTCTGGGGGTTCAACTGCGTCGTGAACGGCAGGAAGGCCTGACGCAGCGACAGCACCGTGCCCATCTGATGGCCGACGGTGCGGCGGCCCTCCAGGGTTGCGATGACGAAACCGCCCGCCACCCGGATGGGGTTGGAGATGGCGCCGATCGGCATCTGCCGGACCACCGCCACGACCTGCGGATCGAGGCTGTCTTCCTGCACCCAGCCCATCATGCCGCCGTCCAGCGCCGACTGGTTTTGCGAGAACTGGGCGGCGACGATGGGGAAGGGCGCGCCGTTACGCAGTTCCTGGATGACCGTCTCGGTGAATTTCAGCTCGTTTTCGGTATGGCGGGGATCGTCGACCGGGACGAAGATTTCGCTAATCATGTACTGCGGCTTGCCGTCCTCGTGCCGCAGCGCTTCTTCGCGCTGGGCGATTTCGGCGGCGGTGGTGCGCCCGCGCGACCCCATTTCCTCGCGCAGGACCTGCGTCCAGCCCAGTTGCACGCGGATCTGGTCGATCAGCGTGGTCAGCGAGATGCCGTCCTGCGCCAGCCGGTCGCGCAACGCGTTCTGGGGCATGCCGTTGCGGTGCTCGATATCGGCGATCGAGGCTGCGATCTGCTCGGGCGGGACGTTGATGTGCCGCGAGAGCATTTCCTGCTGGCGCAGGCGCTCGTCGATCAGCTGCCGGACGATCTGCGGGCGCAGGCGGGCCATGACCTCGTCGCTGACATTCAGGCCGGATGACAGGGCGAACAGGCGGCCGCGATTGTCGACGTCGCGGCGGGTCAGCACCGTGCCGTTGATGACTGCGACGATCGAATCCTGATGGACCGGCGCATCGTCCGCAACCGGCGCCGGCGGGGCGGCCAGCGCCGCGCCGCCGACGCAGGCCGCAAGTCCGGCCGTCAGGGCGAACGACAGGGCACGATGGCCGCGCCTGCTGACGTGCGGGGGGAACGCGGTCTTGGAAAAGCGGGCTCGCATGCGGTTCGGTCTCTTATGCATGTGGTCAGCCATGGATACCAAAGGACCCGATGGTCTTGAAGGTCAGCGTGAACATGATGGTCGAATTGCGCTGCTGGCCGCCGATCGACGTGTACTGCTTGATATACATGATATCGAAGGCGAAGCAGTCATTCTGGTAGCCCGCGTCACCGCCCATCGCGACGAATTGCTGCCGCGCCAGGCTGCGACGGACGAAGCCCGACAGGTGGTAATTCTGCCAGTTGGTCGAGGCGCCGAGCGTCAGTTCGTTCATCTGCGCGTCGTAGGCCGCCGGCGGCGCGCCGGTCTGGATGTTGGTGGCGTAGTAATAATAGGGCGTCACGGGTTCGTAGACATAGCCGCCGGTGACGCGGAAATGCTGGACCCCGGTGCTGATGAGCCCGTCGCCGAAGTCGATCCGCCCGGCGTAGGGATCGACGCGCATGCGGCCCGTGACGTCGATGAAGCGGCTGGGCGCGATGCGCGCGCGGGCGACGACGTCCGACAGATGGTGGTTCAGTCCCGAATAGGGAATGCGGTCGTGCTCGATATGTTCCTGGATGCTTTCGCCGACCAGGGTGTCGATTTCATGCCCGTTCCAGGTCCAGTTGCCATGGACGCCGAAATTGCCGCGCAAGCCGCCGTCCAGCCGGTCCGTTCCCGGATAGCGGTTCAGCGAGAACAGCGTGGAATCGGTGAATTCATAGCTGAGGCTGTCTTCGTTCGGCAGGTAGCTGCTCCGCCCGTTTCCGGTGTTGGGCGCCGCGATGATCTGGGCGATCGGCTCGAGGATCTGCGTGCCGGCGCCCCGGTTGAAGGTACGCAGGAAGGGCCAGTTCATCTTCAGCGCGACGGTCGGCAGGACCTGCCCGGTGACCTGCTGGCGCATGGTGGGGGCATAGAGCGGCTGTTCGTTCAGGGCCGTTGCCCGGTGGATTGCAGAGTCGAGATGCAGGGTCAGCATCCAGAGCTGCCCCAGCCGGTTGTGGAAGGGGCGGTCCCAGTTCAGCGCGAGCTGTCCGCGCTGGTCCGATACGCCGTTGGCGCGGTAGACGTAGAAATCGGTGGTGTCGAGGCCGAAGCGCCCGCCCAGCGCGTCGGGCTGCCCGAAATAGCTGTAGGTATAGCGGGGCAGCACCCAGGGCAGGTCGCTGTTGCGGATGACGCCCTGGTTCAGGCCCTGGTAGGCCTGTGCGTCGATCCGCGAATAGGCGCCGGTGCCGAACCCTTCGAGATAGACGTTGGACGACAGCGTTTCCTGGCCGTAGCCGGAAATGCGGTAGTCCCGCATGTAGTTCGCCGAACTGGCCAGGTTGATGTTGGCGCCCACGCGCCAGTTCCGCGAGATCGAGGCCTGGCCCTGCGCGAAGACATAGCCCTGGATGCCGTGGTCGTTGGTCGATTCGGCCGTGTTGCCGAATGTGTTGACGTAGGATCCCTGGCGGTGGGTGTCGTAGGCGACGCCGCCCACGATGTTCAGGGTGCCGAAATTCATGATGTTGCGGTACTGGGTGCTGATCTGCGGCCCGGTGCGGGTCGACACCAGGCCCTGGACCGTCAGGTCGGACTGCCGGTCGATCACCCAGTAGTAGGGAATGGTGAAGTAGGCGCCCAGATAGCGGTCGTGCGGCGTGATTCCGGGGGTGAGGAACCCGCTCTGCCGCTTGACGGTCGGATCGGACATCGAGAACGCAGGCAGATACATGATGGGGATGCCCAGCATGTCCACATAGGCGTCGCGGAAATCTATGCGCTTGTGTTCGGTGTCGTGGGTCGCGTCATAGGCGCGCAACTGCCAGAAGGGCGGGCGTTGCGGATGTTTCGCGCAGATCTCGCACGCCGTATAGACCGCGCGGGCCAGGTCGTTCACCCGCCCGCCCACCCGGCGCATGCCGTTGGCCGCCAGCTTCGCGTTGTCGGTCATCAGGATATGCAGGCGCGTGCTGATGCCGTCGCGCATGCCGTGGCTCAGTTCGGCATAGTCGGTGAACAGCACCGTGCCGTCGGATTCGACGATCGCGACATGGCCCGACGCGGCGGCGACGCCGGTATTGCGGTCGTAGGTCACGGTGTCGGCGCGCAGGACGTGGTCGTTCTGCCAGATCTGGACGTTGCCCGACCAGGTCACGATGCCGTTGGGATTGTCGTAGTTGACGCTGTCGGACTGGAAGGTCACCGGGTCCTTGTCGGACATCGGGCCGCCCAGATCGACATGGAGGGGCCGGACCTGCGCGCGGGCGCGGTGGGTCTGCACGGCCGCGCCGACCAGCGTGCCGGCCAGCATCGTGGCGGCCAGCAGCGTGCCGCGCGCCGGTGGGTGCCGGCCCCGGACAAGGCCGCGGACAGGGCGAAGCAGGCGGCAGGGTTGTGGATTCGGCATCATCCGTCTTCTAGATGAAGCAGCAGAGAAACTGCAAGGCAGAGTCCCGCCCCCGTCGGGGCCCAGGCCGCCAGGACGGGTGGCATGGCGCCGGAATCGCCGAACTGGGCGGCGACCTTGGAAATGGTGAACAGGGCGAAACCGGCGGCGATTCCGCTGCCGATCATGCGTGCGACGCCGCCGCGCCGCGTCGGGCGCATCGAGAATCCCGCCGCCACCAGCGCCATGGTGCCCGACAGGATCGGCAGGGTCAGCAGGGTCTGGAAATGCAGCCGGTGGCGGATGGATGAAAATCCCGAACGCTCCAGCAGCGCGATGAAACCCGGCAGCGCCCAGACCGACAGCGTATCGGGCGAGGCGAAGCTGTCCTGCACGCGCGGCACCGTCAGGTCGGTCGGCAGGTCGAAATCGCCCACCGCGACCGGCAGGCGGTCGGGATGGACGCTGCGCGCGTCCTCGAAGACCCATCTGCCCTTGGCCAGATGGCCGCGCGGGGCCTCGATGCGGACGATCAGATGATCGGTCTCGTCCAGCCGGAACAGGCTGATGCCGCCGATCTGCAGGACCTTGCCTTGCAGATGCACCGAGCGGGCATGCAGGATGGCCACCCCGTGCGGGGTGAGGGCGCTGTCGGCCTGACGGATCCACAGCGCCCCGGCGGCGAGGTCGAGCGGCCCGCCGCCGTTACGCAGGTAGACATGGTCCAGCGTTTCGGCGCGGCGGAACATCATCGACGACAGCGGCGACAGCGCCCCGGTGGCCAGGGCGCCGATCAGCAGGGCGCAGGACAGGGGGCCGGTCAGGAACTGCCAGGCGGAAATGCCGGCGGCGCGCGCCACGATCAGTTCGGACGAGCGGGTCAGCCGCCAGAAGCAGACGATGCCCCCCAGGAGGACCCCGAACGGCAGGATCTCGATCATGAAATAAGGGACGTGCAGGACCGCGATTTCGCTGACCAGCGAGGCCGGCACGTTGGGGCGGGTCGCGGCCCGCCGCAGCAGGTCGATGAAGTCGAACAGCGACACCAGCCCGGTCAGCGACAGGATCATCGCCATGACCGCCAGCATGAACTGGCGGGCGATGTAGAACGACAGCGTGACCGAGACGGTCATGGGCGCGACGGCCCCATCGCGCCGGGCAGGCCGGCATGCCGCTGCCGGGCACAGCGCCATTCGGGCAGGAACAGGACCGCGGCGCAGACGACGCCGGGCAGGATGGCCTCGACCCACATCAGCGGGATCAGGCCGGGGGTCCGGCTCGCGAGGTTCTGCACCAGCAGGCTGAGGGCCAGCAGGCCCACGACGCTCATGATCGCCACCGCCGGGCGAAGGATGCTGCCATGGCGCGAGAATGCGCCGCGCAGCACGCTGAGAAGGCCGATCATCGCGAACGAGAAGGCGGTGAACGGCGAGGTCAGCCGCCGCCAGGCCTCGACGGCGAACTTTCCGCGATCGCGTTCCGGGACCTCCTGCGGGTTGGGGTGCAGCAATTCGTGCAGGGACAGTTCGGTGGCGTCGCGAAAGCGGGCCTGGTCGCCGCGCGACGAGGTCAGGTCGATGGTGTTGCGCTGGAACGTCAGGACGTTCAGCCGGCCGGTCTTGCGGTCGATTTCCTCGCGCGAGCCGTTGAACAGGACGACGCGCGGCTGGTTGTCGATCACCAGCATCGTGCCGTGTTCGGCCAGGATCGTGGCCTGGCTGGCGGGCTGGCGGTCATCCTCGACCATGATGCCGTGCAGGGTGCCGTCCCGGTCGCGCGAGCGGATATAGACCGTCATGGTGTCGGACACCGGGGTGAAGACGCCTTCCTGCAGCATGAAGGCGGCCATGCGGTTGCGGATCTGGAATTCGTACTGCCGGAAGGCGTGGTACGACATCGGGACGATCCACAGGTTCAGCAGGAAGCACGCCGCGACCGACAGGCCGGTACAGGCCAGCCCCGGCCGGGCGATGAAGAAGGGCGACAGGCCGGCCGCCCGCATGACCGTCAGTTCGCGGTCGCCGGCCAGGCGCTGGTAGACGAACTGCACCACCACGAAGGTGGTGATCGGCAGGATGACGGCGACGAAGGACGGGACCAGCAGGCCGGTCAGCCCGATGAAGACCCGCAGCGACAGGCCCCGCTCGACCACCAGCGAGACGAAGCGAAGCGATTGCGTCAGCCAGATCAGCGCCGACAGGCCGCCCGTGGTCGCCACCAGGGCCAGGAGCAATTGCCGCAGGACATAGCGGTCCAGCATCGGCAGGCGCGATCTCGGCGACAGGCTGGTGACGGACCGGGCGAACGACATATGCCTGTGTAGCTTTCCACGGGGCGGGGTGAAAGCCCCGCGGCATAGGTGCTATGCGACTGTTATGGAGGCGGATCGTCTTCCCTCCGGCCTGCTCAAGATGGGTGGGCCGGGCTGTCCGGCAGATCGTCGGGCGGGAAGATGGCGCCCGGATTCATCACGCCGCGCGGGTCGATGGCCGCCTTGATCCGCCGCATGGTCGCCAGTTCGGCGCCGCCGCGCCAGTCCGGCATCATGTAGGGCTTCAGCCGGCCCACCCCGTGTTCGGCGGAGAACGAGCCGTCGAGGTCGCGGACGATGTCGGCCACCGTGTCCATGATTCGGTGGTCCATCGCCAGGAAGGCGGCCGGGTCCATGCCTTCGGGCTGCACGAGGTTGAAATGGATGTTGCCGTCGCCGATGTGGCCGAACGGCGCGGGGCGGATGCCCGGCACCAGGGCCGCGCAGGCGGCCGAGGCCCGTGCGATCAGTTCCGGCACGTGCGAGACGGGGACCGACACGTCGTTCTTCACGCTGGCCCCGGCGCGGCGCTGCGCCTCGGCATGTTCCTCGCGCAGTTTCCACAGCGCCAGGCGCTGGCCCTCGCTTTCGGCGATGACGGCGTCGCTGACCGTGCCGTCTTCCAGCGCGGCCCCCAGGACCTCCTCCAGCGCCGCGCGCAGGTCGGCGTTCGGCCGGGGGGTGGCGAGTTCGACCAGCACGTAGGCCGGGGCGGGTTCGGACAGGGGCAGGCTGGCGCCCGGCACCAGGGTGGTGACCAGCTCCATGCCCGCGCCCGACATGTATTCGAACGCCTGGATCAGGGCCGGGTCCTGCGCGCGGAAGGCCGCGAACAGGGCCAGCGCCGCCGCCGCGTCGGCCACCGCGCACAACGCGGCCTCGACGGCGCGGGGCTGCGGCTGCAATTGCAGGATGGCGGTGCTGATGATGCCCAGCGTGCCTTCCGACCCCACGAAAAGCTGCCGCAGGGCGTAGCCGGTATTGTCCTTGCGTAGCCGACGCAGGCCATGGAACACCTGACCGTCCGGCAGGACGGCCTCGAGCCCCAGGACCAGTTCGCGCGCGTTGCCGTAGCGGACGGTGTTGTTGCCGCCGGCATTCGTCGCCAGCACGCCGCCGATCTGCGCCGAACCCTCGGACGAGATCGACAGCGGCAGCATCAGCCCGGCGTCCCGCGCCGCGTCCTGCGCGGCCTTCAGCGTCACCCCGGCCTCGACCTCCATCGTCTGATCGACCGGGTCGATCCGCCGCACCCGGTTCATGCGCGACAGGCAGATGACGATCGCCCGGCCCGAGGCATCGGGCGTGGCGCCGCCCACCATGCTGGTATTGCCGCCCTGCGGCACCATGGCGACGCCCTCGCGGGCGCACAGCGCCACCGCCTCGGCCAGTTCCGCCGTGTTCGCCGGGCGCAGCACCGCCGCCGCGTGTCCGTGATACAGCGCGCGCCAGTCGGTGCAGAACGGCTCGACGTCCGAGCGCTCGGTCAGCAGGCCGGCCGGCCCCAGCAGGGCGGCGAGGCGGGACAGCAGCGCGGCGGAGGGGGCGTTCAGTGCGGGGAAGGCAGGCATGGCAGTCGGTTCCGTGGCAGTTTCAAGGCGGCGGCCCGGTGCGCGGCGCCCCGTGGACGCGGGATCAGCGCAGGGGGGCCGCGATGCCCGGCGCGGGCGTGTCGAAGGCATGATACAGGCTGGTTCCGGCGATCCCGGCAAGGGCGCCGACGGTGACGGCCAGGACGATGACCGGTCGTCGCTTCGCCGGGCGGGCCTGCATGACCGACAGGGCGGCCTGGGTTTCCGCGCGGGCCTGCTGCGTCAGATAGAGCTGCGAGCGTAGCTCCTCGGTCCGGGCGCGGGCGCTACGCAGGTCGAGGTCGAGCTTGTTCAGGCTTTCGGTCAACTGCGCGATACGGGCGCGGGCGACCTGCATCTCGGCCGCGCCGGCGCCGGCGCCGGCGCGCGAGGCGCGGGGGCGGGGCTGGGCCCGGGGGGGCGGATTGGGCGCGATCGCCGTGAACAGGTTCTTCAGCGCGCCGCCGGTTACGGCGTTGCGGCGCGCGCGGTTGCGGATGGCCTCCAGCGCGTTGGCGGACTGTCCCGGCTGGTCCTCCAGGACCAGGGCCAGGATGTCCGACAGGATCTTCAGTTCCTTGGGGTCGAAGGCGTTGCTCATGGCCATGCGTCAGCGGGGAGGGGAACAGGGGGCGTCATATCGGCCGGGGGGAGGCGGCGCGGCGCAGGCGGTCGCGGATGGCCCGGCCCAGGCCCACGCGGGGGATGGGCATCGCCGCGATGCGCGACAGTCCGCGCCGCGCGCCTTCGCTGTCCAGGAAGCGCAGGCCGGCGAACAGGCGGGCCGCGGCCTCGTCCAGCCGTCCTTCGGGGCTGAGGTTCCAGACCAGGCCCGCCCCTGGGATTTCCGGCCCGAAGGCCAGCAGGGCCTCGTCGGGGGTGACATCCTGCGCGTCCAGGCGCACGGGCAGGCCCGGCGCGTAATGCGACGCCAGTTGCCCCGGCGAGGTGGGCAGGGTGTGGGCGTAATCGTCGGGGTGGGAGATCGGGCCGCAGACCTCCTCCAGCGCTTCCACCGTGATGCCGCCGGGCCGCAGCAGCACCGGCGACGTGCCGGTCAGGTCCAGGACCGTGCTTTCCACCCCGACCGGGCAGGGGCCGGAATCCAGCACCGCGTCGATGCGTCCCTCAAGGCCGCGCAGCACGTGATAGGCGTCGGACGGGCTGACCTTGCCCGACAGGTTGGCCGATGGCGCCGCGACCGGGCGGCCGACGGCGCGCAGCAGTTCGGTGGTGACGGCGCCGCGCGGCACACGCACCGCGACCGACGGCAGGCCCGCCGCCGCAAGGTCCGAGACGGTGCCGCCGGGCTGGCGCGGCAGCACCAGCGTCAGCGGGCCGGGCCAGAACCGTTCGGCCAGGCGGCGGGCCAGGCCGTTGGGCACGCCTTCGCGGAACGCGGCCTCGGCGTCGGGGAAATGGCTGATGAGCGGGTTGAAGCGCGGGCGTTCCTTGGCCGCGAAGATGCGCGCGACGGCGGCGTCGTCGGTCGCGTCCGCGCCCAGCCCGTAGACGGTCTCGGTCCCGAAGGCGACCAGCCGGCCCGCCCGCAGCAGGTCGGCCGCCCGGGCGATCCCGGCGGCGCTTGCGTCCAGACGCTCTGTCATCCTGTCTCCGTTACCCGTCACTTGCCCTGTAGTCACTGCTCCGGCCCGCGTCCGGGCCTGCCCGGTCATGCCGGACGTCAGGCGGGATCATAGCCTGACCTCGTCAGGAATGCTCCCGCTTTCCCGCGCAGATGAACTGCGGATTGCGCCACTGCGGCTTGCCGTAGCGCAGGGGAGAACCATCCAGCAGGGTGACGGTTCCGCCGGCGGCTTCGACGACCGCCTGGGGGGCGGCGGTGTCCCATTCCATGGTCGGACCCAGCCGGGGATACAGGTCGGCGCGGCCTTCGGCCACGCGGATGAACTTGGCCGCCGACCCGATGTTGCCCAGCGACGCGATGGGATGCCCGCCCAGGAACGTCGCCAGCCGCGGATCGTCGGCGTAATGGCGCGACGCCAGGACGGTCAGGCCCTCGGCCGGTGCGGGGCGGGCCTGGATGGCGTGTTCGCCGTCCCGGTCGAATCGGCGCGCGCCGTCGGCGACATGGGCCGCATACAACTCGTGATAGGCCGGCAGCGCCACCGCGCCCAGCACGGCGCGGCCGTCGCGGACCAGGCCGATGTTCACCGTGAAGTCGTCACGGCCGGCGGCGAATTCCCGCGTGCCGTCCAGCGGGTCGACCAGCCAGAAGACACCCTCGTGCGCGATCTGGATGCCGGCGGCGGCCTCCTCCTCGGCAATGACGGGAATGTGCGGGGCCGCGGCGCGCAGGCCGGCCAGGATATGGGCCTCCGCCGCGTGGTCGGCCTCGGTCACCGGGGAGGAGTCGGATTTCGTGACGGTCTGGAACCCCCGGGCGCGGATCGTGCGGATCAGTTCCGCGGCTTCATCGGCCAGGCGGGTGGCGAGGTCCAGCAGGTCCCGGTCGCCGGGGTGGAGGAGGGAGGGTGTGTTCATGCCATCCGACTTAACCCACTCGTCGTTCGGCGTCATGCGTGTTTCTGCATTGGATTTTGGACAGACGGGCGCGCATGCGCCATTCTGGGCAGATATTTCAGGGGACCGTGCCGTTCCCTCCCGAGACTTGATAGCGGAGCGATCGCCCCATGCTGCAGATACAGTTTTCCGCCGCCGACCTGCCTGCCGGCGGGGTGTTGGCCCTTCTGACGCCCGAGGACGGGCCGCGCCCGCCCCTGTTCGCGGCCGCCGACGCGGCGACCGGCGGGGCGCTGTCGCGCGCCGTCGCGGCGGCGGCGTTCGGGTTCGGCAGCGGACGGACCTGCATGATCCTTGCCCCCGGTGGGGGTTTCGACCGCATCCTGCTGGTCGGGCTGGGCAAGAGCGCCGAGATCGGCGTCCGCACGGTCGAGGCCGCCGCCGGCGCGGCCGTGACGGCGCTGGGCAAGCTGGCCGAGGCCGCGACCATCGCCGCCGACGGGGTGCCCGGCGCCCTGGTGGCCCATGTCGCCCACGGGGGGACGCTGGCCGCGTACAGGTTCGACCATTACCAGACCCGCACGCCCGAAGATGCCCGCTGGCGGCTGGACAGGCTGGACATCCTGACGCCGGCGGCGGCGCATGCGGCGGCGGCGTGGACGGGGCTGTCGGCGGTGACGCGCGGCGTCTGCCTGACCCGCGACCTGGTCAGCGAACCCGCGAACGCCCTGCGCCCCCCCGAATTCGCCCAGCGGATCGAGGCCCTGCGCGAACTGGGGGTCGAGGTCGAGGTGCTGGATGGCGCGGCGATGGCCGAACTGGGGTTCGGCGCGCTGCTGGGCGTGGCGCAGGGCAGCGACGCCCCGCCCCGGACGGTGCTGATGCGCTGGAATGGCGCCGGGACCGACGAGGCCCCGCTGGCCTTCATCGGCAAGGGGGTGACCTTCGATTCGGGCGGGATCTCGATCAAGCCGGCCGGCGGGATGGAGGAGATGAAGACCGACATGGCCGGCGCCGCCGCCGTGGTGGGGCTGATGGCGGCCCTGGCGGGCCGCAAGGCGCGCGTCAATGTCGTCGGCGCGGTCGGGCTGGTCGAAAACATGCTGGCGGGCAACGCCCAGCGCCCCGGCGACGTGGTGCGGACCTGTTCGGGGCAGACGATCGAGGTCATCAACACCGATGCCGAAGGGCGGCTGGTCCTGGCGGATGTGCTCTGGTACGTGCAGGACCGCTTCCGGCCGCGCCTGATGGTCGATCTGGCGACCCTGACCGGCGCCATCGTCGTGGGCCTGGGGCATGAGTACGCGGGCCTGTTCGCGAACGACGACGCGCTGGCGCAGCGCCTGTCGGCGGCGGGCGAGGAAACGGGCGAGCGCCTGTGGCGCATGCCGCTGGCCGATGCTTATCGCGAGGCGCTGCGCTCGGACATCGCGGACCTGAAGAATGTCGGCGGTCGTCCGGCGGGGGCGATCACGGCGGCGAAATTCCTGGAATATTTCGTCAACCAGGTGCCCTGGGCGCATCTGGACATCGCCGGCACCGCCTGGGCCAAGAAGGCGGCGCCCTGCACGCCCAAGGGCGCGTCGGGCTTCGGCGTGCGCCTGCTGGACCAGTTCGTCCGCGAACATTACGAAGGCTGAACCAGGGAACACGGTTGGGGCACCATGGCGGAAATCGGGTTCTATCATCTGACGCGATCGTCGCTGGAACAGGCGTTGCCGCCCCTGCTGGGGCGCACGCTGGACGCCGGACGGCGCGCGGTGGTGCGCTGCGCCGACGCGGGCCGGGTGAAAGAGCTGGACGACGCGCTGTGGCGGGCGGCCGAGCCGGTCTGGCTGCCGCACGGCACGGCGGCGCTGGGGCATGCGGCGCTCCAGCCCATCTGGCTGACCGAGGGGGAGGATGCCCCCAATGGCGCGACCTACCTGTTCCTGGTCGACGGAGCCGCCTGCGCCGATCCGCAACCGTTCGAGCGCATCTTCGACCTGTTCGATGGCGGCGACCCGGAGGCGGTGGCCGGGGCGCGCCGCCGCTGGGCGGCCTGCCGCGACGCGGGGCATAGCCTTGTCTACTGGCAACAGCAGGCGAAAGGATGGACCCGCAAAGCCTAAAGGCCGGGGCCGGAGCACGTACACGTACTGGGAGGGCAGATCCGCATGGTGGGCAGCGTCACGTTTTCCGATGGCACGCAGGTTCCGGCATTGGGCATGGGGACGTGGACTATCGGCGACCGTGCCGACCGTCGCGCGCAGGAGGTCGAAAGCCTGCGCGCCGGGCTGGACCTGGGGCTGCGGGTGATCGACACCGCCGAGATGTACGGGGGCGGCCGGTCCGAGACGCTGGTCGGGCAGGCGATCGCCGGCCGGCGCGACGAGGTGTTCCTGGTGAGCAAGATCCTGCCCTCGAACGCGTCCCGCCGGGGGGTGGCGGAAAGCTGCCGGGCGTCGCTGCGCCGGCTGGGCACCGAGCGGATCGACCTGTACCTGCTGCACTGGCCCGGCGCGGTGCCGCTGGAGGAAACGATCGAGGCGTTCGAGCGGCTGAAGGCCGAAGGGCTGATCGGAGCCTGGGGCGTGTCCAATTTCGATGTGGACGACATGGCGGATCTGTACCGCATTGCGCCGGACGGCTGCCTGGCCAACCAGATTCTCTACAGCCTCGATTATCGCGGGGTGGAATACGACCTGCTGGAGGACGACCGCAGGCAATCGGTGGTGACCATGGCCTATTCGCCGCTGGGCCAGGGCGGGGAACTGCTGCGCGCGCCGGTGCTGGCGCGGATCGCGGCGCGGCACGAAACGGCGCTGGGACCGGCCACGCCGGCGCAGGTCGCGCTGGCCTGGGTGCTGCGCCAGCCCAACCTGCTGGCGATTCCCAAGGCCGCCAGCCTGCCGCATCAGCGCCAGAACGTGGCGGCGGCGGACATCGTGCTGACCGAGGCGGATCTGGCCGCGATCGACCGGTCGATGCCGCCGCCCCGGCGCAAGGTTCCCCTCGCCATGATCTGACCGGCATGGTTTGATGTCGCGCGGCCAGGTCCGGTCAGATATCCAGGGAATCTCCGCATCCTTCCGATTCTTCTTCTGCTTGTCCTGTCCGGGATTCTTGTCGCGTCCCTGATACCGGTTCCGGAACCGGCGATCCGGGCCGGGTGGGCCATGGTGCTGGTCCTGGGGCTGGCGATGGCGTGCGTGCCGGCGCTGGCGTCCGTTCCGCTTCACGCGCTGCCAGCCGTCGTGCGGGTCGATGCGCTGTCCGTGCCGTTCGTCGTGGTGATCGCGGCGGTCGGGCTGGCGTCGGGCACGGCGGAAAGCCCCTCGACCCTGGCCTGTGCCGCCCTGGCCTGTGCCGCCTTGGCCGCGACGACGGGCAATCCGGTCCTGTTCGGGGTGGGGGCCGCGACGGTGCTGCCGATGATCCGCGCCGGCCGGGGCGTGGCGTTGGGCGTGCTGGCCGGTGCCGTGGCCACGGCCCTGCTGGCGGACGGTGGCGGGGCCGCCATGGGGGGATGGCGGCTGGCGATCCTGCCGGCGCCTGTCCTGCTGTTCGCCACCGTCCTGATGGGCCTGTCGCCGCGGCCGCTGTCGGGCGCGCGGCATGTCCGGCCTGCCGGGGCCGGGGATCTGGCCGGCTTCGTGCTCGGCTGCTGCCTGCTGGTCCGGATGCTGGTCGACTGGCCGGCGGGGCGGATCGGCGCGCCGTGGGGCATGGGTGTCGGGGGCATCGGTCTGCTGCTGGCCATGGCGGGGGGGGCGCGGGCGCTGACGGCGGGCGACGCGCCGCGCGTGCTGGCGGGGATGCTGGCGGCCTGGGGCGGGGTGGCCATGCTGCTGGCGGGGCTGGCCGTGGTCGGCCGGGCCGACGATCTGCCGCTGCTGGCGCTGGGCGCGGCCCGGACGCTGTTTCTGCTGCCGGCCGGGGTCGGGATGGCGGTCCTGGCGGCGATCCTGACGGCCAGCCACATCGCGCGCGAGGCCGGGCCGCTGGTGCTGGCGCGGGCAGGCGGGCTGGCGGCGCTGATGCCGCGCGCGGGCGCGACCCTGGCGCTGGCGCTGGCCGTCGCCTGCGGCCTGCCGCCGCTGGCCGGCTTCGCGGTGCTGTGGCTTCTGGTGCAGTCGCTGCTGGCCCTGCCGCGCGCCGACGGCCTGGCTGGCGAGATCCCGTCGCTGCTGGCCCTGTGCGGCGGCGGGGTGGTGTCGGGCCTGCTGCTGCTGGCCGGGGTCCGGATGGGGGCGATCCTGTTGCTGGGGCGGCCGCGCACGCCGCGCTGCGCCGCCGCGACCGACCTGCCGCCGGCGCGCCTGATGGCGGTGCTGTCCTGCCTCGGCGTCGCGGGCGTGGTCTCGGTCCTGCCCGGCCTATGGCTGTGGCTGACGCGGGCGGCGGGCTGGCAGGTTGCGGCCCTGGGTGCGGCGCCGGAGGGCGCGCGGCCGTCCCTGCTGTGGCTGTCGGCGGCGGGGGGGACCGGGACGTTCTCTCCGTCGGGCATCGTGCTGCTGTTCGGCCTGTGTGGGGGCGTGGTGCTGGTCCTGTCCCGCCTGGGTGGGGGCCTGCCCGCCCGGCCGGCGGCGGCATGGACCGAGGGCGCGCCCCCGTCGCCGCCCTGGATGCCGTTCGGCGACCCGGCGACCCAGGTGGGGCCGGGCCTGTTCGTCGGCCGGCTGGATGCGGTCCTGGGCCTGACGCGGCTGCTCCGGGGGGCGGTGCGCCGGCTGATCGGGGCCGTTCGGCGGGCGGGGCGGTGGGGGGCGGCGATCAATGATCGCGCGGCGGCGCTGACGGCGCGGCATGCGATGGTGCTGGTCCTGGCCTGGATTGTCATCGCGTCCCTGGTCCGGATATGGGCCGGATGATGCGGGACGTCCTGGCCTGTGTCCTCGGCCTGCCGCTGCTGGGCCTTCATCTGGCGCTGATGGTCGCGATGGCCCCGGTGGTGCGCGGGGTGGTGGACTGGTGCGTGGCGGGTCTTGCCGGGCGCGGCGCCCCTTCCGTCCTGATGCGCTGGCGGTGGATCGTGGCGCTGGCGCGCCGGCGCGGGCTGCGCGCGGCCGGGACGGCGGCGACCGGCGCGGCCTGCGGCGCGACGCTGGCCGCGGCCCTTGCGGCCTGTTGCCTGGTGCCGTCCGCGGCACTCGGCCTGCCGGGGGCGGGCCTGTCCGACCTGCTGGTGGTCGCGGGGTTGCTCGGGCTGGTGCGGCTGGGGCTGGTGGTGACGGCGCTGGGGCCGGGTGTGGCGCGGGCGGGGCGGGCGGCGGTCAGCGGGGCGACGGGCCTTGCGATGATGCAGGCGGTGATGCCGGTGGTCATTGCGGTGGCCGGGCTGGCGACCGGCGTCACCGGCATCGACGGGCTGCTGGCGCGGATGCACGATGCGGACGTCGCCGGATTGCAGACGCCGCTGGTGCTGGCGGCCATGGCGCTGCTGATCGCCGGGCTGGACGATGCCTGGGGCGGCGCCGAGGCCCAGGCGGCCGACATGCTGGCAAACGTGGGCGGCCCCGATCGTGCGGCGCTGGAACTGGCGCGCGACCTGGCGGTGCTGGTCTGGATGACGCTGGCCGGCGACATGATCTGGCCCGGCGGCCTGGCGATGGCGGAGGGGGCGCTGCCGCCCGCGCCGACGGCGTTGCTGGCCGGACTGGGGGCGTGGCTGCTGCGTACGGCGGTGCTGTGCGCCGGCCTGGTGGCGGCGCGGGTCGTCGTCCTGTCGCTGGACCGGGGGCTGCGGGCGCGCCTGGGGGTGGCGATGCTGTTCGGGGTGCTGGCGGTGGTGGTGCTGTTCGCGGGGCGGGAGTTCGGATGATGCTGTCGCTGCTGCTGGGCCTGCTGATTTTCCTGTCGGTCATCCTGTCGGGCATGCGCGGCTGGCCGCTTCTGTGGCATGGCGGGCTGGTCGCGGCGGCTTTGCTGGCCGCCGCCCGCGACGCGGCGGACCCGCTGCCGCCGTGCCTGGCGGCGGTGGCGGTCGTGGCCGCGATCGTGCCCCTGGCCTGGGGGCTGGGCCGGCTGGAGGACGTGCCCCCGTCCGCGCGGGAACGGGCGGTGTGCATGGGCGGCGGGCTGGTGCTGACGGTCCTGGCCGTGATCGCGGTGCCGCAGGGCATGGTGGAGGAAGCGGCCCGGCTGGACCTGATCGCCGCGCTGGCCGTGATCCTGTGCGGCGTGCTGGCCGCCGCCGCGCGGCGGTCGGTGGTGGGGCAGTGTGCCGGGCTGGCCTGCGCCCTGGACGGGTTGATGCTGCTGGCCGGCCTGTCGGGGCGCGGCGCGATGCTGGCCGGGGCGGTCATGCTGCTGGGGGCGACGATGCTGGTGGCGTTCGTCTGCCTGCGGCGCCTGGCCTGGGGGCGCGTCGCGGAATGACCCTGCCGTTTCTGCTTCCGGCCGCGCTGTGCTGGCCGTTCCTGTCGATGGCGGTGCTGGCGGCCTGTCCGCAGGCCTCGGCGCGGTCGGCCGGGATCGGCCTGTCCGCGACTGGTCTGGGCCTGGCGGTGCTGGCGGCCTGCGCGGGCGGCGGCTGGGCCGGCACGCCCCTGATGGCGCCGCCCGGCGTGCTGCGCGCGCTGCTGCCGTTGCCGCTGCTGACGCTGTGCCTGTCCTGCGTCCTGTCGCCGGCCGGGGGCACGCCGGGGCAGCGGGCGGGTGGGGCCTTGACGCATGGTCTGGCCGGCGGGGCGACGGTGGCGACCGCCTGCACCGACCCGCTGTCCGGCGCGGTGGCCATCGGGGGTGTCGCGGTGCTGGCGGCGTTGGCCGTCGCGACGGCGCGCGGCGCGGCGCGTGCCGGGTGGGACCTGTTCCGGCTGGGCCTCTCCGGCATTCTGCTGGCCGTGCCGGGGGCGATGCTGCTGAGCGCGGCGCCGGCCGGCGCCGGCCGGCTGGACGGGCTGGGCGGTGTGTTGCTGTCCGTGGGGCTGGGGGCGGTCGCCGGGCTGGGGCCGGCCGCCCCGGTCGTGCTGGCGGCCGAGGAGTATGCCATGCCCGCCGCGCTGGCGCCGGTCATGACGGCCGTCCCGGTCCTGCGTCACCTCGCGGTGGTGGGGGCGAGCCAGTGGGACACGATGATGCTGGGGATTGCGACGATATGGCTGGTGGTCCTGCCGATGCGGGCCGCGCCGGCCCGCCGCCGGGATCGGCTGGCGCTGGGCATGCTCATCGGGCTGGCGGCGGTGGCCGCCGGGGCGGGCGGCCGGGCCGGGCCGGCGGGGGCGGTTGCGCTGCTGGTGTCGGTGGCGCTGCTGGGGCCGCTGGTGGGGGCCTCCGGGTCCGGTGGCGTGGCCGTACGGTGGCTGCGGGCCGCGCTGGCGCTTCGCCCGCCGTTCCTGCCGTTCGGGGGGCTGGTGCTGGCGGTGCTGGCGGTCTGTGACGCGGCCCCGCTTCTGGTCGGTCCGTTGTTGCTGGGGCTGGCGCCCGGATGCATGCGGGCCGGACCTGGGGCGGACAGGCCGGGCGATGGGGCCTCCGCCGTTCGCGACCGGCCCGCGTGGGTGGCTGTCGCGCTGCTGCTGGCGGGCATGGTGGTCCTGACGGTCGTCGCGATGGCGGACGGGGCCGGGAGATGAGGAATGGGGCGAACGGGGCGGCGGCCGCCCTGATCCGCCGGGGCGAGGCCGAGGCCGGGACGTGGCGCTTCCGGCTGGACGAGGACGGCTGGCGCGGCCTGGTGGACGCGTTGCGGGACGATCCCCTGCCGTTTGTCGGCCTGTGGTCGGACGGGCGGGACGTCCATGCCCTGTTCCTGGACGGCGGCGCGCATCCGCTGGTCGCCAGCGTCGCGCCGGAGACCGGGCGCTATCTCGGCCTGTCGTCCGTCCGTCCGGCGGCGTCCCTGCCGGAACGCTGCCTGCATGACCTGTGGGGGATCGCGGCGATGGACGCCCGCGACGTCCGCCCGTGGCTGGATCATGGCGTGTGGACCAGCACCTGGCCGCTGGGCGCGCGGCCGGGGCCGGTGTCCTGGCCGCCCGATCCCCCCGAATTCCGCCCGGTTCCGGCGGTGGCCCGCGCGGGCGGGATGGTCCAGGGCATCGGCCCCGCCGACGGCCTGCCGCAGGCGCCCGGTCATCTGCGACTGGGGCTGGCCGGCGGTGGGATCGCGGGGGCGGAGTGGCGGCTGGGCTATGCCCATCGGGGCCTGGTCGCCCGCCTGTGCGGGATGGAACCGGCGGCGGCGGCACGGCTGGCCGGGCGGGCGGCCGCCGGGGCGTCGGTCGCGCATCAGGCGGCCCTGTGCCGCGCGATCGAGGCCGCGACCGACACCGCGATCGGCGCGGACGCCGTGCGCTGCCGGGTGATCCTGGCGGAGATCGAGCGGATCGCCACCCATCTGCATGATCTGTCGCGCATCGGCCGGGCGGCGGGGGCATCGGCGCTGGCGGCCTGCTGCGAACGCCTGCGCGAGGAGACCTTGCATCTGTGCGGCCGGATGTTCGGACACCGGATGCTGATGGATCTGGTCGTGCCGGGCGGCATGCTGGAGGGCGATGTCGCGACGATCGGCGCGGTGGCGGGGCAGGTTGCCGGCAGGGGGGACGACATGCTGCGCGAGATCCGCCGTCATCTGGCCTGGCCCGGCCTGGCCGGGCGGGTGCGGGGCTGCGGCACCCTGACCGAGGCCATGGCCCGCGCGCTGGGCGTGGGCGGCGTGGTGGGGCGGGCCTCGGCGCGCGAGGACGACGTGCGCCGGCTGGAGCCCGGCTATCGGCGCGAATGGCTGGATAGCGGCGTCCGGGGCGACGGCGACGTCGCCGCCCGGATCGACCAGCGCCTGGCCGAGATCGGCGGCAGTTGCCGGATGCTGGCGGCGGCGCGCCGGGACTGGGTGCCCGACGGCGCGCCGCGTAGCGCCGTGCGCGAGCGCGCGGGCGAGGGCATCGGCTGCGCCGAGGGGCCGCGCGGGGCGGTCTGGTACTGGGTGCGCGTGGCCGACGGCGCGGTGCAGGCCGCATTCCCGCGCGATCCCGCCCTGGCGCATGTGGCGGCGCTGGAACATGTGCTGGACGGGGCGGACCCCGAGGACGCGGACCTGATCGTCCGCTCGTTCGGCCTGTCCGCCGCCGCCGCCGATTTATAGGAGTGGGTCGTGAGGGGCCGATGTGCTCCTCAAATCGAGAGTGATGAGGGTATCCGTGACGGGTATGCGCGGATCGGAGCGGGACAGGCCGCCTCGGCCGCTGGGGAAGAGGGCGGCCAGTCATGAGAGCGAGGGGAAACGATGGCGATCCTGCGGGCGATCCTGACCGCCGCGACCGGGGGGCATGCCCCCGCGCGCGTGCCGGTGGCGGCGGTGCGGCCGCTGCCGGTCTTTCATATCGAGACCGGCGGGTGCGAGGGGTGCGCGATGGAACTGGCGGCGCTGGACGGGGCGGCCTACGGCCTGGCGGCCACCGGGATCGCGTTCGTCACCACCCCCCGCCTGGCCGAGGTGCTGCTGGTCACGGGGCCGCTGACGCGGGTGATGGCCCCGGTGCTGGAGGCCGCGTGGCACGCCATGCCCGAACCGCGCGCGCTGGTCGCCGTCGGGGCCTGCGCGATCGACGGGGGCCCGTTTTCGGAAAATTACGCGGTGCTGGGCGGACTGGAAGGCCGCGCGCCGATCGACCTGGCCATTGCCGGCTGTCCGCCCTCGCCGGCGGCGATCCTGTCGGGGCTGGTCGGTCTGCTGGGCGGCTAGGGAGTCACTGTGGCCGAAGCCGCAGGAGGAGCAGCGTGCCAGCGGCCATCGTCAGCGCCGCGAGGGCGAACCCGAAGGCCGGCGACATGGCCGTCCAGACGAGACCGACGGCGGAACTCGAGATGAATTTCGCAACGCCGTTCGTCGTGCCCAGGGCGCCATAGCTGGTCGCCAGCGTATCCTGCCCGACCATCTCCGCCGCGACCGTCGATTCCAGGGCCTCCTGAACGGCGACGTATACTCCGGCGATGAAGAATATGGCGGCCAGCAGGACAATGCTGTTTGCACGGGCGGCGAATGCAAGCGACGTCAGCCCGGCTGCGATGACCCCCGAGGCGTAGCCCGAGACCAGGACGGCCCTGTGACCGAAACGGTCCGCCAGCGCGCCCGCGGGATAGGAGGCGACAAGCTGGGTCACGTTGCGCCCGACATAGAGCAGCCCCGCGATCTGGGCGGCCCTGATGACGCCGGTCGAAGGCGTCAGAAGCTGGGTGGCCGCCAGGATCAGCAGGCTGTGCGAGAAATCGCCCAGGCCGAAGACACCCACGGCGGCGAGATAGCGCCGGAACGACGCGGGCAGGCCGCGTAACGTCGAAAGGAACCGAAGGGCGGGATTGGACGCGTGTCCGGGATCGACGACGAGGGTCAGGAACGCCAGGACCGCCAGCATGCCGGGGATCAGGGTCAGCCAGAACACCAGACGGAACGGTTCGGCCGGCATCCCGGAACCACGACCCCGTGCCCACCCGAGCAGCATGACGCCCAGCAGGGGCCCGATGACCGCGCCCAGCGTGTCCATCGCCCGATGAAAGCCGAATGCCCGGCCCCGTGTCCCGGCCGTGATGGACTGGATGACGATGACGTCGCGCAACGGGCCGCGAAGGCCCTTGCCGAACCAGGACACGACACGCCCGAGCAGCACCAGCGGCCATCCGCCCGCGAGTGCGATCAGGGCCTGCCCCACGGGGGTCAGGCCGTATCCGACGACGACCAGGCCTTTCCGGTGGCCGAACCTGTCGGCGATATATCCCGCGGCCATTTTGGTGAAGCTGGCGACCGCGTCGGCGGTCCCCTCGATCAGTCCAAGGGCGGCCGCCGGGACGCCAAGGACGGCGAGGAAGCCCGGCAGGATGACCGTCGTCGTTTCGTAGCAGAAATCGCCCAGCGCGCTGGTCAGTCCGGCGCCGGCAACCGTCCGGTTGAGCCAGTGCGCCGACGGTGACGCCGGGGCGGGAGGAGGCTTCATGTCCATCGGCGCTGCTCCCGGCGATCGTGGGGCCAACGGCTTTGCGCGCCGCGTGGACGACGAGGGCAGCCAGGGCGCCAGGGAGAAGCGCGGTTCGCCTCGCCGGGTTCGATCACACCCTCATGCCGGTGGCGTTGAACCCGTGATCGGCCCTTATGTCCGGGGGGCGGCCTCGGGCGTGTCGTCCTCGGCCTGGAGGTTCTGGGCTTCGGCCTTCAGCCGGCGGAAGCTGCGGCGGCTCAGCGGCAGAAGGGCGATGTAGATGACCCCGGCGGCGGCCAGCGCGCCCCATGGGTCGGCCACCAGGACGGCGGCATAGGCCCCGGTTCCCAGCATCAGGGGCAGGACATAGACCGCCGGCACCTTGAAGTTCTTGAACGACCAGACCGGCAGGGTGGACACCAGCAGGAAGGCGGTGCCGCTCAGCGTCAGGGCGGGCAGCAGCGGCAGGCGGGTCAGGGCATAGATGCCCTCCCACCCCAGCTTGCGGGCCTCCAGCCCCAGGAACAGCGGAAACATCGCCAGGCCCGCGCCGGCCGGGGCGGGCACGCCCGTGAAGAAATTGCTGGCGTATTTCGGCTTGTCGGTATCGTCCAGGCTGGCGTTGAAGCGCGCCAGCCGCAGGGCCATGCAGACCGTGAACATGATGCAGGGCAGGTAGCCGTAGCGCCCGGCGTCGCGCAGCGCCCACAGGTACAGCACGAAGCCGGGCGCCACGCCGAAGCACAGGAAGTCGGACAGGCTGTCGAATTCCGCGCCGAAGCGGCTGGTGCCGCGCAGCAGCCGTGCGATCCGGCCGTCCAGCCCGTCGATGCACGCCGCGATCAGCAGCGCCACCGCCGCGTCGCCGAAGCGGTTTTCCAGCGCCAGGCGCATGCCCGTCAGCCCGGCGCACAGGCCCAGCATCGTCATGATGTTGGGGATCAGCCGGTTGAAGGACGGACCCCGGACCCGCGGACGCCGCCGCGCCTGCCGCCGCCGGCGCGGCGGTGCGGCGGCGATGGGCGTTTCAGTCGGGCGCGGGCCGGCAGGCAGCGGGTCGGTGGCGTCCATGGCGGTCAGAGGCGCGCCATGACCGTTTCGCCGCCGATCATCGTCTGGCCGGCCGATACCAGCGGTTCGACCCCGGGGGGCAGGTACAGGTCGGTCCGCGAGCCGAAGCGGATCAGGCCGAAGCGTTCGCCGGCCTCGAAGGTCATGCCTTCCTCGGCGTCGCACAGGATGCGGCGGGCGATCAGGCCGGCGATCTGCACGACCGCCAGGTTGCGCCCGTCCGGCAGCGTCAGGCGCAGCGCGTTGCGTTCGTTCAGCTCCGACGCCTTGTCCAGGCTGGCATTCAGGAACTGGCCCGGATGGTAGGCGACGCGCGTCACCGTGCCGGCGGCCGGCATGCGGTTCACATGGACGTCCAGCACCGACAGGAAGGTGGCGATGCGCCAGACCGGCGTGTCGCCCATGTCCAGTTCCGCCGGGGGCGCGACCTTTTCGACCGACACCACCCGGCCGTCGGCCGGGGCGACCGCCAGATGGGCGTCGGCGGGGGTGACGCGTTCGGGGTCGCGGAAGAAATACAGGCAGAACCCGAAGAACAGGCCGCTGGCCGTACCCAGCCATTTCGCCGGACGCCAGGGAAGGGCCCGCCCGGCGAGCGCGCCGGCGCCGGAGGCCAGAAGGAAGGGACGGGCGGCCGGATGCGGCCGGGCCATCACAAGTTTCAGGGACTGGATCAGAGACATGGGCCGAGGTTCATGGAGGGTTCGGGTCCGGCGGTCAAGCGTGGGGCCAGTGTGGCACGGATCGCGCGCCTGGTCAGCCGGGTTCGTAGATGCGCCGGGGGGCGCGGATCAGGGCCGGCGTCGGGGTGGGGACGCCGGCATAGACGTCCTTGACCGCCTCGACGACGAAGACGCCGCCCAGTCCGGGCACGACCATGTGGCAGGCGGCCTCGATGGTGGCGGCGATGCGTCGGTGCGCGGCCCCCATGGGCGGCAGGAACAGCGCGCCGTCGTGGCGTTCGGCGCGCAGGAAGGCGTGCGACAGCCGGCGGGCGATCTGCCGGGGAGAAAAGGGGGCGCCCTGCCCGAAGGGGGTGCCGTCGGAATGGGCCCACAGGCCCGCCCGGTTCGGCACCACCAGCAGCAGACGCCCGTCGTCCTTCATGACCTTCCACACCGACCGCAGCAGGTCGTCCGGCCGGTCGGTGGTTTCCAGTGCGTGGATCAGGACCACGCGGTCGAAATGCAGTTCGGGGAAGGGCAGCCGGTCTTCCGCCACCACGCAGTCCCGCGCCGCCGGTCCGATATCGCGCGGCGCGTCGCGCGTCACATGGGTGTCGAGGCGGCCCGAGAGGCACAGGCCCCCCGCCGGGCGGGACCACAGCGACAGGTACGGCAGCGTGTAGCCCAGCCCCAGCACCCGGTCGGCCCCGGTGTCGGGCCAGAACGCATGCAGCCGCTGGCGCAGCAGATGGGCGGTGTTTTCCCCCGGCCGGCTGGCATAGAATCTGGACGCGGCGCGGATGTCGTCTTGCATCATGCCCGATTAGCACAAACTGTTGGAGAGCGGCGTATCCCCGGCGCCGGACGAATCGGGGAGGCACGCGGACCGCGGTCCGATGGCGCGCGTCGCAGCAGACGGAGACAGATCATGGCCCTTTCGATCCGACCGGTTCCCATCCTGAACGACAATTACGCCTGGTTCCTCCGCGACGGCGAAAGCGGCGCGACGGCGCTGGTGGATCCCGCCGAGGAAGCCCCCCTGGTCGAGGCGGTGGAGGAGGCCGGAGGACGCCTGGACCAGATCTTCCTGACACATCATCATGCCGATCACGTGGTGGCGACCGACGCCCTACGCAAGCGCTACGGCTCGATCGTCACCGGGGCGGCGGCGGACGCCTATCGCCTGCCGATGCTGGACCGCGCGGTGGTGGACGGCGACGCCATCGCCGTGGGGGGCGCGATCGGCACGGTGATGGAGACGCCCGGACACACGCGCGGCCATATCGCCTTCTATTTTTCCGCCACCCCCGCCCTGTTCTGCGGCGACACCCTGTTCAGCCTGGGATGCGGACGATTGTTCGAGGGCACGGCGGAGGAGATGTTCCACTCGCTGCGCCGGATCGCGGCGCTGCCGGATTCGACGCTGATCTGCTGCGGGCATGAATATACGCTGGCGAACACCCGCTTCGCTTTGGAGGTCGAGCCCGACAATTTCGCCCTGCATGCCCGCGTCGCCGAAATCGAGACCCTGCGCGCCGAGGCGCGGCCGACGGTGCCGGTGACGCTGGGCCTGGAAAAGCGGACCAACCCGTTCCTGCTGGCCCCCGATGTCGGGACGTTCGCCAGATTGCGACAACAAAAGGATGCCTTTCGGTGAAGCTGTATCACGCCCCCCTCAGCCCGTTTGCCCGCAAGGTCAGGGCCGCCGTCATCGCCCTGGGCCTGGAGGACCGGATCGAGGAGGTGGTGGTGAATATCTCGGCCTCGCCGCCCGATGTCCTGGCGGCGAACCCGCTGTGCAAGATTCCGACGCTGGAGATCGCCGAGGGCGAGGGGATGTACGACAGCCCGGTGATCGTCGAATATCTGGACGCGCTGGCCGGCGGCGGGGTGATTCCGGCGGCGGGGCCCGAACGCTGGCGCGCGTTGCGCCTTCAGGCGCTGGGCGACGGGATTGCGGACGCGGCCGTGCTGTGGCGCGGCCTGGCGGGGGCGGGGCTGGACCGGGACGATCCGCTGACCCAGCGGCAGGCCGCCGCCATCCGGCGCAGCCTCGACCGGCTGGAGGCCGCGCCGCCGGCGGCGGTGTCGCCGGCCGGTCCGGTCGATGTGGGCATCCTGTCGGTGGCCTGCGCGTTGGGCTATCTCGACGTCCGCTTCGCCGACGACCCGTGGCGCGACCAGCGCCCGGCCCTGGCGGCGTGGTATGAAGCGGCCAGCCGCCACGACTGCCTGGCCCGCACGGCGGTGTCCGCGCCGTGACCATGCCGAGCCTGATCCCGAATCCGCTCAGGGCATGTGCTGGCCGCCGTTTATGGACAGCGTGCTGCCGGTGATGAAGCCGGCGTCCTCCGCCGTCAGGAAGGTGACGGCGCGGGCCACCTCGTCGGGCGTGCCCAGGCGGCCGACCGGGATGCGCGCGACGATGTCGGCCATGATCTGGGGCGGCACGGTTTCCAGCATGGCGGTGTCGATGTAGCCGGGGGCGATGGTGTTGACGGTGATGTTGTGCCGCGCGCCCTCCAGCGCCAGCGCGCGGGTCAGGCCCTGCAACCCGGCCTTCGACGCGGCATAGTTCGCCTGGCCGAACTGGCCGGTCTGGCCGTTGATGCTGGCCATGTTCACGATCCGCCCGAACCCCTCGGCCCGCATGACCGGCATGGCCAGGCGGCACAGGTTGAAGGCCGCGCCCAGATTGGTGTCGATGACGGCGTCCCACGCCGCGCGGGTCATGCGGCCCACGGTCGAATCGCGGGTGATGCCGGCATTGTTGACCAGGATGGTCACCGGGCCTTCGGCCCCGGCGATCCGCTCCATCGCCTCGGCGCAGGCCTCGAACGCCGCGGCGTCGAAGGCCATGGTGCGGATGCCCGTCGCGGTTTCGAAGGCGCGCGCCTCGGCCACGTTCGATCCGTAGGAGGCGACGACCCGGTGCCCCGCCGCGTGCAGCGCGCGGCTGACGGCCGCCCCGATCCCTCGCGTGCCACCGGTCACCAGGGCGACGCGCGATGTTTGGGCCAGGGCAGACATCATGACGTTTCCTGTATGTTTTGACGCGATCTTACAGGATCGGCCCGGCGCTTCCACCCGCTTTGTCGGGGGGCGCGTCAGGCGTGCCGTTGCAGCCACGCCGTCAGCGGCGCCCACAGCAGCCCCTCGGCCCGGGGGCCGGCGACCATCCCGACATGGCCGCCCGCGACCTGCAGCAGGGTCGCGCCGGGGATCAGGCCGGCCAGCGGCAGCGCGCTGCCGGGCGGCACGATGCGGTCGCGGGCCGGCACCGCGACCAGGGTGGGCAGGGAGAGGCGCCGCGGGTGGATCGGGGTCCCACCCACCTGCCATGCGCCCTGCATCGGCAGGTTGGCGCCGTACCAGTCCCGGACGCATTCCACGGCGACCGGGGCGGCCAGCGGCACGCCGTCGCTCAGCCAGTCTTCCATGGCGACATACAGAGCCGTGCGCGGGTCATCCTGCGGCATGGCCCCGAAATCGCGGAATTTCCGGATGATCGAGGCCGGATCGACGGCGGCGAAGGCGGTCTGCAACGCATCGACCGGCAGGGTGCCGGTCAGCGCCATCATCGCGGCATGCGGCGCCAGCAGGCGCGACAGGGCCCGGAGGGCCTCGGGCGACGCGGCGCCGAAATCCCACGGTGTCGCCAGCAGCGCCAGCGCCCGGACCAGGTCGGGACGGCGCTGCGCCGCCGCCAGGGCCAGCAGGCCGCCCATGCAGTATCCGGCCAGGGTGACGGCCTGCCCGCACTGGCCTGCGATGTCGGCCAGCGCCGGTTCCAGCCGTGCCTGGACATAGCCGCCGACATCCAGCGCGCGTTCGTCCTCGCCCGGCCAGCCCCATTCCAGCAGCAGCGGCCGCAGGCCCTGCGCCGCCAGGTGGCGCAGCATCGAGCGTCCCGGCATCAGGTCCAGGATATAGCCGCGATTTATCAGGCTGGGCACGAACAGGACGGGCCTGTCCCCCGGCCGCCCGTAATCGAGGACCCGCATTTCGCCGCACGACCACAGCACCGGCGTCGGGCCGGGGTCGGCCCGCCGGTACGGGTGCCGGCGGTAGGCCGCCACCCCGGCGATGAAGGCGGGATCAATCCCCGGCGGAAGGGGGGGCGTCGCCGATCCGGGATTCCAGCCGGGCGAGGCGTCGTTCGATGCGGTCGAGCTGCCGGCCGAGGGCGGCGATGTCGGCGCGCAGAGCAGATGCATCGCCAGCGGGCGCGGCCCCCGGCGCAGCATCGGCCCCGGCGCGTCCGGGCGGGAGGTCGGGCGAGGCGGCGGTTGCGATATGGTCCCCATCCTGCGTTCCATGGTCTGTTCCGGCCGGGGGGGCGTCCTGGGTCGCGCCCTGGGTCGCGCTGGGAGTGGCGCGCGCGGCGGCGGCGAAGCCGGCGGCCCACAGGTCGGTCATGCGGCGCGCGGCGTCGGCCATTTCACGGTCCAGGCGCAGGGCGGCGGCCTCGCTCTGCCAGATGGCCATCCAGTCGCGCATCAGCGTCGCCGGATCGGGGGGATCGGTCGCGGTCATGGCGGGGGCAGGGGGCTGGAAAACGGCAATCTGTGCATCGGCCTTCGGGTCATGCTATCCTCGTCGGTCCTAGCCACGCTGATGGAGGGTATCTTGCCGGATGCCAACAGCCCGGTCACCCCGATCGTCATCAAGAAATACGCGAACCGGCGTCTGTACGATACCGAAAGCTCGATCTACATCACCCTCGACACGCTGGCCGATATGGTGCGTCGTGGCAAGGAGTTCGTGATCTTCGACGCGCGTACGGGCGACGACATCACGCGGTCCGTCCTGACCCAGATCATCATGGAGGAGGAGACGAAGGGCCGCGCCATGCTGCCCGCGACGTTCCTGCGCCAGTTGATCCGCTTCTACGGCGACAGCATGCAGGGGCTGGTGCCCGACTATCTGGACCAGATGATGGAGCAGTTCGCCGCCAGCCAGAAGCAGATCCGCGCCACCATGCAGCGGACCATGGAAACCTTCCTTCCGCCCGGCATGGAGGAGGTCGGGCGGCAGAACATGGCGATGATGGACAGGGCGATGTCCATGTTCTCGTCGATGTACCAGCCGATGCCCGAGGATGCCCCGCCCGATGACGTTTCACGGGGCGATGCCCCGGCAGGTGGGAACGGTCACATCGCGCCGGAGGAGGCTGCGGCCCCCGAGACGCCGGGCGCCGCGACGGACGGCGAGACGATGGAACAGGAACTGGCCCGCCTGCGGCGCGAACTTGCGGAACTGCGCGACGCGCAGGTGGCGCCGGAGGCGTCGAAGCAGCGGTAGGCCGGGGTCACGGCCCGCCCGTCGACAGGGTGGCGACGGGCACCGCCCCGATGAACAGCGCGCCGGCGCGCAGCCGCAGCGGCAGGGTGATGCGCCGGTCGGTCAGGGCCGGGGCGTCGGGGCGGCCCGGCGGGCCGGCCACGATCGCGGCCCAGTGGTCGATGGCGGCCGCCACCCGCCCGATATCCGGCGATAGCGATCCGGCCTGCGCCAGGGTGCGGATCGTGTCGCCCACCCCTTCGACCGACAGCGTGGCCTCCCCGACGGGTGCGCCGTCAGGGGGCAGGTCGGCGCGTCCCACGGCATGCAGCGCCAGCGTCGACCATCTGGTCCGGGCGTCCTGCACCAGCACCGTCGTCGGCGCGGCCGCCGTGTGTGTGTCCGCCCGGCCGGGGATCGCCACGACAAGGCCGGCATCGCGGAGGGATCGCGCGTCCGGCAGCCCCGGCGGCATCGGCCAGGACAGCGGCAGGTCGATCCGCGCGCAGGTCATCGCCAGGGCCAGGCGGCTGCCCTGCGGACCGGCGGCGCCGTTCCACAGCCCATGTCCGGCCACGTCCCGCAGGCGGAAGGCGGCGTCCTGCCCGCCGGGGCCCAGGATCTGAAGATCCAGCAGGGCGGCGGACCAGATGGCGCGGCCCGATTGCCCCGCCGGGACCATGCCGAGCGGAAACCAGCCCAGCACATCCCGGCCCTGCCAGCGCACGGCCATGTCCTGCCCCGGACGGGACGGGTCGGACAGGTGCAGGGCCTGCGGGCCTTCCAGGCCGAGGCGCAGGGACAGGGGATGCAGCGCCGACAGCGACAGGGTCAGCCTGTCCCCGCCCCACAAAACGGTCCTCGACCCGCCCGCCGGCGTCCCGATCCGGCCGAACAGACGGGGGGAGGTCAGTGTGATCCGGGCCGTCAGGATCGAGCCGCCGCGCCGCCGCGGGCCGGGCTGGACGGTCCAGCCCTGCGCTGCCAGGCCCTGCGTCCAGCCCCGCAGCGCGTCATCGAGCAGGCGTTGCGCGGCCAGCCACGCCACCCCGTCCGCCGCCGCCAGGCACAGCAGCGCCAGCCCCAGGGCGCGCGTTCGCCGCGCGTGGCGCAAGGGGCCGGACAGGAGCGGAAGGAGGGGCATGCGGCCTTGATAAAACACTTTGCGGATGGCGGCGAAGGCGCTGATTCATAAATCTTTCACACAGGCCGTCTCCAGGGGACAAAATCGGGAAAGCGCAACTTGTCCACAGGCTGGATGCGCGGCGCGCGGCAAGGCCCCGGAGGCCAGGCGCGCGCGGGGGCGCGGCGACCGGGGTGGCCTGCCGGCTCGATAGAGAAAACCGAAAAAATGAAGATTTTATCAGGCGTTTTGAGGTATGCCCCAGTTTCGCCCTATTTCGCCGCCGGCCCATGTGAGGGTACGGCGTGCGCCGTGGCGGAATGGGACCTCAATGCGCGTGTCCCGTTTCTACAGGGACGCCCACAGAGTTATCCACAGATCCGTCCCCCGGCGCCGCGCTTCCGAAATCACGCGTCAGGCTCTCCCATGTTCCTGAAATCGCGGGTAGAATCCTCGCCCGGCCCAGGCCCGGCGGCAGGGCGGGGCCGATGGCGATATGGATCGGGCCGGGATGCTTGACGAAGGCGTTGCGCGACCAGCGCAGGCCGGAATCGGTCGCCACCGGAATAACCGGCAGGCCGGTATGGGCCGCCATCGCTGCAATCCCCGGTTGCAGGCGGACCGTTTCGCCCGGTCGGGTGCGCGTGCCCTCGGGGAAGATGATGATCTGTCGCCCGTCGTCGGCGGCGTGCTGCGTTGCGGCCAGCAGGGCGCGCAGCGCCTTCGCCCCGTCGGCGCGGCGGACCGGGATCATTCCCGCCAGCAGCAGCATCGGCCCGACCAGCGGGAGGCGGGTCAGTTCCTCCTTCATAACATAGGACGGCCGGTCCACCAGATTCATCCACACCAGCGTGTCGAACGCCGACTGGTGCTGCGACGCCAGCAGGCAGGGCCCCGCCGGCAGATGCTCGCGCCCCGTGACGATGATGTCGATCCCGCAGATCGCGCGCAGGCCCGCGATGGACAGCCGTGTCCACAGCTTGGCGTAGGGCAGCGCCAGCGGCCGGGCGAACAGGCGGATCGGCAGGGCCGCGACCCCGAGCACGATCGTCAGCACCACGAAGTAGACATTGAACAGGCATGCGCGGATCAGCGTCATGGCAGGCAGGACCATCCCGGACAGAACAGGCGCCAGTGGCGCGCGACGCGCCGCCCTACACCAGAAAGGCCGTCGGGTCACGCCTTTGTCTGTGTCTGCCTGCCCATGTCGCGGGCCAGGCCCAGGCTGGCCATGAGCCATTTGTCATATTCCGTCGCCATCAGCCGGAGGGAGGCCGCGCGCCAGGGGTGGCGCAGCGCCGGGGGCAGGATGGGGCAGGGATACAGGGTGACATCCGGCAGGGTCCGGCCGATTTCCATCATCGCCCGCCGGATATGATAGCCCGCCGTCACGACGATCAGCGACCGGATGGCATGCGCGCGCGCCCAGTCCGCGGTTTCGTCCGCGTTGCCGATGGTCGAGGTCGCGCGCCGCCCCAGCGTGACGCGGGCCCGGATGTCCTGGGGCAGGGGGGCCTGCATCCGGGCGGCCACGGCGGCGACCGTGGCGTGCGCGTCGACGCCCGAAATCAGCAATTGCCGCCCGTGCCCCTGCATCAGCAGCTCCAGCGAGGCCTCGATCCGTCCCTGGCCGCCGGTCAGCGCGACGATCCCGTCGGCCGTGGGGAGCGGGCCGGCCGGCCGCAGGGCGTCATGGAAGAACCACGCGAAGCCGATGCCCCAGGCCGCGCCGCAGACCAGCAGGCCGCACAGCAGGCCGCGCAGGAAAATCGCCGGGGCCGACGGCGCCCCCCGCGCGGCGCGCCTCATGGCAGGCGGCGCAGCCATGTCCGGACGGTGACCTGCGTGGTCAGCCAGCCGATCAGCGCCGCCGCCGGGGCAAGCGACAGCAGCGTCACCGCCAGCGGTACCGGCAGCGCGTCCAGCAGGCTGGCCCAGCGGGATGCGTCGGGAAGTGTCGCCATGGCGGGGGGCGTGGCGCCGGCGAAGGGGGCGGCCAGGCGCGACAGCAGCACCAGCAATGGCAGCGCCAGCAGGCTGCCGATCAGCCCGCCGGTGAAGGCCAGCATGGCCGTGCGCCGGGCGAAGCGCCCGGCGATGTAGCCGTCGGTCGCGCCCAGGGAGTGGATCAGCTCGATGGCCTGCCGCCGCGCGCCCAGGCCGGCGTGCGTCGTCGCGGCGATGGTGGCGGCGGCCACCGCGACGACGATCAGCACGGCCAGGATGGCGCAGGTCTGCAGGCTGCGCGCCAGGTCGCCCAGCCGGTCGCTCCACAGGCTGTTGCGTTCCACCAGCGTGTCCGGCGCGCGGGCATTCAGCCGGGCGGCGAGGGTGTCGGCATCCACCGTGCCGGCGCGATCGAGGTGCAGTTCGATCACGGCGGGCAGCGCCAGGGCGAAGTCTCCGTCGTGGCCCAGCCAGGGCGACAGCAGGGCTTCCAGTTCCGCCTTGTCCAGCCGGTGGACGCGCGACGCGCCCGGCACGTCGGCCAGCGCCGCCAGCACGGCGTCGGCGCGCGACAGGGGCGGCGGTGTCCCGTTGCCCGGCCGGGCGGGGTCGTCGGGCCGGGGGACCTGCACCGTGACGATGGACGCCGCTCCGGTGGTCCAGCGGGCCGACAGGACGCGCGCGCCGGTGGCCCCGGCCAGGGCCATTGCCGCCAGCACCGCCATGGCGGCCACCAGCACCGGCAGCAGCCGGTCCGGGATGGCGCGGCGCAGGGCCAGGCCGTCGGCGCGGCGTGCCTGCGACCAGCTTGCGCCCCGGCGCGCCGGGACCGGCCGGTCAGCCATCGCGCACCAGCCGTCCATGCGCCAGTTCCAGTTCATGCGCCGGATAGCGGCGGACCAGCCCGTCGTTATGCGTCGCGACGACGATGGTGGTGCCCAGCCCCGCTAGGTCCTGGAACAGTTCCATCAGCCGGCTGGCCTGCTGGTCGTCCAGCGCGTTGGTGGGTTCGTCGGCCAGCACCAGGGCGGGGCGGTGGATGACGGCGCGGGCGATGGCGACGCGTTGCTGCTCGCCGCCCGACAGGTGCGGCGGATGGGCCGTCGCGCGGGCGCGCAGCCCCACCCAGTCGAGGATGGACAGCACTTCGTCGCGGACCTCGTCCTCCGGCCGGTGCTGCAGGCGCAGCGGCAGGGCGATGTTGTCGAAGACCGGCAGGTCGGGAAGCAGGCGGAAATCCTGATGGACGACGCCGATGCGCCGGCGCAGGCGGGCCAGGGCCGCGCGCCGGGTCCGGTCCATGTCCATGCCCAGGATCTCCATCCGGCCCGAGGTCGGCCGGGCGGCCAGGTGCAGCAGCCGCAACAGGCTGGATTTCCCGGCCCCTGACGGGCCGAGCAACCAGCGAAAGCCGCCCTGCGGCACATCGAACGACAGCCGGCGCAGGGCGGCGCCGTCCTCCCGCACATCGTCCCGGACGCCTTCATGGCGGAAGCTGACGTCGTGCAGGCGGATCATGGGGCCGGGTTACATCTCGCGCGCGGCGATGGCGGCCAGGGTGGCGCACAGCGCCGCCGCCGCCATCATCAGCAGGCCGTCCATGACCAGCGATCCGGCGGTGAAGACGTGGGACCCGATTGCGACCTGTTGCGGAATGGTGCTGGCGACGTGGCTGACGATATCGCGGGTCTGGGGGTCGGCCGATGCCGCCGTCGTGCTGATGGCGCCGATCAGATGCGGCAGGACGCCCCATCCCACCCCCAGGATCAGCAGCAGCGGGGCCAGCAGTTCGGTGACCTGCTGGACGAAATAGAACAGGAAATAGAACACGGCGCAGGCGGCCACGCGCACCAGGCGGGCAACGGAAAAGCGGGACGACGGGCCCCCCTCGGGCGGGAGGAACCGGTTTGCGGCCCGGTCCCCGTTGAAGCTGTCCATGGCGATGGTCTCCGGCAACGGATGCTGGGCGTGCCCGGCCTGTCGGGAACGCATCCCTGCCCGAGGTAGCCGTCACTTGTATTAAATGCAATCTTCGGCAGACACAGTATCGGGAACGTCGGCCGCCCGTGGCGGGCCGCCGGTTCGGCAAACTGTCGGGAGAATTGTTCTTCGTGCCTGGGGCCGTCGTCATTTTCCAGCTTGCGGACGTCCGCTACGCGCTGCCGCTGCCGGCGGTGCGCGAATGCGTGCCGATGCCCGCGCTGTTCCGCCCGCCGGGAACGCCCGCGCCGGTGCTGGGCTATTTCCGGCTGGGGGCCGAACGGGTGGTGGCGATCGACCTGGCCGTGCTGCTGGGCCTGCGCCCGTGGCGGGCCGTGGACCAGGCGGGAGCCGAAACCCTGTACCGTCCGCTGCTGCTCGGCCCGGAAGGGGAGGGCGCGCGCGTGGCCTACATGGTGGACGGCGTGCTGGACGTGCGCCACGTCTCCGGACCGGTCGCCGCGCCGTGCGATAGCGCGACGGCGGGCGACTGGCTGGTGGGGGAACTCGACCTGGGCGGGGGATGCACGGCGCAACTGATGGATCCGGACCGCCTGCTGATGGCGCGCGAACGCCAGCGGATCGACCATCTGCTGTCGGCCCTGCAGGAACGCGACGCGCTGTGGGAGGGGACGGATGCCTGAACGGCGGCGCGCCCTCGAGCGGCTGGCGGCGCGAATCGTCGCGCGGACCGGGCTGTATTACTATGCCGACAAGATGGATCTGCTGGACATGATCCTGGCGCGGCGGATGGAGGCCTGCTCGTGCGTCCGTCCGTCGGATTATCTGTCGCTGCTGTCCGACCCGTGCGAAGGGGTGGCGGAATGGCGGGCGCTGGAATCGGCGGTGACGATCGGCGAGACGTTCTTCTTCCGCTATGCCGAGCAGTTCCATGCGCTGGAAACGACGATCCTGCCCGATCTGCTGCGCCGCCTGCGCCCGCTGCGGACCCTGCGGATCTGGAGCGTCGGCTGCGCCAACGGGGCCGAGCCCTATTCGCTGGCGATCCTGCTGAGCCGCCTGCTGGCGGAACGCGGGGAACAGGACTGGACGATCGAGATCCTGGGCACCGATATCAGCACCCAGGCGCTGGAGCGCGCGCGGGGGGCGGAATACGGGGCGTGGTCCCTGCGCGATATCGGGCAGGCGGAACGAAGCCTGTGGTTCCAGCCCACGGCGACCGACCGGCACTGGACCCTGCGCCCCGAATACCGGCGGATGGTGCGTTTCGAATACGGGAACATCATGGACCTGCCGCATGGCGGCGGACCGGCGGGGCCGTTCGACCTGATCCTGTGCCGTAACGTGCTGATCTATTTCGAGACGGCCCAGGCGCAGGACCTGATCCACCAACTGGCCGACCGGCTGTCGCCGCGCGGATGGCTGCTGCTGGGCCATTCCGACCCGGTCGCGGATTGTGGCGGATTCCTCGACATGGTGACCTTTCCCGGCACGCTGGCCTTCCGGGCGCGCGATTCCCGGGCCGGCCCGACGCCCCCGCCGGCGCGGCGGCGCTCCGGCGCCAAAAGGGTGGGCGACGGGGGAGCGGCGCCGACGCTCGCTCCGGCGGGCGCGGCGCGGCGTCCGGCGGGC
>NZ_JABEQH010000020.1 GCF_014174305.1 Gluconacetobacter johannae | reverse complement strand
GTCGCCATTACCGCCATCATGCGAAAACTCATCGTTCTCGCCAACGCGCTGTTGCGGGACAACCGCCTCTGGACGCCAAAAGCCGCTTGATCACAACGGATACTCTCAGGCCCTGAGGCGCGCGCGGCCCCTCACGCCGGGCAGGCACGCCAGCAGATAGGCCAGGGTGCTCAACGCGCTGATCCAGAACGAGGTCGGGCAGTCGGTCCACCACGACAGCGCCAGCCCGCCCCATCCCTCGGCCACCGCCAGCACGACCGACAGCACGATCCCCCGCCCCGGCGAGGCCGTCAGGCGCTGCGCCGTCGCGGCGGGCCCGACCATCAGGGCGAAGACCAGCAGCACGCCCGTCACCTGCACGCATTCGGCCGTCGCGACCGCGACGATGGCCAGGAAGGCGGTGGACACCGCGCGCAGCGGCACGCCCCGCGCCTCGGCGGCCTCGGGCTGGAGGCTGGCGAACAGCAGCGGCCGGGACAGCACGGCCATCGCGGCGAGGCACGCCGCGCCGAACAGCGCCAGCCAGCCCAGCATCGCCCCGTCCACCCCCAGCACGTTGCCGAACAGCAGGGCGGTGGCGCGTGTGGCGGACGTCGTCAGGAAATGCAGGAACAGCAGGCCGAACCCCAGGGTGCAGGACAGCACCAGCCCGATGGCGACGTCCCTGCCCTGGGTCGTGCCGCGCCCGCCCAGGCCCATCGCCAGCCCGGCCGCCACCGTCAGCGCCAGCAATCCCCACAGCGGCGGCACGCCCAGCAGCAGGGCGCCCGTCGCGCCGGCAAAGCCGACATGCGACAGGGCGTGGCCGGCGAAGCTTTCCCCGCGCAGCACCATGAAATAGCCCACCAGCCCGGACAGGACCGCGACGATCCCGGTGGCGGCGAAGGCGTGGCGCATGAATTCGAAGGCGAACATGATCGGGTGCTACCGGCCGGGGTCAGGTGTCGGCGACGACGAAGATGCGTCCGCCGGCGCGGATCACCTCGACCGGCGTGCCGTACAGGGCGGACAGGACGGGGCCGGTCGCGACCTCGTCCACCGGGCCCAGGCGCGCGGCGCCGCGCCCGACATACAGGACCTCGTCCATCACGCCCAGCAGCGGATTCAGATCATGGGTGGAAAACAGGACCGCGATGCCCAACTGCCGGCGGATGTCGTTCACCAGGGCCACGACCGCGCGCTGGCCATGGGGGTCCAGGCTGGCCAGCGGCTCGTCCAGCAGCAGCAGGCGGGGCCGCCCCACCAGCGCCTGCGCCAGCAGCAGGCGCTGGCGTTCGCCGCCCGAGAGCTGATGGATCGGCCGTTCGGCCAGATGGGTGGCGCGGACCAGGGCCAGGACGCGATCGACCTCGGCCGCGTCATGACGGCGGTGGCGGCCCCAGCCCCAGTCGCACGGCAGGCCCCAGCGTTCGCCATGCAGGGCGGCGGCGATGAAGCTGCGCCCGTCCAGGCGCGGCACGACGCGGCCATGGAACTGCGGCATGTAGCCGATATCGTGATTGCCGCGCCCGACCGGGCGGCCGAAGACCGAAATCTCCCCCGCCGCCACCGGCACGATGCCCAGGATGGCGCGCATCAGGCTGGTCTTGCCCGCCCCGTTGGGCCCCAGGACGCCGACGAACGCCCCTTCGGACACCGTCAGGCTGGCATCGGACAGGATGGTCCGGCCGCCGATGCGAATGGTCGCGCGATCCAGCCGTACCGGTGGCGCGGCCGGGCCGGGCGGCGGCATGCGGCCGGCCGCGTCGCAACAGGCGCCGGTCAAATCGTCCCCCACCGTCATTTCACCCTTTGTCATCCCAGGCGGCTTTCAGGCGGCATGCCTCAGGGCGCTGCCCTGAAACCCGCCAAAGGCCACCTGCCTTTGGAAACCAATTCGTTTAGCCCTGATCGGGGTGCGGGGCCAAAGCCTGCGACAGGCGATCCAGCGTCCCGGCGATCCAGTCCTGGTAGCGCAGGCCCGGCGGCAGGCTCTCGCCGACGCGCAGGACCGGAACCCCGGCCGCCCGCGCCAGCCCGTCCAGCCGGTCGGTCACGGGGCTGGCCGTCTGGTCGTTCACGATCAGCACCCGCACATGCCGGCTGGTCAGATCGCCCTCCAGCGCCGCCACGTCGGATGGTGCGGGGTCGGTGCCGTTCATGACCGCGCGCTGGAACGCCTCGTCCTGCATCGCAAGGCCCACGGCGTGCGCCATCGCGCCGAAGATCGGTTCCGACGCGGCGGCCGGCACGCCGGCATAGCGCGCCCGCAGGGCGTCGATACGCGCCTGCAACGGGGACAGAGACGCCAGGAACACCCCCAGCCTGTCCTGCAGCGCGGCCCGGCGGTCCGGCATCAGCTCGGCGCAGGTCTCGGCGAAGGCGGCGGCGACGGTCCGGACGGCCGCCAGATCGTACCAGAAATGCGGGTTGTCGCCGTCGCGCCAGCCCACCCGCCGGGACACCACCAGCATGGCCGGGCGGGCGCGCGCACCCGCGTCCGTCAGCCGGTCGATCCAGCCGTCATAGCCGCCGCCGTTGGCGATGACGATCCGCGCCGCGCCGACGACGCGGCCATCCGACGGGCTGGCCTCGAACAGATGCGGGTCGGTCGAGGGGTTGGTCAGGATGCTGGTGACCGCGACATCCGCGCCGCCGACCTGGCGCGCGATATCGCCCCAGACCGTTTCGGCCGCGACGACGGCCAGCGGCGCCGCCCGTGCCGGACCCGCCAGGACGGCGAAGGCCGCCAGCAGGGCGAAGACCAGCATGGATGGCAGGCGGTGACGGCGGAATGCCGGGCAGGACATGGCGGGACGATCCGGAAGGGGCACGAGCACGAAGCTATACGTTATAATATAACAAATATCGAGCCTTCATATAGCGCGCTTTCCGGCGTATGGAAACCGGGCCGCCCAGGCGGCATCGCCACGCGGGTTGGCGCAACGCAGGGGCGGGTGGAAGGCATGACAGGACACAGCTTCACCGACAGGACCGGGACCTTGCTGGACAGCGCGGAACGGCTATGCGTGGCGCGCGGATCACGGCTGACCGAACTGCGGCGCCTGGTCCTGGGCCTGGTGCTGGATGCCGGGCGGCCGGTGGGCGCCTACGACCTGCTGGACGGGCTGCGCGCCGACAAGAAGGGCGCGGCCCCGCCGACGGTCTACCGGGCGCTGGATTTCCTGCTGGAACAGGGGCTGATCCACAAGATCGAGCGCCTGTCGGCCTTTGTCGGCTGCACCCACGCACTGGATGCGTCGCACGCGCATGACGCGGGATGCCACCCGCACGCGGCGCAATTCCTGATCTGCACCGGCTGCGGGCAGGTGACGGAACTGGACGACCGCAACATCGTCCACGCGCTGGTCGACGCGACGCGGGGCATCGGCTTCACGGTGCGCCAGTCGACCGTCGAGGCCGAAGGGCTGTGCGGCGCCTGCCAGACAGGGTCGCCCGCACAAGCGCACGGCGCGCCCTGATTTTCGGGGCCGCTCCCCGGAAACCACGCCGCCGGATGACATCCCGACAGATCGCTGTACAATCGGAGCCATGGTGAAGAACGGATTCAGGGTCAGGCCGGCCGGCCTGACGGATCGGCGAACGGGACTGACGGCGTTCCGGATCGAAGACGCGCGGGGCCGGCAGGTGGCGCGGATCGCAGCGACCCATGGCGCGCAGGCCCTGGCCCTGTACTGGCGGGGCCGTGGCTGTCGCGAACTGGCCGGCATCCTGCCGGGATATGGACCCGATGACCGTCTGCGGCGGAGTATCGACATGGCGCGTTCCCGCCTTTCTTCCGACGACATGAACGAACTGCCGCTGCCCGAAGGCGCCGCCGGCCGGCAGTCCCCCCGCCCGCGCGTGCCCCGCGCGGCGCGACGCCCGGCGGCCGGGATCGCGCAGGACGATCTGTTCCAGGCCCGCGCACCGGTGGCGATGCCGGCCGAACCGGCGCCCCTCGCCCCGGCGCCCGCCTCCATGACGCCCGCCCCGGCCGCGCCCGTTGCCCCGACGGCGCCACCCCGGCGGCGGGTCGCGCATCTGGATGCCGGCGACATCCAGCTGGCGCGCGTGCATTATCGCGGCCTTCAGCCGTCGGACCCGCCGGACAGCTTCCTCTACCACATCGCGTCGTCGCGCAACGCCGAGCAGATGCTGCGCGACGGGCTGGACCTGGACCCGCGGCAACCGCTGCAACTGACCGAGCGGAGCGGCGTGCCGTACTGGCTGTCGCTGTTGATGGATGACGCCGACCCACCGATGGACGAGCCGGAGGAGGAGGAGGACATCGCCGTCCTGCGCCTGAAGCGGTTCATGGTCGACGATCTGATCGAGGACGACCCGGACGCCACCCGCAGTTCCGGCGTCGCCTGCTATTTCCTGACCGGCGGCGGCTGACCGCCCGGCACGCACCAAGGACGAACCGAGCCATGGATACAGCAATCGCGGAAGTCGAACGCGGCGGCCGCGTGGAATCGCGCCATGCCGGCACCGCCGTGGTGGTGGACGCCGCCGGGGACGTGGTTTTCGCGCTGGGGGACATCGAGCGCCCGACCTTCCCGCGCTCGGCCGTCAAGGCGTTCCTGGCCCTGCCTCTGGTGGAAAGCGGCGCCGCCGACCGGCTGGGCCTGGGTGACGAGGAACTGGCCCTGGCCTGCGCGTCGCACACCGGCGAGCCCGCGCATGTCGCCGTCGCCGCCCGGATGCTGGCGCGGGCCGGCCGCGACGTCGGCTGCCTGGAATGCGGCACGCACTGGCCGGTGGACGACGCCGCCGCGCGCGACCTGGCCCGGACGGGCGGCGCGCCCTCCGCCCTGCATAACAACTGTTCGGGCAAGCACGCGGGCTTCGTCTGCCTGGCCTGCGACCGGGGCGAGGCGCCGGGCGGCTATGTCGATCCCGGACATCCCATCATGCGCGAGGTCACGGCGGCGCTGGCCGACGTCACCGGCGCCCCGCATCGCGCCGACAACCGGGGCATCGACGGATGTTCGATCCCGACCTACGCCATTCCGCTGCGCGCGCTGGCCCACGGCTTCGCGCGGTTCGGCACCGGGCACGGGCTGGGGGCCGAGCGGGCGCGGGCGGCGGCACGCCTGCGCGCCGCCGTGGCCGCGTCGCCGTTCATGGTCGCCGGCACCGGCCGGTTCGACACCCGCCTGATGCAGGCGCTGGGCCCCAGGGTCTTCAGCAAGATGGGGGCCGAGGGCATCATGGCCGCCAGCCTGCCGCAGCAGGGGCTGGGCATCGCCGTCAAATGTCATGACGGCGCACCCCGCGCGGCCGAGGTCGCGATGGCCGCCCTGCTGACCCGCTTCCTGGGTCCCGAGGGCGCGGGCGACCCGATACTGGGCACGTTGGCCCGGTACGAACTGAAGAACTGGAACGGCATCAGGGTCGGGGAAGTGCGCGCCACCGGGTTCACCTGACCACCCGCCTGCTCCCGCCGTCCGGACCGAAAAACAACAAGAAAAAGGCTCCGTCCATGAATGCAATGTCACCACCGGCCAACGATGCCATCCATCTGCGCTCGATCGTCATCGGCTGCCTGGCGGCGCTGGCCGGGCTGATGTCCGGCCTGGATATCGGCGTCATTTCCGGCGCGCTGGATTTCGTGGCGCGCGATTTCCACGCCTCGACCCTGGCGCAGGAATGGATCGTCAGCGCCATGATGGCCGGGGCCGCGATCGGCGCGCTGGTCGCCGGCTGGATGTCGCATCATCTGGGGCGCAAGCGGTCGCTGGTGATCGGGGCGGCCATCTTCATGGCCGGGTCGCTGGGCTGCGCGTTCGCCTGGTCCACGCCCAGCATCATCGCGGGCCGGGTGGTCATGGGCCTGGCCATCGGGATCGCGGCCTTCACCGCGCCGCTGTACCTGTCCGAAATCGCCAGCGAGCGCGTGCGCGGGGCGATGATCTCGACCTACCAGCTGATGATTACCGTGGGCATCTTCCTGGCGTTCATCAGCGATACGCTGTTCAGCTACAGCGGCAACTGGCGCTGGATGTTCGGGGTCGCGGCCATTCCGGCCGGGCTGTTCCTGATCGGGGTGCTGTTCCTGCCCTTCAGCCCGCGCTGGCTGATGATGAAGGGACGACGGCAGGAGGCGCTGGAGGTCCTGCGTACCCTGCGCGCCAGCCCGCAGGACGCCTCGCGGGAGATCCGCGACATCAGCGCGCAGCTCCAGCAGAAGCAGCACGGCTTCGCGCTGCTGCGCCGCAACCGCAATTTCCGCCGGTCGATCCTGCTGGGCATCCTGTTGCAGATCATGCAGCAACTGGCCGGGATCAATGTCGTGATGTACTACGCGCCGAAGATCTTCGCCCTGGCGGGCTATGTCGGCCCGGCGCAACTGTGGTGCACCGCCATCGTCGGGCTGGTGAACATGCTGGCGACCTTCGTGGCCGTGGGGCTGGTCGACCGGTGGGGACGCAAGCCGATCCTGTATACCGGCTTCGTGGTCATGACCTTCGGCATGGGCGCGCTGGGCCTGATTATCGACCGGGGGGTCGCCAGCCAGACGACGCAGATCCTGTCGGTGTTCATGCTGCTGGTCTACATCACCGGCTTCGCCATGTCGGCCGGCCCGCTGATCTGGGTCCTGTGTTCCGAGGTCCAGCCGCTGACGGGCCGCGACCTGGGCATCGCCATCTCGACCCTGACCAACTGGCTGAGCAACATGGCCGTCGGCGCGACGTTCCTGACCCTGCTGCAAACGCTGGGCAACGGGCCGACCTTCTGGCTGTTCGCGGGCTTCAACGCCCTGTTCATCGTGCTGACCTGGCTGTTCGTGCCGGAAACCAAGGGCATGTCGCTGGAAGCGATCGAACATCGCCTGATGGCCGGCATCCGCCTGCGCGACATCGGCCGGTAAGGCAGGTTCGAGGGGCTTTGCCCCCTCATACCAACTTTCCGAAAGACTGACGCATGGGATGTCCCCGCCAAGGGCGTTGCCCTTGACCCCACCAAAGGGCAGTCGCCCTTTGGAAACCCATTCGTTATCAAACGATTGGGGTGCAGGGCCTCAGGCCCTGCCGGGTCCAGGGCAGAGCCCTGGTTGCGGCTTGGTATCAGGCCAGGAACGTGTCCGCGTACAGGGCCAGCACGGCGGCGGTGTCGACATCGACCGCCACCGACTGGGACGGGTAGGGGTCCCAAGCGGGCGAGGGCGGGCAGAGGGCGCCCCGGGGTTTCTGGATGGTCTGGCCATCGGCGACCCCGCCGCACACCACCCGCACCGGTCCATGCCGCCGGGTGAACAGTCCGGGGGCCATCACGTTGATGACCGCCAGGCTGTCATGGGCGAAAATCCCCGCCAACCCGCGCGAGCGTTCGTGGAAATCCTGATAGAACCGTGACACCGCGCGCAGGAAGGCCCCATCCGTGCCGCCCCGCGCGCCCAGCCGGTCCAGATAGGCCGCATCCATCACCACCTGCTGCGTGACGTCCAGGCCCAGCAGCGTGACCGGCCATGCCGCCGTCAGCACGGCGTCGGCGGCCTCGGGGTCCGCCAGGATATTGGCCTCGGCCACCGGGGTCATGTTGCCGGCATGGCCGCGCGTGCCGAACGCGCCGCCCATGATGCTGACGCCGGCGAGCAGGCCGGCGATCGCCGGATCGTGGCGCAGGGCCAGCGCCAGATTGGTCAGCGGCCCCACGGCGATCAGGGTGATCTCGCCCGGATAGGCCCGCACCAGATCGACGATCACCTGCCACGCCGGGCGCGGGTCGGGCGCGCGTGCCATGCGCTGGGGCAGCGTCAGACCGCCGATGCCATTCGCGCCATGGACATGCGGCGCCCCCGTGCCCGCGGGCCGGTCCAGCGGCGTCGCCGCCCCGCGCGCGACCGGCGCGGCCAGGCCCATCCAGTCGGCCAGCCACAGCGCGTTGCGGGTGACGGTATCGACATCGAGGTTGCCGTGCACGGTGGTGATCGCCAGCAGGTCGAATTCCGGGCGGCGCGTCAGGAAGCGCAGCGCCATGGCGTCGTCCACGCCGGGATCGGTGTCGAAGATGACTTTGTAGCGCGGCAAAATGATCCCCCCTTGGCGTTACGCAGGGCGCTGCCCTTCACCCCCGGGGCCTGGGGCAGCGCCCCGAACTTAACTGGCAGTCCACCCGTCCTGCGCCAGCACCACCCCGGCCAGGTACAGGCTGCCGCAGATCACGACCCGGGCCGGCGGGCCGGACGCGCCTTCGGCCAGCCGCGCCAGTGCGTCGCGCACCGTCGGCCCGGGGGTCGCCCGGCCCGCCGACGCGGCGATGATGGCCTCGACCGGCAGGGCCAGATGCTGGCCGGGTTCGGCCACCGCCTGGACGCTGGCGGCGTGCGGCAGCATCGGCGACAGGAAGCCCGAGGCGTCCTTGGTCTGTTTCATGCCGACCACCAGATGGACCGGCCGGTCCGCCCAGCGTCCCAGCATATCCGCCAGCGCCTGTCCCGCGCCGGGATTGTGCCCGCCGTCCAGCCACAGTTCCCATCCCGGCGGCAGCATCGCGGCCAGGTCTCCGGTCAGGCGTTGCAGGCGGGCGGGCCATGTCGTGCGGGCGATCCCGGCCCAGCCCGCGTCGGGCACCGGCAGCCCGCCGGCCCGCAGCGCCGCGACGGCCAGGCCGGCATTGTCGATCTGATGCGTGCCCGCCAGCGCGGGCGGCGGCAGGTGCAGCGCGCCCTGCGCGTCGGCATAGCGCAGGCCGCCGGCGACGGGTTCGATCGTCCAGTCCTCGTCGCGCACCAGCAGGCGCGCGCCGTGCCGCGCGGCGGTCTCGCGCAGCACGGCCATGGCCTCGTCCGCCTGCCGGCCGGTCACGACGGGCACGCCGGGCTTCATGATCCCGGCCTTCTCGCCCGCGATGACGGCCAGGCTGTCGCCCAGGAACGCCTCGTGATCCATGGAAATCGACGCGATCGCGCAGGCGGCGGGCCGCGCCAGCACGTTGGTGGCGTCGAAGCGCCCGCCCAGCCCGACCTCGATCACCGCCAGATCGGCCGGATGACGGGCGAACAGCACGAACCCGGCGGCGGTCAGGACCTCGAACACCGTGATCGGCGCACCGTCATTGACGCGCTCGACCTCCTCCAGCACCGCGACCAGTTCATCGGTCGACACGATCCGCCCGGCGACGCGGAAGCGTTCGGTGACATCGACCAGATGCGGCGAGGTCATGACATGCACCCGCCAGCCCGCCGCCTCGCCGATGGCGCGCAGGGTGGCGCAGGTGCTGCCCTTGCCGTTGGTGCCGGCGACATGGATCACCGGCGGCAGGTGCCGCTCGGGGTGGCCCAGCCGCGCCAGCAGCCCTTCCAGCCGGCCGAGCGACAGGTCGATCAGCGCGGGATACAGCCGGTTCAGCCGTTCCAGGACCACCCCGGTGCGTCCGACGAATTCCGGCCCCAGCGTGGACCCACCCCCTGTGGACATGGCGGCGCGGGTCAGGCCGCCGGACGCATGGCGGGCGCGATCTGCCGATAGTTCAGCAGGCCGATCAGCCGGCCCAGCGTCTCGGGCAGGTCGGGGCGCTTGACGACCATGTCCACCATGCCGTGGTCCAGCAGATATTCGGCGCGCTGGAACCCCTCGGGCAGCTTCTCGCGCACCGTGTCCTCGATCACGCGCTGGCCGGCGAAGCCGATCAGGGCGTTGGGTTCGCTGATCTGCACGTCGCCCAGCATGGCGAAGGACGCGGTGACGCCGCCGGTCGTCGGGTTGGTCAGCACCACCAGATAGGGCAGCCCGGCCTCGCGCAGCATCTGCACCGCCGCCGTGGTGCGCGGCATCTGCATCAGGCTGATCATGCCTTCCTGCATGCGCGCCCCGCCCGAGGCGGTGAAGACCACCAGCGGCGCCTTTTGCAGGATCGCCAGCCGCGCCGCCGCCACGAAGGCCTCGCCCAGGGCGGCGCCCATCGTGCCGGCGATGAATTCGAACGCCATCACCGCCACGACGGCGTCATGGCCGCCGATTTTGCCGTGCGCCACGGCCATGGATTCGTCCAGCTGCGACTTCGCGCGCTCGTCCTTCAGGCGCTCGGTGTAGCGCTTGCGGTCGCGGAACGACAGCGGATCGACCGCCACCTTCGGCAGGTCGATCTGCGTGTAGGCGCCGTCATCGAAGGTCCAGCCGAACCGCTCGGCCACCGAGGCGCGCATATGATGGCCGCAATGCGGGCAGACATTCATCGCCTTGTGCAGATCCTTGACCAGGATCATCTGGCTGCAGGATTCGCAGTTGGTCCACAGATTGTCCGGCACCTCGCGCTTGAGCAGACCGCGGATCTTGGGGCGGACGTACTCGGTCAGCCAGCTCATCACATCTCTCCATGACGCGGGGCGCGATCGCCCCCGAAACCTGCCTCATTACAGGCTGGGGGCAGGGAACGCCAGATCTGCCGTCGGTACGAACGGCCCCAGGGGCCGGCCGGTCAGGCCCGGGCGGCGCGCACCGCGCGGGACAGGTCGCCCAGTTGCGCCAGCACCCGGGGCAGCGTGTCGGCGGTGGCCCGCCCGGCTTCGTCCAGCGTGTCTTCCAGCGTGGCGAGCAGGGCCGAGGCCACGACCGCCGCGTCGGCGACCCGCACCGCCGCCGCCGCCTGGTCGGGCGTGCGGATGCCGAACCCGATGGCCACCGGCAGGTCGGTCGCGGCGCGCAGGCGCGGCAGGGCGGCCGCCAGTTCGTCGCTGCTGGCGGTGCGCGTGCCGGTGACCCCGGTGATGCTGACATAATAGACAAAGCCCGACGCATGGTCGAAGACCACCGGCAGGCGCGCATCCGTCGTGGTGGGGGCCACCAGGCGCACGATGTCCAGCCCGTGGGCGGCGGCGGGGCCTTCCAGCAGGTCGGCCTCCTCGGGCGGCAGGTCGACGATAATCAGCCCGTCTACCCCGGCCCGCGCCGCATCGGCGCAGAAGCGCTCCGGCCCGTAGGCCCCGATCGGGTTCAGGTATCCCATCAGCACGATGGGGGTGTCGGAATCGCCCTCGCGGAAGCGGGCGACCATCTCCAGCACCTTTGCGACCGTCGAGCCCCCCTTCAGGCCCCGGCGGGCGGCGGCCTGGATGATCGGCCCGTCGGCGCTGGGGTCGCTGAAGGGCACGCCGATCTCGATCAGGTCGGCGCCGGCCCCCGGCATGGCGCGCAGCAGCGCCAGCGAGGTGTCGTAATCGGGGTCGCAGGCCTGCAGGTAGGGGATGAGGGCGCCGCGTCCCTGCGCCTTCAGCGTGGCGAAGCGCCGGGCGATGCGGCTTGAGGGGCGGCTCACAATGTCACTCCCAGATGTGCGGCGACGGTGAAGATGTCCTTGTCGCCCCGGCCCGACACGTTCAGCACGATCAGGGTTTCGGGGTCCAGGGTAGGCGCGATCCTGGCCACATGCGCCAGCGCGTGCGAGCATTCCAGCGCCGGGATGATGCCCTCGGTGCGGGTGCAGAGCTGGAAGGCCGCCAGGGCCTCGTCGTCGGTCGCGCCGACATATTCAGCCCGCCCGATGTCGTGCAGCCAGGAATGTTCCGGCCCGATGCCCGGATAATCCAGCCCGGCGCTGATGGAATGGGCCTCGTCGATCTGGCCGTCGGCGTCCTGCAGCAGGTAGGTGCGGTTGCCGTGCAGCACGCCCGGCCGCCCCCGCAGGATCGAGGCCGCGGTCTCGCCGCTGTCCAGCCCGCGGCCGGCGGCCTCGACGCCGATCAGGCGCACCGACGCATCGTCGAGGAAGGGGTGGAAGATGCCCATGGCGTTGGACCCGCCGCCGATGGCCGCCACGATGATGTCGGGCAGGCGGCCTTCGGCCGCGTGCATCTGCTGGCGCGTTTCCTCGCCGATCACCGACTGGAAGTCGCGCACCATCTCGGGATAGGGGTGCGGCCCCGCCACCGTGCCGACCAGGAAATAGGTGTCGCGGACGTTGGTCACCCAGTCGCGCATCGCCTCGTTCATCGCGTCCTTCAGCGTGCCGGCGCCCGAGGTCACGGGCACGACCTCGGCGCCCAGCAGGCGCATGCGGAACACGTTGGGCTTCTGCCGCTCGACATCGGTGGCGCCCATGTAGATGACGCATTTCATGCCGAACAGGGCGCAGACCGTGGCGGTGGCGACCCCGTGCTGGCCGGCGCCGGTCTCGGCGACGATGCGGCTGCGGCCCATGCGGCGGGCCAGCAGGATCTGGCCCATGACGTTGTTGAGCTTGTGCGAACCGGTGTGGTTCAGCTCCTCGCGCTTCATGTAGATCTTGGCGCCGCCCAGTTCCTGCGTCAGGCGATGGGCGAACCACAGCGGGCTGGGACGGCCCACATAATCCTTGAGGTAATAGTCCAGCTCGCGCCGGAAGGCCGGGTCGGCCTTGGCCGCGGCATAGGCCTGGTCCAGTTCCAGCACCAGCGGCATCAGCGTCTCGGCCACGAAGCGGCCGCCGAAGATGCCGAAGCGGCCCCGTGCGTCCGGCCCGGCCCGCAGGCTGTTGGGCCTGGCCGGCGTATCCCCTGCCGGCGTTCCGTCCGGCTGCGTCCCGTGCATGTCTGCTGCGCTCACGTCGTTCTCCAGAAGCCTTCCGATGCGGGCGGGGTCCCCCGCCGTCCGCCGGTGCGCCCCGCGCGGCGGCGTAGCGTGTTCTGGACCGAGTGCCGGAAAATTACCAGTCTCCTGTCCAGATCTCCTGTACCGTCCCCCATGCGCCCGCGCCCGGCTGGCCGCCATTTGACAGGCGCGCCACGGCACCGGATATCTTGGCCCGGCTCCGGGGCCTGGCCCTGGGTTTGGCCGGAACCGGAGGGATAGGGACGGCATGTTTCTTGCGCACAGGCCCGGCGCGCCCGCGCGGACCATCACGGGCGAGGCCGACGCGGCCAACACCCCCTGGCTGGACCTGCTGGACCCGACCCCCGACGAGCAGGCCCTGGCCGCCCGCATCACCGGCCAGCGCATCCCGACCCGCGACGACCTGGAGGAAATCGAAAGTTCGTCGCGCCTGTTCATGGAAGACGACGCCGTCTACCTGTCCACGCCGCTGGTCCGGCGGATGCAGGACAATTTCTTCGTCTCGCCCGTCGGCTTCATCCTGTCGCGCAACCGGCTGCTGACGATCCGCTTCACCGCGTACTCGGCCTTCGACCTGGTGGCCCGCCAGATTGCCGACCGCCAGGACAAGCTGAGCGGCGACGAGGTCTCGGTCCTGATTATGGAGGCGGTCGTGGACCGGCTGGCCGACATCCTGGAACATCTGGGGCAGTCGCTGGACACCCTGTCGCGCGAGGTCTTCCAGGCCGACCAGCCCAGCGCGGGGAAGGGCGACATGGTGCTGCGGACGCTGCTGCGGCGGGTGGGGCGGTCGGGCGACCTGGCCTCGTCGGTGCGCGACAGCCTGCTGGGGATGGAGCGGATCGCGATCTTCGTCAGCGAGAACAAGAAGCACGACCTGTCCGAACGGCTGCGCGCCCGCCTGGCCACCGTCGCGCGGGATATCGGGTCGCTGAACGATTTCGTGTCCCAGACGTCGAACAAGGTGCAGTTCCTGCTGGACGCCACGCTGGGCTTTATCAGCATCGAACAGAATAACGGCATGAAGATCCTGACCGTGGTCAGCTTCATCGGCGTCGCGCCGACGCTGGTGGCCGGGATCTACGGCATGAATTTCCACGATATTCCCGAACTGGGCTGGCGGTACGGCTACTGGTATTCGCTGGCGCTGATGGCGGCGACGGTCATCCTGCCGCTGCTGTGGTTCTGGAAGCGGGGATGGCTGGGCCCCGGCCGCTGACGTCATTCCCCCTCGGGCGCAGGCCACGCGCAGGCGTGAACGCGGCGTACCCGCGCCGGACTTGACCTTTGGGGCGGGCATCCCTACTGTCGCGGTCATCGCTGACGGACTTCACCCGTTACGCGCTCCCTCCGTCTGGAACGATGTTGACCGGGTCCCGGTTTGTCCGGTCGTCCGGCAGGTGCCCTGCACCTCCCTTCGGGTCAACCTGTTCTCTCCCCGATCGTGACCTGCCCATTCAAGGCATCGTGAATGCATCTCGCCGAACTCAAGGCCAAAACGCCCGCGGACCTTCTGGCCTACGCCGAAAGCCTGCAAATCGAAAACGCATCGTCCCTGCGTAAGCAGGACATGCTGTTCGCCATCCTCAAGACCCTTGCCGACAATGACCAGGCGATCCATGGCGAGGGCACGCTGGAAATCCTGCCCGACGGCTTCGGTTTCCTGCGCTCGCCGGAAGCCAACTACCTGCCGGGGCCGGACGATATCTATATCTCGCCCAGCCAGGTGCGGCGTTTCGGCCTGCGGACCGGCGACACCGTCGAGGGGCAGATCCGCGCCCCGCGCGACGGCGAACGGTATTTCGCGCTGCTCAAGGTCAACACGATCAATTTCGAGCCGCCCGAGGCCGTCCGCCACCGGATCAATTTCGACAATCTGACGCCCCTCTACCCCGAGCGCCGGCTGAAGATGGAAGTCGAGGCCAACGCCGTCGGCGGTGAACCCGAAAAAGGCACCAAGGGCAGCAAGGGCCAGACCAAGGATTTCACTCCCCGCGTCATCGACCTGGTCTCGCCGATCGGCATGGGCCAGCGCGCCCTGATCGTCGCCCCGCCGCGCACCGGCAAGACCGTGATGCTGCAGAGCATCGCGTCGTCGATTTCCGCCAACCATCCCGAAGTCTTCCTGATCGTCCTGCTGATCGACGAACGGCCGGAAGAAGTCACGGACATGGCGCGCTCGGTCCGGGGCGAGGTCGTGTCCTCGACCTTCGACGAACCGGCGACCCGTCACGTCCAGGTGACCGAGATGGTGCTGGAAAAGGCCAAGCGCCTGGTCGAGCACAAGCGCGACGTCGTGATCCTGCTGGATTCCATCACCCGCCTGGCCCGCGCCTACAACACCGTGGTGCCGTCATCGGGCAAGGTGCTGACCGGCGGCGTGGACGCCAACGCCCTGCAGCGCCCCAAGCGCTTCTTCGGCGCGGCCCGCAATATCGAGGAAGGCGGATCGCTGACCATCATCGCCACTGCGCTGATCGACACCGGCAGTCGCATGGACGAGGTCATCTTCGAGGAATTCAAGGGCACCGGTAACTCGGAACTCATCCTCGACCGCAAGCTGGCCGACAAGCGCACCTTCCCCGCGATCGACATCACCAAGAGCGGCACCCGCAAGGAAGAACTGCTGGTCGAACGCTCCGAACTGTCGAAGATGTGGGTCCTGCGCCGCATCCTGGCCCCGATGGGGACGATGGATGCGATGGACTTCCTGCTGGACAAGCTGAAATACAGCAAGACCAACCGCGATTTCTTCGACGCGATGAATACCTGATTGCAGGTCGGCGCCGCACGGAAAAGCCCCGGTACCGGACGACGGTGCCGGGGTTTTTTCATGGGCGCATGATGACGAAGATGATGGACCACCCATGGCAGAGGTGGCCCCAACCGTTCGGACAGGTTTGCGGCGGAAATAAGCTATCGCCCGGTGTTGCTATGCCGTCAGTTTCTCGTCGCTCGACACTGCTGCCGGGATGAACTCCGGCAACGGTGTCAACGGATGTATGATGCGCTTCATCAGGCATGCATCCAGCGAGTGCCGAGTGGAGGCGCGCGCGCCGCTGCCCAGGCGCGCGGAATCCCTCATGTCATCGGAAGGTAGATAAGACCCATCAGGAAGAGGGCCAGGATGGCGACAATGGCGAGGGCCTTCAAGCCATCCGAGTATGTGCCCTGATAGCCGCCCGCCATGTCGTCCCCTTCCTCTTGCTGCGCCGCCCCTGTTTGCTGGTGCGAGCGGTCCAGCACGGCCGAGATGAGAGGGAACTGCCTGGGCAGGTTCAAAAGACTGCCCGACCTCTTGTCAAGCCAGCGGGCCGGGACGGGACGTCGGTGAGCCAGGTCGGCGGCCGGTTGCCCCTGGGAGCACCGCAGCCAATGCTTGCCCCCAGCCTCATCGGGACCGTAGCACCATCCCCGCGCCTTGATCTGCTGTTTGAGAGTATTACGTGTCCTGCAGGCGGGGTTGGTGGCAAGTTCGTCTTCGCCGCCGCATTTGTCATCGAGAACGGATTCCTTGCGAACAAGAGTCTTGACGTCGGTAGGAGCCGAAGCAAGGTCATCTGCGATGATGGTGTTGAACGCGTGTGTAAGCTTGCCCTCATGAGAGCTTCCCAATTCCCGGGCAGACACAACTTGTGCTGTCACCACGCCCGAAAGAGGGAATAAAAACGCGAAAAACATGAAATGGTAGAAAATCTTCCTCATTAATCTCGTAATATTTTTTCATCTTTATATGGTTATTTAATAAAATAATCCATATAATTGAATACTCTTAAGGTTAGAGATTATATCCAATTAACCATGTATTAATACGTACAAATTTCCAATAAAATTTATTCATATATAGTTGATATTAAGCGTTGAATACATATTACATGGATAAATAAGTGGAAATCGGAACGAAGCCTCATCACCCATCAGTTTCAACCTGGCGCCCATGATGGGCGCCGGCCGAGCCGCTACACGGGCTATTGAGGGCGCCGCCTCAGGGCGCTGCCCTGCAACCCGCCAAAGGGCATCGCCCTCTGGAAACCCGGTCGTCTCATACCGGATCGGGGTCCAGGGCCTCAGGTCCCCCGATCCTGGATAACGGATGGGTTCGGGCAAAGCCCGACTTCGCCGATCACGGCAGCAGGATCGTACTGCCGGTGGTCACCCGCGCTTCCAGGGCGCGGTGGGCGTCGGCGGCGTCGGCAAGGGCAAAGCGCTGGCCGATCCGCACAGACAGCACGCCCTGGCCGATCAGGCCGAACAGCTCCTCGGCCCCCTTCAGCAGGGCCGAACGCTGGGCGATGTAGGTCGTCAGCCCCGGCCGGGTCAGGTACAGGCTGCCGCGCGTGGCCAGCATCCCCACCGACATGCCCGTGACCTCGCCGGACGCGTTGCCGTAGCTGACCATCAGCCCGCGCGGCGCCAGGCAATCCAGGCTGGCCACGAACGTATCCTTGCCGATGCTGTCGTAGACGACCGGCACCATCGCCCCGTCCGTCAGCTTGCGTACGCGCGCGGGCAGGTTGTCATGGCCGATCAGCACGTCGGCCGCGCCGTTCTGGCGGGCCAGTTCGGCCTTTTCCTCGGTCGAGACAACGCCGATGACCCGCGCGCCCAGATGCCGCCCCCACTGGCACATCAGCAACCCGACCCCGCCGGCGGCGGCGTAGACCAGGATCGTCTCGCCCGGCTTGACGTCGTACACCTCGCGCAGCAGGGCGTGCACCGTCAGCCCGCGCAGCATGACGCCCGCCGCGACGTCCGACGATATAAAGGGCGGCAGGGGCACGACGCGATCGGCCGCGATGGTCCGGACTTCGGCATAGCCGCCCAGGGCCGTGGGGTAGGCGACACGGTCGCCGGGGGCCATGTCGGTGACGTCCGCGCCGACGGCCTCGATCACGCCCGCGCCTTCCATGCCCAGGATGGCTGGCAGGGTCGGCAGCTTGTACAGACCCTTGCGGAAATAGGTGTCGATGAAATTGACCCCCATCGCCTCCTGCCGGATCAGGATTTCCCCCGTTCCGGGGACGGGCGTGGGCAGCGTTTCCAGCTTCAGGACCTCGGGACCGCCATACGCGTGGATGCGAATTGCCCTGAACATCGCGTTTTCTCCGTTGGTTCTTGTCGTGTCTACGCCAGGGCCGGGACGGCGGCGCCCTCCAGCCCCAGCAGGAACAGCTTGTCGTCCAGGCCGCCGTCACCGGAATAGCCGCCCAGCCCCTGGACGGCGACGACGCGGTGACAGGGGATCAGGATCGGGATCGGATTGACGCTGTTGGCCTGCCCGACCGAACGGGGCGACCCGCCGGCCACCTGCGCGATATCGCGATAGGTCCGTGTCTGCCCCGCCGGGATGGCGCGCAGGACCTGCCAGACCCTCTGCTGGTAGGCGGTGCCGTACGGCGCCAGCGGCAGGTCGGCGAACGGATCGGCCCCGCCGTCGAAATAGGCGTCCAGACGGTCGCGAACGGCCACCAGCAGGGACGTCTCATCCTGGTCGCGGCCCCAGCCCCAATCCAGCGCCACGATCGCGCCGTCGTCTTCCGACAGGGTCAGGTCGCCCAGCGGCGAGTGCATCGAGAGTTGCGGCATTCCGTGTCCCTGGCCCTTGTCCCATTCATACCCGGCGAACCCATATCCGCCGCGAAGGTGACTCTGTACTCTTCCGCCGGATGACGCCACATGCAAGAGGATAGCGTGGGCTCACCAGCCCATGGTGACCTCACGGACAAGGCAGGGACGGACGCACACCCCATGACGGCACAGGCAGGACACCCACCGATCTTCGCGCTGGCGACCGGCGCCGGGCGGGCGGCGATCGCGGTCATGCGCCTGAGCGGGGCAGGGTGCGACGCCATCCTGCGCGCCCTGTGCGGGACGCTGCCCGCACCCCGGCAGGCATCGTTGCGCGGCCTGTGGCGGCGCGACGATCCGTCCGGCCCCATCCTGCTGGACCGGGCGCTGGTGCTGTGGTTCCCCGCGCCGCGCAGCTATACCGGCGAGGACAGCGCGGAATTGCACCTGCATGCCGGCCCGGCGGTGATCGCGGCGGTGTCCGACGCCCTGGTGGCATTGGGCGCGCGCCCGGCCGAACCGGGCGAATTTACCCGCCGCGCCTTTGCCGGCGGCCGGCTGGATCTGGTCGAGGCCGAAGGGATCGCCGATCTGATCGCGGCCGAGACCGAGGCCCAGCGCCGCCAGGCGCTGGACCAGTCCGACGGCAGGCTGAGCCGCCTGTATGACGGGTGGGCGGCCCGCCTGCGGGTTCTGCTGGCGCATCAGGAAGCGCTGATCGACTTCCCCGACGAAGACCTGCCGCCCGAGATCGAACAGGCGCTGCTGGACGACCTGGCCGCCCTGCGATGCGAGATGCAGGCCCATCTGGACGACGGCGGACGCGGCGAGAAGCTGCGACGCGGCCTGACGTTCGCCATCGTCGGCGCGCCGAATGTCGGGAAATCGAGCCTGCTGAACGCGCTGGCCGAGCGCGAGGCCGCCATCGTGTCGTCCATCGCGGGCACCACGCGCGACGCGATCGAGGTGCGGGTGGTGCTGGGCGAGGTGCCGGTGACCCTGATCGACACCGCCGGCCTGCGCGACACCCAGGACGAGATCGAGGCCGAGGGAGTGCGCCGGGCGCTGTTTCACGTGAAACACGCCGATTGCGTGATCGCGATGTTCGACGGCGAGACGCCGCCGGCCGACGTGCCGAAGGGGGCGATCCTGGTCCGCAACAAGATCGACCTGGGTCCGGCGCCCGACGGCGCCATTGGCATCAGCATCCATCAGGACCGTGGCATGGATGCGCTGCGCGCCGCCCTGGCCGAGCGGGCGCGGGGGCTGACGGCGGCATCGGCCGGCCCGCCGCTGACCCGGGCGCGCCATCGCGCAGCCATCGAAGAAACCGCTTCCCATCTGACCACCGCACTGGATATGGACTGGCCGGAGATGCGCGGCGAAGACATGCGCCAGGCCATGCGGGCATTGGGCCGCCTGACCGGCGCGGTCGGCGTCGAGGAGGTGCTGGACACGGTCTTCGGCCAGTTCTGCATCGGCAAGTAGGAAGGGGGAATGTTCGGGTGAAGGGCCAGCACGACGTCATCGTCATCGGGGGCGGCCATGCGGGGTGCGAGGCCGCCGCCGCCGCCGCGCGCAGCGGGGCGCGGACGCTGCTGCTGACACACCGGCTGGAGACCATCGGCGCCATGTCGTGCAACCCGGCGATCGGCGGCATCGGCAAGGGCCATCTGGTGCGCGAGATCGACGCGCTGGACGGGTTGATGGGCCGGGCGGCCGACCGGGCCGGCATCCATTTCAAGCTGCTGAACCGCTCGAAAGGGCCGGCGGTGCACGGGCCGCGCGCCCAGGCCGACCGGTCGCTCTATCGCCAGGCCATCCGCGACCTGCTGGCAGAAACCCCGAACCTGGAGATCGCGGAAGGGGCCGCCGGCGACCTGATCGTGGATGCCGCCGGCCACGTGGCCGGCGTGGTGTGCGAGGACGGGCGGCCGTTGCGCGCCGGCGCCGTGGTGCTGACGGCGGGGACCTTCCTGCGCGGCATGATCCATATCGGCCATGACAGCACCCCCGCCGGGCGGGTGGGCGAGGCCCCGGCCCAGGCCCTGGGCCAGCGGTTGCAGGCGCTGGGCCTGACCATGGGGCGGCTGAAGACCGGCACACCCGCGCGCCTGGATCGCGCGACCATCGACTGGGACGCCCTGGCGGAAGACCGGGGCGATGCGGTGCCCGAACCGTTCAGCCGGCTGACCACCACCCTTGCCAACCCGCAACTGTCCTGCCGGATCACTGCCACCACGGCGCGCACGCACGAGCTGATCCGCGCGCATCTGCATCTGTCGGCCGTCTATGGCGGGGCCATCGCGGGGCGGGGGCCGCGCTACTGCCCCTCCATCGAGGACAAGGTGGTCCGTTTCGCCGAGCGCGACAGCCACCAGATCTTCCTGGAACCCGAAGCCCTGCCGGGCAATCCGGGCGGCGACCTGGTCTACCCGAACGGCATTTCCACCAGCCTGCCGGCCGACGTGCAGGCCCAAATGATCCGCTCCATCCCCGGTCTGGAACACTGCGCCATCGTGCGCCCCGGCTATGCGGTGGAATATGATTTCATCGACCCACGCCAGTTGACGCCGGGCCTGGAACTCGCTGCCCTGCCGGGCCTGTTCCTGGCGGGGCAGGTCAACGGCACCACGGGGTATGAGGAGGCCGGCGCCCAGGGCCTGCTGGCGGGCATCAACGCCGCCCGCCAGGCCGGCGGGTCGGCCCCCGTCAGCATCGACCGGGGGGCGGCCTATCTCGGCGTCATGATCGACGACCTGACCACGCAGGGCGTCTCGGAACCCTATCGCATGTTCACCTCGCGCGCCGAATACCGGCTGAGCCTGCGGGCCGACAATGCCGACCTGCGCCTGACCGGGCGCGGGCTGGAATGGAGCTGCGTCGGCGCCGAGCGGGCCCGCCTGTTCCAGGCGGACCGCGATGCCATCGACGGCGCGATGCAGCGGGCGGCGGGCGAACATTTCCTGCCCGACGCCTTGAACCAGGCCGGCGTCCCGGTCTCGGCCGACGGGCGGCGCCGCACCCTGCTGGACGTGCTGGCCACAGCAGCGGCACCCGATGCCATCGACCGCGTCGCCCCCTGGTTCGCCGACCTGCCGGTGCGCGTCCGCCGCCATGTGGAAACCGAGGCGCGCTACAGCGGCTATCTGGCCCGCCAGGCGCGCGAGATCCGGCAGCTTGAGGCCGACACGCGCATCGTGCTGCCCCATGACCTCGATTATCGCCGCATCGGCGGGCTGAGCACCGAAATGCAGGAGCGCCTGGCCGCCGCCCGCCCGGCCAGCTTCAGCGCGGCGCAGCGCATTCCCGGCGTCACGCCCTCGGCGCTGGTGGCGCTGCTGTCGCATCTTCGGCAGGTGGCGTGATGTTTCACGTGAAACCGAACCCCGCAGGTGAGGCCGCGCCGTCGCCCGAACTGCGCCGCCGGCTGGACCTGTTCGCCGAGATCCTGACCCGCTGGAACGGGCGGATCAATCTGGTGTCGCCCCGCGACCTGCCCCATCTGTGGGACCGCCACATCGCCGACAGCCTGCAACTGGCCAGCCTGATCCCGCCCGGGGTCCGGCTGGCGGACATGGGCTCGGGCGGCGGCTTCCCCGGCCTGATCGTCGCCATGGCGACCGACGCCGACGTCACGCTGATCGAATCCGACGTCCGCAAGGCCGCTTTCCTGCGCGAGGCCGCGCGCCTGGTGGGCGTGCGCGCAACCATCGTGGCCCAGCGGATCGAACGGGCGGACATCGCGCCGGTGCAGGTCGTCACCGCCCGCGCGCTGGCCGCCTTGCCGCAATTGCTGGGCTGGGCCACCCGTTTCCTGGCCCCCGACGGATTTTGTCTGTTCCTGAAGGGCAGAAACGTCGAGGATGAGTTGACCTCGGCCGCTGCCGACTGGCACATGGCCATATCCCGATTACCAAGCCGCACCAACGCGGACGGTACCATTCTCAGATTGGGCGATATCAGGCGTGTCAGACACTCAGAAGAACGTGCAGCGGGTCCATGACGCCGTGCGCGCTCCTCGTATTCTTGCCCTCGCGAACCAGAAAGGCGGCGTCGGCAAGACCACGACGGCGATCAACCTGGCCGCGGGGCTGGCCGAGCAGGGCTTTTCGGTCCTGCTGATCGACATCGATCCGCAGGGCAATGCCTCGACCGGGCTGGGCGTCGGCTATGACGCCCGCCGGCTCGGCACCTACGCCCTGCTGATGGACGAAACCCCGCCGGGCGATCTGATCCAGGCCACCGAAGTTCCGAACCTGTCGATCGTCGCGGCGGATACCGAACTGGCCGGCGCGGAACTGGAACTGGTCATGCAGGACCGGCGGGAATTCCGGCTGCGCGAGGCCATCGCGCGGGCGGGGCAGGGCTTCGATGTGGTCCTGATCGACTGCCCGCCCAGCCTGGGCCTGCTGACCCTGAACGCCCTGGTCGCGGCCGACGGGGTCATCGTGCCCCTGCAATGCGAATTCTTCGCGCTGGAAGGCATCAGCCAACTGGTCCGCACGGTCGATCGCATCCGCCGCGCCTTCAATTCCGACCTGCATGTCGCGGGCATCGTGCTGACCATGTACGACCGGCGGAACAACCTGTCGGAACTGGTGGCCGCCGACGCGCGCGGCTTCTTCGGCGACCAGGTGATGGACACCCTGATCCCGCGCAACATCCGCATTTCCGAGGCCCAGAGCCATGGCCGCCCGGCCATGACCTACGACCCCAAATCCAGCGGCGCGATGGCCTATCTGGCCATGGCTAACGAAGTGGTGGCCCGGATGGGCATCAGCAAACCCAAACGGAAGGCCGCCCGGGCATGAGCACGAAGAAGGATCAGGCCCGCCCGCGTCTGGGCCGGGGGCTGGCGGCGCTGCTGGGGGACCAGGCCCCCACGATCGCCCGCGTGTCGGGCAAGGCGACCGGCGACCGGGCCGGCGCCCTGCCGGTCGATCTGCTGGAACCCGGTCCGTTCCAGCCGCGCCAGGTCATGGAACCCGAGGCCCTGAGCGAACTGGCGGATTCGATCCGCACGCGCGGCATCCTGCAACCGATCCTGGTCCGCCCGCACCCCGAGCGCGAGAACGTCTTTCAGATCATCGCCGGCGAACGGCGCTGGCGCGCGGCGCAGATGGCCGCGCTGCACGAAGTCCCGGTGCATATCCGCACGCTGGACGACGGCGACGCCATGGCGGCCGCCCTGGTCGAAAACCTGCAACGCGCCGACCTGAACGCGATCGAGGAAGCCGAGGGCCTGCAACGGCTGTTGCAGGATTATCGCCTGACGCAGGACGAACTGGCCGGCGCCCTGGGCAAGTCGCGGTCGCATGTCGCCAACATGGTCCGCTTGCTGAACCTGCCGGGGGCAGTTCGCAACGCCCTGCGTAATGGCGAGCTGACCGCCGGCCACGCCCGCGCCCTGCTGGCCCACCCCGACCCGGTGGCGGCGCTGAAGATCGTCCTGGACCAGGGCCTGAACGTCCGCCAGACCGAAGCCCTGATCCAGAAGACCGCCCGCCAGGCCCAAAAGCCCGCGCCCGCCGCCGCCGAACGCAAGGACCCGGAAATCCAGGTCCTGGAACGCGACCTGTCGGCCCGCCTGGGCCTGAAGGTGCAGATCGCATTCGACGGGAAGGGCGGGTCGATCCGCATCCTCTATCATTCGCTGGACCAGTTCGATGCGGTACTGGCCCGCCTGAACGGCTGACGGACCGTCTGAACCAGGGGGATTTTTTTCAACAAACCCCCTTGCCCTGACGGTGGTGCGCTGTTAGAAGCGCGTCACCCGAAAGGGCCAACTCCATGGGCGCATAGCTCAGTTGGTAGAGCAGCTGACTCTTAATCAGCGGGTCCAAGGTTCGAGTCCTTGTGCGCCCACCATGGAGCCCTTGAAATTCCACGATTTTCCGATCTGCCCTCAAAAGGGCAAAAACTTGCGGACCCGTAGCGGACCCCGCAGAACAAGCCGAAATGCGGACTTCGGCCGGACTCATGACAGAGCCTCACTGATCACCGCCAGGCGGCTTTCAATCTCATTCCCGACCCATTCCATGGCCATCGCGTAGGCCTCGGGCCTGACCCTGTCGTCATGCAGTGCCGCTCGACTGGCGCTGACTATCAGCACCGACAGCATGGCGAGGTCGCGGGTCTGTTGGTTGATTGCAGCAATGCGATCGGGCGTCGCCACAGGTAGCTTGCGGCTCATACCCTGGCCTCCTGCTGTTGATGCTGACGGGACACCCGAAACGCTGGGCGCCCCAATACCTCCTGCCAGTAACGGGAGCAGGTGACGTGCGGCAGGCCGAGCCGTGCGCCGATCTGCTTCCAGGTCAGTCCGGCCTCGCGCAGCCGGACCAGTTCACGGACCCGCGCCTCGGGCCAGACTTTGCGGGGACGGCCCATCAGGCTTGCGCCTCCCGCCAGAGACGTAGCGTGAAAGCCCCCAGGGCGCTGCTGGCACGGACGGACCAGCAGGCAATCGGGACCAGGACGAACAACGCGGCCTGTAGAGTGACGCGCCTCATCGCCGCCTCCCCGCCAGTGCCAGAATGTCGTGCGCAAGAGCCACGCCCCACTCGTCGGTATCGGGGCTATGCCTCGTGTCCTCGATCACCAGCCGCGCCTTCGCGACCAGATCCGCCATGGTGCGGGGGCGCCCCTCGTAGACCTTTGCCCGGGTTGCGATGTAGGCGCGGTTCACGCGCCGTCTCTCCGCCGCGGCAGCTGGCGCCCACTGCCCATCCGGGATAAGGCTGAGCGGGGCCTCTATCCGCCATGATCGGCGCTCGGTTCCCAGCGCGGACATGACCAGGCTGCGGAGGCGGCTCATGCCGCACCACCTTTCCGCAGGGCAGCGGCATCCTTGTCAGCGTTCTGAGCGATCCGCTCGGCATAGGCTGCCATCCACTGAACCGCGCCAATCCAGTCCGACACCACTTCCTCGGCGGGAGTGCGCACCAGATCCATGTCGCGACCAATCGCAAGGGCGACGTCGCGAAGGTCGCGTGTGTGGAGGGCCTGCCATTCGAGGGCGTAAGGATGGACCAGGACATCCTTCGTCCCGTCGGTGACGCCCTGGTGGTGGTCGATCGTCCGTTTCATCGTGACCACTCCCCCGACGGGTCTGCGGCGTCGGTGATTTCCTCCGACAGCCGAAAGAGTTCCTCCCCAGCCTGCTGCATGGCGAAACCGAGATGAGACAGCCGCTCCTGTGTCGCCTCGAAACAGGTCTGCCCGGCCGCGTTTCCGGCCCAGATCAGGAGCGTCGCAAGGTTCTGAACCTTGAAGCCGGCGGCCGCGATGGCATCCATGCGCTTCTGGCTCATCGGCCGCCCTCCGCCAGCACCAGCGGCGCATGAGCGGGCCGGGCCGTGTGGCTGGCCAGCGTCTCCGGCTGGGCGAAGCCGGCCAGGGCGACGAAAAAGAGGAACGCCATTGCAACCGATATCCCGGTTGCGCGTACGAGTGTCCATGCCCACGTCTGTGGGGATGTGCTATAGGCACGACTGGCCATTGCCGAGGTCTCCTCTCGGATGTGGTTAGGCCGGCTCCACGAGGACCAGTCGCGGTGCCGGCCAGCATTGGCCTTTCAGCCAAGGTCAGCTATAATCACTGATATTGCCCAAAGTCAATCATAGGAACCAATGTCAGATTTGACACCTGAGCAATGCCTGGGCGCTCGTGCGATGCTTCGCATGAAGCGCGATGACCTCGCGCGCAAAGCAGAGGTTGCTGTGGCAACATTGGCTGACTTCGAGGCGGGACGGCGCAACCCTCATCCCCGGACCCTCGTCGCTATCCGGTTGGCCCTAGAAGCGGCGGGAGTCGCATTCATTTCGGAAAATGGGGAAGGCGTTGGAGTCCGAATGAAGAGAAGTGTGGACAGCATCCATGAGGAATTATTCGGAAGGCCCCGGACAGAAGAGGAACGCCAACGCTATCGACCTTTGAATGAAACCCCTCAATGCAAGCCTTCGAGGGCAAACGTTACGAGCACATCGAAGCAAAACGAAGAGCAGGACACTTAACCCTTACTTGTCTTCCTGGAATCCGCCCGCATGGGGTTCGTTCCACAAGGAACCGTGCAACCATCCTGCGGGCTCGCCCTTGTCTTCTCATGGCAAGGAGAACAACCGATGGACGACATCACGCCCCTCATGACGATTGCACAGGCCGCTGCCTTATTAGGGCTGCACCCGGAGACGCTTCGTCGCGATATCCGCAGTGGCAAATTGGAGGCCTATAGACGCCCCCGGGCGACCCGGATCAGCCGACCTGCACTCCAAGCCTATCTCGAGCAGTTTAGAAGCCCGATGATTGATGCTGCCGGCATCGGGCCCGAAGAACGCCGATCCGTAGAAAGTGGCGTTGAAGTCGCTTTACGGATTGCAAAACTGAAGGCCATGGTGAAGCGATAACGTGCATTGTTATCTGGCGCCATCCGCACCGCCCTGGAGACCGCCGGCGTGGAATTCATCGCCGAGAACGGGGGTGGAGCTGGGGTGCGGCTGAGGAAGGACACGGGCCGGGGGCAATCGGCAACGTCGTAAATTGTCTTGACTTTTACCCGAATGGCGTGGCATACGAGCGAACGCATTGGGGCGTTAGCCCCCACCCCAAACCGGGGGTCGTGAGTTCGAATCTCACCCAGAGCGCCAATTTCTTCGGCTCTGGTAGCTCAGTCGGATAGAGCGCCGGTCTTCCATCAGCCCCCGCTTTCGAGCGGGGGTTTTCGTTTTGTCTCGAGAATTCGGCATTCCTCTTGAGATGACGCTGCTGTTCAGCGTGCTGGAGAGGCCGGATGAGGTTGACGAGAGTCACTGGCTCGATGGTCTTCGAGGAAAAGGCATCGACCGATGACGCCTATTTTTGTCGAGAAGTGGCCGTTTGATGAGGATTTCCCCTATCACCCCATCGGCTCTCAGCCAAAGCAGATTTTGATCTGCCCGAGCGATGAAACTGATGGCCGGGTTGTGGCTGGTCAGACTTACATTTTCAAGACAGCCAAGCGTTCATGGCAGGCGAATCAGCTTTGGTCTGAGATGATAGCGTCTCGCTTAGGGCAAAATCTCGGCCTCACTGTCCCGACATGTCATGTCGGCCTCAATCAGGAGACTGGGGCTCTAGGCGTGCTGATGCAGTCATTTATTCAAGGTCCTACAATCTCAAGGTCACGACGACTAATCCATGCCAAGGATATGCTAGCCCGCGTACTACGTGACCAAAAAACTGGGCGCCCGCACTCACTCCAGCTCAATTTATGGATTTGCCGATTGCTAGGGGCAAGATATGGATGGAGTGCGGTCGATTGGTGGGCAAAGACAATCGCCTTTGACACGTTGATAGGTAACTCTGACCGACATCCCGAAAATTGGGGATTCCTGAACGAGCCTGAGGTTGGCCTAACGATGGCGCCTCTGTTCGACAATGGCACTAGCCTCGGCTACGAGCACAACGATAGCAAAATCCAGGGCTGGGGGGTGAGGGAACTCGAACGATATGTATCCAAGGGCACCCATCACTGCTCTTGGGTTCTGGACGCGGATAAGGGCACACCCCATATTGACCTTTGTGAAATTTTGGTACAGGCGAACCCTGAAGCTGGAACAAGCATGCAAAATATGATTCGCTTCGGGCAATCGCTCGTGGACGACATCCTGCAAGAATGTTGCAGCTATTCCGTAGACATCTCGTTCACACCAGAGCGTGCCGCATTCGTTCGTTCGCTCCTCGGGCTGCGGCAGGAGCGTTTAGGTGCCATTTTGGGAGGCTGACATGGAAAACTGGATCCAACACGTCGCGAATCCCAAGAAGCTCTATTTGGCGTGGCAAGCACCTGAAAACTTTAACGAACGCTTTCGATGGATTGTGGCCGAACTTTTGCCAGATCCCGCGGGTCTCAGCCTTCGTTATGTTGATGACCCTGAGGAGTTCAAGCGACTGAATAGTGGTAAGACGATCGAGCGTATCCGAGAACTAGGTTATGCTGGATATCCGGCATTTAATCAGAAGCGGTCTTTGCATACGGAGGGTGTTGTCGACGCTCTACTACGTCGGCTGCCGCCCCGTAGTCGACCAGACTTCGATGCATATAAGAAGTTATTTCGTCTTGCCCCTGATCTTGTTCTCTCGGACATTGCGCTTTTAGCCATGACAGAGGCCAAGCTCCCTAGTGATGGCTTTTCTGTTGTTAATCCTTTCGATACAGAAGGTGCTAATCTGGATTTGATGCTGGAGATCGCTGGATATCGGCATTATGCGAGTACTCTATCTTCCCCGCCAAGGGTCGGCGATCGTGTTGTCATCGTCGATGAGCCCGAGAATTCCTATGACGAAAACGCTGTGATGGTGACGAGGGGTGGAGAAAAGATTGGTAACATCAATCGCTTGCAAGCTAAGGCATTTCGCTCTTGGCTAAACGAACGACAAGTTGAAGCTGTCATAGAGCGCCTAAACGGACGGCCGGATCATCCGCGGGCATTTGTTTTTGTGAAGGTGCGTCTGGTGGCTAACCAGTTTGCTGCTTAAGGCGGCAGTCAGCCGGTAGCCACCCGCACCGCAAACGCCCCGATCATCGCTGCCTCCGCCCGGCCATCGTCCTTCTTCCGCCTGAACAGGTCGGCGCAGGTCGGAAAGATCTGCATGGCGCGGGTTCGGGCGCCGTCCTTGTCGGCGGGGCAGCGCATGACCCGTTTCCACTCGTTCGGCCGGACGGTCGTCAGCGGCTTGCCCAGCATGGCCACGGCGCCCTCGATGATCCCGACACCCCGGCCGAACGACATGGCCGACACGCCTCCCATCTGAGGGCCCGCGTGAACCTGTTCCATCCAGACCTCGGCCGGGTCGTGGGCGCGCAGCAGCATCGCCAGCAGGGGCGCTGACACGATCTGCCGGGCCTTGCCGGAAACCGTGATGGCGGAGGTCGGCATGTCCAAGATCTCCACCAGTTCGCCGCGCCCGTTCAGGATGGCGACCGCGCCCTCGTTCCCCGGATCTATGGCGGCGATGATCCTCCGCTCGGAATCCGCGCTCATTGCGTCAGCCCCGCCGCGCGGTATGGGCTCCACGAGGGCGAGAGCCAGAAGCCTTGGCTGTTCTCCTGCCGCACCCGGTTCTCGTAGCGGCGCAGATAGCCGGGGTTCATCATCTCCTGGAGCCGGTAATAGACCAGATATTCCATCGCGCTCTTGGCGTAGAACGTGTTCAGCAGGGCCGCCTGGGGGATCGCCGCCGGCCATGGCACGTCATTGATGCCGAACCGCAGCAGCGCGCTGCCGGCCTCCTGGTTGGCCTTATGCGTGAAGCCGTAGTGGATGTAGCCGTCCTTGATCGACTGATACAGCAGCACGGCATCCGAGAGGACGCCGGCGGTCGGGCCGGCCAGCGTCGTCAGCGGGCCACCGCCGAACCGGTTGGCCTCGCCGAACAGGAAGTCGCCGAAGATCCCGGCCCCGCCTCCCTGCACAGCGGAGGCTGCGACGACCTTGGCGAAGTCGGACTTCGTCTCCGGCACCCTGGGGTCGCGCCCCTTGGCCAGATCCTTCAGCGACATCGAGACGTAGCCCAGGGCGGTGGTGGTCGCGATCAGCCACGCCAGGCCGGGCACGTCCGCGCCCGCCATCACGGCACGCTGGAATCCTCGGAAGTCGCCGGTTTCGTTGCCCGGCCCCATGCGCATCAGCTCGCGCTTCATGGTCCGCGACATGTAGGTGAAGGCGTAGCTTTTGAACTGCATCATCAGCCGGACCATCTCGCCCGCCACGGTGCCCGACTGGGTGCCCCAATTGGCCATGGTCCGGGTGCCGGCGGTGCCTTCCGTCATGCCCTCGCGCACCTGGTCGATGATGTAGGTCTGGAGCTTGCGTTGCAGGTCCGCTTTTGTGGCTTCGGGCTCGCCGCCGAGATGCGCCACCGCCTCGCCGGGCAGGTCGGTCAGATGGGCCGGCAGGATGTAGTGCCGCCCATCGGCCGCGAACATCTTGGCCTTCCTCAGCGCTTTCCATTCCGCCTCCTCGATGCCGTAGCGGCGCAGCGTGATCTGTAGGCGCTGGGGCAGGCTGCCGAATGCCTTGCCGGCCTGGCGCGCGAGGTTGTGGCTGAGCATCAGGGCGCAGGAGCGGCGCATGGCGTCGGTCCAGTAGGTGAGGCCCGTCCACCGATGGAACCGGCTCACCTGGGCGGACATGCGCCCGAGGCGGTCGTCCTCGGAGCGGAACCGGCTGACGACATCGCCCAGCAGGGAATCATGTGCGGCGCCCAGCATCGTGGCTGCATAGGCCCGTTCCTTCGACGCGGTGGGCAGAAGCCCGCGGACCATGCCCTCGTATCGCTCCAGGACCGGCACGCCGTTGTGGCGCAGCATGGCGGAGTTGACGCCCAGATCACCGATCGAGCTGAACAGGACGCCGCCCAGCATCCGGACCTGATTGACCAGACGCGCCATCGATCCAACCTTTGCCAGCGTCACATCCGCAGGCTGGTTAGCTTTGCCGGTGATGGTGTCGAAGATCCTGTCGTTCCACTGGCCTTGTAACCGCTTGACGGCTTCCGCATCCCCACGCTTGTTGGCGCGGGCGATCAGCCGGTCCATCCAGTCGCGATACATGGCCTCGGGGTTGGTGCCGAACTGCTCCATCAGGGCTGCATTCCGCGCGCCGTGCATCAGCCCCCGGAAGATGCTGTCCGCGATGTGCCCCCGGCCGAAGCGCTCGTTGTAGGTCATCCAGGAATCGGCATCCTTGAAATGCAGGACACGGCCATGGCTGAGCCGCTTGGCCATGGCCCCGGCTCCTTTCGGGCCCGCCGGACCACTGGCGCCCGTCGTGTTCTCATGAATGCCCGTCCGCAGGGCGTTGTAGATCTCCCGCAACCAGGCATCCCGGTCGCCCTCGACCCCGTCGAAGGTCCGTTCGTCCAGCAGTGGCCGGATGAAACTGACCCACTCTTCGGCCGTGGCGGCGGCGATCTTCCACATGTCGTGGCTCTGGCGCGTCACGTAATGCGCCTGCTTGCCGATCCACGCCCCGGCCTTGTTCAGGCGCAGGCGAATCTTCTCCTGGTAGGTGTGCAGGATCTTCGCGATCTTGGCCGCCGCCTCGTTGCCGGTCGGCTTGCCTGCCGCCGGGTCTTCCAGGCGCCACAGCTCGCGGCCGATATCACGGTCGAAATCATGCGACCGGTCGAGCAGGGCATCAAGCACACCCGCCTGCTTCAGGTCAGCTTCCAGGGTGGAGATGATCGCGGCTTCGGACTGGTGCATGCGGGCATCGACTGAGTCCGCAAGTCCGCGCTTGTTGCCTTCCACGCCGGTCAGGATCGCCCGCACCCGCTGGGCTTCCTCTCCCTCGCCGACAGCCGCGACCAGGCCGCGCCGGATGCGCAGGTTGATGACCTTGTTCCGCCGCTCGACGATCGCGGCCAGGTTCCATTCATGGCCCAGCTGCCTGGCTGCCTCGGTCGCGGCGTCGCGGGGCGCCATACCCTCGCGCACCAGGCGATCGATGCGGTTCTGCGCGGCCGTAAAGAGGTCGTGCAGTTCGTCTTCGCTCAGCTCCCGGCCGGCGGCCTTGATGGCGGCGGCGAAGCAGTCGCGATATGATCCGTCAGCCATTACAGCCTCCCGGCCATGCAGAGGGTCGCGGCCTCGATCGCTCGCGCATCGCCCTCTTCGGTGGAAAATTCAGTGTCGATCGCGGCCAGGGCCTTGCGCTCTTCGTCGGTGACGCTGGCCTCGAATTCCGCCCGGTCCTGCTCATAGGCGGTCCGTGCCTCGGCCAGCTCGCGCGCGGGATCACTGGCATCGGCCTCCGGCGCACCATGCGCGCCCTGGTCGACGCTCTGGCGGGCAGCCTGGACCTCGGGATGGTCGGCCAGCGCGCTGCGGCGCAGGGCATCCATGGCGGCGGCCTGCTGGTTCGGCGCGTTCAGGATGTTCTGCGCGGCGCCGATCTCCGGCTCGCCCGTCTCGGCCACGCTGCCAGCGGTGGCCCGAAGGTAACCCTGGTAGGCTTCAGCCACCCGGTCGAGATAGTGCGGTGGCCGAGGGCCACGCGCGCGCCGGACCTGATCGAGCGCCGCGGCAATCGCCGGTCGCCGGTCATCGCCTGTCGCCTGCAAGACCGCCCGGGCCAGGGCGGCAAGATCGCGGTCGGAGGCCGAAGACCCGATGCGCCGGGCGTAACGCCCCAGGCTACGGTGGGTGAGGGCGTGCAGCACATCCTGCCGGGACTGGATGCGCGCTGCTGCTGCGCGAAACTCCGGCGTGTTCCAGGCATCGGGCCCGGCGACACGCACGCGCTTCATACGGGACTGGATTTGCCGGATCTGCTTCGCCAGCGCGCTCTGGCGCCGCTCCAGACCGCCGGCATGCGCCAGGGTGCGGGCCATCTCCAGCGCCCGGTCGGCAGCAGACTGGCCACCGCCTTCGGTCACCATGCGCAGTTCGTCTTCCAGCGCCGCGCGCCGCGTCGCCGGCAGGCTGTCCTGGGCCAACTCATCGCGGATGGCCGTGATCCGGTCGCCGGTCGTGTCCTCGACCTGTCGGGAGTAGCGGTCCCGTGCCGCCTGGGCTTCCTGTCCAAGCTGGTCATGCTCGGCCTGAAGCGCATCCGCTCGGCTTTGCAGGTCTTCCGTCGAGGCGCCCGCCCGGTCGTTCTGCGCCGAGGCCGCTTCGTCGGTTGTCGTCGCCTCGTTCAGCAGGCCGTCCTGATCCGCTGACAGGCCTTCTTGTTGCCGCTGCCAGCCCGCCAGTTCGTCCGAGACGTTGGCCGCTTCGTTCTGGTGAAGCAGGCTGTCCTGGAAGCCCAGCCCCTCGCTCACAATGTTCGGCCGGTCTTCGACCAGGGCGGCGATCCCCTCGCGCATGGCGGCATCGTGGGCCAGCGGGCCGGCCTCTTCCATGTGCTGCGCGATCGGGTTGACGGCTTCAGGGGCCGCTTCGGCCGCCTCGGCGGGCTGAGACGCCGCGCGCCCGGCACCCAGCCGATCGGCAATCGCGCCGCCGGCAGCATGCAGCCCGCCACCGAATAAGCCGCCGATGCCGATATCGATCAGGGCGCGCGACATGCTCCAGTCGTTCTGGTCGGCATGGTCGAGGGCCGCGTTGGTCGGTTCCAGCAGGGCCTGCCCGGCCATGCCTTGGGTGGCACCGGCCAGCGCCCGGGTTGCCAGCGTGCTTTCGATCCCGGCCCGGCCAAGGATCGCCGCCGCGCGGGTCTCGCCAAGGCCAGGAACGAACATCGAGGCCACATTGAGCGGGTCGAACATCTGAGGCAGCAGGCGCGAACCAAAGCCGCCGATGCCGGCAATGACGCCGCCCGGTCCGCGCGCGATGATGCTGCTCCGCATCGCCTGGTCCTGCCGGGCCTTGTAGAGCGAGGACGCCACGGAATCCGCCGTGTTGCTCTTGAAGCCCTCCCCCGGATAGCGGGCGTTCGCCTGCTCGGGCGTCAGCATCTCGCCGTTGGGGTCGTAGGACGAAGCCAGCCGGCCCAGGCGCGCGGTCGGTGTCTCGGCCATGCCCGACTGGAATTCGGCCGCCATCTGCTCGCCGAGAGAGCTGGAGATCAGGTTGACGCCCTGGGCGCGCTCCGTCGCGCTGTCGATCGGGTCGCCGGTGTAAAGGCCGGTCATTTCACAAGGCTCGGGCTGATGGAGGCAACGGAATTGATGCCGGGAAGCCTGGGCGGGTATTTCCCGTTGCGGATATCCTGGAACAGGACGGTGATCGGCTTCCCATCCTTGCCAAGGACCGGAAGAAAAGTGCTGCTCGACATCAGCGTCAGGCCGGTCTCATGCGCGTTCGGAATCCACGATCCTTTCCGCGCATCGCTGAGGGCGATTTCCTGTCTCTGTGCCTGCGTCAGGTTCGGGTCGCCGCCCTCGGGCGCGAGGCTGTCCGGTGCGAGTCCGTCCATGACCCGGCTGGTCGCGTCCTCGGTGGCTGACAGCATGCCCTTCGGGACGCGCATCGTGCCGTTGAAGTCGTATTTCCGGCCCAGGATGCCGTCGTAGGCATCGTTCATCGCCGTCTGGAAGCCCTTGCCGTTCGCCATGTAGTAGAGAACCAGCCGTTTCACGCTCCCATAGATGGCGTTGTAGGTCGCCAGCCCGGCGCGGTTGCCCATCGTGGTTCCCAGAAAGTCCCTCATCAGGGTCGGCAGGCCGGACGTGGGATCGTCGATCTTTCCGGCATCACTCCCGGCATGGACCCCGGCGGCGGCCGTCAGTTGCTGTTCCGACCCGGCGTGGATGGCCCGTTCCATGTCCGCCCGCGCGATCACCTGGTTGGGCTGGTTCATGATCCCCAGCGCCACATAGTCCGGGCTCAAGCCAAAATGCTCCTGATACTCGCCGAAGACCCGGGGCCACGCGCTGTCGTCGCTGTCTCCGCCATACCGGCCCGCCAGGGCATCCAGGATCTGGGCCGCGCTTGTCTTGGCGGGGTCCGCGTCCGTCAGCATCTGCACGTCATGCTGGCCTTGCGCTTCGGTCAGGATGCGGGGGCGCAGGACGCCCTGATGGGTCTGCATCGCATCGCTGGCGGTGATGGCGTCCCTCTGGGCCTGCGCGATCGCGTTCTGGTCGTTCGACTGCATGGCGTGGGCCAGATGCTGTTGGGCGGTCTGCACGGTCGAGGCTTCGGACACCGCTGCCACCGGGTCTTTCGCCAGAGCCTCCTGCCGGCGCTGGGCGAAGGCCGCGACACGCTCCACGAACTGCTGGTGTAGCTGGTAATCCTCGGGGGCGATCTGGCCATTCATGCCGGTCGCAGGGCTCGCCGTGGCGCCCATCATCCCCTTCATCGACCGGACGGCCGCTTTCGATCCGGCGCTGTTCGGATCCTGAAGCGACCGGATGCCGTCCGCGATCTCCTGCGGCGTGCCGTTCTTCATGCCGGCGAAGACCGTCGCGGCCTGCTGGCCGGTCACCAGGTCGTGGGTTTTCTGTTCGGCTTCCTGCGCGGGGTAGAGGGTCTGGAATTGCCCGATGATCGGAGTGATCGCCGGCTGATAGGAATCATCCCCGTTCAGCTGCGCCGCCTGGATGCCCGACACCTGCTTCTCCAAGGCGGCCCGCTGCGTCGCAGTCTGGACCTGCCACTGGTTGCGACGGGTAATGATATTGGCCCGGACCCGATCCCCGACTTCCGGGTCCATGCCTGCCGTTGCTGCATCCACTTTGGACAGAATCTTGTCATAGTCTGGTGGGCTATATCCGGCAGACAGTGCCGGCTTGCCATGGTTTTGGAGCCCAGCCCGCGACACGTAGGACCGCGACTCCCGGAACGGGATCTGCTTCAGCCAATCCGTATCGCTGATCGCGCCAGTCCTCGGATCGCCGTATGTCTTCAGCCATTCATCGACCCGGCCGGGGCCGGCATTGTAGGCCGCCGTCGCCAGCGTCTGATTGCCCCCATAGCGGTCCAGGAGCATGTCCTTGTAGGACCGGCTGACCGTCATGTTGTAGGCTTGGTCGTTCCTCAGGCGGTTCTCGTCCCATTGCAGCCCCACCCGCGCCGCGGCGGCTTTAGCGCTGCTGGGCCGGATCTGCCCGGCGCCGACCGGAGCGTCCGCACCGCCCACACCCGATGTCAGGGGCGCGCCGCTGGAATCGAACTGCTGACGTCCGCTCTCGATGCGGATCTGGCTGTCCATCACGTCGTCCGGGTTGGCATCGCGCGGAATCGCCACCACCCCGTCATCGGCAGGCTGCCCCAGCAGTTCGCGCGTAACCGCATCGGCATCGGCCTTCACGACATGCGGGCGCAGGTTCGCCGCGATGCTGGCATAGGCGGTCGGACTGATCAGGCCACGGTTCGCCAGGAGCCGCTGCTGTGCCTCGATCGGCTGCCCGTTCTGCAAGGCGGCTGTGATGGCCTTGTCGAAGAACTGGTCGCGGTCGTCCTGCAGCTTCTGCTGCACAACCGGATCGGACGGCTTCATGCCATAGGTCGTGGCATAGAAATCGGTGAGAACCTGCTGGCTGCGGCCCAGCCCCAGCGACAGCGCGCGGGGGTCGCCATAGTTCTGGACCCCCACTTGATGCGCCATCTGGACCGTGGAACCGACGCTCTGCCTCGCATAATCCTGAGCCTGGGCGGCCACATGTTGGCGCGCCTGGTCGAGCGCCATCTGAGTGTAGCGCATGCTGTTCTGGTCGAACTGGTCACGGGCTGTGGTGCCAGCCTGCAGCCCCGACCCTGCGTTTTGTTGCGTTTGCTTCAGCTGATTGACGAAGCCGTTCCATGCGGCGATGGCCGCCGGCCCCTGTTGGTTGAGGAAACCCGGCTTCGTGCTGTCGTTGGGGTCGCCATAGAGCAGCGTGTTGACCTGGTCGATGTGGCTGTTCTGGGCGTTGTTGGCCCGGACCATGCCGGCCTGCTCGGCCTGTCTGTTCTGAGACGCGGCCAGGACATCGCCGGCCTTTCCCATCTGGTCGCCGAAGCTGCGCAGACTGCTGGCAATGCCGGCGCCGAAGGCATCTGGATCGATCTTGGTTTCAGGTGCCGCCGCGATTCCGTCAGGGGATTTGCCGGGCGTGAATGTCGGGACATTGGCCATCAGGCGGTTACCCCATCCCAAATCAGGACACCACCGACATCTGTGAAGCATCCACAAAAGCCGCCGGCTTTCAGGTGGACGCGCATGGCGTTCTGCAGGTGCTCCCGGTTCATGGTGCGCCTCAGGAAATCGCCTAGGCTTTCCAGGCCGTCACCGTCGGACGGCGCCGAAGCCATGTCGGCTTTATGCTGCTGCGAATGGGTCATAATCGGCCTCCACTCTCGGCGCGCCCCAGGGACTGCCGTGCGGGGATGGAAGGATGGGATAGGCGAACGTCAGGGCCAGCGCGTCCGCCACGTCGGGCGAGGCGCCGATACGCTTGCGGATGGCGTCCTTCGGTTCGATCTGGATTTCGTCGCGGGCGTTGTGGCCGAACTCGGGCGCGGTCAGGTCGGCGATCAGTTCGGGATCATCTGGGATGGCACCGGTCTTCAGCCATTCCCGCATCATCCCCCACATCTCGGCGCGCTTGTTGGCGTAGCGCGAGGCATCGCTGGCATAGTTCGCCCGGTCGGCCTTCCCGCCGAACTGGACGCCGAAGACCGCCGGCACCCGGAGCTGACGCAGGCGATCCACGACACCAGCCCCGATGCCGCCCGCGTCCACGAACACAGCCTCGCACCGGTATTGCTGGGCCGTGTCTGCCACCTTGGCCGCGATCTGCATCAGGTCGGCCACCCGTAGTTTCAGGAGCGGCCAGTTGCGCGCATCCTGGCCTTTGCGGACATAAATGACGGTCTGGTCGGAACCTTGCCGTGCCACATCCACGCCAATGACGATGGCGTCAAAGCTCCTGCCGGCGGCATCCCGCATCCGTGCCGCCTCAACGGTGTCGGACGGGATGAACTGGGCCGAGCCGGCACGCGGGAAAACGCCTCGCACGCGGATGCGGACGAAGTCGCTGTCCTCGCCATAGTCGTCGACCCATTGCTGGATCTGTTCCTTGTTGGTGATCCGGACCGTGCGGCTGTCAATCTGGCGCGTCGTCCAACGATGCTTGAACCGGCCGAAGCAGTCGCGGAAACGGCCAGTGTTGCGCGTGGGGTTGCCGGCCACCAGCCAGATGATGTCCGTGTTGTCGTCGGTCAGCGCGCCTTCGGTCGTCTGCCAGATCACGTCCGGAATGGCCGAGGCTTCGTCGAAGACGACCAGGATGCGCTTGCCTTGGTTGTGCAGGCCGGCGAAGGACTCGACCCGATCAGGCGACCAGCTGATGGCGTCGATGCGCCATGTCTTGGCGTGGGTCGGGTCAGACGAATAGATCGCGGTGGCCGCGACCTCGAACCATGACCGCCACAGGAAGACCCGGAACCAGCGGTTCAACTCGGGCCAGGTCTTGGTCGCCAGCTGCGCCGCGGTGTTGGCGGTGACGACGCCGCGCGTGTCCTCGCATGTGGTGATAGCCCACAGGATCACCCATGACACCAGCGCCGATTTGCCGATGCCGTGCCCCGACGCAATCGCGATCTGGATCGCCTGGGCCGGCGACAGGATGCCTTGACCGATTGCCCGCAAGATATCAGCCTGCCACGCATCCGGGCCGTCCATGCTGGCCAGATCGGTCCCAGGTTCACCCCAGGGGAAGGCCGACTGCACGAACCGGAGCGGGTCGGTGGAACACTCGGCCGCCAGCTGGACCAGATCGTCCTGAAGCTGCTGCGTCAGAGGGGCATCCGGATCCATCATTCGGCGCTCCACCTGATACTATATCTGGTGATGAAATCGAGTTTAACCCCAGAAATCTGCCAATCTCCGTCGTGTCGTGTGATAAGCGGACCCAGAGCGGACCTTTCGCGACAGGAAATCATGCTTTTTCGGCCTCGGCGCTCGGTGCGATCGCCAGCGTCTTGGCCGCCTCGATCTGGCCAGTCGTCGCCCCTTCGATCGTCAGTTCCCGCTTGCGCGCGCGGGCGAGCTGATCCGCGATGCTGATTGTGTGCTTCACATCAGCCGTCACCGACGATGCCGATAGCGCGGGCTTCTCGAACCGGATGGCAGCCTTGGCGGCATCGAGCTTCAGGTCCAGTGGCACTTCGGGATGGCGATACATGGCGACCAGCACGTCATGAGCGCCGAATTGCGGACCACTGGCCACGTCATGCCCCAGCGTCGCCGTGATCCTCTCCATCTGCTCTTCCAGAGCGACCGTGCGCTTGCGACGGGTGCCCTTCTTGAGCCCCGCCGGATTGCCCGATTGTCCCGGCTGGAAGACCATTGCTTGCGATTGCTCTCGTCCGTGTCTGGTATTGTCACCCTACCAGATTGAATACTTCACCGTCACCTCGGCAGAAGCAGACAAGTTCGGACATTACTAGACAGGGAAACATTTTTTCCTGTCGTCACCCGGCATCTTCGACAGGATCGCACCTGGCGTCACTGATGGACGAAAGCGGCGTTGCAAGTGACGGTTGCTGAGGTGAGAAAAAGGGGCTGCAAGTGAGCTCTTCGTTTTAGAATGAACCGTTGCATAGTTACGAGGTAACGGGGGCACAGGCTCAGGATCGTCTCGCCCGTTTGCACGGGACTCGCACGGAACCTGCACGGGTGGATAGACCGCACGGATGGTCTATCCCCCTATAGGGTTCCGACATCCGTGCGCGCGCGGAAGTTGCACGGAAGTTGCGCGGATCATGCTTCGTCATCCTCAAGCCATGTGACGCTGTCGGGGAGGCCGTCAGTCGAGCGTAGACCTTTCCCCGTTCCTCTATTCGACCTTCTGAAGGTCGCAGTGATGAAGCCAGCGGCCATCAGCCCGTCCATGACCTTTCGCTGCCCGTCAGCCGTGACGATGCCATGTTCGACCAACAGCCTCTTGATTGATCGTGCATCGGCAGAAAAGCGCGGGCTCCACGGTCCAGCCGGGCTGCCTCTTTCCACACCGACCTGAATGGCTGCCATGGTGTCCTGAGAGATCGTATCTTCTGGCGGTGCCCAGGGCAGCATGACAGCCACATGGTCACCGTTCGCCAATTCGTAGGACTGGCGCTCGAACCATTCTTCACGACCGATCGGGGCAGCATTGATCTTGGCGCCGTCAACGCGCGAGAAATAGCGGCGCTGGTCAGCCTTGATGCCGAAGGTGTTGGCCTCATCCTCGCTCATCACGGTAACCGTCAGGACGATGCGTGCCGCGCCAATGACAGCGGAGGCACCGCGGGCGATGTCCGGATCTCCAGCTGTCGCTGCCGAGCCTTTGCGCGTGTGGTGCAGGAGAACGAGCGCGAGATTGTGCTGGATGGCCAGGCTGCGGAAATAGGCCATCACCGTCCTGACGGCCGTGTTGTCGTTCTCTTCGGCCTCGTGCAGTTCGACCAGCGGATCGAGCATCAGCACGTCCGGCTGCATCGTCTCGATCATCTTGAGCATCTGGTCCATGGCCGGCGTGGCGCGCAGTTCCTTGGTTTCACGATCATAGGCCAGGAGCGTACCGATTGTGTCCGTGCCCAGCCTCATCACGCACCCGGCGAGATCGGCCGGTCGGGCACCGAAGAAGCGGAGGGCACCAGAGAAGCGGCGCCGCTGCTCGTCCCTGTCGTCTTCCGTGTTGTAGGTCATCACCTTGACCGGCTGGACATCCATCCGCCCATAGGGCTTTCCAAGCGCCAGAGCGGTTGCCCATCCGACCATCAGGCTCGATTTGCCGGAAGCCGGCGCCCCGACCACGACCGTGACGGCACCGCGCAGCAGTAGCCCGGTCGCGACCCAAGGACGTCGTGGGATATCCTGCTCCAGCCAGCCCTCGGCATCCTCGACCAGCAGCGCCGGTGTGGTGTCAGCACTGATCTGGGCTTTCCGCACACCTTCACGCACGATGCTGTCGATGTTCAGGGCTTCGCTCAAGCCGCGCCTCCCCGAGCCCGCAAGGCGGACGTTATCGTCTTCTCTATTTCCGGCACGGTGAGCCCAGCCTGGAGGGCAGCGGCGGCCATCGCCTCGGCAATCTGCCCGGCCGTCAGATGCCCCTCTGGGATGAACCGGGCCAGCGCATAGGTCTCGGCGTTCAGTGTGTCATTGCGTCGCCCTTGCCCGGCTGACGCGACCGCCTGGACAGCACCCCGGACAGCACCCCGCACATAGCGGTCAGCATCCTCGATGCCGCGCTCGATCTTTGCCAGATCGGCCTTGGGCGGTGGGGGCGGGACGGCCATCTCAGCCAGCCACGCAGGCCATGGGGCGGCAGGGGCCTTGCTCACCACGTCCAGCCCGGCGGCAGGCCACCAGATGATATAGCCGCCATCGGCCCGCACATCGATGCCAGGGGCGATCCGGCTGGCGCTATTGCGCATGCCTTCCCGATGGCGGAACAGCATGTGCAGGCCGCCCGACCGCGTGCGGTGGGTGCGGGTCGCCGGCAGCCGGGCGCAATGCTCGGCATGCCAGTCGTCTGCGCCTTCCTTATGGAGGTCCAGGTCCAGCACATCGATGCCGGACGCGGCCCCCGTGGCGACACCCACCAGCGGGCCCGGATAGCGCCGCCACAAGGTCATGATGGCATCCGCCTTGGTTGCTGCATCCTTGAACCCATGCGGGCAGGCCGGTTGCTTGTTCTCCTGGCAGGGGAAGACAGCGGCACCATGCTTGCCCAGGTTCACGGCCTGGATGATGTGGGGCGGCAGAACCGCGAGTTGGCTGGCGGCGCTCATTCCTCGTCCTCCTGGCCAAGGCTCTGGCGTCCCATCTGGATGAGATTGCGAAAGCGCTCTTCCGGGCTCATGCCCGCCTGGAGAACCTTCGTCGCGCCAATGCCGGCCCGATAGAATTCGTTCTCGAAGGTGCCATCGTCCGGCAGGAAGCCGCACTGCCTGAAAGCGCCGATCGTGCCCTGGGCAACGGAATGCGGGGCGATCAGCACTTCCCCCGCGTCGGTGCTGACCATCCGGACGCTGTCCTGGAACGACCCAGAGCGCGTCATCTGGAGGAAGATGCCCTGCGCGTCGGCCGGCAGTCCGGCCGCACTCACCAGGTCTGCGCAGGAATGCCACGGCAGCGCGACCACGCCGTTGGGGGCCGCGAAAAACCGGATGGCGCGTCCACGCAACTGGCCGGTATAGATAGGGTTGTGCAGGGGCTTCATCCGACTGCCCTCCCGGTCAAACGGAACCAGTGCCGGATTGCGGCGTCCATCGTCACATCCGCTCTGGCCTTAGCCACAGGCTCGCTCTCGCCCTTTCCGGTCCAGACCGTCATCGCGATCGTCAGAGCGGCAGTCAGTCCATGCTGGAACTGGTCGTCAGAACTGTTCTTGCTCTGATGGTAATCGGCCAGCATCACACCCAGCCGGTGAGGCATGACAGTCGCAAGGTCCGGGCCGCGATCCTCGCCGGCGTAGATTTCATCCAGACGGGAGAATGCTCCTTTGGCGGCGAGCCGGGCGTTCTCCTTTCCGTCCTGCTCGGACATTGCCCCTTGCGAAACCATGTCGTGGATAAACGTGCCGATGCGTTCGGTAATGCGGTGGATGGCGACGCCTAACGGTAGGCGGTATTCCCGGCACATGTCGGCCATCATGTATCCGGCCCCTTCCATGTTGACGCGGGTTTCCCCGTCGATCTGGGCCTTGTATTCCGGCGGCATCGTGGCCCAGATCTTCTCAGCCACCACCTCCGGGCCGATGTCCTTGGGGCGGTGGTCCATCACGGGCCAATCGTGAACGGCGCTGATGCGCTGGCAGAACTGACGGGCTTGCAAGGCATCCATGGCGCAGGCCAGCGGACAATCCGTGCCATCATTGAAAATGGCGGTGGGTAGGTAACGCCCCTCGACCGGGCGAACCCACAGGCAGCGCACAGCATCGGGGGCCAGGGTAGCCGGGTCCGCGATCACGTCGGGAATCGCGGAGGCGGTGCGATAGGTGCGTTTGCTCATCGCATAGCCCTCCCGGCCTCGATGGCAGCACTGGCGGCCGCGATCGACGGAAAGAGGACCGGCAGCCGGCAACCCGGCATCAGCACACCGACGCGCGGCTCGCCATCGGGGCGGCAGGCATCGGACAGGAGGATCAGGCGGGGCACACTTCCCCCGCTGCGGACGCACTTCGGGCGCCCGCGCTTTTTCAAGCTCGGCATGGCACTTTTCCGATATGCCAACCGCGATTTCTTCTGGACGATCGACCCGAAATGGCTCTACAAGCTGACCTGTCAGGGGTCAGCTATTTCGGATCGTCGGTCTGCGTTATCGCGGCCGGCGATTTCTGTTTCTGGCTCAGGGTGTGGCGTGACGCCCCGTTGCTTCGGCCGCCGTGTGACGGAACGTCCGGCTTGCCAGCCATTCCTCGACATCTTCCTGCCGGTACATGAACTTGCTGCCGATCTTGACGTAGCGGGGGCCTGTTCCCGCCGCGCGACTGCGCGCCAGTGTCCGCGGGTGAATTTGCAGATAGGTGCAGGTCTGTTCGTTGGTCCAAAGGGGACGCACTGCTTGCCTCCTTACTTCAAGGCCGCAAGCTACTGCGGCCGGCAAGACAATCATTTATATGACTGAGGGCGACTTCTGAGAGAGGGCTGAAATAGCTTTTTTCATCTCTATTCTTCCCCCCTTTCATGCTGTCGGAAGCGGCGCGGGAGGCGAGGTGTCGGTGGGCGCATCAGTTTCTGAAATTTTTTGGTGAATAAACTCGTGTCTGATCTGTTTATTTTCTGCAAATGATCGAGCCAACCGGATGAGTCGATCCGCTGGTTATTTTCTTTGATTTTTCCGCCCGACGCGAGCCACAGAGCATCACATGCCTCCCAAGCGGTGGGGTTTTTTTTCCCGATCTGCCTTTTGCGAGCGTCTCGCCACAGAAAGGCACATGCCAGCGCGCAGAGTTCCTTCGCTGACGATCCATCAGGGTTAGGATAGGATCGATAATTTCCTTTTCCCTTCTCGATGCGAGTTGCCAAAGCATCGGCTTGAAGTTGCAACTTCTTTAAGAACCGAACAGCGGCAATCTCGTCATCCAGACAGCTTGGGTCTCCCTGGAGAGGTGGATCATCGCCCGAATCCTCAGGGGGCTTTTGACCGCTGACGTTCTGTTCTTCTGCTGCAAACCATGAGGATAATTCTGCGCTTTCAAGAGCCTGCAATATCGTCGTGCAGGCGTCGCCGAGAGGCGCCATGCGTTTTCTGAGTTCAGTCCTCTTTAGCGTCCTTTCCTCAGACATTCTGGCTGCAGCAACTGCTCCCGCAAAAGATCTGATGGTAGTCATCAGCGCCGGTTGAGGTTCATCCAAACCAGAGATGATCTTCGCGCATAGTTCGATGTGATCGACAGTCATTGCACCACCGCTCCCGCCCAAAGATCTAGTGCATCGCGCCGCTCAGTCAGGAATTCCGCCCGCTGATAGACCGCCGCCACGCCGCTGATCGTGCCGCTGACGTGGTTCAAGATGCGGTCGGCCACATGCGGTGGCACGCCATGGGTGGCCAGCCAGGTCACGCCAGATCGCCGGAAATCGTGCAGGCGCCAGTCGGTCAGAGTGATTTTCTGTTCCGCCATCTCTTTCTCGATTGCATTCTTGGCGTAGCTATAGGCGCCGATCGATCCCTTGGCCCGGCCGGCGAACACGAAGGGGTTGCCTTCGATACGGGGAAGGGCGCGGATGATCTCCCGCACCGGAGCGGACAGGTGGACGACATGCGTCCGCCCGTTCTTCGCGCGCTCCCGCGGCAGGGTCCAGGTTGTCGGATTCTCCAGGTCGTCCAGCTCCGCCCACCGCATCGACGCGACTTCTTCTCGCCGCTGGAGCGTCAGCATCAGGACGCGGACATAGGCGCCCAGCGTAGGGGTGATCTTGCCACACGCCTCCCAGATCGCCCGCAATTCGGTCACGGTCAGAACGCGTTCGCGCGATTGCTCGCGGCCCAGGCGCTCCAGACCCTGGAATGGATTGATGGTCAATTTCTGCCGCTTCACGGCCCAACCATAGGCCGCCCGCGCATAGGCCAGTGCCCGGTTGGCGGTCACGACACTCTTGGCCTCACGGATCGCATCCAGCGCCTTCACGGCGTCTGCGACGGTGATGCTGCTGGCCGGTTGCTTCCGCCAGTCGGGGAAGGCCCGCAGGAGCGCAGCCTTGGCCTCGTTCAGGTAGCTTTCCCGCCGCTCGCCTTCGCGGGCTTCTGCCCAACTGGTCGCCAGGGTCTCGAAGGTGAACGAGGCGTCGGCGGCGGCTACCAACTCGGCCTTCTTCATGGCTTTGCGCTCAGCCATGGGGTCGCCGCCTTTGGCTGCCTCGCCAAGGACAGCCCGGGCTTGCGCGCGCGCCTCCTCAATGGTCAGCACCCCGAACGCTCCGAGCGGCACGCGCCGCTTGGCCTTCCCCACCGAATATTGGGCCAGGAACATCTTGCCGCCGGACGAAGATACGCGGAGCCCGAAGCCACGCGTCGTCGTGTCGAAGAACAGCACGTCCTTCTTGTCGGGCGGACAGACGGCCGACTCGACGGAACGAAGAGTGAATTTGAAGCCTGCCATGCGTGGTGCGCCCGGAATCTGCTGATGTGCTGCGGACCCGTAGCGGACCCCGCAGAACGTCTTTCGTTGTCCGGGAGTGTCATCGAAAGTCTGATGACTTGCAACAAAAATGGCTTCTATCTGCCGATTTTCAGGGGTCCGCGTCCGGCCCTGTCGGGCGCTGTCAGGGCAGATTTCGAGACTCTTAATCAGCGGGTCCAAGGTTCGAGTCCTTGTGCGCCCACCATGGAGCCCCCGGAAATCCATCATTTCCCGCTGTCATCCCCACAGAGCGCAAGCCTGCGGATCCCACAAAGCAAAATGATGCCGTCTGTTTGGCGAACGCGCTACGTGCGCTCCGCCAGATCAGCCACTCCATCAAGCCGATCGGCAATACGCGCGGCCAGGTGTTTCACGTCATCATTGGCCTGCGTGCGGTCCAGCAGGCCCGCCATTTCCTGGACGTCGGCCTGCAACTCGGAAATCAGAACCTGGAGTTGCATCCGAACCCCATCGTCGTCTTCGTTCCTGTAACCCGTCATTGCTGTCTCCCCGTTCCAGGCAACTTTTTACGATAGGCCAGCAGCAGGCGAAGGCAAGGGTTTCACCCTTGACCCACCAAAGGGCCAAGCCCTTTGGAAACCCAGAACTTTATGAAACGAATGGGATGCAAGGGCCGAGGCCCTTGCCGGGTTCCACCTTACGAGGCCACCCGTTCGGAAGCCGTATGAAACGGATAATCCGTGTATCCGCGTGCGTCCCCGCCGTAGAAGCGCGCGCGATCATAGCGGTTCAGCGTCCATCCTTCGCGCAGCCGCGCCGGAAGGTCCGGATTGGCGATAAACGACCGGCCGAACGCCACCAGGTCCGCATCGCCCGACGCCAGAACGGCCTCGGCGCTGTCACGGGAAAAACCGCCCGCCGCAATGATCGTGCGCGAAAAGCTGCGGCGCAGCACAGCCGCGTCCACGGGATCGGGCTCGGCATCCCCACCGATCCGGGGCTGCACGATGTGCAGGTAGGCAGTCCCCATGCGGTCCAGCGCCGCGGCGACATAGCCGAATGTCGCATGCCGGTCGCTGTCGGCCATCGACCCGTAGGCGCCGCTTGGCGTCAGCCGAACCCCCACGCGGTCCGCCCCCCAGATGTCGATGGCCGCCTGCGTCACCTCCAGCAGAAAGCGCGCGCGGTTTTCGATCGGGCCGCCATAGTCGTCGGTGCGCCGGTTGGTGCCGTCCTGCAGGAACTGGTCGGGCAGGTAGCCGTTCGCGCCGTGGATCTCCACCCCGTCGAACCCGGCCGCCAGGGCGCGTTCCGCGCCGCGACGGTAGTCCTCGACGATCAGCGCGATTTCATGCCGTTCCAGCGCCCGGGGCATGTCGAAGGGGATCGGCCCCCGCAGCGTCCAGGCCTGACCGTCGGCCCGGATCGCCGAGGGCGCCACCGGGGCCTCGCCATTCGGCTGCAGAGCGCGCGCCGATTGCCGGCCCACATGCCACAATTGCTGGAACATCCGGCCCCCCCTGGCGTGCACCGCGTCGGTAATGCTCCGCCAGCCGGCAATCTGCGCGTCGTCATAGATCCCCGGCGCACGCTCGAACCCGTAGCCCTTCAGCGACACGGGCGTCGCCTCGGTAATCAGCAGCCCGCCTTCGGTCGTGCGCTGGCGGTAGTAGTCCCGCATCAAATCGTTCGGCAGGTTGCCGGGGCTGGAGCGCATCCGCGTCAGCGGCGCCATCACGACGCGATGCAGAAGCGAGGCCGGGCCGACCCGCATCGGCGTGAACAGAAGCTGAGACATCGAATTCGTCCTTGTCGATCCGGCGAACCGCCCCGAATGGCTCCGCCGCTGGACATGAGCATGCCTATTCCCTTGCCAGGCTGGCAGACTGCGGGCAGACGTAACGTTTATTCCCAATAGGAATAACCATGGATCGTCTCCAGGCCATGACGTACCTCGTGCGGGTCGTCGAAACGGGTTCGTTCTCGGCAGCCGCCCGGCAGTTGAACGTGGGCCAGCCGGCGGTGTCCAAAGCGGTGGCGCTGCTGGAACAGCGTCTGGGCGTCCGGCTGCTGCTGCGCTCGACCCATGGCCTGACGCCGACCGAGGCCGGCCTGCGCTATGTCGAGGCCGCCACGCGGGCGCTGGAGGAAGCCGACGCGGCCGAACGCGCGGCACGCGGCAGCGGCGCGGGCCTGGGCGGGCGGCTGCGGATCTCCGCGCCGACCACTTTCGCGCGCCAGAACATCATCCCGCATCTGGGCCGCTTCCTGTCCGCCCACCCGGCCCTGGAGCTGGAGATCGTGCTGGACGACCGGCGCGTGGATCTGGTGGCGGAAGGGATCGACATGTGCCTGCGCGTCGGCCCGATGGAGGACACCAGCCTCATCGCCCGCCAGATCGCGCGGGGACGGCGGTCGGTCATCGCGACGCCGGCCTATTTCGACCGCGCCGGCCGGCCCGGCACGCCGGGCGACCTCGAACGGCATGAGGCCCTGATCTATACCCAGGGCCGAGGCACCGCCTGGACGTTCCGGCAGGGGACGCGCGACTGCCCCGTGACGCTGCGCGGGCGCCTGCGCCTCAGCGCCGCCGAGGGCATCCGCGCGGCGACCCTGGCCGATCTGGGACTGACCATCGCCTCCGACTGGATGTTCGCGCCGGAACTGGAAAGCGGCCGCGTCATGCGCGTGCTGGAAGACTGGACGCTGCCGCCGATCGACCTGTGGGCGGTCTTTCCCGCAGCCCGGCTGACCAGCGCGAAGGCCCGTGCCTTTACGGAATTTGTCAGTTCCCTTCTGGCGACATCCTGAACGCGGCACGCCGCCGGACCACCTCACTGGCGCACGTCACCGAAATGACGTTACACTCGCGCATTGGACAGGAGATGGTTTCGATGCGAACAGCGATAACCGCCGTGGCGATGGCGGCGACGATGGCGATCAGCGCCCATGCGGCCCCCATGGAACATCCCCAGGCCGACGCCCAGGCGCTCGACCTCGCGGAAAAGGCCATCGCGCTGCGGTCGGTCGCGGGGCCGGGGAACCGGACGCCCCAGGTCGCGGCACTCTACAAGGCGGCGCTGGTTGCGGGCGGTTTTGCCGACCGGGACATCACGATCACGCCCGTCGACGACACGGCCTATCTGATCGCACGCTGGCCGGGCAGCGACCCGTCGCTGAAGCCGCTGGTCATTTCCGGACATATGGACGTGGTGGAAGCCAAGCCGGCCGACTGGCAGCGCGATCCGTTCAAGCCGGTGGTCGAAAACGGCTATCTGCTCGGCCGAGGAGCGACGGACATGAAGCTGGACGGCACGCTGGCCATCGCCACGCTGGTCGAACTGAAACGCGAAGGGTATACGCCCCGGCGCGACATCATCATCGAATTCTCGGGCGACGAGGAAACGGCGATGAAGACCAGCGCCATCATCGCCGACAAGCTGGCGAATGCCGACCTCGTGCTCAACATCGACGGCGGCGGCGGCGTTCTGGACGAACATACGGGAAAGCCCGATTATTTCACCTGGACGGGGGCCGAGAAGACCTACGCCGATTTTGAAATGACGGTCACCAATCCGGGGGGCCACTCCTCGGAACCGCGCGCCGAAAACGCGATCGACCAACTCGCCGCGGCCCTGCTGCGGATCCAGCACTATCAGTTCAAGCCGGAACTGAACGAGCTGACCCGCAGCTATTTCCTGAGCGCCGCGAAGTGGGAGCCCGGGAAAATCGGCATCGCGATGCGCGCCTTTGCCGCGAACCCCGCCGACCGGAAGGCCATCGCCACCCTGACGGCCGACCCGTCCATGATCGGCAAGATCGGCACCACCTGCGTCGTGACCATGGTCAACGGGGGTCACGCGCTCAATGCGTTGCCGCAACGCGCGACCGCCAATATCAACTGCCGCATCTTCCCCGGCCATCCCCGCGCCGCCATCATGGCGGAACTGGAGAAAGTCGCCGCCGACCCGAACGTCCATTTCACCGATGTCAGCGCGGGATCGGTCGCCACCGACGCCTCGCCCATGCGCCCCGATTTCATCGCGGCCGTGGACAAGGCGCTGGGTGCGACCTATCCGGGGGTTCCGGTCTTTCCCAGCATGTCCTCGGGCGCCAGCGACAGCATGTGGTTTCGCAATCGCCACGTCCCCAGCTATGGCGCAAGCCCGCTTTTCATCAAGCAATCCGAGAATTTCAGCCACGGCCTGAACGAGCGCACGCCGATCGCCGGCATCCCGCTGGCAATTGACTACTACCGGTCGCTGTTCACCAGCCTGTCGCACTGAGGCCCTGGACCCGATCATGGATAAAACGACTGGGTTTCCAAAGGGCGACGCCCTTTGGCGGGTTCGTGCAGAGCCCGACCTTCCCGAAAAATCCATACAGAACCACGAGAGTGTTTCATGACTCCTCGTCGCGCTCTCGCAACTCTCCTTCCCGTCGTGGCCCTGGCGACGCTGACTTCCGCGCAGGCCGCGTCGCCGGTATCTTCCCCCTGGGCGCCGGTCGATCCGGCGCGCATGTCGGCCGCGATCCGCACGCTGGCCTCCGACGACTTCCAGGGCCGCGCCCCCGCGACGGAAGGCGAGGCCCGCACGGTTGCGTGGCTGATCGCGCAATATCGGAAGATCGGGCTGGAACCCGGTGGCGAGGCCGGCGGCTGGACCCAGGACGTGCCGCTGCTGCGGACGCGGATCGGCACGCCGTCGCGGCTGGACGTCACGATCGGCGGGTCGGACATGCCGCTGGAACTGAAGAAGGACATCTATCTGGCCACCCTGTCGCCGGTCGAACGGCTCCAGGTCAATTCGGCCCCGATGGTCTTCGTGGGGTATGGGGTGCACGCGCCCGAACGCCAGTGGGACGATTACAAAAACGTCGATCTCAAAGGCAAGATTGCCGTCTTCCTGGTCAACGATCCGGATTTCGACGCCAGGGCCGGCGAGCCCGTCGCCGGACGGTTCGGCGGCCGGACGATGACCTATTACGGTCGCTGGACCTACAAATATGAAGAGGCCGCGCGGCGCGGCGCCATCGGCGCGCTGATCGTGCATGACACGCCGGGCGCCTCCTATCCATGGACGACGGTGATCGCGCCGGGGGGCGAGGCGTTCGACATCGTGCGCGACGCCGCGAGCGACAAGCCGGTGCCGCTTCAGGGCTGGCTGGAAGGCGACGCCGCGACGCGCCTGTTCGCCCGCGCGGGGCTGGACCTTGCGGCCCTGCGCGTAAAGGCGCGCGACCCCGCGTTCCAGCCGGTGACGATTCCGGGCGCGACCCTGACCGCCGACGTGCCGGTTTCGGTCGCGCATCTGCACAGCCGCAATGTCATCGGCAAGCTGACCGGCGCGAAATACCCCGGCGAGACCGTCATGTACGGCGCGCACTGGGATGCCTTCGGCGTCGGTACCGACACGCAGGGCCGGCCGGTGATCCGGCGCGGCGCCATCGACGACGGGTCGGGAATTGCCGCCGTTCTGGAAATCGCCCGTGCATTCAAGGCCGGTCCGAAACCGGCCCGGACGGTGATGTTCGCCGCCTGGACCGCCGAGGAACGCGGGCTGCTGGGTTCGACATGGTACGCGGCGCATCCGCTGGCGCCGCTGGCGAAAACAGCGGCGAATTTCACCATCGACGTGCTGCAGATGGCCGGCCCCGCCCATAATGCCTTCGTCATCGGCGCCGGGCAGGACAGCCTGCAGGACGATCTGGCGGCCGCCGCCCGCACGCAGGGCCGCATCGTGCAGCCCGAGGCCCGGCCCGAGCGCGGCGCATTCTATCGCGCCGACCATCTGCCCTTCGCCCGCGCCGGGGTGCCGGTCGTGGCCATGATGGGCATGGCCGGCCCCTACGACCTGCTGTCGGGCGGTGTCGCGGCCGGCGAGGCGTGGCTGAAGGCCTATATGGCCTGCTACCATCAGGCCTGCGACATCTGGAGCGCGAACTGGGATCTGCGCGGCGCGGCCGAGGACACGGCGCTGCTCTACCAGATCGGACGCGACGTGGCGTTCTCGCACGTCTGGCCCCATTGGAAGCCCGGTTCCGAATTCGCCACCATCCGCGCGGAAAGCGCCGCCGAACGGGGGGGGCGAGTGAGAGCCGTTCGGAAAGTCGGGCTTTGCCCGAACCCACCAGGGCCTGAGGCCCTGGACCCCGATCATGGATAAAACGACTGGGATGCAAGGGCCGAGGCCCTTGCCGGGTTCGGGCAGCGCCCGACCTTCCTCTTCCCATATAACTTAGCGCCTCGGGCGCATTGTTTCTCTTTGAATCATGACTTCGCAGCCGGCGGCCCTATCGTGACAGGGGGACTCCTGTCACGATGAAACTCTCATGCTGCGGCGTATCTCTGCTGGATTGGCCTGCCTCTATTTGAACGCCGTCATGGTTCCAGCCAGCGCGACCACACTTCCGACGGATGATTTCCGAGACGCTTCGTCTCTGTACGCTGAAATCCCGTTTCACGCATCTGGATTTCGGCATCGATGCAGTTCGCTCCAGGACCGCGCCGCAAAGCACCTGCACCCTCCGCTCTCGTGACAAGGCGTTTTCAAGCCTGGATTGCACCTATTACGTCGGCAATGATTTTGGCGATTTCGAACCGATGCAGTTCAGCTTCTTCCGGCGAACCGGCGTCCCCTGACCCCGGATGGCGACAGGGGACATCATTTTTCGCATCCCTCGTGACCAAACCACACATTATCACATTTCGTGACATTCCTCAGGCTCGTCCATCGCGCCTCTTTCAACGATTATGACCCTCCCTGAACAGGAAGTGTCCGATGCCGAACCGATCCGTCATACCCCATGCCCACCCTGTCAACCGATCCCTCCGCGCCCGGCGGGAAAAGGGCATGAGACATACGATGCCGGCACTCGGCTGCCTGATTCTTCTTGCCACCCTAGGGGCCTGCCAATCGCCGGACGAAAATTCGTCGCAATGTCGGCGTGGACCGTCGCCGGGATCGCAGAGAGGGGAGGGCGGTCATGGCGGGTTCGGTGGCATGCGGGGCGCAGGCATGGGCGGCGGCATGATGGGCGGCCGCTTCGGCGGGTTCGGTCGGGTCCATCAGGACAGCGGGGCAGACCGCTGCCAACCGCGCCCGGGCGATGGACCGGACGGACAATCCTCAGCCGGACAGGGCGGCAGGTCCGGCAGGCAGGACACCATCACCCCCTCGGGCATCCATATTGGCGACCCCCGCTGAAGCCCGGTTCGTCATGAAGGGCCTGCTGCCCTGTCTGTGTGCCCTGGCGCTGCTGGCCGGATGCGCCTCACCTCCTCCGGCACGCGACGATGACGGCCAGCCCTTCATCGACGGTCCCCGCGGAAACCGCTCGGCCGGCGGCGGCCGGAGTATCTGGTCCGACGTCCTCCACACAGCCATGCAAACGGGCATGCAGGCCGGCATGGGCATGCTTCATCACTGATACAGTCCCTTGCGGCTACCCCCGCGCCATCTGCGCCAGATGCTCGACCATCGGGGTCAGGCGGCGGACGATCTGCCGGACGCCGTCCGGGCTGGGATGGATATGGTCGGCCTGCACCAGACCGGGATGGGCCGCGACGCCGTCCAGGAAGAACGGGTCCCACAGGATGCCGGGGCGGTGTGACAGGCGGTCGAACACCGCGCGGAAGGACTGGCCATACGGGGCGCCCATGTTGGGCGGGGCATACATGCCCGACAGAAGCACCGGCAGATGCAGCGCCTGCAGGCGATCGAGAATGGCCGTCAGGTTGCGCTCCATCAGCGCCGGATCCAGCCCGCGCAACCCGTCATTGCCGCCCAGTTCCACGATGACCGCGTCCGGCCGGTCGCCCAGCGCCCAGTCCAGCCGCGCCAGGGCGTCGGTGCTGGTGTCGCCCGACACGCCGCCATCCAGAATGGTGATACGGTCGCCGCGCGCGTCGAGCGCGGCCTGAAGCCGGACCACGAACCCGTCGCCATGCGCCAGGCCATAGCCCGCCGTCAGCGAATCCCCCAGCGCGAGGATCCTGACCGGCCGGGCAGGCCCGTCCGCCGCCCGGCCCGACGGGCCGATGCAGACCACGCCGCACAGGCACAGCACGGCAAAAAGGGTTCGGGCCATTCGCCCGCGCCATGTAGCGTATGAAACGAGGCAAACCGGAATGTCGGAAGGAGCACGCATGGACGGCGAAGGATTCCCCAGCGGACGACCGGCCCTGATAGAGGCGGAGGACCTGTGGCTGACAGTGCCGGCCCGTCCATCAGGGGTCAACCCGACGGGCAATCCGGGCGGCCTGGACATCCTGTCCGGCGTCAGCCTGCGGGTCGGCGAGGGCGAGGCCGTGGGGATCGTCGGCCCATCGGGGTCGGGCAAGACATCGCTGCTGATGCTGCTGGCCGGGCTGGAACGTCCGACGCGGGGCAGGGTGCGGATCGCGGGCACGGTGCTGGGCGACCTGGACGAAAACGCCCTGGCCCGCTTCCGCCGCCGGACCACGGGCATCGTCTTCCAGTCCTTCCAGTTGATCCCGACCATGACGGCGCTGGAAAACGTGCTGGTGCCGCTGGAACTGGCCGGCCGCGCCGACGGGGTGGCGACTGCGACGGCCGCCCTGGCGGCGGTGGGGCTGGACGGGCGTCTGGGACATCTGCCGACCGAACTGTCGGGCGGCGAGCAGCAGCGCGTCGCCCTGGCGCGCGCATTCGTCACCCAACCGCGCCTGCTGCTGGCCGACGAACCGACCGGCAACCTGGACACCCGCACCGGCGAGAGCGTCATGGCGCTGATGTTCAGCCTCCAGCAGCAGTACGGCACGACCCTGGTGCTGATTACCCATGATCCGGCGCTGGCCGCCCGATGCGACCGCCGGCTGCATGTCCGCGACGGCCGGGTGACGGCCGATCATCCCCTGCGGCGGGACGATCCATGATCCCCGCCCCGATGCCCGACCTTGCGCCCGACATCGCCGCCCGCGACACCGGGCCGACCGGCCTGGCGGCGTTGCGGCTGGCCGCGCGGCTGGCCCTGCGCGACCTGCGGGGCGGCATCGGCGGATTCCGGATCGTGCTGCTGTGCCTGGCGCTGGGGGTGGCGGCGATCGGGGCCGTCGGCGGGTTGCGCGCCATGATCCAGGACGGGATCGCGGACCAGCAGCGCACGCTGCTGGGCGGGGATCTGGCGGTCGAGAGCAGCGACCCGCTGCCCGACGCACTGTCCCGCTTCGTGACGGCGCATGGCGGGCGGATCGCGCATGTGCTGCGTATGCGCTCGATGCTGTATGCTCCGCACGCCGTCGCGAACGGCACGGCGAGCGGGCGGATGCTGGTCGAAATCGAGGCCGTCGACGCGGCCTATCCGCTGGTCGGCGCTGTCGCCAGCACGCCGTCCCGGCCGTCGGGTCAGCCGCTGTTCGCCGACACCGACCCGCCCGGCGTGCTGGCCGAGCCGATCGTGATCGACCGGCTGGGCCTGAAACCGGGGGACGTGCTGCGGATCGGCGCGGCCCGGTTCCGCCTGGCGGGGACATTGACGCACAGTCCCGACAATGCCGGCGGCGTGGTGCTGGCGCCGACCGTGATGATGGACCGCCGCGCCCTGGACGCCGCCGGCCTGCTGCAGGTCGGCGCGCTGGCCAACCGGTCGCTGCGGATCGCGCTCGACGGCCCGGACATGGGGCGAAGCGCGCGCGCGGCAGAACTGGCCCGCGCCATCGCCCGGCAATTCCCCGACCAGGGCTGGCGAATCCGGGGCGTGGCCGACGCCGCCCCCGGCCTGACGCGCACGATCGACCAGGTCGCGCAGTTCATGAGCCTGACCGGGCTGACGGCCCTGCTGCTGGGGGGGCTGGGCGTATCGGCGGGCGTCGCCTCGTGGCTGGAGGGGCGGGGATGCACCATCGCGGTCCTGCGCTGCCTGGGGGCGCCGGCCCGGCTGATCTCGTTGACCTTCGGCCTGCAGATCATGGGGCTGTGCGGCGTCGGCATCGCCGCCGGCATGGCGGCCGGCCTGCTGCTGCCGTCGGTGGGGGTCCATGCCCTGGCGGGCCTGCTGCCGGTGGCGCCGGCCCGGACGATGGCGGTGCGGCCGGTGCTGCTGGCCGGCCTGTTCGGCGCGCTGGTGGCCGCGTTTTCAGCCATCCTGCCCCTGATGCGGGCGGCCGCGACCCCGCCGGCCGCCCTGTTTCATGACCAGGGGCGCAGGCCGGGGCTGGACCGCGCCGGCCGGATCCAGACCGGAGGCGCGCTGGCGGCCTGCGCCATCCTGCTGGGCCTGCTGGCCGAGGCGATGACGCCTGGTCATCTGTTCGTCGCGGGGTTCCTCGGCGTGGCGCTGGCGGCGGCGGGCGCGCTGGCGCTGGCCGGGCTGGGGCTGCGCCGCCTCGTCGGCCGGATGGTGCGGCATATGGGGACGGAACATGGCGTGCTGCGCCTGGGGCTGGCGCTGTTCGCCCAGCCGGGCGCGCCGACGGCCCGCCTGGTCGTGGCACTGGGCGCGGGGCTCGCGGGCATGGCGACGATCGTGCTGGTCGAGGGCGCCATCATGGCGCAGTTGCGCGACCAGTTGCCGCGCCATGCGCCCTCTTTCTATTTCGTCGACATCCAGCCCGACGACCTCGACCGGTTCGACAGTGTGGCGCGCGCCCAGCCCTCGGTCAGCGAAATCCGCCAGCTTCCATCAATGCGTACCCGCATCGTCGCGATCGACGGGGTGCCGGCCGAACGGGTCCCGGCCACGCCGCAGACCCAATGGGCCTTGCGCGGCGACCATGGCCTGACCCTGTCGGCGACACCGCCGCCCGGCACGCAGCTTGCCGCCGGGGCATGGTGGCCGGCCGATTATGCCGGGCCGCCGCTGCTGTCGCTCGATGCCGGCCTGGCCGCCGGATGGGGCGTGAAAATCGGTTCGGTCGTGCGGCTGAACGTCCTCGGCCGGTCGCTCGATTTCCGGGTGGCGAACCTCCGCACGGTGGCATGGCGGTCGTTGCAACTGAATTTCGCGTTCGTGGTCTCGCCGGGCCTGCTGTCGCACGCACCGCACACCTTCGTGGCCACGGTGACGACCTCCGGCCGGCCGGACCAGGACGCCGCGGTGCTGGCGGCCGTCACCGACACCCTGCCCGGCGTCACCGGCATCCGGGTCGCCGACGTACTGGCCGAACTGGGGACGCTGGTGGGTCGTCTGGCCGTGGCGCTGGCGGCGGCGGCCTCGGTCGTCCTGGCATCGGGCGGCCTGGTGCTGGCGGCGACATTGGCGGCGGGTTGGCGGCAGCGCGTCGCCACGGCCGCCACCCTGCGGGCGCTGGGGGCCGACGCGGGGCAGATCCGGTCGATCTGGCTGGTGGAATTCATCGTGCTGGGGCTGGCCGCCGGCCTGTGCGCGGCAGGGCTGGGCACGCTCATCGCCTGGCTGGTGACGCGCGGCGTCCTGCATCTGCCCTGGACCGGCGCGTGGACCGACCTGGCCCTGACCCTGTCGGGCACGCTGGTTGCGATGATCGGATCGGGGATGCTGTTCTGCCGCCGGGCCCTGCGCGCCGCCGGGCGGACAAGATCGTGAAATGCTGGACAGATCGGGCCTTGCCCGAACCCACCAGGGCCTGAGGCTCATCAAACGCGCCGTTCGACTTTCAATTCGCCGACCGTCAGCTTCTCCACCCGCATGTCCCGGATGGTGACCCGTCCCAGCGCCAGCCGCCCGATCGCGACGGCCCAGATGGCAAGGGCGCCGATCGAGAGCGCCCCCACCGCGAATGCGCCCGCGGATCCCGCTCCGAGACCAAAAATCCGCAGTCTCCGGCGTCCGGGTGACGTTGCGTCCATGTCTACCTTCCTGCTACGCAGGCCGTCTGGCGGCGCCGCTCTCCCCTCAACGAGGACCGCAGGCGGCTCGGAAATCTATTTATCGATAACTCGGGAAGGTCGGGATGGGGCGATTATCCGTCAATATGCCCCAAGGGGCTGACAGACCAATCGCAAAAACGGGTAGAAAGAGGGGCAGCGTTCCACCCCTCGACCCGTCATACTGATTTTTCGTGAAAATCGGCAGGAACTGGTGGAGCCAATCGGAATCGAACCGACGACCTCCTGAATGCCATTCAGGCGCTCTCCCAACTGAGCTATGGCCCCGCCGTCACCGTCGCCATTCCGTCCGGCGCCGTGTGAGTGCGCGGGGTATAACCGCCGTCCGACCCCTTGGCAACCCCCTATTTACGACATCACCACCCCATGCTGGCGCAGAAAACCCAGCAGCTTCAGAAGCGGCAGGCCGAGGATGGCCGCGTGCTCGCCCTCCACCCGGTCGAACAGGTGAACACCGCGCCCTTCCAGCAGGTAGGCCCCCACCGATGACAGGATCGCCTCGCCCTCGGCCGCCAGGTAGCGGTCCAGGAACGCCTCGGAAAACGGCCGCATGGTCAGTTCCGGCCGCGCGACATGGCGCCAGATCGTCTGGCCGCCGCGCCGGACGACCACTGCCGTATGCAGCACGTGCGTCCGCCCCCGCAGCCGCAGCAGTTGGGTCCGCGCACCATCCCGATCGGCGGGCTTTTCGAACCATTCGCCGTCGCAGGCCAGGATCTGGTCGGCGCCGATGACCACCGCGTCGGGGTCGTCGATGCGCCCGGCCTTCATTTCGGCCAGCAGCAGGGCCGCCTCGTCCGGCGATGCGCCGTCGGCCAGCGCCGATTCCCGAATGGCGTGCTCGTCCACGCGGGCGGGGCGGGATTCGACGCACAATCCCGCCTGTTCCAGCAGAATTCTGCGGGTCCGGGACTGGCTGGCCAGTACTATCCGGGGCGACTCGGCCTGTAACAGGACCGGGGTCGGTACTAATGACGAGTCGCTCACGATCCGTGTCTCCGTACTGCGATAATCAAAGGGCATATTCGGCCCGAACGAGTACTGGGGTACATGGGGATAGTACTCCGGACGCTTCTTGGCCGTACCGAGTACCGTGGACAACGTCCATCGGGGCCCGTACGGTGGGTTGTACACAGCGCCTTGTCGGTAGTTTCTGGATAAGTCTACTAACCCCTTGAAGATTCATGTCGTGCAAACTGTACGCCCTGTGGGAAAGACGGGGTACGTTTTTGGAAACGTGGGTACCCCGTCATCCACAGGCCCTATAACCCTCAACAGCATTTCTTTCTTCTTATTTCATGTTTAGAGGTGGGACCCGAAAGCTGGTGACGGCGTACCGGACGTTCACGACGGTCCTGTCATCTTCGGCGAAAGTACGGGATATTCCCCCGATGACAGGAACGAACGACAGGGCGATGACGGAAACAGGCAAACCTCTGCTGCGGGTGCTTCAGGGCGAGGCCGTCTGGCCGCCCCCCCTGTGGCTGATGCGGCAGGCCGGACGATATCTTCCGGAATTCCGGGCCTTGCGGGACAAGGCGGATTTCATAACCCGCTGCATGACGCCGGACCTGGCGACCGAGATCACGCTGCAACCCATCCGGCGCTTTGCCATGGATGGGGCGATCCTGTTTTCCGACATCCTGATCCTGCCCTGGGCCATGGGCCAGTCGCTGGATTTCGTGCAGGGCACCGGGCCGGTCCTGGGTGCGATCCGGTCCGAGGCCGATCTGGCGCGGCTTGACCCCCAGCGCGTTGCCGACGCGACGGCGCCCGTGATGGAAACGCTGTCGCGCCTGCGCGCGACCCTGGACGGCCCCGACCCGATCGGCGCGGCCCAGGGCGGCAAGGTGGCGCTGCTGGGCTTCGCCGGCGCGCCCTTCACCGTCGCGTGCTACATGGTCGAAGGCCATGGTTCGCGGGATTTCGAGGCGACGCGGGGCATGGCCTACGCCAACCCGATGCTGTTCGACCGGCTGATGGACATGCTGACGCGGGCGACGGCGGACATGCTGTGCGCGCAGATCGACGCCGGGGCCGAGGCCGTGATGCTGTTCGACAGCTGGGCCGGCCTGCTGCCACCGTCGCAGTTCCGCCGCCATGTCATCGCGCCGACGCGGGCCATCGTGCGGGAAATCCAGACCCGTCGCCCCGGCATTCCGGTCATCGGCTTCCCGCGCCTGGCCGGGGTCATGGCCGCGGAATATGCGCGCGACACCGGCGTGAAAACCATGGCGCTGGATACCGGAACCGACATGGCGGCGATGGCCGGCCAGGTGCCGCCGGACCTGACCTTACAGGGCAATCTCGACCCGCTGCTGCTGCTGGCCGGCGGCGATGCGATGGCGGCCGAGGCCCGGTCGATCCGCGATGCGATGAAGGGCCGGCCGCATGTCTTCAATCTGGGGCACGGGGTCGTTCCCCCGACGCCGCCGGAACATGTCGGCGAACTCGTACGTATCGTCAGGGAGGGGTGAGCATGTTGCCCAGGGCGGTCCGGCCGGACGGGCGCCTGCGCCTCGTCATCTTCGATTGCGACGGGGTGCTGATCGACAGCGAGGGACTGTCCTGCCGGGCGGTTGCGCGCGAACTGCGCCAGATCGGGCTGGATCTGGACGATGAGGCGGCGGTCCATCGCTTTGCCGGCAAGGCCCTGACGGCGATCAAGATCGAAGCCGAGGCCGAAACCGGCCGCGCGCTGCCGGCGGACTGGGCCGCGACGATGCAGGGCAAGCTGGTCGAACTGATGCGGCGGGAAGCCCGGACCATCGACGGCGCGCACGGCATGCTGACCGCGGTGGTCGGGCTGGACCTGCCGGTGCGCGTCGGCTCCAATTCCTCCATTGCCGAGATGGATGTGAAATTCGGCCGTACCGGGCTGGACCGCTTCGTGGCCGACCGCATTCATTCGGCGCGGGACATGGGCAAGCCGAAACCCGATCCGGCGGTCTATCTGCACGCCGCCGCAATCGAAGGCGTGGCCCCGGACGACTGCATCGTGCTGGAAGACACCGATACCGGCGCGCGGGCGGCGCAGGCGGCGGGCATGGCCTGCGTGCTGCTGCGCCCGCTGGACCACCCGGCGCCGGACTGGCCCGGCCTGTTCCGCATCGGGCACCTGTCCGAATTCGCACCGTTCCTGGAACGGATTCTCGTCTCCCAGGGCCGGGACGGGGGACGGTCTTGATCGAGGGATTCCTGCCGTTCCTGGCATGGTTCAAGGCCCTGCATGTGATGTCCCTGATCGCGTGGATGGCGGGCCTGTTCTACCTGCCGCGCCTGTTCGTCTATCATTGCCAGGTCGTGCCCCGATCGGCGGAAAGCGAACGGTTCAAGGTCATGGAACGCAAGTTGCTGCGGCAGATCATGACGCCGGCGATGATCTGCACGTTCCTGTTCGGCATCCTGCTGGCCCTGACGCCGGGCACCGTCGATTGGCATGCCGGCTGGTGGTACACCAAGATTGCCGGCGTGCTGGGCCTGGCGGGCTTTCACGGCGCCTGCGCGTCCTGGCGGCGGCAATTCCAGTCCGACCGCAACACGCGGCCGGAAAATTTCTATCGCGCGGCAAACGAAATTCCGACCGTGCTGATGATGGTCGTCGTCATCATGGTGATTGTCCGGCCGTTCTGACGGTCGGGCCTGAGGCCCTGGACCCCGATCATGGATAACGGATTGGTTTCCAAAGGCCTGTGGCCTTTGGCGGGTTTCAGGACAGCGCCCTTTGGAAACCCAGAACTTCATAAAACGAACGGGATGCAAGGGCCGAGGCCCTTGCCGGGTTCGGGCGGAGCCCGACCTTCCTTTCAGGGCCTATGGGGCAAAGCCTTTATGAAATGACGCGGCCGCATGTTTTCCGATAGGTTCGGCCCGTCAGGATGGAGGTAGCGACAATGGACGCAACGGATCACGCATTCGGGACAGACCGCATAACGGTTCGCGTCGCCGCGGCGGGGGCCGAGCTTCATTCGCTGCGCGATGCGGCGGGGCGCGAGCATATCTGGCCCGGCCTGCCGGCGTGGCCGCGCCATGCGCCGGTCCTGTTTCCCATCGTCGGGCGACTGGCAGACGACACGGCCTGGATCGACGGCAAGCCCTACCACCTGACCCAGCACGGTTTCGCCCGCGATCGGATGTTCAGCTGGGTCGAGCGGACGGCGGCCGGATGCACGCTGGTCCTGACCGAGGACGAGGCCAGCCGGCAGATCTTTCCCTTCCGTTTTTCCCTGACGATCACGTATCGGGTCGACGGCGACACGCTGCATGTCGGCTATACGCTGTACAATCCCGATGATCGCGTCGTCCTGCATGCGTCGCTGGGCACGCATCCCGCCTTTGCCTGGCCCTTGCGTCCCGACGTGGCGAAGGGGGACCATGTCCTGGAATTCGCCCAGCCGGAACCCGCGCCGGTCCGACGGCTGGAAAAGGGATTGCTGCTGCCCGACCTGTTTCCCTCGCCGATCGAAGGGCGGGTCTTGAAATTGTCCGAAGATTTGTTCGCGACTGATGCGCTGATCCTGGATCATCCGGCCAGCCGGCAGGTCACGTTCCGCACCCTCGATGGCGACGGGCTGACGATGGAATGGCACGGGTTCGAGCAACTGGGCCTGTGGATGAAGCCGGGGGCGGATTTCCTGTGCCTCGAACCGTGGTACGGTTTTGCCAGCCCGGTGGATTTTTCAGGGGATTTCGAAACGAAGCCGGGTTTGCTGCATATTGCGCCCGGTGAAAGCTGGGCCGCCGCATGGTCGGTAAGGCTGGAGCCTGGTCTTAATCCGTCGTATGAATGATTCTTCGGCGGCGTATCTCAGGCACTGCCCTGAAACCCAGTCATTTTGTCCATGATCGGGGTCCAGGGCCTCAGGCCCTGGTGGGTTCGGGCAAAGCCCGATTTGAATACGGTCGTTTTTCGAATGTGTGGACGGTTTGCCAACGATCTGCCGAAAGAGCTGATGCAACAGGTCTTCCGGACGACGGGTCCGGCGCCGGACTGGCTGGCATCCTGGAACATCGCGCCACGACAGCCCGCGCCGGTCGTGCGGCGTCATCCGGCGACGGGCGAACGCAGGCTGGATCTGCTGATGTGGGGCCTGGTGCCCAACTGGGCACGGAACATGGACCGGCAGCCGATCAATGCGCGCGCCGAAACGGTGGCGACGTCCGGCATGTTTCGCGCGGCGTTCCGATCGCGCCGGTGCCTGGTCCCGGCGACGGCCTATTACGAATGGAAGACCGGTTCGCACCCCCGCGCGCCCTATGCCTTCGCACGACGCGACGGGGCGCCACTGGCGCTGGCCGGCCTGTGGGAGTCGTGGGAATACGAGGGCGATATCCTGCGTACGTTCGCGATCATCACTACCCGCGCCAGCGACGCGGTGCGGCCGATCCACGACCGGATGCCTGTCATTGTCGCCGACCGGGACCAGGATATGTGGCTGAATGCCCCGCCCCAGGTCGCAAGCGATCTGCTGCACGGGACCGGGGACGATGTCCTGCGCTTCTGGCCGATCGGCATGGCCGTGAACGACACACGCAACAACGGACCGGAATTGCTGCACGCGGGCTGACAATCGGGGGCGGGTGGTGAAGGCAAGGGTTTCACCCTTGACCCATCAAAGGGCATAGCCCTTTGGAAACCCAGGATTTTATAAACGAATGGGATGCAAGGGCCGAGGCCCTTGCCGGGTTCGGGCAGAGCCCGACCTGTTATTCCTCGAACGTCACCGCGACGTCGCCGTTCGCCGACAGCCGCACGGTGTCGCCTTCGACGCCGGCGATCAGGCCGATCGAGATGTAGTGATATTTGCCATCCGCGGCGTCTGTTTTCGCCAGCCGGATACGATGGCGCTCGACATGATCGACAGTGCCGACATGCACGCCGTCGGCGCCGATCACATCGGCGTGTTCCTTGATCCGGGTCAGGTCAACCATCGGATTTACCCCAATGCTCCAGACCCGGTCTAACGCGGCATCGCATGCCCGGTTGCGGCGCTGGTCAGGGGTGTTCCGCGTGGTGGATGTCATCCGCCGTGGACGATGCCGGGGCCGGCGTGCGGATAAGCCAGTAGACGACGCCCAGGGACAGGACGGCGGCCGACAGCGCCAGCATTTCCATGACATTCACGCCGCTGAGGTCGAGGACGATGAATTTCCGCACCGTGGCCATCATCCCGATCAGCAGCACCGAGCGCATGCGGACCATGCTGTGCGGCTGGACATCGGGCAGCACCAGGATGGAATGTTTGAATTCCAGGGCGATCAGGACGGTAAAGAACATGCCGAACAGACTCTGCAGCACCTGCGGGCTGGTGGGCGACAGACCGGTTGTCAGCAGCATGTGTCCGACGGCCACGACGACATGGAACAGCGACAGGCTGGCGATGATGACAATCAGGAATGTCAGCACCAGCATCGCGCATTCCTCGAACAGGTCGAACGCCTTCGCCGTCTGCAGGAAGCCTGGTATTCGGGAAATCATATTGGTCCGCCTCTGTCTGTTCCACGCGATGGCGGCGAAGGTAACAGAAACGCGATCTCTTAGACATCGTAAGGCCGGAAAGCATGGAAGGCGGGCTTATGCCGCCTGTGCGCCGGCTTCGGCCAGGATGGTACGCAGGACCGGCCATAGTTTCGGCTGGTCCGCGACGCTGACGGTAAAGCGCAGCATGGTGGACGGGGCCTGCATCGGCGAGAACAGCGAGCCGGGCGCCAGCAGTACGCCATGTTCCGTGGCCACGCGTGCGACGGTTTCGGAATCGCGCCCGCAATCGGCCCACACGAACATGCCCGCATAAGGCAGATGCGGCAGCCTCAGGCCACAGCCGGTCAGGGCCTCGATGCAGCGATGGCGCGCCTGGTCGACACGCTGGCGGACACGGGTCAGGTGCCGCGCATAATGGCCTTCATGCAGAAGGCGATGCACCACGCTTTCGCCCAGGCGCGGCGTCGTCAGCCCGGCCAGCAGCTTCAGTTCGGTCAGGCGCGCGATCAGTTCCGGCCGCGCGGCCAGCATCCCCACCCGCAGGCCCGCCGCCAGCGTCTTGGCGTAGCCGCCGACCAGGATGACGCGGCGCAGGCGGTCCAGCGTGGCCAGCCTGATGGGCACGCCGGGGTGGAAATCCGCATAGGTATCGTCTTCCACGATCAGGAAATCGTGCCGTTCGGCCAGGCGCAGCACGTCATGGGCCGCCGCCGCGCCCAGCGTATGGCCGGTCGGGTTGTGCACCGCGCTGTTCATCAGGAACAGCCGGGGCCGATGTGTCGCGGCCAGCCGGTCCAGCGCCTCCAGGTCGGGGCCGTCCGGGCCGCGCGGCACGCCGACGATGCGCGTGCCATAGGCCGCCAGCCGTCCGAACAGCAGGAACCAGCCGGGGTCCTCGACCAGGACGGTGTCGCCGGGTTGCACCAGCAGACGCAGGACCAGATCCAGCCCCTGGGTCACGCCGGCGGTCGTCATCAGGTGATGGTCGGGATGGGCGGCGATGCCCTGGCTTTGCAGGGTCGAGGCCAGTTGCGCGCGCAGCGGCGGGTGTCCACGGGGATGGCCATAATCGAGAAATTCCGCGCCGGCCTGGCGACCGACCGCGCGGATGGCGGCCGTGACCATCTCCGCATCCAGCCAGCCCGGGGGCAGAAGGCCGGCGCCGGCCGGAATGGCGACCGGCGCGCCGTCATCGAACATGCCGCGCAGCAGCCATGCGACATCCAGCCGCGATGACGGCGCCCCGGCCGGCGAGACCGCATCGGCGATCGGCGGCGCCGCCGCCCGCGTTCGCACGAAATAGCCCGACCCATGGCGGGGTTCGACCAGGCCGCGCGCCACCAGCCGCTCGTAGGCCTCGACGACGGTGAAGCGGCTGACGCCGGCGCTGTCGGCCATGCGCCGCACCGACGGCAGGCGGCTGCCCGGACGCAGGGCATGATCGGCGATGCGGGCCGACAGTTCGTCTTCCAACTGGGCGATCAGCGTCCGGTCGCCGCCGCGCACCGGCCGCCAGCGGGGCAGCAGGACCGAGGGGCGGGGGTGTTCAACTGGCATGGTCCGATTCCCAGTACAGTATGGATAAAGGCAGATAAACTGTACCGGTCCTGTTCCGGCCAGATCGTCAATACTGCCGGCAGCCGCCTTTCCGCAAACGGAGATTTACGCATGTCCGCCTTCTGGCATAGTTTCGGACCCTTGGCCGTGTTCGCCCTGGTCGCCTCGATCACGCCCGGCCCGAACAATACGATGCTGGCGGCATCGGGCCTGACCCACGGCTTCCGGCGGACGCTGCCTCATATGCTGGGCGTCTCGGTGGGCTTCGTGGTCATGGTGGCGCTGGTGGGCGTGGGGCTGGGCACGGTCTTCGACCGGCTGCCCTGGCTGTATGTGGTGCTGAAATATGTCAGCGCGGTCTACCTGCTGTGGCTGGCGTGGAAGATCGCGCGGGCGGGCGCCGGCGCCTCGTCGGCCGGGGGCGGGCGGCCGCTGGGCTTTCTCCAGGCGGCGGGTTTCCAGTGGGTGAACCCGAAGGCGTGGGTCATGGCCATCGGCATCGTGTCCGCCTATACGCCCCGCGACGATTTCCTGTTCAACCTGCTGGTCGCCTGCCTGATCTGCGGGGCGATCAACCTGCCGACGGTCAGCCTCTGGGCGGGGTTCGGCGCCGGCATGCGGCGCTGGCTGGCGCGTCCGGCCATCCTGCGCGGCTTCAATGTGGGGATGGCGCTGCTGCTGGTGGCGTCGCTCTACCCCCTGATGCAGGAGGCCGCCACGCGATGAAGACGATCGGCCTGATCGGCGGCATGAGCTGGGAGAGTTCGGCAGTCTATTACCGCCTGATTAATGACGGCGTGCGCCGGCGCCTGGGCGGGCTGCATTCGGCGCGCTGCCTGATATGGTCGTTCGATTTCGCGGACATCGAGGCCCTGCAGCGCGCCGGCCGCTGGGACGACGCGACAGCGCTGATGATCGACGCGGCGCGACGGCTGGAACGCGGCGGGGCGGCCTTCGTGATGATCTGCACGAACACCATGCACCGCATGGCCGACGACGTGCAGGATGCCATCGGCGTTTCGTTGCTGCATATCGCCGACCCGACGGCCGACCGCATCCGCGCGGACGGGCTGCGCCGCGTGGGCCTGCTGGGCACGGCCTTCACCATGGAGCAGGATTTCTACAAGGGCCGCCTCGCCGGGCGGCACGGGCTGGACGTGCTGGTCCCGGACGCGGACGACCGCCAGACGATCCATCGGGTGATCTTTCAGGAACTGGTGCAGGGGCGATTGCTGCCGGCCTCCCGCCAGGCGTGCCGCGAGATCATCGGGCGGCTGGTGGAACGCGGGGCCCAGGCGGTCATCCTGGGCTGCACGGAACTCATGCTGCTGCTCGGCCCGCAGGACAGTCCGGTGCCGCTGTACGACACCACTGCGCTCCATGCCCAGGCCGCAGTGACGATGAGCCTGGAGTGATCCCGATGGCCTCCGTGCCATAAATAATACGACAAGAAGAATAGTCCTTCTTGACCCGGCGCCGCGAAGCTTTCATCCATAACAGAAGAGCGCGCTTGGGACCCCATATCGCAATGTCTGTGCACATGGTTCGTAATACTGTGTCCAAAGACTATGCCCTGATGTCCACCGCGTGTTGAAAAGGGGACAGGAAGGGGCGCACGTTACAGGAGCAAGGCAGGCATAGTTTCGCCGGCAGCCCCTGTCTGGCGCCGTCTCGTTGATATGGAGAACTTGATTGGGTTGGAGACCTTGTCGACCGGTTGAGTTCAAACGGGGCATGGACAGTGCTGTCCTGCTGGTGCTTGCCTTCGGGGCATGCGCCCTGACGACGCGCTTCCTCTGCTCCGACGAGTTCGGCTATTCCGCGTTCTGGCCGGCCAACGCGGCAATGCTCGTCGCCCTGCTTACCCTGCGGGCGCGCCTCTCGGCCTTCGTCCTGGTGGCGTGCTTTCTCCTGAATGTCTTCATTAACAAACTGAGCGCCCTGTCGCCGACCGAGTCGCTGCTCGCCTGCGCTCTCAACGTGATACAGGTGCTGATTGCAGCACCCTTCACCCGGCGTTTCTGCGGCGCGCTGACGGATCTGACGCGGCCGCGCCGTTTCGTGGCGTTCACGATCATTGCGATGCTGTCCGCCGCCGCCGAGGCAGGGATCGGTGTCATGATCGAGGTCGTGTTCCTCAACGACCCCGCCACGCCGCTGGCGGAATGGATGCAATGGGTTTTGTGCGACGCGCTGGGCCTGCTGCTGGCGACGCCCGTGGCGCTTTACCTGGTACGATCGTCACCGCGCGCGCCGACGCATCCCGATTTCGACGCCAAGGTCGTCACCCTGCTTCTGCTGTGCATCCTGTTGACGATCGTGAGTTTCTCCTGGTCCCGGTCGCCGCTGTTTCTGTTCATCTATCCGATGCTGGCGACGCTGGCCTTCCATGCCAGGCCAACCTGGATCCTCATCCTGATCTTCTTCGTTTCACTCTTCGCCGCGGCGCTGACACAACATGGCTTCGGACCGATCGCCCTGCTGTCGCCGGATGGGCATCTGATGCGCGAGGGCATGCTGCAGCCGTATCTGTTCTCGCTGTTCCTGGTGGTGCTGCCGATCAACAACGCCATCGGCGAGGGGCGCCGCTCGACCCGTAGGCTGCTGCTGCTGAAGCTCAATCTGCAACATGCCGCGACGCACGACATGCTGACGTCGGCGATGAATCGCCAGAGGTTTGAAGCGGTCCTGGGGTCGATGATCCGCAACGCCGCCTCCGGCGCCGTGCTGTTCATCGACATCGACGATTTCAAGGGCATCAACGACAGTCTGGGGCACCAGGCGGGAGACGATTTTCTCAGGGTGTTCAGCGCCAGGCTGATCGAGTTGATCCAAGGGCTCCAGGGCTGCGTGGCGCGCTATGGCGGCGACGAATTCGTGGCGATCATTCCCGGAACGTTCTCATACGAGAAGCTCGACCTTCTCTGCGCCTCCATATCGGACAGTCTGCGCGAACCGTACCGATTTTCCGGAATCGAACGGTCGATAACCGCCAGCATCGGCGCGGCGAAGATTGATTCGAACAACCTCGATACCGACGACATCATGCGTAGGGCCGATATCGCCCTCTATACGACCAAGGCGTCGGGTCGCAACGGCTACACCCTGTTCAACGACCATGTCGTCGAAGTCGCATGCGCGAAGGTCGCATCATGAATGCCGTTCCGCGGCCTTTTTGCGCCGGACCCCGATCTCAAGAGGGAACGGATTTCCGGCCTCTTGGCTAATACGCTGATTTTTTTGAAAAGAACGTCGGCCAGTGGTGGAGCTGAGGGGAATCGAACCCCTGACCTCCTCATTGCGAACGAGGCGCTCTCCCAACTGAGCTACAGCCCCACTGCCTGACGGGCTGGATAAATAACGGCCCGCCGGCGTTTGTCAAGCGGGGATCCGTGGGCAGGGTGGAGTTGTGCCGCCCTGCGGCTGGCGATAGGATTTCCGTCCAGCCATCGCAGGGGATTGCCGCGTTGATCACTCTTGTCTTCACCCTGTTATTCGAACTGATCCGGCTATACACGTGGGTGCTGGTGATCTCGTGCGTATTCAGTTTCCTGTATGGATTCGGCGTGCTCGATACCCGTAACCGGATCGTGTGGAATATCGGCGCTTTCCTGAATCGCCTGACCGAACCCGTCCTGCAGCCGATCCGCCGTATCCTGCCCGCGATGGGCAACATGGATTTCAGCCCGCTGGTGCTGCTGCTGCTGATCCAGTACCTCCTCACCCCGCTGCTGCGGCAGCTTTACTATGCCCTGATCGTCGGCGGCGTACCCTGAAAAACCGGGCAGGCCTTCGCCGTTATTCATGATGCGAACATAATTCCGGCCCAGGATGGCCGGTCTGATGAGAGAAAGGACCTGGCCATGACCGGACGTATCGCCGTTTCGTCGGCTCTTGCCGTTCTGGCGCTCGCGGCGGGTGTCGAGGCGGCGCGGGCGCAGATGCCGAGCATGCCGGGGATGCCCGGCATGAACATGGGCAGCGGGCTGGGGCTGCCGTCGGTGACGTCGGCGGCGCCGGGCAATCTGGCGGGCGTGCTGGGGTTCTGCGTGCAGAACAATTACCTGGGCGCCGGCGCGGCGTCCCCGGTCATGAGCGCCCTGGGCCAGAAGACCGGCACCGACAGCAGCCAGTACCAGGCGGGGCAACGCGGCCTGCTGGATACCGGAAATGGCGGGACATTCTCGCTGGCCGGCGCCGGTCAGGGCATCAAGCAGCAGATGACGCAGAAAATCTGCAACATGGTCCTCAGCCGCGCGCAATCCCTGCTGTAACCGCGGGGCCGCTGCCCTCGCACGCCACCCGCCGCCTCAGTCGCCGATACTGAGCAGCACCTTCGACGCGCTCTGCCGGTCGGATGAGGCGGCGAAGGCGGCGTCATAGGAGGTGAAGCCGAATTCGTGGGTGACCAGCCCGTCGGCGATGCCCGGATGCGTCGCCAGCAGGTCCAGCGCGTCGGCGAATTCGGAATCGAAGCGGAACGAGCCGCGTACATCCAGCTCGCGCGCGATGATCTGCGCCATCGGCACCTCGATATTGCCAGGGGGGAACATCCCGACCTGAACCAGGATGCCGCCCCGGCGCGTATGCGCGATGGCGAAGGGCAGGGCCCGGACGACGCCCGTGGCCTCGAACACGATGTCGAATTCCTCGTCGGGCGCGGTGGTGGCGGTGTTCCAGGTCTCGGTCGCGCCCAGGCGGCGGGCGACCGACAGCGGAAAATCATGCAGGTCGGTGGCCACGATGCGGGCGGCCCCCCGCACGGCCAGGCCGGCGACGATCAGCGCCCCGATGGGGCCCGATCCCTGCACCAGCACCGAGGCCCCGGCGCAATTCCCGGCACGGGCGATGGCGTGCAGCGCCACCGCGAACGGCTCGGCCAGCGCCGCGCGGCGCAGATCCAGCCCCGGCGGCAGATGATGCAGTTGCGACGCGGCGACGGTCATGATCCGGCGGAACCCGCCATGCGTGTGGGGCAGGTAGGCCGCGCTGCCGAAGAACCGCATGTTGCGGCACAGGTTATGCAGCCCGCGCCGGCATTCGGGGCATGTCCCGCACGGGCGGGCCGGGTGGATCGCGACCGGGTCCCCGGCCTGGAAACCGGTGACGTTCGCGCCGCAGGACAGGACGACGCCCGACACCTCATGTCCCAGGACCATGGGTTCGCGCAGGACGGACGCGCCCACGCCCCCATGGTGCAGGTAGTGCATGTCCGACCCGCAGATGCCGCCCCAGGCGATGCGGACACTGACCTCGTCCGGGCCGGGGGGCGGAAGTGCCATCGAATCCAACCGCAGGTCGCCCGCGCCATGGATGACCAGGGCGTCGGTGGTGGAAAGATCCGTCATGAGATCCATCGCGTCGATATCCGCAGGGAAGGGGGAGCCGGCTGGGCGTGTCGCGACTATTGATCCGGATCGGGGGCGACAGAAATCACGATAAAGTCACTCTCGGCCGCCACGATGTTTTCGGTGCTATCGCGGCTCATCATGTCGCCGCATCGCGGCGTCGTAGAGGCACGGAGCACAGGGTATGGCGGATCAGGCAGAAACAGGCGGCGCGGCCAGCGGCATATCGTCGGTGGTCAGGGACCTGGACCTGATCGCCCGGCAGGAGCAGGACCTAGTCCTGCCCGGCCTGACCGAGGCCGACGCCTGGGAACTGGGATGCTGGCTGCGGCAGAGGGCGGCGGACAGACACCACCCGATCGCGATCGACATCCGGCGCGGCGGGCAGACGCTGTTCAGCGCATGCCTGGAGGGGGCGACGCCGGACAACCTGGGCTGGATCGCGCGCAAGACCCGCGTGGCCGAACGCTTCCACCGCCCGTCCTATGCGATCGGGCTGCTGCTGCAGCAGGAAGGCAAGACCATCACCACGCGCTTCGGCCTGCCGGAGGCCGAGTACGCCCCCTTTGGCGGGGCCTTTCCGCTGCGTGTGCGCGGGGTCGGGGTGGTGGGCACGGTCTGCGTGTCCGGCCTGCCGCAACGCGAGGATCACCGGCTGGTGGTCGAGGCGCTGGGCGCGTTCCTGGGCGCTCCCATAGACGGGATTCAGCTTCAGCCCTGATCCCATCTATAAATTTTGCAGCGCACAAATACGAATTTGTGAAGTGGATCGTCTTCGCGGGCGCTTGCGGCGCGTCGGGCGATGGCCTCTATCATGACCGCTCGTAGCCTGCGGGGGCGGTGCGCCATGCCGTCCTCGGGAAACGGATTGCCCGGACGACCGACAGACAGGGCCGGAACGTGAGGAAAGAGGGCCGGATGCGGCCCGACGGAACTCTCGAAGCCGTATCGTGTTTTTGGTGCAACGTCCGACCGCCACGGCAATCTCAACAATAACATAACGGGAACGGACCGGGGCCTGGCGCCTCGAGGGAGGACGGAATGACGCATCCGACCGGATGGGGTCTGATAGGTGCCAGCAATGTCGCACGGGAATGGATCATCGACGCGATCCGGGCACAGCCCGGAAGCGAGGTCCGCGCGGTTCTGAGCAGCAGCGCCGAGCGTGGCGCCGCCTTCGCCCGCGACAACGACATTGCCTGGCACACCACGTCGCTCGACGACCTGCTGTCCAGGCCGGACATCGACGCGGTGTACGTCAGCACGAACAATCGCCTGCATTTCGAGCAGACCATCGCCGCGGCGCGGGCCGGCAAGCACGTGCTGTGCGAAAAACCCCTTGCCCTGTCGGTCGAGGATGCGAACGAGATGGTCCGCGTCTGTCGCGCCTGCGACGTGGTGCTGGGCACCAACCACCATCTACGCAATGCGGCGACCCATATCGCGATCCACGGCATGATCGAGGACGGGCGGGTCGGGCGGCTGATCGGCGGACGGGTCTTCCACGCCAATTATCTGGCCGCCGCCCTGCAGGGCTGGCGCGTCAACGACCAGGGCGGCGGGGTGATCCTGGACAGCACCATCCATGATATCGACACCCTGCGTTTCCTGTTCGACCAGGACCCGATCAGCGTCTTCGCCATGACGCAGAGCGGCCGTCTGGCCCAGGACGGGATCGAGGACGGGATCATGGCCGTCCTGCGCTTCCCCGACGACATGCTGGTCCAGATCCACGGCGGCTACACCGTGCCCTATGCGCCGGGCGGGGTGGAAATCATGGGAGAGCGCGGCGTCATCATCGGCCGCGATTGCATGAGCCAGCGGCCGATCGGCACGGTGTCGGTGCGCGATGGCGACGGCGAACGCGAAATTCCGTTAAAGCACCATAATCTTTATCATCGCGCATTGGAGCTGTTCACCGATGCCATCCATGGCGGCGGCCTGCCGGCCGCCACCGGCGAGGACGGGGTTGCCTCGCTGGCCATTGCGCTGGCCCTGCGTGAATCCGCCAGAACCGGGCGTGAGATCGGGGTAGACCTGCCATGAAACAGCCAATTCTTGCCGGGGCCGCCGCGATGCGCGCCGCCGGCCCGCTGCCGCGCGCAGCGACCCGGGATGCCGGGATGGCGCATCACGCCGTGACCACGGCCGACCTGCGCCGCGCGGCCTGGACCAGTTCCCTGGGCAGCGCCCTCGAATATTACGATTTCGCGCTCTACAGCCTGGCGGCGGCGCTGGTGTTCGGGCCGCTCTTCTTTCCGCACCAGAGCCCCAGCATCGCGCTGATCTCCAGCTTCGGCACCTATTTCCTGGGCTTTGCCGTCCGGCCTGTCGGCGGCATCCTGTTCGGGATGATGGGCGACCGGTACGGGCGCAAGATGGTCCTGCTGATTACCGTCACCCTGATGGGCGGCGCCAGCACCGCGATCGGCCTGATCCCGACCTACCAGAGCATCGGCATCTGGGCGCCGGTGCTGCTGATCGTGCTGCGCCTGTTGCAGGGGCTGGGGGCCGGCGCGGAACAGGCGGGCGCCGCCGTGCTGATGACCGAATATGCGCCGAAGGGGCAGCGGGGATTCTATGCCGCGCTGCCGTTCCTGGGCATCCAGATCGGCACCGTCGTTGCGGCGGTCGTGTATTTCGCGCTGCTGTTCCATGTCCAGGACGTCCTGGACAGCTGGATGTGGCGCCTGCCGTTCCTGCTGAGTTCGCTGATCCTGCTGGTGGCGCTGTACATGCGGGTGAAGCTGAAGGAATCACCGGCCTTCGTCGAGATCGAGGAAGAGGAACGCGCGCAGTCGCAATCCCTGCCCGAGGTCGTGCGGGAATCGTGGAAGACGATCCTGCTGGGCATGGGCCTGCGGATGGCGGAAAACGGCGGATCGTCCATCTACCAGGTGCTGGCCGTCAGCTATTCGGTCAATGTGGTGGGCATGCGTAATGCGACGGGCGCGCTGTCCCTGCTGTGCGCCGCGATCGTGGGGGCGTTCATCGTGCCGACCGCCGGCATGCTCAGTGACCGGTTCGGGCGGATCAGGGTCTATCGCGCCTTCGCGATCCTGCAACTCGTGGCCGCGATCCCGGTGTGGTACACCCTCAGCCTCGGCTACCTGCCGCTGACCATCCTGGCCCTGTCCATCGCGCTGGGCTGCGCCACCTGGGGGATGTTCGGAACGCAGGGGGCCCTGTTGCCGGAAATGTTCGGCAGCCGTCACCGGTATCTGGGCGTGTCGATGACGCGCGAGATCTCGGCCGTGCTGTCGGGCGGGCTGGCCCCGCTGGTGGGGTCGGTCATCATCGCCATGGTGTCGAGCCATTATGCCGGCGCGGCCCGTCCGGGCCTGATCTCGTGGCTGCCGCTGGCGCTGTATGTCATGCTGCTGGCCTGCATGACCATCGTGGCCACCCTGTTCGCGCCCGAACCGCGCGATCGCGACCTGCTGGACCGGCGGGACCTCATCAATACCTGAGGAGCCGCGCCGCCTCCGGATGGTTTTCCCCGCCGGGGGCGGTATCGTGGCGTCGTTTTTGGCGTGCAGGAGTATCTACGTGACCGCTTCAGTCGATCATCTGGCCGGGTCCTTTCTCCGGGTCCGGTCGGGTGCGCCACCCCTGGCCCGCCTGCCCGACGGGTGCCGGGTCGTGTCCGCCGCCGACGCCTATGCGGTGCAGCACGAAACCATCCGCGCCCTGGGCGGGCGGATCGCCGGATGGAAGGTCGGGGCCCGCACGCCCGACGCCGAGCCGTTCGCCGCCCCGATCCTGGAGGCGACCCTGTTCGACAGCGCCACCGTGCTGCCGCCGGGCCTGTGCCGCCATATCGGCGTCGAGGCCGAGATCGCCTATCGGTTCGGCCGCGCGCTGCCCCCGCGCGACGCGCCTTACACCACCGCCGAAATCCGCGACGCGATCGCCTCGGTCCACACGGCGATCGAAATCGTGGACACGCGCTTCGTCACCCCCGGCAGCCAGCCGGCGCTGGACCATCTGGCCGACCAGCAGAGCCATGGCGCCCTGTTCGTCGGCCCCCCGGTGACGGACTGGCAATCGCTGGTGCCGCTCGAGGAACGGGTGATCCTGACCATCGACGGCAAGGTGGTCGCCGATCATGTCGGCGGCAATTCGGCGGGCGACCCCATCCGCACGCTGGTCTGGCTGGCCGGGCATGCCGCGCGGTACGCCGGCGGCCTGGCCGAAGGCGCGATCGTCACCACCGGCTCGGCGACCGGCACCCTCTTCGTGGCGCCCGGCGCCCGCGTCAGCGCGACCTTCGCGCACCTGGGCACGCTGTCCATCACCTGCTGACCCCTGTTCCATTCCCCCGCCCGCTCCGCCGGGCGAAGACCGGAGACCATGAATGAAACCCGACATTCTCCTGCTTGAACCGATGATGCCGCAGATCGAAAAGGCGCTGGACGATGCCTATACCGTGCATCGCTTCACCGACGTGGCGGCCCTGAAGGGGGTCGCGTCGTCCATCCGCGGAATCGCGACCGGCGGGGGCGTAGGCGTGCCGCCCGACGTGATGGCGGCGCTGCCGGAACTGGGGATCGTGGCGATCAACGGCATCGGCACCGACGCGGTGGACCTGAACGTGGCGCGCGAACGCGGTATCCGCGTGACGACGACGCCCGGCGTGCTGACCGCCGATGTCGCCGACATGGCCCTGGGCCTGATCCTGGCGACCTGCCGTGGGCTGGCGGTCGGGGACCGGTATGTCCGGGCCGGGTCGTGGGGCACGGCGCCGCTGGCGCTGGGGCACACCGTCACGGGGCAGAAGATGGGGATCCTGGGCCTGGGGCAGGTCGGACGTGCGATCGCCGTGCGGGGCCAGGCGTTCGGCATGCCGATCGCCTATCACGACATCCGCGAATTCCCCGAGACCGGCTACACCTACCATGCCGACCTGGTCGAGCTGGCGCGCGCCAGCGACATCCTTGTCGTCGCGGCGTCCGGCGGCGCGCAGTCGCGCAACATCGTCAACCAGGCGGTGCTGGAGGCCCTGGGCCCCGAGGGCGTGCTGGTCAATGTCGCGCGCGGCAGCGTGGTTGACGAGGAAGCCCTGGTCGCCGCCCTGCAGGCCGGCACATTGGGCGCCGCCGGGCTGGATGTGTTCCAGCACGAACCCCATGTGCCCGACGCCCTGAAGACGATGGACAATGTCGTGTTGCAGCCCCATCGCGCCAGTGCCACGGTGGAGACGCGCCTGGCGATGGGCGACCTGGTCGTCCGCAACCTCGCCGCCTGGTTCGCCGGGGAGTCGCTGCTGACCCCGGTCGTGTAGCGTGAGGACGCCCCGGTGCGGCTCCCGTCCCGGGGCGTGCCGGGGCCAGGGACCGCAGGAAGGGGTTTTCGGTGCATTCATCGCCTGACACGGGGCCGGGAACCCTGGCCCATGTCATCCTCGACGACCTGGATGACGGGCTGCTGGCCAGCCGGACCCGGCGGAATGAGGTCGACCAGGCGATCGCGGATTTGCGGCAGACGGCCCGTTTCATGCCCGAGGGGCTGACCGGGCCGTTCAACCTGCATCTGTCGGTCCAGACCAACGGGCTGGTCTTCGACCTGCGTCACGCCGACGACGACCGGCCGTTACGGATCTATCGGATCTCGCTGATGCCGTTCCGGCGGCTCATCAAGGATTACATCCTGCTGGTCGACAGTTTCGATGAAGCGGTGACCGAGGGCAACACGATGCGGGTCCGGGCCATCGACATGGGGCGGCGCGGCCTGCACAATGACGGCGCCGAACTGATGATCGACCGCCTGCGCGGCAAGATCGAGATGGACGCCGAAACCGCGCGCCGGCTGTTCACCCTGGCCTGCATCCTGCAACAGCGCCGATAAAAGGAAGGCCGGGCGTCAGAGCCTGTTTGAAAATGCGCGCTGGCGGCGATCCGACGCGCGTTTTCTGCGCTTCGGTGCTCGAAAACACACGCCGGGCGCTTCACTGCGTTCCGCTCTCGCTCGCCAGCCCACATTTTCAAACAGGCTTGTCTTATGCATTCCGTGTCGCTGCGTGCGACAAAGGACTGA
>NZ_JABEQH010000019.1 GCF_014174305.1 Gluconacetobacter johannae | reverse complement strand
CGGCGCATGCGGCGCGGGCGGCGTCGCGGCCACCCGTACGGGCGCCTCGGCCGGCTGATGCGCCGGCGTCGCCGCCGCCAGGGTCGCGCCCATCGTCGCGCGCGGGTTGGCCACCGGCAGCGGCTTCGATCCGGGGGCGGGCAGGCGGTCGGCCAGCGACGCCATCTGGATGAACTGCGTCGGCGCCATCGGCCGGACGCCGGGCAGGAAACGGGCGGACAGCGCCCCCAGCCGGTCCGGCTGGTTCAGCAGCGCCCATTCCGCGCGCAGCATCGCGGTCTGTTCGCGGATATGCTGGGTGTCGGCGACGATGTGCGAGATCTGCTGGTCCAGCAGGGTCGTCTGGTGCTTCTTGGAATAGAGGAACAACCCGGACAGGCCGGCCATCACGGCGCAAAGGAAGGTGAAGGACCGGATCATGGGCGATGTTCCGTGCTCGAGGGGGCTGAAGTCGGGCTTTCGGCGGTCGGCAGGCGTTCGATCGCGCGCAGGCGTGCGCTGCGGGCGCGGGGGTTGGCGCGGCATTCCGCGTCGGTGGGGCGCAGGGCCTTGGTGGTCAGCAACCGGAACGCCGGCGCGTCCCGTCCGGCGCGCATGGCGCCGGGGTCGTGGCGCGAGGGGGCGGGCAGCCGGCCGGCGGCGCGGTTCATCGCCCGCTTGACCAGCCGGTCTTCCAGCGAATGGAACGACACGACGACCAGCCGGCCGCCCGGCGACAGCATCTCCATCGCCTGGTCCAGGCCCGAGACGATCTGCCCCAGCTCGTCATTCACATGGATGCGGATGCCCTGGAACGACCGGGTGGCGGGGTCGATGCCCGACCGGTCGCCCGGCACGACCGAGCGGATGATCTCGGCCAGGCGGAACGTCGTCAGGATCGGGGCCTCGGCGCGCGCGGCGACGATGGCGCCGGCGACGCGGCGCGAGCGTCGTTCCTCGCCATACTCATAGATGATGTTCGCCAGGTCGGCTTCCGCCATCGTGTTGACGATGTCGGCCGCCGTCGGGCCGGTGTCGCCCATCCGCATGTCCAGCGGCCCGTCCGTCCGGAACGAGAACCCGCGCTCGACCTCGTCCAGCTGGAAGGACGACACGCCCAGGTCCAGCACGACGCCGTCCAGCATCGGCGCGTCGCGCTCCGCCAGCAGGTCGCGCATCTCGCCGAAGCCGCCCTGCACCATGTGCAGGCGCGATGTTCCGTCCGGCGCGCGCAGTTCGGCCTGCAGCGCCTCGCCCCGCCGGATGGCGGCGGGGTCGCGGTCGATGGCCCACAGCGTGCAGCGCGCGGCCGACAGGATGGCGCGGGCATAGCCGCCGCCGCCGAACGTGCCGTCCAGATAGGTCGCGCCGTCGCGGGGGGCCAGCATGTCCAGCACCTCGGACAGCATGACCGGGATGTGGCCGGGGGTGGGCAGGGCGGTCATGGCGCAGCGCCCCCGTTGCCGCCCCGTGCCGGCAGCGCCACCTGGCGTGAGCGCGTCCGGGCTTCGGCGCGCCGGCGTTCGGCGGCGGCGGGCTCCCAGATCTGGAAGATGCGGCCCAGCCCCATGAACGCCACGCTGTCGGTCAGGCGGGCATGCTCTTTCAGCGTGTCGGGCAGGATGATCCGCCCCTCGCGGTCCGAATCCGCGGGATAGGCGTCGGCGTAGAGCGCCGCGGCCATGTCGTCATGGTCGTCCGAGAACATGTCCAGCCGGTCGAGCGGCTGGCTGAGGGCGGCGAAGGTGGCGGGCGGCCAGGCCTCGATGCACGGATGCTGATGCGAGGGGCGCAGGATGACCAGGGACTCGCCGGCGGCGGCCTGCGCGCGCAATGCGGTGCGGAAGCTCGCGGGGATCGAGACGCGCCCCTTGGCGTCGAGGCGGTTCTGGTGGGTGCCAAGGAACACACTCACGCTACGCGATGCCCCCCTTGGCTGATGTCGTGCGACGCGGCGCGTCAACTCCGTGCGCGTCGCGTGCTGCGGCTGTCGTCCGGGTTTTTATGGGATATCATGGGATTTTATGGGACGTCAAATTAAACGCACCGAAATTCTGGCGGAAAACCGCTGTTTTTTGCTGTTCAAGCAAGTTCCGGACCCAGCCGCCTAAATTATGGTGCGTCCAGACGGGATCCGGGCGGGGCGAATACGGATGTTTACGTTATGTTCTATTTATGAACGGCTGGACGATGCGGCCTTCGAACATGAAACGAAAAGAGAAAGAGGGGGGAAATGCCAGATGGTCTGTAAGCCGGGTTCTGTCCACCTTCTGACGAAGGGGGGCGACCATTCCTCTGGGACGCGCCTTGCGGCACGCCTCACGCGACCAACCCGAACGACGGGGCGGAGACCCCCGACGACCCCGCCCGAAGGCGGCCCGTCTGTCGTTCCTATTCGGTCTTGCTCCCGGTGGGGTTTGCCCTGCCGCCTGCGTTACCGCACGCGCGGTGCGCTCTTACCGCACCGTTTCACCCTTGCCCGCACCATCTCCGGCGAACCGGAATGCCGTGGGGGCGGTTTGTTTTCTGTGGCACTTTCCCTGGGGTCGCCCCCGCCGGCCGTTAGCCGGCACCGTTCCTCCGTGGAGCCCGGACTTTCCTCCATCGCATGGAAAATCCATGCAACAGCGGTCGCCCGACCATCTGGCCTGCGGAAACTGACGATGCCGTCGGGTTGCGTCAAGGGGGAATGCGCCGCATCAAAGACAGGTAACGGGGTGGAGGGGTGCTGGAATGGCTCTGGGACCGGAACGGCGCGCGGGGCCCGGGTTCATGGCGCGCCTTCTGCTGCGGCATCTGGCCAGTCGGGCCACCACGCGGGCGCGCGTGCCCCATTCGCTGGAAAGCATCCGGCGACTGCTGGACCGCCCGTGCTTTCCGCAACGCCTGTCCAGCCTGCCGCTGAGGCGCGTGCTGCACCTGCGCGTGCCCGGCGCGACCGAACTGCGCCCGGCGCGGCTTTACATTCCCCATGGGCGCGTCCGGGGGGTGGTCCTGTTCATGCACGGCGGCGGATTCGTCCATTGCGGGCTGAACTCGCATCACGGCATCTGCTGTCGCCTGGCCCGGGCCTCGGGGGCCGCGGTCCTGTCGTATGACTATCGCCTGGCGCCCGAACATCGCTTTCCCGCGGCGGTCGAGGATTGCCGGGCCGCGCTGGCCTGGCTGGCGGGCGAGGCCTGGCGCTGGGGCGGGCGCGTGGCGGTCGCGGGCGACAGCGCGGGCGGCAACCTGGCGGCCGTGCTGGCGTTGCTGGCGCGCGACGGGGACGGCCCCGACCTGGCGATGCAGTTGCTGTACTACCCGTCCTTATATGGTGCGCGCGATGTGCCGTCGCGCCAGACCTACGGGCATGGCTACATGCTGACGACCCGGCTGCTGGAATGGTACGCGCAGCAATATGTCCGCACGCCCGACGATTTGCGCGATCCGCTGGTCGCGCCGATTTTCGCGCCGTCGCTGTCGGGGGTGGCGCCGGCAGTGATCGTGCCGGCCGAGTGCGACCCGCTGCATGACGAGGGGACGGGCTATGCCGAGGCCCTGCGCGCGGTGGGCGTGCCCGCGACGGTGCGGTGCTTTCCCGGCACGATCCACGGCTACCTGAACCTGTATTCGATCATGCCGTGGGGCAAGGCGGCCATCCGCTTCGGCGGGCGGCAGTTGCGCGCGGCCTTCGCCGACAGCCGCGCGCGGCCCTGAGTCCGGGTTTTCCGCCGGGGTCAGATCTGCAGGATGCTGGAAAAATCGAAATCCGACCCCGGCGGGTTCTGCCCGATGCGGATCGTTGTCGGGTTGGGCATCGAATAAGGGGGGACGGGCAGGTTGTACGGCGCGGGCGCACCGATGAAGACCCGTCCGGCCAGGTCGAATTTCGACCCGTGGCAGGGGCAGGCATAGCCGCCGGGCCAGTTGGCGATGGGCGTGCTGGGGTCCGGCGTGGGGGCGTAGGTCGGCACGCAGCCCAGATGGGTGCAGATCCCCACCACCACCCCGTATTCGGGGGCGATGGAACGATGCCAGTTCGTGGCGTAGGGCGGCTGCTGGACCATGCCGGACGCCCCGTCGCGCAGGCGCGCCTTCAGCGACGCCTCCTGCAGTCGCGCCAGGGACGCCGGCGTGCGGTGGGTGATGAAAACCGGATTGCCGTGCCATACCACCGTAATCTGCTGGCCCGGCGGCAGCTTGGAGACGTCGACGTCGATCGGCGCATGCGCGGCGGCGGCGTCGCCCGGCCGCAGGCTGTCGAGGAACGGCCATGCGAACGCGGCCACCCCCGCGCCGGCGGTCGCCAGGGTCACCAGCGCCAGGAAATCGCGCCGCCCGGCGGCGGGGGCGGTGTCGGCCGGTATCGGTCCGGGCCGGGTCTGTCCGGTCGTCGTCATCTATGTCCTGTAAGCCGTATGTCGGGGGTAACGCCCCTTAGGTAACTGTCTCGCCGCCCCCGCAGCAAGGGGGGTGGTCGAAGTTAGCGGGGCAGGGGGTGGAACTGTCCGGGCGAACCCCAGTCGGTCTGCGCGGTCTGCGCCAGCCGGTCGATCTTCAGCGTGAACAGCTTGGGCAGCGCGCCCTTGGGACCGGGGCAGTGTCCCGAATGCTTTTCCATCACGTCGAAGCGCGCCGCGTCCGGCGGGTCGTTGCCGTTGACGATGAACAGCAGGCAGTCGCCGCGCGTGTCGGTCATGCCGTTGTGCGTCACCACGGTACGGAAATGTTCGACCAGCGCGGTGTCGTCGAACCAGTTGGCATGGCGGAAGGTGATCTGGTCGGCCGCCTGGTCCAGCCAGCCCATGCGCGCGCTGATGATGGCCAGCAGCGCCAGGGGCACGACCATCAGCACCCGCCTGACGATGCGCTGGCGCATCGTCAGGCGGGGGCGCCGTCCCGAAAGGGAAGGGTCTCGGGCCATGCCGGTTATACCATGTCCTCGTGCCACCGATGGCCGCTGCGCGCCAGCAGCGCGTTCGCCGCCGCCGGGCCCCAACTGCCGGCCGGGTAGGATTCCAGCGGCGCCTTGTTCTCGCTCCAGCCCTTCAGGATGGGATCGGCCCAGCGCCACGCGGCCTCGACCTCGTCACGGCGGATGAACAGCACCGGATCGCCGCGCACGACGTCCAGCAGCAGCCGTTCGTAGGCATCGGGATAGCGGGTGCTGAACGCCTTCTCGAAGGCGATGTTGATGTCGGCCCGGCGCAGGGACAGGGAGTCGGTCGGTGTCGGATCCTTGGTCGAGACCGACAGGGTCACGCCCTCGTCGGGCTGGATGCGGATGACCAGCCGGTTCGCCTCGGGGCGGGTCGGGAAGATCGACCACGGGGCGGCCTTGAACTGGATGACGATCTCGCTGCATTTCTCGGCCATCCGCTTGCCCGACCGCAGGTAGAACGGGACCGTGCCCCAGCGCCAGGAATGGATTTCGGCCCGGATGGCGACGTAGGTCTCGGTGTTGCTGGTCGCGTCCTGGCCCAGGTCTTCCAGGTAGCTCGGCAGGGTCTTGTCGCCCTCCTTGCCGCGCGTGTACTGGCCGCGCACCGTATAGGTGGCGACGTCCTCCGGCGCGATGGGGCGCAGGGCGTGCAGCACCTTCAGCTTCTCGTTGCGAAGGCTGTCGGCCTCCAGCGAGCCCGGCGGGTCCATCGCCACCAGGCAAAGCACCTGCAGCAGGTGATTCTGGATCATGTCGCGCAGCGCGCCGGACTTGTCATAGTACGGGCCGCGTCCTTCGACGCCCACCGTCTCGGCCGCCGTGATCTGGATGTACTCGATCGCATCGCTCGACCACAGCCGTTCGAACACCGGATTGGCGAAGCGCAGCGCGATCAGGTTCTGGACCGTCTCCTTGCCCAGGTAGTGGTCGATGCGGAAGATATGGTTTTCCGGGAAATGCTTGCCCACGCCGTCGTTGATGGCGTCGGCGCTGGTCAGGTCGGTGCCGATGGGCTTTTCCAGCACCACGCGGGATTGCGGGGTCACCAGGCCCTGGGTGCTCAGATTCTCGCAGATCTGGCCGTACAGGCCGGGTGCGGTCGCCAGGTAGTAGACGCGGATCCGGTCCGCCGGCGCGTCGGCCAGCAGGGATTTCAGCGCGGGCCAGGTGCTGTCGGCCTCGGCGCCGTTCAGGCTGACGTAATGGACCAGGTCCAGGAAGCGGCGCGCCGTGTCGTCGTTCAGGTCGTCCGGCTTGACGAAGGTTTTCAGCGCCTTCTCGGCGCGGGCCTGATATTCCTCACGCGACAGCGGGGACCGCGCGGTGCCGATGATGCGGGAGTCATCGGGGACCTGTCCGTCGCGATACCGGTAGTACAGCGCGGGCAGCAATTTACGCATCGTCAGATCGCCAGTGGCCCCGAACACGATGTAGTCGAAAGTATCCACGGGTGGGAGCTGAGCCATCGAAGCGGCCTCCTGCAAGGTTCTGATTGTTGCAATTGGGCGGCGCGCGGGCGCGCGTAGGCCGGCACCCTTGCCGTGGAGACGACCTGCCTTGGTCCGGTTTGGGCCGAGGCCCCCTTGGCTGTCAAGTTGCCATTGACCGGCCGCCACCGTCACGATAAGCCCGCCGTTCCCATCGCGCCCGGCCTGGTTTTCCATGCCTGCCGGGCCGGACGGGCGAGGTTCCAACCACGATGCTGGAGGCATGCGGTTCCATGGATGCGGAAAATTTTGCAGGCGACGACAAGGCGGCGGTCGGTGGAATCGCGGCGGACCGGCTGCGTAGCATCATCGAGCGGGTCGAGCGTCTGGAAGAGGAACGCAAGGCCCTGGCCGGCGATATCAAGGACATCTTCACCGAGGCGAAGTCCGCCGGTTTCGACGTGAAGGTCATCCGCCAGATCATCCGCCAGCGCAAGCAGGAACCCGCCGAGGTGGAGGAGCAGGAGACCCTGCTGGACATCTATCGCCGCGCCCTGGGTATGTGACATTCCGGGCATGTGACGTTCAACGGAACCCTTGCGCGGGACGGGGCTGATCTGGTCAGACTGGCGCGCGGATCCGTTCATTTCCTGGTCGTATGCCGATGCCGTTACCGTTTTCCGACTGGATGCCCTGGTGGCTGCAACTGGCGCTGCTGATTGGCGGTGCGCTGTTTGCCTTCGTGTGGCTGCTGATGCCCTTCGCCGTGTTCGGCGTCAAAGGCCGGCTGGATGCGATTGCGCTTCAGCTCGAGGATCTGCAGGCCGAATTGCGGGTCCTGGCCCTGGCGCCCGAGGATCGGCGCCCCGCGATGCCCGCCCCGCCGCGCACGGCCCCCGCCCCGGTGGTGGAGCCCGCGCCCGTGCCGGCGCGTCCGGCCGAGCCCCCGGCCGGCAGCCGGGCCAGCGACGCCTACGCGCCGCGCCCCGAACGTCCGGCGGCGCCTCGCCCGACCCGGTTCGACCCCCCGCCCGCCATCGAAACCCCGCGTGCGCCGCCGCCGGTGGAGCCTCCGCCGGCCATGCCGCCGCGTCCCGTGGTTCGTGCCCCGCTGGATGACGCCCGGCCCATGCCCTGGCACGACCGGCCGGCGGCCCCGCCGCGCGAGCCCCCGCCGATCGCCCGCCCCGCCCCACCGGTCGAGCGCGCCCCGATGGCGGATCGTGGGGGTGAGCCCAGGCACGCCGAACCGAGGCCGCTTGATTCCAGGCAGATTGGCCGGGAGGCGGTCGATCGCGCCCGGGCCGATGACGACTGGGCCGCGCGGCGTCCCCGGTCGGAGCCGACCCTACGCTGGCCGCCCCGAACCTGAGCAGTTCTCAGGGCTCTGCCCTGAAACCCGCCAAAGGGCCTAGCCCTTTGGAAACCCAGTCGTTTCATCCCTGAATGGGGTCCAGGGCCTCAGGCCCTGGTGGGTTCGGGCAACGCCCGACCTTTCCTGCCAGGTTTCGTCGGCCTCGGCGGCAGGAGGGCTATCTCAGCACCAGATCGTCGCGGTGGATCATTTCGTCGCGGCCGCGCCAGCCCAGCAGGCTTTCGATATCGTCCGAACGATGGCCTGCGATCTGGCGCGCGTCGGCGGCGCTGTAGGCCGACAGGCCGCGTGCGACCTCCCGCCCGTCGCGATCCGTCACCAGCACAAGGTCCCCGCGTTCGAACGTGCCGGTGATGGCATGGACGCCGGCCGGCAGCAGGGACGATCCGGCCGCCAGGGCCTGGCACGCGCCTTCGTCGATCGCCAGTCGTCCGGCCGGGGTCAGCCCGCCCGCGATCCAGCGCTTGCGGGCCGATCGGCCGTCGGGCGCGGGCAGGAACCACGAACAGCGCGCGCCCTCCAGCAGGCGCGCCAGCGGCCGCATGTCCTTGCCGATGGTGATGGCCATGGCGCATCCGGCCTGCGTCGCGATTCGCGCCGCCATCAGCTTGGTCCGCATCCCGCCCGAGGAATAGCCCGGCGGCGGCGCGCCGCCCATGGCCTCGATCTCGTCGGTCAGCGCGGCGATGACGGGCAGGTGCCGCGCGTCGGGGTCGGTGCGGGGGTCGGCGGTATACAGCCCGTCGATGTCCGACAGCAGGACCAACTGGTCGGCGCCCGTCATCTCGGCCACGCGGGCGGCGAGGCGGTCGTTGTCGCCGAAGCGGATCTCGGTCGTCGCGATCGCGTCGTTCTCGTTGATGACGGGAACGCAGCCCAGGCCCAGCAGCGTATCCAGCGTGGCGCGGGCGTTGAGGTAGCGGCGCCGGTCCTCGGTGTCGCCCGGGGTCAGCAGCATCTGGGCCGCGACCAGCCCGTGGGCCGACAGCGCGTCGGCCCAGGCCTGGGCCAGGCGGATCTGCCCGACCGAGGCCGCGGCCTGCTTTTCCTCCAGACGCAAGGTGGGCCGCGTCAGCCCCAGGCTGTGCCGCGCCAGCGCGATCGCGCCGGAGGAGACGACGATGACATCCGTCCCGTTCGCCCGCAGGGTGGCGATGTCGCGGGCGACACTGTCCAGCCAGGCGGTGCGCGGCGCCGCTTGCTCGGGGTCGACCACCAGCGCGCTGCCGATCTTCACGACGACGCGGCGGGCGGCCTTCAGCTCGGGCAGGGCGGGGGACGTCATGTCGCGGCGCCGTGGTCGGTGGCGCCATGGTCCGTGACGCCGGGGACGGCGCCTGCCTCGCGCTCGGCCGCGCGGGTGGCGGTGACGCGGTCCTGAAGCAGGCGCAGCACGGCGTCCACGCCCTGGCGTGTGGCGCCGGACAGGGTGACGACCGGCTGGCCGCTGGCCTTTTCCAGCGCCCGGCGGCGGCTGCTGATCTGCTGCGGCGTCATGGCGTCGGTCTTGTTCAGGGCGATGATTTCCGGCTTGTGGGCCAGGTTGCCGCCATATTCGTCCAGCTCGTGGCGGATGGTGCGCCAGGCCTCCACGACGTTGCCGGCGGCCCCGTCGATCAGATGCAGCAGGACCGCGCAGCGTTCGACGTGGCCCAGGAAGCGGTCGCCCAGCCCGGCGCCTTCATGCGCGCCTTCGATCAGGCCGGGAATGTCGGCGATCACGAATTCCTCGGCCACCGACAGGCGCACGACGCCCAACTGGGGGTGCAGGGTGGTGAACGGGTAATCCGCGATCTTGGGCCGTGCGGCGGAGACGACCGACAGGAAGGTGGATTTTCCGGCATTCGGCAGGCCGACCAGCCCGACATCGGCGATCAGCTTCAGCCGCAGCCAGACCCAGCGCTCTTCGCCTGGCCATCCCTTGTCGGCGCGGCGGGGGGCGCGGTTGGTGCTGGTCTTGAAATGGGCGTTGCCGTGGCCGCCGTCGCCGCCATGGCACAGGACGATGCGCTTGCCGGGCTGGTCCAGGTCGGCCAGCATGGTCTCGCGGTCCTCGTCGAAGATCTGGGTGCCGATCGGCACCTGGATCACCACCGGCGGCGCGGCCGCGCCGGTCCGGTCCGATCCTGCCCCGTTGCCGCCCTTGCGGGCGCGGAAATGCTGGGTGTAGCGGAAGTCGATCAGGGTGTTCAGATTATCCGCGGCCTCGAACACGATGTCGCCGCCGCGTCCGCCGCGCCCGCCGTCGGGGCCGCCGAATTCGATGTATTTTTCGCGCCGGAAGGCGACGACGCCATCGCCGCCATCGCCGGATTTCACGTAGATCTTGGCTTGATCGAGGAATTTCATCGTCAGTGATCCGGTCGGGATGGAACGGCGTAGGCCGCGTGCATCCGATATATAGGACGCAAAAAGGGCCGGTCACGAGGACCGGCCCTTTCCGGGTCGAAAGCGGTCCCGAAGGCGGGAGTGCTTATTCGGCGGCGATCGGCAGGGCCTCGACCGAGACGTGCACGCGGCCTTCGGCGCGACGCTCGAACTTCACCTGGCCGTCGACCAGCGCGAAGATCGTGTGGTCGCGGCCGAGGCCGACATTGCGGCCCGGCTTCATCTTCGTGCCGCGCTGACGGATGATGATGTTGCCGGCGATCACGCTTTCGCCGCCGAACTTCTTGACGCCGAGACGTCGGCCGGCGCTATCGCGCCCGTTGCGGGACGAACCGCCTGCCTTTTTTTGTGCCATTGCCTGAACTCCTGAATCTGGTCTGACCTGATGATCCTGTCCGGGACGTCACTGCGCCCCGTGCCGGATTCAGGCGGCGTTGATCGCGGCGATACGCAGCACGGTCACCGGCTGGCGATGGCCGTTCTTGCGGCGGCTGTTCTGCCGGCGGCGCTTCTTGAAGATGATGACCGTATCCAGACGGTCCTGCGCGATGACCGTCGCGGTGACGGTCGCGCCGGCAACGGTCGGGGCGCCGATGGTGGTGCCGCCTTCGCCGCCGACGGCGAGGATTTCCGTGAAGGTCACGGTGGAGCCGGCTTCGGCGTCGAGCTTCTCGACCTTGAGCACGGTGTCCGGGGAAACGCGATACTGCTTTCCGCCAGTGCGGATGACTGCGAACATCTTACCTGTCTTTCCGATCTCTCGGCGCGTGCGGCCCCGTGTGGAGCAGGCGACGCAACCCAGTCGCTTTTTATCTTTGGCCATGCGGACATGACGGCCCCCCGTCTGCGCGGGGGCGAGGTGCGGCTTTTACGGCCACCGCCCCGTCCGCGTCAACCCGCTTTTGCCGGGCGGGGCGGGCGAGGGCGCATTATGCGGAAAAAACGCCCCAAGGTGTCTTGCGCGTGATGCGGACGCACCCTATAAGCCCGATCCATCGTCGCTGCCAATGGAGAGGTGCCGGAGCGGTCGATCGGGGCGGTCTCGAAAACCGTTGTGCGTGCAAGCGTACCGTGGGTTCGAATCCCACCCTCTCCGCCAGGTCAGTCTGCCTTCGGGCAGGCCAAGAGCCGCCGATCCCGTCCTGCCGCGATGACAAGCGTCCTGAGCAGGTTGGACTTTGATCCTATGATGCGAACCTCATCCTCAGCGACCTTGATGCGCTGCGCCAGCGCGCGCAGGTCATTCCGCCGATAGCCGACCCTTTCGAGCCGGATGCGCTTGCGGGGCGGCTTGGAAGAAGTGCTGGATCATGGTCGATATGGCTGGCCGTGCCGCCGTGGCTGCTTGCAGCAGCGCGCCCTTGAAGCACGGTTTTCCCTGGTCATCAGCACAGGATTTGAGGGCGTACAGTTCGATATGGGCATTGCATGCACCACCGCGCCTCTCATGACGCCAGCGGCCTGTGCTTCAGGATGGGGGCTTGGGCCAGATTTTCAGGGCATGCTCGAACAGTTCTTCGCTGCGCTTCAATATGTCCTGCTCGGTCCATGTATTGCGCGAGTCCGAACGCAGCCAGGCATTCAGGCGCAGGTCGCTGTCCTTCACGATCTTCTCCCGCTTGACCGGGAAGGCTGAATTGGACGCGGCAGTGTTGTTGGCCCCCGTCAGCAAGGTGAGGTTGCCAATGGTGTTGACCAGGATCCTGCGGTAGCTCGCTGCATCTTGCCCCTCGGGGATTTCAATATCCGGATAGGGATAGTCCTCGACCCGCCCCTTTTGGGGTAGAAGGTGTTCCACCGTCACCGGGCCGGCAAGGTCGAGCTGTTCGTTTCGAGAGGTTGTCATCGTCTCGCCGAGTGCGCGCAATACCATGGCGCTGCGATCCGAACGGGATACGACGTAGAGAGGGTTGGTCAGCCAGCTTTCGAGGAACTTCCCATCATCGGGCCAGACCGCCGTCTGTTCCTGAGAGCGCAAAAGCTCATCCCGGATGACCTGTCCCACCGTCGGCAAGGTGCCCGGTTGATCTGCCGACGCAGCCTGCCGACGCGAATAGGCCTGTTTCGCCTTGGTCAGCAGAGAAAGGAAGAAGCGGTTGTAGTTCTTCGGGGTAAGCCCGCAGATGAATCGACGCACCATGAAGGATTCAAGATCGATGACGATCTGCTCGATTTCCGGACTGTTTATCCCAGAGCCTTCGACCGAGGCCAGAAACAGTAACAATGGGTGCACCGTGCTTGTATCGAGCGAGCGCAGTCTTCCGGCGAACACTTCCAGCCGCGACTTGCTGCCAGGTGCGATCAGTCGGGCGAAGTGACGGCTTGCAACCGTGAGTTCCTTCAAAAAATCTTCGTTGCTGGCGGTGCTCTCGTCCCTCCAGTCCCGGAATTCCTTGAACAATTGACCAATCCGGATGTCATTCTCGGTCTGCATCGTCAGGTAATGGAAGATGAACAGGTCGATGCGTGGTCGAATCAAGCGGCCTTGGCGTTCCTCGATATGCCAGAACCTGGTTTCGCCATCCGCGTTTGCGACTTCGACTTCTTCAGTGTCGAAATGCTGCCAGTATGTCCGGTAAAGCCTCTCCCCCTCCGCATCGCTGATCCGCATGAATACGAAATTTCGAATCAGGTCCGATGGCAAGAGCGGCTGGCCGCGTGCGTTCAGCGTTTCGAAGATCACCTGAGGATCGTCACCCTCTTCCAGTTCGATGACGATCAGTTGGAGTGATTCCGTCAGCGCTTGAACCAGTGCAAGAAAGCGATCCTGTACTGAGTGTGGGCACTCTTGCGCGGTGACATACTCCCTGATGGCGGATGAAAAATAGAGATAGGCTTGAGCCATGCGGGGAAGGCCGCCTTCATGGCCCGCGTAACTGGCCTTCAGCGCGTCAGGGCTGCCCGCGCTCATGACCTTGGTGAACATTGGGCGGTCTGAGTTGGTCGGCCAGACCTTGTGGATTTCCTCGGAGTCCTGTTCGCAGTCGGGGTTGCGGGTCAGACGGCGGAACCGCCTGATGTCTTCAGGTGCGGCATCGAACGTCTCGCTGGTATCCCGAAGGGCGGCCAGGAACAACTGAAGCGTCGTGAGTCGCTGCTGGCCGTCGATCACGTCCGACCGCGAAATACCGCGTCCTTGCACCGACGCCACGTTGAGGACGATCGCACCCAGGAAGTGAGAGCGAGCCTTGCCTTCGACTGATTTACCGATGCGTTCAAGATGGGCGAGGGTGCGCTTGAGAATGTCCTCCCAAAGCGGCGCCCATTGTTCCTCCTGGTTCCACACATATGAACGCTGAAAAAGGGGGATAAGAAATCGACGCTCTCTTGAGAACAATTCCTGGACTGTCAGCTTTTCCGGCTTCACCTCTACCCCCGAATCGCAACGATTTTCCAACGGACCTGGCTTGGGTTAGCGGCATTGCCATGGATGGGAAAGTGGATGTTCGTTGGTGAACCAAAGCCGCCTGTCCAGGACCCGCTTCATTCGGCCGGCGTCATACGGGTTTCGTCCACGAACCGCTCGGTCGCATCGTCGATGGTGCGACTGCGCCGTCCGGCGGGGGCGTGGACGTACAGGGTCTTGCTGTCGATCTTTTCCGTCGCCTCGGGCTGCGGCGGCATTTCATAGCGCGGTACGCGGCGATGGTCGGCCAGTTGCAGCTTCGGATTGAAGACCGAATTGAATTTCCAGATCATGGTCAGGAAATTCGTCTGTCCGCGCAGGGCCAGGCGCAGGGCGATGCCCATCGTGTCCTTGATCGCGCTCCAGCCCAGATGCTTCTGGTTCAGCACCTGCTGCGTCTTCACCAGTTCTTTGTAGAATTCTTCCAGCGGCAGGGTGGTCGGCAGCACCGCGTGCTGGATGTCGAACAGTCGATAATCCCGAGTCGTCAGGCGGCGTGCCTCGCGGTGCCAGATTTCCGTGCCCGGATATGGCGTTGTCACCGAGATATTCACGATATCCGGAATTTCCAGGCACCATTGGCGGATGACCTCGAAGCGCTGCCGGTCCCAGGAGGGATCGGCGATGATGTTGATCGCCACGATCAGGCCCAGCGACCGCGCGAATTCCAGCGCCTCGAAATTCCGGTCCAGCGACACGCGTTTGCGGAAATGCTTCAGCCCTTCCTCATCCACGGCCTCCATGCCGATGAAGATGTAGCTGAGCCCCAGTTCCTTCCAGAACCGGAAGACCTCCTTGTTACGCAGGAGCACGTCGGCGCGGGTCTCCAGGTAATATTCCTTGCGGATGCCACGGCGCCTGATTTCCTCGCCGATCGCCATGCCGTGTTCGGCATGGACGAAGGCCACGTCGTCGACGATGAAAATGCCGGGTTCGCGGATCGCCTCCAGTTCGTCAGCGATCACGCGCGGACTGGCGGTGCGGTAGGACCGGCCGTAAAAGGTCCAGGCGCTGCAGAATGTGCAGTCCCACGGGCAGCCACGCGCGAATTCGATCGACGCCGCCGGGTCGAGCGTGCCGATGAAATATTTCCGCCGGTGCCGCAGCAGGTCGCGCGCCGGCCTGATCTCGTCCAGTGAGGAGACGAAGACCGGTGGCGGCCCTTCGCCCGTCATGGTCACGACGCCGGGTACGGTGGTGATGTCCTGCCCGGCCTGCCGCGCGTCGAGCAGGCGTCCGACGGTGGCGTCGCCTTCGCCTTTCAGGATGCAGTCGATCGCGCCTTCGGCCAGGGTCAGCACATCGCGGGCGATGAACGATACCGAATGGCCGCCGACGAACAGGAAGACGCCGGGCATGCGGGCGCGCGTCTCGCGGCACAGATCGACGATTTCCGGGATGTTGGCCAGGTAGCTTCCGGAAAAACAGACGGCGTGGGGCCGGAATTCCTCGATCATCCGCCAATAGTCGCGGTGTGTTTCCACCTGCAGGTCGATGATTTGTACGATATGGCCGGCCTGCCGCGCCGCCCCTGCGACCAGTTCCAGCCCCAGCGGTTCCAGGCGCAGGAAAACCTTGGTGTACATCAGGGCACTGGGATGGACGGCGAGTACTCTCATTCTGACACCTCGATCTGCGCGAGACGGAGCGCAGGGGGAATGAAGTGGAGACAATACCGGCAGGCACTACGGGACCCGTTCGGTCAATGACCTGTCGTAGACACGAGTATTTTTTCAGATGGATCCGGATATGTCGCCCGGATCAGGTGTAATGGCACCCATGCGTAAAGGGCGGAAACCCGTTCTTGCGGAATTTTCGGCCTTAATTGTTCTCTTATGAGATCAATATTTCTATTGTATATTATGGATCAAGTCTGCGAATCGCCAGCGAACTCATGAAGATGTGAACGGGCCATGCTGTTCTGTCATGCGCGGGACGCCCTATCGGGGGGCGGACGATCCATGGCAGGATAAAAAGTGGAGACGCGATCGGGAAATGCCAACCTGGATAGTGAGCCATATCAATCAAGGAAACTGAGAATATAGCTATCAAGCGCGACAAGCGACGCGATTCAGGTTGCGTGACAGGAGGGACCGTGGAGATCGTTTTTTTCGAAAAGCCTGGTTGCGGGGGGAATGCCCGTCAGAAGGCGGCTTTATGTGCAGCCGGATACAAGGTCGACTCCCGTAACCTGTTGACCGAACCCTGGACAGCCGCGCGCCTGCGCCTCTTCTTTGGTGATTTGCCGGTAAAGGACTGGTTCAACCTGTCCGCACCGGCCGTCAAATCGGGGGCGGTGCGGCCCGAAGCGCTGACCGCTGAAGCCGCTCTGTCGTTGATGCTGCAGCAGCCGCTGCTTATTCGCCGCCCTCTGCTGGAGGTCGGCGAACGCCGGTGTGCGGGTTTTGCGGCAGCCGACCTTAAATCGCGACTGGGTCTGGAACTGCGCGAGACAGTGCCCGATGGATGCGCGCACCCGCCCGCCTGATGGTCTTGCGGCGGTGATCGAGGCCATCGTGCCGCCGGGCGATGGGATCGCATTCCTGTCACATTCAGGTCTTCGCCCGGGTCGCGATCTGTTGCTCGGCCTTCAACCGCGCGCTTTCGGGTCGTCCCGGTCGTGGACCAGTTCGCCGGCCACGTAGGTGGCGCGGACGGCGCGGTCGTCGCCCAGCATCATCAGCACGAACAGCAGGTCCTCGATCGTCTCGCAGGTCTCGGTGCGCTGGGCCAGCAAGGGGGTCGCCTTCGGGTCCAGCACGCACAGGTCGGCCTCCATGCCCACCGCCAGGGTGCCGATCCGGTCGTCCAGATAGAGCGACCGCGCGCCCCCCGCCGTGGCCAGCCAGAAGGCCTGCGCGGGATGAAGCCTGCGCCCGGTCGCCTGCGCGACCTTGTAGGCCTCGTTCAGCGAGCCGAGCTGCGAGAGGCTCGTGCCCGCGCCGATATCGGTGCCCAGGCCGACGCGGACCGGGCGCCGGGCATCGACGGCGTCGAACAGGCGGAACGACCCGCTGCCCAGGAACAGGTTGGAGGTCGGGCAGTGCGCCAGCGCGCTGCCGGTGTGGTGGCAGGTGCAGAAATCGTCCTCGGCGACATGGACCGCGTGGCCCAGGACGCTGCGTGGCCCCACCAGGCCGGCATGGGCGTAGACATCCAGATAGGACCGCCGGTTGGGGAACAACTGGCGGATCCATTCGATTTCGGCCGTGTTCTCGGCCAGGTGGGTCTGCATGAACAGCCCGTCGCGCTGGCGCAGCAGGCTGCCGGCGAGGTCGAGCTGTTCTTCGGTGCTGGTGGCGGCGAAGCGCGGGGTCACGGCATACAGCTGCCGCCCGCGTCCATGCCATCGGTCGATCAGCGCCAGTGATTCGTCATATCCCCCCTGTGCGGTGTCGCGCAGGTTGTCGGGGGCGTTGCGGTCCATCAGCACCTTGCCGGCCACCATGCGCGTGTTCAGCCGCGCCGATTCGTCGAAGAACGCCTCGACCGACTGTGGATGGACGGTGCAGTAGACGGCGGCGGTGGTGGTGCCGGCGCGCAGCAGTTCGCGCAGGAAGCGGCGGGCGACGGCGCGGGCGTGGGATGGATCGGCGAATTTGGCCTCGGTGGGGAAGGTATAGCGTTCCAGCCATTCCAGAAGCTGTTCGCCATAGGCCGCGATCATCGGCAATTGCGGGTAATGGACATGCGTGTCCACGAACCCGGCCGACAGGATGGAATCGGCATAGCGGGTGATCGGGGTACCTTCGGGGATCGTGTGGCGCAGGGCCTCGAACGGGCCGAACTGGCTGATCCGCCCGCCTTCGACCAGGATCAGGGCGTCGTCCTCGTGCACCAGGGCGTGGGCAGGGTCGTCCAGGAACGGGTCGGCGCGGAAGGTGATGGCCCGTCCGCGCAGGGCGCGGGTGGTGGGGCCGGACGGTGGGGGCTGGGTCATCAATGGGGCTCGGCGCTGGATCGGCGATGGATGGGTTGTGCCCGTTTCAGCCGCCCGGCGAAAGCCGCGTCATGCCGAGGTGACGCGATAGGGCCGGGAGGCGTCGAGGAAGGCGGCGTTGGCGTCGAGTTCGTACGAGATCACCAGCAGGTAGGCGATGGCGCGGGTCATTTCGATGCGCGCGCCGATATTGGTTTCGTACGCTTCGATCCGGCGCAGGCTGGCCGTGGCGGCGCGGGCGGTCCTGGCGGTCCGGCCGTAGCGGCCGGTGAACTGCGCCATGCGGCCCAGGACCAGGGTAATGGGGCGACGCGCCTGAAGCGGCAACTGGTCCCGGGCCAGCACGGTACGCAGCCGGATGATGTTCAGGCCGATGGTCATCGCCGACAGGGTGCCTTGCAGATAGGCCTCGATCGTTGGTGTAGGCGTGGGGCCGGCATGCCGGATCAGGCGCGAGAACCGGTCGGTGTTGCGGCCGATCCAGTCCCGGACATGCGGCACGGGCGTCGCCGAGGCCAGGTGGCGAAGGTCGTGGAGGTTGCGGTTACGCATCCGCCATCTTTCATCGGCGCTGTCGAACGGCAGGATGGTCTTGAAGATCAGCACGGCGAAGCCGATGCTGCACAGCAGGGCGAACGAGGTGTTGAAATACGCGATTTCGTTCAGGCGTCCCTGGTTGGACGGCCCCACCAGGTTGGGCAGGAACAGCGTGTAAGCCGCCGCGGCCCCGGCGGTGGAGGGATTGCGGGTGGCCAGGCCGCCGGCGATCATCGGCAGCGCCAGGCAGGCGGCCAGCATTTCATACTCGGCCGGGCGCGGCAGGATCAGCATCACCAGGACGCACGAGACACCGACGGCCCAGATCGCGCCGCGCAGGAAGTTCATCGTGCCGACGACCGGGTTTTCCCGCGTCGCGAACAGGCCGCAGGTGACGGCCACCATGGTGATGAAGCCCAGGCCGTTGGGCCAGGACGTGACCTCCCAGATCAGGCCGGCCGAAGTGATGGCGACGGCGGCGCGGATGCCGTTATGTGCGGCTTCCTTCAGGTCGCGGTGCGATTGCAGGCGGAAATGGAAATGGTCGCCGCGCACCGCGTGCTGGCTGGCGTCGAATTCCTCGATCGCCTGCTGCAGTTCGGCCAGAAGTTCTTCCAGCGCGCTGTGCAGGATACGCAGATCCAGCAGGGCCTGGATCTCGGGACTGCCGGGGGGATGCTGGCCGCTGGTCTCCTCGGTCAGGGCGTTGACGACCTGCTGGCGGCAGACGGCGCGTAACGATCGCAGGTCCTCGATCACCAGGGGAACGCCGCCGTCGTCCTGCAGGCGCGGCGCCAGGGCCAGCAGGAAGGTCCGCACCAGCAGCGATGTCTCGACGAAGGCCTGGGGCGCGGTGCCCAGCGCCTTCATGCGCGCCGTCATGCCCAGCCCGCGCGACAGCAGGACCGACACGGCCGCCAGCGCCGCGCGGGCGTGGTCGCCCTCGTGCCCGTGCGGGCCCATTTCGATCTCGCTGAATTCGATCTGGTCGTTGATCGACAGGATCGTGCCGAACAGGGCGCGGGACCTTACGAAAGCCTGTTCGTCCCCCGCCAGCAGGTCCGCGATGGCGACCGAGGCGCTGGACAGCGCGGTCTGCAGCTTTTCGCGGATATTGCGGCGGGCGGTCTGGGCCAGGTTATGGGAGAACAGGCCCGCGATCAGGCTTTCGCAGACGAGGCCCAGGATGATGTAGGTCGAGCGCGACATGGCGATCATGAACACGTCGTCGGGGCTGCGGATCGCATCCAGCGCGATGATGGCGCAGGTATAGCCCGACAGGACCAGCGCGTAGGACCGGAAATTCCGCACCAGCGTCGCCAGTCCGCAGCACAGGCCGATCCAGATCCCGATCGCGGGGAAGAACAGCCAGGGCGCCTGGGGAAAGGCCGCGATCAGGGCCACGGCCGATACCGCGCCGACGGCCGTGCCGACCAGGCGCCAGCGCGCCTTGGACAGGCTTTCGCCGCGTGATCCCTGGGCGACGATCCAGACCGTCATCGGCGCCCATTGCGGACTGTCCAGTTCCATCCACAGCGCCACGACCAGCGACAGCAGGGCCGCGATCGTCGTCCGGATGGCAAAGCCCAGGGCATCGGCCTTGGGCGCATACAGCCATTTCAGCCGGTTCAACCGGTCATGGCCCGGTGGACGGATGGTACGTGGACGCCACAGCGACAGGCGGGCCAGCAAGGCGGAAACGGAACTCTGGGCGACAGGCACGATGCACGGCTTCCGGCACGACGGGGGACATCCGGTGATAGAACAGAAGGCGTCGGACGGTAACGGTGGCGGGCGTGCATATCAGTCATCCAGGCATCTGTGTCTGGGTCCAGGCATGTGGCCCTGGACCGGCAGTGGATGCGGATGATGACGCGGGACGGGGGCAGGAGTTGTCGGGGCAGGCAAGGCAGCCGGCCAGGCCCGGCCTGGCCTGGCCGGGGAAGGGGGTCAGTCGAGGGTGGCGTAGATCGCCGCGCGGTCGGCGGGGTCGCGCACCGGGGGCGTGCCGTTACGCACCGCATCGACCAGGCTGTAGGCCCGCCGGGTCGCCGGGCGGGCCGCGATACGCTCGTGCCACAGGCGCAGGTTGGGGAACTGCGTCAGGTCCTGACCCTGGTTCACCGGCAGGATCCAGGGATAGCAGGCCATGTCGGCGATGGTGTAGCTGTCGCCCACGATGAAGTCGCGCCCTGTCAGATGGCGGTCGAGCACGCCGTACAGACGCTGCGTTTCCTTGGTGTAGCGTTCGATCGCATAGGGAATCTTCTCGGGCGCGTAGAGGCGGAAATGGTGGTTCTGCCCGGCCATGGGGCCCAGGCCGCCCATCTGCCAGAACAGCCATGTCATGGTTTCGGTTTCCGCACGCAGCGTGGTGGGCAGGAACCGGCCGGTCTTGCGGCCGAGGTAATGGAGAATCGATCCGGATTCGAACATCGGGATCGGCGGGCCGCCATCGGCCGGGTCGTTGTCCACGATGGCGGGGATCCGGTTGTTCGGGGCGATCTTGAGGAAGTCCGGGGCGAATTGTTCCCCCTTGCCGATATTCACCGGGAACAGCCGGTAGGGCAGGCCGGTTTCCTCGAGGAACAGCGTGATCTTGTGCCCGTTGGGCGTCGTCCAGTAGTACAGGTCGATCATGATGCCTCCTGACGCCTGCCGCGACAGGCTTCCGGTGTGTCGGGCGGCGATCATGTACCCAAACGCCGCCCCTGCCAAAGCGGGCTTCTCAGGGCTGGGCGGCCAGCAGGGCCTCGACCTCCGCCAGGGTGGGGGCGGCTTCGGATGCGCCCTTGCGGGTGGTGGCCAGGGCGCCGCAGGCGGCGGCGAATCGCGTCGCGTGGGCCAGATCCATTCTCCGTGACAGGGCGACCGCCAGCCCGCCATTGAAGCAATCGCCCGCCGCCACGCTGTCGATGGCCGCAACCTGGAATGGCGGGACGAATCCGTGTCCCCTGGCGTCGGAGAACACGACGCCCCGGGCGCCGAGCTTGACGATGGCGCGTTCCAGGCCGCGCGCGTGCAGGCGCCGCGCGGCCTCCAGCGCGCTGTCGGCATCGTGGGGGCGCAGGCCGGTCAGCAATTCGGTCTCGGTTTCGTTGGGGGTCATCACGCCGGCCAGGCCGAACAGCGCGTCGGGCAGGCCGGCGGCGGGAACCGGCGCCGGGTCCAGCACCAGCAGCGCCCCGATCGCGGCGATCCGGCGGGCGGCGGCAAGGATGACATCCATCGGGATTTCGCATTGCATCAGCACGACGGCGTTGGCGGACAGCAGCGGAACCAGCCGCGCGACGTCCGATTCGTCCATGGTCATGTTGGCGCCACCGGCGACGGCGATGCTGTTTTCCCCCGCGGCGTCGGTGGAGATCATCGCCAGGCCGGTCATGTGCCGGGGCGTGCGGAGCAGATGGTCGGGGTCGACGCCCTCGCGCAGCAGGGCCGCGCGCGCGTAATCGGCGAACATGTCGTCGCCCGTGCGGCCGGCCAGCACGACCGGGGACCCCAGGCGCGCGACCGCGACCGCCTGGTTGGCGCCCTTGCCGCCCAGCCCCAGATGCGCGCCCAGGGCGTGCAGCGTCTCGCCGGGGGCGGGCAGGTGCTCAAGGCGCGCGACTACGTCGATATTGACGCTGCCGAATACAACCAAGGGTGGATTTATACTTTCAGGATGGGGTATGGTTATCATGGATTCCAGCGCAATCAGGAAAGGGCGTTGTATTAATTATTTGGTGTTGATACAATTTGAAAGTTGACCACAAAAAAATTCAATACGAAGAAACTTTAAGCAGAATAACAGAATGGAAAACAGTATGTCTGAAATTGAGCAGGATGCCCCCTTGCTGGAGCTCACGGCGCAGATCGTGTCGGCGCATGTCTCGAATAACACTGTCGTGGCCGACGGGGTTCCGGATCTGATCCGGCAGGTTTACCAGGCCCTGACATCCCTGGGCCAGGCGGCGCCCGAGCCCGAGAAGCTGCAGCCCGCGGTGCCGATCAAGCGCTCGGTCTTCCCCGACTATATCGTCTGCCTGGAGGACGGAAAGAAGCTGAAAATGCTGAAGCGCCATCTGCAGAGCGCCTACGGCATGACCCCGGAACAGTATCGCGAACGCTGGGGCCTGCCCTCGGACTATCCGATGGTCGCCCCCAACTACGCCGAGCGCCGCTCGACCCTGGCGCGTGAGATCGGGTTGGGTCGCAAGATCACCGCCGTGACCGAGGAGGCTCCGGCCGCCGAGGATGTGGGCAAGCCGGCGCGGCGGGGTCGCAAGGCCGCAGCGCAGTAATCGCGATGCGGACTGTGCATGTCATGGGAGGGATCGGGCGCGATGGCGCCTGATCCCGACCTTGCCGTTGACCGGTTGCGCCTGAAGCGGCGCCTGCTGGTGTGGCGGGTGACGGCCGTCGCCGCCTTTGTGGTGGCGCTGGTCGCCGCCGGCAGCCATTCGCTGTTCCCTGCCGGCGGCGTGGTGCAGCGCGATCACCTTGTGCGCTTGCGGATTACCGGGGTGATCGGCGCCGACAATCGCAAGCAACTGGAACTGATCGACCAGGCGACGACGGGGACGTCGGTCCGGGGCATGATCCTGGTCGTGGACAGCCCTGGCGGGTCGGTCAGCGGGGGCGAGGCCCTGCATGACGCGATCGCCCGATTCGCCGCCCGCAAGCCGGTCGTGGTCTCGATGGGGGGAGTCGCGGCGTCGGCGGGGTACATGATCTCGGTTCCGGGTCGGCGCCTGTTCGCCGCGCAATCGACCCTGACAGGGTCGATCGGCGTGATTATGGAGGCCCCGGATGTCTCGGGCCTGCTGGACCATCTGGGCGTCAAGGTGGACCAGCTGGTGTCCGGCCCGATGAAGGGGCAGCCCTCGGTGGTGCAGCCGCTGTCGTCCGATGGGCGCCAGATGCTTCAGGGCGTGGTCGCCGATCTGTTCGACCAGTTCGTGACCATGGTGGCCCAGGGCCGCCATCTGCCGGTCGAACGGGTGCGGGCGCTGGCGGATGGTCGCCCCTATACCGGGCGGCAGGCGCTGGCGCTGGGCCTGGTCGACCAGATCGGGACCGAGGCGGATGCGAAGGCGTGGCTGATCCAGACGCAGCATCTCTCGGAGGCCATACCCGTTACTGATCTGAGGGTCCGTTCGGCACGGCCGTGGCTGCGCCGGGCGATTGGTGGTATCCTGGGTTTGATTCTGGATGACGAGTGGACAGGAAGTGTGCTTTCACAAGGCGTTGCGCTTGACGGGGCCGTTGCGATCTGGAAACCTTAAGCCGCATTCGGGAGGGATGGATGACCAAATCGGAGCTGATCGCCGAACTTGCCGCGGCGAATCCGCACCTTCTCGGTCGTGATGTCGAATTGATCGTCCAGACGATCTTCAACGAGATCAGCGCCGCCCTTACACGGGGGGATCGGGTGGAATTGCGCGGCTTTGGCGCCTTCACGGTCAAGAAGCGTGATGCCCGCACCGGACGCAACCCCCGCACCGGCGACATGGTGTCGGTGGATGAAAAACTCGTCCCCTTCTTCAAGGCCGGCAAGGAATTGCGCGAGAGGGTGAATCATCAGGCCCTTTCGACGGATGAGTGAGCGGCTTTCGGCAAGGTCATCGAGGGACGCGTTCGGAACCGACATCTGAGCCTTTCCGGCCACGGTTGCTGGAGGAAGGCTGTCTTCCTTGCAAATGTTCCTGGTATGTTCCCGTTGCTGCTGTTATGAGTCCTTTTCTATGGAAGATGCTGGGCCATGAAAGGGCGCGGGGTGCGAGGCGTGATCTCGGTTCTTCTGATGATTGCCGTCATGGCGTTTGGCGTCGCGGGGCCGGCGTGGGCCGGTCAGGCCCGGCATGCCCATAGCCACAGATCAGGTTTGGCCGCGCATCTGTGCGCGAGCCATGATGCCGTCATCGCGGCGCCGGGCCACAAGCTGCGCGCCATCGGCCGGCACCGTTATTTCGCGCCGATCGGACAGGCGATGTTCTATCGCGACCTTTCGCGCCGTTGCCAGCTCAAGCGGACGGGGCGCCGCCACAGCTAGATCCGGGGCCGGGGACGCGTTGCGCCGGGCATGATCCATTGCGTGTGCTCTCTGGTTTTTTGTTTTATGAAGCCTGTTCAGATGGTTCGACGGGACGTGCCGTGCCTTTGGGGCCGGGCCTGGACGCGACCTGTTTTGACGGTGTGAGGGAGACAGGCGGTGGCCGATCAGCGTGTGCAGCAGGGCGGTATGGGAAAGCAGGCATATGAAGCGCGGCGGGCCGCCAAGGCCGGTGTCAGCCTGGATAAATGGCTGAGCCGGAAGGAGGACGACCGGAAGACCGTCATTGCAGCGGCGGCGCAGCCGAATCCGCTGCTGGCGCAGATCAAGGCCGGCTGGCGCCGCCTGATGGACCGGGCGCACCGGCCGCTGTAGTCGGGCTTTGCCCGAACCCACCGATCATGGATAAACGAATGGGATGCAAGGGCCGAGGCCCTTGCCGGGTTCGGGCAGCGCCCGACCTTTCCTTTCCCATGGCTTGGCGCCTATGAGGCAGAGCCCCGGGGTGGGCTTCGGTAGAATAGTGATAAAAAAAGGGCGACCGATGCGGTCGCCCTTCTTCAAGCCGTATAGCGGCCATGCCGTTCAGTGGCGGCCGTTGATTTCGGCCAGCAGGAAGTCGCGGAAGACGGCGACGCGCTTGGAGGTGCGAAGCTCCTCCGGATAGACGAAATAGGCATCGACCGTGGGCAGCGGGATATCGGTCAGGATCTTGACCAGATTCGGGTGCTGCGCCGCCGCATAAAGGGGAATCGACCCGATTCCGACGCCTGTCGCGATGGCGGCGGCCATGGCGGCGAGGCTGTTGACCTCGACCCGCGCGGGACGCTTCTCGTCCGCCGGAACGCCGGCCTCGGCCAGCCAGTTGATGTGCGGGACCGGCGGATGATAGCCGCCGAACAGCACCAGCTTGTGCTTCGACAGATCCTCAAGCGTGGCGGGGGTGCCGAATTCCTCAAGATAGCTGGGGGAGGCGTAGATCGGCAGCGGAAAATCCGCGAGATGGCGCTGGATCAGGTCGGGCTGGCGCGGCGGGTGCATCCGCACGGCGACATCGGCTTCGCGCATGCCCAGGTCGAGATCGTTGTCCTCGAGGATGAGGGTGATGACGATATCGGGATTGGCGTCCATGAACCGGTGCAGGCGCGGCGTCAGCCAGCAGGTTCCAAAGCCGGACGTCGTGGTCACGCGCAGGCGTCCGGCGGCCTTTTCCTTGCTTTCGGTCAGCAGCGACTGGGTCATTGCCAGCTTGGAAAAGACTTCGCGCACTGTCTGGTTCAGGGTCTCGCCCTGTTCCGTCAGGATCAGCCCCCGCGCGTGCCGGTGGAAAAGTGGAACCTGAAGGGCTTCCTCCAGCGCCGAAATCTGACGGGAGACCGCAGACTGGCTCAGATTCAGCACATCACCCGCATGCGTGAACGAACCGGCTTCGGCCACCGCATGGAAAATCCGGAGTTTGTCCCAGTCCACCCATATACTCCGATTCTGTCTGCGCCATTGGCGAATTCAATGTATCTTGGTGACGGAAGTAAAAGGTCGGGTCAAGGAATTAAGGTATTCAGTCCGAAATTCCCGCCAGGTAACGTTCCGCCTCCAGCGCCGCCATGCAACCCGTTCCGGCGGCGGTGACCGCCTGGCGGAAAATGCGGTCCTGCACGTCGCCGGCCGCGAACACGCCGGGGACCGAGGTGCGTGTGCCGCCCGGCGGGGTGACGATATACCCTTCGTCGTCCGTTTCGACCTGATCGCGGAATATTGCAGTGTTGGGGGTGTGGCCGATGGCGATGAACACGCCGTCCACCGCCAGCTGTTCGCGCTGCCCGGTCACGGTGTCGCGCACATTCAGGCCGGTGACGACGGCGGGGGTCGCGTCGGCGACGATTTCGTCGACCACGGTGTTCCATTTCACCGAGATCTGGGGGTTGGCGAACAGCCGGTCCTGCAGGATGCGCTCGGCGCGCAAATGGTCGCGACGGTGGATCAGGGTGACGTGGCTGGCGTGATGGGTCAGGTACAGGGCTTCCTCGACCGCCGTGTTGCCGCCGCCGACGACAGCCACCGTGCGTCCGCGATAGAAGAACCCGTCGCAGGTGGCGCAGGCCGAAACCCCGGCGCCCTGGTAGCGGGACTCGCCGGGGATGCCCAGCCACCGGGCCTGCGCGCCGGTCGCGATGACGACCGACCGCGCCAGGTAGACATCGCCCGAATCCCCCGTCAGCCGGAAGGGCGCGTCCGGGCCGCCCCGGCCCTTCAGGTCGCATTCGGTGATGATGTCGTGGACGATCCGCGTCCCCACATGGGCGGCCTGGGCGGCCATCTGCTCCATCAGTTCGGGGCCCTGGATGCCGCGGGCGAACCCCGGATAATTCTCCACGTCCGTGGTGATCATCAACTGTCCTCCGGGCTGGAGGCCGGCGACGAGGACGGGCTTGAGGTTGGCGCGCGCGGCATAGATCGCGGCGGTATAGCCGGCGGGCCCGGCCCCGATGACGAGCAGGTCGGTGGAAATTGTCTGGGTCATTGACTCGGCGTCGATGTGATCGTGATGCAGGGGATATGGCCGCCGAATGCGCTGGACACAAGACGAATGACGTTTCGGGGTGGCCTTTTCCCGGCGGGGCGCTTGCAATATCCTGCGGCCTCGATGTTTGAGACGGAAATGACCGAAGTGATGGACCTGGATGCGATTGACCGTCGGATCGTCGCCGAACTCCAGGCGGATGGCCGCATGACGAACGTGGAACTGGCGCGCCGGGTCGGGATTTCCGCCCCGCCGTGCCTGCGCCGCGTGCGGCGGCTGGAGGAGGAGGGGCTGATCCGTGGCTATCATGCCGATACCGACGCCGCGCTGCTGGGGTGGACGATCACGCTGTTCGCGCTGATCGGGCTGGACAGCCAGAAGGAAAGCGTCCTGACGGCCTTCGAATCCCAGGTGGCGGACTGGCCGGAAGTCCGGGAATGCCACATGATCCGGGGCGGCGGGGATTTCCTGGTCCGGCTGGTGGCGCGCGACGCCGCGCATGAAAACCAGCTGACCCGCCGCCTGACCGAAAGCCCGCATGTCAGCCGGGTGCAGACCCTGCAGACCATCCGCACCTCGCTCAGTCGCGCGGGGGTGCCGGTGTCGCCGCACGGCACGGTGATGCCATGACGGTCGTCATCCCCTCCATGGTCGACGATCCGGCCGTACGGACGCGGCGCGACGTGGCCCCCCGCGGCGGCGAGGGGGCGGACACGGCGCGTCCGGCCGCCGACATCAGCATCGTCGTTCCCTGCTACAACGAACGGGCGAATGTCCGGCCGCTGGTCGCCGCCCTGTCGGCCGCGCTGAGGGGCCGGGCGTGGGAGGTGATCTTCGTCGACGACAATTCGCCCGACGGCACGATCGACGAGGTCCGCGCCCTTGCCGAAATGGACGCGCGCGTGCGCGGCATCCTGCGTATCGGCCGGCGCGGCCTGTCCTCGGCGGTGATCGAGGGGGTGCTGTCGTCCTCGGCGCCGATCGTCGCGGTCATGGACGGCGACATGCAGCATGACGAAACCTGCCTGGGCGCGCTGATCGACGCGGTGGCGCGGGACGGGTACGACATCGCCGTCGGCAGCCGGCATGTCCCCGGTGGCGACAATGCGGGGCTGGCGAACGGGTGGCGGACATTCCTGTCGGACGGGGGTATCCGGCTGGTGCGTATGCTGCTGCCGGTGCGGCTGGGCGACCCGATGAGCGGCTTCTTCGCCATGCGGCGCGACCTGTTCGAACGCGCGGTGCCGCGCCTGTCGGGGACGGGCTTCAAGATCCTGCTCGACGTGTTCCTGTCCGCCGCCGAACGGCCGCGCGTGCTGGAGGTGCCCTTCATCTTCCGTCCGCGCGTGGCCGGAGAAAGCAAGCTGGACCTGCTGGTCCTGCTGCAGTTCCTGGCGATGATGCTGGACAAGCTCTGCCGGGGCTTCCTGCCGATCCGCTTCCTGGGGTTCTGCTGCGTCGGGCTGGTCGGCATCCTGGTCAATCTCGCGGTCCTTGGCATCGCGCGCCGGTGCGGCGTCGGCTTCGCCGAAGGGCAGGGGATCGGGACCTTCGTCGCCATGGTCGCGAATTTCTGGATGAACAATGCCGTGACCTACCGCGATTGCCGCCTGCGCGGCGGGCGGATGTGGGGCGGACTGGTCCTGTTCCTGCTGATCTGTTCGGTGGGGGCGGTCGCCGATATCGGCATCGCCCGCGCGATCTTCAGCAACGACGGACGGTGGGACCAGGCCGGCGCGGCCGGCGCGGCGATTGCCGTGGTCTGGAACTATGCCGTGTCCTCCACCCTGATCTGGCGGGTGCGTTGAACCCTTCGTCCGGCGGGCGGGTGGACGGCATGCGGATGTGGGGTGGGGTCGCCCTGCTGGTGCTGACCCTGGTGCGGTGCATCGTCGCCGCCCAGGCCCCCCTGTCCCCGGACGAGGCCTATTACCGGGTATGGTCGTGCGTGCCGGCGGCCGGATACCTGGACCATCCGCCGATGGTGGCGCTGTGGATCCGGGCGGGCACGGCCCTGTTCGGCGATACGTCGCTGGGCATCCGGCTTCTGGCGCCGCTTGCGGCGGCGGTGGGGACCCTGCTGCTGGCCGCCGCCGCGCGGGATCTGGCGGTGGGTCCCGTGAGGGACGCCGCGACGGGAAACGGGGCGGCCGCCGGGCGGATGGTGCGGGCGGCCGTGCTGCTGAACGCCACGCTGGCGCTGGGGGTCGGCGCGGTGACCATGACGCCCGACACGCCGCTGCTGTTCTTCATTGTGCTGGCGTTGTGGGCGCTGGGGCGGCTGATGGCCACCGGGCGCGGGGCCTGGTGGCTGGTCGTGGGCATCGCGCTGGGGCTGGCCTGCGACAGCAAATATACCGCCGTCCTGCCGGGGGCGGGGCTGGCGCTCTGGCTGTTCGGCAGCCGGCAGGGGCGGTTATGGCTGCGTACGCCCTATCCCTGGTGCGCGGGGCTGCTGGTGCTGGCGCTGTTCACGCCCGTTATCCTGTGGAACGCGGGGCATCACTGGGCCAGCTTCGTCCGCCAGGGGGGGCGGGCCGGGGACTGGCGTCCGGCGCGGGCGGCGCAATTCCTGGGCGAACTGGCGGGTGGGCAGGTCGGCCTGGCGACGCCGCTGGTCTTCGTGTTCATGGCCGGCGGCCTGTGGCGGGCGGTCCGCCATGCGCGGCAGGCGCCCGTATCGGCGCTGCTGTCCTGCTGGACTATCCTGCCGATCCTGGTGTTCGTGCAGCATGCGCTGGGCGATCGGGTGCAGGCGAACTGGCCTGTGCTGCTCTATCCCGGCCTGGCGATCGCGGCGGCGTCGCTGGCGTGGCGCGGCTGGGTGGGGGCGTCGGCCCTGGGGCTGGCCCTGGGGGGGCTGGTCTATGTGCAATCCACGCTGGCGCCGTTTTCGCTGTCGCCGCATCTGGATATCACCCTGCGCCAGATGGCGGGCTGGCCCGCCCTGGCCCGCGCGGTGGACGACATGACCCCGGCCGGCGGGTTCGTAGTGGCCGACGAGTACGGCCTGGCGTCGGAACTGGCGCTGGCGCTGCCGCACCGGCGGGTGATCGGGATCGAACCCCGCTGGGCCCTGTTCGACCTGCAGCGCGCCACGGGGGGCGAGGGCGTGTTCCTGTGCAGCGTGCGGCGGCTGCGGGATGTGGACACGCGGGCCTTCACCCGGTTCACGCGGGTGGGGACAGTGACGCGCGGACGTCCGGGGCGTGTCGCCGAACGCTATGCCGCCCTCCGCGTCGTCCTGGCGCCGCCGGCGTCCGGAAGCGTCGCCGTGATCCTGCCGCCCGGCCGCCCCTGAAACCGGTCAGGCCGGCGGCAGCAGGGCCTGGATCCTGTCCAGCAGGGCCCGGATCCGGAATGGTTTTTCCAGGGTCTGGCCGGCGGTGAATCGCGCCAGCCGGGCCGGGTCGCCGCTGATGGCGATCAGCGGGACCGACAGCCCGGCCAGCCGTTCGACCAGCCGGTCGGGCGGGCCGTCGGGCAGGGTCAGGTCGAGGATGGCCAGATCGACCGGGCCGTGGTCCAGCGCCTGTTCCGCCGCGCCTACGCCGGCGCAGAGGGTGACGCGGAACCCGGACCCATCCAGCGCGGTATCAATCAGCGTGGCGATGACGGATTCGTCCTCGACCAGCAGGATATGGCGGGGCGGCGGTGTCACGATGCGGCGGCCTGGGCTGCGGAGGCCTGGGCAGGGGAGGCATGGGCGGCATGCAGGCGGCCCGCCGGGGTGGGCCAGGGGGCGATCCCCCGGTCCGACAGGGCCAGCGTGGCCAGTTCCAGCAGGCCGGGGCTCATCCGCCCGGGGGCGGCGCGGATCTGATCGAGCGTGAACCAGCCGACATCCAGCGCGTCGTCGGCGGCGCACGGCGCCTGGCCCCCCGTATCGGCGCAGCGCACGGCGACGATGACGTAATGGAACCGGATGGCGCCGGCATCGTCCCTGTCCAGGACGTCGAAGGCGGTCAGCACGCCCTGGGCCTGGGTGTCGAAACCGGTTTCCTCGCGCAGTTCGCGTTCGGCCGCCTGCATGATCGTCTCGCCGCGTTCGACGCGCCCGCCGGGAAAGCCCCACAGGCCCTGGTCCGGCGGATTGGCCCGCTGGATCAGCAGGACATGCGACGCGCGCACGACGACGGACAGGATCGCGGCGGAAACCGGGGGAGGGGCGGACATGGCGGCATTATACGCGGCCCCGCGCACACCGCCACCATCCTGCCGGACAGTTGAAGAGCCCGCCCCCTGATGGTCCCCCCGCCGGGGTCAGGGAACGACCGGCAGCCAGACCGCCGTCGCCTGCGCCCCGCCGCGATGGACGGATTGCGTGGCGGCGACATAGTCCTTCGCCGTCGCGCGCAGCACGTTGGGGACGTAGGTCTGCGGGTTGCGGTCATAGAGCGGGAACAGCGAGGACTGGATCTGCACCATGATCCGGTGTCCCGGCTGGAACACATGGTTCACCGCCGGCAGGGTGAAGCGGTAGCGCGCCACGGCGCCCGGCACGGCGGCGGTGGGGTGGGCGAAGCCCGTGCGATAGCGGCCGCGGAAGATGTCCATGGACACCGCCAGTTCGTATCCGCCCATCGCCGGCCGGTCGCCGTCCGTTGCCGGCTGCACGTCGATCAGCTTCACCACCCAGTCCGAATCGGTGCCGGTGGTCGCGGCGAACAGGTCGGCCACGGGCACGCCGCTGACGCGCACGGCATGGTCCAGCACCGGGGTTTCGTAGGTCAGGACGTCGGGGCGGCTTTCGGCCTGGCGCTGGTCCTCGACCAGCCAGGTCTTCCAGCGCGCCTCGTCGGTCGCGAAGTTGAACGGACGCGGGACGAAGGGCACCGGGTGGGCGGGGTCGGACACATAGGAATCCCGGCCCTCGGCCGCCGGGTGGTCGAAGGACAGGCCGAATCCGGGCTGGAGGTAGAGCGGCGTGCTGGGGTGGCCGCAGGCCCCGCCGTCACAGGCCAGCGGCCAGTGCGCGAAATGGTCCCAGCGGTTCTCGCCGGAATTGTAGATGATGGCCTCGGGCAGGTTGGCCGCCGGCGATCCCGGCCGCAGATACTGGTTGAAGAACGGCAGCAGGACGTCGCGCCGGAACTGGCGCGCGGTATCGCCATTCCAGTGCAGCGCGCCGAGTTCCGACCCGTCGTAATTCATCTGGCTGTGCCGCCACGGGCCCATCGCCAGCACGTTGGGCACGCGGGTTCCCGCCGCCTTCAGCGCCTGCCAGGCGTGGATGGCGCCCCACATGTCCTCCTGGTCCCACAGGCCCTGTTCCCACAGGGTCGGGACGGTCAGCGGACGCCGGGTGATGAGCTTGTCCAGCGCCTGGGCCTGCCAGAAGGAATCATAGTCCGGATGGGCCAGCATGCGCTGCCACCATGGAAACTGGTCCAGGCCGGCGGCGCGGGCGAAATCCTCGGCCGAGCCCGCGCGCAGGAAGTTCGTGTAATCGTCGCGATCCACGCGGGGGATCGCCCCCCCGCTGCCGCGCACGGTCATCTGGTCGGTGAAATAATCCAGGCCGCCCTGGCGGAAGGCGCCGTAATGGTACCAGTCGTCGCCCATCCAGCCGTCGATCATCGGGCTTTCGGGGGCGGCGACCTTCAGCGCCGGATGCGGGTCCAGCAGGGCCATGACGACCGTGAACCCCTCGTAGGACGAGCCCAGCATGCCGACCCGGCCGTTGGATTCATGGATATTCCTGACCAGCCAGTCGATGGTGTCCCACGCGTCGGTGACCTCGTCCGTCGTCGTCGGGTTCAGCGGACCACGAACGGGGCGGGTCATCACGTAATCGCCCTCGGACCCGTACTTGCCCCGGATATCCTGGAAGACGCGGATATAGCCGGCGCCCACGAACACGTCGTCGCCCTGCGGCAGCAGCGCGCGCATGCTCGGCGCGTCTTCCACGCGGTTCAGGCGCTCGGACGCGTGATAGGGGGTGCGGGTCAGCAGGATCGGCGCATCATGCGCGCCCCTGGGGATGACGATGACGGTGTGCAGCTTCACGCCGTCGCGCATCGGGATCATGACGTCGCGCTTGATGTAGTCGCGATTGTCGGTCGGGAAGGTCACATGGGCGGGGATGTCGCTGCCGGTCTGGATTGTCAGCGCCGGGTCGGGGGCGGCCCGTGCGATGCCGCTGGCCAGCGTCAGGGCGGCGAGGAGGCCAAGCGCCCCGGCCGGGCGGGGGGGAGGAAGGATCAAGCCGTGTGCTCCTGCTGGCCCGCCATGCCGGGCGCGTGATGACGTTGGCGCCGGATCATGTCGCACCCGGACCGATCGGGCAACCGGCCCCCGGCCCGTCACCCCGTCCTAGTGCCCCAGGAAATGGGACAGGCCGTGACTTTCGGGCCGTGTCATCACCACATGCGCGCGGCAGCGGGGGGTGCCGTAGGTTCCGGCCATGGTGTCGCCGCTGGGCCGGGCCTCGAACACCATGGGGAACGGCTTGTGGTTCATGTCGCTCAATACCAGTTGGGCGTGGAATGTCCCCTGGGCGCCGTCACGCGTGCCGTGCAGGGTCTGCGCCCCGTCGGCAGGGGTGAAGGCGATCCTTTTTGCGCCGATCTGCAAGGTGGACGGCGCGCGCGTCTCGGGGCAGATCCCGCGATCGGCGACCAGCGTGCCGGTCCAGATCCCGATCGGGTCGTCCGCGGCGCTGCCGGCCGCCCGGGCGAGGGACAGGTGGGCGGGCGACAGGGCGGACAGGCAAACGCCCAGGGCGAGGGCCCATGCGCGTCCGCCGTGGCGCGGCGGGATCGGAAGGGTCAAGTTCAGGCTCCGTGACGAAAGGGAACGGACCCCAATATGGGCGCGCGCGTGGCCGGGGGCCATAGGGTCCCGCCGGGTGCGATCTTGCGCTATGCTTGTCCCCGACGCATATCCCGCGCTTGCATTGCCTGCCCGGCTCATGCAGCAAGCCCTGTGACCGTAGCGCCGTGACCGAAAGACCGATGATGAGCGATGACATGAAAGCTGGTGGATCCGATCTGACCGCACAGGGAGGCGACGTGGCCGCGCTGGACGGCGCGCTGCATGGAGATCGGGTCCTGATCTTGGATTTCGGCAGCCAGGTGACGCAGCTGATCGCCCGGCGCGTGCGCGAGAGCGGGGTGTATTGCGAGATCTGGCCGTTCTCCTCGGCGCCCGAGAAGATCCGCGCCTTCGCCCCCCGGGGCATCATCCTGTCCGGCGGCCCGGCCAGCGTCCTGGACGAGAACGCGCCGCGCATCCCCGATATCGTCTTCGCCCTCGCGGTGCCGGTGCTGGGGATCTGCTATGGGCAGCAGGCGATGTGCCACCAGTTGGGCGGCGCGGTGGAAACGCACGAGCATCGCGAATTCGGGCGCGCGCATATCGACATCACCGAGGATTGCGCCCTGTTCCGCGGCACCTGGGCACGCGGCGGCCGCGAACAGGTATGGATGAGCCACGGCGACCGCGTGACGAAGCTGCCGCCCGGCTTCCGCGCCGTGGCGGTCAGCGAGGGCGCGCCGTTCGCCATCATCGCGGATGAGGGGCGGCGCCTGTACGGCGTGCAGTTCCACCCCGAGGTCGTGCACACGCCCCACGGCGCCGCCCTGCTGCGGAACTTCACGCATGAGGTCGTTGGGTGCCGTGGCACGTGGACGATGGCCGGGTTCCGCGACATGGAGATCGCCCGCATCCGCGAACAGGTCGGGTCGGGCCGGGTGATCTGCGGCCTGTCGGGCGGGGTCGATTCCTCGGTCGCGGCCGTGCTGATCCACGAGGCGATCGGCGACCAGCTGACCTGCATCTTCGTCGATCCGGGCATCCTGCGCGCCGGCGAGGCCGAGGAAGTCGTCAAGACCTTCCGGGGCCGGTTCAATATCAAGCTGATCCATCGCGATGCGTCGGACCTGTTCCTGTCGGCCCTGGAGGGCGTCACCGACCCCGAGATCAAGCGCAAGACCATCGGCCGCCTGTTCGTCGAGGTATTCGACGAGGAGGCCGCGAAGCTGGGCGGCGCGGAGTTCCTGGCGCAGGGCACGCTGTACCCGGACGTGATCGAAAGCGTCAGCTTCACCGGCGGCCCGTCGGTGACCATCAAGTCGCACCATAATGTCGGCGGCCTGCCTGACCGGATGAAGATGCAACTGGTCGAGCCGCTGCGCGAACTGTTCAAGGACGAGGTCCGGGAACTGGGCCGCGAGATGGGTATTCCCGAACATATCGTCGGGCGCCATCCGTTCCCCGGTCCGGGCCTGGCGATCCGCATTCCCGGCGCCGTGGACCGCGACAAGCTGGCGCTGCTGCGCCGGGTGGACACGATCTTCCTTGAGGAAATCCGTAGCGCCGGCCTGTATGACGCGATCTGGCAGGCCTTCGCGGTGCTGCTGCCGGTACGCACGGTCGGCGTCATGGGCGACGGGCGCACCTATGATTACGCCTGTGCGCTGCGCGCCGTGACCAGCACGGACGGCATGACCGCCGACGTGTTCCCCTTCGATATCGGCTTCCTCAACCGCGTGGCCAGCCGCATCGTCAACGAGGTCCAGGGCGTGAACCGCGTGACCTACGACATTACTTCCAAGCCGCCCGGCACGATCGAGTGGGAGTGAAGGTGTGGGACATCCTGGCGGGTTCCGGGATGTCTCATAAGAATTCGATATAGACAGAATCCGTTCGGGGACGGTCGGCCGGCAAGGATGGCGGTCGATCGTCCCGCCGATGGATACCGTCAGGGCCTGGGCGCCGCAGCCAGGCCGAACGAAAGGCTACCGTCTGTAGAACTGAAGATCGAAGTCGAACTTCCTCTCGATGCGAATGATCTGGGCGCTGCTCAATTCCGGTGCGGGACCATCGTATTGAAGGCGGTAGTCGCCCTTTTCACGAATTGCGTCGAATCCAGCGAAGGAAAGGCCAAGCCGGCTGAAAAGAGCAGGCCCTTCAACAGACAGCTTCTCATACCGCAGCACTGTATTGAGCAGTAACCCGCCGTCGGCGTCGCAATAGCGCGTCCGCTCCGATGAGCACTCCTCTATCGCGTCGTCGAGCGTATAGTCCGCGCTTTGTCGCACTCTCATCATGAAAAAGAAAGACAGAATTTTCTCGTAAGGGTGCCGAACGATTCCAAACTTGAAGAGGCTGGTAAAACGGCTTTCCCCGATCAGCGTTCGCACCTCGGCGGCAGGGATATGATTGTAGAATACCGTGTCGCTGTTGTATGTGTAGTTGCGCGGTTGGTGCGGAGAATGTGGTGTCGGTATTATAGGCGTAACAATAGCTTCGTCATCAAGTTGTCTCGCGAGAAGTACCTCAAGTGAGGTGCCCCCTATTTTCATACCCTTGATGAACAAAATCTCACGTTTGTCAGACAAAATCATGGCATGTTTTCCTGATTACCGACTGTCGGGCAGCGACCTTGGTGTTTCATTCCTGGCTACCGTTCTCCGGCATTACCGTTTTCACTAAATCAAAAAGCTGCAGGACAGGCGGTCCGGCGACATGAAGACGCACCGAAACCAAACGTGCCGCGTTTATTCCCCGCGAATGCGTAAGAAATCGCCGCGGTTTCGATATGTATATTTCGACTTCGTCATGAGTGCTCCGGCGACCGTTCCTTCTGTCGCTGCAGGTTTATCTGCCGCTCCCATCCACGGACCTCTTCATCCTGCGGGTAGCGAAGGAGGGTGATTGCATAGGCGCGGGCAGCCTCGTCCAGATGGCCCTGTTCACGTTGCATATTTCCGTATTGCCGCCACGCAGCGAAATTCAGCGGCGCGCGCGCCAGAAGCGCCCGATACCAGGACGCGGCCCTGGACCACTCATGCCTGCGTGCAGCCCGGCGGGCAAGGCTCAGAAAAACGTGCGCCATCAAAGCACCGAACGCCAGTCGCGGCCAGAAATGGCTATAGCGCTGCTGCACGATGTCCAGATGTTGCTGCACAGCATATACATGACGACCGCAAGCGGTTCTCTGACGGTCAAGCTCTACCAAAAGACGCTGATTCTCCTGGGAAAGAGTCTCGAACCGTTCCGCCTGAGCGGCGCTCTCTCTCGCCGAATCCTGCGCCAGTGCTTCGAGACGGTTGCATTCGGAGTGAAGCTGTTTCAGGTCCTGCAGCAGTCCTTCGCGCTGTGCGGCCTCCAACTGGAGGAGGTTGCGTGCTTCGTCGCGCTCATGGGCAAAAGAGTCGCGCTCATTGGTGATGGAGTGAAGCTGTTTCAGGTCCTGCAGCAGTCCTTCGCGCTGTGTAACCTCCAACTGGAGGAGGTTGCGCGCTTCGTCGCGTTCGTGAACAACATGGTCGCATTGATTGCTGACGTTGTTCAGTCGATGGTTGACATTATCAAGTTCAGCAATCTTCGAGACGAGTACCCCCCGCATGCCGGAAGAATAGAATTCGTTCTTTTCCCACTCCATGAACGTATCGTTCATCGCTTGATGCAGGAAGGCATGGCAGGCATTATCAATGTTCTTGGGCAGGATCATCCTAAGAAACTGCTCGACCAGGTCCCTGTCCACTTTACTGCACTTCAGGTCCAGTTGGGACATGTCGAACGAGGGCTTGGCACCGTCCAACGAAATCTGCCGGCCAAGCAGAGTATGTAGGCCTGTCTCGGCCTCTTCACGTGCGTGGCGGTCATATGACACGCGGGTCGAATCGATGATAAGGTCAGCGGCGGAAAACGCGCATATATAAATGTACAAATGAAACAGCAGAAAGACGAGAAAGTTATTTCGGTCGGTCGGCCTGGCCTCTCGTGGCGAAAGCCAGTCGTCCAGCATCGCCACGATCGGATCGTGTCGACCGGCGCGCACGCAGTCATTAAGCCTATCAAAGAAATAGTTGTTTCCGTGCGCGGCTTGACCTGAATAAGATGCCCACTGATGAAAAAGATTCCGGTGAAGGAAGATTGACTTACCCGGGAATGCACGCTTCAAGGCACCCGCACGCGCCAGGGAACGCGTGAAACCCAGGACCGGCCGCCGCCCCAAAGCATGTGCATGGTCGATCAGGACGCTGAGATACGTGACTTCCTGTTGGCTTAACGTCCCGTCGAATCCGCCGGCTGGAATGAAACGGTCATAGCTTAGGGTAGGATCGAAAAGTGCCCCCTCGGACAATTTCTGCATTATCGGCATGTATTCCAGAAAATAAGGTGCCGATGGCGGATGCCTGGAACGCCATTTGCTAAAATCCGCAGTGTGTATCTCGCGGCTTATCGCGCCCAATGCTTCATTGAATGGTTCACTATACGCTATAAAATCGTCGACCTTACGAAATCTCGTCCAAACCCAAGTGCTCGACGTCCGAAAACTCGAATTCAGGCAGATGGGTGTCAGATCGTACGTCATCGTTAGACAGTGCCCGCCACTTCAAGAGGGCGCATTCAAACCACCCCAAGTTTATCCGTGGATATCGTCGTAGATCAGTCGGCTAAGGGCAAGAGGCTTCTTGGGCCTGGAATTGCATTTCCAGCTTCGACTGGAATCATGTAGCCGACAGCGCCGAGCGTGTATCAGTTTTGCGCGGGATCCGGCATTTCTGAGTCGTTTGTGTCGAACACAGGTAAAATGACACCGTGCCTGCCGCGAGAATGATTCGGAGGCGTCCGACAGTATCCGCATACAGTGCAGATGCGGATAACTGTCTCCAATCATGAAATCCGGAAGCCCCGCATTCCGAAAATCTTCGGGATGCGGGGCCAGCCGGATATGACGTCAGAAGTCGGCTTCCAGCGTGAAGTGGAACGTGCGAGGCAAGCCGGCGTAGGCGCTGCTGCCAATCATCGGCGTGTTCAGTGAGCCGTTGGCGGTCGCAGGATAGAGAGACGCCCAGTACTGCTCGTTTGTGACGTTGTTCACGCCGAAGCGGACCATCCAGGGGTGGCGTGCCACGAAAAAGGGATACCGGGCGCCGAGATCAAGAGTGGTGTAGGACCCGGCGAATGCCGAATTCGTCACGGTGGCGGCACGACGGCCGGTGTAATGGACATTCGCATTGACCGCCAGGCCCGAAGCAAAGGAACCGTGCGGTATCGGCAACCGGTAATCCAGCAGAATGTTCGACTGAATCGGCGGCGCGCCCACGACTTGCTTGTTGTCGGTGCCGGCATAGCCAGTATCGCCGATCTGCGCGTCAAGCCAGGTCATGCCGGCCAGGACGGACAGGCGCGGGGTAATATATCCCTGCACCATCGCCTCGACACCATAGTTGGTCTGCATGCCGAAGGTGCCGAATTCTCCAGTCTGGTTCATGAACGCATAAGGCCGGTTCATGCGAAACCCGTCGACGGTGAAAAGCAATTTCCTGTAGCTGACCTTATAGCCGACTTCATATTCCTCGCTGCGGAAAGGCTGGGTGAGCTGGTTCGCATTCGTGGCCGTTCCGGGCGCCTGAACGCCCGCCTGGATGGCGCGGCCATATGTAAAATACGCCGTCTGATTATCGGCCGGTTTGTACATCAGGCTGGCCATCGGGCTGAACGCGGCGTCAACGTGCTTGCTGTTCCAGCCAAGCGGTATGGTGGAGGTATATGTGGTGTTGCCGACCTTTGAAGAGGGGCCGGCTTTCGACAGCCTGTTGTCCTGGCTCAGCCAGTTCCAGGTCAGCGTGCCCATGATGGACCAGTGCCGGTCCAGGCGCAGGGTATCGCCCAGGATCATCGCCTGATTGCGTACGTAAGCCGATTCATAGCGCCCATGATAATAGGGCTGCCGTCCGGCCAGAACGGAGGGCGAATACATGTTGGACTTGCCCAGGGTGATGCTTTCGCCCTGCGTCGGGTTGTAATTCCCCATCATGTAGCCGTTTGTGCCGACGACGATGTCATGCGAAATGAAAGCGGTGCGGAAATGCCCGTTGATATAGGCAAGATTGCTGCCAACCCGGAAGTCGTTCGCGGTCGTTGCGGCCGCGATGGTCTGGGTATATTGGCCGACGGGGCCGGTTGCAGCCAGGGCATTCGTGTTGCCGAAGCTCTGCCGGAGCGAATCCTCATAGAGACCGCCGAGCGTGAAGCTCCAGTCCCTGTTGATGGTATGCTTGAATTTCGCCAGGTATATATTTGTTTCCATGTTATAGCCGGCGTAGTTCTGGCCCAGATGAGGATCGCTGAGATCTGGCGCCTTTGGCAGGTAGGTCATCCCGATGGGGACGTTGAACCCTGGGGCCGTGCCGCGCTGGACATAGGTATAGTGGCTGGCGTCGAGTTCCAGGACCGTCTTGGAATCGAAATGGATATCGAAATCGGCGCTGACGAGATTGCGGCGCATCCAGCTGTCCTGGACATAGGTCGTGCCATCGCCATGCAGCAGATTGATCCGGTATCCAAACCATTTATTCTTGCCGATCCGGCCCGATACGTCGGCATTTTCCATCAGCTGTCCGATTGAATCGACGCCGACGATCAGGCGGTTGATCGGTGTGTCCGTCGGCCGCTTCAACGTATAGGCGAATGTGCCGGCCGGGTTCTGCGCCCCATACAGCGCACCGGCCACGCCGTTGAGGACCTGAACGTCCTCGAACATTTCGGCGGCATAAGGCGTGGTCGAGGTGATATTCAGCCCGTCGAGACGGGTATTCGCGACGACGTCGGCCTCGAAGCCACGTGATTGAGGACGGCTGGTGTTCGGGTCGCCTCGGATTTCCAGCTGCACGGAGGGCATATAGCCCATCAGGTCGTTCAGGTTGCGTGTTTGCTGATTGACGATGACGTCATGCGGCACCGATTGAACCGACATCGGCGTGTCCAGGGTGCTCTTGTTACCCAGCGGGCCGAGATAGGCCGACTTCTTGTTATAATCGGCAGCGGCGCCCGAGACATTACGACCCGTTACAAGAATACGCTGCGTGGCGGGCGTGTATTGCGGGACAGGCATATGTTGCTGCGAGCCGGACACGGCCGGGTGGGGCTGGTTTGCAGGCTTGTTTTCAGCAGCGTGCGATGCAGATGAAAGCAGGACAAGACCAACTCCGGCAATAGTAAATGGCTGCGCGTTTTTTCGTTCTTTCCAATTCATACCATGCACCTCCCGGTTGCTGTCGTTTGTCGATATACGACCGGATATAGACGATTTTAACCATATGTCCATATCCGGCGGGATATTATTCTTCGGGAATGTTCCGCTGTTTCATTTTGAAAGGGGACTATTCCGGTGCTGTATTGATTTGAACAGTGTTCGACTGCGTCAGGCTGTTTGCCGTCCTGATGCCATCCCCCCCTCAGAAAGGGAGAATGATGTTCCTGCCGCCTCGGTGGTTCGCCGTCGTTGGCTACGGGGTTCCCGGGGCCTGCCCGTCCCGTCGCCGTGCGAAACGGCAGCGCATGGGGCGCAGTACGGCAATCGCCAGCAGCGCGGTCAGCAGGTCCCCGCCAATGGCGCAGGCGAAGACCGGGAACCAGGCGCCGCTGGCCTGATGCAGCCAGGCGGCCAGCGGACCGCCGAACACCGCGCCGACGCCCTGCGCGATATACAGAACCCCGTAATTGCGCGAGGCGTCCCGTGGGCCGAAAATATCGGTCAGCGTTGCCGGAAACAGGGAAAAGATCTCGCCCCAGCCCAGGAATACGACGCCGGACAGCAGCACGAAGGCCACAGGGTGGTGCGCCAGGGCCAGCCAGCAACCCAGCGCCACGGCTTCCAGCGTGAAGGCAAGGGCCATTGTCCGTTCGCGCCCCACCAGGTCGGATATCCAGCCGAACAGGGGCCGTGTCACGCCGTTGGCGATCCGGTCCAGCGTCATGGCCAGCGGCAGCGCCGCCAGGCCGGCGACGGTCAGATGGGCGACCTTGAAATCGCCGGCGATCTGCGCGAGTTGCGAGGTGACCATCAGGCCCGAGGTCGCCATCGTCGCCATCATGAAAAACATGACCCAGAACACAGGCGTTTTCACGACAACCGCCGTGGAGTAGCCACCGGCATCCCCGGCAGTGTCAGGACGGGCATCCGGTGCGCGCAGGAACCAGGCGGCCAGGATGCCGACGACGGCGATCAGCGCGCCGAATGCGGTCATCGTGCCCCGCCACCCCGACCCCGCCAGCATGTGCGAGATCGGAAAGGTGGTCAGCATCGCGCCCATGCCGTATCCGGCCGCCGCCGCGCCGGCGGCCATGCCGCGACGTTCGGGAAACCACTGCATCAGCAGCGATACGACGCCGACATAGACCGTGCCGGTGCCGATCCCGCCCACTACGCCATATGTCAGATAGAGCATGGCCAGGCTGTGCGCCTGCGCCGCGGCGACCCAGCTCAGTCCGGTCAGCACGATCCCGGCCATAATCAGGTTACGGGGCGGAACATGCCGCGCGATCCACCCCTGTATGGGGGAAAACAGCGTCTGCAGGATAATCAGCAGCGAAAAGGCGACTTGAAGGGCGGCGGCGCCGACGCCGAAATCCGCCCTCAGAGCCGGCGTGAACAGGGTCCAGACATATTGCGGGGAGGATATGGCCGCCATGCAGGCCAGCCCGGCGATCATCTGGCGCCATCTGGGTTCGATCATGGCTGTATCCTCTTGCGGCGATCCTGGGGCCAGCCCGGTCTTCCCCGCTTTCGGGGAAGGGGGGGCGGATGTCCAGCATGGCGCCTGCCCGCACCGTTGCACAGGGCGGATCGCAAGAGGTCCGGCGGGGCACGCCGACGTCGATGCGCCCCGGCGTCGGTTGTCCCGGTTTTAGAGAATGCCGCCGGAAATCGGCAGATTGACGCCGGTCATGTAACTGGAATCGTCACTCATGAGAAATGAGACGACACCGGGTATTTCGGAAATATCGCCGTAGCGTCGCATCGGCACGCTGGCGATCATCTGCTTCGCCACTTCCGTGGGGTCCGAAGAAAAGTACTGCGTCCCGGCTTCGGCCTGGAGTTCGACCTGGCGGTCCCACATATAGCCGGGACCCATAAAGGCGGGGCTGATCGCATTGACCCGAATATTGTAGGGCGCCAGATCCTTGGAGGCGATCTGGGTGAGGCCGACGATGCTGAATTTGGAGGCGCCATAGGCGAGCATGTTCGGCGGCCCCTGGACACCTGCCATGCTGGCCGTGTTGACGATACGGCCGAACCGGCGCTCGACCATATGCTTCGAGACGGCCTTGAGGATATAGAACGCCCCGAAGACATTGATCTTCATGACTTTCTCGAAGTCATCCTCGGGATATTCGTGGATCGGCCTGAAGGCGCCCTGAAAGCCCGCATTGTTGAACAGCAGATCCACCGCGCCGAAATCGCCGATGACCTGGTCCACGACGGCGGATACCGCGACCCGGTCCGCGACATTGCAGGTGTAGGCTTCCACCCGGGTGCCATGCGCGGCGAATGCCTCCTTCGCCTGCGAGAGTTTGCCGGGGTCTATATCGACCAGAGCAATCGCGGCCCCTTCGCTGGCCAGGCGCAGGGCCGTCGCCAGGCCGATATTGCCTCCGGCCCCCGTGACCAGAGCGGTTCTGCCGTGGAACCTGCCTTCATTCTGCGTCATCCGTCCCTCCTGCGTGGTGGTCCACGTTTCCCTGGACAGTGTAGCCGAGACCATCGGCGGCACGTCCATCGCGGATCCTGGGGCGCGCGGGGCAGGGGGCACAATTAATCGTAATCAGCCCCCAACCGGACGGAGGCAAGGCCCTGCCGGCGGATGGTTGCGCCGGATGACCTTGCCGTACGCGGCACTGGCGCGGGCCGGGGGTCAGGCTGCCTGCTGCTGATCCATCAGCGTTTCCAGCAGCGGCGGAAACTCGGACAGATGCGCGATGCGGAACAGGCCCGGCCATTCCGGCGCCGGCTTGTCGGGCGCGCGCAGCAGGACGCAGGCCATTCCCGCCCGGCGGGCGGCTTCGACACCGGCATCGGAATCTTCCAGGACGATGCATTCCGCCGGGGCCACGCCCTCGGCCTGCGCGGCGTGGAGATAGATATCGGGGCGCGGCTTGGGCATGTCGAGGTCGCGTCCGGAATGGATGCGTTCCTTCTCCAGAACCTCGTCCAGGCCCGTGTTCTGGAACTTGGCGTCCATTTCAGCGCCCGACGAGTTGGAGCCGACGCGGATGGGCAGGCCGAGCTGAATGACGGACTCCAGCATGGCTTCGGCCCCGTCGACGGTTTCGGCGTCGGTTTTCATCATCTCGACAATGCGGTTCTGCATCATCATGTCCCAGTCGGCGGGAATATCCTGCCCGGTCTTCTGGCCGATCAGTTCGCCGATCTTTGCCAGTTCACCGCCGGTGAAAATCCGGTGGGCCTGGTCATCCGTCAGATCCCAGCCGTATTTCCGGGCTTCCTGCGCCATGAGGTCCGTCGACTGGCGTTCGCCATCAATAAGGACGCCGTCGCAGTCAAATATAACAAGACTAATTTTTCCGTCAGAGCACGGGATTTGGGGGGGCTCGGAGGATGCAAGTGTCGGATAAGTCAATATATTCTCCCGTAATGGAATAAATAATGAGAAGGAGTTCATAATATATTTTGTTCATCAAAAGATATTTTGTTGATCGCCTCATTTCAAGGCTTGAATTATGTTTGATTTTTCGCTATCAAGGTAGCATCGCCTTGATTTGAAAATCGTCTGGCAGCATCCTGTCGTTCGGATCGGCGCACGGCGTGGTGTCGCGTCGATCATGAAGCAGGAGCAGGCGAGCCTATGCCGCGTTTGGTTACGATCCATGGCATCAAGGCGTGCGATACCATGAAGAAGGCCCGCGCATGGCTGGACGCGCATGGTGTGGTCTACGCTTTTCACGACTACAAGACCCAGGGCATCGCCCGGGATGTGCTGGAGGGCTGGGTGCGCCAGGTCGGGTGGCCCACGCTGTTGAATCGCGCCGGCACGACATTTCGCAAATTGCCCGATGCGGACAAGACCGATCTGGACGAGGGGCGGGCCGTGACGCTGATGCTGGCCCAGCCGTCGATGGTCAAGCGGCCGGTGCTGGATGTGGACGGCGCGCTGACCGTGGGCTTCAAACCCGAGATCTATGCGGCGCTGTTCGGCTGAAGCGCCGCGTGGCGGCCCCCGGGGCATCGGCCCGGGTGGCCATGTTCAGGCGGCGACGTCGTAGCCCGCGTCCTCGACCGCCGCGCGCAGGCGGGCCGGGGAGGTGCGGGCGGCATCGTAGGTGACGCGGGCATTGCCCGTGTCCAGCGCGACATCGGCCGATGAGACGCCGTCGGTGCGTTCCAGCGCCTTCTTCACCGCACTGACGCAGCCGTTGCAGGTCATGCCTTCGATCTTCAGCGTTGCCGTTTCCATCATCGTTTTTCCTGTTCCAGTCGGTTCGGACGGCCGTCCGTTCTTTCAGCTATGCGCGGGCGGGGCCTTTCGCAAGGCCGGCTTCCATCGGTTGAGCAGCAGCGAGTTGGATACGACCGACACCGAACTCAAGGCCATCGCCGCCCCGGCGATGGCGGGGTTCAGCAGGCCCAGGGCCGCCAGCGGAATGCCCAGCACGTTATAGACGAAGGCGAAGAACAGGTTCTGGCGCACCTTGGCCAGGGTGGCGCGCGACAGATCCATCGCGTCGATCAGGCTGGCCAGTTCGCTCCGCATCAGCACGATTTCGGCGGTGTCCAGCGCGATATCCGATCCGCTGCCCATCGCGATGCCGACATCGGCGGCGGCCAGGGCCGGGGCGTCGTTGATGCCGTCGCCGACCATGCCGACGATCCGGCCGGGGCCGCGCCGTTTTTCGACCTCGTGCGCCTTGTCCTCGGGCAGGACGCCGGCGATGGTGTCGTCCAGCCCCAGCGTGGCGGCCACCGCCGACGCCGTGCGGGCATTGTCGCCGGTCAGCATCACCAGGTGCAGCCCCCGGCCCCGCAGGGACGCCACACTGGCGGCGGCATCCGGGCGGATGCGGTCGGCCAGGGCGATATAGCCCAGGACGGTTGCGCCCTCCGCCACCCCGATCACCGTCTTGCCCTGCTGTTCCAGCCGCTCGACGGTCATCGGGTCGCCGATGCAGCCGCCCTCGGCCAGGAAGCGCGGCGAGCCCAGGCGCAGCACGTCACTCGCGCCATCGGTCCGCACCCCCTGCACGCCGCGCCCCGGTACGGCTCGCACGTCGCGGACCGCATCGCCCGCTATGCCTGCCTCCGTGGCATAAGCGACGATGGCGCGGGCCAGCGGATGCTCGGAATCCCGTTCCAGGCCGCAGGCGGCCGACAACAGCCGGTCGGCGGATATGCCCTCGCCGGGGACGATGTCGGTCACGCCGGGCCGGCCTTCGGTCAGGGTGCCGGTCTTGTCCATAATCAGGGTGGTGACGGTGTGGGCGCGTTCCAGGGCCTCGGCCGTGCGGAACAGCAGGCCCGCCCGCGCGCCCAGGCCCGTGCCCACCATGATCGCCGTCGGCGTCGCCAGGCCCAGCGCGCACGGGCAGGCGATCACCAGCACCGCGATCGTGCCGGTCAGTGCCCCGGCCGGATGGCCGGTCGCCACCCAGCCGGCAACGAAGGTCAGCAGCGCGATCGCCAGCACGGCGGGCACGAAGATGGCGGAGACCCGGTCCACCAGATGCTGCACCGGGTCCTTGGTTCCCTGCGCCTGCTGCACCATGCGGACGATCCGCGACAGGGTCGTGTCGGCGCCGACGCGCCGGGCGCGGACATGCAGGACACCGTCGCGATTGATGGTGGCGCCGAAGACCGCATCGCCCGCCTGCTTGCCCACGGGGATGCCCTCGCCGGTCAGCATGGATTCGTCGATGTCCGACCTGCCGTCGACGATGGCGCCGTCCACCGGGATGCTCTCGCCCGGCCGGACGACGAACAGGTCGCCCACGCGCAGGGAGGCCACCGGACGGTCCTCCACCGTGCCATCGACCTCGACATGCGCGATCTGGGGTTGCAGGCGCATCAGGCCCTCGACGCCCGCGCGGGTGCGCTCGCGGGCACGGGATTCCAGCACCCGGCCCAGCAGCACCAGCGTGATGACCGTGGCGCCGGATTCGAAATAGACCGGCCCCGGCAACGCCAGCACCAGGGTCGCCGTGCTGGCCAGCCAGGCGACGCTGGTGCCCATGACGACCAGCACGTCCATGTTCGCCCCGCCGCCGCGCAGCGCATTCCAGGCATGGCGATAGAACGACCGGCCGCAGACGAACTGCACCACCGTCGCCAGCGCCCATTGCAGCCACAGCGGCAGCGGGTCGTGCACGCCCGCCAGCATGGCCGCCATCCCGGCCAGCAGGGGCGCGGTCAGGATGGCGGACAGGACGAACAGGCGGATCTGCCGCCGCCCTGTCGCGGCATGGCGCGCGGCCTGGTCGTCCGGTGTTTCGTCGCGGGGCAGGCTGGCGCCGTATCCCGCCTTTTCGACCTGGCCGATCAGGGTGGCGGGGTCGGCCAGGCCGGGAATGTAGTCGATCTCGGCCCGGCCGCTGGCGAAATTCACATGGGCGTCCACCCCCGGCAGGCGGTTCAGCACCTTCTCGATCCGGGTGGCGCAGGCGACGCAGGTCATGCCCTCGACCGTCAGGCCGACATGGCGGGCGGGGACGTCATATCCGGCCTTGCGGATCGCGCCGATCACGTTGTCCAGCGACGTCGGGTCGTCCGCCAGGCCCACCGTCGCGGTTCCGGTCGCGAAATTGACCTGGGGCGTGACGCCGGGCAGGCGGTTCAGCACCTTCTCGATCCGGGTGGCGCAGGCGGCGCAGGTCATGCCTTCGACCGGCAGGGTGACCGCCCGCCCGATGCTGCTGTCCATGACGCGCCCTCCGGCTATGAAACCGTTGGAAACGTGCGACCGGGGCGGGGCGCCGTCAACCGCCCTGTCGGGGGTGGCCCCGGCGCGCGTGTACCCCTGTCATGCACCGGGCGGGACAGGCAGCCGGGGGCGGTGGTCTATCGTCTGGGGGCGATCCATGGCAGGTTGCGCCGATAGAGCGGGCGGCACCTCGGCGACAGGGCGCCACCCGGATTCGGTGATGTGGTGGGTGGCCTCGCCTGGCGGGGACCCTGACGGCGGTCGAGATGAAGCGGAAGAACTGGGCGGGCCTGGGTATGATCGCGTGCGGCGCGGTCCTGTTGACGGGGTGTTCGTCGGAAATGGGGCGGCGTCCGTGGGATAGCGACGTCTCGTGCCTGCGCGCCCAGATGGGCGCCGACCTGAAGCTGAGTTTCCCGCTGGCGGCGAACACCTGCCAGAGGATGACCGATCACGGGGTGGTCATCGGATCGAAGAACCCGCAGCCGATCCCGTTGAATCTGCGCGGCGCGCCGGATCTGCAGAAGCTGGCCGACCAGTACGGCTACAGCTACCGGCAGTAGGACGGGCCTTCAGGTATCCAGTTCGCTGTCCCAGTAGAGATAGTCCCGCCAGCTTTCATGCAGGTAGTTGGGGGGGAACGACCGGCCGTTTTCCTGCAATTCCCATGTCGAGGGCTGGGACGGGGGGCGGCGGGGATACATGTGCAACTCGTGCGGCATGCGCGACCCCTTGATGAGGTTGCACGGGCTGCAGGCGGTGACGACATTTTCCCAGGTGGTGCGGCCGCCCTTGCAGCGCGGGATGACGTGATCGAAGGTCAGGTCGTGGGTGGGAAGCCGGTCGTGGCAGTACTGGCAGGAAAAATTGTCGCGCAGGAAGACGTTGAAGCGGGTGAAGGCCGGCCTTCGGGCGGTGGGGATGTAGTCCTTCAGGGCGATGACGCTGGGCAGGCGAAGCGACCTGCTGGGCGAGCGGACTTCCTCGTCATACTCGCTCAGGACCGAGACGCGGTCGAGGAAGACCGCCTTGATCGCGTCCTGCCAGGACCAGAGCGATAGCGGAAAATAGGATAATGGCCTGAAATCGGCATTAAGGACCAAGGCCGGATAGTGCGGACTGCCAGCAAGCAAGGGGCGCATCCTTTCGCGATGCCGCCACACCATCATTTGGCGTTGTACTCAGAACCGAACGCCCAATGATATGCGCCGTTGAGAACCTGCCGTCTATATCGCAAACATTCCCCGTTCTCGCAAGGGCGTGACCGTCGCATGGTCGCCCTTCATGCGGCGGGCAGAGCCAAGAAAGGTCGGGCAATGGCGGCATCATCCTGTTTTCGTGGCATAAAGGATGGAATCGTCACCCGCTTTGCCCCCAGTCCGACGGGGTATCTGCATCTGGGCCATGCCGCGTCGGCCCTGGCGGGCTGGCGTCTGGCGCGCGAGTCGGGCGGGCGGTTCCTGCTGCGGATCGAGGATATCGACCCGGTGCGCTGCCGCCCCGACTATGTCGAGGCGATCGTCGAGGACCTGGCCTGGATCGGCATCACGCCCGACGGACCCGTCCGCCGCCAGTCGGCGCACCTGCCGGACTACCGCCGGGTTCTGGACGCGCTGTCGGCACGCGGCCTGCTGTATCCGTGTTTCTGCACCCGCGCCGACATCGCCCGCGAGGCGCAGGAAGCCGCGCATGCGCCGCATCGCGCGCCCGACGGCACGCTGGCCTACGGCGGGACCTGCCGCGCGCTGTCGCCCCGGCAGCGGGCGGACGGGATGCGGGACGGCCGGCCGTATGTGCTGCGCCTGGATATGGCGCGGGCGCTGCACGTCGCAGGGGGGGAATGCGTGACGTGGCGCGAGCGCGGCCAGGGCGTGCGGACGGGGCGGCCGGGCCTGTTCGGCGATGTGGTGCTGGCCCGCAAGGATATCCCGGCCTCCTATCACCTCTGCGTCACGCATGACGACGCGGCGCAGGGCGTGACCCTGGTCAGCCGGGGCGAGGATCTGCGGCCGGCCACGGCGATCCATCGCCTGTTGCAGATCCTGATGGGCTGGCCGGAGCCCGAATACGCCCATCACGCCCTGCTGCTGGACGGCGAGGGGCGTCGCCTGGCCAAGCGCGACCGCGCCCTGACACTGCGCGCGATGCGCGCGGCGGGCATGACGCCGGACGCGGTGCGGCGCGCGGCGCTGGGGGAGTATGCGCTACACTCATCGTAGGGGCAGGCATGCTGTCAGCGTCGCGCGCCGATCTGCGGTTTCCTCGCCCGCCGGTTCGCATTACGGTGTAGCCCCTTTGTCTTTCCGTTTCTCTGGATCTTCGGTGCCATGGATCTTATCGCCGCCCGTCTGAACAAGGTCAGCCCCAGTCAGACCATCGCCATTTCGACCAAGGCGCGGGCCTTGAAGGCCGCCGGAAAGGACATCATCAGCCTGTCCGCCGGCGAGCCCGATTTCGACACGCCGCAGAACATCAAGGACGCGGCGATCCGCGCCATCGCCGAGGGGCAGACCAAATATACCGACGTCGCCGGCACCCTGCCGCTGCGCCGCGCGGTGGCCGAACGGTTCCGCCTCGATTCCGGCCTGGACTACACGCCCGACGAGATCATCGTGTCGACCGGCGGCAAGCAGGTGATCTACAACGCCATGGTGGCGACGATGAACCCTGGGGACGAGGCGATCATTCCCGCACCCTGCTGGGTGTCCTATCCCGACATCGTGGCGCTGGCCGACGGCACGCCCGTCATCGTGCCGTGCCCGGCCGAAACCGGGTTCAAGCTGCGGGCCGGGGACCTGGAAGCGGCGATTACGCCGCGCACCAAATGGTTCTTCCTGAACTCGCCGAACAACCCGACCGGGGCCGCCTATTCGGCCGAGGACCTGCGACCGATCTGCGACGTGCTGCTGCGGCATCCGGATATCTGGATCTTCACCGACGATATCTACGACAAGCTGGTCTATGACGGGTTCGTCCCGGCGACGATCGTGCAGGTCGAACCCCGCCTGCGCGACCGGACGGTGACCATGAACGGCGTGTCCAAGGCCTATGCCATGACGGGCTGGCGCATCGGGTTTTCCGGCGCGCCGGCGGTCCTGACCCGCGCCATGAACAAATTGCAGAGCCAGTCGACGTCGGGCACCTGCTCGATCAGCCAGGCGGCGGCGCTGGAGGCCCTGTCCGGCCCGCAGGATTTCATCGGCGACATGGTGCAGGCCTATCAGGGGCGGCGGGACCTGGTGGTCAGCATGCTCAACCAGGCGAAGGGCCTGCGGTGCCAGAAGCCGGAAGGCGCATTCTATGTCTATCCGTCGCTGGAAGACTGCCTGGGCAAGGTCAGCGCCGGCGGGACGGCGCTCGTCGATGACGAGGCCTTCGTGACCGCCCTGCTGGAGGAGGAGGGCGTCGCGGCCGTTCACGGCGCGGCCTTCATGTTCCCCGGCCATTTCCGCATTTCCTACGCCACCGACACCGACAGCCTGCGCGAGGCCTGCGCGCGCATCCAGCGCTTCTGCGCCGGGCTGCGCTGACGGGCGTGCAAGGACGATGACCGTGACCGAACCGGGTTTCGCCGGCCGTACGGAGCGACTGGCGTCGCCCGCCACCATCGCCATGGCCGTCCGCGCCCGCGCGTTGCGCGCCCAGGGGCATCAGGTCCTGTCGCTGGCGCTGGGCGAGCCTGATTTCGCCACGCCCCCGGCGGTGATCGAGGCCGCGCATCGCGCGGCGCTGGATGGGCAGACGAAATATCCGCCCGTCGACGGCACCCCGGCGCTGAAGGCCGCGATCGCGCGGAAGTTCGCGCGCGAAAACGGCCTGACCTACGCGCCGGCGGAACTGATGGTGTCGAACGGCGGCAAGCAGGTGATCTTCAACGCCTTCATGGCGACGATCGACGCGGGGGATGAAATCGTCATCCCCGCGCCGTACTGGGTCAGCTATCCGCTGGCCGCCCGGTTGTTCGGCGGTGTGCCGGTCTTCGCCGACTGTCGCGAGGAAGACGGGTTCCGCCTGTCCGCCGCGGCGCTGGAGGCCGCGATCACGCCCCGGACGCGCTGGGTGGTGCTGAATTTCCCCAGCAACCCGACCGGCGCGGTGATGACCCTGGCCGACCTGGAGGCGATCGCCGACGTGCTGCGCCGGCATCCCCGGATCTGGATCCTGTCCGACGAGATCTACGAGCATCTGGTCTTCGACGGGGCGCGGCATCATTCCATCGCCGCCGTCGCGCCCGACCTGACATCGCGGGTGCTGACGCTGAACGGGGTTTCGAAATCCTACGCCATGACCGGCTGGCGCGTCGGCTATGCCGGCGGGCCGGAACGGCTGATCCGCATGATGACGCGGGTGCAGGGGAATGCGACCTCGGGCGTGTGTTCCATCAGCCAGGCCGCCGCCGCCGCCGCGCTGGACGGTCCGGCGGAACTGATCGCCGAAATGCGCGACACCTATGCCCGCCGCCGCACCATGGTGGTCGAGGCGTTGCGCGCCATTCCCGGCGTGACCTGCGCGATGCCGCAGGGGGCGTTCTACGCCTACCCGGGCATCGCGGCCTGCCTGGGCCGGACCAGCCGGGGCGGCCGCATGCTGACGACGGACGAGGATTTCGCCCTCGCCCTGCTGGACGAGCAGCATGTCGCCTGCGTCCATGGCAGCGCCTTCGGCAAGGGGCCCTATCTGCGGCTGTCCTGCGCCACGGACGACGAGACCCTGCGCGAGGCCTGCGCCCGCATCGCGGCGTTCGTGGACGGGCTGGTCTGAAGGCAAGGGCCGTGGCCCTCGCCGGGGCTACCTATCTGGCGCGACCACGGGCCAGTGACTCCAGATCCGCGATCGTCGTCACGATGTCCGGGTCGGCCAGCAGGTCGCGCGCCAGCGCCAGGGCCGCGGCCTGTCGCCCGGCGCGGGCGGCGCGGTCGGGGATCGTGTCGAAATCGGGTACGTGGGCGTACCCCACGATCCGACGAATGATTTCCATTGCCGCGAAGGCAATCGTGTCAGCCGTCACGTCCCGCATGAAATCGGCCTGTGCCTGTTGCAGGCCGGACGGGTCGTCGCGGAACAGGGCGGCGGCGTAGGCGTCGCCGTTTCCGTCGTGCCGGGTGGCGGTGCGCCACAACTCCCCGAACGTGTCGTGGAAGCTGGCCCAGAATTGGGCGATGTCCCGCACCGCCCGGTCCTGCCCGGCGGAATCGCCACAGGCGAACAGATGCAGCAGCAGGTTGCCGATGAACAGGCCGCAATCGAAGCCGATGGGGCCGGGGCAGGCAAATTCGCCGTCGATGACCCGGGTGTCGTCGTCCGCCACCATGACCGAGCCGGTGTGCAGGTCGCCATGCAGCAGCGCCTGCCGGCAGGTCAGGAAACGGGCCTGCATGGCGCCCACGCGCCGACGAACGTGGGGATCGGTGCGGATGTCCGCCGCGATGCCGTCCAGGTCCGGGCTGATCCAGTGGTTGCGGGGGTGGTCGCGGTACGGGTCGGTCAGGACCAGGTCGACCGTGATCCGCGTCAGGGTGCGATTGCCCGAAAACACATCCAGGCGGCGCGTGATCTCCTCGAACGGGGCGGCCAGCAGCGACGTGTGGAAGGCGCCGCGCGCGACGAAGGCGCCAACGGCGCGGGCGGCGTCGGGCCAGTCCCCGCCCGCCATCAGGCCGCGCCGCAGGACGACGTGTCGGTCCAGGCTTTCCACCACCAGCACGAACAGGTCCGGGTCGAAATGCAGGATGTCGGTCGTCAGCGCGCCGACGCAGGGCCGGATTTCGCGCAGATAGGCGGCCTCGTAGAATGTGCGGTCCAGCGGCATCTTCCATGCCGGGTCCACGCGCACATGGGGCAGGGACTGCTTGAAGCAGACGCCGCCCTGGGGGCCGTCGATCAGGAAGACGTTGTTCAGGTTGCCGTCGCTGACCTCGCGGATGCGCCAGTGCGCGGCGGGACCGCCCAGGCGTGTGGCCAGGGTGGGCACGCCGGCCAGAAACGCGCGGATGCCGTCGGTATCGAGCGTGCGGTACGCCGCTGGCGCCGGGGGAAGGGAATGCGGGCTCATGCTGTAATCCGGACAGTCTATCACATCATCGACGACAGGGGGGGCGCGATCCGCTCCAGCGACTGTCCTTCGGCATCGACGCCCCAGCGGGCGGTCACGGCGGCGGCCACCAGCATCAGCAGCGCCGCCGCGCCATAGCCGGTGGCCAGCGACAGCAGGCTGCCCCGGCCGATCAGCCATCCGAACAGGAAGGGCGCCGCCACCCCGCCGAACAGCGTGCCCAGGGCATAGAACAGCGCGATCGTCAGGGCGCGGATTTCCAGGGGAAAGATCTCGCTGGCCGTCAGGTAGGCGGCGCTGGCCGCCGCCGAGGCGAAGAAGAAGATCACCACCCACAGCGTCGTCTGCAGGCGGGCGTCCAGCATTCCGGCCGCGAACAGCACGGACACGACGAACATCAGGATGCCCGCCAGGCTGTAGGTCAGGACGATCATGCGCCGCCGGCCCAGCGTGTCGAACCATTTGCCCAGCGCCAGCGGCCCCAGCAGGTTGCCGACCGCCAGCGGCAGGATATACAGCCCGACCGAGGCGTCCGCCACATGGTCGTACCGGGTCAGGACCAGCCCGTAGGTGAAGAACACCGCATTATACAGGAACGCCTGCGCGATCATCAGGACCAGGACGTATCCCGCCCGGCCGCGATAGGGGCCGGCCAGGACCGTCAGGGCCTCGCGCAGCCCGAAGGTGCCGGCGGGGTGGATCGACACCGTGTCCAGGGTTTCGGTCAGCCGGATCGCCGATCCGCCATGCCGGGCCTCGATCTGCACCACGATCCGGGTGGCTTCCTCGACCCGCCGATGGGTCATCAGCCAGCGCGGGCTCTCCGGAACCCAGCGACGCAGGGCGATGACCCCCAGCCCCATGATGGCGCCGATGCCGAAGATGACCCGCCATGCCAGCGTGACCGGCATGATCGTCCCCTGCAGCAGCAGCATTGACCCCGCCGCCCCCAGCGCCGCGCCGGCCCAGAAGGTGCCGTTGACGATCAGATCGACACGGCCGCGCAGGCGGGCGGGCATCAGTTCGTCGATGGCGGAATTGATGGCCGAATACTCGCCGCCGATCCCAAGCCCGGTAATCAGGCGGAACAGCGCGAAGCTGGCCATGTTCCACGACAGCGCGGTCAGGCCGACGCCCAGGATATACAGCCCCAGCGTCACGGTGAAGATCTGCCGCCGGCCCAGACGGTCGCTCATCCATCCGAACAGCAGCGCGCCGATGACGGCGCCCGCGACATACGATGACGCCGCCGCCCCGACATCTTCCGCCGACAGGCCCAGCGTGTCGCCCCGTTGCAGCACGGGGGCCACGGACCCGACGATGGTGACCTCCAGCCCGTCCAGAATCCAGGTGATGCCGAGTGCGATGACCACCAGCACGTGAAAACGCGACCAGGGCAGGCGGTCGAGCCGGGCCGGAATGTCGGTGATGATGGGGGGATGGGATGCAGCCCGATCGAAAGCCGTCGGGCGAGACTCCGTTCCTGCCATGTCCTGGTCCTGCTGACGTGAGTGCTGTTCTTGTTGTTTTTATCTGGCCGTCGGTCGGAACGCGCTTCCTGTCGGCCGCAGGCATCTGTCGCGGTATCATGTTTTCGGGGGCGGCTGGAAGACCCGGGGGATGGCGCCCCTGTCGGTCAGCGTTCGGCGGGGCGGACGGCGCACAGGCATTCGGTGACGAATCCCGGCGCCAGGACCAGCGCGACCGGATAACCGCCAAGCCACGCGGCGCCGGCGCTGGCCGTCGCCGCGCCCATCAGCATCGCCCGCGCCCCACGACCGCGCGCCAGGATGGACAGCACCGCGCTGGCGCCGCACAGCGCCGCCGCACAGAGCGCGCGCAACGGATGGCGCAGCAGGTCCGACCCCATCGCGCCCACCACATGGCCCAGGGCCGCCGCATGGTCGTCGCGGCCCGCCATGCCGAACAGGAGCGAGAACGGCAGGGTCAGCGCGCCGAAGACGTCGCGCAGCAGGACGAACAGCCCACCGATCAGCGGCGCCATCATCAGGAGCGCGATAGCGCACCCCATGCTGGCGATGACGATCGCCTGTGCAATCCGGCCCGTGGAAACAGGCAGGCAGGCCACGGCGCCGGGACCAGGCCGGATGTTTCGCCGCTTATTTCTTCTTGATCCACCATTTGACGGGCTCGGGCTCGTCCTCCGGCTCCTCGATGCGGGCGATGGGCCTGCGCGGGCGGCGGATGGGGGCGGCGGCAGGCGTGGTCGTCCGGCTGCGAAGCTGGGCCAGTTCGGCCTCCAGCCGCGTCGTCTCGGCACGGGCTGTCAGCAGATCGGCCTTCAGGTCCTGGATTTCGTCGTCACGGGCTTCGATCTGTGACTTCGCTTCGGTCAGGATGATGTCGGCGTGACCGATGCGCGTTTCCAGCGAACGCAGGCTGGCCTGCGCGTCATGGCTGGCGCGTTCGGCGTCTTCGCGCAGTTTCTGTTCGTGGCGGACCTGCTGGCGCAGGCGCTCGACCTCTCCGCCATCGTCCGTCGGGACATGCAGCGTACGGGGGGTCGGGCGGGACATGGCGTGGTGCTCGACGCGAACCTCGCCATCCTGGACGAACTTGCGCCGGCGCTGCGCGGGGTCGTGGGCACGGGGCAGGCGCGCGGAGGCCGCCGGCGTGGGGGAAGGCGAAGGCGAAGGCGCGCTGCGCTTCGATCCCAGTCGCGACAGGGCCAGGCGCAGGGCCTGTTCGCTGACTTCGTCGCGGTTATCAATATCGGCCTGTTCCGTCTCGCCGGAAAAGGGAAGCGATTCGTTATATACGGACACGGCAAAAACTCTCGAAAAATACGAAAGGACAGACGACCTGGGGTTTGTCCCGGACTGAAAATCACATTTTCATGTCAGTGTGTGTCAGTCTGGCTTTCAATGGGGGCTTAGAATCGAAATGTATAATGATTTTGTTTTGCATAGCCTCTTTCGGAAAGAAAATGCAAGGCCATTGTGCGGGAAATTCTTAGGCTGGTGACCTTTTTAGGTGAAAGACGTGCCGAAGCGGCCGCCGGGGCAGTGTCTTTGACATGTGAAGGGGATATATCTGATTTGTCATTACAGTTTGGACAGGTCAGGCGTCATGGGTGTCGTGTATTGAACGGGCATGCGCGCGTCAGCTATTTCGCAAATGATGAAAGCCGAAGAAACCGACATCGAATGATCGAACCGATGTTACAGGCCCAAGTCATTTTTTTTCGTTAACGGCGATTCTATTCCTGACCCAGGTTTGTCATATGGTGATGGGCGCCCGATCGCAGGGCGACGAATCCGTGCGACAGATTCACTTCTATGTGATGTCCTGCCTGAATGCTTGCCCTGCTCCGGTGGCGGGGACACCACTATAGGGGTTGGTTCGGTATTGCCCCGTCCATCGGCGCTGCGAAAAAAGCGCGACGGCGGCTCCGGCCGGCTATGTCCTGACCGGACAGCCGACAATCAAGAAAACTAATAAAGGGAAAAACGTTCACCATGGCACAACACGCCCCCCTTACCGCGTCCCCTGTCGCACCGCCGTTCGCGGCATCACACGTTCCACTCGCGAAACCGTCGACTCGCATGAAGCAGGTGGGCGCGCCGCGCGTTCTGGTGGTGATGGGGGTTTCGGGATCGGGCAAATCCACCCTGGCGCAGCTTCTGGCCCGCCGGATGGGCTGGCCGATCGTCGAAGGCGACGAACTGCACCCCGAGACGAACATCGCCAAGATGAGCGCCGGCACCCCCCTGACCGACGAGGACCGTGCCCCCTGGCTGGAAAAGATCGCCGAGGTGGCGCGGCTGTGGCTGTCCTCGGGCGGGTACGGGATCGTGACCTGTTCGTCCCTGAAACGGCATTATCGCGAAATCATCTCGGGCGGGAATCCCGAGGTCGGTTTCGTCTACCTCAAGGGCCGGAAAGAGGACATCGCGCCGCGCCTGGGGCAGCGGACGGGCCATTTCATGCCGTCGACGATGCTGGACAGCCAGTTCGACGCGCTGGAGGAGCCGGATGACGGCGAGGTGTTGCTGGAACTCGACGTGACGGCCAGCCGCAGCCGGCTGGTTGACGCGGCCTACGAGGCTCTGCGCGATCTGGCGCCCCAGGGCCATCCGCTGGCGCGGGGCTGATCGGGTCAGGGCGCGCGGGTATGGATGACGGCGATTTTGTCGGCATACACGCGGCGCCAGCCTGGCAGCGTATCCAGTAGGCGGGCAAGGGGTGCACCGGGCGGCAGGATCGTCCAGCGAATGTCGTGGCGTGCGACGATCCGCGCGAAGGCGTCCCGGTCCGCCACATCCATCGCCGCCAGGTAGGATGTCATGAAGGCGGCGCCGTACATGTCGGCCCGGCTGTCGATGAATGGCCGGATGCCGCTGAAGATGAGATACCCGCCGAAGGCGTAGGAATTGAACACCGGCTGGCGGGCCAGGTCGGCGGGCACCTGCGCCACGGCGGCAACCGGGGCGGACGGCCTGTTGGCCAGCACGAACGGGTGGAGCGTGCGGGCCAGGGTCAGCAGGGCAAAGGCGATGAAGCCGGCGGCAAGGCAGGGGCGTGTGGCGCGCGGCCCCGTGCCGGCGGCGCCGTCGTGCGCGACGGCCCGGCCAATGGGCTGCGCCAGGATCAGCGCGCCGACGATCCCGGCCACCATCTGGTCGCGTTCATGACGAAGGGCGAGATACAGCAGGCCGATCAGGATCAGCAGCCGTATCGCGGGTACCCGGACGGTGCGTGTCATGGTCACGTACAACAGCGCGAACAGCGCGTATTCCAGAGGCTGGATCGTGGCGAAATTGACGGGCTGCCATTCGCCGATGCCGGCGAGCTGCGGCATCCACACCAGCCGGAAAGGAAAGAGCAGCCCTTGCCAGCCGTTCGGCGTCACAAGCGTCGTGGCGGTGGACAGGATGATGAACCGGCCCCAGCGCAGGGCTGTCGGGATGGGGTCGGCCCCCGAAGCGGCCCTTGAATCGATCATCGCCTCGATCGCGAAGGGAATGGCCAGGGCCAGCCCGAAGGCGAAGCTGCCATGCAGGTTCGCCCACAGCAGCATGACCGCGACGATGGGAAGCGGCGGAGGCGCGGTGCCCCGCTCACGCGCGCGCAGCAGGGCGATCGTCCAGCCGGCGAGGCACGGCAGCGCCAGCATGTGCGGACGGGCCAGCAGGCTGGGAAAGGTGCAGGCCATGGCGAGCATGGTGGTCACGATCGCGGCCATTCCGCCGGCCCGGCGCGCGACGAAGGCGGCGACCATGCCGCAGGTCAGGGCAACGGCCAGGCCGGTCAGGATCAGCACCCCGTCCCATCGGGCCAGGTCGAAGGCGGCGGCCATCAGAAGTTCGGACAGCCATTCATGCGCGACCCAGGGATGCCCGGCGAAGGTGGCGGAAAACGGGTCGGTGTGCGGAACGGCCCTGTGATGCAGGATCCAGTTCCCTGCCGCGATATGCCAGAAACTGTCCCCGTCGTTCAGAAGCGCCGGGTGGAACAGGGCGATGGCATAGACGACCAGGGCGGCGGAAACGATCAGGATCGGCGGCAGGTGGGCGGCCGGGGCGAACGGTCCGGGCCGGGGCCGAAAATCGTCAGGACACACGGGGTGCGTTAACCGCCCGGTTCCCACAGGACATCCTGGCGACCGTCATCGTTCAGGTGGCGGGCCAGCACGAACAGATAGTCGGACAGCCGGTTCAGGCAGCGCAGGACCGACGGGCTGATCGCGGCCTCGCGCCGCAGCGCCAGGACCCGGCGTTCGGCGCGGCGGACCACCGTGCGGGCCAGGTGGGCATGGGCCGCGCCCGCGCTGCCGGCGGGCAGCACGAAGCTGTGCAGCGGTTCCTGGCGGGCACGCAGGCGCTCGGTCGCGTCTTCCAGGGCGGTGACGGCGTCATCTCCACCCCGGAAATTGTCGGCCCCGGCATCCGGCGCGCCCGGTTCGGGAACGCACAGCACCCCGCCGATATCGAACAGCAGGGACTGCACACGCGCCAGGCATGTGGCGTCGGGCGACGACGGGGCGACATGCAGGCGCAGGACGCCGATCGTCGCGTTGGCCTCGTCGACCGCCCCCAGGGCCTCGATGCGAGGGCAGGTCTTGTCGACGCGCGTGCCGTCGCCCAGCGATGTCTGTCCGCCGTCGCCGCCGCGCGTGACGATCCGGTCGATCCTGATGCTCATATGTCGTTCGTCGTCCGTCACGAATCGCGCGGCGTGGGTCGCGCCGTCAGTGGTGGTGGCGCCGGCCCCGATGGGGGTGGGCCGGGGGGCTCAGGTTTTGGGCGATGTTCAGGTGGGATTGCACCGCCGCCGCGGTGTCGGCGGCGTAGGATTTCAGGTCGGCATCCGTGGTGTTCTGGGCCTCGGCCTGGAACAGGGGCAGGGCGTCGGTATGGGCCTGCACCTGCACGGCCAGGAAATCGCGGTCGAATTTACGCCCGGTCTCGGCCTTCAGCTCGTCGAGGGTCTTTTCCTCGTCGGTGCTGAGGTCGGTCGGCAGGGTCACGCCGTGCTGTGTCGCGATGCCGCCCAGCCGGTCCTGGTTGGCGCTGTGGTCGGTCACCAGCCGGGCCGCGAACGCCTTGACCTTTGCATTGTGCGAGCGGCTGTCCGCCAGGCGGCCGGTCGCGATTTCGAATGTGTTCGCGACGGACGCCTTTTCGACGAACGTGGCGTCGGCCGCGGCCAGGGGGGGCGGCGGAGGCGGCGCGGGCGGGGCCTTCGGGGCCTCGGCGCAGGCTGCCAGCGGCAGGATCGAGGCGGCGAGCAGCCAGCGTGCGTAGGTCTTCATGAACGCGATTCCAGTCAGATGGCCCGGTGCCGGGAGGTGGATGAACCGCTACCGAACGTTTCGGAGCATCGCCGGTTTTGCCGGGCCCCGCAATGCGCGGGCCGGCCGCGTACCCCCTCACGCGTCGCGCAGATCCTCGACGCAGGCGACCAGCCGGCGGCGGATGCCCGGTTCCAGGGCCGAATGGCCCGCATCGGGCACCATCGCCAGGGTGGCCCGCGGCCAGTGGCGCGCCAGTTCCCATGCCGACTGGCTGGGGCAGACCATGTCGTACCGTCCCTGGATGATCCGGCCGGGAATATGGGCGATCCGCGGCATGCCCCCCAGCAGGCCCTCGGGCGGCAGGAACAGGCCGTGGCGGAAATAATGGGCCTCGATCCGGGCCAGGCCGACGACGGCGCGGTCGTGGGCGAATCCCGCGACGGCGGCTGGGGCGGGGATCAGGGTGGAACATGTGCCCTCGTATGCCGACCAGGCCCGCGCCGCCGGCAGGTGGATGTTCGGGTCGGGGTCGAACAGCAGGCGCATATAGGCGGCCAGCGGATCGTGCCGGTCGTGGACCGGCAGGTGCGCCAGGAAGGCGTCGTGCGCGTCGGGGAAGACATTGGCCAGCCCGTGGAAGAACCAGTCGAGTTCCTGCGTCCGCCCCAGGAAGATCCCGCGCAGCACCATCGCCCGCACCCGCTGGGGGTAGGTCTGCGCGTACATAAGGGCCAGGGTCGATCCCCACGACCCGCCGAACAGCATCCAGTCCTCGATCCCCAGGAAGCGGCGCAGGGTTTCGATGTCGCCGACCAGGTGGGGCGTCGTGTTGGCGCTGACCGACGCATGGGGGCGCGATCGCCCCGCGCCGCGCTGGTCGAACAGGATCACGCGCCAGAAGGCAGGGTCGAAGAAGCGCCGGTGCACGGCCCCGGCCCCGGCCCCCGGCCCGCCATGCAGGAACAGCACGGGCCGGCCCCTGGGGTTGCCCGCCTGCTCCCAATACAATTCATGTCCATCGCCGACGGACAGATATCCGCTTTCGTACGGCGCGATGTCGGGAAACAGGTCATGGCGTGGCATGGGGCGACTATACGTCAACCGGGCGGCGCGGCTACACTGTGGCGCATCATGACGCTGCTGCCTGTCTTTCCCTTTTCCCCGCCCCGGTCCGCCCGGTCGTTCCAGGCTGCCGGCGGCCTGGCCGGGTTGCTGTCGGCCGCCGGCGGCGCGCTGGCGGCGCACCTGCCCGACGCGGCTTTCGCCGCCGGTGGCCGCGTCCTGGCGCGCGAGGCCGTGCAGATGGGCATGTGGCACGCGCTGGCGTTGCTGGCGGTGGGCGTGCTGCTGGCCCAGCGCGGACGGCGCATGCTGCTGCTGCTGTCGGGATGCGGATTCGCCGCGGGGATCGTCCTGTTCTGCGGGGCGGTGGCCTGGACCGGGGTGACGGGCCTTCACCTCGGCCCCGTGGCCCCGATCGGCGGCAGCACGCTGATGCTGGCGTGGCTGCTGCTGGCCGTGGATGCGATGCGCGCCTGACCGCATGATGACGACATCCTCATCCGAACAGCCGGTCGCCCCGCCGCTGGTGCTGCCGCACCCCGTTCGCGCCGCCTATCTGGCCGCCGAGGGATTCGAGGCCCCCCTGACCGAGGAATTGCGCCGCAAGGGGGTCGAGCCGATGGGCTGGCACGGGCGGCTGGCGCTGTCGTCGGCCCCGCCGGTGGCGGCCGCCTGGGCGCTGGACACCTGGCTGGAGCCCGAACTGCACCCCGTGCCGTCGATCGGCGCCGCCGCCGCGCTGCTGCGTGCGCGGCAGCGGAACTGGGCCTGTCATGCGGTGGGGCACCATCGCCGGGCGGCGCTGATCGAGGCGCGCCTGCCGCCGGTCCGTGCGCGGCCGCTGGTGTTTCCGGCGGCTGCCCCGACGGGGCATCTGGGGGCGTGGACGCTGCTGGCCCCCGACACGATGCTGCTGTCGACGCGCAAGACGTCGCCCTTCGTCAACGGCGCGGTCGCGTTCGTCGAGGACCGGGTGGGGCCGCCGTCACGGGCCTATCTGAAGCTGTGGGAGGCCTGCGCCCGGCTGGGCGTCTGGCCGCGTCCCGGTGAGTCCTGTGTCGATCTGGGCGCGTCGCCCGGCGGCTGGACGTGGGCGATCGCGCAGTGCGGGGCAGGGGTCACGGCGGTGGACCGCGCCGACCTCGACCCCCGTGTCGCCGCGATGCCGGGGGTGGTGGCCCGGCGGGACAGCGCGTTCGGGATCGAGCCGGCCGATCTGGGGCCGGTCGACTGGATGTTTTCCGATATCATCGCCTATCCGCCGCGCCTGCTGGCGCTGGCGCGGCGCTGGGTCGCGGCCGGGACGGCCCGCCGCATCGTGATGACCATCAAGTTCCAGGGCGGGACCGACCACGAGACCGCCGAGGCGTTCGCGGCGATCCCCGGTGGCCGCGTGCTGCATCTGTGGCACAACAAGCACGAGCTGACGTTCTTCTGGGACCGCGATCCGTCCTGACCGCCGTTTTAGCTGCGGCGGTCCCGCACGCGGTCCACGCACCACTCGCCGGCCTGGATGATCGGAAGCGCCAGCAGGAAGCAGGCAACGGCGACGCCGAGCAGGATCAGGCGCTCGCGCGACACCGCGTCCGACGCCCCGGTCAGGCTGTACAGGCTGCTCCACAGCCTGGTTCCGGCGATCCGGTCGACCCAGCCGGCGACGGCGGCGCTGAAGCGCAGGCTGGCCATCAGCGCCGCCGTCACGGTGACGAGGGCCAGGGTCTTGAGCAGGGTGCGTGCGACGCTGGGCTGCGGGGCCACTGTCATGCGGGGGATGAATCCTTCTTCGTGAGGGGGCCTGTATGGCGAAGCTTGCCTGTGGTCCATGTTAACGCGACATTATGCCTCGTTCACCTCCGTCATCGGATCCGGATCAAGATGCTCCTGCGCCGCCTGCTGCCCCTGTCCGCCCTGCTGGGCATCGCCATGGTCCTGCCGGCCCGTGCCGCCGTACCGCCGATGCCGGTGCCGCAGGTCGGGCAGGCCGCGCCCACCGCCGTCGCCGCCCCCTATGGCCCGCCTGCCGACGCCCAGGCGCAGGTCGCGGCCGCGTTCCGCGCCGCCCAGGCCAGCGGGAAGAACGTGCTGCTGGATTTCGGCGGGAACTGGTGCCCCGATTGCCGCCTGATGGCCGGCGTGCTGCGCCTGCCCCAGGTCGCGCCGTGGGTCGATGCGCGTTTCGTCACGGTGGCGATCAATGTCGGGCGTATCGACACCAACCTGGATATCGCCCAGCGCTACGGCGTGACGATCAAGGCCGTGCCGACCGTCCTGATCGTCACGCCGCAGGGCCGGTTGCTGAACCCCGACGGGGCGCTGGCGCTGGGCGACGCGCGGCATATGTCGGCGCAGGCGGTGGTGGACCTGCTGGCCAGATGGGACGCGCGATAGCGCGCGTCCGCGAGGGGCCGGCCGTCAGCGCATCTGCAGGACGCGCTCGGCCTCCTGCACGATGTCGGCCAGGGTGCCCGGCTCGAACGGGCTGGCCAGGCCGGCGGCGGCGACCAGTCCGGTGAAGGGCTGCGAGCCGCCCAGCGCGCACAGGTCGGTATAGACCGCCATCGCCCCGGCGTGGTCGGTGCGGCTGCGAAGCCAGAACTGCATCGCGCAGCACAGCGCCAGCGTATAGTCGATGTAATAGAAGGGCGAGCGGTAGATATGGGCCTGCGCCTGCCACCGGCCGCCTTTGGACGGCCAGGCGAGGTCGCCGTAATCCCGCCAGGGCAGGTAGAGTTTTTCCAGCCGCTGCCAGGTCGCATGGCGTTCGTCCGGCGTCATGTCCGGCCGGGCATAGATTTCGTGCTGGAAATGATCGACGCAGGCCCCGTAGGGCAGGAAGGACAGCGACCCGATCAGGTGCATGCGGCGGAAGCGGTCGGCCAGCCCGTCCTCGACCATCAGGTCCATCTGCGGCCAGGTCAGGAATTCCAGCGCCATCGAATTGATCTCGGCCGCGTCCATCGTCGGCCAGAGCAGGTCGATGCCCGGCAGGTCGCGGCTTTTCCAGTTCTGGTAGGCGTGCCCCATTTCGTGGGTGAAGACGTTGATGTCGTGCTGCGTGCCGTTGAAATTGGCGAAGATGAACGGCATGCCGACGCTGGGGAACGCGGTGCAGAACCCGCCGCCGGCCTTGCCCGCGCGGTTGCGGAGGTCGAGGAACCCGCCTTCGACCATCTGGCGGTAGAACCCGCCCAGGTCGCCGCCCAGCCGGTCGAACATGGTCTGTGCGCGCGCGACCAGCACATCGTGATCGCCGACGGGCCTGGGGTTGCCCAGCGGGTCGATCAGCGGTTCGTCCCAGGCGCGCAGCCGGTCCCAGTTCATGGTCAGGCGCCGGTTTTCCAGGATCGCCTGCACCAGCGGCACGACGTGGTTCAACACGTCCTCGCGGAAGCGGGCGACTTCGGCCGGGCCGTAATCGACCCGGCGCATCCGCCGGTAGCCCAGCGGGGTATAGCTGTCATAGCCCAGCGTCGTCGCCATGCCGTGGCGGACATGGACCAGCCGGTCGTACAGCGAATCGAGTTCCGCCCCGTGCTGGGCGAAGAACGCCCAGCGCGCCTGTTCGGCCTCGTGCCGGGTGGCGCGGTCCAGGCTTTCGGCGAATGGCGCCAGCCCCGACAGGTTGATGGTCTGTCCCGCGACGGTCACGCGGGCCGAGGCCAGCAGGGCGGTGTATTCGCCGCCCAGCCGGGCTTCTTCCTCCAGCGCGTCGCGGATGCGCGGGTCGAAGGTCGTGACGTCGGTTTCCCACAGCTTGACGGCGTGGGTGCCGATGGCCGCCGTCAGGCCCGGCCGGTCGGCATCGTCCAGCAGGCGGCGCTTGATCGCGACCTCGTGCCCGGTGACCAGGGGGGTCAGGCTGTCGGCCAGGTCGCGGTCGGCCTTCGCCTTCGGGTCGGTCGTATCCTGCGCGAACCGCAGCGCGACCAGCGACGCCCAACTGTCGTAGGCGCGGCGTTCGGTGTCGAACAGGGCCAGGGCGTCGCCCCGCCGGCCATCGTCCAGCAGGGCGGTGACGCGGGCGAAGGCGGTGGCCAGGCTGTCGGCCGTGGGCGGCGGGAAATCGAGGTCTTTGAACTGGATGGGCATGGCCCGATCATCGCACTGCCGGGTCGGGCCGTCCATCATCGTGTTCGCGCCGCGGCCGCGATCTCGAACGACCGCAGGCGCGCCGCCTGGTCGTGGATGGCGCCGACGATCATCAGCTCGTCCGGGCGATGCCGGGCGATGAAGGCGTGGATGCCCGCGCGCGCGGCCGCCGGCCCGCCCACGACCGAACATGCCAGCGCGCGGTCGATGCCCGCCTGTTCCGCCGGCGTCCACAACCCTTCGGTCGAGGCGACGGGGGGCGGAAACTGCCCCGGCATGCCCCGGCGCAGGGCCACGAACTGCTGCTGGTGCGAGGTGAACAGCAGGCGCGCCGTCTCGTCGCTGTCGGCCGCCACCACGTTCAGCGCCAGCATGACATAGGGCGCGTCCAGGCGCCGGGACGGGGTGAAGCGCTGGCGATACAGGGCCACCGCGTCTTCCATCTGGTCGGGCGCGAAATGCGAGGCGAAGGCGAAAGGCAGGCCCAGCGACGCCGCCAGATGCGCCGAGAACAGGGAAGACCCCAGCAGCCAGACCGGAATGTCCAGCCCGGCGCCCGGCACGGCGCGCACCCGCTGGCCGGGGGCGGGCGGGTCGAAATAATGCAGCAGTTCCACCACGTCCTGCGGAAAGCGGTCGGCGCTGGCCGGGTCGCGGCGCAGGGCGCGCATCGTCTCCTGGTCCGATCCCGGCGCGCGGCCCAGCCCCAGGTCGATTCGGCCGGGAAACAGGCTTTCCAGCGTGCCGAACTGCTCGGCGATCGCCAGCGGCGCATGGTTGGGCAGCATGATCCCGCCCGAGCCCACCCGGATGGTGCGCGTCCCTGCCGCGAGGTGCCCGATCAGGACCGCCGTCGCGGCCGAGGCGATGGCCGGCATGGAATGATGTTCCGCCACCCAGTAGCGGTTGAAGCCCAGGGCCTCGGCATGCCGGGCCAGGGCCAGGCTGTTGCGGAAGGCCGTGGCGGCGTCGCCGCCCCGGACGATGAGCGACAGGTCGAGCACCGAGAAGGGAATCACCAGAGTCGGTCCTTTGCCAGTTCCTGCACGATGTCTTGCGCGATCACCCGCGTCGTAAGCTGCGGCCGAACCAGATACATATGGCGACGAATACCCCGAAGCCCAGCAGCGTGGGCATCCTGCCGGCCTCGGCCGGCAGGATGGACAGCGTGTCGTCCCGCCCCGTCGCCCCGGCGATGGCGGCCAGCAGCACGCCGGTCAGGCTTTCGCCGACGATGAAGCCCGAGGCCAGCATGGTGCCGGTTCCGGTTTCGGCATGGGGGCTTCGGCCCCCTTGCGCCCGCCGGGTGCAGGCCCATCCCAGCAGGGCGCCGATGGCCAGCGTCACGCTGACGGCGGGGGGCAGGTACAGGCCGATGCCGACCGCCAGCGGCGGCAGGGCGCCCCCGCGCCGGCGCAGCAGCAGGTCGGTCGCGATGAGGGTGATCCCAAGCCCGACCCCCAGCAGGATCATCGTCCAGTCCAGTTGATGCCGAAAGATGCCGGTGGTGAGCGTCACCAGCAGCGCGGGCTGCGGCGCGGCCAGGGCGTGGCTGGCATCCATGCCCGGACGTGGCATCGCGCCCACGAAGCCGTAGGCCTGGTACAGCAGTTCCAGCACGGGCGGGATGACGAGGGCGCCGCTGGCGCAGCCGACCAGCAGGGCGGCCTGCTGTCGCCAGGGGGAGGCGCCCACCAGTTGCCCGGTCTTGAGATCCTGCAGATTGTCGTTGGAAATGGCCGTCGATGCGACGATCGCCGACAGCAGGAACAGGGCGAAGGCGATGGCCAGGTGATGATTGTTGGCCGCCATTTCGGCCGGCAGCAGGCCCAGCCCTTCCAGCAGCAGCAGGAACGAGGCGATCATGACCGTGGCGATGATGGCGATTCCCGACAGCGGCGACGAGGACGACCCCACGATGCCGGCCATGTAGCCGCAGGCGGCCGCCACCAGGAAGCCGAACAGCGCGCAGAATGCGACGGCGGCCAGCGCGGCGGTGACGATGGCGTGGCCGTTGGTCGCCACCGGCATCTGGAAGACGACGAACAGGCCGAACAGCACGAGCAGCAGCACGCCCGCCAGCAGGCCCAGCGTGCGGGGCGCCAGGTCGCGCTCGTCGCCCGCATCCCCGATTCCCGCCCCGGCGCGGAGCATGTCGCGGATGCCGGCCGCGACCGGACGGGCCAGCACCGCCAGCGTCCAGACGGCCGCGACCGAGATCGTGCCCGCGCCCATGAAGCGGACTTTCTGCGCCCACAGCGCGGTAGCGAAATCGGCCGGCCCCAGGTGCGCGGGGTTGGGCAGGAGGGTGCTGAGGACCGGGACGGCCATACCCCATGCGATGATCGCGCCCAGCAGCATGGCGATGCCGCCGGCGATGCCGACCAGATAGCCCGCCCCCAGCAGCGCCAGCGAAAAGCCGGTCGAGGCCCTGAAGACCGCGCCGCCCCATGTCGCTGTTGTGGCCGCCCCGTCGGCCAGCAGGCGCAACCCGCCGGTGGCCAGCGTGACCACCGCCGACACCAGCCCGCCGGTCAGCAGGGCCTTCAGGCTGTCGGGGTTGCCGGTCTCGGACCCGGCCTTGAGGATTTCGGCCGCCGCCACGCCCTCGGGGTAGGGCAGGGTGCTGTGCGTCACCATCGCGCGGCGCAGCGGGACCGTGAACAGCACGCCGGTCATCCCCCCGGCCATCGAGAGCAGCATCGTCTCCAGATACGGGAAATGCTGCCAGTAGCCGATCATGACTAGGCAGGGGAACGAGATGAACACGCAGGACAGCGTGCCCGCCGCCGAGGCCTGGGTCTGGACCAGATTGTTTTCCAGGATCGTCGCGCCGCCCATCATACGCAGCACGGACATCGAGATCACCGCCGCCGGAATCGAGGACGCGACCGTCAGGCCGATCTTCAGGCCCAGATAGACGTTCGAGGCTGTGAAGACCACGGTGATGAGGGCGCCCAGGATCAGACCCCTGATCGTCATTTCCCGCTGGGACGGGGAGGTGGAAAGAGGGGAGGAGGTCATGTTCGTCATGCTGTCGCCGTATCGTTCGCCGCCACCCTAGACCATCGTGCGGCATCGGTCAGCGGCCATCGTTCCGGTGCTGATACGGCACGGTGTCCCGCCGGACGGCCGCGCGGCCCGGCGAGGTGGATTGCCGAGGCATTCAGGTCCCGCATATGCGTAGTGCAATTTTATGTCGCAATTCCAGTTAACCACGATTGACAACGGATTTGATGTGGTGTCGATTTGATGAAATAACTATTTTCGACGTGAAAATATCATATCACTAAAATGGCATGGGTTTGGTGGGCGGGGTCCACTCATCATGCGTCGGTTTGAAGGGGGGAGTTGAGGATGCGTTTTCGTTCGCGGTGGCGGGAAGCCATGCTTCTGACAACCATTATGACGGGTGTTGCCGCGCCGGAAGTGGCCATGGCGTCGCCGCAGGACGACGAAATCCGCGAGCTGCGCCGCGAAATGGCGCAGATGCGGCACGACATGCTGGGCGAGATCGGGCAGTTGCGCGCGCGCGTGGCCCGCGCCGAAGGCGCCGTCCGCACCGCGCACGCGCGCACGCCGGCCCCGCAGGAGGTGCGCCACGCCCAGGCCCAGCCCCAGCCCCAGCCGCAACCCTGGACCGGCCCGCTGCCCACGATCGGCGAGCCCCAGGGCGCCGGCCCGCATCGTCCGCGATCCGACGCCGACTCCCGCCTGGCCGCGCTGGAAGGCTCGATCGCCTCGTGGGAGGAATTCAAGGCCGCGACCAAAAAGGATGAAAGCGTCCATATCGGCGGCATCCGCATCGGTTTCCCGTCCGGCCGCCCCACCATCTCGTCGGATGACGGCGCCTACAGCTTCTCGGTCGGCCTGCTGGCGCAGGAGGATATCGGCGGCTTTTTCGACGCCGGTCCGAAAGCCGGAGAGGCCAGGGGCAATTTCAACAATTTCACCCAGAATGCGCGCCGGCTGCGTCTGTATTTCACCTGGCGGTACAAGGACTGGGTGGCCAACGTCACCCCCGATTTCGGCTCCAGTTCGGTCGACGGGTCGGTGGGATTGTTCGAGGCCAACCTGAACTATACCGGGCTTCGCAACACGACGCTGACCGCCGGCTATTTCCAGCCGCGCATGGAAGAGGAAAGCGCCGAACGCTCCGGGGCGTTCGAATTCCTCGAACGTCCGACGATCGTCGATCTGGTACGCAATCTCGCCGGCGGCGTCGCGCGCTTCAGCATCGGGGGCGAGCATTACGAAAAGCGCTGGCTCGCGGCGGCCTATTTCACCGGGCAGAAGTTCGGCGACCGGTCGAAGGACACGACGATCACCGACAGCCAGACCGGCGGGGTGGTGCGTGTCGCCGGGCGCCCCTATGTCAGCAAGGACATCGACGTCCATGTCGGCGCGGGCGCGACGAGCGCCTTCAAGGTCAACCAGAATTCGAAGGGGCGCACCTACACGTTCAGCGACAACGTCGAAATCCCGCTGGGCGAGACGTCGCTGCTGACATCGGGCGCCCTGACCAACGTCTCGCAGATCTGGGCCGCCGGTCCGCAACTGGGCTTCCGGTGGCGGCGCTTCCTGCTGAAGGGCGAATATTACCATATCGGCGTGGAGCGCAGTCATGAGGCCGGTGCGTCCCCGCTGCCGTCGCTGGGTTTCGATGGCTGGTACGTCGCGGCCAACTACACCCTGTTCGGCAAGCCGCGCGCCTATAACTCCAAGATCGCCGCCTTCACGACGCCCGGCGTCGAGTACGATTTCGATCCGCTGCACGATCATTGGGGCGCGCTGGAACTCAATGGCCGCTGGAGCGTGACGGACCTGAACGACGTCGCGGGCCAGGGTGGTGCGGGGATCAACGGCAACCAGCAGACGGTCTGGCAGGGCGGGCTGAACTGGTACCCGAACCCGCATGTGAAGTTCATGCTGGACTACGACCATTTCATCGTCAGTCGTTCGAAAGGCGTCTCGGGCGGCGTCAATGTCCTGGGGCGCAACGGCAATGCCGTCGCGGGACGGATCCAGGCCGCCTTCTGATCTTTCCGATGCCTTCAACCGGGGCCTTGGGCGCGGTGTGACCAAAACGGTGTCACCCGTGCCGGCCCTTTGTCTCAACGCGTATCGTTTCGCGATCGGGCTTCCAGCCGCGTCGCGATCGGCTTGCAACAGGGTGGTATCATGACCAACACGCCTTTCTCCTCCTCGCGCCGGACGTTTCTGGCCGGCGCCGCGGTTGCCGGCGCGGCGTCCATCGTGGGGCTGCGGCCTCGGGCGGCCCAGGCGGCCACCACGCTGCTGAACGTGTCGTACGATCCGACGCGCGAGCTTTACGCCGACATCAACCGCGCCTTCGCCGCGTCATGGGCGAAGGGCCACAATGGCGCGGCGGTTGCGGTCCGGACTTCCAACGGCGGGTCCGGCGCGCAGTCGCGCGCGGTGCTGGAGGGGGCGCCGGCGGATGTGGTCACGCTGGGGCTGGCCTATGACATCGACGTCCTGGCCACGCACGGGCTGCTGGCCGCCGACTGGCAGAAGCGCCTGCCGCATAATTCCACGCCCTATACCAGCACCATCGTCTTCCTGGTCCGCAAGGGTAACCCCAAGGGGATTCACGACTGGCCCGACCTGATCCGCGACGGGGTGCAGGTCATCACCCCCAACCCCAAGACGTCGGGCGGGGCGCGCTGGAACTACCTGGCGGCGTGGGGCTGGGCGGTGAACCAGCCGGGCGGGTCCGAGGCCTCGGCCCGCGCCTATCTGAAATCGCTGTTCGCCCATGTGCCGGTGCTGGACACCGGCGCGCGCGGCGCGACCAACAGCTTCGTGCAGCGCGGGCTGGGCGACGTGCTGCTGGCGTGGGAGGACGAGGCCCTGCTGGCGGCGCGGGATATCGGGCCGGATTCGTTCGATCTCGTCGTGCCGCCGCAGACCATCCTGGCCGAACCGCCGGTGGCGGTGGTGGATCGCAACGCCACCGCCCACGGCACCACCGAGGTGGCGCGCGCCTACCTGGAATTCCTGTTTAGCCCCGAAGGCCAGCGGATCGGGGCGAAGCATTATTTCCGGCCCGTGGACCCGGCGATCCTGGCCGGGACCGGCGACCTGTTCCCGAAGGTCAGGACGTTCGACATCGCCAGCCTGGGGGGATGGACGGTCGTGCAGAAGACCCATTTCGCCGATGGCGGGGTATTCGACAGCATTTACGTCAAATAACAGGGTCGGAGAGCGGGGCCGGATAAAAGGCCGGCCCCTGCGCGTGGCCCCGGATGGGGCCGCGCGAACCCGTCAGAGCGGGTGGAACGACGGCGTAATCAGGTGGCTGCGATTGTAGGCCAGTTGGTCCGGCGTCAACTGGAACCCGACCTCGATATGATAGCCGTCGATCGTGACGCGGTGGGACACCGGCAGGTCGATGGGGACGATGCGCGTGTGCGTCAGCATGTGCGTCACGTTCGGTGGAAATTCGATGGTTTCCACGAACTGCTTCTTGCTCTTGATCTCGCCGTCATAGACGACGGCGACGAAATACGGAACGTCGACGGTCCGGCCCTTCGTTGCGGGGCCGCGCGTGAGGTCCATGCCCACGCTGATATTGGTGGTGATCGACCGCGCCCGGCCGTGGCCGCCGCTGCTGCCCTGCTGGCAGTTGCCGGTGACGCGGGTCAGGCTGGCGCGCGTCGTCATGTGGGCGATGTCGTGCGCGTCCCCGGCGTAGGCCACCAGGTCCGCGGCCTCGCCGGGGACCTCGACGACCGGGCAGGCCGGGGCGAAGGCGTTCGGGTCGTCCAGGCTGCAGGCCGCGGGCAGGAGGGCGAGCGACAGAAGCGCCAGTCCACGAAAGGCGACGGGGCGGCGGAGGCGGTGCAGGCCGTGCGGGATGGCGATGGTCATGCTGGGTTCCGGGGTCTCGTTCTCGGTCATGGTGGCGCGGCTCCGCCGGCGGACGGGTTTCTTGTGTGGCTCCGGCCGGACGGGTAAGTCCAAATGCACCGGGGTCGCAGGAAAATGGCTTGCGCCACGGTCCCGGTTTGCGTAGGGCCGGACCAGCACCGGGGTGCGGCCGGCCGGTAAGCTGCCCCCGGCCCGTATCCTATACCGCCCGCCGGACGTTTGGGGAACACCATGCCCGACCAGATGATTCAGACACCCGATTCCGTCCCCGTCGATGCGTCGATCCGCTCGCTGAAGGTCCTTCTGGCCGGCCCGCGCGGGTTCTGCGCCGGTGTCGACCGCGCCATCCGGGTGGTCGAGGAAGCCATCCGCCGCTATGGCGCGCCGGTCTATGTCCGGCACGAGATCGTGCATAACCGCACCGTCGTCGAGGAACTGGAAGCCCAGGGCGCCATCTTCGTCGAGGAGCTGGACGAGGTTCCCGCCGATGGCCATGTGGTCTTTTCCGCGCATGGCGTGCCCAAGACCGTCCCCGCCGAGGCCGAGCGCCGCAACCTGCTGTATCTGGATGCGACCTGCCCGCTGGTGTCCAAGGTCCATCGCGAGGCCGAGCGTCATTTCGCCGACGGCGGGCCCGACAGCCGCCACATCCTGATGATCGGCCATGCCGGCCACCCCGAGGTCGTGGGCACGATGGGCCAGCTTCCGCCCGGCGCGGTCACCCTGATAAACGACGCCGAGGAGGCCCGCACCGTCCAGCCGGCGGACCCGTCGCAACTGGCCTTCATCACCCAGACCACGCTGTCGGTCGATGACACGGCCGAGATCGTGGACATTTTGCGCCGCCGTTTCCCCCTGATCGAGGGGCCGAAGCGCGAGGACATCTGCTACGCCACCACCAACCGGCAGGAAGCGGTGAAGGCCATCGCCCCTGGATGCGACCTGGTGATCGTGATCGGTTCGCCGAATTCCTCGAACTCGCAGCGGCTGCGCGAGGTGGCGGAACGTTCCGGCGCGCCGCGCGCCCTGCTGGTGCCGCGCCTGAGCGACCTGGACTGGTCCGTGCTGGACGGCGTGAACACGCTGGGCATCACCGCCGGCGCCTCGGCGCCCGAGGCGCTGGTGCAGGAAATGGTGGCGGCCCTGGCCAAGCGCTACACGCTGGAAATCGAGGAACGGACCGTCAAGGAAGAAAACGTGACGTTCCGCCTGCCGGCCCCTCTGGGCTGAGCCGCCCCCTTATCCATGGCCGTCTACACGGATGTTTCGGACGGGGCGCTGCGCGCGTTCCTGTCCGAGTACCAGATCGGTGACCTCACGGCGTTCCGGGGGATCGCCGAAGGGGTGGAAAACAGCAATTTCGTCCTGCGTACGACAGGCGGGGATTTTATCCTGACGCTGTACGAGCGGCGGGTCGATCCCGACGACCTGCCGTGGTTCCTGGGCCTGATGGGCTACCTGTCGGACCATGGCCTGTCCTGCCCGCGCCCGGTGCCGGCGCGCGACGGGGCGGCGCTGCGTACCCTGGCCGGCCGCCCGGCGGCGGTGACGACCTTCCTGTCCGGCGTCTGGCCCCGGCAGGTCCTGCCCGCGCATTGCGCGCCCGTGGGGGCGGCGCTGGCGACGCTGCACGCGGCAGGGCAGGGCTATGACGCGGTGCGCCCGAACGCGCTGGGGCCCGCCGCGTGGCCCGCGCTGGTGGCGGCCTGCCGGGCCGACGGGGATTCGGTCCAGCCCGGACTGATGGCGGAACTGGATGCGGCGCTGGCCGAAATCCTGCCGGCATGGCCGGGGCAGGGCGGGCATGCCGACCTGCCGCGCGGGCAGATCCATGCCGATCTGTTTCCGGACAATGTCTTCTTCCTCGATGGCGCGGTCTCGGGGATCATAGATTTCTATTTCGCCTGCACCGATATCCTGGCCTACGACATCGCGATCTGCCTGAATGCCTGGTGCTTCGATGCCGACGGGTCGTTCGACGTCGCGAAATCGCGTGCGCTGATCGCCGGATACGAAAGCGTTCGTCCCCTGTCCGAGGCCGAGCGCCGGGCGCTGCCGGTGCTGGCGTCGGGGGGGGCGCTGCGTTTCCTGCTGACCCGGCTGTACGACTGGGTGAATACTCCGCCGGGGGCGATGGTCACCCGCAAGGATCCGCTGGATTATCTGCGCCGCCTGCGGTTCCACCGCGCGGTGCGGGACGGGGGGGCTTATGGCCTCTGACCCTGAACGGCCGATCGAGGCCGATGCCGAAACGGATCTCGGGCTTGTCGAAATCTGGACCGACGGGGGCTGCAAGCCCAACCCGGGGCCGGGGGGCTGGGCGGCGCTGCTGGTCTTTCGCGGGCAGGAACGCGAGATCTCGGGCGGGGCGGCCGAGACGACCAACAACCGCATGGAACTGACGGCGGCGGCCGAGGCGCTGGAAGCCCTGAAGCGCCCGTGCCGCGTGGTGCTGCATACCGACAGCGAATATGTCCGCAACGGCATCACGCGCTGGCATACCGGCTGGGTGCGTCGCAACTGGCGCAATGCCTCGGGCGACCCGGTCGCCAACATGGATCTGTGGCGGCGCCTGCTGGATGTCAGCGCCCGGCACGAGGTGAGCTGGCGGTGGGTGCGCGGCCATTCGGGCGACGAAAACAACGAGCGTGTCGATCGGCTGGCCACGGCGGCGCGCGATGCGCTGGGGATCGCCTACCCCGTTCGCAGCCGGTGACGCAGGCCCCCCCGGCGATCCGGCTGGAGGGGCTGGGCCTGTCCCATGCGGGAAGCCCGGTGTTCGAGGGGCTGGATTTCACCTTTCCCGCCGGGACGTTCAGCGTCCTGCTCGGCCCCAGCGGCGTGGGCAAGACCAGCCTGCTGCGCTCTGTCGCGCTGCTGGACCGGCCGACGGCGGGGCATGTGGCGGCGGACGACGGGGTGTCGCTGGCCGGGCGCGTCGCCTGGATGGGGCAGCAGGATCTGCTGCTGCCGTGGGCGCGGGTCATCGACAATGTGACGATGGGCGCGCGCCTGCGCGGCGCGCCCGTCGAGCGCGACCGGGCCGAGGCCCTGCTGCGCCGGATGGGGCTGGGCGACCGCCTCGCCGCCCTGCCGTCGGAACTGTCGGGCGGCATGCGCCAGCGGGTAGCCCTGGCCCGCACGTTGTACGAGGATCGTCCCGTCGTGCTGATGGACGAACCCTTTTCCGCGCTGGACAGCGTGACGCGGGCGCGCATGCAGGACCTGGCCGCCGACATGCTGCGGGGCCGGACCGTGGTGCTGATTACCCATGATCCGTTGGAGGCCTGCCGGCTGGGGCAGGTGATCCTGCTGCTGGCGGGGTCGCCGGCGCGCCTGTCGTCGGTCCCGGCGCCCGATGGCGCCACGCCGCGCCCGGCGGACGATCCCGGCGTATTGCGCGGGCAGGGGCATCTGATGCGGCGGCTGCTGGACGGGGTCGCGGCGTGACCGCGCGGCGGATCGCGGCGCGGACGGTGCGTCCGCTGGTCACGCTGGCGGGGCTGGCGGCCCTGTGGTGGGGTGTCGCGCGCCTGGGCGGCGTGCCGCCTTACCTGCTGCCGGCGCCGGACGCGGTGGCGCGCACCCTGTGGGCGCAGCGGGGGCTGCTGGCGGATGCGGCGGGCACGACCCTGCTGGAGACCGTACTGGGCCTGGGCCTGGGCATGCTGGGCGGGGCCGCGCTGGCGCTGGCGATGACCGCATCGGGGGTGGTCCGGCGCTGGATGATGCCGCTGGTGCTGCTCAGCCAGGCGGTGCCGGTTTTCGCGCTGGCGCCGCTGCTGGTGCTGTGGTTCGGCTTCGGAATCGCGTCGAAGGTGGTGATGGCGGTGCTGGTGATCTTCTTCCCCATCACCTCGTCGTTCTTCGACGGCCTGCGGCGGACGCCGCCGGAGTGGCTGGATCTGGCGCGCACGATGGGGGCCGCGCCGTGGCGGGTGCTGGTGCATGTCCGCCTGCCGGCCGCCCTGCCGGCCTTCGGGTCGGGCCTGCGGGTGGCGACGGCGATCGCGCCGATCGGGGCGGTGGTCGGGGAATGGGTCGGCGCCTCGTCGGGCCTGGGGTTTTTGATGCAGACGGCCAACACGCGATTCGAGACCGACCTGATGTTCGCCGCCCTGCTGGTGCTGGCGACGATGACGGTGCTGCTGTGGTGGGGCGTGGACCGGGTGCTGGCGCGGCTGCTGTACTGGGTGCCCGACAGCGTGGTTGACTGAGAAGATGTGGTGGGGGACGACAGGGCCGCCCGCAACGACCGAGGAAGGCCGCGTCATGATCCGCCCCGTCATCATAGATACCGATCCTTCGCCGGACGACGCGGTGGCGTTCCTGATGGCCCTGGCGTCGCCCGACGAGCTGGAGGTGCTGGCGCTGACGACCGTCGGCGGGAACGTGCCCCTGCACCTGACGACCCGCAACGCGCTGATGGCGCTGGAACTGGCGGGGCGGGGCGACGTGCCGGTCTATGCCGGGGCGGCCGGGCCGCTGGCGGGGGCGTTGCGAACGGCCGAACACGTCCATGGCACCACCGGATTCGACGGCTACGACCTGCCGGAACCCGCCCTGCGCGCCGCCGAGGGCTTCGCCCCCGACCGGATCGTCGAACTGGTGATGGCCCGGCCGGCGGGCAGCGTGACGCTCTGCTGTCTCGCGCCGTTGACCAACGTCGCGCTGGCGATGATCCGCGAGCCCCGGCTGGCCGAACATCTGCACGGCATCGTGCTGATGGGCGGCGCGCGGTCCGAGGCCGGGAACATCACCCCCGCCGCCGAATACAACATCCATGTGGACCCCGAAGCCGCGGCCCGCGTGTTCGCCTCGGGCGTGCCCATCACCATGATCCCGCTGGATTGCACGCATCGCGCGCTGACGACGGCGGCGCGCATGGCGCGCCTGCGCGCGATCGGCACCCCGATCGCCGAGGCGTTCTATCATCTGCTGCGCTTCAACAAGACCTTCAACGAACGCCAGTGGGGCACTGATGGCGGCCCGCTGCACGACCCCACCGTGATCGCGGCCCTGCTGCAGCCCCATCTGTTCAGCGGCCGGCTGGCCCATGTCGGGATTGAATGCCATGGGGCGCTGACGCGGGGCATGACGGTCATCGACTGGTGGGGCGTGACCGAGCGCCAGCCCAACGCATTGGTGTTGAACAGGGTGGATGCCGAGGGCTATTTCAACCTGGTGATCGACCGGCTGTCGCGCCTTTGCCCGGCGTGACCGGCAGTGGCATGTGGCGATCGAAGGTTGCAGGGGGGCGGGGCGGTCCAGTAGGAGACTGCGGACGCGGGTCTGACTGCCGCCCGGGCCGCACAGGCCGGGCGCGACCCGACATGGTTGACGAAGCGCCACATCTGGCCGGAGCCCGCATGGATCGTGTCCCGCATGAATAATTCAGTACCATCGGCCCCGGCCGCGCCGCTGGCCGCGCGCCGCGCGCCGGGACGTTCCGGCGACGCGGTGTTTTCGGGCGTGGTGCGTCTGTCGGGCTGGCTGATCCTTGTTCTGATGGGCGGGCTGATCGGGGTTCTGGCCTGGGGCGGGGCGCAGGCGTGGGGGGC
>NZ_JABEQH010000018.1 GCF_014174305.1 Gluconacetobacter johannae | reverse complement strand
CAGCAGCCGGGCCGAGGCGCGGCAGGCCCCCGGCGACAGGCCGCACGCCCCCTGCGGGTGCTTCAGCAGCGACAGCAGCGCCACCGGCGACAGGCCGGCGGTGACCGCCCGCACGACCAGGCGCAGGAACGCCGCCTGCGGGGTCGCGCCCAGCGGTTCGCCCGCGCTGTCGTCGGCCACCACGCCCCAGCGCGCCAGTTCGACCGCCACGCGCCCGGCCAGCCCGCGGTCCGGCGTCACCAGCGCCGCGCGCCGGCCGGGCACGGCGATCGCCTGACGCAGCACCAGCGCGATGGCCGCCGCTTCCTCCTGCTGGTCGGCGGCGCGCAGGATCGACAGGCCGATCAGGTCCACGGGCGCCGGGTCGTGCAGCCACGCGCCCAATGCCGCCGCCGGCAGCAGCGCGCGGCCCAGCATGCCCCCCCGCCCCGCCGGACACTCCGGCGCGCCGCCGCCCGGCGAGTCGTCCCATACCCCCAGGGCCGCACGATCCTGCCCCAGATCGGCCAGCAACCGCGCCGTACCGGCCTGCGGATGTCCGTCCGGCAGGGCCGACCACACCGCGTCGTCCAGCGACAGATCGACCCAGGGCAGCACCAGCCGCCCCGCCGGCATGTCCAGCACCGCGCCGAGCATCGCAGCGGTGGAGGGCATGGCGTCGGCGAAGCCCACGGCCCACACCCGTTCGTCCGCCGGCAGGGGGTCGGCGCGCCACCGCCGCGCCTGCCCGTGCAGCAGCGCCACCTGGCGCGCGACCGGGTTCATCACCCCCTGTTCCGCCAGCCAGGCCGGCCAGACGTCGGTGACGATGGACAGGAATTCCAGCGTCCGTTGCCAATGTTCGGCGAAATCGCCCTCGGCCGCCGCCGGCAGGCGCTCGGCCAGGTCGCATTCCGCCCACTCGGCTTCGTCCATCAGCGCGGCCAGCGCCTCGGCCAGCGGCCAGGCCTGGTCCACCGTCCGCACGTCGCCGAACGCATGGCCCACTTGCAGGATCAGCCACGTCAGGGTGGTCAGGCGGCGCAGCGGCTCGACCGGCGGCGGCAGATCCAGGGCCTCCAGCCCCGACAGCGCCAGCCCGGCCTCATCCAGCGCGCCGATCGCGGCGATGCGCGGCAGCAGCAGGGCGCGCCCGTCGCTGCGGCGCAGGAAAGCCTCGGTCAACGCACGGGCGGCCCGACGGCTCGGCAGCAGGATCAGCCCCAGCCCGGTGCGCTGCGGGTCGTCCCCCACCTCGGCCATCCAGCGGGCCGCGACCTGATCCAGAAACGGGACATGAGGCGGGATCGTGACCGCACGGGTCATACGATCGCATCCCCGTTCGCCGCGTCCGGGTCGCGCGCGGCGCGCAGGGCGTGCGACGCGGCCTCCAGGTCCTGCGGGCGGGACAGGTGGCACCACAGCCCGTCATGCACGATGCCGGCCAGCCGCCCCCGCCCGATCGCCCGGTCCCACAGCGCGTTCATGTTGAAGCCCCCCGCCGGCGCATCCGCGAACAGGGCCGGCGTTGCGATCTGCACGCCCGCGAACACATAGGGCGTCAACGCCCCTTCGGCCGGCCGGCGCAGGATGCCGGCGGAGTCCAGCGTGAAATCCCCACGCCCGACCTCGCCCACCGCGCGGGTCACCCCCGCCAGCAGCAGCAGCGCGTCCATCCGTGCCGGATCGAAGGCCGCCGCCAGCCGCCGCAAGGCAGGAACCGGGCCGTTCAACCACAGCGAATCGCCGTTCAGCAGGAAAAACGGATCGGGGCCCAGATCCCCGTCGCGCAGCGCGGCGGCGGCGCTGCCCCCGGTTTCCAGCAACGCGTCCTCGCGCCGGATCGCGGCGCGCGGACCGGACCCGGCGGCCGCGCGGGCGTCCAGCACCGCCGCCACGCGGTCGGCCTGCCAGAACGCATTGACCACGACGTCGCGCACGCCCGCGTTGTCCAGCCGGTCCAGCACATGGTCTAAAATGCTGCGCCCATCGACCAGCAGCAGCGGCTTGGCCGTATTCTCGGTCAGCGGACGCATCCGGCCACCCACCCCGGCGGCGAAGACCATGGCGCGGTCGGGTACGGGCACGCTCATCCGCCTTGACTCCTTTCGCCTCGGTCCGCCGCCAGCGCCGCCATCACGGGACGGCCGTCCCAGCCTTCCAGCACCGCCTGCCGCCCGCCATCGTCCATGACCCGCATCTCGATCCGCAGGGCGTCCGGAGGGGTCAGTTCCGCCAGCCGATCGGGCCATTCCACCAGCACGATCCCCTCGCAGGCATCGTCCCAGCCCAGTTCGTGCAGCGCGTCGGGGCCGTCAAGGCGCCAGAGGTCGAAATGCGAAATGGTGCCGGACGGCGCGTCGTAGGCCTGCACCAGCGTATAGGACGGGCTGGGCACCTCCATGTCCGCATCATCGCAGGCGGCGCGCAGGAAGGCGCGGGAAAACACGGTCTTGCCCGCGCCCAGCACCCCCGACAGCAGGATGGCGTCCCCGGCCACGGACGCCCCGGCGACGGCGCGCGCCAGATCCTCGGTCGCCCCCTGGTCGGGCAACATGACGACAAGCGATTCCATGCGGCCATTCTGCGCGCGGGGCCACCGCCCGCACAAGGGCCACGCTTGCGCTCGGCCCGCGCAGGCCGCACAACCCTTGCCCAGTATCGACCCGCCCAGGAATACGGATTTCGACCATGACGGACGCCCCCTCCCTTTCGACCGATGTCGCCATCATCGGCGCCGGCCCCGCCGGCCTGTTCGCGGCGTTCGAATGCGGCATGCTGAAGCTGAACTGCGTGCTGCTGGACGCCCTGGACGAGGTCGGGGGCCAGTGCGCCGCCCTGTATCCCGAAAAGCCGATCTACGATATTCCCGCCCATCCGGCGATCGAGGGCGCGGCCCTGGTCGAGGCGCTGGACCGGCAGATCGCCCCCTTCGACGTGCCGCGCCTGCTGGGCCGGCGGGTGGAGCGCCTGACCGGCCACCGGGGCGATTTCGTGCTGGGCACCGATCGCGGCGACACCATCCGCGCCCGCGCCGTCATCGTCGCCGCCGGGGCCGGGGCATTCGGCCCCAACCGCCCGCCGCTGGCCGGGCTGGACGGGTTCGAGGCCACGGGCGCGGTCCAGTATTACGTGCGCCGCCGCGCCGATTTCGCCGGCGCGCGCATCGTGATCGCCGGCGGCGGCGATTCCGCCATCGACTGGGCGCTGTCGCTGAAGGACATCGCCGAGAAGATCTGGCTGGTACACCGCCGCGACCGCTTCCGCGCCGCCCCCGAAAGCCTGCGCCAACTGGACGAGGCCGTGGCCGCCGGCCTGATCGAAAAGGTCGTTCCCTACCAGTTGCACGGCCTGCACGGCGCCGACGGCGCGCTGGAGGGGGTGGAAGTCGCGACCCTGGACGGCGACACCCGCATCCTGCCGGGCAACCGCCTGCTGCCGTTCTTCGGCCTGTCGACCGACCTCGGCCCCATCGCGCAATGGGGGATGGATTCCGTACGCAGCACCATCCCCGTCGTGCCCTCGACCTGCGAAACCAGCCTGCCGGGCGTGTTCGCCGTGGGCGACGTGGCGACCTATCCCGGCAAGCTGAAGCTGATCCTGCAAGGCTTCAGCGAGGGCGCGATGGCCGCCCATGCGATCCACCCGATCGTGCGGCCCGACACCGCGCTGCATTTCGAATATTCCACCAGCAAGGGCGTGCCCGACCGGGCGTAAGGACTCCAACCCGGCATGCGGGCTCGTTCTGTATCCGGATCGTCCCTGCGGGGTGGCGTCGCCTCGCGCTCCTGTTATAGCATGGCGCCCTCTCCCTTTCGGAGGCCGCGATGCATCCCAGTGCGCGACAGTACCGCCCCGATCCGCCCGCCGCGTGGGCCGGTGGCCTGCTGACCATCGACCTGGGCGCCGTCGCCGCGAATTACCGGCTGCTGCACGATCGGGTCGGGCCGGGCACGACCTGCGCCGCGGCGGTCAAGGCCGATGCCTACGGGCTGGGCGCCGACCGGATCGTCCCGGTGCTGGCCGCCGCCGGCTGCCGCGTCTTCTTCGTCGCGCATCTGGCCGAAGGGGCCGCCATCCGTCCGCTGCTCGGGGCCGACAGCACCATCTTCGTCCTGAACGGCGCCATGCCGGGGACCGAGGCCGACCTGCACGGGCTGGGGCTGGCGCCGGTCCTGAACAGCATGGATCAGATCGCCCGGTGGCAGGAGCTGGCGCGCCGGCTGGACACCCCCCTGCCCGCCGCTTTGCAGGTCGATAGCGGCATGTCGCGCTTCGGCCTGTCGGACGGCGATGTGGACATGCTGATGGCGCGGGCCGCCCCCCTGGCCGGCATCGTCCCCCTGCTGGTCATGAGCCACCTGGCCTGCGCCGACGACCCCGCGCACCCCGCCAACCTGGCCCAGCGCACGGCCTTCCTGCGGCTGCGCGCGCGCCTGCCCCGCGCCCCGGCCAGCCTGGCCGCGTCGTCGGGCCTGTTCCTGGGGCCGGACTGGCGGTTCGACATGGTCCGTCCGGGGGCGGCGCTGTACGGCATCAACCCGACGCCGGGCCACCCCAACCCGATGCGCCCGGTGGTGCGCCTCCAGGCCCGCGTCGTGCAGACGCGATGGATCGGCCCCGGCACGGCGGTGGGCTACGGCGCGGCCTTCATCGCCGACCGGCCCAGCCATGTCGCGACCCTGGCCGTGGGCTATGGCGACGGATTCCCCCGCGTGCTGGGCGGGCGCGGCATCGCCATCCTGCCCGGCCGCCCGGAGGTGAAGCTGCCGGTCATCGGGCGGATTTCCATGGATTGCCTGGCGGTGGACGTGACCGACCTGGGGGACGGCCCGCTGGACGCCGGGACCGCGCTGGACCTGATCGGCCCGCACAATCCGCTGGATACCGTCGCCGCCGCCGCCGGGACCATCGGCTACGAACTCCTGACCGGCCTGGGCGCGCGCTACCACCGCGCCCATGTCACCGACGATGCGGTCATCGACGACATGCAGAAAGGATCAAGCGCGTGAAGGTCATCGTTCTGGGGGCGGGCGTCATCGGCGTGACCTCGGCCTGGTATCTGGCGAAACTGGGTCATGAGGTCGAGGTGATCGACCGCCAGCCGGCGGCGGCGATGGAAACCTCGTTCGCCAATGCCGGACAGGTCTCGCCAGGCTATTCCACGCCCTGGGCGATGCCCGGCCTGCCCCGCAAGGCGCTGGGCTGGATGCTGAAGAAGCACAGCCCGCTGGTCATCCGCCCGCGCGTCGATTTCGCGATGTTCCGCTGGATGACCCAGCTTCTGCTGAACTGCAACGAACATGCCTACGACATCAACAAGACCCGGATGCTGCGGATCGCGGAATACAGCCGCGACTGCCTGACCGCGCTGCGCGACGAAACCGGCATCACCTACAACGACCGCCAGCGCGGGCTGATCCAGCTGTTCCGCACCGACGAACAGGTCGCGCACGCCCAGGACGACATGCGCCTGCTGGCCGAAAGCGGCGTGCCGCACGACTTGCTGGATGTCGAACGCATCATTGCGCGCGAACCCGGCCTGGCGCAGGCGCGGCATCTGCTGAAGGGCGGGCTGTTCCTGCCCGGCGACGAATCGGGCGACGCCCACATGTTCACCCAGCGCCTGGCGCAGAAGGCCGAGGAACTGGGCGTCACCTTCCGCTACGAGACATCCATCGAGGCCCTGGAACCCGGCGCGACCGAGATCCTGGGCGTGCGGACCACGGCCGGGCGGATCACCGGCGACGCCTACGTGCTGGCGCTGGGCAGCTATTCGCCGCTGCTGCTGCGGCCGCTGGGCATCCGCATGCCAGTCTATCCGGTGAAGGGCTATTCCCTGACCGTGCCGCTGACCGATGAAAGCCGCGCCCCGGTCTCGACGGTGAATGACGAGACCTACAAGGTGGCGATCACGCGGCTGGGCGAGCGGATCCGCATCGGCGGCACCGCCGAACTGACCGGCTACGACCTGCGGCTCAGCCCCGACCGGCGCCAGACGCTGGAACTTTCCTTCTCGGAACTGTTCGGCGGCGGCGACCTGTCGCGCGCCACCTACTGGACCGGCCTGCGGCCGAACACACCCGACGGCACGCCGATCGTCGGCCCGTCCGGCCGCTTCGGCAACCTGTGGCTCAATACCGGGCACGGGACCCTGGGCTGGACCATGGCCTGCGGCTCGGGCCGGCTGCTGGCCGACCTGATCGCCGGCCGGCGACCCAACATCCCGCATCTGGACCTGTCGATCGACCGGTACGCGTCGTAGGCACAAAAAAAGGGCGGAGGCGGGTTACCCCGTCTCCGCCCTTTTTCGTACCGGCCGGGACCGAAATCCTGGCCGGCCGTCATCGGCGACCGATCAGTTGGCGGCCGGCGGCGTGGTCTTCTTGTGGTGCTTGTTGTGATGCTTCTTCGCCTTCGGCGCCTCGGTGGGGGCGGCCGGAGCGGTCGGGGCGGCGGGGGCAGCGGCCTCGGGCGCGGCCGGAGCAGCGGGGGCAGCCGGAGCAGCAGGGGCCTCCTGCGCGATCGCCGGAACGGCTGCGCCCATCAGGGCAACAGTCGAAAGGGCGGCCAGGAACCGACGAGTCGAAACGATCATAGAATCTCTCCAGAAATCAGGACGTCATCCCAATGCCTATAGACCGATGCCCGGAGACGCCCCCCGATTCGAGGAAGCATGATGCCGCACACGGTCTGGCGTGCTTTTGCTAGCATGCCGGACCATGTGCGTCTCGCATTAAAATACGTAAATCTAAGGCCAGTCTAACTTGTAGTGCCTTAATTGCAACGCAATCGCAATTTCTGAAACATTACGAATGATGTCTGGCCGGGTGGCCCGCCGTCCTGGCGGACCACCCGGCCCTGGCGATCAGTTGGACGCGCCCTTGCCGCGCTTCTTGCGCTCATGCGGGTCGAGGTAGCGCTTGCGGATACGCACCGCCGACGGCGTGACCTCGACCAGCTCATCGTCCTCGATATAGGCGATCGCCTGCTCCAGGCTCATCTTGCGCGGCGGCGTCAGCAGCAGCGCCTCATCCTTGCCGGCGGCGCGGATGTTCGTGAGCTTCTTTTCGCGGACAGCGTTCACGTCCAGGTCGTTCTCGCGCGAATGTTCGCCGATAATCATGCCGACATAGACCTTCTCGCCGGCATCGACGAACAGCGTCCCGCGATCCTGCAACGAGTACAGCGAATACTGCGTCGTCGCCCCGTCTTCCGACGAGATCAGCGACCCGTTGCGGCGGCCCTCGATCGGCCCGGCCCAGGGCTGGTAGCCCGCGAACAGGCGGTTCATGATGCCCGTGCCGCGCGTGTCGGTCAGGAATTCGCCGTGATAGCCGATCAGGCCGCGCGACGGGATCAGGAAGGTCAGGCGCACCTTGCCGCCGCCCGACGGCTGCATGTCCTGCATCAGGCCCTTGCGGAGGGCCATCTTCTCGACCACGACGCCCGAATAGGGCTCGTCCACGTCGATCAGGGCCTCCTCGAACGGCTCCTCGCGCTCACCGGTTTCCTCGTTGGTGTGGAACAGCACGCGCGGGCGGCCGATCGTCAGTTCGAAGCCCTCGCGGCGCATCTGCTCGATCAGCACGCCAAGCTGCAGTTCCCCGCGGCCCGCCACCTCGAACGCCTCGCTCTCGGGGCTGTCGGTCACGCGGATGGCGATGTTGCCCTCGGTTTCCTTGAACAGGCGGTCGCGGATCTGGCGCGATGTCACCTTCTTGCCCTCGCGGCCGCCCAGCGGGCCATCGTTCAGGCGGAAGGTCATCGACAGGGTCGGCGGATCGACGGGGGTCGAGGCCAGCGGCTCGGTCACCTCGGGCGAGGCGATGGTCTCGGGGATCGTGGCCTCGGAAAGACCCGCGACGGCGATGATGTCCCCGGCCTCGGCCTCGTCCACCGGCACCCGGTCCAGGCCGCGGAACGACAGCAGCTTGGTCAGGCGCCCGGTCTCGACGACCGACCCGTCGGGGCGCAGCACGCGCACCGGCATGTTCACCTTCGCGCGGCCCTGCTCCACCCGGCCGGTCAGCACGCGGCCCAGGAAGTTGTCGTTTTCCAGGATGGTCGCGACCATGGCGAAGGGCGCGTCCTTGTCCACCGTCGGCGCCGGCACATGCCGCACGATCAGGTCGAACATCGGCGACAGGTCCTTGCGCGCGCCTTCCAGTTCCTCATCCGCCCAGCCCTGGCGGCCCGAGGCGTAGAGCATCGGGAAGTCCAGCTGCTCGTCATTCGCGCCCAGGGCGGCGAACAGGTCGAAGATCTCGTTATGCACCTCGTCGGGGCGGGCGTCGCCGCGGTCGATCTTGTTCACGACAACGATCGGCTTCAGGCCGCGCGCCAGGGCCTTGCCGACCACGAACTTGGTCTGCGGCAGGGCGCCCTCGGCCGCGTCGACCAGCACGACCGCGCCGTCGACCATGCTCAGGATCCGCTCGACCTCGCCGCCGAAATCGGCGTGGCCCGGCGTATCGATGATGTTGATGCGGGTGTCCTTCCAGACGACCGACGTGCATTTGGCCAGGATCGTGATGCCGCGCTCACGTTCCAGGTCGTTGCTGTCCATCGCACGCTCGGCCACGTGCTGGTTCTCGCGGAACGAGCCCGACTGTTTCAGAAGCTGGTCCACCAGCGTGGTTTTGCCATGGTCGACATGGGCGATGATGGCGATATTGCGGATATCCATAACGTGTGTGACCTGACTTCCTTCGCGGGGCACCCGACGGGCGCGCCGGCCGGCCCGGGCGCCCTTGCGTCACGGACAGGACCGACAGATGATTCCGTATTCCCGGGGTTGATAGAGGGGACGCACGCGGATTGCACGCGAAACTTCATGCCCCCACCGCCCGGCGGGGGCGCGCCCCGCGCGCAACAGCGTCCCGGCGGCCATAAGGAGACCATGTCCACGCCGCCCGCCAGTAGCCGGTGGCCGTTCGCGCGCCGCACCTGATCGGCCCCAACGGGGCGGGATAATCCACGGCGATCAAGATTCTGTCAGGCATCCTGCGACCCGGCGCCGGCCATGGCGCCCCCGCCAGGCTGACGGGGCGGGGGCGTCGCCTTCTTCCTGGGCGGCTGATCCGACAGGCGGACTACAGCTCCATGTCCTGGCGCAGGTTGACCAGCGGCCGCGCGCCATAATGGGAAATGATCTCGGACGCCGCGACGCTGCCCAGGCGGCCGCATTCGGCCAGCGAGCGGCCCGACGTCCATCCGGCCAGGAAGCCGGCTGCATAGGCGTCGCCCGCGCCCGTCGTATCCACCACCTGGGTCGCCACGGGCGCGACGTCGATCCGTTCGCCGGCGCGGATGATGACGCTGCCCTGTCCGGACCGCGTCAGGACGGCGAAGTGCGTGTCGGCGGCGGCATGTTCCATCGCCGCCTCGAAATCCTCGGTCTGGTACAGCGAACAGACTTCCTCCTCATTGGCGAACAGGATGTCGATATGGCCATGCACCAGGTCGCGGAAGGCGGCGCGGTGACGCGCCACGCAGAACGGGTCGGACAGCGAGAGCGCGACCTGCCGTCCGGCTTCGTGCGCCAGCGACGCGGCCCGGCGAAAGGCCTCCTGCGCGTGCGGCGGGTCGAACAGATAGCCTTCCAGGTAGGTCACGCGGGCGCTGGCCACCAGGTCGGCCAGCACGTCCTCCGGCCCGAACGAGACACAGGCCCCCAGATAGGTGTTCATCGTCCGCTGCCCGTCGGGCGTCACCAGCACCAGGCAGCGCGCGGTCGGCTGCCCGTCGGCGGCGCGCCCGGTCAGGAAGCTGGAGGGGAAGAAGATGCCCGACCCCTGCAGATCCGCGGCGAAGGCCCGGCCCGGGGCGTCGTCCGCGACCTTGCCCAGGTACGCCACCCGCGCGCCCATGTTGGCGGCCACGACGCAGGTGTTCGCGGCCGATCCGCCGCCCATTTCCCTTTCGCGGTGGATCAGGTTGTACAGCGTCTCGGCCCGCGCCGCGTCGATCAGCGTCATGCTGCCGGGGACCATGTCGTGATCCAGCAGGAATGACGGATCGACCGGGGCCAGGACGTCGATGATCGCGTTTCCGATCCCCAGCAGATCGAAGCGGCATCCCGCCCCCGCCCCCGCGCCACCGTCCATCGCGTTCATGTTCGCTCCCCCTGTCGGCGGCCCGGATCTTTCCGGTCGCCGCGCCATCAAATAACCAATATCGTCAATCACAAGCCCCCTTCGCTAACACCGGGACGAAAGGGTCGCAATGGCGGACATTTCAAGTCCGCAAACTTGGCGCTTCGCCCTTGTTCCGCCCCGACTCGTGCGTGTAATTGTACTGCACAGCGGTTTTTTGAAACCAATCTTCCAGCCCATCCGGCACCATCACAGACTGCATTCAGCGGGGTACCCTTGTTCAAACGACGCAAGCCCGAAGACGAGAAACCGGTCCGCCCGGCCAATCCGCAGACGAGTTTCCCGCCGCCGCCGTCGGGGGCTCCGTCCCCGCGTCCCGCCGCCGCATCCCCCTCTTCCGTTCCGTCCAAGGAGACCGCCGCAATGGCCCGCGCCCCGTTCCCGCCCGCACCGTCCCCCACTGCCCCCGGCACCCCCTCCCCGGCCCGTCCGGGCCTGTCCCCGGCCGGCCGCAAGGACAGCGCGGAGCGCCGGACATTGGTGGTCGGACGCGGCATCAGCGTGCAGGGCACCATCCAGGACGCCGAGCGCCTGGTGGTCGAGGGCACGGTCGAATCCTCGATGATCCACGCGACGGAGCTTCAGGTCGCCCAGGGCGGCATGTTCCGGGGTGAGATCGAGGTCGAGGATGCGGACCTCGCCGGCACCATCGACGGCACGCTGACCGTGCGGGGCAGCCTGACCATCCGCACCACCGGACGCCTGATCGGCAAGGCCAAGTGCCGCCGCCTGCAGGTCGAGGACGGCGGCCAGGTCACCGGCCAGCTGGAGATGATTACCGGCGCCAGCCCACTGCCCGGCGAGGTGGACACGACCCCCGCTCCGGTGGCCGCCCCGTCCGAGCTGGCCGAACCGGAAACACCCTGACCCGACCTCTCCCGCCGGTCCGCCGGCGGGGGATGCCGCGCCTCAAAAAAAAAGCCGTTGCGGAGTCCGCAACGGCTTTTTTCATTCCGCGCCCCGACCGGGGCGGAAGACATCTTCAGGCGACGTTGTCGCGCCGGTCGCGCAGCTTCACGTACGCAAGCTGGGCGTGCTCCACGCAATAGGGTTTGCCCGGCACCGGTGTCGCGCCACAGAAGTGGAAGCCCGGCGTTCCCGGATCGCCCAGCGGCCAGCAGCATGTCAGGCCGCTGCGGCGCGGGGCCGGCGGCGCGACGGCGCGCAGGGGCACGCGGACCTCGGGACGGGCAGCGGGTACGGCTTCCTCGTCCGCCGGGGGGGTAACAGGGGCTTCGGCCCGCGGCGCGGCGACCGGAGGCGCCACGACCGGAGGGGCGGGCGGAACCGGGGCGGCCACTACGGGACGCGCGACCTCGGCCGGGGTGGCCGCGACGGGACGGACCTCAGCCACCGGCTGCGGCGGCTGGGTCGTCGCGGGCGGCATGCCGGCCGGTGCAACGGACGCGGCCGGGATCGAAACCGACGGGGCCGTCATTTCCTGGGCCGGGGCGGGAATGGACTCCGCCGGGGTCGCGGGCGCCTTGACTGTCGAACGGGCCGATGCCGCCGGCCTGCGGATCGGGGACGGACGTGCCTGCAGACCCAGGCGATGCGCCTTGCCCACCACCGCGTTCTTCGTCACTTCCAGTTGCCGACCGATTTCAGCCGTCGACAGCCCTTGCTGCCAGAGCTCGCGGAGACGCGTGATCGTCTCCTCGGTCCATTCCATTGCCATGCCACCATCTCCTGACGAAGGATGACCGGAAATTAGGCTTATCTTGTGGTCGACTCAACTATTCCACCACAAAATCTTGTGGACAAGGCTGGGCATAACCTGTTCACAACCCCGGTAAAACCGGTGTGCGGATCGTCAGGCGCGAATCCGTTTCACCCGGCTGCCATCGACGCCCAGCAACATCTGCCCGGCCTTCAGCGCCAGCGCATCCTCGCCGAAGACCTCCCGGCGCCAGCCGGTCATCAGCGGCAGGTCGGGTTCGGCCTCCAGCGCCAGCCGGTCCAGATCCTCGGACGACGCCACCAGGCGGGGGGCCACGTCATGCTGTTCGCAGCACGCGGCCAGCAGCACCTTCAGCAACGCAACCAGCGCGGGCGACGGCCGGGGGCCATCCTTGCCACGGGCCTGGCGCGGCAGGGCCGCGTCGGGCAGCGCCCGGGCGGCGGCCACGGCCTCCAGCAGGCCCGCGCCGCTACGGCCCTCGGCGAAGCCGCGCGACACGCCACGGATGCGCGCCAGGGCGTCGACATCCTGGGGCGCCGTCGCGGCGATTTCCAGCAGGCTTTCGTCCTTCAGCAGGCGCTGGCGGGGCACGTTCACCCGCTGGGCCTCGCGCTCGCGCCACGCGGTGATCGCGCGCAGGGTGCCCAGCATGCGCCGGTTCGACGTCCGGGGCCGCATCCTTTCCCACAGGGTCTCGGGGTCGGGCCGGAAGGTCGCGGGGTCGGACAGGACCGCCAGTTCGGCGGACACCCACCCCATCCGTCCTTCCCGCTCCAGACGGTCCAGCAGCAGTTCGTAGACGGCGCGCAGATAGGTGACGTCGGCGGCCGCGTAGCTGATCTGGGCGGCGGACAGCGGCCGCGCCGACCAGTCCGAAAACCGGTGCGCCTTGTCGATATGCGCGCCGACCAGGGACGCGACCAGATTGTCGTACCCCACCTGGTCGCCATAGCCCGCCACCATCGCCGCCACCTGCGTGTCGAACAGCGCCGCCGGCAGATGACCGAAGATATGCAGGAAGATCTCCAGATCCTGCCGGGCGGCATGGAAGACCTTGACGACCTGCGCGTCATCCAGCAGCACGCCCAGCGGCGCCAGGTCGAGCCCCGACGCGCAGGTATCGACCACCACCACCTCGTCCCGGCCGGCCAACTGCACCAGGCACAGCTCGGGCCAGTACGTCCGTTCGCGCACGAATTCCGTGTCGATGGTGACGAAGGGCTCCTGCCGCAGCCTGTCGACGACGGCCGTCAGCTCATCGGTGGTGGTAATGAGGACAGGATCGGGGAAACCCGCTGAGGATGCGCGTGCCATGTCGTCCTGTTATCATGGCCCGATACCGGCGCGAAGGCTTTGGCGGGCGAAAAAACTGCCGCTTGACGGCGGGAATGCCGCTCTGACATCACCCCTCCCGGACATGGCGGCCCGGCCGCCCCTCGGCAACAAAGGACACGCGACGTGAGCGCACCCCCCCGCCCGGATGACGGCAGCCAGACGCTGACCCAGCTTGGACAGGCCTCGATCCAGCCCGCCAGCCCCGAGGAGGCGACGCTGGAGCGCGTCCCCGCCCCCTATCCCGACCGCCGCTATCTGGTCCGCTTCACCGCGCCGGAATTCACCTCGCTCTGCCCCGTGACCGGGCAGCCCGATTTCGCGCATCTGGTCATCGACTATGTCCCCGACCAGTGGATCGTCGAAAGCAAGTCGCTGAAGCTGTTCCTGACCAGCTTCCGCAACCACGGCGCGTTCCACGAGTCCTGCTCGGTCCAGATCGCGACCACGCTGGTCGATCTGCTGTCGCCGGTCTGGCTGCGGATCGGCGCCTACTGGTATCCGCGCGGCGGCATGCCCATCGACGTGTTCTGGCAGAGCGGCGAGCCGCCGCAGGGGGTGTGGATTCCACCCCAGGATGTGCCGGGCTATCGCGGGCGGGGGTGAAGTCAAGGCAACCAAAGGCCCTGGCCCGTTGGAAACCCGGGACTTTTGAAACGAACGGGATGCAAGGGCCGAGGCCCTTGCCGGGTTCGGGCAGAGCCCGACCTTCCCTCTACATATGAAAACAGCACCCCGAAGGGTGCTGTTCCAGCCGTCCGGATCGTCGCCGGCCCCGTTCAGGCGGCCGGGCCGCCGGCGGCCTCGATCTCGGCGCGGGCGGACTGCATCTTTTCCATCAGCAGGTCCAGCGCCGGCACGTTCATCTTGTCGGCGGCCTCGTACGAGGCCTCCAGCGCCGCCAGGCGGGCCTGGGCCGCATCGACCGACAGGTCGGACAGTACGGTCGCCTGGTCGGCCAGGATGGTGCAGCGCGTCGCGGTCAGGTCGGCGAAGCCGCCCGCCACGAAGAACCGGTCGGTCACCGCCCCGTCCTGATACAGTTCGACCACGCCGCCACGCAGCAGCAGCATCATCGGCGCGTGGTCGGGCATGGCGGCGATATCGCCTTCCAGGCCCGGCATTACCGCCATATCGACAGCACGCGAGAACAGGACTTTCTCGGGGCTGACGATCTCGACCTCAATCGGCATGGGCTGTCTTCCTTGCGCCGGATCCGACCGTTCAGGCCGATTCCTTCATCTTCTCGGCCTTCGCCACCGCTTCCTCGATCGAACCGACCATGTAGAACGCGCCTTCCGGCAGATGGTCGTACTCGCCCGCGACGATCGCCTTGAACGAGCGCACCGTGTCTTCCAGCGACACCAGCTTGCCCGGCGCGCCGGTGAAGACTTCGGCGACATGGAAGGGCTGCGACAGGAAGCGCTGGATGCGGCGGGCGCGGGCGACCACCTGCTTGTCGTCCTCGGACAGTTCGTCCATGCCCAGGATCGCGATGATGTCCTGCAGCGACTTGTAGGTCTGCAGGATGCGCTGCACGTCGCGGGCGACCTGGTAATGCTCCTCGCCGACGATCTTGGGATCCAGCGAGCGCGAGGTCGAATCCAGCGGATCGACGGCCGGGTAGATGCCCATCTCGGCGATGGAGCGGTTCAGCACCGTCGTGGCGTCGAGATGCGCGAAGGTCGCGGCGGGCGCCGGGTCGGTCAGATCGTCGGCCGGGACGTAGACGGCCTGGACCGAGGTGATCGAACCCTTCTTGGTCGAGGTGATGCGCTCCTGCAGCGCGCCCATCTCGGTCGCCAGCGTCGGCTGGTAGCCCACGGCCGAGGGGATGCGGCCCAGCAGCGCCGACACTTCGGCGCCGGCCTGGGTGAAGCGGAAGATGTTGTCGACGAAGAACAGGACGTCCTGGCCTTCCTCGTCACGGAAGTACTCGGCCAGCGACAGGCCGGACAGGGCGATGCGCGCGCGGGCCCCCGGCGGCTCGTTCATCTGGCCGTAGACCAGGGCCACCTTCGACCCCTCGGTGGTGTCCTCGCCCAGCTTGATGACGCCCGCGTCCTGCATTTCGTAATACAGGTCGTTGCCTTCGCGCGTGCGCTCGCCGACGCCGGCGAACACCGAAACGCCGCCGTGGGCCTTGGCGATGTTGTTGATAAGTTCCTGGATGATGACGGTCTTGCCGACGCCGGCGCCGCCGAACAGGCCGATCTTGCCGCCCTTCAGGTACGGGCACAGCAGATCGACGACCTTGATGCCGGTGACCAGGATCTCGGTCGCGGCGGCCTGCTCGTCGAACGCCGGGGCCTTGCGGTGGATCGGGTAGCGCTTGTCGGACTTGACGGGGCCGCGATCGTCGATCGGCTCGCCGATGACGTTCAGGATGCGGCCCAGCGTGCCGGGGCCGACGGGCACGGAAATCTGCGCGCCGGTGTCGACCACCTCGGTCCCGCGGACCAGGCCGTCGGTCGAGTCCATGGCGATGCAGCGCACTTCATGCTCGCCGATCTCCTGCGCCACTTCCAGCACCAGGGTCTGGCCGTTGAACGTGACATGCAGCGCATCGAGGATGTGCGGCAGCGTGCCCTCGAACTGCACGTCGACGACGGCGCCCTTCACCTGGGTCACGCGCCCGACGACGTTGCTCTTCTGCGGCTGGCCCTGCGCGGCGGCAGGAGCCTCGTTTTGTGTGGTTTCCGACATAGTCAGCTCCTGCGGCGAGGAGACCGGATCTCAGACAGCCTGGGCGCCCGAGATGATCTCGATCAGTTCATTGGTGATGTTGGTCTGACGGGTACGGTTGTACGTCAGTGTCAGGCGGTCGATAGCCTTGCCGGCGTTGCGCGTGGCGCTGTCCATCGCGGTCATGCGCGCGCCCTGCTCGCCGGCGGCGCTCTCCAGCATGGTCGCATAGAGCTGGACCTGGAGGTTGCGCGGCAGCAGGCGGGACAGCAGATCTTCCTCGCCGGGCTCGAATTCGTAGACCGGCGCATCCGGCACGGCGGCGTCGTCGTTCTCCGGCATCGCCAGCGGAATCAGCTGCAACTCGGTCGGCGTCTGGGACATGACGTTGTTGAACCGGTTGTAGATCACCGTGCAGACGTCGAATTCGCCCTTTCCCAGCCGGCTGGTGATCGCCTCGCCCAGTTCGGCGGCGGCCGAGAACGGGATTTCCTTGCCGCCCGAACCATGGACATGATCGACGATCAGGTCCGCGAACTCGCGCGTGAGGTAGTCATGCCCCTTCCGCCCCACCGGCAGCAGGCGAACGGTCTTGCCCTCGGCCTGGAGGCGTCGGACCAGGTTCCGCGTCACGCGGTTGATGTTGGCATTGAAGGCGCCCGCAAGGCCGCGATCGCTGGTCATCGGGACCAGCAGATGGACCTTGTCGTTCCCCGTTCCGGCCAGCAGCGCCGGCAGGCCGGACTGGCCTTTCGCGCTGCGGCCGAGTTCGGACAGCATCCGGCGCATCGCCGTGGCGTAGGGGCGCGCGGCCTCGGCGCGGGTCTGGGCCCGGCGCAGCTTGGCCGCTGCCACCATCTTCATGGCGCTGGTGATCTTCTTCGTCGATTTGACGCTTCCGATCCGCGCGCGGAGTTCCTTGAGGGAAGCCATGGGTGCCTGCTGTCCCTCAGCCCGCGAACTGACGGCCGAACGACGTCAGGAATTCGGTCAGACGGGCTTCGTTGTCCTTGGTGATCTGCCGTTCGGTCCGGATCGAGGCCAGGATGTCCTTGCCGGCGGTACGCATCTCGGCCAGCAGCTGGCGCTCGTAGGCGATCACCTTGTCGACCGGCACGGCATCGACGAAGCCGCGGGTGCCCGCGAACAGCACGACCACCTGCTCCTCGACCACCAGGGGCGAGGTCTCGGGCTGCTTCAGCAGCTCGACCAGGCGCGCGCCGCGGGCCAGCTGCTTCTGCGTCGCCGGATCGAGGTCCGAGGCGAACTGCGAGAACGCGGCCATTTCGCGATACTGCGCCAGCTCCAGCTTGATCTTGCCGGCCACCTGCTTCATCGCCTTGATCTGCGCGGCGGAGCCGACGCGCGAGACCGAGCCGCCGACATTCACCGCCGGACGGATGCCGCGGTAGAACAGGTCGGTCTCCAGGAACACCTGGCCGTCGGTGATCGAGATCACGTTGGTCGGGATGTAGGCGGACACGTCGCCGGCCTGGGTCTCGATGACCGGCAGGGCCGTCAGCGACCCGGCGCCATAGGCGTCCGACATCTTGGCCGCGCGTTCCAGCAGACGGGAATGCAGGAAGAACACGTCGCCCGGATAGGCCTCGCGGCCCGGCGGACGGCGCAGCAGCAGCGACATCTGGCGATAGGCCACCGCCTGCTTGGACAGATCGTCATAGACGATCAGCGCATGCATGCCGTTGTCGCGGAAATACTCGCCCATCGCGCAGGCGGCGTAGGGGGCCAGGTACTGCAGCGGGGCGGGCTCGGAAGCGGTGGCGGCGACCACGATGGAATATTCCATCGCGCCCGCTTCCTCCAGCGTGCGGACCAGCTGCGCGACCGTCGAGCGCTTCTGCCCGATCGCGACATAGATGCAGTACAGCGACTTCGTGTCGTCACCCAGCGCGTTGACCGACTTCTGCGCGACGATGGTGTCGATCAGGATGGCGGTCTTGCCGGTCTGGCGGTCGCCGATAATCAGCTCGCGCTGCCCGCGCCCGATCGGCACCAGGGCGTCGATGGCCTTGATGCCGGTCTGCATCGGCTCGCTGACCGACTGGCGCGGCATGATGCCCGGCGCCTTGACGTCGGCGCGCTTCATGACGACGTCGCCGACCAGCGGCCCCTTGCCGTCGATCGGGTTGCCGAGGCCGTCGACCACGCGGCCCAGCAGGGCCTTGCCGGTGGGGACCTCGACGACCGCGCCGGTGCGCGACACCGGGTCGCCTTCGCGCATGTCGGCGTCATCGCCGAAAATGACGACGCCGACGTTGTCGTTTTCAAGGTTCAGCGCCATGCCGCGCTGGCCGGTCGCCGGGAATTCGACCATCTCGCCGGACTGCACGTTCTGCAGCCCGTAGACGCGGGCGATGCCGTCGCCGACGGACAGGATCGTCCCCGTCTCGGCGATATCGACAGGCGTATCGAACGTGGCGATCTGCTGCTTGAGGATATCCGAAATCTCTGCGGGGCGGATTTCCATCACGCGGCTCCCTTCATGGCGTGGTGCAGGCGGGTCAGGCGGGATCTGAGGCTGGTATCATACAGCCGGGCGCCGACGCGCACGACCAGACCGCCCAGCAGCGCCGCATCGACACGCTCCTGAATGTTGACCCTGGAATAGCCGGCCTCGGCGAGGCGGCTCTGAAGCTGGATGCGCTGCAAGTCCGTCAGGGGCTGGGCCGAAACGACCTCGGCCACCTCTTCCCCGCGCTTGGCGGCGGCGATCGCCGACAGCGCGTCAAGGATGTCCGGCAGGCGGGACAGGCGGCGGTTGCGGGCGACGACGCCCACGAAATTACGGATGGTCGCACCGAAGCCCTGGGCCTCCAGCACCGCCAGCACCGCGCGCGTGCCATCCCTGATGTCCAGGGTGCGGTCGGTCAGGACAGCCCGGAAGTCGGCATTGCCGTCGATCAGCCCGCGCAGGGCCACGGCCTGCGGCAGGACCTCGTCCAGCAACCACCGGTCGGCGGCCAGTTCATAGAGTGCCGTTGCGTAACGACCCGCGAGGCCATTGGCAACGGAGGCGATCGGTATTGTTGTCGTTCCACCCGAAACCACGGTCGGTTTTTCCATCCCAGATCTTGGTCGCTACAGCAGGCCGGCAGGCGCCAGAACGCACCCGATGCCACTGGCGGCGCGTCTAGCACGCTGCCCCGCGTCACGCAACCGAGGCGATTGCCCCGAGCGTCGTCCGAAGGGGCCGTCCGGCCTCTTGTCAAGGGGGCGCGCATGCGGCGGACGTGCCGCCTGCCGGACGGAAGGCGGTCGTTTCGCGCTCGACCAGCGTCACGCCCAGATCGACGATCCGGGGCACGTCCGATCGGCCGGCCAGCAGGTCCAGCACCATGCCCCCCGTCCGCTCGCCCAGGGCGCGGAAATCGACCGCGACGGTGGTCAGGGCGGGCACCATCTGCCGCCCCACCTCGAACCCGCCGAATCCGATCAGCGACACATCCTCCGGCACCCGCACGCCGCGCCTGCGGCATTCCATCAGCGCACCCACGCCGACCAGGTCGGACACGGCGAACACGGCCTCCAGGTCCGGCGCCAGGTCCAGCAAATGGGCCATGGCCTGCGCGCCATGGGTGAACGAGACCGGCGGATTGCCCAGGCGCAGCACCAGCGCGTCGGACCGCCCGGCCTCGCGCAGCGCCTCGGCGAAGCCGTCCAGGCGCTCGCCGCCACGATGGTCGCAGGACAGCCCGTCGCCCGCCGCCCCCAGCGCGCCGATGCGCCGGTGGCCCAGCGCCATCAGGTGCCGCGCGGCCATCCGGCCTGCCTCGCGATTCGAGTAGCCGACCATGCGGTGCACCGGCCGGCTGGCCAGCCCCGCCATCTGGACGATCGGGATCGTCTCCGCCGCCAGCAGGCCGCGCAGGGCGGGGCCGCGCGGCCCCGCCGGCAGCACCAGGGCCTCCGCCCGACGGGCCAGCATGTCGCGCACATGGCGCAGCATTGCGTTTTCGTCATAATCGGTATACCCAATCAGCAACTCATATCCCTCGCGGCGGATAACCTCGGTCAGCCCCCGCGCGGCATCGGCGAAATTGGTGTTGGTCAGGGTGGGCACCACCAGGCCGACGAATCCGCTGCGACGGGTGGACAGGGCCTCCGCTGCGCGATCGGGCACATAGCCCAGCTCCGCGATCGCACGTTCGATGGCGCGGCGCGTGTCCTCGCGCACCAGGTGAGGCGCGCGCAGGGCGCGCGAGACGGTCATGCGCGACACCCCGGCGCGCGCCGAGACATCCATGATGGTGGGCCGCCCGCCCTGCGCCCGCGCCCCGGCCACGGGGGACGGAGCAGGGATTTCGATCACCTGCCCGGCCAAGCCGACCCCTGTCCGCGTCCTGCCTGTCATGCCCGGCCCTAAAACCCCTGCCTGCCCGCGTCGAATCGCTCACGGAAACTTATAGTCCGGGGCAGGTGAAATGGACGCCGGAAATATGGACAAGGCCGCCATGTTCCTGTCCCGATACGGGCCGGCCTATCAAGAACAGGAACGGGAACCGCCCAACATGTCTTCTCTTGCCCTTTTCGACCTGACCGGACGGCTGGCCCTCGTGACGGGATCGAGCGGCGGCATCGGCCTGGCGATCGCCGCCGGCCTGGCCGACGCCGGCGCGCGTGTGGTGCTGAACGGCCGCGACGCCGCCCGCCTGGACGCCGCCGCCGCCCTGCTGCGCCAGGCGGCCCCGGACGGGGTGGAGCGCACCATTCTGACCAGCGCGTTCGACGTGACCGACCGCCTGGCCGTCGAGGACGGCGTGCGCCGGCTGGAGGAGGCCTCCGGCCCCATCCGCATCCTGGTCAACAATGCCGGCATCCAGCGCCGCGCGCCGCTGGACAGTTTTTCGGCCGAGGACTGGTCGGAACTGATGCGGACGAACCTGGACAGCGTCTTCTATGTCGGCACGGCGGTCGCCCGGCACATGATCCCGCGCGGCGAGGGCAAGATCATCAATATCGGCAGCGTGCAGTGCGAACTCGCCCGGCCGGGCATCGCCCCCTACACGGCATCGAAGGGCGCGGTGAAGAACCTGACCAAGGGCATGTGCGCCGACTGGGCGCGGCACGGGCTGCAGATCAACGCCATCGGGCCGGGTTATTTCGAGACGCCACTGAATCGCGCGCTGGTCGAGGACCCGGATTTCAACGCCTGGCTGAAAAAGCGGACCCCCGCCGGCCGCTGGGGAAAGGTCGAGGAATTGCAGGGGGCGGCGGTCTTCCTGGCCTCCGACGCCTCGTCCTTCGTCAATGGCCAGACGCTTTATGTGGACGGGGGCGTGCTCTCGGTCCTCTGACCGGCCGGGCGGATGTCCGGGGTGGAACCCGCCCCGCCCTCCAGCATCGCACGAACCGCCAGGACGCTGGCGCGGGCCCGCGCACCGGTCGACAGCAGGCCCAGCCACGCGATGAAGCCGGCCAGCGCCACCACGCCCCACCAGACACGATGGCTGGCCAGCGGCAGCAGGGCCATGGCGACCCGATCGCCGCCGGCCCCCGCAGGGCCCGCCCCGGCCATCGCCGACGCCGTCATCGTGCCGGATACCGCGATCCCCAGCAGCGCGCCGACCTGCCGGCTGGTCGAGGCAAGGGCCGCGGCCAGCCCCGCCTGGTCGCGCGGCATGCCCGACACGGCGGTATTGGTGATCGGCGCGTTGCACAGGCCGAATCCGCACCCGCACAGCCCGTAGGACACCGCCAGCAGGCCCAGCGGCGTCGCATCGGCCAGCCCCGTCAGCAGCAGCGCCCCGCCCCCCAGCCCCGTCGCCGACAGCAGCAGCGGCAGGCGCGCGCCCCGCGCGGCCACCAGCCGGCCCGACAGCGGCGCGCAGGCCATGACCCCCAGCGCGAACGGCAGCGTGCACAGCCCCGCGCGCAGAGGGGACAGGCCCCGCACGTCCTGCAGGTACAGCGTGTTCAGGAACAGGAAGGCGCTGAAGATGGCAAAGGCGCAGATCGCGATCAGGATCGCGCCGGTAAACGGCAGCGCGCGAAAGAAGCGGACATCCAGCAGCGGCTGCGCGCGACGTCGTTCCACCGCGACCAGGGCCACCACGCCCAGCCCCGCCAGCCCCAGCCCCCCGCCGATCGCCGGGGCGCGCCAGCCATAATCCCGGACCTCGATCAGGGCGGCCGTCACGGCGGCCAGCGTCAGCGCGACCAGGACCTGCGCCGGGACGTCGATCGCCCGCGCCCGTACGGCACGGGATTCGGGGATGAACCGCCGGCTGAGCCAGATCGCCAGCAGGCCGACCGGCACATTGACCCAGAACACCGCCCGCCACCCCGCGTACGTCGTCAGCACGCCGCCCGCCAGCGGCCCCAGCGCCAGCGCCACGCCCGACATGGCCCCCCACATCCCGATCGCCCGCGCCCGCGCGCCGGGGGCGGTAAAGACATTGGCGATGATCGACAGCGCCACCGGGTTGAGCATGGCGCCCCCCAGCCCCTGGAACCCCCGCGCCAGCACCAGGGCCAGGGCGGACGGCGCCAGGCCGCACAGGACCGAGCCCAGGCAGAAGGTCGCGATTCCCGTCACGAAGACCCGCCTGCGGCCGATGCGGTCGGCGGTGGACCCCGCCAGCACCAGCAGGCTGGCCACCACCAGCGTATAGGCATCGACAACCCATTGCAGGGTCGAGAACCGCCCGCCCAGATCGGCGCGAATCGACGGCAGCGCCACGTTGACGATGGTCACGTCCATCATCACCAGCAGCAGGCTCAGGCAACAGGTCGCCAGGACCACATTGGGGCGAAGGGGCGAATCGGACATGCAGCCCCGACAATTTCCCCGGCGCATGACGCGCGCACATGCCGCACCACCATACCGGGATCATTTTTCAGGATGGGGAAATGGAGCGGGCGAAGGGAATCGAACCCTCCTCAGAAGCTTGGAAGGCTACTGCATTACCACTATGCTACGCCCGCCCATGGCGACGTTCATAACGCCGAACCCCGCCCGGCGGCAAGTCCCGCCCACATGCAATACGCCGCCATTCCCCCATGCTCAGGGTCCCTGGTCACGGGAATCGCACGCACCCCCTTGACTTTGCCGGCCGGGCATACTTTTTTCCGCTGCCTGCGCCGGGTTCGCACGGGTGGCCAAGGGGACAGCTTTCCGCTATCTCTTGGTCGGCGCCGAAGGCGGCATGCAGGGGTGTAGCTCAATTGGCTAGAGCGCCGGTCTCCAAAACCGGAGGTTGCGGGTTCGAGACCCTCCGCCCCTGCCAACCGCCCCGTTCGGGTTGACCCCGTGCGGTGCATTACGGTGCCCCGACATGCAGTTGAGGCGTTTTTCAGCCCCGTCCGCCATTCTCGCCGGATGGACGGCGGCGTGGTGTTACAAGAAGGGTGTTTCGTGTCGGTCAGTCCCGCGAAATTTGTGCAAGAGGTCCGTGCGGAAGCGGGCAAGGTCACATGGCCCACGCGTCGCGCCACACTGGTGACGACCGGGGCGGTGCTGGCCATGGCCGCCCTGACGTCGGCATTTTTCTTTGTCGTCGACCAGATCATCGGCCTCGGCGTACGTGAACTTTTTGGGCTTGGAGGCTGAGGAACGGACCATGGCAAAACGTTGGTACGTCGTTCACGTCTATTCAGGCTTCGAAAAGAAGATCGCCCAGCACATCAAGGAGCAGGCGGCGCAGAAGGGGCTGTCCGACCATTTCGGCGATATCCTGGTGCCCTCCGAGGAGGTCGTCGAGGTCCGCCGTGGCCAGAAGGTCAGCTCCGAGCGGAAATTCTTCCCCGGCTACGTCCTGGTCAACATGGAACTGACCGACGACGCCTGGCATCTGGTCAAGGACACGCCCAAGGTCACCGGCTTCCTGGGCAGCAAGACCCGTCCCTCGCCGATTCCCAACGCCGAGGCCGAGCGGATCATGAAGCAGGCGCAGGAAGGGGTGGAACGCCCCCGTCCTTCCGTCACCTTCGAGATCGGCGAGCAGGTGCGCGTCTCCGACGGCCCGTTCACCTCCTTCAACGGCACGATCGAGGAAGTGGACGAGGAAAAGGCGCGCCTCAAGGTCAGCGTCTCGATCTTCGGCCGCTCCACGCCGGTCGATCTGGAATACAGCCAGGTCGAGAAGCTCTGATCGTCTCCGACGGTTCCGGACGAACGAAGGGCGCCCTGTGGCGCCCTTTTTTATTTCCGCTGGGTGGGGAACCCACCAGGGCCTGAGGCCCTGGACCCCGATTTCAGGGCAGCGTTTTGAGGCCTGCACCCAGGGTTCGCAGCCGTACCGCCGCCTCATCGGCGACCTGTCCCAGCAAGCCGCTCAGCGCCGCCACCATGCCGGGCGTGCCCCCGCCCTGCACCGGCAGGGTCAGGCCCAGCACGCTGGACGATCCGGGCACGCCAACCGGGTGGACGGCCAGGCTGCCCGCCAGGACGGCACGCCCCGCGCCGTCGCGCGCGAAGCGCGTCACATCCAGTTCCACCACCGCCAGCGGCGTGCCGGCCGCTGAATCGTTCTGCGCGAACACCGCGCTCCCCGGCAGGCGTTGCTGCAGGTTCGCGGTCAGCACATGAGCGATCATGGTCGGCAGCGATTCGCTCCAGGCATCGCCGCTGCTGAGCTTGATCCGATAATCACCATCGCTGCCCACGATCCGGTCACGATCCAGCGACAGCGCGACGGTGGGGGTCCGGACCTCGATCACCGCGGGCGCCCCGCCCTGGGCCGGGCCGGGCCAGGGAGCCAACGTATAGAAGGCCGGATCGGACGAGCACGCGGCCAGCGGGGCGACGGCCGCGACCGCCAGCAGGCCCAGACCGCGCCCCAGCACCGCCCGGCGCGACGCGGGGCGGTGGTTCGATGTGTACCCAGGCAATGTCATCGACTAGCGTCCCGTAATCAGCGCCGAAGGATGGCGATTGAGGAAATCGGTCAGGAAGCGTAGCGACCGCGCGGCCTCGTCCAGTTGCACCAGCATATGTTGCAGGTCGCGGTGGAAATCGGTGTCCCCGCCATAGCTGGCCAGCAGGACGTTGGCGTTCTTCAGCGTCTTGTCCAACTGCTCGCTCATCTGCGGCAGGCGCTCGAACAGCGGATGCATGCCGTGGCGGGCGTCGCCGGCCAGGCCCTGGACGCTACGCAGCGAATCCCGCAGGGCGGCGATCGCCTGCCGGACCTCGGGGCTGTTGATGCGTGCGTCGGAATGGGCCAGCAGATTGTTCAGGTTCTCGCCCACCTGCGTCAGCGGCATCGCGGCGATCTTGTCCGCGACGGTGGACAGCGAATCCATGATGCCGCCCATGCCGCCGGCCTTGCCGGGAATGACCAGCGTCGTGCCCTCGGCCTGCACCACGGCGGGCGTGGCGTTCTTCACGAAATTGAGGCCGATGACCGCCTCGCCGGTCAGGAAGCTGGCGGTATCGACCGAGGCGCGCAGCCCGTTGTCCACCAGCGCCTGGACCATGCCGGCCATGGCGTCGTGATGGATTTCGTCCTCATCCAGGATCCGCTCGGGCTGGATCTCCATGCCGACACGGACGCGGGCCTTCCCGGCCTTCGGGTCCAGATCCAGCTTCACGCTGGTGACCGTCCCGACCTGGATGCCGAACATCGTGACCTGCGCCCCGACCGCCAGCCCGGATACCGAACTGGTCAGATAGGTCGCCAGGGACAGCCGCTCGCGATAGCCGGCATTATCGGCGGCTTCCTGGCTTTCGTACAGGCGGAACACCGAATTCTTGGGGGCCGCGGGCACGCCCTGCGCCTCGCGCCGCTGCGCCAGGCCGAACGCCACCCCGCCCGAGAACAGGGCCTGCAACGATTGCAGCTTGACCTTCAGCCCGCCGGCCCCGAACCCGACCTGCACGCCCGAGACGTTCCAGAAACGCGTGTCGGTCCGCAGATAGCGGTCATAGGGTTCGCGGATGAAGACCTGGACCAGGATCGGCCCCTCGCCGCCCGGCGGCATGGTGTAGCCCAGGACTTCGCCGACGTCGATGTCGCGGAAAAAGACCGGCGCCCCCTGCCCGATCGACCCCAGGGTCGCGCTGATAAGGGTGTAGGTGTTGCCCGGCTGGTCGGAACGGATGCCCGGCGGGGATTCCAGCCCCTTGAACTCGGTCGTGCGCTGGCCGCCGGGCTCGCCCGGGTCCATCGAGATATAGGCCCCCGACATCAGGGTCTCCAGCCCCGTGATGCTGGCGCCGTTCAGCCGGGGCCGGACCACCCAGAAGCGCGCATGATCGGTCAGCATCGGCGCCGAGCGCGCGCTCATCCGCACGCGGACCTCGACATGGCGCATGTCCGGGGTCAGGGTGACGGCCTCGACCGTGCCCAGCGGGACGGCCTTGTTCTTGACCTGGGTCTGGCCGCTGGTCAGCCCGTCGGCGGTGTCGAAGGTGATCGTGATCTCCGGCCCGCGTCCCATGAAGCCGCGCCAGCCCAGGTAGCCGGCGATGCCGATCGCCACGATGGGAACGAACCAGACGATCGAGAACCGGAACCGCCTCTCCGAGGCTTCCGGCGGAACGGACGATCGTCCACCGGTATGATCTTGAGGGTCGTCCGTCACGCCTGCCCTGGCTCCATCATCTCAGTTTCCGCCACGGCATGGCCGTCGCGCGTACGCACCACCGCGGACGCCTGCCCGCCGCCGGGGGCCGGCCGGTTCTGCCCGGCCGCGTCCCACATCAATCGCGGATCGAAACTCCATGCCGCGAACAGGGTCAGGACGACCACCGCGGCAAAGGACACCATTCCGGCATTCGCCGTGACATTGGCCAGCGAATTGAATCGCACCACCGCCACCAGGATCGACACCATGAACACGTCGATCATCGACCAGCGCCCGATGATGTCAACGACATGGAACAGCCGCGTCCGCTGCACCAGCGCGAAGGACGATCCCCGCCAGGTCGCGATCAGCATCCAGCCGAGGCTGAGGATCTTGAGCATCGGCACGACGATGCTGGCGAAGAAGACCAGCAGCGAAAGCGGCACCATCCCGTCCTGCCACAGCTCGATCGCGCCCTCGATGATGGTGTGCCCGCCCCCGCCGCCGATCTTGAAGAAGGTCATGACCGGAAGCAGGTTGGCGGGAAAATAGCAGATCACCGCCGAAATCAGGAACGCCGTCGGCCGCGCCAGCGCCTGGGGCGCCCGGCGCCAGACGCGGTGGTCGCAGCGCGGACACATGCCCACGCATTGCAGATTGCTGACCGGCCGGCTCAATTCGCCCACCAGGCCGCAGGCGGGGCACGCCACCAGATGGTCCACCGGCGGCATGTCGATCTCGTCTATCCGCACATGGCGGACCCGCACCCGTTCGCCGTTTTCCATCCGGGTGATGGACTCCACGCGCCGATGCTGCCAGATCAGTTCGGTATCGAGGGTCGAATCGGTGGCCGCCATCGTCAGCATCAGCGCCGCGATCAGGTAGACCGCCGGCCCGACATCGACATGGGCCAGATCCGTCAGCTTGGTATAGGCGACGAAGATGCCCAGGACATAGACCTCGACCATCGACCAGGGACGGAGCTTTTCGTACCAGATCAGCAGATGGGGCGCCCAGTCCGGCATCTGGCGGCGGCTGGCGGCATACAGGATCGCGAACATCATGCCGATGACGATCGCCGGCGCGACGATGGTGACGATCCCGACCAGCAACCCGGCCTCGCCCCAACCCTCGTGCAGCAATTCCATCGGCCCGGTCAGCAGGCTGACGGTCCGTTCGCGGCCATAGACATCCAGCGTCATCAGCGACGACGCCAGCGCCGCCAAGTACAGCGCGCAGGAACTGATGCAGAATGCCAGGGGGGTCTGCAGGGGCGACGTCCGCCGCCGCCATTCCAGCGTCTGCTGGCATCGGGCGCAGGACGCCAGATGCCCCGGCTCCAGCGCCGGCATGCGCTGGAACAGACCGCATCCGGAGCATTCGACCAGGCCGTCGATGGTCCAGACATGGCGCAAGGCCGCCGTCCGGCGGGACCAGCCGGCCCCACGGACCAGGCGGGTGGTCCGGGCAGAGATCGTCTCGCTCATCACCCCCCCACATATAATTCAATTTCGGGGGATGGATAGTCATTCAGCATATTGCAGCCATGCCACGGGTCGGATATAGCCCTCATCGGCCGGCCGACATAGCTCAGGGGTAGAGCAACTGATTCGTAATCAGTAGGTCCTCGGTTCAATTCCGAGTGTCGGCACCATCTTTCTTGATATCAATGTGTTGGACGGCGGAATGCTGCTGCCGGACGCAAGTGCGAATGCGCGGTTGCGTCAGGGACTCGCCCTCGGGCCGGCCAACGCGCGCCCCATGTCATGCCTTTTCGACGTCAATCGGCCCCCGCTTGCCGCCATCGCCCGTCAGGCTACCGGTTCAGCGGCCTGCGCCGGGCCGCGTCATCGGCCTCGTCCTCTTCATCTTCCTCGTCCTCCTCATCCTCCTCGTCCGGACGCGGGACGGGGACGTCGCCTGGGGGCGGCACGGGCCATGGCGGCACCGGAACCGGAGGTTCTGGGCGTGGGCCATCTTGAAACGCCGGGACTTGCGACATCGCATCTCCCTCCCGTCAGGTACTTCGGTTACTCCAGGCACATGGCGAATATCCGGCCCGTTGGTAGGGGGAGGGCGGAAAAATCGACATCCGCCCGATGCTTATCCGCCCCGTTCCGGACGGACCTCCGTCCGGGTGTAGGGATCCGGCTCAAGGGGCGGTTCGTGTTCGTGCGGCGGCGGGGATGGTCCGGCCGGCTTGTGCGGATCGACGCCCGGCGGCACCCGGTCGGGCACGGGTGGCTCGGCCGGCTTGGGGGAATCGGAAGGATCGGACGGGCTCATCGGCGCTCTCCCTCGGGCATGAGGGTAAGCGATGCCGCCGCATCAGGTTCCATGGTCCGTCCTGGAATCGGGGGATATTATCGGGGTCGGGGCCGTGACCTTCACACCGGGCGCAGCGCGTCGCGATAGCGGCGCGCACGATCCCGATAGGCCAGGCTGGCGCGCCGCATCATGGCCTCGTGCGCCGGGGTGACGGGTCCGACGATCGTGCCCGGGCGGCCGCGTATCACCGAGCCGTCCGGAAATATCTTGCCCTCCGGGATCAGGCTGCCCGCCGCGACCAGGCAGTTTCGACCGATCCGCGCGCCATTCATGATGACCGACCCCATGCCGATCAGCGATCCGGCGCCGATCCGGCAGCCATGCAGGACAACCATGTGCCCGATGGTCACGTCCTCGCCGACCTCCAGCGGAAATCCCGGGTCGGTATGCAGGACGGAATTGTCCTGCACATTGCTGCCGGCGCCGATGGCGATGCGTTCGGAATCGCCGCGCAGGACGGCGCCGAACCAGACGCTGGCGTCCGCCCCAACCGTAATCGCGCCGATCAGGGTGGCGTTCGGCGCCACATAGCCGGTTTCGGCCGACAGGTCGGGTGTCTGGCCGTCGAATTCAAACAGCATCTCGTTCCTCATTCCCGTCCAGCGAGGCCAGCGCGATCCGCGCGCTGGTCCCGGCGATGTGATCGCGCATCAACCGCGACAGGCGCGCCCCGTCGCGCTGCGCCAGGGCGTCCATGATTTCGGCATGTTCCGCGACCGCGGCGGCCCAGTCGCGGTCACATTTCTTCAGGATGAAGCGGCAGGCATGGATGCGCGTCAGGATCTGCTGGTACATCTCGGACAGGGCCGGATTGCGGGCCAGCGCGAAGATGGTCTCGTGGATCTTCCTGTTCTGGCGCAGGTAGCGATGCTCGTCACGCCGTGCGTAGCTGTCCATCATCTGGTCGTGCAACGCGCGCAGATGCCGGATGTCGCGCGCATCGACCCGCGCGCAGGCCAGCTCGCCCGCCAGGCCCTCCAGCGCGCCCATGATCGGGAACAGGTCCCGGATGTCGGCCTCGGTAATCTGCGCGACGGTCGCGCCGCGCCGGGGCAGCAGGTCGATCAGCCCCTCGGACGCCAGGACCTTCAGCGCCTCGCGCAACGGAGTCCGCGAAATGCCGAACCGTTCGCACAGGGCGCGCTCGGCGATCTTCTCGCCCGGCGCCAGCACGCCGTCGAGGATCATGCCGCGCAACGCGGTGGTGACCGTGTCGTGAAGGTTCAGGCGTGGAACGATCGTGGGGGCGGTCATGACGCCTGGGTCCTCCGGCCGATCAGGGGGCGCGGACGTGCCACGCCGGGGATATCAGCGGCCATGGGCATTGCCGATCGTATGCACCGGCCGGGGCGACGCAGGGTTCGACGACGCGGGGGCCGCATCCGGTCCCGAAGGCAGGTAGTGGAACGCCAGCGCGGCCCCCAGCAGCAGCAGGACGACCGGAACGGCAGGCTGTAGCTATGTGACAGCTGGATAATCAGGCCGAAGGCGAACGGCGACAGGATGCCGGCGATCGCCGAGCCCGTATTCATGATTCCGCTGCTGGTGCCTGCGTATCGGGGGGCCATGTCCATCGGGATCGCCCAGATCGGCCCCACAGTCAATTCCAGGAAGAAGAAGGCCGATGCCAGCGCGATTCCGATGGCCGTCAGATTATGGATGAACAGCGCCGGTACCAGACAGAGCATGGAACCGATCATGCTGGTGATGATGACCTGGCGCCGGGCCTGCGGCAGGTTGCCATGGCGGCGATACAGATAATCGGTGAACAGGCCGCCGCAGGTGTCGCCGACCACGCCGGCGGCGAACACGCCGAAGGAAAAGACGGCGGTATGTTTCAGGTCCAGCCCGTACGCCTGCACGAAGAAGCTGGGAAGCCACGTGATGTACAGCCACAACGTCCAATTATAGCAGAAATAGATCAGCGTCGCCGGCATCATCGCGCGCACCAGCGCGCGCCAGGGAATGTCGCCCGCCCGCGCACCCGCCCGGTGCGGTTCGATGACCGGAAGCTCGGCCAACTCGCCGGCGGTCACGGCGGGATGTTCGGCGGGCCGGTCGCGGAACATGAACGCCCAGGCCAGCGTCCAGAACAGGCTGACGCAGCCCAGCACCATGAAGGCCCCCCGCCAGCCCAGCCACAAGGCGACCATCACGGTCAGGGGCGGCGTCAGGGCGTTCGCCAGGCGCGACGAGGAATGCATCATGCCCTGGGCATAGCCGCGCCGGGTGGACGGAACCCACGCGGCCACCGCACGCGTGGCGGCGGGGAAGGTGGCGCCCTCGCCGATGCCCAGCAGGACCCGGATCGCGATCAGCGAGAACAGGCCCCCCACCAGGCCGGTGAGGATGGTCGCCGCCCCCCAGATGATGCCGCTGAACACCAGCGTCCGGCGTGGCCCCAGGCTGTCGGCCAGGCTGCCGCCCGCGATCTGCAGCAGCGCGTAGGGGTAGCCGAAGGCGGATAGCGCCAGCCCCAATTGCACGTTCGACAGGTGAAGATCGCGCGCCATCACGGGCGCCAGGGTCGAGATGTTCACGCGATCGACATAGGTGATGAAATACATGACGCAGACCAGGCCGAAGACCCGGCCCGGCGCGGTCGTGAAGGTGTGACGAAGATAGGCGGTCGGCGTCATCGTCTTGCCCTGGAACATTGTCGGCCTCGTTTCTTGTTTTTTTTTGAGTTCGCCGTCGTCGGTCCCGACTGGCAGCATGGACCGGCGGGGCGGTTCCTGGCCTCTCACAGAACGGAGTACTCTCGCCCCGGCCCTGTCGGAATGCTTGTAGCACATCGGAATTATGAATTATGAATGCAAAATACCGATACCCGTTCAATCACGAAAACGGGATAAACACGGAGGGTTCGCGACGATGGACAGCATGCTCCAGTCCGAAAACACATCTGTTCCTCACGATGGAAAAGACGACCGGCTGAAGGACGGGACAGGGCCCGCCCCGGCCGCCGCCCGCCCGCTGCCGCTGGCCGGCATCCGGGTTCTGGACATCACGCAGGTCATGGCCGGGCCGGTCTGCACCATGCTACTGGGCGACCTGGGCGCCGACATCATCAAGATCGAACCGCCGGGCACCGGCGACCAGACGCGCGGCGCCATGGGGTTTCGCATGAAGGGTGATGACAGCATGGGGTTCCTGAACATGAACAGGAACAAACGCAGCATCGCGCTGAACCTCAAGAACCCGGCGGGGCGGAAAATCTTCCTCGATCTTGTGAAAACCGCCGATATCGTCGTGGAAAATTACCGCCCCGGCGTGGTCCGCAAGCTGGGCATCGATTACGAGACACTGTCGCGGATCAACCCGCGCCTGGTCTATGCCAGCATATCAGGCTTCGGCCAGACCGGACCGTGGGCCGCGCGACCGGGCTTCGACCTGATGGCGCAGGCCATGTCGGGCGTGATGAGCGTGACCGGGCATCCCGGCGGCCCGCCGGTCAAGGCCGGCGTACCGGTGGCGGATATCGGCTGCGCCCTGTTCGCGACCTATGCGATCCTGGCGGCCTATATCGGTTGCGAGAAGAGCGGACGCGGCCAGTTCATCGACGCGTCGCTGTTCGATTCGGCTCTTGCATTTTCCATATGGGACATCTCGGAATATTGGGGAAAGGGCACGATTCCCGAACCGCTGGGAACCGCCAACCGCATGAGCGCGCCCTACCAGGCGGTGCGCTCGTCGGACGGCTATTTCGTAATGGGGGCGACGAACCAGAAATTATGGGTCCTGCTCTGCAGCGAGCTGGACCGGCGCGACCTGCTGGACGACCCGCGATTCGCCACGATTTCCGACCGGCTGGCCAACCGGGTCGTGCTGATCGAGGAACTGGAAAAGACCTTCATGACCCGCCCGTCCGAGGAATGGGTGGCAACCCTGCTGGCCAAGGGCATACCCGCCGGGCGCATGAACACCTATCCCGAGGCGTTTGAAAGCGACCACGGCACATTCCGCGAGATGAAGATGGATATTCCCCATCCGGTCGAAGGCACGATCCCCAATATCGGTTTCCCGGTAAAGCTGCGCGGCACGCCGCAGACTGTGCGCCGCCCGCCGCCGCTGCTGGGCGAACACACGCATGAGATCCTGGCCGAACGCGGCCTGTCCGACGATGCGATCGCCGGCCTCGCGGCCGATGGAGCGTTCGCGTCATGAGCCCCCCGTCATCACAGCAGGACCCCGCCGCCGGACAGGTGCGCCTTGCGATCGACGGAGACGTGGCCTTCATCGTCTTCGACCGGCCCCAGGCCCGCAACGCCATGACCTGGCAGATGTATCGCGACCTCGGGGCCGCGATCGAACAGATCGACGCCACCCCGACCGTCCGGATCGCGGTCCTGCGCGGCGCCGGAGGCCAGGCCTTCGTCGCCGGCACCGATATCGCGCAGTTCCGCGATTTCCGTTCGGGCGAGGACGGGGTGGCGTACGAACGCGGAATCGACCAGTGCATCGCCCGGCTGGAGCGGATCAGGATCTCCACCCTCGCGGTGGTCGAGGGCTGGGCGGTCGGCGGCGGCCTGGCCATCGCCAATAGCTGCGATTTTCGCATCGCGGCGACGGGCGCGCGCTTCGGCGTGCCGATCGCCCGGACCCTGGGGAACTGCCTGTCGGCGGCCAATCTCGGTCGGCTGGAACGCACGCTGGGACTCAGTTGGGTCAAGCGCATGACGCTGCTGGCCGAACTGCCGACAGCCGAAGACCTGGCCGGCACCGGTTATCTCCACGCCATCGTCCCCCCCGAGGGCCTGGATGACAGCATCGCCAGACTCTGCCGGCGGGTACGCGAACATGCGCCGATCACCATCGACGTCACGCGCGAAACGCTGCGCCGGCTGGGCGACGAGGCGACGCCGGACATTTCCGACCTGATCCGGCGCTGCTACGGCAGCGACGATTTCCATCGCGGCGTCGCCGCGTTCGGAACCGGCGCCCCCGCCCGGTGGGAGGGAAGGTGAAAAGGCATTGCGAATGGCGCTTCGCGGCATGCCTCAGGGCGCTGCCCTGAAACCCGCCAACGGGCATTGCCCTTTGGAAACCCAGTCGTTTCATTCATGATCGACGCAACCATAAAACGACCATGTTCTTTCTGTCTGCTTCCCATATTGCCCCTCCAGCCTCTCCGTTGCGTAAAGGCACTCTGAAAACATGCGCTCTGCACTTACACGTCGCAGCCTGGGTCTGTGCGTTCCTGCCCTGATTGCGACAGGGACCGCGCATGCGCATGACGTCGCGGACGACACCGTGGCGGCCATCGAACGGCGACATGGCGGAAGGCTGGGGGTATGGGCCGTCGATACCGGCTCGGGGCGATCTCTGGCCCATCGGGCCGACGAGCGTTTTCTCATGTGCAGCACGTTCAAGGGCGTGCTTGCCGCCCTGATATTGTCCCGTGTCGATGCCGGCCGCGACAGCCTGTCGGACCTCGTTCGGTATGGCGAAAAGGATATCGTCGGCTATTCCCCGGTCTCCGCGGCCCATGTGGCGCAGGGCGCCTTGTCCGTCGGAACACTCTGCGCGTCCATTGTGCTGTACAGTGACAACGGTGCGGCGAATCTGTTGCTGGCGCGGGTCGGCGGGCCGCAGGCGTTGACCGCCTATGTGCGGAAGCTGGGCGACGGGACGACGCGGTTCGATCGCTATGAAGTGGCGGCCAGCCGTAAATCGGGCGATCTCGATACCACCACGCCCCGCGCGATCGTGGAAACCGCCCGGACGATTTTGCTGGGCCATGTCCTCAGCCCCCGATCGCAAGCGACGCTCGAAGGCTGGATGGTCGCCTGCCGGACCGGCTCGGCGCGCCTGCGCGCGGCATTTCCGCCAGGCTGGATCGCCGGTGACAAGACCGGCACGGGCAACGGCGCGTGCAATGACTATGCGATCGTGCGGCGCGCCGGACACGCGCCCCTGCTGATGGCCTGCTATTACGATGCGCCGGGCCTGAGCCAGGCGCAGCAGGAAACCGTTCTACAGGAGGTCGGCGCGGCGATCGTCGCGTGGGCGCGGTAAGCGCCGTATCGACTGGCAGGACAGGTCGGGCGTTGCCCGACCCCGATCATCGGAAATCCCGCGACGGGATGACCAGCGGCGTACCCGGCCGCAGATCCGCGCGGCCGATATCGCGCAGCAGCGGCGTCAGGTCTTCCAACCGGTCGGTGACGATGTGCGTCACCTCCCCTTCGCGTTGCAGCCTGCCATGGCAGGCCACCAGGCGGGCCGACAGCACAAGCTGGCGTTGCGCGGCGATGCGATCCTGCCACAGGATCAGGTTGGCCATCGCGGTTTCGTCCTCGATCGTCATGAACATCACGCCCCGGGCGGTGCCGGGCCGCTGGCGCATCAGCACCAGCCCGGCCACGACGACGCGGCATCCGTCGCGCAGCCGGCGCAGGTCGGCGCAGGCCACCATGCCGCGCGCCTGCAACGCATCGCGCAGGAACGCGACGGGATGGCGGCGCAGAGTCAGGCCGGTGGCGTGATAATCCTCGACGACGTCCTGTCCCTCGGTCATCGGCGCCAGCGCGACATCAGGCTCGACGAATTCGGGCAGCGGACGGTTGCGGCCCTTGTCCGCCGCCGCGAACAGCGGCAGGGGTGTGTCCGCCAGCCCCCTGATATCCCACAGGGCGGCGCGCCGGTCCCGGCCCAGGGCCTGGAAGGCGTCGGCCTGGGCCAGGCATTCCAGCGCATCGGGCCGCAGGCCCGCGCGACGCCACACATCGTCGAGGCTCTCGTACGGCGGCATGCGGTGGGCCACCAGATCGGCCGCGTCCCGATTGGACAGGCCCTTGACCATCCGCAGGCCCAGGCGCACGGCCAGCCCCGCGCCTTCCCGTCGTTCCAGCGTACACTCCCAGCGCGACGCATTGACGCAGACCGGACGGATGCACACGCCATGCGCCCGCGCGTCGCGCACGATCTGCGCCGGGCGGTAGAAGCCCATCGGCTGGCTGTTCAGCAGGGCCGCGCAGAACACGTCCGGATAATGGCATTTCATCCACGATGAGGCATAGGCGACCAGGGCGAAGGATGCCGCATGGCTTTCCGGAAAGCCGTACGATCCGAATCCTTCCAGTTGGCGAAAGATACGTTCGGCGAACTCCGCCGGATAATGCCGCGCCGTCATGCCGGCAATCAGCCGCTCGCGGAAATAGGACACCGTGCCCTCGCCCCGGAAGGTGCCCATGGCGCGGCGCAGTTCGTCGGCCTCGCCGGGGGTGAAGCCGGCGCAGTCGATGGCGATCTGCATCGCCTGTTCCTGGAACAGCGGGACGCCCAACGTCTTTTTCAGGATCTTCTCCATCTCCGGGGTCGGGTAGTGCACCTTCTCCTTCCCCTCGCGCCGCAGCAGGTAGGGGTGGACCATGTCCCCCTGGATCGGGCCGGGGCGCACGATGGCGACCTGCACCACCAGATCGTAGAATTCCCGGGGCCTGAGGCGCGGCAGCATGGCCATCTGCGCCCGGCTTTCGATCTGGAAGGTGCCGATGGTGTCGGCGCGGCGGATCATCGCATAAGTGGGCGCGTCATCATGGGGAATGCCGGCCAGGCTCAGGCGCAAACCGTGATGGTCCTCCAGCAGCTCGAACGCGCGGCGCATGCAGCCCAGCATGCCCAGGCCCAGCACATCGACCTTCATGAAGCGCAACGCGTCGATATCGTCCTTGTCCCATACGATGATCTGCCGGTCTTCCATCGCCGCCGGCTGGATGGGCACCAGATCGTCCAATCGGTCGCGGGTCAGCACGAAACCGCCCGGATGGGTGCCCAACTGGCGGGGAAAGCCGATCAGTTCGCCCGCCAGTTGCAAGGTCAGCAGCAGACGGCGATCGTGCAGGTTGAGGCCGAGTTCCCGCGCCCGCTCATGAAACGCGCCCTCGTCGAAGGACATGCCGCCCAGATGCGTCGACAGCAGGCCGGTGACATCGGCGGGCAGGCCCATCACCTTGCCCACGTCGCGCAGCGCGCCGCGCGCCCGATAGCGCATCACGGTGGCGCACAGCGCCGCGCGGTCGCGGCCATACCGCCGGTAGATCCACTGGATGACCTCCTCGCGCCGATCGCTTTCGAAATCGACGTCGATATCGGGCGGTTCCCGCCGTTCGGCCGACAGGAAGCGTTCGAACAGCAGGTTCGACGTCGCGGGGTCGATCTCGGTAATGCCCAGCGCGTAGCAGACGGCCGAATTGGCGGCCGATCCGCGCCCCTGGCAGACGATGCCCTGCGCGCGCGCCTGGCGGACGATGGTGTGCACCGTCAGGAAATAGGGCGCGTAGTCCAACCGGCGGATCAGGTCGAGTTCGTATTCCACCTGCGCGCGCACCCCGTCCGGCACGCCGGCGGGGTAGCGGTCGCGCAGGGCGGCGCGGGCCAGACGGTCCAGCCGGTCCTGCGGGGCCTCGGCGGGGTCGTCGCTTTCCGCCGGATACTGGTAGCGCAGATCGGCCGGCGAGAACCCGCAGCGGGCCGCGATCTCGGCCGTGCGAGCCAGTGCGGCGGGATGATCGGCATACAGCCGCGCCATCTCGGCCGGCGATTTCAGGTGCCGGTCGGCATAGGCTTCGCGCCGGTCGCCCAGCAGATCGACCGTGCAGCCCACGCGGATGCAGGTCAGGACATCCTGCAACACCGACCGTTCGGCCACGTGGTACAGCACATCCCCCGTCACCACGTCGGGCACGCCGGCCGCCCGCGCCATGTCCGCCAGACGATGCAGCCGCACGGCATCGCCCGGCCGCCGGCGCAGGGTCAGGGCCATGTAGCCCCGATCGGTCCCCTCGGCGCCGCAGAGGCCGCGCAGCCAGGCCAGGTCCCGCGCCAGGGCGTCGTCCGGCCGGTCGGGCAGCAGAACCAGAATCAGCCCGTCGCTTCCCTGGGCCAGATCCACGCGCCGCAGGCCCGGATCGCGATCGTCGCGTTGCCGCTTCGCCTCGGTCAGCAGGCGGCACAGCCGTCCCCAGGCGGCGCGATCGGTCGGGTAGGCCAGCAGCGGCGGCCCGTCCACCAGATCCAGCCGGCATCCCGCGACCAGACGCACCCCATGTTTTTCGGCGGCCGTCCAGGCCTGCACCATGCCGGCCACGCTGTTATGGTCCACGACCCCCAGCGCCGCGTACCCCAACGCCTTCGCCCGGGCGAACAGTTCATCCGGATGGCTGGCCCCGCGCAGGAACGAATAATTCGTGATCGCCTGCAATTCGACATAGCCTGTCACGACCGGCCCCCGTGGCAGGCGTGCTCAAGCGATTTCTCAAAGCCCGTTTGAAAACGCTTTTTGCCGAGCGAGAGTGTCGCGCAGCGGCACGCCCGGCGTGGGTTTGCGAGCATCGGAGCGGAGCGGCCTTGAGGGCCGTGAGCACCGAAGCGCAGGAAACGCGCGTCGGATCGCCGGCAAAATGCGTTTTCAAGCGGGCTTTCAGAAAAAGCCATGCAGGAACCATCCCTGATCGCCCGACCAGACATGCTGCCCGTCCCCCCGGCGGAACAGCCAGAAGCGCCGGCCGTCGCGGTCCTCGACGGTCCAGTACTCGCGCACCCGGTCGTTGTCGGCATCGGTCGCGGGTCGCCACCATTCGCCCAGGATCCGTTCCGGCCCGTCGGCCCGCACGACCTCGTGCCGGGAGCGGCGCCAGATGAAGGCGCGCGGCGGATGATCGGGCAGCAGCGCGGTCACCCGCACCGGTTCCGGCGCCGGCAACAGGCGGATCGGGCGCGGCCAGTCGGCCGACCAGGTCCCGCCCCCGCCGGCACGGTCGGCCGGCACCCGGCGCTGGCGGCGCTCGGGCACATGGGTGGCCACGGGGGCCAGGCGAAAGACCCGCTCCGGCCCCAGGCGATTGGACAGCCGATCGACCAGCACCGACAGGTCCGCCTCATCCCCGATCCCCCTCCGGCCTCCGCCATCCTGGACCGGCGCGCATCGTTCGGCCGCCGTGACCAGCAGGCGCATCGCCTCGACCCCGAAACCGGGTTCCACGCTTTCGATCCGTTCCGCCAGCAGATGGCCGAGATGCGCCGGATCGTGCACCGCCCGCGCCGTGCCCACCCGGACCGCGCGCGCCGTCCCGTCCACCCGTTCGAAGACCAGATCCAGCCGCCGCGCGCCCTCGCCCCGCCGGCGTAGCGCCGTGCAGGCCTCGGCGACCAGAGCGTCGATCACGACGCGAAAGGCGTCTGGCGTGGAAATCGGTTCGACGAAGCCGCGCCGGGCCTGGACGATCTCCGGCGCCAGGACCGGCCGGATCGGTTCCGCCACCCGCCCCAGCATCTGGTCCAGCCGCGTCAGCAGCAGCGGCCCGAAGCGGCGGGCCAGCGGCGCGCGCGGCGCTGCGCGCACCGCGCCGATCCGCCCCAGGCCCAGCCGGTGCAGCATGTCGGCGGTGTCGCCGGCAATCCGCAGGGCTTCGACCGGCAGGGAATCGAACAGGGTCTCCGGCGCGCCCGCCGGCAGCACCGCCAGCCGCGACCGGCCATGCCGGGCCAGCGCATGGGCCGCCCCCGGCGTGTCGGCGATCGCAACCCGGCCGGACAGGCCCAGCCGCCCCAGGTCGTCCAGCAACCGGCCCAGCATCGCAGGCTCGCCCCCATGCAGGTGCGCGCAGCCGGACGCGTCGATCCAGATCCCGTCCACCCCGTCCGGCGCGGTCAGCGGCGACATCCACAGGCACCTGCCGGCCAGCCGCGCCAGATCGGCGGCATCGCGATCCGGGTCCGCCGCCAGGACCTGGAGGTCGGGGACCAGCGCCTGCGCCTGGGCCAGGGGCTGGCCGGGCACGACCCCCTGGGCGCGGGCGGCCGGGTCGGCGGCGGCGATCACCTGCCGGCGCCCGTCATGCGACCGCGTGACAAGCGGCCGGTCCGGCGACAGGGCATGCCGCCGCCGCAGTCGCTCGACCGGCAGGAACGGCAGCCATAACGAGACGATCCGGCGCATCCCCCACCTCCACGATCCATGAGCCCGGCCGCCCGCCCCGGCACCGCAGCAGATCCACCGACCAGCGCGCCGCGCCGACGCCCCGCACCCCCGCGATGGGGGCGGGCGACGGCAGGGCGGCGATGCGCCAGCGGGTCGCGCTGGCCGTCGGCTGGAACAGGGTGCGATCGTCCGGCCGCCGCGACCGGCGGATCAGGAAACAGGTGGCGCCCGAGCCCTCGGCCGCCAGTTGCAGGCGGCGCGACGCCGTCAGCGACAGCGCGCCGTCCAGTTCCGCCACCACCGCGGCGACGCCGCAGGCCCGCACCGAATCCTCGCAGACCGCCAGCATGTCGTCCCGCCCCGCCGCGACACCCAGCAGGCGGCCGGGATCGACCCCCGCCCGGACCAGCCCGTCCGCATGCAGGTCGAACAGGCCGCCCCCGATCCAGACCACAGGGCCGTCGCCCACCCCCAGGACATGGGCGACGAACCGCGCCGGCAGGACCGCCAGCGTCATGTCCCCGCCCTGGCCGATCACCTCATGCACCGCACCGCGCAGCAGACCGCCGTGCAGATGCCGGTCGATCTCGGGCACCGCCAGCCCCCAGGGCGCCGGACCATCGCCCCATCCCGCATCCGGCGCGACGCGGGCGGCATTCCGCTCCATCCGGGCGATCTGCCCGCGCAGGCGGGCCAGCATGTCGGTTCGGTCCGTTCTCGTCATGTCCCCCTCCGGGATTGGAACATATAGAGAACAAATAAGCGAAAGGAAAGCGGAATCCCGCGCCAGATCCGCGGCCCATGCATCCCATTCGTTTATTAAAGTCCTGGGTTTCCAAAGGGCTGCGCCCTTTGGTGAGTCAAGGGCGAAGCCCTTGCCTTCATGCCTATTCCACAGGCCCGCAACGCTTCTGGAACCGGCGATAGCCCCGGCGGCCACTGAAGGTCAGCAGCGGCAGGGACAGGCGCAACACGCCGGGCAGCAGCAGGCAGAGATTGGCGAACATTCCGTCCAGCGGGGGCAGGAACACCTCGCGCCGCGGCCGGCGGCAGACCGCGACGATCCGCCGCGCCACGTCCGCGGGGGCGGCGGGCGGGCTGACGAAATTGAGGACGGACCCGCCTTCCGCCATTTCCCGCCACAGCATCGGCGTATCGACCGCCCCGGGGAAGACGGACGACACGCGGATGCCGCGCGGGCGCAGGTCCAGCGCCAGCGACAGGGCATAGCCGCGCAGCCCGAACTTGGTCGCGGCATAGACCCCGCTGCCCTGCAGGGGCATCACGCCGGCCATGGAATTGACGAACACGACATGGCCGCCCCGCGGCATGCATTCCAGCAACCGCGAGGTCAACAGCATCGGGGCCGTCAGATTGACGGCAACCTGCCGCGCCACGCCGTCGCCGCACAGGCCATCGCCCTGCCCCGGGCTGATGACCCCCGCGCAATGAACCAGCAGCATGACCGGATCGCCCGCCGCCACGATGGCGGCCGCCGCCTGGGCGATGGACTCCACCCGGGCCAGGTCGCAGGACACCGCCGCGACATGCGCCCCCCACGCGGGGCCGCCGGACGCAACGCCCGGCGAAGCCGCGCCCCCGCGCGCCAGGATCGTCACGCGATAGCCGGAACCGACCAGCAGGGCGACGATTTCCCGCCCGATTCCACCGGTCGCCCCGGTCACGACAGCCAGAGGGCGCGATTCCGGTCGTTCGGACGTGGTGCTCACATCATGTTTCCTGGCTGTTCCCTGGCCGGGCCCGCATCCCGCACAGGGTTGAATAAGGCGATATGCGGCAGAACGATCGTACAGCGCAAACCGGGCCGGTTGTCCGACAGGGTGATGCTCCCGCCATGCAGGCGCACGATCGCGCGCACCAGGCTCAGCCCCAGGCCGCTGCCCGGCACCGAGCGGCTGCTGTCGAGGCGCACGAAACGGTCGAAGACACGCTCGCGGCTGCCCGTGGGAATGCCGGCCCCGTCATCGGCCACGACCAGCGTCACCCGCTCGCCGTCCGCCACGCCGCTGATGGTGATCCGGCTGCCGTCCGGCGTGTGGTTGAGGGCGTTTTCCACCAGGTTGGACAGCATCTGCATCAGCAGGACCGGATCGCCGGCGACCGTCCCGGACACCGGGGACGCGACGAGCAGGGCCTGATGCCGGTCCTCGGCCGCCGGGCGATAGAGTTCGGCGACCTGCGCCGTCACGGTGTCGAGGGCGACCGGCATCATCGTGTCGGTCGCGATCCCGCCCTCGATCCGCGACAGGCGCAGAAGCGAGGAAAAGATCTCCAGTGCCAGATCGAGGTCGATGACCGCATCGTCGATCGCCGCCCGGAACCCGGCGGGCGTATGCTCGGCAAGGGACGCGGTCTCCAGCCGCTGGCGCAGGTGCGACAGCGGACGGCGCATGTCATGCGCGATATCGTTGGACACCTGCCGCAGGCTGGCGATCAGCCTTTCGTTCTGTTCCAGCATCGCATTCAGGCTGTGGGCGAGATGGTCGAATTCGTCGTCCGTCCCCTGATAGGGAATCCGCTGCGAGATATCGCCGCTCATGATCCGGCGGGCGGTCACGCTGATCGTCTCGATCCGCCGCAGGATCACGGCGCTCAGGATCAGGCCGCCGCCGATGCCCAGCACGCAGAATCCGCACAGGCTCCAGATCACGATCGCCCCGATGTCGCGCCGCAGCCGGCTCAGCGGGGAGGCATCGATGCCCACGAAGAAATAGCCGCCATCCGCCAGCACGACCCCTTCGCCATAGACCGGGATATCGTTCAGCCCAAAGGGCAGCCGGTGCGCCCAGGACAGCCAGCGGCTGCCGGAAACCGGGCGAAGATGCAGCATGTTGCCGGCCAGGACCGCGCCGGACGCATCTTGCAGCAGATAGAAGAACGCGGGTTCGTTCCGGACCAGGTTCCGGACCACGGGCAGCATGTGCCCCAGATCCTGCCCCCCCGCCGCCGACAGCACCTCCGCCCGCTCGGTCGCCACGGCATGGCGGATCTGGCCTTGCAGCGAGCGCTGGCTGTGCAGGCCCGACAGCAGGATGACCAGCATGCCCGACAGCATCAGGAAACCCGCGAACAGAATGACGATCCGGAACGAGAGACTGGAAACGACCCTGACGATCGCGGCGATCCGGCCCCTAGCCGGGGGGAATGCTGCCAAGATCGCTGTCCCTCATGACATAGCCCACACCCCGGATGGTCTGGATCAGTTGCCGGCCGTCATGTCCCAGCTTGTCGCGCAGGCGGCTGATATGGGTTTCGACGATATTCGTGCGGACCGGGAAATCCACGTTCCAGGCATAATGCAGCAGCATCTGGCGCGAAAGGATCGTCTCGGGATTTCGCATGAAATATTCAAGGATCTTCACTTCCTGCGGTTGAAGCAGGATCTTCCGGCCATGGCGGGTGACCTCCCGCGTCAGAAGGTCGAGCACGATCCCCGCCACCCGCAGGGCGGTCACATGCCGCGTCGGGCCGACCCGGCGCAGCAGGACGGCGATGCGCGCCGCCAGTTCGCGCACGGCGAACGGCTTGACCAGATAATCGTCGGCCCCGCCGCGCAATCCGCCGACGCGGCTGCTGACCCCGTCCATGGTCGTCAGGAAGATGACCGGAATATGGCTGCCGGCCTCGCGCAGGCGGGTCAGGATGGACAGGCCGTCCATGCCCGGCAGCATCCGGTCCAACACGATCGCATCCCATTCCCGGCCCAAGGCCGTGGACAGGCCGTCGATCCCGTTGTCGGCGATCGTGACGGCGATCCCCTCATGCGCCAGGCCGTTGCGGACATAGGCGGCGGTATCGGGGTCGTCCTCAACCAGCAGCAGGCGGGTCGTCGCACCGATCCCCGTCACGATCTCATGCCCGACACGATCGGGGTTCTCCATTCCACAGGGTCCGGCCGACGGACCACGACAGCGACGCCGACGATAGAAGCCGCCCGCCCCCCACGAAAGGGCAGGTGCGGCAGATTGGGAGGTTTTAACCTGATTTCAGCAGGGCCGGACGTCATGATGATGCCGTCAACGGCCCGCCGTCGCCCCCGCGACATGTGCCCCGATCACGGAAATTGCGACGCATGCTCGTCTGGTGCCTGATCCTGGTCGCTTCGGTTTTCGCCTTCGGCCTCAGCACCGTCTCGGGCGGCGGCGCGGGGCTGATCCTGATGCCTCTGCTGGGGCTGGTCGTCCCGGCGGCGCAGGTGCCCGCCGCCCTGTCGATCGGCACGGCGGCCAGTTCGCTGGCCCGCATCGCCACGTTCCGCCGGTCCATCCGCTGGGCGGTGGTCTGGCGCTTCGCCCCCGCCGCCCTGCCCTTCGCGGCGCTGGGCGCCTGGGGGTTGAGCCGCATGAACCCGGCCTATCTGGATGTGTTGCTGGGCCTGTTCCTGATGGGCAACCTGCCGCTTCTGTTCCGCGCGCCGCGCCCGGTTTCCGACCGGCCGGTCCGGCTGGGGTGGCTGGTCGCGACGGGGGCGGCGGCCGGGTTCCTGTCGGGCTTTACCGGGGCGGTGGGGCTGGTCTTCAACGGGTTCTATCGCCGCCTGGGCCTGTGCAAGGAGGAAATCGTCGCGACCCGGGCCGCGAACGAGATCCTGCTGCATCTGATGAAGCTGGGCCTGTACGCCGGCTTCGGGCTGCTGACGACCCGGGCGATGACCGTCGGGCTGGCGGTGGCGATGGCGGCGATCCTGTCTTCGGTGCTGATGCGCCACATCCTGCCGCGCCTGCACGACCATCTGTTCCGCCATATCGGCCATGCCGCGACGGTGGCCGCCGGTGTCGCGATGCTGACCCTGGCCGGCGGGCAGATCGTCCGGCAGGACGGGATGAGCCTGCGCTACGGGCAGGAAGCGTCCGAGTTCGAGGCCGCGCTGTCGTGGCGGCAGCACGTCTTTTCGGTCGCGCTGGAACATCACGACGAGATCGAACTCAGCCATACGGTCCGCACCGTCGCCACCGGGCCGGGCCGGCTGATCCGCAACCCGACCTATATCCTGCATCTCTCGCCCCGGACGGGCATCCGTCCCGATACCCGCATCTGATGAACCAGCCTCCCTCCCTACCGGTTCCGCGGAGATTTCCCGGTCAGGGCAACGGTGGGCAGGTCGCCATGGAAGGCGGCGGTGTTCCGGCCGCTGGCCTTGGCGTGGTACATGGCATGGTCGGCGCACGATATCAGCAGAGTCGTCGTGAGGGCGTCTTCCGGCGCCGAGGCCACGCCGATGCTGGCGGTGACCGGATGGCGAACCCCATCGACACTGAATCCCCCCTGGAACAGCGCAAGGATGGAACGGACCAGGTCCTGCACATAAGCAGTCCGCGGGCCGGCCTGCACCAGGACGGCGAATTCGTCCCCCGCGAACCGGGCGGCGATGCCGGGCGCCGCATCGCAGGCGCGGGCGGTCTCGCTCAGGGCCTGGACCAGGGCATGGGCCACGGCCTCCAGCAGCGCGTCGCCGGCGCGATGACCGTACCCGTCATTGACCATCTTGAAATTATCGAGGTCGATGAACAGCATGGTGACCGGCTGCCCGGTGGTCCTTTCCTCGTGGAAAAAACGCTCCAGCATTTCATTGAAATAGATCCGGTTGCCGATCCCCGTCACCGAATCCGTCTCGTAAAGGCGTTGCGTCCGCTTCAGCGCCTGGTCCAGTTCCCAATGCAGGCGCCTGACATTCGCCGCCAGCCGTCCGACCTCGCCGGTGCCGGGCAGGTCGATGGTCTCGCGCTGCTGCGCCATGATGCCGCTCACCTGCCGGTCCAGTTCCTCCACCGGGCCGGTGACGAAACGCCGCACCAGCACCATCAGCACGCCGATCGACACCAGGCTCAGGCTCAGGCTCATCACGACCGAGATGGTGGCGATCCTGCGGAACCGGCCATGCAGGTAGGAATCGGGCGGCGTCAGGCGGGCATACAGGTCCGGCGCCAGGCGGGTGACGGCCGACAGTTCGCCGTTCGGCGCCAGGGGCGTCGCGGACAGTTCGATCCGGGTCCTGTACTCGGCCTCCAGCGCGCTCCGAAGGGCCTGGAAATGAACCGGGCGGATCGCGATCTGCAACAGCACCGCCTGCTCCCGTTGCGACAGGACGGGCTGGCGGGCGGTCCGCGCCTGCACCAGGCTGGACATCAGCAGATAGGGCAGGCCGTCATCCTCGACGATCAGCGCCGAGCGCGTCGGCGCCTCGTCCGCGATCGCCGCCCGTGCGAAAGCCCGCTGGCGCTCGCCTGCCGTGCTGAACGGATCCTGGCCATTGTCGGAATGGAAGACCAGCCGGCCATCGGGTTGAAAGATACTGCACGACACGAACGTATCGTCCCGCGGATCCAGGGACTGGAGACTGTCCTGGATGCCGACGGCCAGCGCGCGCGTCCGGTACGCCTCGTCGGTTTCGTTGAGAAACAGCAGGAAGGCGTTGCTGTTACGCACAACGTACAACAGCCGGGACCCGAGGGACACATAATCGGCATAGGAGGATTTGAGCTGGAAGACCTCCTGGTCCAGCCGCGCCTTCTGCAAGCCGATCAGCGCCGTCCGGTAGCCGTAACAGGCCAGTCCCCCCGCCAGGGCGTATCCCAGCAGCACGATCGGGAAAATCAGGGCAAGCGCGCGTTTATTGAGCGTCATGAATGGCGATCAGGGCGCTCAGGATCCGACGACGGAGCGGCAGGCTGTCCGTCGGCGCGGACCGGCGATACGTGACCGGAATCCCCGCCGGCGGATAGATCTGCGGGTCGTCCCGCATCGTCTGCGGCAGCAGGGCGGCGGCATGAAGGTTCGTCGTCGGCTGTTGCAGGAAAATCGCGTTCCGGGCGGCATTGTCCGGACGGGCGAGGAAGGCGATGAAGCGCTCCGCCAGATCCGGATGGGGGGACCGGGCCAGGACGGCCAGGCAGTCCACCCACAGTATGGCGCCATCCCGGGGGGTTACGAATCGCCATGACCGCGACCCGCCGCTGGTCATGTTCAGGGTTCTCTGGTCCCCCGAATTGCCCAGCCCGATGAAGATCCGGTCGCGAAAGCTTTTCTCCTGCTGCGCGGTGACCGGCAGGCTGTAGGTCAGCACGGCCGGAACCTGCGCCTTCAGGATCGCAAACGCCTGCTTCAGCTCCTCGGGGTCGCCGCTGTACATCGGCCGGCCCAGAAACCCCAGGGCCGCAGCCAGAATCTCCTCCTGGTCGTCGGTCATCGCGACATGGCCCGCCAGGGCGGGCGCGGGGCGCAGCAGGTCGGCCCATGATTCCGGGGGGGTGCTCACCCGGTCGGCGCGATAGACGATGCCGGTGCCCCCCCAGATATAGGGAATGCCGTACCGGCCGCACATCGACCGCCACCGTGCCTCGCTCCGTGCCTCGGGGGGCAGGGGATACCGGTCCTGATCGACCAGCAGCCCGCGTTGGCCCAGCGCGTCGATATGGGCGCTGTCGATGACCGCCATGTCGATCGGCGCGTCGGCACTGGCAATCAGCAGGTCGCGCCGCTCCCCATTGTCGAAGATGATCTGGTTCAGTTCGGTTCCGGTCGTGCCGGTCCATGCCTTCACCAGGCCGGGATCGAGGTCCCACTCCCAGATCAGCAGGTTCAGCGACACGGCGCGCGCCGGGGGGATGTACAAAAGGGCCAGCAGGCCGGCCAGCAGCCAGACAGGATGCCACATTCCCGATCCCGGCCCCGCATGCCTCATCGACCCACCACCGCCGCGCGCAAGCGTTATGCCCGTGTCCTCAGACCGGCACGCGCGCAACGCGGACACCCGGCCACGGCGACAGCCTAAGGCAGTTTGCCGCCGCGCAACTATATTTTAATTTTTCTTTTAATCTGATCGGGCAATGGCATGTCCTTACGGCGACGCCAGGACATTGTAGGCCAGATAGACAAACAGCGCGCCGCCCAGCAACAGCAGGATCCCGATCAGGACAAGGTCGGTCCGGCCACCGCCGCCCGCCTGCATGTCCTGTGCCTCGATCCCGCGACGGATCCGCCGGTACCGCAGGGTCGCGACCACCATCATCGCCCCGCCCAGCAGCAACAGCAGCAGGCCGACGATATCGCCGAACAGGTGCCGGCCGACGAAGACGCGGTGGCCGCCCAGCGACGCCGCCGCAACCTGGAGGAACAGGTCGAACCGTTCGACAAGAAACCCGAACGCCATGACGGCCAGCGCGGTGCGGATCCAGGCCAGGAAGGTCCGCTCGTTGGCGGCGTGATCGGAAAAATGGGCAATCATGCCGGTCTCGCCCACCCGTCCCTGTCAGATGCCGTCCCGCCGGCCGCGCCGCCACGAGGCCATCGCCGCAAAGACTCCGTCCCGCAGGATCAGCCCATGCAACAGCGCCGCGCCCAGATGGATGACGATCACGCCGAACAGGGTAAAGGCCAGCCAGCCATGCAGGTGGCGCAGCGCCGCGAACAACGCCGGATCGTGCGGCAGGATCGGCGGCAGCCGCACCGGCCCCCACAGCACGACCGGATAGGCCCCCGCCGACAGCATCCCCCAGCCGACCAGCGGCATGGCGAACATCAGCGCGTAGAGCATGATGTGCGAACCGAGGGCGGCGATCCGCTGGACCCGCGGCATGCCGGCCGGCAGCGGCGGCGGCGGCACCAGCAGGCGGTTGGCCAGCCGCACGCAGGCCAGCAGCAGGATCGCGACGCCCATCGGGCGGTGCAGGGCGACCAGCCTGGCATAGGCCGGCCCTTCGGTCGCGGCCATGAACACGCCGACGAACAGCATGCCCAGGACCATCGCCGCCATCAGCCAGTGCAGCACCCGCGCCAGGGCGGAAAAGCGGACAACGGGGTTCATGGCCTTTCCTTCGCCGCGATCATCGCGGGGGTAATGGCGCTGGGCAGCTTGACCTCGCCCGCGCGCAGGGTGAACGAGCGCATATAGGCCGCCGATCGCGCGGCCGGGATCGGGTCGTCCGACGGTGCGATGCCGGGCGGCAGCACCAGCGGGTCGTAGGTGATGCCGGTGCACAGCCCGCCATCCTCGCTCTGCGCGACGTCCAGGGTCAGGGTTCCGGCCTCGACCTGCCGGCGGTCGGCAGGCCACGGCAGGGTCGGATCGGCCGTCGGGTCGGACGGCGCGCCGATTGTCACCATCAGCCGCCAGGACAGCGGATGCCGGCCCAGGGCGGTGAGCAGGTCGTCGAACAGATAATCCTGGCCGGTCACGGCGCCTGCGGGTCCTCCCGGCTGCATCGGCGCCATCTCCCAGCGTACCGGGGTGGAGACGCCATCCGCGTTGATGAAGCGGAAGGCGTCGAGACTGCGATAGGTGTCGTCGCCAAAGCCCGGGGAGATGGGGCGCGCGCCCACCAGGGCCAGCGCACGCGCGACGTCCGGATGGCCGGCCAGGAACGGCCCCACCCGCGCCGGATCGGGCTTGCCCGTCGCGGGGTCGGGGCGGGTCGCCAGCAGCAGGTCGCGGAATTCCCGCGCCGTCCGCGCGACGAACACCGGAATGTCGTTGATCCCCATGCGCCATTCCGCCCCGTCGGGGGGCATGATGCGTAACGCCATGCTCCGCACCTTGGCCGGGGCGTCGGCCTGGAACGGCATGCCGCCCGCCAGCGCGAAGCGCCCGATCACCGCCGAGCGGACGGGCCGGAACACGGCCGCCTTCGACAGCGACGCGGCCTGGCCGCTGCTCTCGAACCAGCCGGCGACGCACACCCCCTTGGCGTGGTTGCGCCGGAAGCCGGGATGGACGCCGTCCACCGCCGCCAGGGCGTCCATCATCCGCGCCTGCGTCAGCCGGCGCGGCGACAGCCACCCGGCGCTCCAGGCGAAGGCGGTCACGACCCCCATCATGACCAGGCCGATCGCCCCCAGGCGCAGCAGCGTCCCCGGATCGAACAGGGACGCGGGTCCGGACGCCCCGCCCTCCTTTCGCGGCCCGCTTCGCGGCTCTGTCATCGCGCCTTCTCCGACCTGCCCGGCTTCTGGAGGCCAGACAACGCGCCCCTGCCGCCGATCGTTCATCCGTCCGGTGAATCCCGTATCGGCAACGCCGCGCGACGCCTCACCGTTTTGTGCGATCGCACCAGGACGCACCCACTGGGACGCGCCCCCTGGGATGCGCCCCTGGGATGCACGGTGCGGACGGCAGACATGTCCTTGCGGAGTCGCATTGACTTACAAAAGTGAATTATCCAGAAATAAATCCTTAAACCTTCTTCGCATGAGAGAAGCCAGCTACATGACGCCTGTCCCGCAGAGACGGTTTTTTGAATCCCTTTCCCATAAGTTGATAGGCACCGCCGGGGCCGCATTCGCCGTCATTCTTTGCTGCGCGATCGCATTGCTGGCCTGGACCACCAAGACACGCGTCGAAGGTTTCGTATATGCCCAGGCCGAGGCCGAGGCGCAGATCGCCGCCAATGAAGTCGCGACAAAGCTGGCCGAGCAGAATTCGGCGGCAAACCTGATGAGCGGCGCCGTGGAAGCCGCGCATGAGGCCGGGTTGCATGACCGTGGCCTCATCGTGGCCATGCTCCGGATGAACGAACGCCGGTTCCCCGATCTCTATGGCTCGTGGATGGAAGAGGCCCCGCTCGGCTTCGACGGAACGAGCGATCCAAAGGCGCCAGGGGACAACACGTCCGGGATCTTCAATCCCTACTGGCTGCGCGGAAGCGACGGCAAGCTCGAATTCTCGGCATTGCCGGCCCATTATTCGCAGTCGTGGTACACACTGCCGATGTCGCAGGGCAAGGGCATCATTACCGAACCCTATGTCGATGAAGGCAGCAACATCGAGATGGTTTCCTTTGCCTATCCGGTGAAATTCGGCGGCAAGGCGATCGGCGTCACCGGGATCGACGCGCCCCTCGACCGGCTTTCGCGCATGCTGGGCACCATGCGGCCCTTCGGCAGCGGTCATGTCATGCTGGTGTCCGGAAACGGCACCTGGGTGACCAATCCGGACGCGCATCTTCTGATGACGGCCTATGCGGGGGACGGCGCCAGGGAACTCGCCGCGGCCCTCGCCGACGGTCGCTCCCGTATCCTGCACGAAATCCACGGCAGGACCATCGAACGCGTGATCTATCCGTTCGCCATCCCGAATCTCAAGACGACGTGGGCCATCATCGTCGATATCCCCGAAGACGTGTTTGCGACGCCGGTCTGGCAGGACGTCAGGATGATGATCCTGGGGGGGATCGTCACCGCGCTCCTTGTCCTGGGGACGCTCTATCTGATGGTCGTCGTGCTGGTCCGCCGCCCGATGGAATCCCTGCTGGCTTCGGTCGAGACGCTCAGCCGCGGCGATTACGCCCGGCCCGTCATGGGCCAGCACCGACGCGATGAAACCGGCACCATCGCGGTCGCCCTCGACGGTTTCCGCGTTGCCCTGGCCACGGGCCGGCGCAACGAGGAGGCGGCTGCCGAGAGCCGTCGCCAGGCCGAGGTGCTGCGCGCCGAAGCCCAGGCCACGCAGGCCGCCCGAGCCGCCGAATTGCAAGACGTCGTCAAGGCGTTGGGAAACGGGCTGGAGCGTCTCGCCGGTGGCGACCTGCTGTTTCGCCTGCGTGCACGCTTCGCGCCCGAATACGAGGTGCTTCGTGAAGATTTCAATATCGCAATGGACAAGCTGCAGGAGGTCATAACATCCATTGCGTTCTCGGCACGGAGCGTGACGGCCGGTTCATCGCAGATCGCCGTGGCCTCGGAGGATCTGTCCCGACGGAACGAACAGCAGGCCGCCAGCCTGGAAGAAACCACCGCCGCCCTGAACCAGATCACGGCCACCGTCCGGAAGACCGCCGAGGGGGCAAGTGTCGCCGATACGCTTGTCAGCAGCGCCTCGGCCGACGCCGAGCACTCCGGCGTGGTGGTGAAGCAGACTGTCGCGGCAATGGCCGGAATAAAGGACGCGGTCGGTGAAATCCGGCACATTCTCGGGCTGATTGATGAAATAGCGTTCCAGACCAATCTTCTGGCGGTCAACGCGGCGGTCGAGGCCGCCCGGGCGGGCAACGCCGGCCGCAGCTTCGCCATCGTCGCCACCGAGGTGCGGGCGCTGTCCGAACGGTCGTCCGAGGCCTCCAAGCAGATAAAAGCCCTGATCTCCACGTCCAGCGAGCAAATCGGTCGCGGCGTGAAGCTGGTTGGCGAAACGGGCACTGCGCTGGACCGCATCGTCAGCCAGGTCGGGCGGCTCAGCGAATTCATTTCCCGGATCTCACTGGCGGCGCGGGACCAGGCAAGCGGACTGAGCGAGGTCAATGCCACCATGAGCCAGATGGATCGCGTGACCCAGCAGAATGCCGCGATGTCCGAACAGTCGAGCGCGGCCTCCCATTCCTTGAACAAGGAGGCAACCGTACTGTCCCGCCTGGTCGGGGAGTTCCATATCGGCGAGCCGGAGACGCTTCGTGCGACGCCCCAGCCTCAGGAGAAAACTTCAAAACTCGTCAATTCCGCCAAGAGCCGCTGAATATCGACGCGCGCGCCTCGGCGGCACGGCTCAGGGCGCTGCCCTGAAACCCGCCAAAGGGCTCGGCCCTTTGGAAACCCAGTCGTTTTTCCCTGATCGGGGTCCAGGGCCTCAGGCCCCGGATCCTGGGTAACGGGTGGGTTCGGGCAACGCCCGATCCGGAGAAAGCGCCTCGCCAATTCCCCGACCATACCCTAGAACACCGGGGCATCAGACCCACGGGGCGCGGCAACGCGCGCCCTGTCCTGTCCCGTCCTTTTGTCCCGAACGGTGTGGCCTGCCTCATGCTTCAGATCGACTCTCTCGTCTTCAACGCCTGGGGGCGGCGCTTCTTTGACCGTGCCTCGGTGACCTTGCCGAACCCGTCGAAAGTCAGCCTGGTCGGACGCAACGGGGTCGGCAAATCGACCCTGTTCAAGCTTATCATGGGCGAGTTGCAGCCGGATTCCGGCGAGATCGCGATCCCCAAGGCCGCCCGGGTCGCCGCCGTGGACCAGGAACATCCCGCGACGCCCACCAGCGTGATCGATACGATCCTGGCCGCCGACACCGAACGCGCGGCGCTGATGGCGGAACTGGAGACCGCCGAACCCGAACGCATGGGCGACATCTGGTCGCGCCTGATCGAGATCGACGCCGACAGCGCGCCCGCCCGCGCCGCCGAGATCCTGAACGGGCTGGGCTTCTCCACCGCCGACCTCGACCGGCCGATGGCCGAGTTCTCGGGCGGATGGCGGATGCGCGTGGCGCTGGCCGCCGCCCTGTTTTCACAGCCCGACCTGCTGCTGCTGGACGAGCCGACGAACTATCTGGACCTGGAAGGCGCATTGTGGCTCGAGGCCCGGCTGGCGCGCTATCCGCATTCCGCGCTCATCATCAGCCACGACCGGGAGCTGCTGAACAATTCGGTCGATTTCACCCTGCACGTCACCGAAGGCAAGCTGGAACTGTACAGCGGCGGCTATGATTCGTTCGAGCACCAGCGCGCCGAGAAGATCCGCCTGCAAAGCGCCACCCGCGCCAAGCAGGAGGCCGAGCGCGCCCACCTGCAATCCTTCGTCGACCGCTTCAAGGCCAAGGCCAGCAAGGCCGCGCAGGCGCAAAGCCGCATGAAGCGCCTGGCCAAGCTGGAACCCGTCGCCACCACGATCGAGGCCCGGGTTTCCCCCTTCATCCTGCCCTCGCCGCCGCGCCCGCTGGCCCCGCCGCTGATGCGGCTGGAGGGGGTCGAGATCGGCTATGGCGACGACGCGCCCGTCCTGGCGGGGCTGGACCTGCGGCTGGATGTGGACGACCGGATCGGGCTGCTGGGGGTGAACGGCGCCGGCAAATCGACCTTCGCCAAGATGGCCGCCGGCGCGCTGGCCGCCCGGTCCGGACGGGTGACGCGATCCGGGCGGATGGAGGTCGGCTGGTTCCACCAGCACCAGATCGAGGCCCTGAATCCCTCCGATACGCCGCTGGACATCATCCGTGCCGCCCGCCCGACCGACAGCGACCAGTCCCATCGCTCGCGCCTGGCGCAGTTCGGCATCCATTTCGAGAAACAGGGCACGACGGTCGAGGCCCTGTCGGGCGGCGAACGCGCGCGCCTGCTGCTGAACATGGTGGCGATGGCCGCCCCGCACCTGCTGATCCTGGACGAACCGACGAACCATCTGGACATCGACAGCCGCCGCGCCCTGCTGGACGCGCTGAACGATTACGAGGGCGCGGTGATCCTGATTACCCACGACCGGTCGCTGATGGAACTGGTGGCCGACCGGCTCTGGCTCGCCGCCGACAATACGGTGGCGCCCTTCGACGGCGACATGGACGATTACGCGCGCTTCGTCCTGGACCGCGCGCGCGGCGGCGCCTCCGCCCCGTCGCAGGCCGCCGCGAAGGAGAAGCGGCGCAAGGGCAAGCGCTGACGCCGATCAGGGCGCAACGGGCGCGATGCGGACCAGCAGATAGGGACGTTCCTGCATGTCCCGCCCCCCGTGGAAGACGGGCAGGCGCGACCATTGCCCCACCGTCATCCACAGCACGTCCCCGTCCAGCGCCAGGCTGTCCGGGGCGATCAGGCGCGGATCGTGGACGACCATGAACAGCCGCCCGTCCGGCGTGCGCCGCAGGACGCCGTGGCGTTCGATATCGGTGATGTAGAGGCTGCCGTCCCGCGCCGTGGCCATGCCGTCCGCGACGCCGGCCTCCCCTTCGTCACGCACCGCCCGTTCCAGTGCGTCGTCCGTGACCGCCGGGTCCGCCAGCAGCGCCGTGGGCGCGCTGTACAGGCGGCGCGAGGACAGCGGCGCCCAGTAGAGGCGGCTGGCGTCCCGGTCCAGGGCGATGCCGTTCACGCCCCCCTGCCCCATGGCGGGATGGGCAAGGTCGTAGCGGGCCATCCGGCCGTCCACCTCCATCGCGAAGCCGGGTTCGGCGCTGACACAGGGCCGGTCGGCCAGCACGCGCCGCGCCTGCCCGCGCGCCAGATCGACGACGATCAACGCCGGATGGCCGGCCTGCGACGTGTCCGACAGATAGGCCGTCCCCGCGGCCCCATGCGTCAGATCGACCCGCACGTCGTTTACATGGGAATCCGGCCGGACGGCCGGCGCGTGCAGGGCGATGCGGGCGAACAGCGCGCCCGACGCGGGGTCGATCCCGATCAGGGCGGGCCGCGGCGCGGCCCGGACGCCGGCCACCATCCCTTCGTCCACCACCCACAGGCGCCCCCTGGCGTCACGCGTCATGCCCAGCGGCGACAGGAACGTCCTTTGCGCGGCCGCGCTGGGAAACGGCAGAAGGCGGCCATCCATCCATGTCGCCAGGCGCGGCCCCGGATGATCCTGGGCGCTGGTGGGAAAGGACAGCACCAGCCGCCCGTCGGGCAGCAGGGCGATCCCCGACGGCTCGGCCTGCGCGAACCGCCCCACGACATCGACATTGCCCGAAAGCGCCGCGCCATGGTCCACGCTGTCCGCGCCATCCGCGGGCCGGACCAGTCCGGCGGCCAGAAGGACGCCGCACAGCGCACGGGACAGGCGGGAAATGATCGGCATCGTGCGGAACCTGGGTTTCATTTCATTCATGACCACGTCCAGGGCCTCAGGCCCCGGTGGGTTCGGGCAACGCCCGACCTGTCCCGCCTGTGTCATTGCCGTCATCGGCCCGGATGTCATCCGTATCGCGGCAGGATAGGCGACGTGACACTTGTTACATATCCAAGGATGATGGCGCGCTGGCTGTCCGGCCTGGGGATGGACGCCGCCCCCGAACGGCTGCTGACGAACGGCGCGCAGCAGGGGCGGGCTTGGGGCGCCCGACCCCCAGTCCGCCCACGCCGCTATTGCTTCTGCGCCAGCAGGGGAATGATCGCCTTCGCCAGGTCGTTGCCCCAGCTCTGGTAAAACGGGGCGGTCAGGTGGACGCCGTCCTCGGTCTCGACCTTGCCCGGCTGGAACAGGGTGGTCGAATCAATGTAATGGCAGGGCGCCACGTCCTGCTTCAGCAGGGCCGCCAGTTCCGTCACACGCTGGTCGGTCTTGCCGTAGCGGGGGTTGTACTGCCCCCAGGTCGGCCCGACCCAGATGCAGGTCGCGGACCCGATCTGCCCCACCAGGGCGTGCACCTGCTCGTCGATCCAGTCGCGGGGCAGCGTCTTCTGCCCATATCCGGCCATCGCGTCGCCGAACACCGTAATCACCGCGTTGGGATGCCACTGGGCCACCAGCGCCGTCATGTTCGGCGGGGCCTGGTCCTTGCCCATGAACAGCTTGATCGGCTCGACCCCCACGCGCATCGTATAGCCGCACGCGTTCGCGGGCTTTTCATCCACCCAATCCTCGGGTTTCGACGAACACAGGCCATAGGTGACGACTTTCGCCCCCTGCCGCGCCAGTTCGTCGGGCAGCGTCGCCAGCAGCGAGTTCTTGAAAGTGATGTGACTATCGCCAATCAACAGCACGGTCAGACCGACCAGTAACGGGTGCATTCCGCCCTCATTCCTTTTTCCAGACCAAAAGCGTCAGACGCTTCCATATTCCATGACGAACGCGTCACCCTCGCGCGGCTGATCCGGCCGCCAGGTGATCGCGCAGCCGCCCACCGCATCCGGCTGCCGGCCGATCCATGTTTCGTATACCCCCGCGAGGCACGCGGCCAGCCAGTATCCCGAAGGCACGCCCATACCGCCCAGCGTAGGCAGCCCGGCATGGCGGATCTGCAGGACCTGCCGCCCCCGATCCAGCGACAGGCCGACCCGCCCCCAGCCGACCAGCGCCAGCAGGGCGTTCATCTCGTGCTCCATCGCCTCGATCGTCGCACAGGGCGGCAGCACCAGCCGCTCGGCCATGCGTGCGCCGACCCCGCGCAGGAAGCGATCCCGCGCCGGCGCGCCCGCCTGTTCGTCGAACGCGCGGGCGAATTCGCGCAGGAAAAGCGTCAGGTCAGCAGACATGTCAGGGCATACCCATGAAATCGTAATGGACGGACAGGCCGGCCGTCGTCTCGCTCCACGGCCCGGCCTTCTGATAGATGAAATTGCCGCCCACGCGCAGCGTCGGCGTGACCTGATAGGACAGCAGCGCGTCCGCACCGCCCACCAGGCCCGAAGCCGACCGCGCGCGCGCCAGGTAATTCGGGTCCTGTTCTGCCGTAAGATCGCGCTCGGCATCCCGCTGGGAATAGGACTGATAGCCCGCCGATCCGCCGATCTGCCAGGTCCAGTTGCCCTGATGACCCGCGTACCGTACCGGCACCAGAAGCGCGAAATAGGATTGCGGCGAGAAATATCCGCCATGCCCCAAGGTAAACAGGTACTGGTTGTTGTTGTATTTGAACCAGTTCATGTCAATGCCCAGCCGCACGTCATGCACCGCGTCATGAAAGACCGAGACGCTGCCGCCGGCCCCGGCCTCGTATTCCTCGTTGTCCTGGGTGCGCTTGCCCTGAAGGTAGGAAAATCCACCCCCGGCATAGAACGACATCATCTCGTCGCCATATTCAAGCTGCCCGTGGGCACGATCGCGCACGACCCCGCCCCAGTTCACGCCAGACGCATCGCGCCACCCGCCATAGGCCAGGAGGCTGTCCGTCACCGCGCGGCGTTCGGCCGTGACCCGCAGGCGCAGGCGGTTCGCCACCTGCGGGCTCAGTTCCACACCGCCCAGCACATTCATGATGCGGAAGCCCAGAGGGGACGACCCGACATCGGCCTTCAGCCACTTCCACGTATAGGCGGCGTCCGTCGCAACGCCGACCGCACTGCCCTCGGTGGCCTCCATCATGTCGTCGGCGCCAGACGCAAGCACCGTCGGCGTGAGGCCCAGCGACACCCGGCCCGGCCCGACGGCGAGCGAACCCGTCATCGCCAGGTCGCCCTCGGTCAGCTTGCTCGACCCGATGCCCGAGCGCCCCCTGAACACCGGGTTGATCTCCACGAACGGGGCGAATTCCCGCGCCGTGCTGGTCACGTCGTTGTCGATAAGGGCCAGGATCGGGTCCTGCTCGCCCGGCTGTGCGGCATGCGCGTCCGCGGCCAAGGCGCGGAACGGGTTTTCGGCCGGGCCGTCGACACCCTCCCCGGCCCGGTCGGCGCCGATCTGCTGGCGGCGCAGCGCGCGGGCGCGCGACAGGTCGTCCAGACTGGCGACCCAGTTGCCGCCGGCCCTGTGGATGGCGGCCGAGGCCAGCCAGGTGCGCGGGTCGGCCGGCGCCTGCTCGGTCATCTCGCGCAGCTGGTTGTCGGCCTCGTCCGGATCGTCGGTCTGAAGCGCCAGCCGCACGACCGACAGGCGGGCGTCCAGGTCGGTCGGGTCGTGCGCCACCACCGCCTTGCTGATCGACAATGCCATCGCGGGCCGGGAACTGGACTGGTACAGCCGCGCCAGCGCCAGGCGGGCCGCCGGACTGGGCTGGCTGCCGGACAGCGCGGGCTGCAACACGTCGAAGGCGTCGGCCTGCCGGCCCTGCGCGTTCAGGCGGTCCGACGTCATGACGGCCAGGCCGGTCTGCAGGTCGCGACGGACCTGTTGCTGCTGGTCGTCCAGGCTGGCGTCATCGACGTGCTCCAGCATGTCGCGGACTTTCTGCGCTTGCTGCATCCGCAGGAACGTCCCGGCATAGGCCAGGCGCTGCGCCACCGGCGGCGACGGCGTGGCGTCGAGAAACGCCTGCAACACCCGCGCCGCGCCGGCCGGATCGTGCCGGTCGATCATCGCATTGGCGATCAACCGCCCCCGCGCGCCGTCCGGGTCATGCCCCTTGCGGGCAATCTGCAGGAAATACAGCCGGGCCTCCGACAGATCGACGGGCGCGTTCTCGACCAGTTCCTGGTCCTGCGCCCGATCGGCGATGCGGCGGATATCGGCGGTCATGCCGGCACGCGGCAGGCGCGCCAGCAGCAGGCGCACGGTCCGCATATCGTTGTTCTGGTTGGCGAAATAGATACTGGCTTGCAATGCCGCAACACTGGGGTGCCGATCGTCCGCCAGCAGCGGGGCCATCACCTCTCGGGCCTCATCGCGGTTGCCGGCCTGCACCAGCGCCTGCGCCAGATGCAGCCGAACCCACGGATCGCCGCCCTGCGTATCCAGCCCCTGCCGCAGCAACGAGATCTTTTCATCCAGGTTCGTCGTGCGTTCGGCCCGCGCCACCAGGTCACTCGCCTGGACCTGCCGCTCGAACGCCGGCGAGAGCCGGCGCAGGCGATCCATCAGCGCCGCCGCCTCCTGCGCGCGCCCCGAGCCTGCCAGCAGGTGATACAGCCCCTGCAACGCGGTCTGGTTGTTCGGCTCCTTGCGGAGGACCTGCCGGTACAAATCCTCGGCGCTGGCCTGATGACCCTGCCGGTGTTCGATATCCGCCTTCAGCGCCAGCAACCCGGTCTGTGACGGGTCCAGCGCCAGCATGTCATCCGCCAGCCGCCGCGCCTCGTCGAGATGTCCCTGCTCCAGCAAGGCCCGCACCTGGGAATAGGCCTGCGAAACCTTCAGCCCGTTCAGGGCGTCGCGCCATTGCGCCGCGTTCTCGGGGTCGGCCTGCATGGCCTTTTCCAGCAGGTCGCGCGCCTCCTGCGGCCGGCCCTGCCGCGCGCGGACCAACCCCAGGCCGCCCAACGTCGCACCGTCATTGGGCGCACGCGCCAGCGCGGCGGCGAAATGCGTCCCGGCCCCTTCGATATCGTTGCTGCCCAACGCCTGAAAGCCCTGCGTGCGCTCCAGCACCGCCTGCTCGGACACCCCCGCCTGAGCCTTGGACCGCAGGGCCTGGACATCCGCATCGCCCGGGTTGATCGCCAGCCAGGCGTCGAAGTACGGCACGCTCTCCGGTGCTTCCTGCAGCCAGTTCAGCGCCGCGCGCCACGCCTGGCGGATCGCGTCACGGTCCTGGGGCTGCAGGTTCGGCAGCCCCGCCATCTGCTGCAGGCGTGCAAGCCCGTCCGTCCGGGTCTGCACGCGCCAGGTCAGCACCTGGGCATAGGCGATCTGCGCGGCCATGTTGTTGCGATCGGCCTGGACCAGTTTCTTCAGCCCCTCGCGTCCCTCCTCGCGATAGCCTATCGCACCGGCCAGGGTCTCGTAATATTCCACCGCGTATTGCGGCGGCGGCCCGTTGGGAAACAACCGGCGATATCCGGCGGCGGCGGCGCCCGTGTGGCCCTCCCGCGCCAGTTGGCGAACCTGCGCGATGCTGGAGTCGGGCACGGCCTGCGCCTGGAGCACCTGGTTCAGCCTCAGGGTCTCCGGCGCCGTCGGCGCGATGGCGGTCAGGGACTGCGCCACCTTGCGCGCGCCCTCCAGGTCACCGGAATGCAACGCCCATTCGCCCGACAGCGCCATGACCCGCGTATCGCCCGGCGCAATCTGCCGCGCCTGCGCCAGGGCCTGCTGTGCGTGGTCCATCTGGCCGTGATCGTACCAATATCGCGCCCGCTCCAGCAGGATCGCGACCAGCCCCGCATTCTGGTCCGCGGCCGGGGCCGCGACCTGGGCGCGCGCGATTGTCGACAGCCCCAGCGGTGACGCCCCCAGCAGCAGCAATCCGATACCGGTTCCCGCCAGCGCCCTCGTCACTGCGCCCGCCCATCCCCGTTGCCGGGGCCAGGCGCGTCACGCGGGTCGAGATAGGCCTTGCGCCGCGCCGCCCGCCGCGACATCTCCTTGTGCAGCGCCAGGCCGGCGACCAATGCGCCGAGTGCGGCGAACAGCGTCACGCGGACCGGATGGCCGCGCAGGAACCAGTCGAACCACAGCCACCAGGGCAGGGTTCCCACCGTGTAGGTCGGCCCGTTGCGCGACGCCACGATCTTGTCGCCGTTGATGACCGTCAGGTCACCCTGAATGCCGCGCTGCCGCGTGGGAACCTGCAGGGCATGGACCAGTTCGTCCAGCCCCTGCGGCGTGCCCGCCAGCATCATCACCATCGAACGGTGCGCCGCGAACGGCGAGCGCGCGCCGATCAGCGCCCCGCCGGATTCCAGCCCCAGAGAGCCGTTCACCGTCACCGTCCGCAATGCGTCCGGCGCCGCGTCGGCAAAGGCATAGCGGATGCCGTTCAGGATGCTGCGCTCGGCCACGCGCAGGCGTCCGTTTTCGATCCGGTACGGGGTCTGGCCAAGCAACGTGGCGATCGGGCCGCTGTTCTGCACCATGCCCATGACCAGCAGGTCGCGGTCAGCGACGGCGCCGATGCCGCCGGCGCCCACGATCGTCACCCGTTCCGCCGGAAACCAGGTATAGGAGCCCAGCACCCCCATCAAATCCAGGAACGCCGTCGCCACCGCCGGTCCGGGCTGGTCCGGCAGGACCACGACCGTGTCCGACAGATCCGCCATCCGCGTGAACGGAAAGCCGCTGTTCGCGAAATAGGCGAGGTTGGGCAGGGTGGTGAAATGATGCGCGCGACGGAAATCGAGGGTCGAATCCGGATCGACGCTGACGGCCATGTCCTGCGCCACCACGCTGCAATCCCGCCGGGCCATCGGGCGGCCGTCGAAATAGAACTGCAATTCGTTCTGGCCGTAGACGCCCCATGGCGGCAGCGCCAGCCGGTCCGCCTCCAGCGCCGAATCGAGCGGCAGATATTGCGCGATCCAGCCCGGCAGTTTCCGTGGCGGACGCCAGGCATAGCTGTGCAGGTACAGCCCGTTCAGGCTGACATCCACCCGCGTCTGCTGCAGGTCGAAATTGCTGGCCAACGGGGTATGGATGCGGAAATCGGCAATGAAGGGCCGGTCGCGCCAGGTGTACAGGTCCGGCGAAATGCGGAACGGCACCGCCAGCGTGCCGGGCACATAGCCATAACCCTGAAGCGCGCCGACGCTGACCAGCTCCCCGAAGCGGACCACCCGGTCGGTCGGGATAAAGGCCGGGGCGTCATAAGGCCGGCGCGCCGGCACGCTGACGGGCACGACCGTCTGGCTGGGCGCGCTGGCCAGGGATTCGGGCATGAACACCAGGGTGCGGGCGGCGGCGGCCACCTCGTCCTCGGTGCGGCCGGTCACCAGCAGGATGGTGCCGAATGGATCGTTCGGATTGGCGATTTCCGCCAGTGTCGGCCCACCGACCGCGACCCCCTTCGTGATGGCGGGCGGCAGGCGCGACAGCACGCCCACGGCCACCGCATTGCCCGACGCCGGCGCGGTCTCGGACACCGGGAAGCCGACCCTGTGGAAGTCCGCCAGCCGGCCGAACCACGACGCGACGACCGCCGCCGGCTTCAGCGTCGCGGCCTCCGCCCCCGCGGGCAGCACGAACGGCACCACCGCGGGTTCGGCGACCGTGGGGTCGAGGAACGGGGCCGGCAGGTGCGACAGGATCCGCCGGGGCGGCAGCGGGGCGGTGGTCAGCGCCAGCGTCGACTGGCCCGACACCTCGGCCCACAACATGCCGCTGTACGGATTGCTGCACCCCTGCCCCCCCGTTCCGACCGCGTCCTCCTGCCCGGCGAAGGTGAAATTGATCGTGTTTTGCCCCAGGAAGAACACCGGGTTGATCTGGAACGTCACCGGCCCGAAAGTCGGATGGTCGCGATCGGCGGGAATGGTGCCGATATACTGGTCGTTCAGCCGGACGGTCACGCTGCTGGCCGACGGCAGCAGGGCCGGCGATATCGCCCCGCTCAGGGTCAGGTGCGCGGCGGTGACGACCTGGCTGCCGGGAATGCCGAAATTCAGCCCCTGGATCGCCCCGAAGGGCGTCATCCGCAGGGATTGCGGCGCGCCGAACTGACGCAGCGTGCGCGTCCGGGTGGAGGTGCCCGGCAAATCGCCGGCCGGGGCGTCGGCGGGCTGGGCGGGCTGGGCAGCCGGCGGCGCGGCCGGCACGGCATCGCCACCCTGCGACGCGCCGGCATGCTCGGGCAGCAGAACGGCGTCATCGCCTCCGGACGGCGCACTGGTGGAGGGGGGCGGCCCGGACGGAATCGGCGCGGCCGGGTCAACCGATGCGGGCGTCAGCGCGGCCGGATCCACCGGCGGCGGAATCGGGCCAGCCGGGCTTGTCTCCGCCCGCACCACGCCCGGGAACAGCAGCGCCGACGACAGCGCCAGCATTCCCGCCAGCATCAGGGGGGCGCCGGTCTTGCGGGGTTCCACCGTGACCGAGCGGCGGCGATTGACGCTGACGCTTTGCCGCGCGCGCCGCGCGGCCTTGGCCGCGTGGGCATCGCGGCTGGCGCTGGCCGGACGGTCGCCGCGCGTCGCCAGGCTACGCAGGCTGGAGACGATCATCCACAGGCTACGCAGCGGACGATCGGGCGGGTAGTCCGCCCACGAAACCCATGCATCGGCACGGCCGAACACGAAACGGATCAAGCGCGCCTCATCCTGCAGGGTGGCCGGGGTCCATTGCAGGTTCACCACGCCGTCCCGCAGGGCCAGCGCACGGGCGCTGACCGGCGGATCGTGCGGCTCCAGCAACATATGCACCGAGGCGCCGGAAACGAACGTCTCGCCCGCCGCCAGGTCCAGTTGCACGCGGCAGCCGCCGCGCGACACGTCGATGGTCGTGCCCCGGCACAGGCGGCCGTCAGCGGTACGCAGGGTCACCGGCAGCGTGGCGGCAATCCGCGCGTCGCGCCGCACCTGCCGCGTCTCGTGCCCCACGGTGATGGCCACCAGCACGATCAGCATGCTGACGCCGATCCAGGCCAGGTTCGTCCACAATGCATCGATAGTCAGCCGGTCGTTGTGGACCGCCAGCAGCCGCCACACCCCCCAGCCGGCCCCGCAGGCCAGCACGCTCAGAAAAACGAGGTTGGGATAGATGGCCCGCCAGTCGGTATAGGAACGATCGAGGATGCCGCCCTTGTCCGTCACGTTGAATTTCCCCAGCCGGGGCATTAGCAGGGTAACGATCGTGATCCGCACCAGGAACAGCGCCAGCACGGTTTCGTAGATCTCGCTCCAGAACGAATAGCGCCAGTTCTTCTGCACGCGCGACGAGGTGGCGATGCAGTGAAAGAAATGGGGCGCGGCATAGGCCAGCAGCGCGACGGGCGAGGCCGCGATCAGGGTCTGGTTGAACAGCAGGTACGACAGCGGCGCGCTCAGGAACACCAGACGCGGGATGGCGAACAGGAACCCCGCCATGGCCGAGAAGTAGCACAGCCGCTGCGGCAATGTCAGGCCACGCCCCAGCAGCGGGTTGTCCAGGCGCAGGATCTGGATCATGCCGCGCGCCCAGCGGATGCGCTGGCCGATATGCAGGATCAGCCGCTCGGTCGCCAGCCCGGCCGCCAGCGGCATGCGAAGATAGGCGGTGGACCACCCCAGGCGCTGCATCTTCAGGGCGGTGTGGCTGTCCTCGGTCACGGTCTCGGTGGCGATCCCGCCCACCTGGTCCAGCGCCCGGCGCCGCAGCACCGCGCACGAACCGCAAAAGAAGGACGCGTTCCAGAAATCGCTGCCGTCCTGGACCAGGCCATAGAATACGTTGCTTTCGGGCGGCACATTGCGCCCTTCCGACAGGTTTCGCTGGAACGGATCGGCAGAATAGAAATGATGCGGCGTCTGCACCAGCCCCACGCCCGGATCGACCAGGAACCAGCCCATGGTGGTCTGCAGGAAGGCGCGGGTCGGCACATGATCGCAATCGAAGATCGCGATGTACTCGCCCCGGGTGACCGACATCGCGTGGTTCAGGTTGCCCGCCTTGGCATGGGCATTGTTCGGGCGCGAAATATAGCCCGCGCCGCACGCCTGCGCGAACTCCAGGAATTCCTCGCGATGGCCGTCGTCGAGGATATAGACGTTCAGCCGGTCGGCGGGCCAGTCCATGCTCATGCACGCCAGCACCGTTCCGCGCACGATAGCCAGGTCCTCGTTATAGGTCGGGACATAGACATCCACGCTGGGCCAGGCCGACACGTCGTCGGGCAGGGGCACCGGCTTGCGCTCCAGCGGATGCAGCGTCTGGAAATAACTCAGCACCAGCATCATCAGGGCGTAGCCCTCGGCCAGCAGCAGGCCGGTGCTCAGAAACGCCTGCGGCCAGGATCGCCATTCCACCGTCTCGGTCAGGCGCCAGGCGACATAGCGGAACGACACGACCAGCGACAGGATCTTGAGGAACAGGGTCGCCTCGCCACCCTCCCGGCGGTCGACGACGAAGAACAGCACGATGCCCGCCGCCGCCACCACCAGTTGCTGGTCGTCGGACAGCAGCGCCAGCGTCGCCATCAGCGCCGTCGCCGAACCCGCCAGCCCGCACGCCGCCAGGAATTTCGACCCGTGCCGCCCCTCGGCCAGGCGGGCGCAACGGTAGCTCAGCCACCTCACCAGGCGATTGCCGAGCAGGCCGGAGGAGCGGCGGGCCATCGTCTTCGCCTTCATCGCCGCCCCAGCGCCATCAGCAATTTCCGGCAGATGCCGGCGATGTCGTGGCTGGCCTGCGCGCGCGGGGCATAGGCGGCGACGCTCTGCTGCGCCGCCAGCGCCTCGGGCACGTATTCGTCGCGATGCACCATCCCCAGCAGGCGCGGCCCCATCTGGGCGGCCAGGCTGCGGGCGATGCGCGGCCCCAGGCGCGTCATCGGATCGAACTGGTTGATGATGAAATACTGCGCCGCCGGCAGCCCATGGCCGTACGCCCGCCCGGACTCGATGTCCGCAAACAGGGCGGCCGAGGCCGCATCGGCCGCCAGCACCGTCAGCAGCACATCCGCATGCGGCAGGATCGCCCGCAACGCGGCCGACGGGCCGGGTTCGGTATCGACGATCACCATCGTCGCGGGGTCGGCGGCCAGAATCCGCAGCGGCTCGGCCAGCAGGGCGGGGGCCTGTTCCAGCCGGGCCGATATGTTCACCGACGCCCCCATGTCCATCGCGCCGTACGGCAGAACCGTCACCCCATCGACCGTGCGCTGCCCCACCTGGTGCCAAAGATGGGGCTGATCCAGCATCTGGGCGAAGCCCCGCACCTGATGCAGCGGCACGCCGAGATGCAGGCGCAGCATGTTCTGGGGGTCCAGATCGACGGCGACGACACGCAGCGTCGCGTCCGATGCCAGCGCGCTCGCCAGGTTCGCCGCCATCGTGCTCTTGCCCACACCGCCTTTGGGAGAAACACAACAGATCAACGGCATCGAAAACCCTTCGCCGCCGCATCCGTCATCGTCCCAGGCCCCATGCCGCGATGGCAGGACATCCGCGCGGTCAGCGGAAAATATCCCGAAGGCTGGTGTCCGACGGCCCGGCAGGCGGGGCCGCCCGGCGCAGGACCGAGAACATCTCCCTCAGGCTGATGCCGCGCGCGGGCTCGGGCGAACGCACGGGCGCGCGTTCCACTGCCGGGGACTGGGCCGCCGGGGATTGGGCCGCCGGAGCGGAGAACATCCCGCCGGCCGGCACGCCGCCAAGACCACCCAGGCCGGCCAGCCCCGCAAGGCCGTGCGGCGCATCGGAAGGGGCCGAAGGCGGCCGCGCCGACGCGGGGAAGGAAGACGCCGGGGCCGCTGCAGCCGGCACGGCGGCCAGGCCGGACAAGACGCCGCCATCGCACGGGGCGGGCGGTTCGATGCCGCCCAACCCCGCCAGGCCCGACAGCGGCGTGGCCGGGGCCGCCACCGCCGCCGGGAGGGGCGAAGGGTCGGCGGGCGCGGCCCGCGATGCGACGGAACCGGGGTGAATCCGGTCGAGATTGTCGAAGGCGCGATAGGGAAACGACGGCTCGCCCACCGCGACCCGCAGGCCCGAGACATCGGTGGCGCCGGCATCATTCACGCCGGCCGGACCCGCCGACGGCAATGCGGCGTTCAACAACGGGAAATCGGCGTCGGTATCGTTTGCCATCAAGGCACCCCTGAAACACCATCCATCGGGAAATAGGCATCGCGGCCCGGCCCCCGCCTTAGCCGCATCAGGGCGGATGCCAGCCCTTCTTCACGGCCCGGCCGGCACCACCGGTCCCGATATCATCCCAAATATCCTTACCCTCGCCGCATGAAACCCGAACACCGCTTCCACGACGGTCCGGAGGCAGAGTAAAATGATTGGGAAATTTTTATAACATAGAACCAATCCACTGCAAGAACGGCAGATCGGCACGCTTTCCGGCCCGCAACATCACCCCCCCGAGGCCGCCTGGCGCATGATGCCGGCGGCCATCCCCTCCTGCACCAGCCGCGACAGCAGCGTCAGCGACGCGGAATAATAATTGGTGTTGGCCTCCATCGCGGGAAAATCCGACGGGTCCGCCAGGCCGCAGGCGACGCCCAGCGCGTGGAAGCCGGGCGGGGCGCCATAGGGCGCACGTTCGCCGGTCTTCAGATCCACCCAGGCCGGCAGGCCGTCCGCACCCCATGCCCCCCAATATCGCCGCAGCGACGTCCGCATCGGCGCATCCAGCATCCCCGCCCATTGCAGGTACAGCGGCACGCGGATGGCATCGTAGGAAAAGCGGGGCGGCCAGGGCTGGGCGATTCCCGGCACGCCGCCGACCCTGGGCAGCGACAGCCAGTCCGGCGGCAGGTTCCACCGCCCGAAGCGCCCCTGATGCAACAGGCGCCGCCCGTCGCGCACCACCCGCATCCACAGGCCGGCGTCGTCCAGCAGCGCCCCCGCCAGCAAGGACGGCATGATGTAATAGGACGGGTTCAGCACCACGCGGTCCGGGAAGGCAAACCCGTACAGGCCCGGCAGCAGCACGGTGTACGCCCCCGCCTGGACCACGATTTTTTCGCGCAGCGCGGCATAGATCGCGCAGGCGGCAGCGGTCAGGTCCTGCCGCCCCCAGCGGTCGCCCGCCAGGGTCAGCGCCAGCGCGATCAGCAGGTCGCCGTCCGTCGCGTTCTCGCTTTCCGGCACGTGGTTCGGCGCATCGGGCAGGTAATGCCAGGCGTGCAGCGCATCGCCCTGGTGACGCAACGTCCTTTCCGTCCAGCGAAACAGGCTGTCGAACGTTTCACGGTCGTCGAACGCCTGCGCGAACAGCATGCCATACCCCTGCCCCTCGGTATGGGAGACATTGCCGTTGCCATTGTCGATCACACGCCCGTCGGGCGAAACGAAATGCCGCCGATAGAACGTCCAGTCATCCATGCCGGCGGCCCGCGCGGCGCGGCCCCCGGGCTGCAAGGTCGCCATCGCCCCCCCGGCCACCCCTGCCAGAACATGACGCCGAGCAAGAAACGCTGTCATCGGACCTCTGCTACCCCTCACGACCGGGGGCCGAGGCCCCGAAAAACCCGCCGGGCGCCGTCGCGCGCCGCCCCGTGACACGGTTGGGCCATCAGCATTACCTCAATCGGCGTCCCCACCAAAATCCGCCGCCGCACGACGCCCCGAAAGCAGAAATGGCGGCGCCCCCAAAAAGGGAACGCCGCCATTTCCGGATACGTCACCGTCACCGGGACGATCGCCTGGCCCGGCCGGACCGGTCACCCCGTCCGACCGGGCCTGGGACTTACTCCGCCTTCAGACCCACGGCGGAGGTCTTGCCGTTACGGCCCTTCTCCAGCTCGTAGCTGACGCTCTGTCCCTCGTTCAGGCTACGCAGCCCGGCCTGCTCGACCGCGCTGATATGCACGAACACATCGCTGGAGCCGTCGGTCGGCTGGATAAAGCCGTAACCCTTCTCCGAGTTGAACCACTTTACGGTACCTGTCGCCATTGCAGGTCTCCTGATATTCGGGCTTCCACGCGAACATGCGTGGCATCGAGACTTTTTAAAATGGAGAGACCAGAACTTCGCCGAGCGGCTCTTGTGCGATCCTGCCGAGGCCAAAAAGTCCAGCCGCGCGCTATGCTATAGAGTCGCGCGGGGAATTGCACGCATCAATATTGCACAGCCGCCAACAATGCATATAGATAGGTTTTCTACCTAAGCAGCAACGGGTCCTTCGACCATGCCGTCCCCAACCTTACCCGCCGACACCGGCCCCCTGGACGACGCCGCCGACCTGGCCGAAACCCTGCGCCCGACGCTGCACCGCCTCTATCGCCGGCTGCGGCGCGAGGACGGCGAAGCCGGCCTTTCCCCCTTGCAGACCCTTCTGCTGACCGTCGTCATGGACCATCCGGGCATCGGTGTCGCCGAACTGGCGCGCCGCGAGAATGTGCGGGGCCCGACGATCAGCGCCCATGTCAAATCCCTGGTCGCCGCCGGATTGCTGGACCGCGCGTCCTCGCCCCACGACCGGCGACGGACCGGCCTTGCCGTCACTTCGCAAGGGCAGGCGACCATCGCCGCCCTGCGCCGGCGCCGCACCGACTGGCTGGCCGGCGCATTGGCCCGCCTGTCGCCGGACGCCCGACAGGCGATCCGCGCGGCCATCGAACCGCTGGCCGAGATCGGACAATGACGGCCGTGCCCCTCCCGCCCGACGACGCCCCGCCCGATCCCGACGCACCGACACCGGCGGAAATCCGCGCGGTGGTGCGCGGCCTGATGATCGTCCTGGCGCTGGGCGCGCTGGACCAGAGCATCGTGGCCACCGCCCTGCCCCGCATCGTCGGCGACCTGGGCGGCGTCACCCATATGTCGTGGATCGTGTCGGCCTACGTCCTGGCCTCGACCAGCGTCATGCCGCTCTACGGCAAGCTGGCCGACCAGTACGGCCGCAAGCCGGTCCTGACCGGGGCCGTGCTGGCCTTCCTGCTGGGGTCGGTACTGTGCGGCGCAGCGCACAGCCTTTTTCAGATGATCCTGTTCCGCGCGATCCAGGGGCTGGGGGCGGGGGGCCTGCTGCCGCTCACCCAGATCATCATCGGCGACCTGGTGCCCGCCGCCCGGCGCGGCCGGCGGCAGGGCATGGTGGCGTCCGTATTCGCAGTGTGCAGCGTCCTGGGGCCGGTCGCGGGCGGGGTCGTCACCGACCTGCTGTCCTGGCACTGGATCTTCTACCTCAACCTGCCGATCGGCGCCGCCGCGCTGCTGGTCGTCACGCGGGCGTTGCGGCGGTTTCGTCACCCGGTCCGCGCGCGGCGGATCGACTATCCGGGCGCCCTGCTGATGACCGGGGCCACCACCGCCTTCCTGCTGGTCCTGACCCTGGGGGGGTCGGAATGGGCATGGGCGTCCGCGCCGACCGCGGGCCTGGCGGCGGCGGCGGCGCTGCTGCTGTTCCTGTTCGTCCGGCATATCCGCCGCGTGCCGGAACCGGTCCTGCCGCCCGGCCTGTTCCACGACCGGCTGTTCGTCGTGGCCAGCCTGGTCCTGGCGCTGGCGTTCATGGGGCTGATGGGGGCGGGCCTGTTCTTTCCGCTGTTCTTCCAGCTGGTCATGGGGGTCAGCCCGTCGCATTCCGGCTTCCTGACCGGACCGCTGATGATCGGGGTCGTCGCCTCGTCGGTGTTCAACGGGCGGGTGCTGCTGCGCTCGGGCCGCTACAAGCCGGCGCAGATCGGCGGCCTGACGCTGGCGCTGGCATCCTTCGCGATCCTCGGCTGGGCCAGCGCCACCGCGCGCGGGCTGGGCGTGATCGAACCGGCGATGACGGCCCTGGGATGCGGCCTCGGGCTGGTCACGCCGAACATGACCATCGCCGTGCAGAACGCGCTGCCCGTCGCCCATCGCGGCGTCGGCACCGCGACATTGGCGTTCTTCCGGTCGCTGGGCGGGTTGGCCGGCGTCGCCGGGGCCGGCGTCATCCTGGCCCGGAGCGTACCGGCGGGCGCGGGTTCAGCGCGGGACCATGCCGCGACGGTCGCGCTCTACCGCCACGCCATCGCCACGACCTTCCTGGCCGGCGCCGCGATCATCGCCCTGTCGCTGGTCGCCATCCTGTTCCTGCCCGAACGCCCGCTGGCGACGCGGCGGACGCCGGAGTCCACCACCGATCCTCAGGCGCCGCGCACCAGCAGATCGGCATAATCCGGGTGGCGGCGGATATAGGCCGTGACGAACGAACAGCGCGACACCACCCGCATCCCCCGCCCCCGCGCTTCATCGAGGACCGCGCGCACCAGCGCCGACCCGATGCCGCGCCCCTCCAGCGCGGGCGGAACCGAGGTATGGCCCAGCACCAGCCGCCCGCCCTCCACGGTGTAAGCCACGAACGCCACCCCGCCTTCGGCATGAAGCTCGAAGCGATGGCGCACCGTGTCGTCGATCAGATCGGTCATCGCCGCCCCCTTTTTTTGAACAGCCCCCTTTTTTGAACAGATCGCGTGCGGGCCGCCGATCCACACCCCCTGCGCCGATCGGCCAGGATCACGAATCCACGAGCAGGATTGCACCCCCGTCCGCCGGGACGCATGTCCGTTCCACACCACGGGAAAGGGCGCGTGTCATGCAGGTCAGGGACATCATGACGTCGCCGGCCATCGCGATTGATCCGTTCGACACCATCGAAAAAGCGGCGCGTCTGATGTTGTCCAACAAGATGAGCGGCGTGCCGGTGGTGACGTCGCAGGGGCAACTGGTCGGCATCCTGACCGAAGGCGACCTGCTGCGCCGCAGCGAACTGGGCACCGAGGGCATGCGCTCGTGGCTGGGGACGCTGCTGCAATCCCCCGGCCGGGCGGCGGCCGAGTATGTCCGCACCCACGGGCGCACGGTCGGCGACGTCATGACCGCGGAGCCGATCGCCATCGCCGCCACGTCCCCGGTCGAGGACGCGGTGGACGAGATGGTCCATCATCACGTCAAGCGCCTGCCGGTGCTCGACGGCGCGCGGCTGGTCGGCATCCTGTCGCGCGCCGACATCCTGCGCGCCCTGCTCCAGGTCCTGACGCCGCAGGAGAGCACCACCGACGACGACAGCATCCGCGCCGCCATCCTCGAGGAATACCGTAACGAGCCGCGCTGGGCCGGCCCCAGCTTCATCAACGTCCAGGTCCATAACGGGGTGGTGGAACTCAGCGGCGCGATCTTCGATTCCCGATTGCGGACGGCGGCCCGCGTGGCGGCGGAAAACGTGAAAGGCGTCGAATCCGTCATCGACCACCTGGTCTTCGTCGAACCGATGACGGGCACGACGATGCCTATATAGAGGGGGGCCTATGTAGAACGGGCGGGCACGCCCGGCGTTGTTCATTTCCTCGGATCGCGGCGGAACACGACATCATGCACAGGAAACAGAATATTCTTTTCGTCATCGCGGATGGCGAGCACGCGCGCTTTGTGCAGGCGGATGACAACCACGCCCTGCACAGCATCGCATCGTTCGATTCGACGGCGGCGCACAAGCAGTCCTCCGATCTGGGGGACGACGCGCCGGGGGCCAGTTTCCACAGCGATTCCACCGCCCATCACGCCCTGGCCCCGCGCCATGACCTGCACAGTCTGGAAAAGCAGAAATTCGCCCGCCTGGTGGCGGCGCAGATCAACGCGCGCCAGACACTGGACGACGCGCTGGTAGTGGTGGCGCCCGCGCGCACCAGCGCCGTCATTACCCAGAATCTCGTCCCCGAGGTCGGCTGCCGGGTCATCGGCGTGCTGGACAAGGATCTGGTCAAGGTGCCCGACCATGAACTGAAGGCGCATGTCGGCCGCTGGATCTGGTAATCGCGCCGGCGCGCCCATTCCTTGGAGCCTGTTTGAAAATGCGCGCTGGCGGCGATCCGACGCGCGTTTTCTGCGCTCCGATGCTCACGGCCCATAAGGCCGCTCCGCTTCGGTGCTCAAAAACACACGCCGGGCGCTTCACTGCGCTCCGCTCTCGCTCGCCAGCCCACATTTTCAAACAGGCTCTTAAAAACCCCGTCCCCCGGACCCGAACTTTTGCCGGGGGGCCACGTTGTCGTCCCACGCGACACTCACAGCCTGTCCCGCAATCTCGGTCACGATGACACGGGGGTGATGGCCTTGTCGGACTTCCTGTCTCTGCACCCCCTGACGGCCTATGCGGCGGCGATCGCCGGGCTTCTCGTCGTGATCCTGGCCCTGTCGGCCATCACGGGCACGCGGCGCGTCGGCCCGGCGCGGGGCCGGTCCATGAACCTGCCGTTCGAATCCGGCATCCTGCCCGTGGGTTCGGCGCAATTGCGCCTGCCGATACAATACTACCTGATCGCGATGTTCTTCGTCATCTTCGACGTGGAATCGGTCTTCCTGTTTTCCTGGGCGCCGGTCGCGACCGAGGCCGGATGGCGGGGATACGGCGCGATCGTCGTCTTCATCTTCTTCCTGGCGGCGGCGCTGGCCTACCTGTGGCGCGGCGGCGGGCTGGATTGGGGCCCGACGCCCCGCGCACGGCCGGACAGGGGATAGGACATGCGCTGGACCATGACCCCGGCAGGGGGGACACCCGCAGCGGGCGGCCCGGAGACGGGCGGCGCGCCCCATAGCGTGACCGAGACCATACGCCGCAACCTGGTCATGGGCCGACTTCAGGATTTCGTATCCTGGGGGCAGAAGAATTCGATCTGGCCGTTCAATTTCGGCCTGTCCTGCTGCTATGTCGAAATGGCGACGGCCTTCACCAGCAAGTACGACATCGCCCGCTTCGGGTCCGAGGTACTGCGCGCCACCCCGCGCGAGGCCGACCTGATCGTGATCTCCGGCACCGTCTTCGTGAAGATGGCCCCGATCATCAAATATCTGTACGACCAGATGCTGGAACCGCGCTGGGTCATCTCGATGGGTTCCTGCGCCAATTCCGGCGGGATGTACGATATCTACAGCGTGGTGCAGGGCGTCGACAGCTTCCTGCCCGTCGATGTCTACGTCCCCGGCTGCCCGCCCCGGCCCGACGCGCTGCTGGAAGGGCTGATGCTGCTGCAACGCTCCATCGCCACCCAGCGCCGGCCATTAAGCTGGATGATCGGCCCCCAGGGGGTCGAGCGCGTGACCCCGCCCAGCCTGCGCGACATGAAGCGCGACGCACGACGGGCGGCGCGCGACCTGCGCGCGCCCGACACGATCTGAGCGCCCGGGCCGATGAGCGTCACCGCCCCGCCCCGCCCCGCCGATGCGCGCGACGCCACGATGCTGGCGCAGATCTCGGACACCGTTCCCCCCATCGTGCTGGCCGTCGAACGCACGCGTGACGAGGTGCCGACCGTCTGGATCGCCCGGGAACACCTGCACGGGGCAATGGCGCGGCTGCGGCAGCCGGACGCCGGCCTACGCATGCTGTTCGACCTGACCGCGATCGACGAACGGCAGCGCACGCATCGCGCGGACCAGCCGGACAGCGCCTTCACGCTGGTCTATCACCTGATGTCGTTTGCCGGGCCGGGCGATGAATTGCGCCTGAAGGTGCCGCTGCCGGCCGACAGTCCGCATGCCCCCACCATCACCGACCTGTGGCCGAACGCGAACTGGTACGAACGCGAAGTCTGGGACCTGTTCGGCATCGTGTTCGACGGGCACCCGTTCCTGCGCCGCATCCTGACGCCGCCGACCTGGACCGGCCATCCCTTGCGTAAGGACCATTACGCCCGCGCCACCGAGATGCCGCCCTACAGCCTGACCGAAGACCAGGAATTCGCCGAGCAGGAGGCCCTGCGCTTCGACCCCGCCCAATGGGGCATGCGACGGCATTCCGCAAACAGCGACTTCATGTTCCTCAATCTCGGCCCCAACCACCCCAGCGTGCATGGCGTGTTCCGCATCGTCCTGCAACTGGACGGCGAACGGATCGTGGACGCGGTGCCCGACATCGGCTTCCACCATCGCGGCGCCGAGAAAATGGGCGAACGCCAGTCCTGGCACAGCTTCATCCCCTACACCGACCGCGTCGATTACCTGGGCGGGGTGATGAACAATTTTCCCTATGTCATGGCGGTGGAAAAGCTGGCCGGCATCACCGTGCCCGACCGCGCGCAGATGATCCGCGTGATGCTGGCCGAACTGTTCCGCATCGCCAGCCACCTGGTGTTCTACGGCACCATGACGCAGGACGTCGGGCAGTTGTCGCCCGTGTTCTACATGTTCAGCGACCGCGAACGGGTGTTCGAGATCATCGAGGCCATCTGCGGTTTTCGCATGCATCCCGCGTGGTTTCGTATCGGCGGCGTGGCGATGGACCTGCCGCGCGGCTGGGATGGCCTGGTCCGCGCCTTCCTGGACTACCTGCCCCGCCGCCTGGACGAATACGACAAGATGGTGATGCGAAACGGCATCTTTCGCGCGCGCACCAGGGGCGTGGGCGCCTACACGGTGCGCGAGGCCGTGGAATGGGGCGTGACCGGCCCCGGCCTGCGCGCCTGCGGGCTGGCATGGGACTATCGCCGCCAGGCGCCCTATGCCTGTTACGACCAGCTTGAATTCGACATCCCGACGGCTGCGAACGGCGATTGCTACGACCGCGTCGTCGTGCATATCGCGGAAATCCGCCAGAGCCTACGCATCATCCGCCAGTGCGTGGACAACATGCCGGCCGGCCCCATCAAGGCCGACCATCCCCTGACCACGCCGCCGCCCCGGGCGCGGACGATGCATGACATCGAAACCCTGATCCATCATTTCCTGAACGTCAGCTGGGGGCCGGTCATTCCGCCGGGCGAGGCCCGCGCCTGCGTCGAGGCCACCAAGGGGCTGAACAGCTACCATCTGGTCAGCGACGGCGGGACGATGTCCTACCGCACGCGCATCCGCACGCCGTCCTTCCCGCATCTTCAGATGATCCCGCTGATAAGCCGGGGCACCATGATCGCGGACCTGATCGCCATCATCGGCAGCATTGATTTCGTGATGGCCGATGTCGACCGCTGACGCCCCCCTGCCGCCGGACCTGCGGGCCGACATCGCGGCCATGGCGGCGGCCGAGCACCATGCGCGCATGGCGGCCATCCCCGCCCTGATGGCGGTGCAGGCCCGCCTGGGCTGGGTCAGCGACGCGCATCTGGCCGACGTCGCCGGCCTGCTCGGCCTGTCGCCGGCCGACCTCGACGGGGTCGCCACCTTCTTCAACCTGGTCTTCCGCCGGCCGGTGGGCCGCCACGTCATCCTGATGTGCGACAGCGTGTCGTGCTGGATCATGGGGCGCGACGCCCTGTGCGCGCGCCTGTGCGACCGGCTGGGCATCCGGCCGGGCCAGACGACGGCGGACGGGGCGGTCACGCTGCTGCCCATCGTCTGCCTGGGCCATTGCGACCACGCCCCCGCCATGCTGGTCGATCGCACGCTGCATGGCGACCTGGACGAAGCGGGCATCGACCGGATCGCGAACGCCCTGGCCGCGGACACGCCCGAGGGACCGCCGACATGACCGAACGGCCGCTGACCGCCATGATCGACCCCGCCGCCGGCCCGCCCGACTGCGCCGCGTACGGCAGGGCCGGCGGCTGGCGGGGCGCGCGCGCGGCCCTGCGGGACATGACGCCGGACGCGGTGATCGACGTCGTGACGCGCTCGACCCTGCGCGGACGCGGGGGGGCGGGGTTCGGGACCGGCCAGAAATGGAGCTTCGTGCCCAAGGAGCCGGCCGCCACCCGCCGCAAATACCTGATCGCCAACGCCGATGAGATGGAGCCCGGCACCTTCAAGGACCGGCTGCTGATGGAAGGCAACCCGCTGCAACTGATCGAGGGCATGATCGTCGCGGGCTACGCCATCCAGGCCGGCCACGGGGTGATCTTCCTGCGCGGCGAATATCATGTGGCGCTGGACCGCCTGACCCGCGCCATCGCCGATGCCCGCGCCACCGGCTGGCTGGGCGCGGACATCCTGGGCTCCGGCTTCGGGTTCGACATCCATGTCCATACCAGCGGCGGGCGCTATATCTGCGGCGAGGAAACGGCGCTGCTGACCGCACTGGAAGGCAAGCGCGCCCAGCCGCGCAGCAAGCCGCCCTTCCCCCAGGTCGGCGGGCTGTGGGGCGCGCCCAGCGTCGTCAACAATGTCGAGACCCTGTGCAACGTGCCGCACATCGTCGCCAACGGCGCGGAGTGGTTCCGCGCGCTGGGCCTCGGCCCCGACGGCGGGACCAAGCTGTACGGCATCAGCGGGCGCGTCCGTCGCCCCGGCACCTGGGAACTGCCGATGGGCACCCCCCTGCGCGAGATCATCGAACAGCATGCCGGCGGCATGCGCGACGGTTACGCCTTGCGCGCGCTGCTGCCGGGCGGGGCGTCCACCGCCTTCCTCGATGCCGGGCAGGTCGATGTGGCGATGGAGTACGGCGCGGTGGAAAAGGCCGGCAGCCGGCTGGGCACCGGCCAGGCCATCCTGCTGGACGACCGGACCTGCCCCATCGGCATGCTGCATAACCTGGAACATTTCTTCGCCCAGGAATCCTGCGGCTGGTGCACGCCCTGCCGCGACGGGCTGCCGTGGGTCGAACGGCTGCTGGCCGCGATCGAGGACGGCAGCGGCGCGCCCGAGGACCTGGACCGCCTGGCCGACCATGCCCGCCTGCTGGGGCCGATGGGCCGCACCTTCTGCGCGCACGCGCCGGGCGCGATGGCGCCGCTGGCCAGCGGGCTGCGCCTGTTCCGCGCGGACTTCGAGGCCCACATCCACCAGCGCGGCTGCCCGCTGCGCCAGGCCGCATAGGGGGACGCCGGGCAATGGCGACGATCCATATCGACGGCCGCCCCTGCCCCGCCCGGCCGGGCGAGAACCTGCTTCAGGCATGTCTCGAGGCCGGGGCCGACCTGCCCTATTTCTGCTGGCACCCCGAACTGGGGTCGGTCGGCGCGTGCCGGCAATGCGCCGTGCGGCAATACAGCGGCCCCGACGACCGCACCGGCCGCATCGTCATGGCCTGCATGACGCCGGCCACCGACGGCGCGATCCTGTCCATCGACGATGCCGAGGCCCGCGAATTCCGCGCCAGCGTCGTGGAATGGCTGATGACCAACCACCCGCACGACTGCCCGGTCTGCGCGGAAGGCGGCGAATGCCATCTTCAGGACATGACGGTGATGACCGGCCACGCCGTCCGCCGCTATCGCTTCACCAAGCGCACCCATCGCAACCAGGATCTCGGCCCCTTCGTCAATCACGAGATGAATCGCTGCATCGCCTGCTATCGCTGCGTGCGGTTCTATCGCGACTATGCGGGCGGCGAGGACCTGGCGGCCTTCGCCACCCATAACGACGTCTATTTCGGCCGCCATGCCGACGGCGCGCTGGAAAACGGCTTCAGCGGCAACCTGGTGGAAATCTGCCCGACCGGGGTGTTCACCGACAAGCCGTTCTCGGCGGTCTACAGCCGCAAATGGGACCTGCGGGGCGCGCCTTCGGTCTGCACGCATTGCGCCGTGGGCTGCAACACCATCGTCAATGCGCGGCAGGACAGCACGCGACGGGTGCTCAACCGCTATCACGACGCGGTCAACCGCTATTTCCTGTGCGACCGGGGGCGCTTCGGCCATGGCTTCACCGCCGCGCCGTCCCGCCTGCGCGCGCCCCTGGCCCGGATCGACGGCCGCCCGACGCCGGTGCCGGTGCAGGACGCCCTGCGCCGCTTCCAGATGATGGCGCAGGACGGACCGGTGGTCGGCATCGGGTCGAGCCGCGCATCGCTGGAATCCAATTTCGCGCTGCGCGCGCTGGCCGGGCCGGCGCGGTTTTCGACCGGCATGGCCGAGCCGGAGCACGGGCTGGCGCGCCTGGTCGCGGACCTGCTGCGCGCGAGTCCCGCGCGCAACCCCACCCTGCATGACATGGAATCGGCCGACGCCGTGCTGATCCTGGGCGAGAACGTCACCGTCACCGCCCCCCGCGCCGGCCTGGCCCTGCGGCAGGCGGTGCGGCAGGCCGCCTTCGATATCGCCGACGCCGCGCGCATCCCGCGCTGGATGGACGCCGCCGTCCGCACCCTGGGGGCGGAGGCATGCTCGCCGCTGTTCGTCGCCACCCCCGGCCCGACCGATCTGGACCCGATCGCGCGCGCCACCTATCGCGCCGCGCCGGACGACATCGCCCGCCTGGGCTTCGCCATCGCGCACGGCATCGACCCCACGGCCCCCGATGTGCCGGACCTGCCGGAAGACGCGGCCCGGCTGGCCGCCGACATCGCGGCGACCCTGCGCGCCGCCGCCCGTCCGCTGATCGTCGCCGGCACCCAGTACGGCACGGCGGCGCTGCCGCAGGCCGCCGCCGCCATCGCCGCCGCGCTGGCGGCGCACAACAGCGCCGCCGCGCTGTCGCTGATCCTGCCGGACTGCGACAGCATGGGGCTGGCGCTGATGGACGGGCTGTCGCTGGACGCAGTGCGCGCGCTGGCGCGGGACGGCGGCATCGGCACGCTGGTGGTGATGGAAAACGATCTGACCCGCCGGCTGGACCCGGCGGCGCTCGACGCCCTGCTGGCCGCCGTGCCGCATCTGGTGGTCATCGACCACACCGCGACCCCGCTGTCCGCCCGGGCCGACCTGGTCCTGCCGTCGGCGAGCTTCGCCGAATGCGGCGGCACCCTGGTCAGCACCGAGGGGCGGGCGCAACGCTTCCTGCAGGTCCTGTTCCCCGACCCGCCCCTTCAGGCCGGCTGGCGCTGGGCGCGCGACCTGGCGCAGGCAGCCGATCCGGGGACGGCCCCCGTCTGGCAGGATCTGGACGATATCGTCGCCGCCATCGCCGCCGAGATCCCGTCCCTGGCCCCGATCGGCCGGGCCGCGCCCGATGCCGCCTATCGCCTGGACGGGGCGCGCCTCCGCAGCGAACCGCCGCGCATCAGCGGCCGCACCGCCGTGCGGGCCAATATCAGCGTCCGCGACCGTCCCCCTCCAGCGGCGCCGGACACCCCGCTGGCGCCCACGATGGAGGGCGCGTACGGCCCCGCCATCCCCGGCGCGCTGGTCCCCTATTACCAGGCGCCGGGCTGGAATTCGGTCCAGTCCCTGAATCGCTTCCAGCAGGAAATCGGCGGGCCGATGCGCGGCGGCGACGCCGGCGTGCGCCTGCTGGACGGCGCACGCCAGGACGAAACCCCGCGCCCCCGTTCCGCCTACGCCACCGCCATCCCCGCCCCCTTTGTCCCCCGCGCGGGGGAAATCCTGCTGCTGCCCGAACCCCGCCTGTTCGGGACCGAGGAGCTCAGCACCCTGTCGCCCCCCATCGCCGCCCGCGTCGAAGCCGCCGCGCTACGCATCGCCGATGACGGCGGCGCCACGCCCACGATCGCATTGCGCCTCAATGGCCAAAGGGTGGTCCTGCCCGTCATCCGCGATCCGGCCCTGCCGCCGGGCATCGCCTTGTGCCCGCCGCACATGGCCCTGCGCGCCTTCGCCGCCCCCGCCTGGGCGATCGTCCAGCCTCACGGGGACGATACGCCATGACGCCCCCGCCGCTGCTTGTCATCGCCACCACGCTGGTCGTGCTGCTGGGGCTGGCCACGATGCTGACCTGGGCCGAACGCCGGCTGCTGGGCCTGTGGCAGGATCGCTACGGCCCCAACCGCGTCGGGCCGGGCGGCCTGTTCCAGGCGGTGGCCGACGGCATCAAGATCCTGTTCAAGCAGGACTGGATTCCCCCCTTCGCCGACCGGCCGGTCTTCGTCCTGGCGCCGGCCATCGGCATGATGACGGTCCTGCTGGCCTTCGGGGTCATTCCCGTCACCGCGCTGTGGAGCATCGCCGGCGACCTGAATATCGGCCTGCTGTTCGTGTTCGCCACCATGGGGCTGGGGGTCTATTCCGTGGTGCTGGCGGGCTGGGCGTCGAACAGCAAATACGCGCTGCTGGGCGGCATGCGGGCGGCGGCGCAGATGATGAGCTACGAAGTGTTCATGGGCCTGTCGACGCTGGGCGTGGTCATGACGGCCGGATCGTTCGGCCTGCGCGACATCGTGCAGGCGCAGGCGGGCCTGTGGTTCGTCATTCCGCAATGCCTGGGCTGCGTGGTGTTCCTGCTGGCCGGAATCGCGGAAACCCACCGCCTGCCCTTCGATTTGCCCGAAGGCGAGAACGAACTGGGCGCGGGCTTCCACACCGAATATTCAGGCATGAAGTTCGGGATGTTCTTCCTGAGCGAATATGCCGGCATCGTCCTGGTCTCGGCCCTGGTGACGACGTTGTACCTGGGGGGCTGGCAGGGGCCGGTGCTGCCGCCGGCCCTGTGGTTCGCCGCCAAGACCGGCGCGCTGGTGTGCCTGTTCATCCTGTTGCGGGCCGCCCTGCCGCGCCCACGCTACGACCAGTTGATGGCGCTGGGCTGGAAAGTTCTGCTGCCGCTGTCGCTGCTCAACATCGTCGCGACCGGCGCGGTGCTGCTGCTGCGCGCGCCGGGCTGACGGGGGGACATGCCATGTTCGGAATCCTGCGTACCCTGTGGCTGACGTTCCTGCATCTGGGCCATCGGCGCGTCACCGTCGGCTATCCGGAAACCAGGCCCGCGCTGCCGCCCCGCTATCGCGGACGCATCATCCTGTCGCGCGACCCCGACGGGCTGGAACGCTGCGTCGCGTGCAACCTGTGCGCGGTGGCCTGCCCGGTGGACTGCATCAGCCTGCAGAAGGCCGAACAGGACGGGCGCTGGTATCCGGACTATTTCCGGATCAATTTTTCCCGCTGCATCTTCTGCGGATTCTGCGAGGAAGCCTGCCCGACCTACGCCATCCAGCTCACCCCGGATTTCGAGATGAGCGAGTATGTCCGCCCGAACCTGGTCTATGAAAAGGAGGACCTGCTCATCAGCGGCACCGGGAAATATCCCGACTACAGCTTCTATCGCGTCTCGGGCGTGAAAATCCCCGGCAAGGACAAGGGTGAGGCCGAACGCGAGCAGCCGCCCGTCGATCTGCACAGCCTGCTGCCATGACCACCAGCATGCCCTTCCTGCTGTCCGCCCTGGTGGCGGTCTGGGCCACCTTCATGGTGGTGACGCGCGCGGTCGCGATCCACGCGCTGCTGTACCTGGTGGTGGCGCTGCTGGCGCTGGCCTGCGTCTTCGACGTGCTGGGCGCGCCGTTCGCCGCGATTCTCGAGGTCATCGTCTATGCCGGCGCCATCATGGTGCTGTTCGTGTTCGTGGTCATGATGCTCAATCTCGGCCGGCCGGACCGCCTGCGCGAAAACAGCTGGATCGCGCCGCGCGGCTGGATCGGGCCGGGGCTGCTGGCCGCGCTGCTGCTGGCGGCGCTGGCCGATGCGCTGGTGGTGGCCGCCCCCGATGGCGGGCCGATCGCCGTCATCGACACGCGGCAGGTGGGGCTGGCGCTGTACGGGCCTTATGTCCTGATGGTGGAGCTGGCGTCGTTCCTGCTGCTGGCCGGCCTGGTCAGCGCCTTTCGCATCGGCCGGCATATCCGCGGCGAGGATGCGCCATGACCGCCGCGCCGGCCCAGGCCCTGCTGCTGGCCAGCATGCTGTTCGCGCTGGGCCTGCTGGGGGTGCTGGTGCGGCGCAACCTGCTGTTCATGCTGATGTCGATCGAAATCATGCTCAACGCCGCCGCCCTGGCCTTCGTCGCCGCCGGCATGCGCTGGCACGCGGCCGACGGCCAGGTCATGTTCCTGATGATCCTGGCGCTGGCCGCCGCCGAGGCCGCCGTGGGGCTGGCGATTCTGCTGCGCCTGCATGCCGCCGGCCGCCCGACGCTGGACGCCGATACCGGCAACCGCCTGAAGGGATAAGGGACCATGCTTGCCCTGCTGCCGCCGCTGATCGTCCTGTGCCCGCTGGCGGCCGCCGCGATCCTGCTGCTGTCGGCCGGGCGCATGCCGCCCCCGGCGGCCCGGCTGCTGGCCGCGGGCGCGGTGGGGCTGGCGGCGGCGCTGACGCTGTGGCTGGCCGTGCGCTTCCTGTCGGCGCCGCCGCCCGCGCACCGGCTGGATGTCGTGCTGTGGCACTGGCTGCGCGTGGGCGGGTTCGATGCCCGCATCGCCTTCACGCTCGACCCGCTGTCGCTGGTGATGATGCTGGTGGTGACCGGGGTGGGGTTCCTGATCCATCTCTATGCCTGCGGCTACATGCGCGGCGATCCGGACGTGGCGCGCTTCTTCGCCTGCATGACGCTGTTCGTCGCCGCGATGCTGGTGCTGGTGCTGTCGTCCGACCTGCTGTGCCTGTATGTCGGCTGGGAAGGGGTGGGGCTGTGCTCCTACCTGCTGATCGGCTTCTGGTATGCCGAGGCCGCCAATGGCGTCGCCGCGCGCAAGGCCTTCATCGTCACGCGCATCGGCGATGCGGCGCTGCTGTGCGGCCTGCTGCTGCTGGCCACCCGGACCGGCGGGCTGGAGATCGCAGGCGTGCTGCGATCCATTCAGCCCGGCGGCCCGGTGGCCGAGGCCGCCGCCGCCCTGCTGCTGGGCGGCGCGCTGGCCAAGTCGGCGCAGGCGCCGTTCCAGGTGTGGCTGCCCGACGCCATGGCCGGCCCCACGCCGGTGTCGGCGCTGATCCACGCCGCGACCATGGTCACCGCCGGGGTCTATCTGATCGCGCGGCTGCACCCGCTGTTCCTGGCCGCGCCGGCGGTGATGACCGCCATCGCCGTGCTGGGGCTGGTCACGCTGCTGCTGGCCGCCGGCAGCGCGCTGGCGCAGACCGACATCAAGCGCATCCTGGCTTTTTCGACGATCAGCCAGCTTGGCTACATGTTCCTCGCCCTGGGCACCGGCGCGTGGGGGGCGGCGATCTTCCATCTGGTGACGCACGCCGTCTTCAAGGCGCTGCTGTTCATGGCGGCGGGCGCGGTCATCCTGCGCGTGCACCACCAGCAGGACATCTTCCGCATGGGCGGGCTGGGGCGCGCGATGCCGGGCGTGTTCGCCGCGTTCGCGGCCGGGGCGGCGGCGCTGGCCGGCCTGCCGCTGGTCACCGCCGGGTTCTACAGCAAGGAAGCGATCCTGCAGCAGGCGTGGCGCGCCGGCCCCGTGCTGTGGGCGGGGGCGCTGCTGGGGGCCTTCCTGACCGCGCTCTATATCTCGCGCTGCGTCTTCATCGTGTTCCTGGGGCCGGTCCGCACCGCGCCCACGGGCCGGACGGAAGCGTCGATGGCCATCCCGCTGGCCGGCCTGTCGGTGCTGGCGCTGACCGGCGGCCTGATCGAAATGCCCGACGCCATCGCCCCGGTGCACCTGCTGTTCCGCCTGCTGGCGCCGGTGCTCGGCCCCCCGACGACGGAGGGCGCGGAAGGGGGCGCGGGGGTGCTGCTGCTGGCCGGGGCGCTGGCGCCGCTGGCCGGCATCGCCGTGGCCTGGGGCCTGTGGCGTCCGCGCGCCGGAGCCCCCGCCCCTGCCGATGACGGGCTGGCGCGCGCGGCCCGCGCGGGTTGGGGGTTCGACGCCGCCTACGGGCTGCTGCTGGTCCGGCCGTTCCTGGCATTGGGGTGGCTGAACCGCCGCGACCTGTTCGACCGCGTGCCCGACCTGCTGGCCGCCGCGACGCGATGGGGGGCGCGGCTGCTGGGCCGGATGCAGGACGGGCAGGTCCGACGCTATGCCGGCTGGATCGCCGCCGGCACGGTCGCCGCACTGTGCCTGGCGGTGCGGCCATGATGGCGCTGTATGCCCTGGTGCTGCTGCCGCTGGTGGGCGCCGCCGCCGCCTGGCTGGCCGGCCGGGCATCGCCGCGCGCGCCCTGGCCCGTCGCGGTCGCGACCCTGGTGCTGCTGGCGGCCCTGCTGGCCTACATCACCTGGGCCGTGCCGGCGGGGGGCGGGCCGTGGCTGGCGCATGCCTCCGCCCCGTGGATTCCGGCGCTGGGCATCACCCTGCGCTGCGACATGGACGGGCTGGGCCTGGTGCTGCTGTGGCTGACGGTGGTCCTGTCCTTTCCGTGCGTCCTGCTGGCGTCGCGCGATATCACGGACACACCCGGCACGTTTCATGCCCTGCTGCTGGCGACCATCGCCGGCGTCGATGGCGTGTTCATCGCCACCGACCTGTTCCTGTTCTTCTTTTTCTGGGAACTGATGCTGGTGCCGCTGTATGTGCTGATTACCGTGTGGGGGCACGAGGACAGGACCCGCGCGGCCTTCAAATTCTTCCTGTTCACGCAGGGCAGCGGCCTGCTGATGCTGCTGTCGATCCTGGGGCTGGCATTCGTGCACCAGCAGCAGACCGGCATCCTGACCTTCGATTACTTCGCCCTGGCCACGACCCATCTGTCGCCGGTGCTGGCGATGGGGCTGATGCTGGGCTTCTTCGTCGCCTTCGCGGTGAAGCTGCCGGTGGTGCCGCTGCATGTCTGGCTGCCCGACACCCACACCCAGGCCCCCACGGCGGGCAGCGTGCTGTTGGCGGGCGTGCTGCTCAAGACCGGGGGATACGGGCTGATCCGCTTCGTCGTCCTGCTGTTTCCCGACGCGGCGATACGCTTCGCCCCGGTGGCGCTGGCGCTGGGCGCGCTGGGCATCCTGTATGGCGCGTGGCTGTCGCTGGTGCAGGACGACATCAAGCGGCTGATCGCCTACAGCAGCGTCAGCCACCTGGGCTTCGTCCTGCTGGGGGTATTCTCGGCCTCGCCGCTGGGCGTGGCCGGCGCGGTGGTGCAGATGGTGGCCCACGGACTGAGCACCGGGGCCCTGTTCGTCATCGCCGGCGCGTTGCAGGACCGGCTGCACACCCGCGACCTGCGCCGCATGGGCGGGTTGTGGCCGGCGCTGCCGCATCTGTCCGCCACGGGCCTGGTCTTCGCCATTGCGTCGCTGGGCCTGCCAGGGCTGGGCAATTTCGTCGGCGAATTCCTGGTGCTGCTGGCCACCTGGCGCATCAGCCCGCCCATCGCGATCCTGGGGGCGGCGGGGCTGGTGCTGTCGGCGCTCTATGCGCTGACGATGGTCGGCCGGGCCTTCCTCGGCCCCCCGCCCGGCGACGGCTGGCCGGCCCTGCCGGATTTCGGGGCGCGACACATGGCGGTGCTGGGGGCCGCGATGGCGCTGCTGCTGGCGCTGGGCCTGTATCCGCAGCCGGTGCTCGACCTGTCGCTGCCCGCGCCCCTGCTCCATTCCGCCCTACCCCACGCCGCCCTAACCGGGGGGCCGCGCCCATGACGGCCACCCTGATCGCCGCCCTGCCTGACGTGCCGGCGCCGGTGCTGGTCCTGGCGGCGGGCATCCTGGTCCTGCTGCTGGCCATCGCCTGTCGCCGGCCGGGACGGGAAAGCGGGACGGTGGCCGGGGCGATCATCGCGGCGGCCACCCTCGGCCTCGCCTTCGCCGGCCTGTGGTCCCCCGCGCCGCCGCACGCCGCCGATATGGCGCGGCTGTTTGCGGCCGATGCCTGGTTCGCCTACGGCGCTGGGCTGATCCTGCTGTCGTCGGGCGGCATCCTGGCCATGTCCTGGCGACAGATGGCGGGCGAACGCGCGGACGAGGCCCATCTGCTGCTGCTGCTGGGCACGCTGGGCGCGGTCGTCGTCGCCGGCAGCGCCAACGCCATCGCGTTCTTCGTGGGGCTGGAAACCCTCAGCCTGTCGCTGCTGGGGCTGATCGCCTATCGCCCCCGCCTGCCCGACGCCGTCGAGGCCGCGATGAAATATCTGGTGCTGGCCGGCACCTCCTCGGCGATCCTGCTGTTCGGCCTGGCGCTGGCCTATGCCGAAACCGGCGACCTGCGCTTCACCGTCCCGCTGGCGGCCAACCCGGCCGAACCGGCGCTGGCCATGGCGGCGACGCTGCTGGTGCTGACGGGCCTGTTCTTCAAGCTGTCGGCCGCCCCCTTCCACCTGTGGCTGGCCGACGTGCTGGACGGCGCGCCCACACCGGTCGCGGCCTTCATCGCCGTGGTTTCGAAGATCGCGCTGTTCGTGGCGCTGGCCCGCTATTTCGCGATGACCGACCTGACCGGCACGGCCTGGCCCGCCCAGGATCTTGCAATCGTCGCGGTGCTGAGCATGGTCGGCGGCAACCTGCTGGCGTTCGGACAGACGAAGCTGAAGCGCCTGCTGGCCGGCTCGTCCATCGCCCATATCGGCTATCTGCTGGTGGCGCTGCTGTCGGCGGGGCCGTTGGGCGCGGGCAGCGCCGCGTTCTACCTGGCGGCCTATGCGGCGGCCACCCTGGGCGCGTTCGCCGCCCTCGGCGCGGCGCCCGACCAGCCGGACCTGGCCGCGTGGCGCGGCATGTTCCACCGCCGGCCCGCCGTGGCGCTGGCCCTGTCGATCATGCTGGCGTCGCTGGCGGGCATTCCGCCGGCCGTCGGCTTCTTCGCCAAGGCCTATATCGTCGCGGCCGGCATGTCGGCCCACCGGATGCTGCTTCTGGCCGCGCTGATCGTCAGCAGCATCATCGGGCTGTGCTACTACCTGAACGTCGCCCGGGTCATGATGACGCCCGCCCCCGACACCGCCGCCCCGGCCGGGGCCGCCGCCTCCGGGACGACCGTCCTGCTGACGGCGCTGGCGCTGGCGACCGTGCTGCTCGGCCTGTTTCCCGGGCCGCTGGTCCAGCGCACCACGGCGCTGTTCCGGTCCGCCGGGCCGGGCGGGGCAACACTCGCGGCCTCTCACGACATTCTGTACGCTAGCACCCCGCCGCCGAGGCAGCGCCTCTTGCGGTAGCCCCGGCCTGTCCCATTTTCCCTTTATACCAACCGCCGAAAGCAAGGACGCATCTGGCAGGACAGGTCGGGCTCTGCCCGAACCCGCCAGGGCCTGAGGCCCTGAGGCATGCCGCCGACACGTCAGTCATGACGCGGATGGGCACTCCATTCCACCACGCGATGCGGGAGGCTGCTGCCATGACCGCCACCGTTCTTCAGGTGCTCGACCACAAGGGCCATCACGTCTTCACCGTCCGCGAGGACATGCCGGTGGGGCAGATCGCCGACGCGATGGTGCGTCATCGCATCGGCGCGGTTCCGGTCATGGACATGGCCGGACGGCTGGCCGGGCTGGTGTCGGAACGAACGCTGGTCACGGCCCTGTCCACCCACGGCGCGCATTTCGGCCGGCTGGCCGCGCGCGACATCATGATGCGCGACGTGCCGACCGCCACGCTGGATGAAAGCATCATGGAAATCGGCCGCCGGATGACCGAGCGCCGCACCCGCCATCTGCCGGTCCTCGACGACGGCGCCGTCATCGGCCTGGTCAGCATCGGCGATATCGTCAAGGCCCGGCTGGAAGAAGCGGAACACGTGACCCACGAACTCAGCGCCTATATCCGCGACAGCAACCACACCACGGCCGACCCCCGAACCAACCACCGCGACGCCGACGCCCATCGCGCGCGACCGGCGCGGACACCGGGATACGCCCGATAACCGCCCCTTCATGCCGGCCGCGCTGCTGACGCCAGGCGCATGAGATGTCCCCGCCAAGGGCGTTGCCCTTGACCCACCAAAGGGCAGTCGCCCTTTGGAAACCCATTCGTTATCAAATGATTGGGGTGCAGGGCCTCAGGCCCTGCCGGGTCCAGGGCAGAGCCCTGGCTATACGTCAATCACAAGGCGGGTTGGTATAGACCCCTTTCATGAACGACAGCCCGGACCGGGAGAGAACCCGGTCCGGGCGTCCCGTGTCGGTCAGGTGGTGTCCTCGCCGGCGGGAATATCCTCGTCGAACGATCCGATGGCGTCGGCGGCATGCCGGCCCAGGACGATCGACTGTCCGGCGATCCGGACCGCGTCGGTGAGCGGCAGGAAATGATAGGCGCCGTCGGCGCCCGTCAGTTGCAGGCGGGCCCGGCCTTCCACCGCCCGGACGACACCCACCTGAAGGCCATCGCACCCGACGACGGGCATGCCGGGCCGCACTTCGTCCGCATCAATCATGTCGCGTTCCTTCCCTGTCCGATTCTTCCGCCGCCGGCGCATTATGAAACGGCGCCGGCACGGCCCGGGATTTTCGACCAGGGCATTGTCCGGCCACCGGTCGCCCGGCCTGGGCGTCGAACGGATATATCGCGACGAAGGTTGCGTTTTTCCATGGGGCGGCCAGGATTTCCACGACGCATCGTTGCCGCAGGGGTACCGTCATGCCATCACGCCGAATGATGGGCCGGATCGTGCTGTGGTCCCTGGTTGTCGCGGCCGGCATGGCGATCGCGACCCATCGGGCCTGGCTGCCGCCCGCCTACGACCCGACCCGGCCGCTGAACCTGGGGGCGCCGCGCACCTTCATGACGCCGGTCAAGCTGCGGGTGCTGTCCTCGGACCGGGCGATGTGCCGGGCGGCGCTGGCGACGTCGGCGCTGCGCCTTCGCCCCGTGCCGGCAGGGGGAACGGCGGCCTGCCCGGTGACGGATGGCGAACGGGTGGATGGTGGGCCGGCGCCGTCCCTGCCGGCCGGTTTCCTGGCGTCCTGCCGTCTGGCGGTGCGCTGGTCGATGTTCCAGACCGACGTGGCGGAACCGGCCGCCCGCGCGGTGTTCGGCATGGGCCTGCGTGGCATCCGTCAGGCCGGCAGCTTCGCCTGTCGCGATATCCGCGACCGCCCCGGCGCGATCAGCAGCCACGCCACCGCCGACGCGATCGACGTCTCCGCCTTCGTGCTGGAGGACGGGCGCGAAATCCCCGTCAGCGCATGGCGCGCGCCCACCCACGGACCGGACCCGCGCATCGTCTTCCTGCGCCGCGTCCGCGACGGCGCCTGCGCGATCTTCGGCGTCGTACTGTCCCCCGATTATAACGGACTGCATGCCGGTCATCTCCATCTCCAGGCGACCGGCTTCGGACTGTGCGACTGACCGCACGGCGGATTCCGAGGGTCCGGCCGGGCATCCATGCGCCGGCGCCATGGCCCACGACCCGGCCTTTCTTGATTTTTTTCGTTTTCTGGACTACAAAAATACGAAGGAATTTCCGAGCCGTCACGATGCGAATCATGACAGCCGCAAGACCTGCCCCCGAAATGAATGAGCCCTCCCGGGATTCAAGGAAGGAGGATACGCCATGACGACAGTGTTCCGGACGCTTGCCCTTGCGGCCGTCCTGGGCGTGGCCCCGATGCTGGCGGTACCCGGCGCCGTCCACGCGCAATCCACCGATCAGATCACCAATGAATCGGAACAGGTCACCGTCGAGGCGACGCATCACGTCAGGGTCGTCTACTTTGCCCGCGACCTTCAGGACGTGCCGCATGCGCGGCAGTTCATCGCCCGGCTGGACAGGGCGGCCCTGGTGGCCTGCGGCGACGACACCGCGCTCGCGGCGGAAATCCGGCGCGCCATCGAACGGTCCGACTGCCGGCGCGACGGCGTCCTGCGGGCGATTTCGGACATCCGCAATCCGATGCTCGACCAGGCCCTGAGCCGCTACGGATTACCGGCCTAGCACGCCCGCCGGCCGGCAGGGGCCGCTTTTTTGCTTCTGCCGCGCACCGGACAATGCCATGCTCCCCTGGTCCAGCCGAGAAAATCGGCCAGCCAGGGGGAATCATCAGTTTGATGCCGATATCCGGCCCGTTGTCATCTTCCGCCGACCAAACGCGACAGCCTGCCGGTGACGCGCCCCCCGCCCCCGAAACCCCGCTCCCGGAACCGCCATTTCCCACGGCCAACGCCTGGCTGGCGGCGGTCGTCGCCAGTTCCGACGACGCCATCCTCAGCAAGACGCTGGACGGGATCATCCTCAGCTGGAACGCGGGGGCCGAGCGTATTTTCGGATATACCGCCGCCGAGACGATCGGCCGCCCCATCACCATGCTGATCCCCGAAAGCCGGCGGCGGGAGGACGCGATCATCCTGGCCCGCATCCAGGCGGGCGAGGGCGTCGATCATTACGAAACCGTGCGCCGCCGCAAGGATGGCGCGCTGATCGACATTTCGCTGACGGTCTCGCCGGTGCGCGACCAGGCCGGACGCGTCGTCGGCGCCTCGAAGGTCGCCCGCGACATCAGCGACCGCAAGCGCGCCGACGCGCGGCGCGACCTGCTGCTGCACGAGATGAACCACCGGGTGAAAAACCTGTTCGCGCTGGTCAATGGCCTGATCGCCCTCAGCGCCCGGTCGGCCGATGACGCGGACGCTTTTGCCGCCGCATTGTCCCAGCGGGTCATGGCCCTGGCACGCGCCCATGAACTGACCATGCCCGACCTGTCCCAGGCCCTGCCCGCGCCTTCGGAAACCTCGCTGCATGCCCTGCTTGCGGCGATCGTGGCCCCGCTGGACAACGACGACGGCAGCCGCCTTGCGATCTCGGGGCCGGATATCGTGCTGCCCGGCACAATGCTGACCTCCCTGGCCCTGCTGCTGCATGAATTCACGACGAATGCCGCGAAATACGGTGCGCTCTCGTGCCCGGACGGACGGCTGAACGTCGCCCTCGCCCGGACGGGCGACATGATGGAACTGACCTGGACCGAAATCGGCGGCCCCCCGGTCACGCCGCCCACGCCCGAGAACGGGTTCGGCAGCCGGCTGGAACGGGCCACCGTCCAGGGCGCGCTGCACGGGCAGGTGCACCGCGAATGGCTGCCGGCCGGCGTCGTCATCACCCTGTGCATTCCGCTGACGCGCCTGATGGCCTGACGTGGCGCGCCTCCCCGTCATGTGAGGGAACGGGCCGGCATCCCCCGCGCTGCCCACGGACAGGGCCGGCAGACGGAGAACGACGATGACCGACAATCCCCTCGATTTTTCCCCGCTCCGCGAGGCCCGCATCCGCGCGAAGGCCCGGCTGCTGTGGCAGGAGGACGGATGCCCCGAGGGCGGCGACGCCGCCTATCTGGAGGCCGCCCGCGCCCTGGTCGGCATCGCGGACAGCGCCGGGGCCGGACAGATCCGCCCGTCCGACGAACAGGACGGGGTGGAAGATGCCTTCCTGCAGGAGAACCTGGGCGAATTTCCCGGCCGGCTGACCGATCAGGGCGACGACCGCCTTGTGCCCTTCCCCACACGACACCAGGCGCACATGGCCGGCCGGGACGAGGGCAGCATCATGGGCGCGCTGGACGGCAGGACGATCGCGATCCTCGCCACCGACGGCGTCGAGGAGGTGGAACTGACCGAACCCGTCAAGGCCCTGCGCGACGCGGGGGCGCGCACGGTGCTGGTGTCGCTGCATTCCGGCCAGATCCAGGCCATGAAATCCGATGTCACGCCGACCAGGCGGTACGACGTCGACCTGCCGGTCGCACAGGCGGCGGCGGCGGAATTCGACGGGCTGGTCCTGCCCGGCGGCACGACCAGCCCCGACCATCTGCGGATGGATGACGACGCCGTGCGCTTCGTGCGGGAATTCGTGCAGGCCGGCAAACCCATCGCCGCGATCTGCCACGGCCCCTGGACCCTGATCGACGCCGGCGGCGTGAACGGCCATGTCATGACCTCGTGGCGGTCGCTGCGGGCCGACCTGACCAATGCCGGCGCGCACTGGGTCGACCAATCGGTCGTGACCGACGGCACACTGGTCACCGCGCGCGATCCGGGCGACCTGAAGCTGTTCTGCCCGGCCATCGTCACCCTGTTCTCCGGCGCGGCGGCGCACCCCGCCTGAGAGTATCCGTTGTGATCAAGCGGCTTTTGGCGTCCAGAGGCGGTTGTCCCGCAACAGCGCGTTGGCGAGAACGATGAGTTTTCGCATGATGGCGGTAATGGCGACT
>NZ_JABEQH010000017.1 GCF_014174305.1 Gluconacetobacter johannae | reverse complement strand
GTCCACCAGTTCCACCGAATGTTCCTGGATCAGGCTGAACACCTTCGCGACAGACGCCGCGTCAGGGGAAGGGGGGGCCGCTGGGGCCGGGGTCGGGGCTTTTTTCGCCATCTCTGATTTACCTGCTTTCTGATGATACCGCACGGCACGGCGGTGAAGCGGTGAGGGAACAGCGGCACGTTCGTCCTGTTCGGGACGACGGGCCACGGCGGGAAAGGGGATGAAAATCGGGCAGGGAGGACGTCAGATTGCGTCTTCCCCCCGTTCGCCGGTGCGAATCCGGATGACGCTTTCCACCGGCAGGATGAAGATCTTGCCATCGCCGATGCGTCCGGTGCGCGCGGCGGCCATGATCGTCTCGACCGCGCGGTCGACCAGATCGTCCGAACAGACGATTTCCAGCTTCACCTTCGGCAGGAAATCGACGATGTACTCGGCACCGCGATAAAGTTCGGTATGGCCCTTTTGCCGGCCGAACCCCTTGGCCTCGGTCACGGTGATGCCCATCAGCCCGATATCGTGAAGGGCGTCCTTCACCTCGTCCAGCTTGAAGGGTTTGATGATGGCCTCGATCTTTTTCATGCCACGCCGTCATATCCTGGTCGGTCCCGGCGCGCGGGACCGCGTTGCGCCAGCCCGGCCGGCCCGCCTGGTCCCGCGACGTCGGCGGGCCGCCTGGCCGCACCGTGACACGGGTCGCGGTTTCGGGCAATCGGATCGGATTGCAAAAATCCGGCATTTTCCGCACATCTGCCGCCAGATAGGATGAACGGCGCCCGTGTGCCCAGAGGACGATCATGAAATCGCTGAATACGATGCTGTCCGGCCTGCCGACGACGATCTTCACGGTGATGTCGGCGCTGGCGGTCCAGCATGACGCCATCAACCTGGGCCAGGGGTTTCCCGACACCGAGGGCCCGGCCGACCTGATCGACGCCGCGGCCGCCGCCCTGCGCGACGGGCGCAACCAGTACCCGCCGCTGACCGGCGTGCCGGAACTGCGCGCGGCGGTGGCGCGGTCGAACGCGCGCTTCTACGGGATCGAGGTCGATCCGGCGACCGAAGTCGTGGTGACCTCCGGCGCGACCGAGGCGATCACCGCGTCGCTGATGGCGATCGTCGATCCGGGCGACGAGGTCGTGGTGCTGGAGCCGCTTTATGACACCTACCTGCCGGTGGTGCGGGCGCTGGGCGCCGTGGCGCGGCCGGTGCGCCTCACCCCGCCCGACTGGTCCCTGCCGCGCGCCGCGCTGGAGGCCGCGTTCGGCCCCCGGACCAAGGCCATCCTGCTCAATTCCCCGATGAACCCGACGGGCAAGGTGTTCCGCCCCGACGAACTGGCTTTCATCGCCGACCTGCTGGCGCGCCACGATGCCTATGCGATCTGCGACGAGGTGTACGAACACCTGACCTTCGGCAATGCGCGGCACCTGCCGCTGATGGCCCTGCCGGGCATGCGCCAACGCTGCGTGCGGATCGGCAGCGCGGGCAAGAGCTTCTCGCTGACCGGGTGGAAGGTCGGCTACGTCACGGCGTCGGCCGCGATCGCCGCCTGCGTCGCCAAGGCGCACCAGCTTCTGACCTTCACCACCGCGCCCAACCTGCAGCGGGCCGTCGCCGTGGGGCTGGACAAGGACACGGATTACTTCACCACCCTGGCGGCGGAGATGCAGGACCGGCGCGACCAGCTCTCCGACGGGTTGCGGGCGGCGGGGTTCGACATCCTGCCCTGCGACGGCAGCTATTTCGTCATCGCCGACATCCGCCCCACCGGCTTCGCGGGCGACGATGTCGCGTTCTGCCGCGCCCTGACGGAGCGGTGCCGGGTGGCGGCGATCCCGGTTTCGGCCTTCTACGACACGCCGGACGCTCCCCGGCACCTGGTCCGCTTCGCCTTCTGCAAGAAGAAGGAGGTGCTGGCCGAGGCCGTGGCCCGGATCCAGGCCGGAGTACGCACCCTTTAGGCATTTCGACCGGCGCGCCATCTTTTTTCGCCCGGCGGCGCGTCATGGGCGATTGACGCGCAGGACGAGCTTGTCTACATCACAGCCCGCTGTGGCGGACGTAGCTCAGCTGGTAGAGCGCCAGGTTGTGGTCTTGGATGTCGCGGGTTCGAGCCCCGTCGTTCGCCCCAGCGGTTAAAAAGTGATTGAAAACAGTCACTTACAACATGCCAGCGTCACATACCTGTAGCTGTGCGTTACAGGTCTAGCGTCATGCCTCCTACCGACAGGAAGGCGGTTGACGTGCATAAAATGACGCTACGAGGCCGGACATGGTGTGTCCGGTTCATCATCCCTAAAGATAAAGATCGCTGGACCGACGTCGGTGTTGCCACAGGGGCAGCGACCGGCCGGCGTAGGGATGTCGTCAAGACCTTGGGGGCCGGGGACCACAAAGAGGCCCGGAAGCGCCGAGACACGGTTTTATCCGCGATTCGGCAGGATCTTGACCACCGACTCAATTACAGCAGGTTTGAAGCCGCCGGACGCCGCCGTGGTCGTGGCGTCGGCTGACCTGTTGTCCATGCGTGGCGAGGTTCAGGCGATGGCACCGCCTACCCCGAAAGGGCGGGGTGTAGGGTGTTCAGTCATAGGGTCTCAGCCTGATGGTGAGTTCTTGCATGAAATACGGGATTCCCGTATAGTCACCTTATGAACTTCGATCCTGTGAAGGACGCTGCGAACCGTGAGAAGCACAAGCTGCCTCTGCTGTTCGGCAACAGGATCTTCGAGGACGACAACCATCTGATTCTCCCATCGATTCGGCCGGAAGACGGGGAAGAGAGGTTCAAGGTAATCGGCGCTGTGGATGCAAAACTGTTCACAGGTGTGTTTGTCTGGCGGGACGACTTACCCCGGTTCATCTCGGTGAGAAGGAGCAACAAGGGTGAAGAACGAGCATATCATTCTGCCTGCTGATCCCACGGACCCGGCAGACTTCGACGTGACCCTGGAAGCGATGGACCGTGGCCAGCGTGCCCGGCTGATCCGTAAGACTCGGACGGGCCTTGGGTTGTCGCAGGCCGAGTTTGCCAGCCGGTTCCGGGTTCCTGTGGGCACCTTGCGCGATTGGGAACAGGCACGGGCAACCGCCCCCGACTTCGCCATCGCCTACGTGCGGGTGATCGGCCAGCACCCTGACATGGTAGCAAGGGCGGTAGCGTAGGCTCTCACGCCTAAGCCCCCGATCAGGTAACAGGCCACCCGAAGCCATGTCGTTCGCCCCAGCGGATTTCCCGAAATCGGAAATTCTTCAGGTCGGAAAGAGGTGGGACAGCCCCTCTTCCAGTGTCATGGGCGTCAGGCCCAGTTCCCGTTGCATCGGTCCGATATCGAACGCCTTGTCTTCCAGCAGGCGACGGATTTCGGCCGCTCCGACCGTGGGCAGGCCGGGGACCAGGCCCGTCGCCAGGGCCGCCAGCCGCATCGTCCACATCGGCACCGGCAGGATGGCGCGGGGCCGCAGGCCGGCCCGGCGCGCCACCATCGCCGCGAAATCCCGATAGGCCACCGCCGTTCCCCCCGCGATCACCAGCGCGTGCGGTCCTTCCCACCGGCGTTCCAGCGCCGCCAGGAGGCTGCGCGTCACATCGTCCTGATGGATCGGCTGCACCAGCGACCGGCCCCCCTGCGGCAACGGGATGACCGGCAGGCGGCGCATCAGGGCCGCCAGGCGCTGGACATTGTTTTCGCCCTGCGCGCCGTAGATCATCGTGGGATGCAGGATCGCGCCGTTCCGGCCGGAGGACAGCAGGGCGGCCTCGCCGGCCAGCACGCCATTGCCATGGGCGTCGGGCCAGCGGGTGAATTTGCGCGTGCTGCCCAGGCAGACCAGCGCCGCGTCCGCCGGCATGGCGGCCAGCAGGGCGGGGACATGGCGGGCATGGGCGGTGCTGGCCACCCGCGTGGCGCCGGCCAGCGCCTCGGCCAGCGCGGCGGCGGGGCCGGTCAGGTCGGCGACGCGCGCCGTGCCGGGCAGGCCCGTCGCCCGCCAGCGCGCGGCGTCGCGCACCACCGGCGCCACCGTCGTGCCCCGGTCCAGCAGGGCGCGGCACAGGGCCGCGCCGGACCGGCCCGACGCGCCGACGACATGGACCGGTCCCGGCGGGCCCGGCGGTGTCGCGCTCACGGGCTGGAGATCGTCAGGCCCAGCAGGCCGGCGGTGGACGGGTCGCCCGCCATCGCCAGGGCCACGCCCAGCATCGCCACGTTCAGCGGCTGGGGCGGACGCAGCAGGATCTGCACCGGATGGCCGGGCGATTGCAGGAAACGGCCCAGCGCCTGCATCGACCCGTCCGGCGAGGCCGCCAGGTCGGCAAAGACCTGCTGGCGATAGGCGTCCGGCGCCATCTGCCGCGCGCGGGCCAGGCCGTCCAGCACATGGCCGGCCAGCGACCGGTCCCGCCAGTCGATGGTGGCCGACACGAGTCGCGCCGTCTCGGGCAGGGTCATCGGATCGTCGACCGGGATCTGGTCCAGGTCGGCCATCAGGCTCATGCGGCCCATGGTCGGGGCGTCGATGACCAACGGATGGAATTGCAGCCGTCCGTTCTGCCGGTCGACGGTGGCGATCGCATGCACGTCGCCGTCGAAGCGGTCGTAGCCGATCATACGCAGCAGGGACTGGTCCTGCGCCGGCCAGAGGGTGAGGCCGGTAAGGGTGCTGTCCACCTCGTCGCGGGTCGCCGTCGCGTCATGATCGACCACCAGATGTCCGACCCGCAGCAATGGCCCCGTCGCGTCGATCGCCACCGCCGAGGCGTCGATGTGGCGCCGGCCGGTTTCGTGGATCATGTGTCCCGATTGCAGCAGGCTGGCGATCTGCCCGGCGAAATCCGGCCCGTCCACCCGCAGGTGCCCGATGGCGATATGCCGCCCCGGGGTCAGGTTGATCTGCGCCGCCAGCGTGTCGAGGTCCAGGTGCGACGACCGGCCCAGCCCGTACTGCCGGACCGCCGCGCGGGCGACCGTCAGGTCGGTCTGGGTGGCGGGCACGGCGATGTGCAGCCCTTCGACCTGCCCGGCATCCAGCAGGATGGAATCGAGGCGCGGCGGGGCGGGCTGCTCGGCGGAGGGCGGGCCGGCATTGGGCAGCACCAGCCCGTCCAGCACCAGCAGGGCGATTGACGCCGTGGCGCCGGGCTCCATGATCTGCACGCCATGCAGCGTCACCCGGCCGATCCGCTGGCCGCCCAGTGCGTTGCCCGTCACCCGGCCGATGACCGCGTCGGCCGCCGTCACCGTCAGTTGCGGGTTGCGATAGGTGACCGAGGTAAACACCGCCCCCCGCGACAGCAGGCGCGGCGTCGCGGTCGCATAGGTCAGGCTGGCGTCCGGCCCGATGGCGGCGCGCAGGTCGGCGACCGCGGATTCCAGCCGCTGCCCGGCGAAATGACGCAGGCCCAGCCCCCCCACGATCACGATAATCAGAAGCAGCGTCAGGGCGGAGAAAAGTTTTTTCACGTGCGGGTCATCCGTAATGGCCTGTGCGAGAGCTACATCATTCCCGGCCGGCCCGGCAATGTCCTGCGGCGGCGGGATGTGGTATCGGGATACCGTCGTCGAGTTCCCCGAAAAATCGGCGCAAAAACCCGTTTTGATCTTGACGGGACGGGTGCGGGCGACGATAACGCGCCACCCGTTACCGCTCCTATTATCAGACGGAACACATACAGATGAAGACCACTCTCTCGCTGAAGCCCGCGGAGGTGACACGGGACTGGATCCTGATCGACGCCGAAGGCCTCGTTCTCGGCCGGCTCGCGGCCATCATCGCCCAGCGCCTGCGCGGCAAGCACAAGCCGCAGTTCACCCCGCATGTCGATTGCGGCGACAACATCGTCGTGATTAACGCCGAGAAGGTGCGCCTGACCGGCAACAAGGTCGGGCAGAAGCTCTTCCATTACCACACCGGCTATCCGGGTGGCATCAAGGAGCGCACGATCACCCAGCGTCTGGAGGGCAAGAACCCCGGCCATGTGGTGACCAAGGCGGTTGAACGGATGATTACCCGCGGCCCGCTGCAGCGCGCGCAGATGAAGCATCTGTATGTCTATGCGGGCAACGAGCACCCGCATGCCGGCCAGCAGCCCAAGACGCTGGACGTCGCCGCGCTGAACCGCAAGAACGCCATCAACTCCCAGAAGATCGGGGCCTGAGCATCATGTCTGAAACCCAAGAGCGCACGGGCACGCTGGCCGACCTGAAGGACGTCGTCGCGTCCGGCCAGATCGCCGTCGGGCAGGAGGCTCCGGTCTACGAGCCCAAGCGCGACGCGCAGGGCCGTTCCTATGCCACCGGCCGCCGCAAGGACGCCGTGGCCCGCGTCTGGATCAAGCCGGGCAAGGGTGACATCACCGTCAACGGCCGTGCGGTCGGGACCTATTTCGCGCGTCCCGTCCTGCGTATGCTGATTACTCAGCCCTTCCTGGTTGCCGATCGCTACAACCAGTTCGACGTCTACTGCACGGTGACGGGCGGTGGCCTGTCCGGCCAGGCCGGTGCGGTTCGCCACGGCATCAGCCGCGCGCTGACGCATTACGAGCCCACGCTGCGCGGCATCCTGAAGGCCGCCGGCTTCCTGACCCGTGACCCGCGCGTTGTCGAGCGCAAGAAGTACGGTCGCGCCAAGGCCCGCCGGTCCTTCCAGTTCAGCAAGCGCTGATCGCATCCGCCGGCCCGGGTGGTGGACAGGCTCCACCATCCGGGTTGGAAAACGGGCCGGGACGTATCCGACCGCCATCGCGGAAGGATACCGTCCCGGCCCGTTTTTTTATGCGCGCCGCCGGACAGGTGGGCCGTGCCAACCTGCTCTCATGATTGGGGTCCAGGGCCTCAGGCCCTGGTGGGTTCGGGCAACGCCCGATCTTCCCGCGCGGAATGGCCGAACGACGCGGCCCTGGCGATCTGGCCGCTGTCCACGATGTCGCGCACCGTGGCGGGGCGGCCGAGGAAGAAACCCTGCGCGTGGTCGCACCCTTCTTCGCCCAGCAGCAGAAGCTGGCCCGGTGTCTCGATCCCTTCGGCCAGGATCGGGATGTCCAGGCTCTTGCCCAGGGCCAGTACCGCCCGCACGATGGCCTTGACCCGTGGACTGGATTCGAAATCCTGCATGAACGAGCGGTCGAGCTTGATCCGGTCGAAGGGAAACGACCGCAGCGTGTCCAGCGACGAATAGCCGGTGCCGAAATCGTCCAGCGCGATGGTGACGCCGAGCGCCTTGATCTGATGCACGATGGCCAGCGCGCGGGCCTTGTCCGTGATGATCGTCGATTCCGTCAGTTCCAGTTCCAGGCGTGCCGGGTCCAGCCCCGTCTCGCGGAGAACGTCCGCGATCAGCCCGGACAGGTTGGGATAGGCGAACTGCACGGGTGAAAGATTGACCGAGACCTTGTACGGCGGCTTCCACGTCGTGGCTTCCTTGCAGGCCGTACGCAGAACCCATTCCCCCAGCCGGCCGATAAAGCCGCTCTCCTCGGCCAGCGGGATGAATTCCGACGGCAGGATCACCCCGCGTTCCGGGTGCCGCCAGCGCAGCAGGGCCTCGTACCCCGTGATCTCGCCGGTCAGGACGGACGTCTGGACCTGGTAATGCAGCTCGAACAGGCCCTTTTCCAGGGCGGCCTGCAATTCGGCCATCAGGGCCGTGCGGGTCCGGACGGCTTCGTCCATGGCTTCATCATAGAAACAGATCTTCTGGGCCGCGTTCTTCTTCGCCCGGTACATGGCCAGGTCGGCGTTGTTGACCAGGCCCTGCTTGCCGTCGGCGTTATCGGGATAGAATGCGATGCCGATGCTGCCCCCGCCCATGATGTCCCGTTCCCCCATCCGGATCGGCCGATTCAGCACCGCCGCGATCCGCGCCAGGAAATCGGCCAGGTCGTCCTCCCTTTCGATCCGGTAGATCGCGGCGAATTCGTCCCCGCCGACCCGGGCGATGAATTCGTCCTGGCGCAGGGTGGCGCGCAGACGCTCGGCGATCAGGCGCAAGGCCTCGTCGCCGGCAGTGTGACCCCAGAGGTCGTTGATGGCCTTGAACCGGTCGAGGTCGAAGACAACCAGCGCGATCCTGGCGCCATGGGCATCGGCATGCGCGATCTCGCCGTCCAGGCGCCGGTTGAAGCTTTCCCGGTTCGGCAGCCCGGTCAGGCTGTCGTGCAGGGCCATGTGCAGGATCTTGTCGTACGCCTCCTTCCGGGTGGTCTCGTCGATCTGGTTGCAGGCCAGGATGGTCGCGAAAATGCCGATGGCGCCGATCGCGACCGCGATCGCCATCGCCTGCATGGTGGCGGGATAGATGAATGTTCCCGGGCCCGGCGGCGGGGCGATGTGCAGGGCGCTGACGCTGGTGAAATGCAGCCCGACCAGCGCCAGGCAGATCAGGACGCTGGCGATCAGCCGGTCGGCGGCTTCGGCGCGACGCACCGCGAAATGCAGCGCGGCGGCGCTGAGAAGCATGGTCAGGATGACGGACACGGCCACCTGGGCGGGGTTCCACGTCACCACGTCATGGGCCAGGTAGGCCCGCATGCCGGTGTAATGCATCCCCGCGATCGCCAGCCCCATGCCGACCCCGCCCATCATCGGCATGCACCATTTCGACCTTATCATGGCGACGGCGAAGCCCAGCCCCGCCCCCAGCATCGCCAGGACCAGGGACAGCATCGTCAGGCCGGGGTCGATGCGGACCGGCTCCCCCGGATTGAAGGCGATAATGGCGATGAAATGCGTGCACCATACGGTCGTGCCCGCCGCGATGGCGGTCAGGACCTGCCACCCCGTCTGGCGGGTTCCCGCCGCGCCGATGGCGCGGTCGAACAGGGTGATCGACGTCCATGACCCGTTCGCGCACACCAGGACGGCGACGAATATCAACCACAGATTGTGTACGTGTATCAGGTCCGGGGTCATCGGGGCGCGTCGTACCATCGGCGGGGCAAGTCTGCTGCCGTATGCGGGGGCCGGCATGCGGGGAATGGCATGGCGGAAGAGCGGTTGCGAAAGAAATAGGGCATCACAGGGGAACTGTTACGCATTCCGCTCGGGAAAGTCACGGATCTGATACCGGGGCAGGGACCTCGCGCCATCCGGATCTTCCTGCGCGCGGCCCGCCGGCAGGTGCGTGGCGGACACTGGCCGCATGGGGCGGAACTCTGGGGCCGGTCCGGTGCTAGGGGTGCATGTCGTCCATGACAGGGCGGGAAACCGGACCCGGAGTGACCGTGATCGACAAGATGAATACCCTGTCCCGCCTGACATTCGCGTGCGCCAGCCTGATTCTCATGATGCTGTCGGTGGCCTTGATTGCCTACGGATTGCTCGATCTGATCGCCTCCGTCGGCCTGTCACGACACGAAGGACGGGAGGCGGTCCTGCAGGCGGTGAGCTACGTCGTCATCGCCATTGCCGTGTTTGACGTGGCGAAATTCTTTGTCGAAGAAGAAGTTATTCACACCCGAAGCAAGAAAACCCTTTCAGAAGCGCGGATGAGTCTGACAAAATTCATAACGACAATAATAATAGCAATATTCATAGAAGGTCTTGTCGGCGTTTTTGAGACCAGCGGAAACTATCCGGAAAAAATAATCTATCCGGCAATTCTCATATTTTGTGCAACGTTTATTGTTGTTGCTTTGGGTATTTATCAAAAATTAAGCATCTCGACCGAAGTCCAGAGGAAGGAGAAAAATATTCCTGAATGAGCAGGATCATCCCCCGATTCAGCCTGGGGTTGTGGTCTTTGGCGGGGTTTCAGGGGGCAAGGGCCTCGGCCCTTGCATCCCATTCGTTTATGACGTCCTGGGTTTCCAAGGGGCGACGCTATCAGGCGGACGTCGGACGGTGGCTGGTTCCGTCGGGCAGGGCGCGGACGAAGCGCGTCAGTCGATCGAGCCCGGCGTCCCATGCGCCGAGGCCCGAGGTGCCGCCGATATGACCGGATGCGCCGACATCGACCAGGGACGCCCGCCAGGCCGCCGCCAGATCCTCGGCGCGCGCGAATGCAAGCCAGTTGTCGTTCCGGCTGGCGACCAGCGTGGCCGGAAAGGGCAGCGGCGTGCGCGGCAGGGGATGGAAACCGTAAATCCGGTCGCGCTCGGGGGCCGTCGCGGTCTCCACGTCCGCCGGGGCGACGAGGAAGGCGCCGGCAATGCCTCGCCCGCTCTGGCTCTGCGCCCAGCGTGCGACCAGCACCGCGCCCAGGCTGTGGGCGATGAACAGGATCGGACGCCGGCAGGTGTGTATCGTTTTTTCCAGGCCCGCGACCCAGGTCTCGTAGACGGGTTCCTCCCAGTCCTTCTGGGTGACCCGGCGGCTGGCCAGGGCAATCTGCCAGCGTGTCTGCCAGTGGTCCGGACCGGATCCGTGCAGGCCGGGAACGATGACGGTATCATAAGGCGACAGCAGGTTGCGTAGGCGTTGCACCTTGGCGGGCGACAGGCGCGTGCCGTGTCCCGATGCCGTGGCGTCGGGAGGGACCCGTGCGGGTGGCATCCGGCGGTCGGGTCGTGCGAAGCCGGGCGTGGATGCGGGTTCAGTCGGCATGCAGCAGTTCCTCCAGCTTCGCGAGTTGGACGCGCAAGCTCTCGATCTTCTGCGCGCGGCGATGGTCGGCATCGGCGGCGGCGTCATGCCGGGACGGGAAACAGTCCCGGCCGACGCGCAGGGCATGGTCGCCGTTCTCCGGCGTGAACCATCCGTCATTGCGCGGATATCCCCTGATCCGCGTGATCCGGCGGGTCAGGGCGGTCTTCGACACCCACATATGGACCGGTTTGTCCGCCCTTTCGGGCCGGGCGGCCGGCGTCGGCGCCTTGACCGTGGCGTGTCGCCATGCCGCCCCGGACAGGGGCCGGGCACCGCGTGATGGGGAGAGCGGATCGTCCATGTTCAGGGTCATGCGGCGGACCTCACATCATGGTCCTCGGTCCGATCGGCAGCGGACAGCGCCTGCCATATCCGCAGGATGTCGCCAAAATCCTGGAGCCCGGAGGACGGGTGGGAGACGGTCATGCGGATCGTCTTGTCGGGGGCAATGATGAACACGCTGCGGTCGTGCGGGCGCGCGCCGGCGGATACGTCCGGACTGATCCCGGTATAGAGCGCGCGCACGTCGTCCGCGGGGGCGAGAACCAGCGGGATGGGGGCGTCCGCCCGAGGGCCGCCCGACAGGCCCAGCAGTCGCGGCGCGCGGAACGCGCCGCCCGCCGCCCCCTCGGCGGCGGCGCGCAGTGTCGATGGCCTGAAGTCATCGGGGTGACTTATCAGCAGCCCCCATGACGCGCCGAGCCACGCATGGAACGCGATCGGCCCGGCGGTGGTCTCGGCACGGAAATCCGGGGCTTTCTGTCCGGGAAAGAGCGGCATCGTCCTGGGCGCCCCCTGCGCTGTGGCGGTTGCGTGGTTCGCGGGACCTAGTGCGGACGACCGGGCTGGCGCACCAGGCGCAGATAGGGGCGCAGCGTCTTCCAGCCTTCGGGGAACAGCGTGCGGGCCTGTTCGTCGCTGACCGAGGGGGCAATGATGACGTCCTCGCCGTTCCGCCAGTTGGCCGGTGTCGTCACCTTGTGCCGGTCGGTCAGCTGCAGGCTATCCAGAACGCGCAGGACCTCGTCGAAATTGCGCCCGGCCGAGGGCGGGTAGGTCAGGGTCAGGCGAATTTTCTTGTCCGGGTCGATGATGAACACCGTCCGTACGGTGACCTTCGGGTCGGCGGCCGGGTGGATCATGTCATAAAGCGCGGCCACCCGCCCGTCGGCATCGGCGATCAGCGGAAAGGTGACGTGCGCGCCCTGCGTTTCCGCGATGTCCTGTTCCCATTCGCGATGGCTGCCGACAGGATCGACCGACAGGCCGATCACCTTGGTGTTCCGCTTCTCCCATTCGGGGGCCAGGCGCGCGACCGCGCCCAGTTCGGTGGTGCAGACCGGTGTGAAATCCTTGGGGTGGCTGAACAGGATGCCCCAGGACGATCCCAGCCACTCATGAAAACGGATCGGTCCGACGGTCGTCTCCTGCTCGAAGTCCGGCGCCGTTTCCCCGAGATGGATCGACATCTTGTGGTCTCCTTGATGGTGCGCCGCGATCATCCGTGGCCATCGCATTAAATGCGACTTAAAATTGTGAGTCAATTAAACCACATAAAAAAATAGGAAACACGGGCGCCCGAACTCCGGTCCATGTCCGATCAGGGCGCGGAACGGGTGGTGGAGACCCCCTTCGGGGTGCTGTGGCCAGGGCGGATCCGGGTCGGAGAAAACAATATAATATGTTGATAAAACGTATTAAAATGACGAAATTTCCTCGTTCGGGACGTTAATCACCAAAATCTGAAATGAATAATTTTAACACGATAATTTATAGTTTTTTGCATTGACCCACGATGTCGGTGACGTATGATCGCCGCCACACCGCCGATCGTGGCAGGTGCCGAGGGAGGGGGACGATGGCGATGCGAATGTGCAGCTTGCAGCGATGTAGCGCGGCGCGGCCGTGCGGCCCCGACGCGCCGGAAAGCGTCCCTTGACAGGCCGGCAGAGTAACTGCCGGTGGAAACCGCCCACGGGTGGGTTTTTCAAAGGCAGAAGACCATGCTGAACTCCACGATTATCGAAATTGACGGAATCTTCCTCGGCGCCGCCATCCTGTTGGACGGCGTGTCGGCCAGGCGGTTCTATGCCGCGCATGACAGCGTGCGGTCGCTTCACAATGAAACCCTGCCGGACCTCGCGTCACTGACGCGGCGGGTTACGCAGCATTTCCGTCGCAACCGCGCGTAATCGTCCGGCGCCATCGCCGCATCCGGGCATCGACCGCATGCGATGTGCCCGGAATTTTGATGAAAGTTCCAAAATGAGCATTTTTCGTCCGTTGCACGACCGGGTGGTCCTGCGGCGCACCTCGCCTGCCGAAAAGACGGCCGGCGGCATCATCATTCCCGACACCGCGCAGGAAAAGCCGGTCGAGGCCGTCGTCGTCGCCGTCGGTCCCGGCGCGCGCGACGCACAGGGGCAGATCGCGCCGCTGACCGTCCGGGAGGGCGATCGGGTCCTGTTCGGCAAATGGTCGGGTACCGAGGTCAAGGTCGCGGGGGAAGATCTTCTGATCGTCCGTGAATCGGACCTGTTCGGCGTCGTCGCCACGGCCGCCTAATACCAATTTTCCGAAAGACTGACACATGAGATGTCCCCGCCAAGGGCGTTGCCCTTGACCCACCAAAGGGCAGTCGCCCTTTGGAAACCCATTCGTTATCAAATGATTGGGGTGCAGGGCCTCAGACCCTGTCGGGTCCAGGGCAGAGCCCTGGTTAGACGTCGATCTCAAGACGAGTTGGTATTAGCTTACCTCAATTCAGGGAATTCGGATCATGGCCGCCAAGGACGTAAAATTTTCCGGCGACGCGCGTGCGCGCCTTCTGCAGGGCATTGATATTCTGGCCGATGCCGTCAAGGTGACGCTTGGCCCCAAGGGGCGCAACGTCGTCATCGACAAAAGCTTCGGTGCGCCCCGCATCACGAAGGATGGCGTGACCGTCGCCAAGGAAATCGAACTGTCCGACAAGTTCGAGAATCTGGGCGCGCAGTTGCTGCGCGAGGTCGCGACGAAGACCAACGATCTGGCCGGCGACGGCACCACGACGGCCACCGTGCTTGGCCAGGCGATCGTGCGCGAGGGGTTGAAGGCCGTGGCCGCCGGGTTCAATCCGCTGGACGTCAAGCGCGGTATCGACCATGCGACGGCGGCGGTCATCGCGGAATTGCAGGCCCGGACCCGGCCCATTGCGACGCAGGCGGAAACCGCGCAGGTCGCCACCATTTCGGCCAATGGCGAGGTGGAAATCGGGCGCATCATTTCCGAAGCGGTGCAGAAGGTCGGCAAGGACGGTGTGATTACCGTCGAGGAAGCGAAAGGGGTCGAGACGGAACTGGACGTCGTCGAAGGCCTGCAATTCGACCGCGGATATATCTCGCCCTATTTCGTGACGAATACCGAAAAGCTGATCGCGGATCTGGAAAACCCTTACATCCTGATCCATGAAAAGAAACTGTCGTCGTTGCAGCCGTTGCTGCCGCTTCTGGAAAACGTCGTCAAATCGGGCCGTCCGCTGCTGATTATCGCCGAGGATGTCGATGGCGAGGCCCTGGCGACGCTGGTGGTCAACAAGCTGCGTGGCGGCCTGAAGATCGCCGCCGTCAAGGCGCCGGGCTTCGGCGACCGGCGCAAGGCGATCCTGGAGGACATCGCGATCCTGACCGGGGGCGAGGTGGTCAGCGAGGATCTGGGCACCAAGCTGGAGAACGTGACGCTGGCCCAGTTGGGCCAGGCGCGCCGCGTGGTGATCGACAAGGACAATACGACAGTGGTGGACGGCGAGGGCGGCGCGGAGGCCATCCAGGGCCGCATCGGCCAGATCCGCGCCCAGATCGCCGAAACGACATCGGACTATGACCGCGAAAAGCTGCAGGAACGCCTGGCCAAGCTGGCGGGTGGCGTTGCGATCATCCGCGTCGGCGGCTCGACCGAGATCGAGGTGAAGGAACGCAAGGACCGGGTGGACGACGCGCTGAACGCCACCCGCGCGGCGGTCGAGGAAGGCATCGTGCCCGGTGGCGGAACGGCGCTGGCGCGTGCGACCGCCGTCGTGACCCAACTGCATTTCCCCAATGACGACCAGCGCGTGGGCGGCGAGATCGTGCGGAAGGCCCTGCAGGCGCCGTTGCGCCAGATCGCGGTCAATGCCGGCGAGGACGGGGCGGTGATCGCCGGCAAGGTCCTGGAGAGCAACGACTACAACTTCGGCTTCGATGCCCAGCTCGGCGACTACAAGGACCTGGTCGCGGCGGGCATCATCGACCCGACCAAGGTTGTCCGCACCGCATTGCAGGATGCGGCGTCGGTCGCCAGCCTGCTGATTACGACCGAGGCGCTGGTGACGGAAAAGGCGGAGGCCAGGGCCCCCGCGCCGTCGGCCCCTGGGGGCGATCTGGGATATTGATGCCTGCACGGCGCCACCCTTCGGGGTGGCGTCGCCGCATCGGCGGGCGACCGGGTTACGGAACAGCCGCGAGGGTTTGGAATGACCGGCGAAGTCACGAGCTTGCGCTCCTACCTGGTGCAGGATGGTCTGTCGCAGGATGGGCCGGATCGGCGGGATGTCTCAGGCAATACAGGGACGGCGGTCGCCGGTCATCCCTGGGATCGCATCAGGGCGCAGGCCCGGGCCTGCCAGGACCCGATCATGCGCGCCCTTGTCCAGCCCGGCATCCTGGCGCAGCCCGACTTTCCGTCGGCGCTGGCGTTCCTTCTGGCGCGCAAACTGGGCAATGATCTGATCGACCGCGAGGCGATGTTCGGCCTGGTCCGCGAAACCCATCTGGCATGGCCGTCGAGCGTGGTCGCCGCCGGGGCCGATCTGCAGGCGATCCGGGAACGTGACCCGGCGGCGACCGACGATGTCATCCCGTTCCTGTTTTTCAAGGGATTTCACGCCATTCAGTGCCATCGCGTCGCCCACTGGCTCTGGCGGAAGAACCGCAGGCAGCTTGCCCATTATATCCAGAGCCGCGCGTCCGAACTGTTTGCCGTGGACATTCATCCGGCCGCCGTCCTGGGGCGGCGCATCCTGTTCGACCATGGCACCGGAATCGTGGTGGGCGAAACCTGCGTCATCGAGGATGACGTCGCCCTGTTGCAGAATGTCACGCTGGGCGGGACGGGCAAAAATGGGGGGGACCGGCATCCCAAGGTCCGGCGCGGCGCGCTGATCGGATCGGGCGCGAAGGTGCTGGGCAATATCGAGGTCGGCGAGGGGGCCAGGATTGGCGCCGGAGCCGTCGTACTGCGGCCGGTGCCCCCCTTTACAACCGTCGTGGGAAACCCGGCGCGACCCGTCGGCCGCCGCCATGCCGAACTGCCGGCGCTGACAATGGATCAGACGCTGCCCCCCGCCGATTACGTGATTTGATACCCGTCCGCGTTACGTCATCACACTTCGGCGGGCCGGCCCTTATGAGATGTCGGCCATCAGCGAGACATGGGCGCAGGAAATCTTCCAGCCGGCGTCGGTCCGGATCCAGGTCTGGCTCTGCCGTCCGATCCGCGTGCCGCCTTCGCGCTGGAATTCCAGGTTCACCGTCGCGACATCCCGCCCCAGCGCGGTGACGACCCGCCGCAGGACGCGCCGCTGGGGCGAACCGCCGGCGCGGCCCTTGCGAAAGGCCGCGATCTCGGCGAACCCGTACAACACCTCGCCCACGCCATAACGGATCGTCTCGGGCGCGTCGCGGAACAGCGCGTCCAGTTCGTCCAGGTCATTGGCCATCAATGCGGCCTCGTACCGGTCGGACATGGCGGTTACTTCCGCCACGATGGCGGGGTCGTCGATCGTCAGCATGTTATACCAATCCGCATTATGAATGACTCGTCGTCGGCAGGCCTCGGCCCCTGCATCTGTTTCCAAAGGAAAACAAATGATCGGGGTCCAGGGCCTCAGGCCCTGGTGGGTTCGGGCAACGCCCGACCTTCTCCGGCACGCGCCTCCTTGCTTTCGTCAGGTGGCACGACCCTGCATGGGATCATGGGGTAGAGCCCCCCTCCCGTTTCACCCAGCCGGGAAAGTGTTACGCTGCCCCGAATCGCGCGTCCATACAGTCACGAGGCCCCAGCATGTCATCCGCCCGGCCCCTTTTCGTCGGAGACCCGGCCCCCTGGTTCACTCAGCGGTGCACCACGCCGTTCGGGACCTACAGCTTCGATATGGCGGCGGGGCGGTATATCGTCCTGTTCTTCTTTGCGTCCTCGACCGAGCCGGCCGTCGCGGCGGCGCTGGAGGCCGTGATGCGCGACCGTGCCCTCATGGACGGGACGAATTGCCATTTCTTCGGAGTCTCGACCGACCCCGCCGACGAGGCGCGCCTGCACGAGGCCCTGCCGGGAATCCGTTTCTTCCGCGACGACGACCGCAAGGTCACGGACCTGTACGGCCTGTCGGCCGGTGATGCGCCGCGCTGGTTCATCCTCGATCCGATGCTGCGGATCAGCGCGACCTGGATCGACGCCCCCGGAGTGGCCCGGCAGGTGATGGACCTGCTGCGCCGCCTCCCGCCGGTCACGACCCGGTCGCCCAATATCCCCGTCCCCGCGCTGATGCTGCCGGACGTGTTCGAACCGGAATTCTGCCAGCAGCTGATCGCCTATTACACCGCGCAGGACACCCGGCAGTCGGGGATCTTCACCGAACAGCAGCCCGGGCAGTCGGTGTCGGTGACGGACCTGGGGTTCAAGCGCCGGCGCGACTGCACGCTGGCGGACCGCACCCTGGTCGGACAGGTGCAGGCCCGCATCATCCGCCGCGTCGCGCCGGAGATTCACAAGGTATTCCAGTTCAACGCCACGCGGATGGAGCGGCTGATCCTGGCCTGCTACGATTCGTCGGATCGCGGCTGCTTCGGCGCGCATCGCGACAATACCGTGGCGGCGGCGGCGCATCGGCGCTTCGCCGTGTCCATCACCCTCAATGACGATTTCGAGGGCGGCGAACTCTCCTTTCCCGAATTCGGCGGCCCCGGTTTCTGCCCGCCGGCGGGCGGCGCGCTGATCTTCTCCTGCGGGCTGCTGCACGCGGTCGCGCCGGTGACGCGGGGGCGTCGCTTTGCCTGCCTGCCCTTCGTCTATGACGACGCCGCTGCCGAACTGAAGAAGGCCAATCGCGCGGCGGCCACCCGGATCGAGACGGTCTGACACCCGCGACGAAGGAAAGGAGGCCGCTGGCGGGACAGGTCGGGCTTTGCCCGAACCCACCAGGGCCTGAGGCCCTGGACCCCGATCATGGATATGCGCCCGTTGCAACCGGCCGCCGAATTGTCGATCCTTGGCCGATGTGGACACAACCCTATCTGGAAACCTGCTGCCGGTCGGCGCTGCATCGCGTGACGCTGTGCGGCCTGGCGGGGCGTCCGCCCGGCCTGAAGGACCAACCCTGCCTGGAACGGCTGGAGGGCATGGGGCTGGTGACACGGGACGAATCGGGCCGCTATCACGCCACCACCGCCGGCCTGGCGCGCCATGATGACGAGATCCTGAACCCCCGATGATCCGGCACCGCGACCTGTGGCAGGCGCTGGACAGCCTGGCGGCGGAACGGGGGCTGACGCCCTCGGGCCTGGCGCGCGCGGCGGGGCTGGACGTCACCGCCTTCAACCCGTCCAAGCGCATGACGCCGTCCGGCCGGCCGCGCTGGCCCGGCACCGAAAGCCTGGCGCGGGCGCTGGACGCCACCGGCACGACGCTGGAGGCCTTCAGCCGCCTGCTCGAAGAAGGCCGGGCTCCGCATCGCGCCGACCGTCCCGCCGCCCGGGCGCGGCTGCGGATGTCCCCTCTGTCGCACCTGGAACAGGACGGGATGTTCGATGGCGCGGGCCTGCCCACCGGGCGGCACTGGGACGCCTGGGACAGTCCCGGCCCCGCCGAAGCCGACTGCTATGCCGTCGTGATCGACACCGACGCCTTCGACCCGGTGTTCCGCGCCGGCGCCACCCTTGTCGTTTCGCCCGGCGCGGCGGTTCGACCCCACGACCGGGTCATCCTGCGCCGGCCCGACGCGATCCTGTGCGCCATCGTGGGGGACCGGGGCGAGGACGGGCCGATCCTGCGCGGGATCGGCGCGCGGGACGGCATGGACATCCCGACCCGACGGACGGACCATCTGCACCGGATCACGATGGCCGTCCTGTAGATCCGTCGCCGCCCCCTGCGGGGCAGGCGATCTGGCACAGGAACCTGACAGGAGCCTGAACGACGCCCACGCGCCGCGCGCTTTCCGCCTCCCGGCTGCCATGCACGAGGCGGGGCGGACAGGCCCGCGCCACCCCGCTAGCCTGACCGGCGTGACGCAATGTGGAGGGGACTGGATCATGGCGGGCCTGCCGAAATATCGCGGGGCGAAACATCGCGAACAGCACGCGACCCAGCGGCTGGGATGGCTGCGGGCCGCCGTCCTGGGCGCCAATGACGGGATCCTGTCGACCGCCAGCCTGATGATCGGCGTGGCCAGCGCGCGGGGCGGCCCCGCCGGCGTCCTGGTTGCCGGCCTCTCGGGCCTGGTGGCCGGGGCGATGTCGATGGCGGCCGGCGAATATGTCTCGGTCAGTTCGCAGGCCGATTCCGAGGCTGCCGACCTGTCGCGCGAGCGACGGGAACTGGCGACCGACTGGCCCAGCGAGGTCGGGGAACTGGCGGCGATCTACGTCGAACGCGGGCTGGAGCCGCCCCTGGCCCGCCAGGTGGCCGAAGGCCTGATGCGCCACGACGCCTTGCAGGCTCACTCCCGTGACGAGCTGGGCCTGTCGGACGCGACGGCCGCACGGCCGATCCAGGCCGCCCTGGCCTCGGCCGGAGCGTTCGCCTCGGGGGCGATCATGCCGGTGGCGGCGGCGGCGTTCTCGCCGGCGCAGGCCGCGGCCTGGAGCATTCCGCTCGTCTCGCTGTGCGCCCTGGGCGGCCTGGGCGTCGTGGGCGCGCGGGCAGGGGGGGCGCCTCCGGTTCGCGCCGCGCTCCGCGTGACGTTCTGGGGCGTGGCGGCCATGGCGGTCACCGCCGCGATCGGCCATCTGTTCGCCATCCAGGGCTAGACCTGCCCCGGCCCCCGCCGGGCCGGAGAAATTCGCATCATCCCCGCTGACTTCCCCGGCAATTTGGCCTATGTCTCCGCCATGACCGACACGCCCCTCTCGCTGATCCGCAATTTCTCGATCATCGCCCATATCGACCATGGCAAGTCGACGCTGGCCGACCGGCTGATCCAGGCCTGCGGCGCGCTGACGGCGCGCGAGATGACGAACCAGGTCCTGGACAACATGGAGCTGGAGCGCGAGCGCGGCATCACCATCAAGGCCCAGACGGTCCGCCTGACCTACCCGGCCAAGGACGGCAAGACGTACGTGCTGAACCTGATGGACACGCCGGGCCATGTCGATTTCGCCTACGAGGTCAGCCGGTCGCTGGCCGCGTGCGAGGGGTCGCTGCTGGTCGTCGATGCGTCGCAGGGGGTCGAGGCGCAGACGCTGGCCAATGTCTACCAGGCCATCGACGCGAACCACGAAATCGTGCCGGTGCTGAACAAGGTGGACCTGCCCGCCGCCGAGCCCGAGCGCGTCAAGGCGCAGATCGAGGAAGTGATCGGCATCCCCGCCGACGACGCGGTCGAGATTTCGGCCAAGACCGGCCTGAACATCGAAGGCGTGCTGGAGGCCCTGGTCACCCGCCTGCCGCCGCCGGTGGGCGACGAGACCAAGCCGCTGCAGGCCCTGCTGGTCGATAGCTGGTACGACCCGTACCTGGGCGTCATCATCCTGGTCCGCGTCAAGGAAGGCCGCCTGAAAAAGGGGTCGCGCATCCGCATGATGTCGAACGGCGCGGTCTATCACGTCGATCAGGTCGGCGTCTTCGCGCCGCGCATGGTGCCGGTGGACGATCTGGGCCCCGGCGAGATGGGCTATATCAACGCGGCCATCAAGACGGTCGCCGACTGCAATGTCGGCGACACGATCACCGACGACCGCCACCCGGCGGACACGGCGCTGGCCGGCTTCAAGCCGTCGATCCCCGTCGTCTGGTGCGGCCTGTACCCGATCGACGCCGACGATTTCGAGAAGCTGCGCGACAGCCTGGCGAAGCTGCGGCTGAACGACGCCTCGTTCCACTACGAGGCCGAGACCTCGGCCGCGCTGGGGTTCGGCTTCCGCTGCGGCTTCCTGGGCCTGCTGCACCTGGAAATCATCCAGGAACGGCTGAGCCGCGAATTCAACCTGGACCTGATCGCCACCGCGCCGTCGGTGGTCTATCGCCTCTATCGCACCAATGGCGGGATGGAGGAGTTGCACAACCCCGCCGACATGCCCGACGGGTCGGTGATCGAGAAGATCGAGGAGCCCTGGATCACCGCGACCATCATGGTCCCCGACGATTATCTGGGCGCGGTGCTGACCCTGTGCACCGAACGGCGCGGCATCCAGAAGGACCTGACCTATGTCGGCAACCGGGCGATGGCGGTCTATCGCCTGCCGCTGAACGAGGTCGTGTTCGATTTCTACGACCGGCTGAAATCGGTGTCGCGGGGCTATGCCAGCTTCGACTACCAGATGGACGGGTACGAGGAGAGCGACCTGGTCCGGATCTCCATCCTGGTGAACCAGGAGCCGGTCGACGCCCTGTCCTTCATCGCCCATCGCGCCGCCGCCGAAAGCCGGGGACGTTCCATCTGCGCCAAGCTGAAGGAGCTGATCCCCCGGCAGTTGTTCAAGATCGCGATCCAGGCCGCGATCGGCAGCCGCGTCATCGCGCGCGAGACGATCGGCGCCATGTCCAAGGACGTGACCGCCAAATGCTATGGCGGCGACATCTCGCGCAAGCGCAAGCTTCTGGAAAAGCAGAAGGAAGGCAAGAAGCGCATGCGCCAGTTCGGCAAGGTGGAAATCCCGCAGAGCGCCTTCCTGGCCGCCCTGAAAATGGACCACTGACCCGCCGGGGAATGTCCGGACCAGACGCGGCATTCCCCCTTGCGCGGACGGCAAATGTTGCTATGTTCCGCGCCCAGACGACGGGCTTCGCCCCGTCCCTGCGCCGGAGAGATGGCCGAGCGGCTTAAGGCGCACGCTTGGAAAGCGTGTGTACGTTAATAGCGTACCGTGGGTTCGAATCCCACTCTCTCCGCCATCATCTCAATAAAATCAATATATTGCTGAGGGTCGTAAGAGGCCCACTCCTCCTGAAAACCGCGCCACCCAGTCGCCGGAATTTGCCTGCCTCGTTCTCAACTGCGCCGCGCTGGACCGGGATTACATGGCCGCGTAATTTGCGTTCGATCCGGGAGGCAGGGGATGCACATGATAACAATGGGCGATGGCGCGTCGGAACCGAGATCTGATCGGTTTGATGAGCTGTTCTCATGACCGGACAGTTGCCCCGAAGGGCGGTCCTCGGATTTGGAGCGGCTGTTGCTTTCCAGGATTTGACCAAGCCACCCAAGCAAACCCGAGCCGCGACCAAACCTTCAAGACCCGCTCTCGCCCGTCTTGCGATCCGTGAGGAGCCAGTCGGCCGGACGCTCCCCTCGGGCCTGTGCGGCCTCAGCCTCGAAACGGCGGTTCTTACGGCGCCGGGCGTTCTCGATCCCCGGAACCATGAACTTATCGAGCTACATAAGGGCATTTCGAGAAATGGCCTGCTGCGGCTTGGTGGAAATACATCGGATGTTTCCTGGTGGCAGGGGCGGCCGGATGGATCGCAACCGGCCATGCGACATTCCCCCACCACGCTCTCTCGCCGGTTCTTCGCCCTCCAGCCCGAACGTGTTCGCGCCCTGCGCGGCTTCGTGGACGAAACCGGCTGGCGCGTCATATGGGGACTCAATTTCGGGACAGGCACTCCGGAGCAGGCGGCGGAGGAGGCCGCTGCGGTGCATGCGATTCTCGGTCCAGCCCTTCTGGCCTTTCAGATCGGCAACGAGCCCGATCTTTTCAACCGTTACGGTCACGCCATGCGTGGTGCGGACTGGTCATCGTCACGCTATGTGGACGAGTGGACGTCCTTTGCACGATCGGTTTTGACGGTATGTCCTCAGGCTCGGTTCTGGGGACCGGACACTGCGATCAATGACGACTGGATCACCCGTTTCGCTCTCGAAGCGCCGAAACGTCTTGGTGCCCACATTACCGGCCTCAGCGGTCATTATTATGCCGAGGGGCCGCCAGACGCGCCCGAGAGCACCATCGAACATCTTCTGGCTGGCGATCCGCGCGTTGAACGACGCCTTGCCGATCTCCAGGCCGTGCTGCCCGCCACGGGGCTGCCTTTTGTCATGACGGAAGGAAACAGTTGCTATCTGGGCGGCAAACCCGGGGTGAGCGACAGCTTCGCATCGGCTTTGTGGGGCGCTGACTATGTCGCCCGCATGGCGTCCGGGGGATGCGACGGCGTCTGCTTTCACGGCGGTGCCGCGGAAGTCGAGCACGCTAACGGGGAGAACTCCCAAGGGGCACATACCGCAGCCGAGCATGTGCGTGCCAAAAGCGGCGCCTTCTATTCGCCAATCGCAGGCACTCCGGAAACAGGCTATACGGCGCGCCCGCTTTATTACGGCCTGCAGGCAGCAGCCTCTCTGGCCAATACTTCCCTGCTGCCCTGTGCGCTTGAAACCGGGGGTGCCAATCTCACGGCCTATGCGGGAAGACATGATGCGGAGATCACGCTTCTTCTTGTGAATCGGGATCTCCAAAACGATGTCCGCCTCGACATTGCATGCAGCGGGGGACCACGTCGCATCATGTCGGACCGACAATTGATTGCGTCGTCCGTGCACGCATTGAATGGGGTTCATTTCAGGGATATGCCAGCGCTGGCCGGGCAGGCGCCGTCGGGGCTTGCCGTTCCCCGCGCTTCGATCCTGCTATTGACCTTACGCTAGGGCGGATGCCGAGCCTTGATGCGGGGCTCTACAGCCCATCAACGCCGGCCCGGTATCAGTTCTCCAGCATCGGTGGGGGCGTGATGACGCGGTGGTTCACCACCTCGCCCACCAGGACCAGGGCGGGGCTGGCGACGGCGTTGCGGTGTGCCAGGTCGGGCAGGTCGCCCAGTGTGCCGGTCAGCACTCGCTGGTCGGGCCGGGTGCCGCGTTCCACCACGGCCGCCGGCCAGTCGGCGGGCAGCCCGTGCCGGATCAGCGTCTCGCACAGGGCCGGCAGCGCCGTGACGCCCATATAGATGGCAACGGTCTGCCCCGGTCGCGCCATGCTGTCCCATGGCAGGTCCAGCGTGCCGTCCGCTCGGGCATGGCCGGTGACGAACAGGCACGATTGCGCGCAGTCCCGGTGGGTCAGCGGAATGCCTGCATAAGCGGCGCAGCCGCTGGCCGCCGTGATGCCGGGCACCACCTGGAAGGGGATGCCGGCGGCCATCAGGGCCTCGATTTCCTCGCCGCCGCGCCCGAAGATGAACGGGTCGCCACCCTTCAGGCGCAGCACGCGCTCGCCGGCCCGGGCGCGGCGGATCATCTCGGCATTGATGTCGGCCTGGGGCATGGTGTGGCGGTTGCGCTGCTTGCCGACGAACACCCGTTCGGCGTCCCGCCGTACCCGGTCAAGCACATCGGGCGGCAGCAACTGGTCGTACAGCACCGAATCCGCGTTCTGCATCAGATGCAGCGCCCGCAGGGTCAGCAGGTCGGGGTCGCCCGGCCCGGCGCCCACCAGCCAGACCTCGCCGCCCGTCTTCCCGCCGTCCAGCAGGCGGTCCAGCACCTGCCGGGCGGTGGCCGTGTCGCCCGCTCCGGCGGCGGTGGCGCCGGGGCCGTCCAGGAAATCTTCCCAGACCCGCCGCCGCCGGGCGATGTCGGGGCAGCGCGCCACGACCCGCGTGCGTTCGGCCTCCAGGAAGCGGGCCAGCCCATCCAGCCCGGCGGGGATCGCGGCCTCGATCCGTTCGCGCAGGCGGCGGGCCAGCACCGGGGCGGCCCCGCCGGTGGAAATGGCGATACGCACCGGCCCGCGATGGATCTGCGCCGGGGTGATGAAGGTCGAGGGCGCGGGGTCGTCAACGGCGCAGACGGGGATGTTCATCCCGCGCGCCAGGGCCGCCACCGCGCGGTTCAGGTCGCGGTCGTCGGTCGCCGCGTAGACCAGACGGCAGCCGGGCAGCAGCGCGCGCAGCAGGTCGGGGGCGGCGTCGGTCCCGGCCAGGGCGATGCGCCCCTCGGCCCGCCACTGCTCCAGCCTGTCGTCCAGATGGGTCGCGACGATCTCGATCCGCGCGCCGTGCGCCAGCAGCAGCCGCACCTTGTTCAGCGCGATGCCGCCGCCGCCGACGACCAGCACGCGCGCGTCATGCAGCCGCAGGGCCAGCGGGAACCAGCCGGGGTCGGCGGGCGCGGTCATGAGGCATCCGTGGGGCAGGGGGCCGGGCAGGGCCGTGCATGGGCCATGACGAAATCGGCGAGGGCGGGGATGTCGGCCAGGTCCAGCCGGGCCAGGCCCGTGGGCAAATGGGGCGGCTGGCCGGGCCGCGCGTCGGTGGCGACCGCGACGATCGCCGGATTGTCGGGCCAGAGCAGGTCGAGGCCGGCCGCCGGCCGGTGGATTTCGATGGCGACAGGCAGGCTGCCGCGAAAGCCTTCCACCAGGATCAGGTCGGCGGGGGCCATCCGGGCGATCAGGTCGGGCAGGGCAGCCTCCGGCTCGTCGTCGCGTTCATGCAGCAAGGCCCAGCGATCGCCCGACGCCAGCATGACCTCATGCGCGCCGGCGGTGCGATGGCGGTGGGAATCCTTGCCCGGACGGTCGATATCGAACCCGTGATGCGCGTGCTTGATCGTCGAGACCCGCAGGCCCCGTCGCCGCAATTCCGGCAGCAGGCGAACGATCAGCGTCGTCTTGCCCGCGCCGCTGCGGCCGGCGATCCCCATGATGGCGGGCCTGTGCATGCCTCTTTCCCGTTTCTGTCACACCGGCGTACAGGTGCCTTCGATCGGGGACAATGGCAAGGTCGATGTCGCCGTAATCGAGGACAGGGGCAATCGAGGGCAGGGGAATGGCAATGCGATGGGCCGGCGTCATTCTCGCCGGGGGCGAGGCAAGGCGGATGGGTGGTGGGGACAAGCCCCTGCTGCGGGTCGGGGGGCAGAGTTTGCTGGGTCATGTGCTGGACCGACTGGGGGGGCACGGCCGGCCGCTGGCCATCAATGCACGGGGCGACGCGGCGCGGTTCGGGTCGTTCGGCCTGCCGGTCCTGCCGGACGGTCCGCTCGGCGCGGGACCCCTGGCCGGTGTGCTGGCGGCGATGGACTGGGCCGCCGGCCTGGGCTGCGACGCGGTGCTGACCGTGCCGGGCGACACGCCGTTCATCCCCCGCGACCTGCCGGTGGCGCTGGCCCCGGGCCCCGCCGTCGCGATGTCGGGCGGCCGCCGCCATCACCTGGTCGCGTTATGGCCGGTCGCGGCGCGCACGGCATTGCGCGCCCGCCTGGCGGCGACGGGGCCGGACGCTCCGCGCGCGGCATTCGGCGTGCGGGCCTTCGCCGAGACCATCGGCATGCGGGACGTGGCGTTTGCCGACCTGCCGGTCGATCCGTTCTTCAACGTCAACAGCCCCGCCGATCTGGTCGAGGCCGCCCGTCTGGCCGCCCTGGCGGGCGAGGACGCACCGACACGGATCGGGCAGCGCCCTGGGTGCCCATCACCTTGACAGTGCGGAACGGTTCTTCTCCATCATGATTCCGTAACGTCTTCGAGGTTTCATCATGGGTGTGTTCCTTCGCCATATCGCCGGCATGGCCGCCGTCCTCTCCGCTGCCGCGCCGGCCGTGGCAAGGCAGGCCCCGGCCGATATCGTCTTCACGAACGGCTATATCTACAGCGTCGACAGCAAGGATCATGTGTTCCGGGCGCTGGCCGTTCGCGGGGGGCGTATCGCCTATGTCGGGGATGACGGCGGGGCGGCGTCCTATGTGGGGCCGAAGACACGCCGCATCGACCTGAAGGGGCATATGATGATGCCGGGCCTGGTCGATGGGCATATGCATCCGCTGGAGGGCGGACGAAACCTGATCGGCTGCTCGCTGGACTATCTGCCGCTGACGGTCGGCGCATTCAGCGACCGCGTCCGCGCCTGCGCGGCCGATCCGTCCTTCAGGAACGCCAGTGGCGGGCTGGTCGTTCGCAACTGGTTCCAGGAGGCGATGAAGCCGGCCGGAACGCGCCTGACGAAGCAGGTGCTGGACGGCATCGACGCCACGCACCCGATCATCGTGCGGTCGTCCTTCGGCCATTCGGCGCTGCTGAATTCGGCGGCCCTGCGTCTGGCCGGGATCACCGCCGCGACACAGGCTCCGCCGGGCGGCGAGATCGTGCATGACGCGGCGGGGCAGCCCACCGGCATGCTGGAGGACGAGGCGCAGAACCTGATCGCGCCGCTGGAACCGCCCCCCACACCGGAGGATGACGTGCGGGCGGCGGCGGCATCGCTGGCGGCGATGCGGGCGCAGGGCGTCACGGGCTTTCTCGACGCCTGGGCGCTGGATCAGGATCTGGCCGCCTACGCGGCGCTGCAACGGCGGGGCGCCCTGACGGCCCGCGCCCATTTCGCCCCGCTGGTCGATCCGGCCCACGCCGCCGATATCGCCGGCAACGTCCGGCGCCTGAAGGCGATCGCCGCGCAGTACGACCAGGGGCCGATCGGGGTCGCGCCGTCGGTGACGGTGCGTAACGTCAAGCTGTTCATGGACGGGGTGATTACCGCCCCGGCGATGACCGGCGTGCTGCTGGCGCCCTATCGCGTCAATCGCGGCACGGCCGCCGCGCCGCGGTGGGAGCCCGGTCCGTCCGCGGGGCCGGCGCCGTATTTTCCGCCGGCGGTGCTGGGGCCGCTGTTGCAGGGGCTGGTGCAGGCCGGGTTCGATCCGCACATGCACGCCGATGGCGACGGCGCGGTGCGGATCGCGCTGGATGGCGTGCAGGCGGTGCGCGCGGCGTTGCCCCAGGCCGATGTCCGCCCTGCCATAGCTCATGACGAGCTGGTCGACCCGGCGGACCGCCCCCGCTTCGCGGCGCTGGGCGCGGTGCCCGTCCTGTCCTTCCAGTGGGAAAAGCAGGCCCCGGATACGGTCGAGGGGGCGCGTGACTACCTCGGCCCCGACCGCGTCCGCGATATCGAACCCGCGTCGCTGCTGGCGCGGGCGGGCGCGCGGATCGCCTATGGCAGCGACTGGCCGGTTGACCCGCTGAACGAATGGTTCGCGCTGAAGGTCGGTGTCACGCGCACCAACGCGCCCGAGGCCGGGGCACGCTACGCGCACCCGCTGGGTGACGAGCCCGGCCTGTCCCGCGCCGAGGTGTTGCGCGCCATCACCATGAATGCGTCGTGGGAGTTGCGGTCGGATACGCAGACCGGCTCGCTGGAACCCGGCAAGCTGGCGGACCTGATTATCCTCGACCGCAACGTGATGCAGGTCCCGGCGGACGATATCGCGCATACCAAGGTGCTCGTGACCATGGTTGGGGGGCGGATCGTCTACAGCACGGGCGCGCTGGCGCCCAAGGCGGACGGGGAGTGAGCGAGGGAGGCTGCGTCCGGCCGTTGAAATCGGACCGAGGGCGGGCCACATCGGGGGCATGGTTCAGGCTGGCCTATACACTGGCGACGTCCTGCCTCCGATGGGGGCCGATGTCGCGCGCCGCTTGCTGCGGATAAAGCGCCTGGCATGGGTGCTGGACGCGGCGTTTCGGGTGCCGGGCACGAGGTTTCGAGTCGGGCTGGACGCGCTGATCGGCCTGTTTCCCGGCGGGGGCAGCGCGCTGATGGGGCTGGTGTCGCTCTATATCGTCTGGGAGGCCTGGCGCATGGGCATGTCGCGCGGCGTTCTGGCGCGCATGGTGGCCAATGTCGTCCTGGAAACGGCGGTCGATACCGTGCCGGTGGCGGGCGATATCTTCGACGCCGCCTTCAAGGCCAATCTACGCAACGTCGCGCTGATCGAACGCGAACTGAACGGTCGCCGGTAGGGCGGCGGGGCGTTCGCGTCGCGCGCCGCCCCGGCGTCAGGCGGTCGTCCGGTCGCGGCCGGGCTGGAAGCTGTTGAGGAAGACCCGCACCGCCAGCCGGGCGATGGCCTCGATATGCGCGGGGTCGGACTCGACGGGCAGTTGCAGGCGTTTGCGCCCGGTGATCCGCGTCTGGCACAGCGCGTAGAACAGTTCCGCCGCCAGAACCGGGTCTGGCACGTCCAGCACCCCTTCGCGCGTGCGTTCGGCCAGCCAGCCGGCGAAGATGTCGATCGCCTTCTGCGGGCCGTTCTGCCAGAACGTCTCGGCCAGATGCGGAAAGGCCGCGGCCTCGGACACGATGATCCGGTGCAGCATCAGCGGTACCGGCGAGACGGTCAGGCGGATCATCGCCGTCGCAATCCCCACCAATGTTTCCTCGGGCGTGCGTTTCTCGCCGATCGGCTCGAACAGGCGCGGCAGGTTCTGGCAGGCGCTCTGCTGCACGAAAGCCGAGAACAGGGTCGCCTTGCTGTCGAAGTAGTTATACAGCGTTCCCTTCGACACGCCGGCGTCACGGGCGATCTGCGACATGCTGGCGCCTTCGTACCCGTGGGCGGCGAAGATCCGGGCGGCGCCTTCCAGGATCTGCTGCCGTTTGGCGGCCGATGCCCCAGGCAGATCCGGCAGGGCGGGGGACGACGGGGCGGGTAACATGGCACGTGGCTCCTGCGGTGGTTTCCCCGCCCGGGTGGATTGACCCGGTGAGGAAAGCCGATAGGGTAATGGTCTGACCGAACGGGTCGGTCAGTTTCGGTGGATAATGTCATAACGGACCCTGTCATGTCGATAGGGGCCGGTGATGGGGTCGAGGGCGACAGGGGGCCGGTTCTGGTGCGTAGGGGATATTCATGGCGGGCCGCCGTCGTCGGGCTGTCGGTGGTCGCGACCGGATGCGCGGTCGGGCCCGATTTCCATAAACCCGCCCCGTGGACGCCGCCGCACTGGACGGGGCCGGGGGAATTGTCCGCCACCAGGGCGCCCAAGGGGCCGGTGACCAGCGACATCGTGGATACCGCCCCCGATCCGGCCTGGTGGGACGTGTTCCACGACGCCGAACTGTCCGCGCTGGAACGGCGTGTGGCGTCGGAAAACCTGTCGGTCGCCATCGCCACCGCCCGGCTGGCGCAAAGCCGGTCGCAACTGCGTATCGCCGGGGCCGAACGCTATCCGGGCCTCAGTGCCGCGGGATCGTATACCCGGTCGCAATACAGCACCAAGACGCTGCAGCGCATCATCAGCGAGGTCGGCAAGTCCCAGAACCTGCAACTGGACGGCGCCAACCTGTCCGACCTGTCGGGGCAGTTCACCATCCCGTTGCTGGACCAGTGGCGCGACAGCATCGACGCGACGTGGGAGGTCGATCTGTGGGGCCGCGTGCGCCGGCAGTACGAGGCCGCGTCGGCCGACCTCGACAGTTCGGTCGAGGAGCGGCGCGGCGTGCTGACCGCCCAGATGGCCGAGGTCGCGCGCGATTACGTCGCCCTGCGCGAGGCGCAGGCGCAACTGCACATCCTGATGGACAATCGCGACACCGCCGCCCACACGCTGGAGCTGAGCCAACAGCGCAACAGCGCCGGCCTGGTGACCGAACTGGACGTGCAGAGCGCGCAGTCGCAACTGGATGCCGTCAGCGCGCGCATCCCGCAGATGGAGCAGCAGATCGCCGTCCAGGTGAATGCGTTGAGCCTGCTGCTGGGGGCGCCGCCCGCCGCCCTGGCGGGCGAATTGCTGAAGGACACCGACATTCCGCCGGTGCCGCCGCGCGTGCCCGCCGGCCTGCCGTCCGAACTGGCGCGCCGCCGCCCCGACATCCGCCAGGCGGAGGCGCAGCTGCACGCCGCCACCGCCCAGGTGGGCGAGGCCGTGGCCGAATTCTATCCCCGGGTGACGATCGACGCCGGTTTCGGCTTCCAGTCGCTGTCGTTCCGCGACCTGGGGTTCTGGAACGCGCGGGCGTGGAATGTCGGCCCGTCGATCACCCTGCCGATCTTCCAGGGCGGGCGGCTGCGCGGGCAGCTGGAACTACGCAAGGCCGCCCAGCAGGAGGCCGCGATTTCCTATCGCCGGACGGTCCTGGGCGCCTGGCACGAGGTGGACAACGCCCTGACCGCCTACCGCGACGAACAGGCGCGCCATGACAGCCTGGCGCGCCAGGTCGCCGCCGACGGACGGTCGCTGGACCTGGCGCGCGACCAGTATCGTCACGGCATGGTGACGTTCCTGACCGTGCTGGACGCGGAACGGCGGGTCCTGGGGGCGCAGACCGACCTGACGGCCAGCACCGCCACCCTGTCGACCGACCTGGTGCAGCTCTACGCCGCGCTGGGCGGCGGTTGGGAAACCACCTTCCCCGACCGCCCCGCCACCCACGCCGCACGGGTGGCGACGCTGCCGCAATCCACCGCCATCCACGGGCCGGGTTGAGCCCGGCCCGGAATCGTTTCGAGACGAATCGCCCGGATTCGGGCAGATTGCGGCGATTTTAAGGTGTCTCCGGGCTTGGCGGACAGCGGTCGGCAGCGTATAAGCCGCCCGTTTCGCGGCGGGCCCCTGTCCGGCGAAGTCTCGTCCGGGGGCGAAGTTCAAGGACGCGTATCATGATTACACTGCCTCCCGATTACCGCCCCTCGGAAACCGAGGAATTCATGAACCCGCTGCAGGTGGAATATTTCCGCCAGAAGCTGCTGAAATGGCGGGCCGACTTGCTGAAAGAGGCGGACGAGACGCTGGCCAGCCTGTCCGAGGGCGGCATCCACGAGGCCGACATCACCGATCGCGCCAGTGTCGAGACCGACCGGGCGCTGGAACTGCGTACCCGCGACCGCGCCCGCAAGCTGATTTCCAAGATCAACCAGGCGCTGCTGCGGGTCGAGAACGGGACCTATGGCTATTGCGAGGAAACAGGCGAGCCGATCGGCCTGAAACGGCTGGAGGCCCGCCCGATCGCCACCCTGTCGATCGAGGCCCAGGAGCGCCATGAGCGGATGGAAAAGATCCACCGCGACGACTGACGTTCCTCCGGGACCGGGACATGCCGATTTCCGGACGCGGGGGCTTGCAACCCGCGGACAGAGGCGGTAGGAAGCGCCCGTCCCCACGTTGCTGCTGTAGCTCAGTGGTAGAGCACTCCCTTGGTAAGGGAGAGGTCGACAGTTCAATCCTGTCCAGCAGCACCATGATTTTCGCAGAAATCAGCCAATTTTAGATGCATCGTACGGGTCGATGCGGTGCGCTTTGTGGCGATTCGGGACGGTATGGATCAACCAAATCCGTGCAGAATCCGTGCAGACTCATCTAGGATGATTCCTGCACCTATCCCGCCAGATAATCCCGATTCTCCGCCACCAGCGCGTCCCAGTCCCGTCCGTCCGGCGCCAGGCCGCCGGCGGGCATCAACTGCCGCCAGGCCGTGCACCTCCATCAGCCGCGACCGCAGCCAGCGCCAGGTCGCCTTCTGGGTCATGTCCCTGCTCAAACAATTGACTCGCAAATAAAAACCCCGCTCAACAACCAAGGTTGGAGCGGGGTCAAAACGGGGTGGGATTCGAACCCACGGTACTCACTATTCATGAGCACTCCTGATTCGTAGTCAGGTGCAATAAACCACTCTGCCACCCGGCCGTAGCCATAATGAGCATAAGAATTGAACTGATGTAACGTCAAGAGGCCCAATTCTCCGGAACAAGCGTGGTTCGGACGTCCGTGCCTAGCCGCCTAGATATGCTTCCTGCATCTCCGCCACGAGCGCATCCACATCCTCGCCCAGCGGTGACACACCGGGGATGCCGATCCAGTTCTGCCGGCTCACCAGGCCGTACGCCTCATCGGCGATCCGCTCGAACGTTGCCCAGGGCATGAACGTCCGGGTGCCCCAGGTGTTGAACCAGACACCCGCCGCGTTGTAGCCGCCGATCGCGATGGCATGTCCGCCGACCGGCGCGTGGTCGGTGATCGCATCCCAGTCCCAGGTCGCGCCGAGGGGCAGAGACAGGAAACCGTTCGGCACCTGCACGCCGGCCAGCGTGCCGCCGAGGAAGCAGACGCTCCGCTTGACGCCGTCCCGATCGCGCGGGTCGATTGCCCCATAGGCAGTCAGGTAGTCCCGGCCTGGCTGGCCCGGCCGCACGAGGCCGTCCCGCCGCCAATGATTCAATTCGTCCAGCAGGATCGTGCCGTTGTCGTTGGCACCGGTCGCCGGATCAAATCCCGTCACCGCGCTGTAGTTGGTCAGCACATCATCAGTCGGAACCACGAGAAGCGCCTGCGCGGCGCGGGTCCACATCGCCAGGTGCGCGGCCTGGGCGGCGAAGGCGCAGCAGCCGTATCGGTCGTTGCCCCACATCTCGAACGGGACGCCGGCCGTCCAGTCCTTTGCTTCGGGGATCATCGGTAGCTGGGCGGCGAGCGCCGGCGCCATGCGGTAGGTGCGCGGGTCGTGGCGCGCCGGCAGCTTGCCAAGCTTGCGGACCATCACTCCAGCCCCGCGTTGCGAAGCCGCTGCGCCCGCAAGACGCGGAGGATCTTGAACACGATCAGCGCCAGGACCTGTCCGCCGAGCGCGCCGAGCAGTCCGATGGCAATATCATGGATCATGGAGGGGACTCCGATTTGCTGGGACTGGACTGCACGCATCCGCGCACCAGGCCGGCGCAGGCCCCGTTGCGGCCCAGCAGCGTGGTGCTGGGCCCGGAATAGACGAAAGAGGCGATGCGCCCGTCGCGGATCATTGCGGTGGCGCGGCAGGTGCCGTGGCCGCCGATGCTCAGTTCGAGCGATAGCGGGCCCTTGATATCGAACGGCCCCTGCACCTGCTGGTCCTGCCGCCAGGTCAGGGTTTCGATGTCGCCGCGCTGGTCCGCCCGGTCCGGCACGCCCATGCAGGCGAGGACCATCGGGCGCGGCTGGCCGACGAGGGCGCTCCGGGTCCGCTCCGGTACGGTGGTGCAGCCGGCCAGGACCAGCACTGCGGCCAGAGCGGCGCGCGTCACCGGATGACGCCGAGGACCCGCAGCGCCTGTGCCTCGGACATGGCCGGCGCTGCGACGGCGCGCGCAGCCGACACGCCTACCAGCGCATCGAACAGCGAGATGATGGTATGGAGCGCTGACAACGCCGTGGTCGCGTCGGCCTTCACGGTGGACGACAGGGCCGACCCCGCGCCCGAGATCGCCGTCGAGATGGCCGCGCCCACCTGGGCCAGCGCGTTCAGCACGCTGTCCACCCGGGTGCGCCATGTCGCATCGTTGTAGTCGATCGTCAGCGTCGAGCCGGCCGTCGAGGAAAGCGCCTGGAGCGCGCCGGACAGCGCGGTCTCGGCCGCCGTGATCGCCGCGGCGTAGGGCGATACAGCCGGGAAAGCGGACAGGTAGCTGGTCACGGTCGCCGCCGCGTTCAGGCCGGCCTGGCCGTAGGCGACGATTTTGGCAACGTTCAGCGTGATGGTGGTCACGTTGCCGTTCGTGGAGACGGTGCAGGCGGCCAGGGCAGATCCGGCCAGCAGGGCGCTGGCGCCGCACAGCAGGGCACGGCGGGAGGGGCGATTGGTCATTTCGGGCTCTCCGTCTGGGCGGCCTGGGTCGTGCCCGGCTGCGCGCGGTTCGCGACGTTGCGGAAATTCTGCGCCAGCAGGTTCAGCGCGGTGTAGATGCGCCCATAGGCACTCGCCTTGCTTGCCGGAACCGGCAACCACGGCATCAGCACCGCGCATACGCCGCACAGCGCGGCCAGATAGATCAAGTCCTGCACCGGAACGACGCCGATCAGGTATGTGAGGATGGTCGTGGGGTCCACGGTATGTCCTATGCGTTGATCGCGGCAGCGAAAGCCGCGATGTTGGTGGTGGGGTCCGCCGCGCCGCGCATCGTGTTGTAGACACGCTTGTGCATCACGCTCAGGCCGGCGGCATCGTTCGCGGCCGGTAGCGCATCGGGCGCGCGGTAATATTTCAGCCGCGCCATGGCGCAGGCGTAGCGCAGGTTGCCGACGAGCTGCTGCACGCGCGGCAGGTCGGAACAGGTCATCCGGCGCACGCGTGTTTCAATCTCGGCGAACCGGTCGTCGGGCAGGAACGTGCGCCAGATATCGTCGTGGGTCGCAGGTTCCATCTGCCACAAGCCCAGCGCCGGGCCGCCGCCAAGCTGCGCCAGCCAGACCCCGCCGCTTTCGACCAATGCCGTGCCGGTCAGCAGATTGACCGCCGCATCGCCACCCAGCCCCAGCGCCGCCAGCGTGGGGGCGACGACGCGCCATTTCAGTTGGGCGGGGTCGATGCCGGTCACGGGCTGCCCCCGCCCGCCAGCGACACCACGACGTGCACGACACCCGAACCGAGGATCGACGTCACCAACGTTATCAGCCCCGTGACGACCGCCCGTGCGCCGAACAGCCGAGCCAACTTGTCATTCACGTCGCTGATCTGACGCGACACAGCGTCCAGCCGCGACGTCACGAATGTCGTCAATTCGGTGATCTTGCGGTCGACCATCGATTTTAGGTCCTCATGCTTTCCATCCAGCGCGGACAGGCTGGTTTCCAGAACCAGCACGCGGTCTTCGAGCAGGCGGACGCGCTCCGCATCTCCCTTCGGAGCCAGGTCTTCAGGCATTCGATTTTCCAATAAAAAAGCCGCCTCAATGGGCGGCTGCATTTGGTCGGACTTTGGGTATTGTGTCCTGGCTATGAGGCGGACGTTTCACGGCACTGTCCCACTCTCCGCCGTCGCGACCTCGGGCCGGCCGGGACAGCAACAGAGTCAGTTGGCCAACATCCGAGCATTCCAGTTGAAAATGGTATCGGACGTTTGCGCTCCGGAAATATGCAGGACAAACGAGTCTTCGGTTGTAGTATCAACCCAGTACGTCGTCCCTGACGACAGTTGAGTTACCGGGCTACCGACCACATACGCAGGGGGTGCGGAAAGCCCGTGATTGACCGTGACGGTGTACGACCCAGCTGGAATTGTCGCTGCTCCCGCCGAGGAGGTAACCCACCCAACGTTGCCGTAGGCCGTCAGTCCGTTATACCCGTTCTGCACATATACCGGCTGCCCGCTGTTAAACGACAGGTCGCTGCCGGTAATGGTAACGCCAGCGCCATTTACCAGACAGACCCCCGATCCCTGCGGGGAGGTCGTGTTCAGATTGCCCGAACGTATCCCGGTAATTTGGACAGTATTCCCGGCCGTGACGTTGTTCAGGTTTATCCCGCAGGCGCCGGTCTGGTTTGCCCCGTTTTGCAGCAGCAGAGTGCCGGTCGCGGAGAACCGGTACGGACCGCCGTCGATCCCCGCTTGCGAATTGTCGAAAACCAGGAGTTGACCTAGCGAAACATCCTGAACACTGCCAGAAAAATAAATACCGAAACCCGTATGCGACGCGGCAGTGGGACGGCCGTGGCTCCCCGTTCTGTCTGTTCCAGCCGCCTCGACAAACCCTCCGCCCCCGATGGTGATGTGCCCGCCATAGGTATCAAAAAACAGTTCCGTATCCCCGTCCGTGGACGCGCCGACACTTTGCAGGTTGATGTTCGTGATGGGAGCGTCAGACCTCCCCTGAAAACGATATCCGCCCTGGGTGTTGGCGAATGTCCCGGTATCCTCCCACGGCAGCAGGACCATATTTGTCCCAGGGGTAGAGACGACGTTAAATCCTGCTCCATCGTTCAGCTGACTGACGACGTTCAGCATGTTCCACTGCGCTGTCTGGAACTGCAACGAATTGGTGATATAGAACCCGTCCGAGTAGTTGTTTTCCGATAGCACGTTCCAAATCAACGCGGACGACGCTCCTCCCAGCGCGAATCCATACCATTGGTCCCGCGCCTTTACGTTGGTAATTGTCCCCTGATTCGTGCCACCCAGAATGTTCAGCCCGGCCGCAGACGAGGCGGTCGGAACGACGTTCCGGTCCAGCGTGAACCCCGACAGCGTGAAATTATCAGCCCCTGCTGCCACCCGCATCAGTGGAGCAGTTGAGCTGGTGGACATAAACGTAGCCGCTGTCACTCCGGAACCTACGAGAGATTCCCCATTCGGAATGAGGATTGTCCCCGAAACATTGCACTGTGAAATTCCATGAGGGATAGACACGTTCCGATAGGCGGCTAGCACAGCATTGATAGCGGCCGTGTCATCCGTGACTCCGTCGCATCGCGCCCCGTTGGCGAGGATTGACACGCCGGGGGGCTGGATCAGGCCGCCGGAGGTCAGGCCGTCGATCGTGGCGTTCGTGATCGTCGGCGTCGTCAGCGTCTGGTTGGAGGATGAGCCGTTACTTTTGGCGACAGTGCCAGACTGCAATGCGGACTCGGCGGCCTCGGCACGCGCGATCTCTGCCACGAGTCCGGAATAGTCCGCCTTCCCGGACTGGAGCGCATTGAGCTGCGCCGCGCCCAGGACCTGACCCGGCGTGAATGGCACGATTTGCGACTGAGCCAGAGCGAGCGTCGGGGTGAACCAGAACGCAAAGAGCAGCAACGCCTGGGCGATGCGTGATGCCAGCATATCGAATCCTCAATCCGTGTAGGCGGCGGGCGCCGTCGGTAGCGTCGTGCTGGTCGTATCAACCCCGCTGATGATATTCCGCAAAGCCGTCTGATAGGTAATCCACGCGGCTGGAACCGATTGGCCCAGGGCGCCGTATTCTGCCCACACCGTCTGCTGCGCCTGTGCAAGCGCTTGTTGAGCCTGATTATTGAGCGGAACTTGCACCGTCGGCGCCGCAATCCAGGCGGGCATTCCATTTGCCCCGACGCCGCGGATTTGCCCCGCCGGCGGCTGGCCGATCCCATATTCTGCGAATACAGCGTCCGCAATGGCCATCGCGTCCGACGGCCAGGTGCCGGATGCGGCGTAGATCGCTTTCCAGGCGGCAGGATAGAACGCGTTTTTCGTAGGCGAGAAATAGTAATTCGTGTCCATTTCAGAATCCTATCGCGAACCAGAAAAAGTAGAGGCCCGAGGCCCCAGACCATCCGCCGCCCGATCCGCTGAATTTCATGGAATAGACCGTGGCTCCGTCGTTCTGAATGCCCTGCCAAGCCCCATGCAAAGTCGGTTCGCCGGATGCCCACGATCCGCTTGCGCTCCCCTCCAACGCGATAAGCGACAGACCCGAAGAGGGGAACATAACGGGGAACTGCAAAGAGGTCGTCCCTCCGCTCCCGCTATTCATCGCCCCGAACTGGAGAATGAAGCCGCCGGGCAACATCTGATAACCCGGGTTGGCTTTCGCCTGGCTCAATCCAGTGCCGCTCAGGAGCGCTTGGAGAACCCATGATTCGGGTGCGAGCGGAGCGATGCCAGCCTGCAGGGCTGCCTCTGCAGCTTCAGCCCGCGCGGTCTCGGCCTGCAGGTCCGCGACGGCGGCCTTGCCGGCCTGCAGGGCTGCCTCCGCAGCTTCAGCCCGCGCGGTCTCGGCCTGCAGATCCGCGACGGCGGCCTTGCCGGATTGCAGGTTGCTTTCGACCGTCGTAGCGCGCGTGGTTTCATTTGCGACGAATTTCTGGATTGCTGCTGACAGCTGCCCCCAATTGGTGCGGTCGAGAGTCAATCCCGCATCAAGGATCGTCTGTACGATCTCTGCCATCATCATGTTGTAATGACAGGCCAGGTCGCCCGTTGCCGGGATATTCTGTGCGGGATTTCCATCGGTCGCCCAACCGGGTGTGCCCGTTACAGGCATCACATCCCGGTTTGCTTCCGTCACCGTATTGGGCGCGATGATCAGTTCCATTAAAACCTCAAGTCAGCGTGTTGAAGTCGAGTTCGAAATTGCCGAGAACGGCGGGATTGCCCTGTCCGCCATAGTCCCACATGAGGATGGTCCGCGCGGGCGCGCGGGTGCGGATCTCGCATTGCAGGACGGTGCTACCCCAGGTCGCATAGGGCTCGCCGAACGCGTTTCCGAACTGACGTTGCTGTATCGTGAATTGCGGGGCGCTGATCTTCCAGGCATAGGCCCAGGCGTCACCACCGAATGTGCCGCCGAATGTCTTCCCGAAGCGGCTGGGGACGAACTGCGTAATGGTGATGTCGTAGCCGAGCGATTTCGCCAGTGCCGTGTAATAGGCGATCGATGATCCTCCGTTATCGGTCAGGCGCGCGACGACCTGAGCCTGCCGCCGCTCAATGGTCGGGCTTTCTCCGGCGTACGGGTCGGGCAGACCCAGGGTGGATTCCCATTCCGGCAACAGTTCCACCGCCGTCGCCGGGAAGGCGTCGACCAGAAGGTTGCCGGCCCGGGCTCCGTTCCGCTGAAATGTGGGTGCCCACACAGATGCCAGCTTGTAGGCCATGCTGCCCGGCTCGCGGGACCAGATCGGGCCACTGGGCAACAGGCGCAGGATCGCGGACCGGAAGTCCGACATCGAAAAGATGGGTGCAGCCATGGCTCACGACGCAAAGGTGATGGTGCCCAGCGTGGGCATGCAGCCGTTCGTTGCACCGACGACCGGGGCCGAAGGCGACGCGACACTGAAGGTGGGCAGCCCGAGCGCCGCAATGGCTTCCTCCCACATGTTCGGGTGGATCGTGCCGTTCGCATAAGGCGCGCCAGGCGGCTGCCACGTGCCCTTGGGCGAGGAGAGGCGCGTGAACATGTCCTGCAGCGCGTCCGTAATGGCTTCCTGGTTGGCTTCTGTGTTCGCGGTGCCCAGGTCGGCGATCACGAACGGCGTCGGCTGGGCGATTGGCGCGCAAACGATAACCAGGTCCGTGACCGATTGGTCGACGCTGACCGCATCCGCCACGGTCAGCTGATCTCCGGTTGCTGTCGCATAACGCGGGTCGGCCGTCGATGCCCCATTCGTTCCCTGCGGGAATCCGCCGTGGGCAGCCTGGGCTTTGTCCAGCATGATGTAGAGCACCACGGTTCCCGCGCCGGCGCCGTTCGGCGCGCACCAGGCGCGGGTGATCCCTGCAACATCCGTCGCCCACCCGACATAGTCCATCGGCTTCCCGTTGGTGCCACCTGCCTGATAGGCTGCAATGGTCCGCCCCCTGAAGGAGGTCTGGTCCTCGATGTCGGCGCCGCCGGTCCACGATGCCGTCACGGTGCCCGAGGTCTGGATGCCCGGGACGGGGCTGCTGAGGGTCGCGATCGTGCCGGCCGGCACGTTTCCCGCCGCGCCGGCCGCTGCCATCGTGGCGTTCGCGACTGTCATGCCGTTGGTGGTGACGCTGTCTGCCGTCGTAGTGGCGACGTAGCCGCCGGTGAGGGTGATCGGCGTGCCGGCCGGAATGGTCGAGGTGCCGGTCGCCGCGAATGACACAGAACCCGATGCGGCTGTCGCCGCCTTCAGGAAGACGTTCTTGAGGGCCGCCCAGCCCGCCAGGAATTCATCCTGCGCGGTCCAGGGTACCGATTGCAGCGAGACCCAGTCGATATAGCCGTAATGCAGCCACGCCAGACCGCACAGGACCATGGACAGCACGTATAGGACCGAGAAGCGCAGCAGGGAGACCACGCCCGGAATGCCGCCATTCTGCACGTCCTGAAGCGCCTGCTGCCGCAACTGGGTCAGCGTGGGACGCGCGTAAGGCATTCAGGTCAGCTCCTTCCAGGCCCAGGAATAGGTGAAGGTCCGGGGCGTCGTGGCGCCCGGCTCGGTGATGGTCACGGTGAATTCCACCGTGGTGGCGCTGCTGGCGGCCCACCGCGCGGCGACGTTGACCGAGGCCGCGACGCCGTCGTCGATCATCCATTGCAGGGCCTCGGCCACGATGGCCTGGACCTCCAGCGGGATGGCGGCCGTTCCGGATTTGATGGCGCGCTTCAGCTGTCGCAGCCGTGACCCGATCGGGACGTCGGAAAACGCATCGCCCCACCAGCCGCCCCGGTCGGCATCGGCTGTGCCGGGCGCGCCGGATGGCTCGGTGATACCGACCGTGACGTCGGATGGCGTGGGCTGCTGGGGCAGCAGCCCATCGCTGAACAGCGATATGAGGACGGCTGCCTCCAGCGCGTCGCCCAGGGCGAGGTCGCCATTGACGATCGACCAGTCGCCACGCAGGGCGACGGGGTCCCAGATGATGGCAATATCCATGTGGCCGCCGTCAGCTTGAGGTGGAGGGACTCGTCACGCTGCTGATGGCGACGGCCGGGATCGAAATGGCGCAGCTGGTGATGTTGGCCGCAGCCTCTTCGGCGGCGGCGGCGACCTTTGCGACGCCCTCGGCGATTTGCGCCAGTTGGGATGTGCCGGTCAGGTACGGCTGGTACAGGGGCTTGATGAGGCCGGCGATGAGGTTCTCGATCCAGGAGACGATCTTGGTGAGGTCCGCCGATGGCCCTTCGAGAAGGGCGGCAATCGGCCCCAGGGCTTCAAGCTGCGCCTTGATCGCGGATACCTGCGCCTGGATCGCCGTCATTTCCTTCTGCACGACCTGTTGCAGGTCCGAACACGAGGTGACCTGCCTGATGCGTTTGGCGACCCGGTCGAAATAATCCGCGTCGATGACGCTGGACCCTTGGGCGTTCATCGGTCTGCCTCAATAGATGTTGGTGATGATGCCGTCCCGCACCGTGACGGTAAGCCCTGTCGGCGTCGTGAAGGACCCGGTCGCCCCGTTCCCCGCACGCAGCACGTCGGATGATTCGACCACCGGCGCGTTGTGGGCGATCGACCCGTCAGCTTTCATCCAGACGCGATTGCCACTGGCAGGATGGAAGAGGCAGGCTTCGCCGGGCTGCAGGTCGGTCGGCCGGTTGCGCTGGTCTCCGCTGGCGATGGCCACGCCGCGCGACCGATCGCCGCCCTGGAACAGCACGATCAGGTCGGACCCCGGCACGGGCCGGCTGGCGAAGCCATAGAGTTGGACCATCGGCACATCGCTGTGCAACTCGCCGCCGGGCAGCGCAACCTGCACGGTGGCCGTCGTGCGGCTTTCGTCGGTGTTTGCCGTCTGTCGTCCGATCCCAATGGCCATCGCCACGCGGCGTGCGACGCGCAGGATCGGGGCGGTCATAACCCACCCGGCATGAGAGGCGGCAGCGGTGTCGCCGTGATGCCGGATACCGGCGCCGGGGCATCGTTGCTGGTTATGGCCTGCACGCCGAGGTTCGATTGCATCGGCAGCAGGATTGGTTCCGGCTGAAACGCTTCGGGCGGCATCAGGACGACATCGGCGTGCGTGCCGTCTTCGTCGCGGTGGAAGACCAGCTCGGCGATCAGCAGCGGGCCGTTGAACTTCAGCCGGGGCGCCGTGACCTGGGCAATGGTGTTCGGCTGCCACAGCTTCCCTGACGCATCCCGCCAGCTATCACAGGTCACTTCGATGACCTGTGAGCGGCCGTACCGGCGGGCGACCTCCCAGAGCACGCGCTTGCGGGCATTCTGGCCGCCGGCGTCTCCCTGCTCGTACGGGATGAGGAGGTGGCGCCAAGGTCGCGTGACCCCTGGATCGGTCGCCGGCTGGCCGACTGTCTCCGCTTCCAGTTGGCTGATGAAATCGTCCTCATCCGGCGACGAGAACAGAATGATGGGGGTCTGCTTGATCGCGGTTACGTCCGCATATCGCCCGGCCATGCTGGCGCGCCGGCGCATCCGCTCAGCATTCCCGCCCAGGACGAAGCCGCTGACCGCGACGCTGCTGCCGACATCTGACAGGGTGATATTGCCGTCGGGGCGGTCATAGAACAGGCACGCAGCGAAGCGGCAGATGCGCTCGATCACCTCATAGGCCGTCTCGGTCAGGATGACCGAGAATTGCTGGATGTCGGTGATCCCAGCCAGCCCGACCGGATAGACCGAAATCCCGGCTGGCTCGCAGACCTTCTTCACCAGCGCCAGGGCATTGGTGTTGGTCATCTGGTAGGTCGCGAACTCGGCCGCGCCTTCGACCAGGTCCACGCTCTTGGAGGCGACCGAGACGCGGACGATATGTTCTTCGGGCCCGACCTCGCGATCGACCGTGATGACGTAGCCGGTGATGACCAGATCGTTGCCGATCTTGATCTGGCAGGCGTCGCCTTCCTGGATCGTCTCGTTCTCGTCCAGCTCGGGCTGCCATTCGGTTGTGGACAGCTCGGCCGTCCAGGGCATGATTTCGATGCCCACACGGATCGTGACATCCGTCCAGCCGCTGATGACGGTGTTGCCGATGATGATCGACACATCGTCCGACGGCTGGCTGCCGTAGCCGAGCACGTCGGTGATCGACGACAACAATCCGCTCATGACGACAGGGCCTCGAAACTGGCCGGCATGAATGCCGGGTGGATGGGGTTCGCGCGCTGGACCAACTCCGGCGCGCGGGTTGCGTCGGCATAGATCTGCTGCCCCAGCACCAGGGCCGGCAGCGGGGCGTTGCGTGTGACGGCGATCAGGTCGGGCAGACGGCTGGCCCGGTCCGCAAGGTCCTGAAGTACCTGGGCGCGCAGCGCGCGCAGGGCCTGCCAGGTCGCATCGTTGCCGGCATCCGCAGCGATCGTCGCCTCGTCGTCCAGCAGGATGCCGACGCGCCGGCGCAGGGCCTCGGCCTCGTTGGACGATGTCGGCTGCCAGTCGGCGCACGCCATGGCGATCGAGACCAGCGCGGCCTGCCGGCACAGTGCCGCCGTGGCGACCTGAACCGTCGCCATCGCGCCGCCGATCGGCGCCGACGACGCCAGAACCTGCGGCGCGCAGGTCGTCAGGACCGACAGCAGGTCGATCTGCACCCCAGGATCGACGATGCCGACCCGCAGCGCCTCCGGCACGGCCAGGACCGCCGTCGCCAGGGATGGCGCGTCGGTTGCCCCGGCCGCCGCGACGACGCAGGCATCGACGGCCTGCCGGCTGACGGTCAGCCCCGCCAGAGCTGACGAGACGGTCGCCGACGGATCGACCAGGGCGGCATTTCCGCCAGCATACCGGTCGTTGTTGCCCGGCAGCGTGGCGACTGCCGCGCCAAAGGCGCCCGGCGAGCGGATGGCGGTTGCCGCGCCCGCCGCCCATCCTGCCGCCACCTTGGCCGCGGCTGCGCCGACCGACGCCCCGACCTGATAGGGGGCCCTCGCATCGGATTGATAATCGGACGAGGCCGCCGAACTGAACGCCATCGCCGCGATGCCGATGGCCGCATGCAGGGCCGTCAGGATGGTGGTGGACAGATAGTTCTTCTGCTCGACGAACTCGAATTCGAGATCGACCACCCCGGTGACACCCTCGCGCTCCCGCCATTCGAACCGCAGGCAGGCCGCCCGGATGACCCCGAGGGAGGGATGGACCAGCAGGCCGGGCCCCTTCTGCTCGGTTACCGTCACCAGCAGATCGCGCTGCGCCAGGCATAATGGTCCGGTGATGAACCCACGGATCCGGTAGAGGCGCGGGGCCTTGCCGAGATCCTCGGCCCAGACCGTGTCGCGGAACGGGTAGCGGTGGATCGAGAAATTCCGCCCATTCTGGCCGCCACTGCCGACCACGGCAAAGGGCACGCCCCGGAACGAACATTGCAGGTATTCACCCGCGATGCTCGTCAGGGCGGACAGCGCGCCGGACATTTACGATCCCCCTTCCGAATTGACCGGATCCATTGCCCGGCTCTGGCTGATGCCGCCAACGCGTACGCCTTGGGAGGCATCCGCGATCTTGATCCGCTGTCCGCGCGGGGCGTTCTCGTTCTCGATCCGCACCGTCAGCGATTGCGGGCCCGATACTGACGGGGGCGGCCCGTTGATGTTGCCAGGCGGCACAGTAAGGGGCGCGCCGGAGGCGTTCAGACGCTCGGACCATTGCTCTGCAAGATCGCTTCGGAGCTGCATGTTCCCCGCAACGTCCTGCGGCCGCTCATACAAGCTCGATACGATGGCGCCGGCCTCTCGGGCGGTTCGCGCCTGGCGCAGGGCTGCCCCGGCCCCCGCTTCCGAATGGGTTAGTTCCCACTGCACGAACTGGAGCTGCTCGCTCATGCGGGACTGGCGGATATCGTGGCCGAACAGAGTGCGGAATCGGCCCTGCCGGTCGCCATGCCACTGGCCGATACCGAATGCCCTGCCACCATCTCCAGATGCGCCAATACGAATCCCGCTTTCCTGATCCAGGTTGGCGACGATCCCCGCGGCCTGCTGAGGCGTCCAGCCCTGCGACACGAAGTAATCCCGCGCATCCCGGCCGGCGAAGAACCGACGCGCCTGATCCTGCTGGTCATACGTCCGGCCGAACCCGGTATAACGGGCCATGAAATCGTCGGTGCGCGCGGCGCCGGGCACGTTGCTGTCGATCCACGACCCAAAATGGTCGTTCGGATCCATCCGCAGCATGCCGCGATGCGCCGCATACCCGCCGATCCCAGCAAGCCCCAGGCGCGCTACGGCGCCAGCGCTCCCGACCGCGCCCAGCGCCGTCGCGATTTGCAGAATGGCTGCGCTGACCTGAAACAGGCCGGCGATGACCGGCATCGCATACAGCGCCGCCAGGGCGATCAGCGCATCGTGCCCCGCCAGTTTCCAGCCCCCGAGGCCATCCACGACGCCCTTGATCTCGTCATAGATACCCCGGATATCGCCTTTGATCTCGCTCCACCCGCTGTTGCGCAGCCACGTCGTGAACTGCTGAACCATCTGGCCCAGTGCGTTCAGGCCCTCGGTCACCTGCGGGTTGGTGTCGATCCATTGCGAAAGCTGGTTCAGCAGCGGCGTCAGGACCGGCGACAGCACGGCGGCGACGCGGAAGCCCAAGCCCTCGACGGACTGGGTCAGGTTCTCCTGAGAGCGACGCAACTGATTCGCTGCCTCGGCCTGCTTTTCGGTGACCAGACCGTGCCGCTGCGCCAAGCGGATGTCGGCTTCCCACTGGTTTGCCCCCTCGCGGAAGACCGGCAGCAGGTCCGCGCCCGCCTGGCCGAGCAACTGCGTTGCGGCGATCGCCTGTGCAGCCGGGTTTCGGATGCTGCCGATCTTGGCTGCGATCCGCGCGAACAGCTCGTCGGGCTTGAGGGCTTTCAGATTCTCGACGCCCTTGATGATTCCCGACGCCTGAAATGCCGCCATCTGCTCGGGCGCGAAGCCCGCCGGCCCGCGCCATTTCAGGTCCGACAACTGCTGGAGCGCCGACGTCATGGATTCTGCCGACGACCCGCCCAGGCGCGCGGCGTTCTGCATCGCCATCAGCCGATCGGGCGCCATGCCCATGGTGCGCGACGTGTTCATCAGGCGGGTGCCGAACTGCGCCCAGGCGCTGGACAGGCGATAGATGCCTGCCAGGCTGGCCGCGCCGGTGATCGCGCCCAGCACGGGGACGATCTGGCCCATATAGCGAAACGCCGACAGCGCCTGCCGCCCAAGGCCCGCCAACCCATTGCCCAGTCGGTTCAGGCCCGAGAGGCTGGCAAAGCGCCCGAAAGCCGCCTGGGCACGGCGGACCGGCGCTTGCAGCGCGGCGATCCGGCCGTTGATCTTCTCCAGGACCGCGCTGGCCCGATCGGCAGCCGAGATGACGACCTTAACGCCGGCGTTTGCCATTCCCGCATTCCGCTTCGAAAGTGTGTATGAGTGTGTTTTTGACTTGACCTATTGCCGATTAATGTGTATTTGTTACACATGAACAGCCGGCAGATCATCAAGGCCATTGAGGCCGCCGGATGGACCCATGTTCGGACGCGGGGTGATCACTGGCAGTTCAAACACCCGGAGCGGCCGGGTCTGGTCACCGTCCCGCATCCCAAGCAGGATATGGCCAAGGGCACCGTCCGCAGCATTGAGAAACAGTCAGGCGTGAGGCTCAGATAATCATGGCATCGTATATCGCGCTGTTGCGGAAGGACCCGGACAGCGACTTCAGCGTCAATTTCCCGGACTTCCCCGGCTGCATCACCGCCGGCGACACGCTGGAACAGGCGCGCCAGCGCGCGGCTGAGGCGCTGGCCTTCCATATCGACAGCATGCGCGAGGACGGCGAGAGCATCCCCGCGCCGTCCAACGCGGACGTCGTAATGGCCGATCCGGATAACCGCGATGGCATCGCATTCCTGATCGATGTGGCGGAGCCTGCCCGGTTGATCCGGGTGAACGTGACCCTTGAGGAATCCCTTCTGGACGCCATCAAGGGGCGCACTACGAATCGGTCTCGGTTCCTGGCCGAGGCGGCGCGCGAGAAGCTGGCGCGGGAGAGTGCCTGAACTGGCTACCGCCGCCGCTTCCCGCGTTCTGCTTCCTTCCTCTGCTGTTCGCTGATCCGGTTCGCGTCCTCGACGGCCGCAAGCAGCTCGTCGCCGGTCAGCCCCTCGGCCTCGGTGCGGGTCCAGCCCGTGTAGAAGCGGGTCAGCTCGGCAGGAAGCTGCTCCCAGTTCCCGGGCCAGGTGTAAAAAAACCGGTCAGGTAATCCGACGCGCGTGCGAACTGGCTGATCGGCATCTTCAGGACCGCCGCCGGCGGCCAATCGCTGACCGCGCGCACCAGGTCGATTTCCGCCTGCAGGAAGGCCTCGGCGGTCCCGCGCGCCTCGGCGGCCTTGTAGGGACGCCGCTCGCCGACCGTGGGCGGCCGCAGCGACATGCTGGGGAAGGCCTGGTTCACGGCCTCGATCGGCGGCAGGAACTGCAGCATCAGGGCGGGCGACAGGTCCGGGTCGGCGTCGGCGGGCCGGCGGGCCTCCTGCTCGAACCGGGACAGGAACTCCACCGCCTCGTCGAGCATCCGCGCGCCGAGCATGTGGACGGCGACGACCGGCCATTTCGACACGCGCGCGACCAGGTCGATCTGCGAGTCATAGATCGATTCCTGCGTGGCGCGCTTGCCAATGACCTTGGCGGCGTACAGGGTCTCGAACACCGTCGGCTCGCGCAGGCGCAGTTCGGTGAACGTGCCGCCCTTTTTCAGGATGATCGGCTCGTCGGGCACGAACACGCCCGCTTCGGCCTCCGGTTCCATGCGCTCGTCCGGAGCGGACAGGACGGCCATCGCCTCGTCGTCGGTCGGTCCGCTCATGATACGATATCCACGGTGACGGTATCGCTCTCGCAGTGGAATTCGAAGGTTCCTTCCTGCGTGTTCACGTTGATCCGCTCGGTCTGCCAGGCGTTCACAGCCGTGACGACCTGGCCGTTGGCCTTGACCAGCACGACGGTCAGGCCGCTCGCGCCCTGCAGCGACGTGGCGTCGAAATCGGGCCGGTCGCGCAGGGTGACCTGGATGAAGCCCTCGCCCGGCATCTGCGAGAAGCCCTCGACGGCGCTCTGGCCCTTCAGGGTCTCGTTGACCGGCCCGGCGGCCTGGTGCTGGGCCTCGCCGACGACATTGAAGACCGCGCCATTGATGATGAGGGTGGCCGTGCCCGCAAGGGGGCCACGATAGACAGTTCCCGACATGGGGACCCCTTACGATTTGATGAACTGCACATCGCCGGCGATGCAGCGCAGCTGGTTGGCCCAGTTGTAGGGCAGCAGCAGGGTGACCAGGCCGCTGCCGGCATTCGTGGCGACGACACTTGCAGCAAAGATGTCCGGGTTCTGGACCCAGAGGTTCGCGGCCTGCACGCGGTAGCGCGCTGCACACGCCTTGCCGATCAGCTGCGCGGTCGTCGCCCTGACTCCAGCCGGGATCTTGGTGCCATCGGCGACGAGGATGCAGGCGGCGAACTGGCTGGCCAGGAAGATCCTCATGTCCTGCAGGCAGATTTCGGCGGTCAGCAGCGTCTCGATGTCGAGATAGCTGTTATCCGGGACGCCCGCCGCGTTCGTCTGGTACGTCGTGATCAGCCGCTCGATCATCACCGTGCCGCTATCATCGACGGTGAAGGTCGACAGGCCGTCATGCAGCAGGCTGTTGCGCTGGTCGGCGATGAAGCGGCCGGCATCGGACGGCGGCATGACGGTCAGCGCCAGGCCGGTGATCGGCGTCGCGGGGTTGCCGCGCATCGAGATGGCCGCCTGCGCCCCGATTTCGGCCGCCCAGTCCATCGGCGACGACGGGCTGTCGGAAATCGGCATGATCGTAGCGTGCGGGTCGTTCTGGGCCAGGCCGAACGTCGTGGCTGCCCCATAGGTGCCGCGATAGGCGGTGATCGCATGCCCGTAGAGCTGCTGCGTCGCCGACCACCGGCCGGTCAGATTGTCGAACAGCTGCTTGAACGCGTCGAGGCTGGCAGTATCGGTATAGGGATGCAGGACCAGATCGTAGACGCGGTCGCCCATGGTGGCCAGCGCCGTCGCCAGGGTGGTGGGGTTCTGCGTCCCGCCCGCCATGGCCGTGATCGTGACCGCCATACCGCCCGGCAGGGACTGGCCGCCGGGAGTGCCCAGCAGGTTCAGGCCCAACTGGATGTCGTTGCCGGCAAGCCCCTTGTTCAGGGCCGTGACGTTGATCTTCGTGTTCGTCGTCCCATCGACGGCGAGCGAGACCGGCAGGCTGGGGGTGGCAGTCGCCGCCGCCACGACGTTCGCGGCGATGGCCGACGCGGTGTCCCCGGCCGACACGCCGGTTGCGATCAGCTGGTCGCCGACGTACAGGCACAGGGTGCCCGATGCCGATGCCGGACCGGTGATGGCGAACGATCCGGCAGCGGCCGCCGCGGCCGCGTCATCGGACAGCGGCAGCACCCAGACCTCGCCGGTCGTGTCGATCCCGCGATAGCGGGCGACCATCCGCGCGCAGTGCGACCCCGCGCCATATTTGCCGATCGCATCGGTCGGTCCGGCGGAGATCGTCGCGACTCCAGCCGCCGCCGGCGCGGCAGCCAGCATCTGCCCGACGATCAGGATTCGGCGCGTGACGCTGGCCGTGTTGGCCTTGGTGGCGTCGAGCGCGAAATAGACGCCGGGCAGTCGGTTACTGTCCGAGTAGCCCGGAACGGTGATGGACCCGCTCATGCCGGCACCTCGGTCTTGTCAGGGGGGGCGGGCGCCGGCGCGGCGATTGCCGCCGCCCCCGGGGCGACAGCCTTCACGACGTCGCCATGCTTCAGGCAGAGCAGCCAGAAGGTGGTTTCCGGCACCTCGGCGCCCTCGGGCGCGAGCAGCCGCAGCGTGCCGGGCCAGCGCACCGCGCGGCCCGGTCCGGGTTTCACGAACATGTCGGGAGTCCTTCAGGACTGGAGATTGTCGAACGCCTCGATCTCGCCGGTGATCTGGGTCAGCGGCGTTCCGGCAACGGGGAAGTATTCGGTGAATTCCAGCCCGAAGATCATCCGGACCTCGCCCAGATGGTCACCCGTTTCGCTGGTGACCTTCACCTCGGTCTGAATCTCGGTGACCTGCTGGATCATCGCCTGCAAGGGCGCATCGCACATGATGGCCAGCTCGATCTGCTCGGCGAGCGTATCGAGCGCCGTCTCGACCTGTCCGGGCGCGCCCTGCGCGACGCGCCCCCGCGCCACGAGATAGGCCACCCGCGTGAATCCGGGGGCGGCCCGCCCGGCGCTCTCCGCCCGATCCGTCGGCACCTGGAGATAGATCGACGGCAGCCCGGCCGATGTCGTCGGCAGGCTGCGCGCCGTGAAGACCTTGGCGCCGGCGATCGTGTTGGCGGCCTTCAGCGCCGTGGCGGCGGCCTCCCGCAGTTCAACCCGATAGAGGGTCATAATTCGTGGCTCCGATATTCAGCTCTATCCGCGCGCCGCCATGGCTGTCCGGCTGGATTTCGCGGATCGCGTAGGAGATTCCCCGGATGACCAGGGTGTCGCCCTGTGCGGCGGCGGCAGGGAACTGCGAGAGCCTCACACCGAGACGCGGCAGGCTGGACGTGACGTGCGTCGGCGCCATGCCGTCATCGCCCCCGATGATCTCCAGGCCCTTGTAGCCCTCGTCGAAGACGCCCGTGGCCTGCACGGGGGCGCCTCCCTGCGACGACTGCCAGGTCACCGGCTCGCCGAAGATCGTTTCGCAGGGGCCGAGGACCAGACTTCCCCAGTCCAGGCTCATGACCGTCAGGCCTGCATGCGACCGGACATCAGGATCTCCGGGCGCGTGCAGATGTGCAGCGGGTAGGAATAGGCCTCCATCCGCCACCAGAAATTCCGATCACGGTCGATGATCGGAATGACGTAGATCGGCTTGCCCAGCGTGTTCACCCATTCCACGCTCTCGCCCGGGGCCAGGGCGCGCTGGAAGACGCCGGGCGCGCCGGACGGGAAGAACTTCACCTTGTCGGTCGGGATGGCGATCGTGGTGTTGTCGTTCGAGCCACGATAGTTGAACCAGCTGATCCCGCCGAAATCCATCGCCTCGAAGGCGGTGCCCTTGCGCAGTTCCCGCGCGGCTTCCCAGTTGTAGTAGGTCTTCAGCACGTCGTTGTGCGAGATCAGGTTGTCCCAGAATTCGTCGCCGCAGATCGCCATCACGCGGGTGCTGGGCAGCCACGCGCCCTGGGCCTGGCGCATCATGTTACGGACGATCTGGTTGCACTGGATGCGGAGCGCGCCATCCTTCGGGGTCGGGTTGGTGAGGTTGAAGCCGACCTCGACAGGCCGCTCCACACCGAATTCGTCGAACCAGTTGAACAGGAGGGACCCGTCGCTATCCAGCAGCAGGCCCTGCACGGCCGCGAGGCGGTGCAGCTCCCAGGTATATTCCATGTTCGCCGTCAGGCCGGTCGGGCCGGACAGGCGGCGCGCGATTTCGGTCTGGACCTGCATCAGCACGGTCTGTTCGCCGAACTGGCGGATGTTCTGCAGTTCGACGGCATAGACCGTATCGCCGTGCGCCAGGCGCGGGACCTCGAAATACCTCATCTGGCGCTTTTCGGTCGTACGCTCGACGGGCGGCGCGCCGCGTTCGCTGGTCGGGATGATGACCAGCTTCTGGTCACGGCGCTCGACGGCCAGCGCCGTCGTGCGGATCGGGTTGTCGTCGAACAGGTTGAGATCGCCGATACCCGTGGGCTGGAACGGGACGCGGTCCACATAGCTCGTCAGTTCGATCGAGGTGAACGGGTCCTGGCGAAAGACGTCAAGAATGGTCATGTCGGTATCCGGGCCGTACGCGGCTATGCCCGCCGGCCAGTGTGGCGGGCGGGTGACCGAAGGGCCAAAGAAGGGTCAGAAGAGAGCGGCGCGGGGCCGGAAGATCAGCGGGCGATGACGCCGGCGGTCGCGAGCTGCGCCAGGGCCTGGGCCTGCAGCGTCGCGGCATTGGCCGCGCCGGTGACCGACGGGTCCCAGCGCAGTTCCGAGCCGTTCACCTCGGCCATGCGGGAGATCACCGTCACATGCCGCGCCGTGTCGGCCAGGACATACAGGCGGTCATACAGGATCGCCGCTGCGGCGCTGCCGCCCGTATAGGGCACGTACTGGGTCGGGCCAGCCGGCACCACGACGATGGTGAAGGAATCGCCCGCCACAAAGGCAGTCGTGCCGGCCGTGATGGTGAAGGACAGGCCGCCGGCCGCGAACGCCGTTCCCGTGGTGCCGCTTCCCAGCGCGGTTCCGTTCGGCGCCGTCACGGTGAAGTCCGTCGCGGCCGTGAAGGCGATCGCATAGTTGGTCGGCGTGGTGCCGTCCGCCACCGTGATGGCGCCGATCGTGCCGTTTCCGGTGTTGCCCTCGGACACCACGAAATCCGCCGTGACCGGGGTGGCGAGACTGAGGATCAGGCCGCCATCCATCGAGACATCCTCGGACGTCTCGTTCAGGACGATTCCCTTGTCGCGGGACAGGAAGCCGTTGGCCTCCCTGACCAGGAAGGCTGCGGTGTAGAAATGTTCGGTAAGCACGGGACTGACCATGGTCAGCTCCTTTCAGATCTGGCGAGGCGGGGAATGATCAGGACCGCTTGATTCCGGCGCGCCGCGCCGCCGCGTCCCAGCTGGCGGCCACCGCCTCGCGCCGGCTGGGGGCCGGAGCGCCGCCGCTGACCCGCTGGTTGCCGAAGCGAGCCATGGCGTTGGCGAGGCCGCTTCCGCCGGACTTCTGCCCGGAGGCCGCCGCCTTCAGGAGACCGAGGGCCTCCCGGCGCGGCAGGGACGTGTTGAAGGCGAGGTGCGCCGCCAGGTCCGGCCGGCTTGCGGCGGCCGGGCTGGCGAAGATCGCGGCGCAGCGGGCACGCTCGCGCCGACGCGCGGCGGAGGCCTGCGGGTCGTTCTCCTCGTCATCCTCGCAGTCGTCGTCCTCGCCCTGGGCACGGCGCGCACGGCGGCCAGACGGCGTGTCATCGGCATCATCATCGCCGCCTTCGCCCCGGGCACGGCGGCCCGACGGGGCGTCCTCATCGCCCGCGTCGCCATCCCCGTCATCGCCGTTTCCGGAGTTGTCATCGTCTTCACCACGGGCGCGACGCGCGCGGCTGCCGGACGGCTGGTCGTCGTCCTCGCCTTCGGCGCCCGGGGCGGCATCGCTTTCCTGGTCGTCATCATCCGCCGCGCGACGCGCGCGCCCGGCGGCCGCGGCACCTCCGCCGATGAGATGGGCAAACGACAGGGACCGCATGAGATTGCGTGCCATGAATGAATTCCTTGATGGATTGCGCGCTGACGCGCGGATCAGAGAGAGCGGGCCAGCTCGGCGAAAGCCGCGTCCGGGGCCAGGACGGCATCGGCAAGACCGACATCGACGCCGGCGCCGCCCAGGAAGGTTCGGGCCTCGAAGCCACGGACGACCGACGGGCGAAGCTTCCGGTTCCGCGCGACCGTGTCGCAGAACAGGTTGCCCATCTGGTCGATGTCGGACTGCATGCGCGCGAGCGCGCCCTCGGAGAGGGATTCGTATTCGGACCCCTCGGCCTTGTGGGCGCCGTACCGGATCAGCGTGACGACGACGCCGGCCTTCGACAGGGCCTGGGTCATATCGACATGCATGCAGATCACGCCGATCGACCCGGTTCCACCCGTCCGCGGCACGGTGATCCGGTCCGCGGCCGAGGCGATGGCGTAGGCCGCGCTGAACGCATTTTCGTTCAGGATTGACCAGATCGGCTTCTTGCCCCGGCTGGCGAAGATCAGGTCGGCCAGGTCGAAGCATCCGGCGACCTCGCCGCCCGGGCTGTCGATGTCGAGCACGATGGCGTCGACGTCCTCATCGTTCAGGGCGGCGAGGAAGTTCATGCGGACGCCGTCATAGCCGGTCATGCCCGAGAAGGGCCGCAGCGAGCCCAGCTTCTGAACCAGCGTACCCGCGACAGGAATGACCGCGATGCCCGCGACGACGTCATAGGCACGATCCGGCGCGCGGTCGGCCTCGTCGAGCAGCATGGCCTTCGGCTGAAGGGCAACCGTGCCGCCATCGCGGAACAGATGCGTGACGCCCAGGCGGTCGGCCAGGGCGGCGACGACGATCTCGGCCTTCTGCGGGTGGATGGCGACCGGCGTGTTGAACAGCCGTTGCGCCAGATGGGGAAGGCGGCTCATGTCGGGTCCGGTTTCTGGGTGGTCAGGCCGGCCGGCGCGCCGACGGCCCATTGCGGGAAGGGCAGCCCGCGCTCGGTCATCATCTGCCGTTCGACCCGCCGCTGATCGAGGACCTCCTCGTAATCGAGGCCCTGCTCGGCGCATTCGCGCTCCAGGGTGCCGAACCCGGCATCGAGGCCGAGGACCGCGCCCTGGCGTTCCGAGACGGGATCGACCCATCCGCGGCCTGGCCCGATCCAGCTGCACCGCGCATAGGCCGCGCGACCTTCGAGGAAATCAGGCGCGTTCCGGGGCAGGGGGACGCGCCCCTGGTCGAACGCCTCTTCGAGGAACCCGCCATAGGTCGGGTTGGCGAAGCTGACCGCGAAGTCGTTCCGCCGGCGATGCATCGTCTTCCACATCTCCAGCATGGAAGAGCGCGATGAACTGTAGTTCGTCTTGCTGTAGTCCATGCTCAACTGTTCGGCGGATGTCCCGATCGCCGCGGCAAAATTCCGCAGGAACGTGCCCTGGAAGGCATCGAAACCGCTGTTCGGGCGGGTCGATGCGACGGTCTTCACCTCTTCGCCAGGCGGCATGACCGGGATCCGGACACCGCCCAGCGTCAGGGGGTTGTCCTTGTGCCAGTCCTGCCGGATCTTCTGGTATTCGCTGAGTTCGCCATCCTCCATGCCGTTCCGGACATCCTCCGGGTCGTAGGGGCTCTGCACGAACGTCGCGAAGATGGTCTGCGTCAGCGCCTGCTGCAGTTCGGCCTGGTCGTAGCGCGCCAGCATACGAAAGCGGTTCAGGACCGGCGTGAAGGCACTGAGGCCGCGGTGCTGCCCGGCATCGTCGAAATCGTAGGAATGAACGACGATCGGGCGCCCCCAGGGGGTGAAGCGCGGGATCCGGTCCCAGATCATGCTCTCGACGGCGTCGAAGTAGTCATACTGGTGTGCCTGGCGGATGTGATAGGCGATGTGCGCGCCGTCATCATCGACCTCGACGCCGCCCCGCAGCCAGTGTGTGTCGAGCTGCTGATAGGGATTCGACAGCCGGTCGGGATGGATCAGCTGCAGCGTGGTCGCATAGTCGGCTCCTTCCTCCTTGCGCTCGGGCATCCAGCGCAGGACCGCGATCGTCTCGCCGTCCTTCATCTGGTGCATGAAGGCCAGCCGGAAGATCTGGGTGACGGTCAGCTTGCGGGCGGCGTCGCCGAACAGAAGCGGATCTTCCGACCACATGCGCCATTCCGCTTCGACGGCCTGGCGGAATTCCTGCGCCCAGACCGCGTCGAACGCCTTCCCATACCGCTGGGTGAGGGCGCGATAGTCCGGCTTGGCGACCAGGCGGAACTGGCTGCCGACGACGTTGTCCGCGATGCGGGTGATGCTGCCACGCGCCCACCCGTCGTTGCGGAACAGATCCCGGGCCCGTGCGACCATGCGATCGCGGTCGAGATTGATCTCCGCGTCCGGCGACCGGAGCCAGGGATTCCACTCGGCGCTCTCGCTGCCGAGCATATTGGCGCCGTCATAGGCGAAGCCGCCCCCCATGCCTCCCATCCAGCTTCCCGGAAGGGTCATGGGGAAGCCAGCCCGCGCGCCGCCGCTTCCGGTCAGGCGATTGCGGATGCGCGAAAGCAGGCCAGGCTTCATCGGAAATAGATCCTCATCGCCCGTCGGGGCGTCCCGACACCCAGCAGGGCATTCAGTTCACGAAGGTTGTTCCGCAACTGCGTCTCGGACGCCCCGGCGAAAGTGACGTTGCGGCCGCCGTCCCCCTGCGTGTAGCCGGCGGACATTGGCCGCGTGCCGCTCAGCAGCGCCAGAAGCGCGGCCTGGGCCGCGTTGCGGGCTGTCGTCACCTGCTGTTCCGTCATTCCCGCCCAGGTCCCGCCCGGAACGGGGAAGATCGACTTTGCCATCACGAATAGTCCCAGCGAGATCGCCGCGCCTTCGGCGGCTCAGGTGCTGCCCTGGCCAGGGGGCGGCCGTCTGTCACCGCCACCTCCTGGCCGATGCGATCCGATGGAGCGGGGTCGCCGGCTGCACTCGGCGGCGCCTCCTGTCGGGCGGCGAGATCCGGCAGGGTCGCGGCGGCCTGATCGGCCCGTTTGTTCAGTTGCAGGCCGAAATAGAGCAGACCGCACAGCGCGGCGTAGCTGTAGACCGCCAGATCGAGGGCCTCGTTCCGCCGACCGGGCAACAACTCCCAGACCCGGAACACCTGGCCGCGTTCGTGCTTCCGGACCGACCGTTCGGCCACCATCTGCGCGAAATAGTTGATGTCCCGGTCGGCGGGGTAATGCATGAAGCCCGCACATGATTCCCCATTTTTCGGGGGATCCAGGTGCAGCCGGCTCCGAATGACGTCCTTCGCCGCATTGACGCCGATGATGACCGGACGAAAGGACGCCTTTGTCCGCGCGGTGGGCCGCTTTGTCGGCCAGACCGGCGAGCGTGCGCCGCCGCGGGCGGATTCGCCCTTCACGGCCCAGATCTTGCGGCCCAGCCGCGCCTTGCAGAACTCGTAGACCTTCTGCGTATGGTGGCCGCCAGAGTCGATGCAGGCAGCCATGACGGTGAATGGTCGGCCGTCTGCCCGGAACCACTGGCGCTTCAGGACCTCATCGACCCGCCCCCACAATTCCGGTCCGTCTGGATCGCCCTCGATCACGATGTGGGCGATCGACCAGCGCTCTTCATTGCGACCCCAGCCGGCGATCTCCAGTTCAACGCGGTCGTCCTGCGTATCGCCGGCGGCCGTGAGCACGGCGACGCCGTCAGGCACCTCCGCCGCCCAAGTCTCGACCCGCGCGGCCAGCGTCACCTCGTTCAGCGCGCCGTCCCCGCGGTCCTCGTAGGGTTCGCCGAGGACCAGGTTGATGAAGGTCTGCCGCTGGAGCGGGTCGGCCTTCACCTTCAGCCATTCGCCTACCAGCTTCGACCAGGCCGCGTTCGGGAACAGCGAATAGAGGGCGCAGATGTGGAACGACGCATGGCCCTTGAACGGCGCCTCGGCGATCCATTCGCCGCCGGCGATCATGCCCGGCTTGTCGACGTCCTCGATGATGCAGCCGTTGTGCCGGCACACGTAATGCGCCGTTTCCGGCAGATGCGCGCCGTCCTCGGCCTTGTCCCATTTGATCCCGTGCGGCGAGTCCGGGCCGCCCCATTCCAGAACCTGCGCCTCCCCGCAATGCGGGCACGGCACATGAAACCGGCGCCGGTCGCCCTCATCGAACCTCTTTTCGATACGGCTGATGCCGGCAACCGTCGGTGTCGATCCGGCGACGATCTTGCGGTTCCAGAAGGTCTCCGACCGCTTCGTGCCCAGGGCGATCTGATCGCCCTCCGCCCCCGCGCCGCCGCTGGGATAGCCGTCAACTTCATCGAACAGGATGATGCGAGCCGTGATGCGCCGGAATCCGCCCGGGCTATTGGCCCCCACGAGAGTGAGGGAAGACCCGTTCAGCATAGTCTTCTTCAGCAGGGTCTGCTCGGTCGACTTGGCTTTCGGATCGCCGGCGATCTCGGCCAGCACAGGCGTGTCCCGAAGCATCGGGGCGATTTCGGACTTGCTGTAGTCTTCCGCATCGCTTTCGCGAGGCTGCACCATCAGGATCGGGGAGGGATCCTGGTGCAGGTAATATCCGACCACGTGATCCAGGATCTTGGTGTAGCCGACTCGGGCCGACTTCATCACCGAGACCTGTTCGACGGTCGGGTCCGTGACGGCATCCATCATGCCGATCTGGTAGGCGAATGCCTCGAAGCGGCCTGTCTGCGCGCTCGTTTCCCGCGACAGGATCGCATAACGCCCGGCCCATTCGCTCAGGGATAGCTTGGGCGGCGGCCGAAGGTTGGCCCGGCGGGCCGCCGCCAGGCCGCCCAGGAATGTCGCGTAGCCGGGCAGGTATTGGGGATCAGCTCCGGCCGGGGTCTGGATCTCCATCAGATGTCAGTTCTTCAAGGACTCTGGTGATGAGGGTCAGGAGCCGGTCCTGGAGTTCGGCGACGGTCTTGCATCGGTGCAGCGCCGGCGCCTGTTCCGCGGGTATAGCCAGGAGGCGTGTGCGGACCCGCGCGTATTCCTCGCCCACCGCTTTCGTCACCAGGGCGGCCTCGACGACCTTTCCGGACTTCAGGTCGTATTCGAGCTGCTTCAGGAGGGCGTTGTAGTTCTCCTTGATCCGGATGGCTTCGGGCGTCTGATAGGGCGCCCCGTTCTCGTTGATGAGGTGCGCCGCCGCGGTTTCAGGTGCCTCGGAGGGCTGGCCCGGAACTGCAACCGGCGGGGTCGCAGGTTGCACCCCGGGTTGCAGGTCGGACCGGCATGCCATCCAGACCTCGAACGAGGCGAGGTCCACCTTATTGCCGTCCGAAACAATCCTGCCTGAGGCTAGATGCTTCTGGATGGCGGCACGACTCACGCCCGCTCGGCGGGCCGCTTCGCTCTGGCTGATGGATCCCGCCATGACCTGCAACTGCAACCCTAAAAAATGACCTCAGCTAGGGATCGTACGGGCTGGCGCAATACCCCCGATCGGGGGAGTGGGTCAGAGGGACCCATGCACGGGGGGGGTATGACCACCCCTAGCCACGCGCCATGCGCATGGCTCGATCGACCGTTGCCGGAATGCAACACTTCGCCTCAGGGCCGCGCCGTCGCCAATGCCTTCTGCAGCGCGCCCCGGATCGCATCGGCCCCCTTCCGCTCCACGATGTCGATGGCCCTGCGTCGGAAGTTCAACCGCTTCGTGACGGGCTTGTTCTGCCCGACCCTCAGCAACAGCGTCAGCCCCGTATTCTGGTGCAGACGGCTGTTCATCGCGCCACGTCGGCCACCCTTCGGTCGCCCTTTGGTGTCGAGCGTCGGCGGCCTGAGCCAGAAGCCCGTGATGCCCCGGACAGTGCCGAAGAACACGTCAGGCCGCGCCGCAAGCCGTTTGATCGCGCCTTTGGGCAACTGCCCGTATTGGTCGAGCCTGACATCGGCAGGAACCAGCAGCGCCTTTCCCGGCGTCTCGTGCGGGCCGCCGGTTTCGTAGGGGGTCAGGTATTTGGCCTGGGCATCGCGCAATGAAACGACGGCTGTGAGGTCCGCCTTGGTCGCCCGCTTCTCCACCTGAGCAGAGCGATGGGTGAAGGGTCGAGGATGGGCGAAGATATCCGACATCGCCGCGTTTTCGGCACGCATCGCCTGGAACGCGAGATCGTTGATTGCACCGGCAACGACGAACGAGATCTGCCGACGAAACGCAGCCAGTTTTCGGGTGACGGCCGTCGTGTCGAGCTTGATCGACAAGTCGGCCATGCCGGGATCAGTCCTTCCTTGCCACACTCTCTCGCCGCCTGAGCCTTCCGGACATGAAAAAGCCGGATCAGGATCGCTCCTGTCCGGCTCCGTGCGTTGGACGCGAATATGGCGCGGTTACTTTGCGCATGTTTTGGCGGGGTGCGCAAGGGGGAATTTCGGGTCGCCTGCTCAAGCATCCCACGCGACCAAATATCCTGCCCACCTACATCAGGGACTGGTTGGAGGCCATCTGTTGGGACCCGCTGGGTAGGCCGGTCGCCAGACGCTCCAAGCCTCCCTGGGACAGCTCGCTTCTGGGTCGAGCGGAGCGGGTGCCCAGAAGTGCGGGCACCGCACTGGCACAGGGGGGCTTTTCGCGGCGAAAACGGGGCGCGAACTTGCGAACTTCTCTATAGGGACCGGAAGAAGTTCGCGGCGGTATTCCGGGTGTTCTGCGAACTTCCAAATTTCTGAAAGTTCGTCGAAGTTCGCAAGTTCGCGCCATCCCGAACGAGTGCCGCAATGCGGCATTTCAGTCTTGCCAAATGTGCCGCGCTGCGGTATCAATCGTGCCATGCACACGGTCGCCGAAACCTCGATCTTCACCAAGCGCGCCGATGACCTCCTGAACAAGGACGAGCGCAACGAGTTGATCAGGGTGCTGGCAAGCGACCCTTATGGTGGGGACCTGGTTCCGGGGCTTGGCGGCATCCGGAAGATGCGCTTTGCGGCCGGCGGCCAAGGGAAGCGCGGCGCGTTCCGTGTGATCTGGTACGTGGTGTCGGACGACCTCCCTGCTCTCGCCCTCCTGATCTACGGCAAGAACGAGCAGGCCAATCCGTCGCCCGACCAGCGTAAGGCTATGCTGGCGGTCGTTGCCCGCATGAAGATGATGGCAGGGAAAGGGACATGACGATGCCTCGCGCGAAGAAGAACATCGCCGACGAACTGCTGGCCTCTCTCGAAGAGGGATTGCAGATCCTGGAGGGAACGCGTGCGGCGGCGCGCATATGGTCCCCGCCGGCGGTCGTGGACGTGCGCCAGATCCGTGCCCGGACCGGTCTGACTCGAGAAGCCTTTGCCAATCGCTTCGGGTTCAGCCGCAACGCGGTGCGGGATTGGGAGCAGGGGCTGAGACGGCCGGAGAAGGCCGCCAGGACGCTTCTGCTGGTGATCGACCGGGAACCCCAGGCGGTCGAGCGGGTGCTGGCTCAGGCGTAAATTTGGGCCGCCAGGTTAGCTGGCAGGAGTGGCGCAGATGGCGAGAATGACTTTGAAGGAAGCGATGTCCCGTCGGTCCACGATCGACTGGGACCGCGTCAGGACGACCACGGACGAGGATATAGCCCGCCAGGCGCGTGGGACGGCACTGAGGCCTCCTGATGACCTGGGGGCGTCTATCCCATCCCAGCAACGGTTCGGCGCCGCATGGGGATGACACAGACGGCGATAGCGGCCCCGATCGGCATGCCGGTCGCGATGTGGCGGAACTGGGAGCAAGGGCGTGCGCGCCTTGACCCCGCTATGCGGACACTGTTGCGTGTGGTGTGGCGAGAGCCGGAGGCGGTCCGGCGGGCAATGGAAGCGGCGTGAGCGCCGACAGGAGCACCGCAGATGGCTATGAAGAAGGCGACGGCGACAGATGCCGCAAAGGCGCTCCAGAGCGTCGTCTGGTTCGCGCGGCGGGTGTGAAGCTCTATAGGAAGTAAATTATGTCAATAATTACGCTTAAGATTATATCTGGAATATTCGGACTTTTAATTTTTGGTATCTGCTCTTTTATCCTAAGGCGTACTTTATCAACAAGACACCAACAGGAACAGCAATCCCAAGAAACGATCCTAGAATCACAAGATCAACCACATTATGGCTTCTGGAGGTCGGCCTGGACTGTTGCAGGTTCTGCTTTTGGCGCATGTTTGGCCCTCTCAACTGTAATCGGCCCCCTTTGGCCAACGGAGCTTTCTTTCGACTCTTCCAATCTATATCAAATCGGAAGTTTTGGCGCACCGTTCGAATTAAAAAACAATAGCATATTATTTCCAATAAAGATATTTGGAGGACATTGCAAAATAATAAAAGCTTCTTACTCTGGAATACAAATAGACAACAGCACATTTGAAAGATCAATAGATGAACAAATAATTGATTCCGGCTCAGCAAGGTCGTTTGATTGCCGAGCCATTTCTGCTCCAATGCAACCACAATACGCGAAAATGACCGTCCAAATGGACTATGGATATGTCGGCCTCCCTTGGATTAAGCGTTCGACGCTCAGTGACATTCTCATATGGGATCACGGTCGCTTTTCTCTAGGAGATCCTATCTAGCAATTGATCTCCATGCGGCGCCGTTTCCACTCCCGCCCCAGCGGCCTTTTCTTGCGCCTAAATGCGTGCGTACCTGCGCGGGCCAATCTGGGCGAAATCCCCCAGACCGCCACCCATAAACGGCAGTTTTCTGCCGGGTTACACGGTGGGCGCGAGGGTGTACGCCCGCCGGGCTAAACCTGGCCGAAATCAGATGGGGGCACCCTGAAATTGGCAGGAGTCTGCGGACGATGGGCTGGAGTCGCCCTGCCGGGCGGCGGGGTGTCCACTAGGTCGACCTCAGCCCTCAACCTCCGGCACATCCCCCACGGCCGCCAGGATCTCCGGCTCGCCATAATCCCCCGTGTCCTCGTCGACCATAGACCGCACTAGGTGCGCGCGGACGACTAGCGTGCCACTAGTCGCGACCTTCTCGGCTCGGTACGTCCCTCCCTCGACATCGCGGTCAAGCCGGCTCGGCCGGCACGCAACCCGATATCGAACCAGATTGAAGCGGCGCTAGGGGGAGGATCGGAAGCCGCCTATCACCGGTTCGGAGTCGAGATTTCCCACAGCTGTGTGGCGAACGGGGGATCCTGAACATGCAGGCACAAAAGAGATCGGTAACCAACCTGATCTGGTGTCCTACTGGTCACTTTCCACTGCGCGCAAAATTTATGCCACGACTCTACAAAATTTTCCGACATAGATAAGAAAATCAGGTTGCGAAAACCAATATCGAGCTAGCGTAACGGTTATGTTGGAAGGATATATTGAATGAATACACATTGGTTCCGTTTGTTTTCTGCTCTATTTCTGTCTGTTTTCCTGGTTTCTTGTAGTGACGAACATTCCGCCACATCAGATGCCAAATATCCCGTGCAGACAGCCGCTGAGAGTTGTGCTGCTTCCGTGTTGCAGGGAAACCCAACTTACGTTCTGAGCGGGGTCCCGTATGTTGTTTCGGGTGATACGCTCAGGGTCGGAGATTCTGTGAATAGCAGCGCGACTATTGTCACCTTGCCCGCCGTAGCTATCCCTTCTGATGGAGGAGTTCGCGGAAGAACGTGGCAGGCCTGCATGCAAACCAAAGGACTCCGGGTGTCCCTGCCGAAATAATAGCGTTATACCAAAGGACGTGGCCACTGACTCGTGTGTGAAGTGACGAATGGCTCGGGCTCTGATTCTCTTGATGGGGGAGGATCTGGCTGATGACGAGGGCGGTGAAGCTACGGGATGACTATTCGGCTTCTGATCTGAGGCGACTTGCGGCGCGCAGTCGGCAGGTGAACGCTGCGCGCCGGCTTCTGGCCCTGGCGGCGATCCGTGACGGGGCCAGCCGGACGGACGCCGCCCGCGTGGGTGGTATGGACCGCCAGACGCTGCGGGACTGGGTGCACCGCTTCAATGCCGAAGGGCCGGATGGCCTGCGCGATCATCAGCACGCAGGGCCGGCCTGCCGCTTGAACGCCGCACAGCAGGTCGAATTGAAGGCCCTGGTGGAGGCGGGCCCGGATCGGCAGCGCGATGGTGTGGTGCGCTGGCGCCGGATCGATCTGCAACGCGTGATCGAAGAGCGCTTCGGCGTCGTCTACCACGAACGGCACGTTTCCACCTTGCTGAAACGGCTCGGTTTTTCCTATATCACCGCCCGGCCGCGCCATCCGGGACAGGATCCTGCCGTCATGGAAGCGTTCAAAAAAACTTCCCCCGCATCCTGAGCGCTCATACCGGCCATCTGCCGAAGGGAAAACCGGTCGAGATCTGGTTCCAGGACGAGGCCCGGATCGGCCAGAAGAATGGCATCGTTCGACAATGGGCCCGGCGCGGCACGCGGCCACGCCAGCCGGCCGACCAGCGCTACGACAATGCCTGGCTGTTCGGGGCGATCTGCCCGGCGCGCGGCAAGGCCGCCGGCCTGGCGCTGCCGTTCATCGGTACCGCCAGCATGCAATTGCATATCGAGGAAATCTCGCGCTGCCCGCGCTGCCCACGCTGTCGTGCTGCTCGATCGAGCAGGGTGGCATACCACCGACAAGCTGAAGCTGCCCCGCAATATCAGCCTGATCTTCCTGCCGTCCCGCGCTCCCGAACTGAACCCGGTCGAGAATATCTGGCAGTTCCTTCGCGCCAACTGGCTGTCCAACACCGTCTTCGACGGCATCGATCACATCATCGACGCCGCCTGTTCCGCTTGGAATAATCTTGCCGCCCTGCCTGACACCATCCGGTCGATCGGACTCAGAAAGTGGGCTCACACAGGTCTGTATCTATAACCGTTGGTATTACAGGCGCAGGAGCCTCTACATATCGACGAGGGCTCCCCCCCATTATCTCATCTCCCCATCCCGTAATTCCCGGACATAGGCTCATCGCTACCGTGCAGTCCTATCTCGCCAGCCTCAGCTCATCCGCGATCCGATCCAGCCCCTCTGCCAGCCGCGAAACGCCCATATGCCGGTCCGGGAACTCGCCGCGCACCAGGCGCATGATCTGGGTCCGCGCCTTCGACGGAACGACGCTCATCAGTTCGTTGTAATGCCGCCAAGCATGCCCCTCCTGCTCATCGTCCTCGGGTGACGACAGGTCGACCCCACGGGCCCCCAGATCGGCCACGACGCGAGGGCGCCCGAACGCCAACGCATACAGCCGGCAGACCTCGTGACCGGCATCGGCCTGACGACGCGTCAGGGCATCGATATCGACGTAGAAGGACAGCACGCAGTTATCCAGCATGCGATCGGCGCCGACCTCGCGGTCGTACACCCGCCGGCGCGCCAGCATCGCGGGACCGTCAGTGCCTCGGTCAGCTTTTTGCATGTGCGTCATTCGATTTCCTCAGTCGTTTCGCCATCTGGCGCAGAAGATGTTCCAGTTCGGACTTCTCGGTGTGGAACTGCTCCGGGTCGCGTCGGTCGGGGATCAGGCGCCGGAGACGGGTGGCGATGTTCTCGATCTGGATGGGGTCGATCTCGCGCGCTCTGTTGGCGGTCATTCTTCGTCTCCGTCGTCGGAAGGGTAGGTCGCGGCCAACTGACGCATTTCAGACATTTTGTCGGGAGAGACGGTGATGCAGCCGGTCATTCTGCGCTGAAGCGCGGAAGATCGATATTCTCCCTCAATGAAAACGCCATTCTCTTTCCACGTCTTCAGGATCTTCGACGCCTGATCCTCAGACTTTCCGGTAAACTCCACGATGACGTGCCCGGCCCATCGGTCCTTCGCCTGCTTGGCAAGCGCATATTTCTCTCCCGGAGAGGGGCCGCGATCGATCTGTTCGAGGATCTTGACGATCAGCGGAGGAGGGAAATCATCCCATACCTTGGGCGGATCCCACGGCTCGACCGACTGAACACTGTCACCGTCCGGATATTCCTCGGTCGCGTTCCCGATGTTGATACCGACGAGCTGGTACCATTCGGCCTCTGTGGCGGATGGCCCCATGTTGGCCTTCGCGTTGTCCAGGCGCACATAGGACCGGCGCTTGTCGTCCGCTATGTTCAGCTTGGCCGCCTCATCCTTCGACATGGCCGACAGGGTGGACATGACCCGCGCGGCCCCCTGGATCGCCCCGGCGCCACGGAAGGCTTCGCTGTCGCCGGCCTGGCCGCCCTTGCGGAAATGGTGGACCAGCCAGACCGCACATTCGGCGCGGTGGGCGACCTGGCCCCACAAAGCCATCACCATGTTCATCTCGTCGTTCCGGTTCTCCTCGGCGTAGTGCGACTGCACGAACGGATCGACCACAAGGAGCGCGATCTGGCGCCGCTGAAGTTCGGCGACGAGATCATCGACGACGGGCGACGCCACCAGGTTGCCGCCCTCATCGCGCGTGGCGATGATCAGCGGCTTGTCGCGCCCGCTGTCGATGTAGACGGTATCCTTGATCGTCTCGTAGGCGATCTTGTGATGCATGATCGCGGCTTTGACGCGGCGGCGCATCTCTTCTTCGGGGTCTTCCAGGTTGTAGAACCAGACGGCCCCGGTCTTGTGGACCCGATGGAACGTCCCCGGGGTGAGGGGATTGGGAGAAAGCAAGGAACGGCCTGTTGCCACCGACATCCCCACGACCATGGTATACGCCGTTTTGCCCACACCCCCGGGGCTGCCCAGGACCGAGACGAAGCCCCTGAGCAATTCACGACCGTACAGCCAGCGCCGAGGCGGGATGCTCTCCAGGTCAAGATTCGCCAGGGGTGTTGCCTGGATCTCGCCTTCAGAGGCTTCCCGGCGCGGACTGACGTCGTTGCGGTAGGCCAGTGGCCGAATGCCGTCCGGGTCGACCGGTTCCGGAGCCGGCGCACCAGCCACATAGCGCTCGATGTCTGCGAGTTGATCGAAGTCGAAATCCATTGGGTCGCTCAATGCACGACCCTCCGCATGATGACGTCGTTCCAGTCCTTCGCCTCGCGCGGCGTGATGATGTCGACGTCGGCCCCCGCCTTCGTCCAGCGTGCCGCGCAGGTGCGGGCCGCGCGCAGGCCGTGTCCGTTCTCATCCCGGTCGGCATAGATGGACAGCTTTTGGATCGCAGGATGCGGCGGCAGCCTCTCAATGCCGCCTGCCGTTGCGCAGGCCCACATCGGGATATTGCGCAGGTGCTGCTGGACGGACAGGGCCGTCTCGATACCCTCGGCGATGCCAAGGGCGCCGGCTATCTCGGTCTGACGCTCCAGGCAGATGATCCCGGCCCGACCGAGCATCATCTTGTCCTGGCCATCCGCCTTTCCGCTGCCGTCGGTGCGTAGAAAAGTCCGGTGAAGTCCGCACGGTTCGAACGTGACCGGGTCGATCATCATGGCGACCATCGCGGGCAGCCGCTCCCGCCGTCCGCGTGGGCACGCCGGATGGAAGCGCAGATAGCCGGTATCGGGCGTCAGGGAGAGGCGCCGCGTGCCAAGATAGACCTCGACCGGCGTCCCTGCGGGATCGCGGCTTTCCTGCCACAAGGAAAACGCGAACTGCTGATTGCGCTTGACGACCTCGTCGTTTGCCTCATGCGACAGGCAGACTTCCGGCGCCGGCGCGCCAACCGGCATGCTGGTGATGCCGAAACTGCCGAAGGGCGGCTGCATACCTGCTTCCTGCGCCAGCGTGTTCACCGCTTCCTGGAACGAGCAGCCGCAGCAATGCTGCAGCCAGGAGAATGCATCCCCACCCGCGCCGCAGCCGAAGCAGTGATAGCCGCTTTCGTAGACCGCGAACGATGGGTTTCGTTCGGAATGGAACGGGCACAGCCCCTGGAAGCAGCGCCCGACCCGGCGCAGGCGCACCGTCCGGCCGATCAGGGAGGCAAGCGGATTCCGGGCCCGGATCTCGTCCAGCACCGCATCGGGAACCCGAGAGGGGAGATGCGACGCTCTCATGCGTTACCCTCATCGACCTGTTCGAAGTAGGTGACGCGCCGCAACCCGGCGGCCTTGAGGACTGCGGGAGGGATCGGCCGTCGATCGCAAAGGGCATCAGACACATCCTGCTCACGGATCCCGTGCGCCTGCGCGAAATTACGCTGACTGCCGTATTCCTTGATCTTCTCGCGAACGATCCGGAAGGCATCCACCAGGTCGAGGCGCCGCGTCATCGCATCATCCTCGCGCGCTGGGCTTCGGCACGCGCCACTTGCTCCGGCGTCGGCCGGCGCTGGTAACGGGGCGCGCGGCCCTTCTGTGACGAGGCGGAGGACGGCTGCACCTTGAGGCTCAGGAACTCGCCGCTACGGTCGTCCTTCACCCAGGCGCTGATTTCCATTTCGCGGCCGCCGACGTGGATCGTGCCAACGTAGTCGGGGGCCTTGTCCGACTGCCGGTGCTTGTTCAGGAACAGGGCGCCGGCGTTGTCGCGTTGCTGGTCGCTCATGCCGGCATCACCGTCAGGCAGATGCCCGGTGCCTCCGCATAGCGGCGCACGATGTGCAGCTCGTCGACCTGGGCATCGTCGCGCCACACGATCCCGTTCAGAGCGTCGAGAGCGGCCTTGCTGATATTGTCAACGTCGGGCCGCCCAGTGGCGCGCAGGGAGCCGTCCAGAGCGGCCTGGCGCTTCTTCTTCGACCAACTCGCCGGCACTGCCACATCGATGCGCATGTCCACCCGTAGGGGACAGTCCAGGACCGGCTGGCCGACCTGGTCGATCGCGCATTGCCGAATCCATGCCTCGGCGTTCAGCGTCTTGCTGTCCGTGTAGGTGCGGCCGTTACCGAAGCGCGGTCGGCCCTTGCCGACGGCCGCGCCGGGGATGGTGATCGTCAGCGCCGTCATCGCCGCGCCCTCCTGCGCCAGACGCGGGCGCGTTCCCGGGCGTGTTCAGCCTTCTCGATGGCCGAACGCTCGACGTCCTGCCACCATTCTTGCATCCGCAAACAGAACCATTTCCAGATCATGCAGCCTCATTTCGGAGCGCATCCAGCCGGACACGTATCAAATCGGCTTCGGCGTCCAGACGGCGCGCCTCAGCTTCCAGGTGGGCCGCGAAACGCGCGCGCACGCTCAGCCATTCGGCCGCCGTGACACTGCGGATTTCGCGATAGAGACAGGCGCGGACACGACGTTCCGTCAGGCCGAGAACTCGCGCAGCCTCGTGGATCGCAGCCTTGATGCCGCGACCTTTGCGGCGGCTCTCGACGGTCTGCGATACGAGGTCCGAAAATTCTTCGACGACGGCTTCGGTCATTTCCGCGCCCTTGGGCTCAGTACTCCACGCCATTGGACAGATCCTGCTGCAAGTTCCGGGTTGTCGAGACCATCGGAGCCACAGACAGGATGCGAGGTGACGTGGAAAAAACTGAAAAACAGAACGGCGACGCGGCGGGACAATCCGTCCTCGACCGCATCGACGCCGCGCTGATCGGGCTCGCTCATATGCGGGCCCGCGTCGGCGTATACGAATACATCCCGGCTGCCCGGCTGAGCACCAACCTCAGCCGCGCGATCCTGTCGCCGACCCTCTGCGTCATGCCGGCCGTTCCCATGCCGCCGACCATGGCGCGGCAGATCGAGGCCCTGAACGCGTCCCTGCGCCGGGCCGGAGCCGTCACGGAAGCGGATGGCTGATGCGCCGGCCGGCATCATTGCCTGCATCGGTCATTCTCGGTGACACTCGGGGTGCGCGGAGGAGTCGGAAGCTCCCCCGCGCTTTCACCATCTGCCAACACAGAGGATGAACTGGTATGGCAACTGAAGTCCCCGGCACAAAAGCAGCACTTATCTGGCAAATCGCGATGTCGATTGCTCGCAGCGAAAACAGGGCAAGCGACGGAGTGTTCCACTCCGGAAGAGGTCGATCTGAAGGGGCTCCCGTCGCCGACCGCGCGTACCTCGTGTCTCTTTTCACGGATGCTGCTCAGACAGTCCACCAACTCTCCGACTGAACCGGTCGACAGGAAGCATGAAACTGCCGAAGCCATCTTAACGGTGGCTTCGAGCGTCGATTGGTAGTCCTGCAACTCAGGCGTGATCTCGCGCGCGATCTTCCAAGCTTCGAGAGGAATGCAGATTTCGTTCATCACCCTACCTTCGACATCTTGTTGACATGGATCGTGACCGTGAAAAGGCGGCGGCGTCTGGTCAGGAGCCGCAGGACCCATTCGAAAGCGCGTGGCACATGCAAACCCAGGGACAGAGCGCCGTAGTCGCAGACGAAGCCGATGAACCAGCCATGGGTCATGGGCGCGGCTCCGGCATTGCCACGGCATCGGTCGGCGGGAAGAAGTCGTTGGGGGTCAGATAGACCGGTGGGTCCAGACGGCGGGCGGCCTCGATGATCTGGGGGATGCGCTTGGAGGGGACGCGGCCCGTTTGGGTCCAGCCCCACACGGTGCCTTGGGATGTGCTGAGGTGGCGCGCCAAGTCAGTTTGACCACCGAAAAGCGCGATAACGGAAATTACCGGATCGTGAGACATATTCCGGTATTACCGGTTTTATCCGGTTGGCGTCAACCGATTTTGGCGGTTAGACTTCGGCCATGAAACGTGAGCGTAAGCCTGAGGATGATTACCTTTATACTCGCCCCCTGCGCGCAGGTGAGGATGCGGCGGGAGTGGGGGAAGCTATTGCGGCTATCCGCAAGCGCATGGGTTGGACCCAACAGCAGCTTGCTGATGCTCTCCGCGTCTCTCAATCTACGATTACGGATTGGGAAAGGGGAAAAACGCGGCCGAGCGGCCGCATCGCGCAGCGCCTAGTCAAGGCTTTGGGCGATGAAATACGCCCGTACCTGAGGGCCCCCGCTCCCCTTGCTAGCGAGCGTGATGCTCGCATATTTAAGCCAGATTTTCACGACAGATTTGACGATTTAAGTAGAAGAGATCAATTCGATATCTTCGCCAAAAGAATGGAAGACGAATACAAAAGAAATAATATAGAAATTTCTTTATCTGATTTTTCTATTGATGCCATCACCATTTGGTTTCGCCTAGTTGGTTTTTATTCGAGAACTTCTAATGCTGGCTTTGAGTTGCGAGTAGACGAGGCGATCGAGGAGCAAGTCTCCTATCACATTGAGGCGAAGCAGAAAGAGGATGAGCTGAGACGGCGCGTACGACAGGAGTTGATAGAGGAGGCGAAGTTGGAGAAAAAACCGGAATAGACCGGTTACCGGTTTTTTAGTTTGACACGAATCAGGTATCCGGTAAATGATCGCCCTATCAGCCACCGCTGGTGGGGTTTTTCGTCTCAGGACGCGGGCCTCCGCTGGCATGGCTGACCAGTTTCAATTGCCATGGGGCCAAGATGTCGGATCGATATCGAATGCCGGAGGCGTCGCGGGTCTATCTCCGCATCCCTCCTGACCTGCGCGAATGGCTCGAAGCCAGGGCCGCAGGTCGTGTGCGCAGCCTGAACGCGCACATTACGGACCTTCTCGAAGAGGCCCGCGAACAGGAAACAGCAGCGAGGAACGCCGGCAAGCTTCCCCTCGCTGCTGCCCGTATCACCAATCCGCAAGCTGGAGAGCCCGCCAATGGGTAGCCGCTTCTATATCATGCCGCCGGGCGCGGGGGCAAACGACCTGGCGCGCGCCGTGCCCACGCTCCGCGCGATGCTGCTCGTCGGCGCGTCGGTGTTCGTCACCACCCTCTATGTGCTGGGGGCTGTGCGATGACCAAGGTAATCGCGCCCTGCATGGTCGAGGGTGAACCCCGCATCTTGGATACGGACTTGGCGACCCGGCTGGGTTTTGATCGCCCGCGCGATATCCGCAAGCTCACCAAGCGCTGGGAAGCAGAACCGGGCCATATGGGTCAACGCGCCACGGTGGTGCGTCGCTCCGAAAATAGCGGCCTGATGACAAGCCCCCTATCCGCGTCGCTTTGTCGTCTTAATCATCCTCTGACGAAGCATATCGAGAATGTCTTCGTCAGTAAGCCCTTGCGAAAGGACATCTAGTTCCATCTGCCTGTTATAGTAATTGTCAGCAGCGACCAAATCGTCATGCATTTTTTCTTCTTGCTCTTCGAAGATTTTCTTCTGATCTTCCCAGTGCTCTCTTTGAAAATCATCGTGCTCAATGGACCGTCGCAGCCTCTGCACTATCTCAGCATTCATAGAATGTGATCGCGCATCAGCCTCCTTCTGGAGTCTCTCAAAGAGATCCTTCGGGATACGTAGGTTGAAGCGGCGGTAGCGGTCATCGTCACTCATGGAATCATGATGGCACATCTTGTGTGCTTTTTTCTATTGCACATAAATTGTGCTATGGCATATGTGATGTGCCATCGGCAAAGGAGGTGCAAATCACCACACCATTCAGGGAGTGTCCTCGGATGACATTGCGGCTTAGGCCGGATGTTTATGAAGCGCTCAAGCGATCGGCCGCGACAAGTGTGCGTAGCCTAACAGCCGAGATCAACGAACTGCTCTGTGCAGTTCTTCTCGAAACAGAAAAGGCATCGGGTCCGGCCCTGGAAAGCAGCCCCGATGCCTCTCAGCAATGACCACGGAAGGACATCACAGATGAGCCATAGCACATCGCTAACTATTGTTTCCACCTCGGTTCGGCAGGATGCCGAAGGCCGTTACTGCCTGAATGATTGCCACCGCGCGGCCGGCGGACTGAGCAAGGACGCACCTTCTCAGTGGTTCCGCACGGACGCCGCCAAGAAGCTGGTGGCGGAGCTTGAAAAGGAGGGCATCTGCGAAAATGCACATGCCCCGATCAGCACGGTAAACGACGGCAAGAACAACGGAACCTACGCCGTCAAGGAACTGATCTATGCCTACGCCATGTGGATCAGCCCGGCGTTCCACCTGACCGTCATCCGGGCATTCGACGCCCTGGTGCGGGGCGAAGACCCGACACCCAAGCCCAAGACCCCTCGTGCACCGGCGCTGATCGGCCCGCGCCGCCAGACGCTTGGGCTGATCGAGCTTTACACCCGTGTCAACGAGATGCGCGGCCTCGACCGGAATGCGGCGCTCATCTCCGCGAACGACCGCGCGAGGGTGAAGACGGGCATCAATCTGTTCGAGGAAGCGGGGCCGGTCCGCATGGAAACGCCGGACCAGGAACCGGTGATGAATGTCACCGCCATCGCCGCGGCGATCGGTGGCGTGAGCAATCGGCGCATCAATCTGGTGCTGATCGAGATGGCCTGTCAGGTCAAAGGCGGAAAGGGCTCGCGCTGCCCTTATGAGGCAACCGATCTCGGGAAGCCGCACGCGCGCGTGGTCGATTCCCCGCGCAAGAATGCTTCCGGCTTCTCGCAGGAGCTTCTGTGGAAGCCGTCGATCATCCCCTTGATCAAGGCTCACCTTGCCGGCGCGGCATCGCCCTACGCCGCCGTCGCGCTGGCGGCCGATACCGATCTGGTGCCGCTGGGAGGGCTGCTGTGATGGACCGCGCCAAACTTCTTCATGCCGCGATGGTCAACGGCCACCCCGTGCGGTTCTACAAAACGCCGCACGACGAGGGGCAGTATCCGTGGCATGACCACGAGGCCCTGCTTACCGCCATAGGCTTCGATCCCGATGACAGCGCGCCGATCATCGCGGATACCATACAGGCGGCACCGTCCTTGATCGTGCGTGTCATTTGCCCGGCAACGACGCGTCAGGTCGTCATTGCCGACAACATGCTCGCGAACACCCTATTCAGCACCGCGCCGATCGGCATGCCGTTCATTTCCAGCGGGTTCGGTGAATACCGCGACGCGCTGGCGGAGGCAGTCGGGTTGCTGACCGGCGCCCTGCGTGACCCGGAAGACCGGGCCACATGGCTGACCAACGCCTGGCTGCACGATCAGGGCAAGCAGCAGATGCCGCCGGAATTGGAGCACGAACTCAGGCAGATGGCGCGGGTGACCGGGCGAACGCTCTTCGATCCGGGCAGCAACAAAGACGGCTCGCCGGCCGGCACGCGCTCCACCATCCACTGAATTCACAGGCCGCAAGGCCCAGCCAGGAACCATAGAAATGGTCAAGGTCAAGTCGCGCCCGAAGTGCGCCCAGAAGACGGCTGCGCCCGTCATTGTCGAAGATCAGATTGATGCGGCGATCGGCGCGGACGAAGCGCCGACGGCTGGCGATTTGGGCAGAACGCTTGCCCGCCTCGATGCCGAATGCTGCGCGCTGGATTGCTCTTCGGAGCGCGGTGACGTCTCCTACGAGGAAATACGAAAGCTCGAAAATAGCATAGACGATGTCTGGATGAAGATTGAAGGTGCGCCAGTCCGTTCTGTGGCTGATGCTGTCTCTGCGCTGATGTCTGTGAACATGGATCTGTTCAATATCGTCGAGAGCGATGGCGCCGATGTTGTCCGGACGCTGCCTGTCGTCCGTGAGATCGAGCGCATCATTCTGGCGATCTCGGCATTTTCTCACGTAGACCTGGCGAGCCAGGGCGGAAATTACCTTTTGGTCGGCTTTGATGAGCCAATTCTGAAACTGGGTGTCTTCGCCAAGTTCTGGTTGCGCCGGGCGCTCCGCGCAGGGTTCGTCTTCCAGGCCCTGAAGGATGGCGGCCTGACAGTCCATGGTCCCGTTTATGGGGATACATCCATCTCCACGAAGAGCTTCGCCGAGTGGACCAGAAGACCTTGAATAGCGTAGTGCGCCGTCAGGTCATTCTACAACTGCAACGTCAGGGACAGGCTCCCTCCAATGCTTTGGTCGACTCCTTGCTGGGTAACGACTGGTGGCTATCCAACACGGACTCGGAGCGCCTGCAGGTTTCAGATTCCGAGAAATATGCAGTGGCCAAAGGCGGGGATCAGATGCATCCGGACGCAGAACTGCTCGACGCCTGCCGCCAGTTCGACGCGATCGAGTGCCGATACCAAGCGGCATGGAAGGATGTCGAGACGCAGGAAGAATGGGAACGAGCCGAAAACGTATGCAAGGCCCCAGGCGGGATAGATGACGAACACGACAGGCTCAGGGCGTGCCTTGTGCGTCTGCATGCGACAACGCTCGAAGGTCACGTCGCGCGAGCCAAATCGCTGCGCCTCTTCGCTGACCATTTCTTTGAAGATGATGGTGACGACAAGTTCTCGGATGTGACCATCCGCAGCGCGATCCTTCGCGATCTGGTGCGGGATACGCAACCGGATCTTCGGCCGTCGCTCGACGCCAAATTGATCGAGCTTTGCGATCGGATCATCGCGCAGGAATTGGCAATGGATGTGGTCAATCCGGGCGGCGATATTCCGGGCGAAATGAAGGACGAGTTCTACCGCTTGGTCGAGCAGATGTGTGAACTGAAGGCCAGCACGCCAGAGGGGCACATGGCGCGCGTTCGCGCGATCGGCTGCGAAATGGTCAAGAACGGGAAGTTCCTCTACCACGCTTCGCCGGATGACAACATGGTCTTCGCGCTCGTCCGCGATGTCTTGGGCGTAAAGGAGCAGGACGATCAGGAGTGCGCGGTATGAGTGCCGAACTCGCTGCCGCATGGCAGGCCGGCCTCACGCCGCGTGGCCAGGGCGTTCGCCTGGCCGAGGTCATGGCTACCGCGCCGGACGCCGAGTTCCTGAAGCAGTTCCGGGCGGAACTGACCGACCTGTGCGCCCTGTGGGATGCCCTCGACTATCCGCCGCCGATCTGTCGCCTGTTCGCCATGGAGTTCGAGGGTGGCGCGATCTTCCACCGCCTTGCGCTCCGGCAGGACAGGATTGTGCACCAGCAGGCGGGGGCGGCGTAATGGGACGCCCCCGCAAGGAATGGCCGCAGCGCGAGATCGGCATCCTAGTCCGCATGCGCCGCGCCGGACACACCTGGAAGCAGATCGGTGATCGGCTGGGCAAGCAGCGCAACACCTGCCGACGGTTCTGGATCGAGGTGCTGGGCGGCACGACCGGCCGCATGATGAGGGGAGGCCAGGGACAATGAACAGAAAGAATACTGACGCCATGCGGCATGACGTCTTCAGCGCCCGGATGGCACCCCCGAGCAGGGCGCTACTGCCCGAACGCATCGACTGGAGCGCGGTGAAGTATCTGTGGGTCCAGGATGCGCTGGACGAGATCAACGCGCCGACCCTTTTCTTCCCGTGCGTCGTCTTCATGGACGACACATGGGCGTATCTGGCCCTGACAACGGACATCACCAGCGCGCGGCAATGCGTCGCACGTCTCGGCGCCGCTTACGACAAGCCGGTAAAAGACTGGACGAGGCCCGCGCCGGAAACGCTTGCGGATGAGAGTTTCCTCCACAGCGTGCGTGATCTGCTGCCTGCGGATCATGGGCGGGAAATCCCCGAACAGGAGCCAGAATGGGGTCCCGGCTGGGCCCAAACCGACGACCTGTTCCGAAACGGCGCGACAGACGCCGAGTTCATGCACGAACTCGCCGAGATGGAGCGCATCGCCCGGGAAACCTTTTCAGTGGATGGCATCAGCCAGGCCGATCTGAACATGGCCTTCCTCGCTATCCGGAAGGAGGCAGTCCATCGCTGGCTGATGCTCCACGTCGCTAATCCCCGACAGAAGGTCGCCTCATGAAAATCACCGTCGAAGTCGATCTTGAAGCCATCGGCAGAGCGATCGCAGATCATGCCTTGGTCGATGAAGAGGAAGGCATGGAAGCCATGGCCCTGATGCTGCGTGGCGCAGGCTTCGCCATCAGCATGTCCCGTGAAGGTGGCCCAGAGATCGAGAGTGCGACCTTCATCGTTGACGCCATCGCGCAGGCCGGCCGCCGCAGGACGATGGAAATCGTCCGGTCGATGGATAATCCGGGCCAGGTTCTGGACCTATTGAACGGAGAATGGATGCCGTGAACAACGCCCAGGAGGAGCACACGTCCCCGGAGGTGGAGAAATGAACGAAGCTCTGCGTTGCTCGTTCTGCGGAAAATCGCAGAATGAGGTGAAGAAGCTCATCGCCGCTCCGAATGCATTCATATGCGATGAATGCGTCGCAGTCTGCATCGATGTCATCACGACAGACAAGATAGAGAAAGCGGGCAAGAGGATCGCCGCACCCTTCGTCAAGATGATTTGGTGGGTGCGAGCCAAGAGGTCAAAGCCGGAGGTGGAGGGATGAGCGAAGCACTCCCCACCTACCTGACCGTGGCCGATATCCTCGAACGACTGCGCGGCCGGATTGGCAGGACGAAACTACTCCAGCACCTTCGCGAGAACCCGACGCATGCCGGCGGACCCACCCATAGGCGGTGGGGAAACCGCATCGTCTTCCACCCGACAGACCTGAGACGCCTGACCGAAAGCCTGGAATGCCCCTCAAAATCGTCACACGCCCAGGCTCGTCGTTCTTCTACGTCCGTGGCACCGTCCGGGGGCAAAGCGTTTTCGAGAGTACTGGCGCAACTGAGCGCCGGAAAGCGGAGGAATACCGGGCACACCGGGAATCGGAACTCTGGAACGCCAGCCTCTACGGCCAGAAAGCAGTCGTCACCTTTGCCTCAGCCGTAGAGAGCTACATCAACCACGCCCAGCGGAACCATAACACACAGAGCGCCGTCGAGAAGCTGGTGCAGCATTTCGGGACAACACCCCTGCACCAGATTGATCAGGTTTCCGTCGATCGCGCCTATGCGAAGATCCTGCGGGATGGGCACAAGGCCAGCGCGGCAACAAAGCTGCGCCAGGTGCTGACCCCCCTGCGGGCAATTCTGGAGCATGCAGCGATTCGCAAATGGTGCGACCGGCCGGCCTTTGATGTCCCCCGAGTCGCAAAGGCGATCACCCCCTACCTGAAGCCAGATGAGGCAGATGCGCTCGTGGGCGCTGCTGGCACGCACATCAAGCCGCTCATCATCTTCCTGATCTGCACGGGAGCACGCCTGTCCGAGGCCCTGGAGATCGAATGGCAGAGCGTCGATCTGGTCGGCCGGCGCGCCACGCTATGGCAGAAGCAGGGAACGGAGCGGGACGTTGACCTACCGAACCGGGCGATATCAGCCTTGTCGGCGCTACCGCACCGACCGGGACGGATCTTCCGGCCGCCGGCAACCCGGAAGCGGCCGAACCCGGAGGGATATCTGGACAGCGGCCGCACAAGCGGCGGTCAGATCAAGTGCGCGTGGGCGACAGCATGCCGGAAGGCTGGGCTGCCAGGGCATTGGCATGAATGGGTGTCGACATCCGGCCAGTCGAAGCGGACATGGGTATCCGACGTCACCCCTCACCATCTCCGGCACACATGGGCGACATGGCAATACTGCCTGCATGGCGATCTGCTGGCGCTCCAGCGCGATGGCGGGTGGTCCAACATCACGATGGTGACCCGATATGCGAAGAAGATGCCGGATGCATACCGCGAAGCTGTGGATAACTGGCTGAATGCGACATAATCCGTGCAGTTTGCGTAGTGTACACGGTAAAGTTCTGAAAATGAATGGAAAATAATTCTATCCAACTCCCTTGGTAAGGGAGAGGTCGACAGTTCAATCCTGTCCAGCAGCACCACTTCCCCTGAATGATTTCAGCGGCTTGAGAGATTGTTTCCCTCGCTGCCCCCTCGTTCAGGGCTACGGATATCCACAAAAAAGCCGGTTCGAATCGCCCTGAGCGGCGCGGACTCCATGCAGTCGGAGTTTCATTCCGTCTTCGCCGGTTCTTCGGGATCGTGCGCGGGTTCGTCGGATGGCGGGCCGGGAGGCATGGGGGCGACGGACTCCGGGTAAAAGCTTATCGGCCGGCGATCCCAGCCGCTGTCGTCATCCTCGCCGTTGCCATCTCCATCGTCTTCCGGGTGGGGGTGGCGAGGCGGCAGCGGGGCCGACGTCCCGTCAAAAAACGCTGGGCGTGGGTCCAGCCATGGCGCGGAAGTCCCCGATTTCTCAGGTATCGGCTCTTTCGCAGGTTCCGGATCTGGCGCATCCGGATCAGGGAACGCGCCATCCTCAGGTTTCGGCCGTTGGTCGCTCATGGCATTCCTCCCCAACCGCAGGTCCTCTCGGGTCGGTCAAAAGAAAGCCCGGCATGTGGCCGGGCTTCTTCGGGGGCGCTCCGTTACTTCGTGGCGCCAGGGGTGTGCCTCGACGCCTGTCCCGGCACAGGAGGCTCCTTCGGATCCTTGCCGATGGCGAGATCGGCATAGGCGTCCGTCCTGGTTTCCCTGGGCGCGACCTTGGCCCGCGTCGTCTTCCTGGGACCAGAAGATGCGGGACCTTTTTTCCTGTCCATCATGCCCTCCTCAGGCTGGGAGAAGGACAGGAGATAGGCTGGCCCACAAGGGTTGCAAGGGTGAAAGGGCCTTGGAAGAGCGCGATATTTGAGGCCCTGACGATCGTGCCGTTCGGGGCGGGGCCACGCCGTCGCGGTCAGGAATGCGGCGCCTGTCCGGGCTTTGGCATCTGGTCCGGCGACGGCTTGTCCATGCCTGGCGGCCTCGGGTTTTCCTGGGTCGGCTTCATGGCGTGAGGCGTGGGGTATGTTCTGGACTTGGGCGCGTCACCCGCCCGGTTTCGAAGATAGGGCGCATTGTCGTAATCCGAGGACGGCTTTTGCGACGGCTTCGGATAATGTCCCTGTATAGAATCCATCGAAGAGGGCGAGGGGTGCTTCTGTGCCCATCCCGCCGATGGCGCCCATACCGATGCGGATGCGGCGCAGGCCAGCATGAGGATTGGGATCTGACGCATAACGGGACCTCCTGTCCGACGATGTGCCAACGCCGGGTGGCGCCCGCCGTTTGAGGGATGTCGCGGTGACGTGAACCGAATTTTTCCTCTGTCGAACCCGGCCGCGCGCCCCCGACGGCATCCGTTTCCAGACATGCTTTGTCATGGACGAACGTCTTGACGATTCGGGGTCGTTCTGAGCAGATCGCAAATGCGAGTTGTTTGCATTTGCGTTTGTAACAAGAGGTGCCGAGGGAATGGGTGTCACTGGAAAATGGCGTACCGCGCATGGTGTGGCGCCCCAGCGCGGTCAGACATTATGTGGTCTGGCCCTGGCGATGATCGGAACCCAGGGGGTGGCCGCCACCTCGGCCCTGGCCGCGCCGGACAGGATATCGGACGACGAGAAGAAGAAGGCCCATCCGGACCGGCCGGCCCCCCGGCACGAACATATCGAGGTCGTCGGCCTGTGGCATGACGCCTCGCCCAAATTCACGGCCCCCCTGCTGGATACGCCCAAGAGCGTGTCGATCATCTCGCGCCAGTTGCTGACCCAGACCGGGTCGAACACGCTGGCCGATGCCTTGCGTAACGTGCCGGGCATCACGATGGGCGCGGGCGAGGGCGGCAATCCGGTCGGCGATCGGCCGTTCCTGCGGGGCTATGACGCGCAGTCGAGCACCTTCGTCGACGGGCTGCGCGATGTCGGCGCGCAATCGCGCGAGACATTCAATGTGGAATCGGTCGAGGTCATCAAGGGCGATACCGGCGCCTTCGCCGGACGTGGCGGCGCCGGCGGCGCGATCTACATCAACAGCAAGATGCCCAGCCTGAAGAACGCGATCGACGCCAGCCTCGGGTTCGGCAATGCCGACTACAAGCGGGGCACGTTCGACGGCAACTGGAAAGTCAGCCCGACCGGCGCGTTCCGCCTGAACCTGATGGGGGACGACCAGGGCGTGGCCGGACGCGGGCCCACCCACTATCGCCGCTACGGCGTGGCGCCGTCCCTGTCGTTCGGGCTGGGCACCGCGAACCGCGTCACCGTGATGTATTATCACATGCAGAACGACGATCTGCCCGATGTCGGTATTCCCTATAGCAACCCCGCCTTCAACGCGCGGTCCGACGGCGCGGCGCGGGTGCTGGCGACGGGAAGCGGCGCGCCGGTGAAGGTGCCGTTCGATACCTGGTACGGGTTGAAAAACCGTGATTCCAATCAGGATGGCATCGACATGGGCACGTTGCGGCTGGAGCATGATTTCAGCAGCACCCTTCATATCCGCAATACCACACGCTATTCCGAGACCACCCAGAACGACCGGTGGACCATGCCGGACGACAGCCAGGGCAATATCTATTACGGCGACGTCTATCGCCGTCTGAACAGCCGCATTTCCACGCTGGACACGGCGACCAACCAGACCGATTTCTACGGGTCGTTCCATCTGCTGGGCTTCAAGAACCAGTTTGCCTCGGGCACGGAATTCACCCGCGAGCAGGGCAAGAACGATACCTACACCGCCACGGTGAACGGGCAGAACGTGGCCTCGGGCACCAGTTTCACCCGATGCGCGACCGCGCTGGCCTTTTCATCCTATACTTGTACCTCTCTGACCAATCCGAACCCGAACGATCTGTGGAGCGGCAACCTCACGCGCACGGGCAACCCGAACAGCACGCGCTTCGACACCAAGGCGGTCTATCTGTTCGACACGATGACGCTGCTGCGCCAGCTTCAGGCCAATTTCGGCGTGCGCTACGACAATGTGCAGAGCACCTACCGTGCGGCGGCGGGCGAATATGGGCGTGGCGACAATCTGTTCACCTACCAGGGCGGGCTGGTGTACAAGCCGCGCTCCAACGGGTCGATCTACGCGTCCTACGCCACTTCGGCGATCCCGCCGGGCAATTCCGTGGGGCAGGGATCGGACGACATCAGCCTCGGCGTGGACCGGACCGGCAATATCGGCAGCGTGCTGAAGCCGGAACGGGACCGCACGATCGAAGTCGGCACCAAATGGAACCTGCTTCATAACCGGATGCTGCTGACCGGCGCGCTGTTCCAGATCGACAGCACCAATTTCAAGATCAGCACGCCGTCGGGCGGCATCGCCAATGGCGGCACCAAGCGGGTCCGTGGTTTTGAAATCGGCCTGAACGGGCAGATCACGCGCGACTGGTCGATCAACGGCGGCTACACCTATCTGGACGCGCGGCTGCTCAAGGCCGGTGGGGCCGGGGCCGCGGCCGGGCTGATGGACGGGCGGCATGCGCCGAACACGCCGGAGAACAGCCTGGCGCTGTGGACGACCTACCGGATCGTCAGGCCGCTGACGGTGGCGGCGGGCGTGTATTACATGAGCAAGGTGTACGGCACGGATTCGCCCACGGCGCCGAAATTCGTGCCCAGCTACTGGCGCTTCGACGTCATGGCGAATTACAAGTTCCGCCGCCATTACAGCCTGCAGCTCAATATGCAGAATCTGGCGAACATGCGGTATTTCACACAGGCTTACACGACGCATTACGCCACGCAGGCGCCCGGCCGGACCGCCTTTGTGACCCTGAACGCCCATTTCTGAACGTTGGTGCGGGATGCGGGGTGAAACCGGCATGCGGGGCGAAAGGCAGGACAGCGTGGCGGCCGGCGTCGAGGCGATCTGCGCCCTGGCCGGCGCGGGGCAGGCGGACGCGCAATTGACGCTGGGGCAGATATTGCTCGACGGCCGGTTCCTGCCCCGTGACAAGGGGGCGGCGCTGGGCTGGTTTCTGGCCGCCGCCCGGCAGGGTCATCCGATGGGGCTCAATATGGTCGGGCGCTGCTGCGAACTGGGGTGGGGCCTGGCGCCCGCCCCGGCCGAGGCGCTGCGCTGGTATCGCGCCGCCGCGTGCGCCGGTCTGGATTGGGGCATGTACAACTATGCCACGGGGCTGACCCTGGGCTGGGACGGGCCACCCGACCACATGCGGGCGCTGGCGTGGCTGCGGCGGGCCGCGGCCCGTGGCCATTGCAAATCCTTCAATATCATCGGCGGGTTTTACGAAGACGGATGGGCCGTGGCGCGCGACCTGGGCCAGGCGAGGGCCTGGTATGCCCGTGCCGCCGAGGGCGGGGATTTCCGGGGACATTTCAATTTCGGCCGCTTCCTGCGGGCGGAAGGCCGGCACGCGCAGGCGCGGCGTCATTTCGACATCGCCCGCCGCACCGGCACACCGGCATTCCGCGATCAGATGGAACGTTTCCTTGCGGAACATGAGGTCAGGTGATGCTGCTGCATATCCCCGAACTGCTGAGCCGGGACGAACTGGCCCATTGCCGCGCGGTGCTGGCCCAGGCCGACTGGCGCGACGGACGCGTCACCGCGGGTCCGCAATCGGCGCAGGCCAAGCACAATCTTCAGTTGCCGCTCAATCATCCGGACCATCGCGCACTGGCCGATCTGGTCCTGGGCGCGCTGGCGCGCAACGCGCTGTTCACCAGCGCGGCCGTGCCGCATCGCATCGTGCCGCCCCTGTTCAACCGGTACGATGTCGGCATGGAATTCGGCGCGCATGTCGACAATGCGATCCGCTACATCCCCGGCTCCGACGGGCTGCGGATCAGAACCGACATATCCGCGACGTTGTTCCTGACCGATCCGGAGGAATATGACGGCGGCGAACTGCTGATCCACGATGCAAGCGGCACGCAGGCGGTCAAGCTGCCGGCCGGCGACATGATCGTCTATGACACGACGGTCCTGCACAGCGTCGCCCCGGTGACGCGCGGCAGCCGCTGGGCGTCGTTCTTCTGGACCCAGTCCATGATCCGCGAAGGCAGCCGGCGCCGGCTGCTGTTCGATCTCGACCGGACCATCATGGGCCTGCGGGCCCGGCTGCCGGATGACGATCCGGACATATTGGGCCTGGTCAACTGCTACCATAACCTCATGCGGCAATGGTGCACGCTGTGAGGCCCGCCGTCGAAGACACGTTCATAATCCTGATTGGTATGACCTGGATGACATGCATGACCATTCGCGGGGTCGCCTGATGCGGCTCCTGCGTAAACTGCATCGCTGGATCGGGCTGGCCCTGGCGATTCCCTTCGCCCTTCAGGGCCTGACCGGGTTCCTGATGGTCGTGCTGCCGCAGGAGGCGCCAGGGCGGCCGCAGATCACCTGGTCCGGCCCCCCGCTTCCTGCGAGCCAGTTGGTCCAGGCCGCCCGCGCGGCCGCGCCCGCCGGGACCAGCGCGCTGCGCTATGCGCCGCCGCAGGGCCCCCATGACCCGGCCAGCGTCGGGTTCGGCCCGGCGGGCGGGCGTCGCCCCGACCTCAATATCCTGGTCGATCCGTCGTCGGGCCATGTGGTCGGCATGCAGAAGCGCAGCGTCGTCTACGGCTTCGTCATGCGGCTGCATACCGCCCTGCTGCTGCTGCCGGTCGGGCGCGGGCCGATAGGGTGGGTCGGCGTCTTCCTGGTCGGGATGGCGGTCAGCGGCATCGTGCTCTGGTGGCCGCGCAGCCACCTGTGGCAATCGGGATTATGGCGGCGCGGCCTGATGATTTCGCGCAAGGCGCGCGGGCTGAGGCTGTGGCGGGAAACGCACCTGGCGGTGGGGGCATGGATGTTCCTGCTGCTCGGCTTCATGGCCGGCAGCGGGGTGATGATCTGCTACCCCGACATGTTTCCCGGCGGCGGGGCGGGGCCAAGACGCCCGCCCATGGCAGCGGACGGACAGCGCGGCCACCGTCACGCGGCGGATGCGGGAGCGATGGAGGAGGACGGGCTGGACATGGCGCTGGCGACGATCCGCCAGGCCCGGCCGCACGATACGATCAGCGACATCCAGCTGGGGGCGCCGCGGGGCCCGTTCACCGTGCGCGTGGTGCAGCCGGGATATGGCGCCAACCGGCCCACAACCCTCCGGATCGACCGCCACACGGGCGCCATGACGGTGACGGCCGATCCCGGCACGCAAAGCGTGGGGCAACGCCTGTATGCCTGGATCCGGATCCTGCATCAGAACCGGCTGTCCGCGACGTGGGCCGGCGACCTCTGGAGCGTGCTTGTCGGGCTGAACGGCCTGGCCCTGTGCCTGTTCTCGGTGACGGGTGCGGCGATGTGGATGTTGCGGCGGGCGCGGACCCGAGGCTGACGCAGCCGTCGGGCCGTGCGCGCGGGGTCGGTTGCCGGTCGCGCGGTCCAGTGCTGGCGGTCAGCGACCCGGCGGGGCAGGCACCGTGCGATGGGGCTGTGGGCCCGGCTTTTCTTTGGGGGGCGGGGTGGTCCCGGCTTCGGGCCGGTGTTCGGGCGGCGGGCCGAGCATGTCCTGATGGGCGCAGCGCGACGGCGACATCTCGCTGGCGCAATGCATGTGCGGCATGTCGCCCATCCGCTCGGCCGGTGTCCGGCTATGCGGATTTGCCGGGGGCGGCAGCCGGGGCGGGGTGGACTGGGCCAGGGATATGGCCGGGTTGGCCAGGACGGCCAGCAGCGCGAGCATGGCCTGTCGGGTCGCGTATCGGGCGGGGCGTCCCATCGCATTCCTCCATCGAGGCGCCTGTGTGGGCAGCGAACGACTGGCGGCTTTGGGAGTTGCACCGTGCCCTGCGGGCGGGGACGTCTGTCACGCCACCCGCCCGGAACCCGATCAGCCCGGCGGGGCCGGTGTCGCCGGGGCGGCGGGGCATTTGGTGAATTTGCCCTTGGCGTCGCGGCATTTTTCCGGCTTCGGCTTGGGGCAGGTGACGAACTTGCCCTTGGCGTCACGGCAGGGGGCGGCCGAACCGGGGGCGGCCGCCCCCATCAGGGCGACGACGGACAGGGCGGACAGGAACAGGCGGATACGCATGTCGGGAAGCTCCTTCGCGGATGCAGACGCGGCCAGCATGCCTGTCGATGCCCGCCTCGGACAAGGGGGCCGATCGTGCGGTTGTGACCGGGTGAGCCGTCCGCGTCGTCTTGCCGGCCCCACCGGGGCGCCCATCTGCAGGGGGTCGAGAAACCGCCTCGGGAACAAAGGGGGCATCCATGACCGACATTCTTGCGCGCCGGCTGTCCACGACGCCTGGCCATTCGATCGGATACTGGTCGGTGATGATCGGGGGCATCGCGGGGATCATCGCGCTTTATGCCTGCGTGCTGATCTTCGGCGCAGCCTGGTAGCGGGGGACAATCGGGTTCTGCCCGAACCGGCCAGGGCCCAGCCCGACCTTACATGTGCGGGCTGGTGCCGGGGGGCGCGTCGGCGCGGGCCTGGCGCGTCGCGTCGTCCAGCCAGCCGCCGGAGAAGCCGGCGCGGGCCAGGCCGGCGCGGATGTAGCGGTTCTTCTTCATCGTGCTCCAGACCAGGCCGGTGCGCCAGTTTTCGATCATCAGCAGGATCGGCCCCTGGTCGATGCCGAACTGCTCGGTATCGGCCCAGTAGGACGTGCCGGACGGAAAACTGGGGTTGAAGGCGTCGACGAAGCCGTAGCGGTCGTAGATGCGCGCGCCGTAGCGGTCTTTCATTTCTTCCAGCGCCGGCAGGACGATTTCCGGGGCGAAGGCGATGGACCCGCCCGCCGCCGTCGGCGCGATGGTGCCGTCGTCCGAGATATAGTCGCGCCCGGCGCCGCGCGCGCTGTAGGCCTGGAAGCTGCGCGCGCGGCCATCCACCGTCAGGGTGACGATGCCAGGCCCGTTGCAGGCCGTCAGCCCCCAGACATTCGCGCCGTAATCGCGCCAGCCGCCGGGATTGGCCTGGGCGTAGGTGCGCTGGGCGTAGGTGGCGCGGCGGCTGTTCTCGAAATAATCGACGCCGTGCGTGCGGCTCCACCCATCGCGGATACCCCGGAAATCGACCCAGGAGTGGCTGTACTGATGGCCGAACAGCGGGGCGAAATTCAGCAGCGTCTGGCCCTGGAACGTGCCCCATTGCCGCGCATAGGTCGCGGTCCAGGCCTGCCAGGTGTCGGCGGGTACCGGATGGGTGGGCGAGGCCAGCGCCAGCAGGTAGATCAGCATCCCCTCGTTGTAGCCGTCCCAGTCGTTACGCAGGAAGCTGCCGGCCGGGGTCCAGCCCATGTCCAGCAAGGGCGCGTGCGCCCGCATCCACGACCAGTCCACCCGGCGGTACAGCGCGTCCGCCAGCCGCCGGATCGCGCGTTCGCGGGGGGTGTCGCGGTCGTAATAGGATTGGGCGAACAGCACGCCGCCCAGCAGCAGCGTGGTGTCCACGCTGGACAGTTCGGACCAGCGGGCGAAGCGCGTGCCGCGTTCGGGGTCGAGGAAATGGTAATAGAAGCCGTGATAGCCGGCGGCCCCGTCCTCGGCCGCGTTCTGCGGCGCGCGATACAGGAAGCGCAGGGTCGCCAGCGTGCGGGCCGCCGCCTGGTCCCGCGTGACGTAGCCGCGTTGCGCCCCGATGCCGTAGGCGGTCAGGCCGAACCCCACGGCGGCGATGCTGGCGAAGCGGTCGGGCGAGGGATAATGGTCGGGGATCAGCCCGTTTTTCGGGTTCGCCGCATCCCAGAACCAGGTGAAGGTCCGTCGTTCCAGATCCTCGACGAAACGGAAGTCCTCGGGACGCGGGGAGGGGGAGGGCGCGATATCCGAGGTCGCGCCGAGGGGCGGCGTGACAGGGGCCATGGCCGGGACGCCGGCGGCAGTCGCCGCCCCGGCGTCCGGCGGCGCGGCCGGCGCCGCGGCGATGGCCAGCAGCAGGGCGGCGCCGGCCCGGCGGCATGCGGCCCCGTTCCGCCCAACCTGCGCGGCGCGCGCGCGGGGTTCGTTGCTGGGGTCGATCGTCATGGGTTCCGTCACGTTCGCGTCATCTGGCGCGGTCACTTAACCATTGCGATCCGGGATTTGCAAACCGCGTCGCGGCGGGCTTTTCATTTGCGCGCAACCTGCCCACTCTGCGATCGTTGAGCGACCATCGCATCATGGAGTCGCGGCCTGGATGAAACATCGTTTGAAGGCCGTCCTGACGGTTCTGGCGCTGGGCGGCGTCGCGTCCCCGGCACTGGCGGCGCCGGGGGTCATCGTCGGCGGGACCGATGTTTTCGCCGGGCCGTCGCCGAACTATCCCGTGGTCGGGTCGCTGCCGCCGGGTACGCCGATCGAGATTTTCGAGTGCGAACCGGGATGGGGCTGGTGCGACATCGCCGACGGCCCCTATCGCGGCTGGGCGCCGCCGGACCGGATCCAGGTTTTGTACAATGGCGGGGCGGGGCCGCTGGCAACTTACGGCCCCATGGTGGGCCTGCCGCTGGCCGGTTTCGTCTTCGGTAATTACTGGGGCGCGCATTATCGTGGCCGCCCGTGGTTTTCCGACCGCGATCGCTGGGGCGGCGGCGATCGGGGGGGACGGGGCGGGGGGAACAGGCCGGGCCGGCCGCCGCCCTTCTATGGTCCCGACCATGGCGGCGGTGATCGCGGCTGGCATGGTGGCGGCCCCGGTGGGGGCGGCCATGGCGGTGGCGGTCCCGGTGGGGGCGGCCATGGCGAGGGCGGTCACGGCGGTGGTGGTCATGGCGAGGGCTGGCATGGTGGCGGCCCCGGCGGGGGCGGCCATGGCGATGGTGGTCACGGCGGTGGTGGTCATGGCGAGGGTGGTCATGGCGGCGGTCCCGGCGGGGGCGGCCATGGCGATGGTGGTCATGGCGGGCATCCAGGGTAGCGCGCATCACCGGCCGGCCCGGCATCCGGCCGGAACTTTGACGCTGTCCGCCGGTTTTTTTGTGAGACCCGATGAGGGAGGGCCCGATCAATGAGTCATGCAGCTGGTATCATCGGTCATATCCTCGTCAGCGAGTGGATGGCCGCAAGGGAGGAACGGAAGCGCGCCCCCCTCGGCGCGCAGCGCCGGTTGCACGGGGCATGGGCGATGCGCCGGAGCGGCATGCGGACACCGGCATGGCCGGGCTATGTCGCGTCGGTCCGACATGTGTCCGCGGGCCTGTCGCGGCGGGTGGCCTTCCGCAGGCCGCGATAGGCCCCCGTCGGGTCCGGTGACTGTTGACGCGACCCGGCGCTACGGAAATCGTCCCGCCCAAGGCAGGCTATCCATGTGCTTTCATACGGATCCGCCCGCAGGCAGGAATGTCGTCGCGAACACCGCGTGCGCCAGCATCAGGATCAGGATCGTGCAGATCAGCACGGCGAAGATGCCGCCGAACATGCGGAAGGCGCCCACGATCAGGCCGGCCAGCAGGATGACCAGCAGCGCGGTCTGCAATTCGCCGACGATGCCCACGCTGGCCAGGATGGTCCGGACGAACTGCTCGATCACGGCGATGGCCGAGACGATCAGGCCGAACAGGCCCAGCAGGAAACCGGTGATGATGGCGATGGCGTGGTCCATGCCGGGAATCCTTCGCGATGGCAGGGCATGTATCCTAGCAGGACTGCCCCGCCGCGCGCCACCCGGCCGGCGTCAGGGGCGGGTGGGCAGCCAGGCCGCCAGCGCGGCCTGGGCCCGCGCCGCGATGTCGGCGTTCGCGGCGATCAGGTCGGCGGCCTTCTTCGCCTCGATGGTGGCGCCGGTGGTAACCGTCGTGGAGGGGTCGTCCAGCAGGGCCTGGGCGATGGCCGGATTGACCGACTGGCCGGCCACCGTGGCCAGCAGGGACGATTGCGACCAGGGCGCCAGATGCGCGCGGATCTGCTTCTGCGTCTGCGGGGCCTGCACCAGCGACCACACGCGGTCCGGATCGTCGCTGCCGGTGGCGATGGCCGCCAGCATGTGCACGATGCGGCCGTTCGGGATCGCGCCGCTATAGGCCAGGCGGACCGATTGCGCGACCAGCGCCGGATCGCGCGAGGCCGCCAGGGCGCGGAAGAAGCGCAGCTTCTGTTCCGTGTCGCTGGAACTGCGGACCAGGCCGGCCAGCATGGCGTAGGTGGCCGGGTCGGCATGGCGGCCGACGATCCAGGTCACCGGGTCCAGCAGGCTGGGCGCCAGCGCCGACGGCGTCTTGCGCCAGGCGGCGAAGCGCGCCTGGGCCTCGGCCACCACGGCCTGGTCGTCGAACTGGCCCAGGGCGGCGATCAGTTCGGGACGCAGCAGTGTGTCCAGGAACGATTCGCCCTCGCGCGGCATCCAGCCCAGCCGGGCCAGCTGCGGCGCCAGCAGGGCGCGCGCGAAGGCCCGGAAGGCCGGGCGCTGCGGGCTGCCGCGTTCCATCGTGTCCAGTTGCCGCAGGTGCGAGATCGTGTCCTGCCAGACCGCGATGCTGGTGTCCTTCCCGGCCGACAGGCCGGCGACCAGGTCCAGATAGGCCGCGAGCGGGGCCTGCCCGGCCTGGAACAGCGCGAACTGGTCGCCCAGCAGGTTGGCGCGGTCGGTCGCGTCCAGGCGGCTGAACGCCGCCGCCAGCGCCGCCAGCGACGCGGCGTCGTAGGCGGTGCGGTAATAGCCGTTTTCGCCCAGATTGGCCTTCAGCGGCTGGTCGCACCCGGCGAAGGCCAGGGTCGCGGGCGTCTCCGGCCGCAGGATGACGCGCTGCGCCGTCGCGTCCGGGCCGCCGACGGTGACGGGGATGTTCCACCGCGCGGGCAGCGGGTGCGGGTCGTGGATGGTGAAGCGGCCTTCGGTCAGGCTCAGCACGGTCTTGCCGGCGTCGCACCGGCGCGCGACGTTGACCAGCGGAATGCCCGGCTGTTCGGTGAAGCTGCGCGCGACGGCGGCGACATCCTGGTGCGAGACCTGCGACAGCGCGGCCCACAGGTCGGCGCTGGTGGTGTTGCCGTAGGCATGGGCCTTCATGTAGGCGCGCATGCCGGCGCGGAACATGTCGGCGCCCAGCCAGTCCTCGGTCATGCGGATGACCTGCTCGCCCTTCTGGTAGCTGATCCGGTCGAAGGCGGTATTGGCCTCGCTGACGTCGTGGATCACCAACTGGATCGGGTGGGTGGACGGATGGGCGTCCTGCGCCATCGCCTGTTCGCGGTCGGCGTGCTGGCGCGGCCAGATCTGCCAGGTCGGGTTGAAATGATCGGTGGCCTTGGTCTCCATCCAGGTCGCGAACCCTTCGTTGAGCCAGATATTGTCCCACCACCCCATCGTCACCAGGTCGCCCGACCATTGGTGCGCCATTTCATGGGCCACCACCAGATACACCAGCTCCCGCGTGCTGGGGGCGCTGGTGTGTGGGTCGAACAGCAGGTCGTCGTCGATGAAGGTGATGGCGCCCCAGTTTTCCATCGCCCCGGCCTCGTAATTTCCGGGAATGGCAAGAAGGTCCAGCTTCGGCAGCGGGTAGGGGATGCCGAAGTAATCGTTGTAGTACGGCAGGATCGCGGACGCCGCCTGCAAGGCGTAGGCGCCGTTCCGCTGCATGCCGGTGGGGGCGTAGACGTTGATCGGCGTCGCGCCGCCGGTACCGCTGACGGCGGAGATGTCGCCGGCGACCAGGGCCAGCAGGTAGGTCGACATGCGCGGCGTGGTGCCGAAGACCACGCGCCGGGCGTGACCGCCGACCGGCGTGGACGCGGTCACGGGCATGTTGCTGACCGGCACGTAGCTGTCGGGCAGGGTCGCGGTCAGTTGGAACGTGGCCTTGAAGGCCGGTTCGTCCCAGCCGGGAAACATGCGGCGGGCGTCGGCGACCTCGAACTGCGTGACCAGCATGCGGTGGGTCTGGCCCGACGGGGTGCGGTAATCGTCATAATAGATGCCGTTGGGCGTCGCCGGGATCGGGCCGCTGTACGCGATGACCAGCGTGTGGGGACCGGCCGCGACCGGATGCGGCAGGGTCAGGGTCGCGGTCTGCGCCGCGTCGTCCTGGGTGATGGCGGCGGCGACCCCGTCCAGCTTCGCCGACAGCAGCGTCAGCCCCGCCTGGTTCAGCGTGATGCTGCCGATGGGCGCGCTGGCGGTGACGTCGATGGTTTCATGCCCGCCCAGGGTCAGGCGCTTCATGTCGGCGGCGATGTCGATCCGGTAGGCGCTGGGGACCACGGTCTTGGGCAACTGGCCGGGGGCGTGGGCGAAATCGAAGGGGGCTTCGCCATGCGCCGCACCCGGCAGCAGGGCGGCGCCTGCCAGCAGAAGGGTGGCGATGGTGGGTCTGTGCCGCATGGGGGCAACTCCGGAACGATGGGCTCGGGGTCCGCGAAAGGTCGGGATCAGGCGCCGATGATGACGGTTGGATAGCGCATGGCCGGCCCCGGTTCCAGACCCGGAAGGCGATGTGTCCCTGGCGAGGGAAGGCGCTGCCGGGTCGCGCCATGGGTCCGGGAGAGCCACAGGGCGGCTCCCCCGGGTTGTGCAGGCGCGTGTCAGAAGTGCGTGGACGTCCGCAGGAAGTAGTAGCGTCCCATGTAGTCATAGACGCTGGTGTCGGTGTTCCAGTACTGCCCGATGGCGAAATACTGTGGAATCTTGCCGCCAACGTTGTTGATGCCGGCCGTCACGTCGAAGTGGTTGCTGTGATACATTATCATGATGTCGTGGTAGAACACCATGTTCGTGTGGTAAAAGCGCGTCGTTTCGGCGTTATAGCTGGACTGCGGATAGTAATCCATGCCGTCGATGAAGCGCATCGTGTAGTTGAATGTCCAGCGCCCGTGCGTGAAGGCGGCATTGGCATTGGCCTTCCAGCGCGGAATGGCGAAGGTGCCGGGGGACGTCGGGGACTGCGGCGGTCCGTCGGTGCCCAGGAAGTTGATGTAGGGCTGGCCGGGCTCGTTCTGCGCCGTGTAGCCGATGATATCCGAGATATCGACCCCCAGGTTGATCGCGTTCATCGGGTCGATGCGGTAGAGATAGCTGCCGTTGATATCCAGGCCGCTGGTACGCAGGCCGCCCATGTTCATGGTGGTGTCGTTGAACGCGAGCAACTGGTGGCTGGCGTCACGCGCCGGGCTGCCCAGGTTGGAGCAGGTCGGGCCTTTCAGGCCCGCGCTGTCGTAGCACGAATCCAGCAGGTCCTGCGCCGGGAAGGTGCCGATCTGGTGGGTGATCGACGTGTGGTAGTAATCGACCGTGAACGACAGGTTCGGGATGAAGTGCGGGTGGATGACGGTGCCGATCGTGTAGGTGCGCGAGATCTCCGGCTGCACCTTCGGATTGCCGCCGATCAACGCGCGGACCTGGTCGGCGCTGGTCTGGTTGATGCCGCCCGCCGGAACGCCCTGCGACATGCAGTTCGCCATGCGGTTGGCGCTGGTGCCGATCAGATCGGTCGCGCACGGGTCATACGCGCTCTGGAACGAAACCTGCTGCCCCGAATACAGGTCCGAGATCGTGGGCTGGCGGAAGCCCGTGCCGTAGTTGACGCGGAACGAGATGTCGTTGACCGGCGACCAGATCAGGCCGCCCGACCAGTTGTACGTCTCGCCAAACGTGTTGTAGTGCGAGAACCGGCCGGCGACGTTCGCGGCCAGGTTCTGCGCGCCCGGCAGGTCGCGCAGCAGCGGGACGCTGAGTTCGCCGTAGACTTCGGTGGCGTTATAGGCGCCGGAGGTCGGGTTCGTGACCGTGTTCAGCGCATATCCGTTCATGTTCAGCAGATCGGTCGTCGATCCGGCATCGAGGCTGCGATGTTCGACGCCGAATGCCAGGCCCGCCGGCCCGTAGGGCATGCGGAACAGATGGTTGTTACGCAGCAGAAGCTGCACGTCACGCATCTCGTTCGAGAACGATACGCCGTTATTGTAGGTGATGAACTTGCGGGCCTGGTCGCTGATTCCCGTGGCGGGGCTGAACGGGTTGATCAGGGCGCAACCGGCGGCGGCGGAGCAGACGGACGGGTCGTAGACGCCCTGGTCGAGCGAGTCCGGCAGGCCGGTCTGGCGGAAACCCAGTGCCTGTTCCAGCGCCACGCCGTTGACCGACCCCGGCATGGATGACGTCTGCACGTCCTTGCCGAAGGAATAGTACAGATCCCACGTCCAGCCATTGCTATGCGGAATGTCGCCGCGCGCGCCGACGGTGATCTGGTACTGGTCGTCCGCGTACTGCTGGTTGCGGTTGCCCAGCCCGGCGGGGCGGCTATACCAGCCGACGTCCTGGCCGAAGGGGTTGCCGGGCAGGCCGGCCGGGATGATGACGGCGTCGGGCAGGTTCGCCGCCTCGGAAGAGGGGTTGGCGATCGGGTCGCCGGACAGTTGCGCCAGCGTATCGGTATGCGTCCAGGTCCCCAGCAGGTAGAGCTGCACATGGTCGGTCAGGTCGTAGCGGCCGTTCGCCGTGATGCTCTCGAACTGGTTCTGGTCCGCCATCCAGGTGTCTTTGGCGTAGTCGTACCGATCCTGGGGGGTGAAGGGGCGATAGCTGTTCGCCGGGCCGCCGGCGCCGCCGTTCGTATAGATCCCGCCGCCATCGGCGCCGGGGAACAGAGGATCGCCGCTCATGGAATAGAAGGCCCCGCCCGGAGTCAGGATCGAACCGCTCTGGGGAATCGGCTGGCCAGGTCCGGGCATGACGATGCCGCTGTGCAGGGCCCAGGGGCGGTTCGTGGCCAGTGTCGGCGCCTGGTAGTTGTAGGTACCGTTCAGGGTGATGTTGCCGCGGTCGTGGTCGAAATTGAAACCGTGCGTGATCGACGCGGTGGCCTGCGGGCTGTCGCCGTCATAGCCGCTGATGCCACCGTTGAAATTCACGGTGGTGCCCGAATAGTTCTTCTTCAGGATGATGTTCAGCACGCCCGACACCGCGTCGGCGCCGTAGAGCGACGAAGCCCCATCCTTCAGGAACACGACGCGATCGACCATTTCCATGGGAATGGCGTTGATGTTCGCGCAGCCGTTGGGGCCGCTGACGACGCGGCGTCCGTCGACCAGAACCAGCAGACGATCGACGCCCATCGAGCGGAAGTCGGTGCAGGTGGAGCCGCCGCCGGCATTGACGTTGGTGCGATAGGTGCCGCCGAAACCCATGGACGGGATGTTGTGCAGCGCCATTTCCAGATTCGTCGCCGACGAATTCTGTAATTGTTGCGCCGTGATCGTCGTGATCGGCGCAATTTCCGCAGTCGCCCGGTTGGCGAGATGGGACCCGGTGACCTGGATTTCCTCGGTGCCGTTCGAGGTGCGGCTGGTGGTCGTGCCCTGCCGGTGGAGAGAGCTGATCAGCGATCCGGATGACGTGGCCGGCTGCGAGATCAACTGTGCATGCGCCGTGCCCGCGGCCATCGACCCGGCACCCAGTGCGAGAAAGCTGCAGAACGCGCGCAATCCTGTCTTTTCGGGAGCCCTCAAAGGTCTCATTGCGAATCCCTCTTTTTTTGAATTTCGCAAGATTTCAATGAACGCGCGTTCGTCGTCGAGGAAAAACGTTACGATCAGTTTCAGAGTGAGATGGTTTGATACAATCTGTTGCAATTTAGCAACGTATCTCGCTTGGGTCTTGTCGGGGCGGATATGGTTTTCCCTAGCATTTTAAAAGGATTTTTTCTGTCGCGACGCAACTCGTGAAGGCGAGGTGCGTTTGCACATGCATTTTGTGATGCGTGCCACAGCCCTGGCGCACGTTCGACGTCGTGCGCGGTATCTCGATTGTCGTGATTATTTCTTGGAAAAAACAAACAGACGGGTGTTCTTCTCGAAAAAGGGCGAGGTTTCCTGGCGTGTAGTGAGTCTACGGTATAGAGTTAATTTATTTTTACGATTGGCCCAGAATGATGGAGCATTTTTATCATTCCGGGATGGTAACACAAGGGGGCGTAACAGTTTTTTGAACGTTCGGTTTGAACTATGATATTTCAATCAAATTTAAGAGAGGTTTCCATATATTTCTTAAAATAACATGAAATGAGATGATAAATACAAATTCCGGATCGTCGCGTTCCATGAAGAATCCGGCCCGGCGCGGGCCATGCCGCGACGGCGTCTATATGTATTGAAATATAGAGAATGGGAACGTGCTGCCGTGCGGGCGGATATGGGTCCGTGTCGTCATGACGACGAAAGTGCGACCCGCACGGCGCCGTTGTGGGTCGGGGCTATGCGGGTGGGCTTGCGGATACCGGGCTCAGAGCCTGTTTGAAAATGTGGGCTGGCGAGCGAGAGCGGAACGTAGTGAAGCGCCCGGCGTGTGTTTTCGAGCACCGAAGCGGAGCGGCCTTATCGGCCGTGAGCATCGAAGCGCAGGAAACGCGCGTCGGATCGCCGCCAGCGCGCATTTTCAAA
>NZ_JABEQH010000016.1:75890-100218 GCF_014174305.1 Gluconacetobacter johannae | reverse complement strand
AAATCAGTCCTTTGTCGCACGCAGCGACACGGAATGCATAAGACAAGCCTGTTTGAAAATGTGGGCTGGCGAGCGAGAGCGGAACGCAGTGAAGCGCCCGGCGTGTGTTTTCGAACACCGAAACGGAGCGGCCTTGTCGGCCGTGAGCATCGAAGCGCAGGAAACGCGCGTCGGATCGCCGCCAGCGCGCATTTTCAAACAGGCTCTGACACCTGACGGGCCTGTGCGCCAGTTTGATCTGCCAGCGGAGGCGATAGACCGCCAGGACCTCGTCGGCCGGACAGTCTTCCTTCGGCAGCGAGGTCGCCAGGACAACATATTGCGCCGCGATCAGGCTCTGGGGCGCTGCTCTGAAACCCGCCAAAGGCCACAGGCCTTTGGAAACCAATCCGTTATCCATGATCGGGGTCCAGGGCCTCAGGCCCTGGTGGGTTCGGGCAACGCCCGACCTCCTTCGCCCACAGCGAAGGAAGAAGCGTTACTTTCACGTCTATGGGGCCGAGGCCCTTGCCGGGTTCGGGCAGCGCCCTGAAACCCGCCCATCCGTCTATTCCCCGACGGGCGCGCAGGACGGCTGGACTGGCTCCCCCGCCATCACGGCCCTGGTGAAGGCCGCCGAATCCGGAACGGACGCCATCACCGTCTCGGAATGGTCCAGCCCCTTGTAGAGATGCGCCTGGACGATCGTTCCGGCCCGACAGGCATCCTTCACCAGCAGAAGCTGCCCGTCCGGCGCAACGTCCCGGTCCTTTGCGCCCGTGCCGACGAAAAGCGGCGTCTTCAGCTTCAATGTCGGGAACGCCATGGCGCGGAAACTCGGCGCCAGGGCCGTTCCCACCCCCGGCGCGAAGGCATTGGCCTGTGTCAGACGGTCCGCCTTGACCCTGTCGAACAGGTCGGGAAAACAGACCGAGGACGCCGCATGGAACGCCTTCATCGCCCTGGGGGTGAAGGCCGCCGACGCATCGAAGGACGGGTCCAGGCCGGCTTTCGCAGCGCCCATCAGCAGGGCATAGGCCACCACGGGGTCGTCCTTGGGCGCCTTCTTCCCCGCCCCGCGCGCGCCGTCCGTCAGGGCCTTCGCGATCTGCGGGGTCATGTAGGGAATGCCGGTGGCCACCGTGCCGCGAATATCCAGCGCGGGCGCATACTCCGGCGCGTAGGCGGTGGCCGCGAAGGCGGCGCCCGCCCCCTGCGACTGGCCGACGATCATGATCCGGTTCCGCAGGTCGGGCAGTCCGGACAGCGCGGCGCGGATGCCGTCGAGCACGCTGTAGGCCTCGGCCCGCGCGTTCAGATAGGGGTGGGTGCCATCGCTGCCCAGCCCCTGGTAGTCGGTGGCGACGATCGCAAAGCCCCGATGCAGCCATTCGGCCAGATAGGCCTTGTCGCGCGCCGAATGCGGATTGCGCGACGGCGCGCAGATATCGGCAATGCCCACCGTGCCATGCGCCCACGCCACGATCGGCCACCCGCCCGCCGGCGCGGGGCCGGCGGGATAGATCACCTCGCCCGTGACCGGCACAAGGCCCGATCCGGTCACGCCATCGGTCGAGAGATAGCCGATCGTCAGGGCCTTCCCCGCGCCCGGCACGCTGTCGGCCGCCGCAAGCGGGGCCTGCGCGGTCAGGCTGCCGGCCGCCGCGACAGGGTGCACGATGGGGGCCGGGGCAGGAGACGCCGCCTGCTGGCATGCGGCCAGGGCGGGCATCAGCGCGCCGATCATCAGGGCAGGCAGTCGGTTCATCAGGGACGCTCCGTCGGTCGGGAAGAAAGGATCAGGGCTTGCGGAACTTCAGCACGGCCTGGTCGGTATGGCCGCGAATCGACGGGTCGAAGACGGTAAGGCTGTGCGTGTCCTGCGGATTGGCCAGCAGCCTGCTCTCGCCCTCGAAATGAAACCCGGCGGCCTCGACCTGCCGGCGGATGAGGGCCGGGTCGATACGATGCAGCTTGCGGACGTCGTCCGGGCTCATGCCCGGATTGGCCACATGGTCCACCACCATGAAAATGCCGCCCCGGCGCAGCGCCGCGAACACCGCCTTGTCCAGCGCCAGCGCCGCATCGGCCCCGCCACCGTAATAGACGTCGTGATAATTCTGCGATGTCCAGGCCAGATCGAGCGGTTTGGGAATGCTGATCGCATCCAGCGGCTGGACCAGCGCCGTGACATTGCCAAAGGCGGCATCGGCGGCGATCGCCTTGACCGCATCCGCCGCGTCCGGCTTCTTCGCCACGCGTTCGGCCGGGACGACGGCCCACACATGGCCGTCCGCACCGACGACATTGCTGAAGATCCGCGTGAAATAACCCTTGCCGGGCATGATGTCCGCGACATTCATCCCGCGCCGGAGGCCGGCGAAGGCCAGCAGGCCGGCAGGCTTGCGGTTGGCGTCCGCCGCACGGTCGGCCTCGGGCCGGTCGCGGTTGCCCAGCGCCGCGGCGATGCCCACGCTCGTGCCGCGCCGCGACAGGGACAAGGCCGACTGCGCGGAAGCCGGCACCACCCCGGCGCCAAGCGCCGCGACAACAGCAAAAATGACGAAAGATCTACGAGCGGCCATGCGACCCACCTCCATGCGCGACGTGACCCGCAGCCTAACAGGAATTGCCGTTTCGGAAAGACAGGGCAGAGCCGGGACCAGCCAGCCCCAAAATCATGAACAAAAATATAATATCCTGAACTATAACTGTACTGCCCGGCCCAGCCCGCCCCATCGGGTCATTACTTGATGCGCCAAGGCCGCGCGTCCACGATCGCGGTCCAGGGCCGCCGGCCCCTGACCGCGCCGCCGTGTGATCTCAAGCCGTTTTACGGGTCTGCGGCCCGGGTGCCTGGACCCCTGCCCCCATGGCCGGGTCGGTACGCCCGGCCCGCCCGGTCTCGATCCGTCCGGCGAACTGGTAAAGCAGCCCCTCTTCGTCCGGACTGGTGAGCGAGACATCGTACCACATCATGCTCCGCGCCAGATTGAACGACGTTTCGACTGTACGGCCGGGCGCCACACGCATGACCTGCGTTACGTCGTGCCCCGCCAACGTACATGCCACATCCGCAGGCTTCGATCCGTGGTTCGTTACCCGCACGACCAGGTCCTTTCCCGGACCGCGCAGATAGGTGCAAGCCGCCTGCAGGCGCAGGCCGCCCTGCACGCCTTTGTAACGACGGTAGAAACCGTTAGGCGCATGAACGGCCACGTCATACAGGCCATTGGAAAAGCCTGAGGCGGCGAAAGAGGTTTCCAGCGTGTCGCCCGCCGCCACGACATAGGTGCCGGCCTGCATGCCGCCATCGGATTCCACACCATGACGATAGATATTGAACGGCAGGCCCGCCGCCCGTGCGCCGAACCGCCCCTTGCCGGCGCTCAGACGAATGACAGCCTGCTCTCCATCCGCCGACACGCCGCCGTCGCAATAGGGTTCATAGGGCAGGGCACAGGCGGGACGGGTACCGGCCTCCTGCCCGATCGTCTCGCGCACTTTCCCCGGATTGTCGCGCAAGGCTGCAACCTCCGTTGCGTCCAGCGCACGGAAACCTCCCGGCAGCGGCCGGTCGCGCGCATCCTCGACGGTCCGCAGATAGGCGTCGCGCTCCAGGAAAGGCAGAGCAGGAATGCTGCCATCGTAAGGACGGAAGCAGGATGTCAGGTCCCCGCTGATGGCGCGACGCCAGGGCGAGATGTTGCTTTCGGTAATGCTCTTGCCGAACTTGCCCTGAACGAAAGCCTCAAGAAAACGCAGCGTGGACGTATGCTCGAACAGTTGGGAATTGACCCACCCCCCACGGCTCCACGGGGAGGCTATGACCATCGGCACGCGAAACCCCAGCCCGATCGGCCCGCTGCGGGCCAGGCGCTCGGGCACCCCGCGATTTATTTCATCCTGCGCGGTCGTGTATTCCAGCCCGTCCGCCGGGATGCTGTGCGACGAATACCCGGTTTCCGGCCGCTCGGGGTCGGGCGCCGCGTAGGAACAGCAATGGTCGAAATAACCGTCATTTTCATCATAGGTCATGATGAAGATCGTCTTTTTCCAGACCTCGGGATTTTCGGTCAGGATGTCCATGATCTCCGAAACATACCACGCGCCATACCACGGCGACGTCGGATGGTCCGAGAAATGCTCGGGTGCGGCCAGCCATGACACCGTCGGCAGCTTGCCCGTCTTCACGTCCTGACGAAACTGATAAAGGACGTCGCCCCCGGGCGCGTCCATGTGAACGGTCTTTTCGCCATCATGAAACGTCAGTTTCTCGAGCTTGCGATAATTCTCGTCGCCGCTATTGATGACGAACGCCTTCTCGAACAACGCGCGTTCCTGCGGCGTGAGTTTTTCCGCCGAATGCCCGGCCGCCGCACGGCGTCGCGTCAGGACGGCCAGCAGGTCGCGCGCTTCGGCAAGTTGTTCGGCATGCGTCTCGGAGACGAGCATTTCCTGGCGATTCAGACGGTCGATATGGCCCTGGCAATCGCTGATCCGCTCTTCGAGCCACGCGCCGAAACCGGGATTGGCCGTGACGCAATACTGATCGAAACACTCAAGGACATTACAGCCGAAATTGGACAGCCATGCACGTTCCGGCCCGCTCATGCCGCCGGTTTGCGAAAGTTCGTTCTGATAGAATTTCCACGAAACGCCGGCCTGCTCCAGACGCTCGGGAAAGGTGGTCCAGCTCATGCCGCCTTCGAGGATCTCGCCATTCCGCATGTAGACGTTGGACGCCCGATCCTGCCGGTCGCGCACGGTGCCGGACCAGAACAGCAGACGGTTGGGCGTCGTGCTGGTCATCGCACCGCAGTAGTTCTGGTCGCAAACGGTAAAGGCGTCGGCCAGCGCGTAGTAAAAGGGCAGGTCATCGCGCGTGTAATGGCCCATGGTCAGCGGATAGCGGGCGTAATCCTTGTGATGCGACGTCTTGGCGTCGATCCACCTGTCATGCCCGCCGTTGTTCCAGGCATCGACCTGGCTGTCGCGGGAGTGCGGAATCGACCCCATCCATGTCACGCGCGTGTCGCGGATATTCAGCCGCCAGGGCAGATAGGTCTCGCCGGACTGGCTGCTCTGGGCAAAAACCGGATTGCCGTTGGGCAACCGAATCGTGCGCGGATCGTTAAATCCGCGCACGCCTTGAAGAGTACCGAACACATGATCGAACGAGCGATTTTCCTGCATCAGGATCACGACATGTTCGGCATCCAGCCAGGTGGAACCCACCTTGGGCGCGATCGCGAACGCCCGACCGATGGAGGCGGGTAGCTTCGATGCCGAACCGACGGCGCCGGACAAAAGGGCATATTTCAGGAAATCTCTACGTGTCGTCATCGTCCGCTCGCGAAAGGATGTGTTAGGCTGAAAAGCCTGATGGAACCATGCTTGCATGGCAAGTATTCGGCTTTAACGCGCAACAACGCAATGCCACGGTGGACGGAGAGGGTTCCGGAACCCTCCCCCTCCTCTGGTTTCCGTCAGAAATCGGCGGAAAGAGTGCCCATGACCACAAACGGGGACCCGATGACATAGGTCGGCTGGGAACCCGAGAAGGCCTTTCCGCTGACAACGCCCCTTTGGGTCGTGGCGTTGGTCGTATATCCATACATCGAGGATAGGTAATGCTCGTCACCCATATTGACAAGATTCAGCCTGATCTTCGGGGCAATTCGTCCAATCTTCGGCAGGGTGCGGCCGACAGCGACATTGGCCGTGAAGTAGCTTGGAATGCTTTGATCGTTCATGAGAGTCGAGTATTGGGATCCGGTGTATTGCAGGGTGAAATTCCCGAACCATGTGCCATCGTTGTAGGTCAGGCCAAGTGAACCGGAGAATTTCGGCGCGCCGACCTCCTGCTTTCCCTTTGTTGCCATATAATCGCCTTCATAGGCAATATTGTTACCATTTTTGGTATGCATATACTGGCCGGATGCATAGAAGCTCACATGGTGCCAGGGATGCGTGGCAATCTCGGTCTGAATGCCATAAGCTTCCAGCCCGCCCGCATTTATCAACTGCGATATCGTCGACGTCGATCCGGGCTCGTAGCTTTCGGCAGAGATTTGGTGGTTCGTCACGTTGTAATGGAAGCCCGCCAGGTTAGCCATCAAAAGGCCACTGTAGCGATAGCCGACTTCCTCAGTTATCATATATTCCGGCTTGTAGTCCGACATGGGCAATGACGTGGCCTTGCCGGTCGAATAGCTGTACGAGGCGAGCTGTGAACTCAACCCGGCCGGAAGATGATAACCGGTCGTCCCGTTGACGTAGATCTGGTGATTCGGATTGAAACGATAGCTGATAAGGACCTGGGGCGAAGGGACGAATACATTGTGAATGGACTTGCTCGCCGAGACGTTCGTCAGGTCCTGGGTATACTGACGGTTCACCATCGCCATTCTGATGCCGCCGTCAATTGTCAGACGGTCATGCAGAAATGACATTTTGTCGTCGACAGCAAAACTGTTCAGCTGCTGCACGGCGTTTTCATTATCTTCGTTTATGAGTATCCCCCCGTTCGCCGTCAGGGGCGTGCTGGAATTCCAGTTTCCCGCGCCATTGACAGGATAGAATTTCTGGCTGGCCGCTTCCTGCGCGTAAGAATACCAATAAGAGAAGTTCAACGTATTGAACTTATGCTTCCAATGACCAACAAGCGTCAGGCCGGATGATAACGTATACCAGTCCGAAACTTCGACAGCGGTCAATTTGCTGCTCGCGGGATTATATCCCGGAAGATTCTGGTAGTCGTCCAGATATTTGTATTTCTCCGCACCGACATAGCCATTCTTAACGGGAACGCTTTCTCCGTAATAATAAGGACCATGGAATTCAACGGAATAGGCTTCGGCATCAAGGCTCAAGCCATGACCAAAGCTGAAATGATTTTTCAGTGCACCATAGACCGCCCCGGTGTTTTTGCCGTTCAGGCCGACATAGTGCGTATCTCCGGCATAGTACTGGTTGTTCAGGCCGTAGTTGATGCCATACGTTTTCCAGTTCGCCAGTGAGGGATACAGCCATTCGGCCTGGGCGGCCTGCGTAAAGCCGAAGATCACTTCCGACTCATTGCCCCGCGACCAGTTCTTCGTCAGCGCCGCGTCCACATGCCATCTTCTTATATCGCCGACCCCTCTCCACATATCGCTACGGGAATAGGATCCGGAAACAAAGGCATGGACGCCCGAATGCCCGATTTCTCCGGTATCGTACCGGATAAAGTCCTTGTTGGTCCCATATGACCCGCCGGACGCCGAGGCGTATATCCTCTGTTTTTCGGACGGCCGGCGTATCGAGGTCGAAATTTCGGCGCCGGTGGCATTGTAGGTCGGCGAATTGATATCAACCGACCCCTGCAGGACGTTGATTTGCCCTATATTCTCGCTATCGACGAGTGATGGGGTATAGGTGCTGTATGTAAACGGATTGGCGGCCGGCATGCCTTCCAGCGTGACGCCGATTTCCGCCTGCGCCATGCCGCGGATATGCAGGGTGGAGAAGGATGTCGTCAACGGGCCTTCGCTCGCGGACACGACACCAGGAAGCGTTTGTATCAGCGATTCGATCGTGGAGGTCGGCGACTGCATGGCGATAAAATCGCTGGCGACCGAGCTGACCGTTTTGGGAACCGAATGCCGCACCATCATTCCCCCGCCCGCCTCGTTCCGGTGGGCGGTTACGGCGATCTCTTCGTCGAGGGATTTCGTCTTGTTTCTCTGACGTTTCGATGCGGCTGGAGCAGCCTTTTTTGCTCCAACCTGCTTATTGTTGGATTTTTCTTTAGCTATTGCCATAGTGTCGTACGCGAACAGACAGACGGCACTCAGCAGTAAAACTTCTTTTATTTTCACGGTGACGTTCCAAAAATGACGCGCAATGCGCGGCCATCTAATCGAATTCTTTAATCATTTATACTATGTCAAAAAAACTTCATTTAACTTTCCGTAAATATTCGTATGTTGCGGGTAGACAGAATTAGAGGTTGAATTCCACTACACGCCACCCCTGGACATGGCGGAAATTTTTCACTGTGAGCCCAGACGATTGACGAAACCGGAAAATTTCATGCCAAACGCCATGCATGGTTCACAAGGAACTTAAAGACTATTTTCATGCGCCCCATGAGACGTCCCGGTAAATTATTCCGATACCAAAACGACTAAGCTGTGGCGATCGGCGCCTGGTCCGTTTTCATCGCGGACTGATCGAGAACGGATGGGATCGGATGGGATGCAGGGGCCGAGGCCCCGTGCCGGGTTCGGGCGCAACCCGCGCTTAATGCGCCCCGCTGCCCGCAAAGGGAAAGACCACCCGTGTCAGCGCCTGCGGGCGGGCGGCAAGCAGCGTCCCGCCGGGCGCCGTTCCGTTCTGCCGCAGCAGGAAGGCGACCAGCGACGCCGTGTCGTCGGCGGACAGCGTGCCCGGCGCCATCTGCGGCATGGCCCGCCGGATGTAGCCAAAAAGATCGGACAGCGGCGCCCCGGCCCAGTTCATGACGAAGCGCCCGGTCAGCGGCGGCACGTCGAAGGCGCCGCCCAGGCTGGCGCCGTGGCACATGGCGCAGGCGCCCTGGTACAGCGCCGCCCCCCGGTCGGCCTGCTCCGCCGTATAGGACGGACGCGCGGCGGCAGGACGCGCCATGGCGGGCGCGGCCGAGGCGGCAAGCAGCAGGCATGCGGCAAGCAGACGGGTCATTCGGGTCAGCCTCGCCATGCCTGGGACCGGGAGAACAGATCGGCGAACACGCCGACGGCACGTTCCGCCTCCGCACGGTCCGGATGCTCGAAACTGTTGCCCACGCCGGCCATTTCGCCAAGCCGGTCCAGGTCGTAGCCCTGGATCATGACGCCGTCCGACTTCGCGATCATCGCAGCCCCCCGGTAGTCGAGTCCATAATGCAGCGTCGGATCGGGCGGCAGCCACGCCGTCTGGCCGCGCACCGGGATCACGCTGTCGTCGTTCCACCAGTCCCGCGCCGCATAGCCCGGACAATTGATGACGGTTTTCTCCGGCAGCGCGCCCAGGTCGGCCGGCGTATGGAATTCGCGGACCACCATGCGCCCGCCGGCCTGATGGAATTCTTCGAGCAGCAGATGCCCGTAAGCGCCGAAATTATAGATCATCAGCGGCGCATGGCGGGCCCAGGCCACGCCGAAGGGATTGGTCCCGTCGGCCAGCGCGGTTTCGGCGGGAATGATGTCGCGAATACGCGCGCCATATTGCGCGAACTCGGCACTCTGCTGCGGCCTGCCGGTGGTGGTATAGGTCGGCTTCGCGAGGTCCGGCCCCTGCTCCTGTTCGGGCGGCGCGTCGGCCATGACATAAGAGTCCACGAATTCGATCGGATTGCCGGGCAGGCCGAGATAATCGCGATAGGTCGCCCAGGAATAGCGCGCCATCTGCTCCCACAGGTCGGCGAAGGCCGGGCCGGCCTGCGCGGTCAGCGCAATACGCGAATCCGGCGTCCAGCTTCCGTTCGCGCGGACCGACCGCGTGTGCGGCAACAGGTCGCGCGCATAGATCGTCACGTCGAAACCCGCGCGCAGGGCCGTCAGCGCCGAGGTCAGCCCGATGATGCCGCAGCCGATCACCGCAATCCGCCGGTCCGGCATCGCCGCCGCCTTGCCCACGGCAATGTTCGCCGACCCCCAGGACAAGGACCAGCCCGAGCCGCCATGGCCGTAATTGTGAATGACGGTCTTGCCGGCGACATGTTCCACATCCAGGCGCGGTCCGGCGGCCCGGAAGGGACGCAGGCAGACCTTGATCGCCGTGATCTGGTCCGCCCGCGGCCGGAACGGCGCCAGACGGGAACCGGGGCCCGTATCCGAAACCCCGGCCACCCCCGTGACCGCGCCGGCCGGACCGACCAGAGCGCGCACCGCCGGAGCCCCCAGTGCGCCAAGCGCAATCCCGCCCGCGAATATTTGCCTGCGTCTCATGGCGTCCCGCACCGGCTCCCGTGTCTTCGATCAGGCCAGATAGACACCACCGGAACCGCTGTAAAGAGAGAACGCCGCCCCACAGTATCGGCCTTCCCGCTTTCAGCGGTGATATTTTCGGAACGGGCGCGACGGGGCGTCCTGTCGGGCCGAATATCAAACTCGATTTACGGCACGGGATTTTTTTTCGATCCCCGACGCCGACGTTATCCTTCCGCAACATTACGATCCGCCGGCAGGCCTCGGCCCCTTGACCCCCGGCCCCGGATCAACAGATTGGTTTCCAAAGGCCGATGGCCTTTGGCGGGTTTCAGGGCAGCACCCTGAGGCATGCCCCCCCCGATTCCAAGAGGTCCTGCCCCATGCTCTATTTCATCAGCCTGTTCTGTTCGCCCCTGGGGCTGCTGCTGGCGGGTCGTCCGTTCCAGGCAGTGCTGAACGGGCTGGTCTGGTTCGCCTCGCTGGTCGGCCTGTTCTTCATGGTGGTGCCGGGCGTGCTGCTGTGGGCCATCGGCGTCGCCCACGCCTTCGCGGTCATCAACGCCCGCGCCGCCGACCGCCGCGCCGACCAACTGGCCCGGACCCTGCGCCAGCGCTGAGAACCTGTTTGAAAATACGCGCCGGCGGCGATCCGACGCGCGTTTCCTGCGCCTCGGTGCTCGAAAACACACGCCGGGCGCTTCACTGCGTTCCGCTCTCGCGCGCCAGCCCACATTTTCAAACAGGCTCTGAACGGCGCGATCACGAACCCTCGCCGTCGCACAGGCGTGATCGCCGTCCGCCGCGCCGCCATGCCATCATCGCGCCGATATATTGCGCCGACCCAGGCCGGATGACGGCCTGGCCGGACGACACGGGGGCCGGTCATGATCGACCATGTCTCGATCGCGGTGACGCACATCCCACGCGCCCGCGCCTTCTACGACCGGGTCCTGGCGACGCTGGGCCTGGCCTGCACCGCGGGCGACGAGACATCCTATGCCGGCTATGGGCTGGAAGGCGACGCGCCGTTCTTCTGGCTGGTCTTGCACGACGCCCCGGTGGGCCGCACCCATGTCGCCTTCACGGCCGACAGCCAGGCGATGGTGCAGGATTTCCATCTGTCCGCGCTGGCGGCAGGCGCCCGCGACCACGGCCCGCCCGGCCTGCGCCCCGCCTACGGGCCCGATTATTACGCCGCCTACATCCTCGACCCCGACGGTCACAATATCGAGGCCGTCTGCCGCACCTCCGGCGACATCCCCTGACCGCCGCCCGAAACGGATCCCGCCGGGCCGCCCCCGCGCCAGAGAGGCTGCCGGAAAATGATATTGAGTGATTTCCGTCATTTGTGGTTCATCTGGTTTACGACAATCGACCCGATGAACATCGGTCGCCCATATTCGACGCCTGCTCCGCTCCATCGCCCGCAAACTTCTCCAGAGCGCTTTACGGCCCGCAATGCATGCAATAGCCTTATAAACACAAAAACGAGCTTTATTTATGCATCAGCCGTGTAATCGCCCCGTGTCGGCTACCATTTCCTGACATTCCTGGAGCGCTTTTTGCACGATAAGTAGAGAAATCGGGCTACCTTGTTAGATAGGGAGGAAAAACCAAGGGAATGCCAATAACGGCATCGGGGGAAATGACCTACAATGCCTGGGCCTTGAGCCAGGAGATAGGTTATCTGATTAGCAACACATCGAAACCGACGGCGGAAACGGCCTCGGATACGACTGTGACGAAAACCTCCGGGGACGGATCAACGCTGTCGGTCAGTCTTTCCACCTCGACAAAGGAATATGACCGCTACGGACCCGCCGTGATGGTGGCTGTGGGCGGCGGATGGGTCGGCGCCGCCAACGAAATGGTCGACGGAGAGGACACGGGGTACGGACCAGACGCCATATCGGGCAATTATCGGCAGCAGGTCGACGTCTCCACGATGTCCCTGTCCGCTCTTTATACGGCTGCGGGACAATCGGCCGATGGAGAATCGGACACGGAGACCGCGAGCTTGCTCGCGCAATTCATCCCGCAGTCGAGCGGTTCACAGGGCCCGGTCGCATGGGCCGAAAAGCCCGATGGAACAATCGAATTCGCAACCTTTTCCAGTTCGTTCACGCCCTCCGGAAGCAAAGGGGCCACCGAGTCGCCGTCTGGAGGCGACGGATCGGGCAGCATCGTCGCTTCGACCACGTCCGCCTTTGATCCGGTTTCCGCGAAGCGGACCGATGAAAGGAACCTGATCGACCAATTGTTCCAGATTTCGGATAATCAAGACAACTCTGGCAATAAAAATAACTCTGGCATTGCCTGAAAGAGGGTGATGAGCGCCGGGAACGGGGCTCGTTCCCGGCCGAGGAAGCCAATTGATGGAGCCCCGCGACGACGCAGACGCCTCACCCGCGATGTCGAGGCGCCTCTTTCCGCGTCAGAAGCATGGACATCTGTCGCTCAGATTCGACGGCTGTTCCGCTCCATCGCACGCAGGCCTCTCAGAGCGCCTTAGGAGCCAAACCCTCAGCGCCGGCGGACGCGGCGCAGGCGCGCGCGATGGGCGGCGTGAATCTGGGCGGGGGTGCGGGTGGCGGGGTCCCGACGTTCGGCCTCGGCGGCCGACACGGCGGGCGTCGGCTCGGCCGGGACGGAGACGACAGCCCGGGGCGGCGCGTCGGACGGGCCGTCCCTCTTGATGGTCTGTGCCGGCATCGTCTGTCTCCGGTTCCGGATCGTCCAACACACCCACGCGCCGTGCGTGCGGTTTGATCCGTGTCATAGTGTAACGCATGGAGCCACCTTGCGGTAAGAAGCTTTTTTGTCAGGCTGGGCATACTCCCGCGTCATGCCATCCCGGCCCTGGCCGCCAACTCCATCGGAACCGCACGCCCGCCCTCACGTTTCCATGGAACGGAACTGCCCCTATCGCCCCTCGGGGCGCGCCTCGAACCACGAGGACAAGGCCCATGATCGTTCCCCTGCAAATCACCTTCAAGGGCCTGGAGCCCTCCCCTGCGCTGGAAGCCCGCATCCGCGCCCGCGCCGCGCGCCTCGACCGGTTCGAGGACGACATCGTGGGATGCCACGTCACCATCGCCGCCCTGCACCGCCATCAGCACCGGGGCTACCTGTATTCGGCCACCATCGAAATCTTCGCCCCGGGCGGCACCATCGCGGTCTCGCACGACAACCCGCGCGACCCGGCCCATGCCGATCCGTACGTCGCGGTGCGCGACGCCTTCGACGCCGCCATCCGCCGGCTCGAAGACCATGTCCGCACCCGCGGCGACCGGGCCGCGTCCCGCCCGTCGCCGCTGTCGCGCGGGCGGATCACCCTGCTGGACGCGGCGGCGGGCAGCGGCGTCATCGCGACCGACGACGGGCAGGACGTCACCTTCGACCGCGCCAGCGTCGCGGGCGACGCCTTCGACCGCCTGCGGGTGGGCAGCAAGGTCCGCCTGGCCCCCGCCGGGGATTCCGACGGCCTGCGCGCCGGCATGGTCTATCTGCTCGACACGCCTCATCCCGCCCAGTGACGCCCCATGCGCGGACGGCTTCGCTCTAACCTTCGCGCTCGGGGTGCGCGCCCTCCATCCGCGCCTGCCGCAGATACAGCATCAGCGGCAGGCCGAACGACACCCCCACCAGCAGGGTCGCCGCATAGACCGGCCACACCCGCGCCAGCCGCCCTTCCCTGCGCTCCACCCCCGCGAAGCGGAACAGCACGATCGCGGACACCACCACATCCGCCGCACAGAACAGGCTGATGCGGTTCGCCGCCAGGTCGCGCAGGAACCGCCCGCCGCCCAGCCCGTGGTCCAGCAGCCAGGGCAGGAAGAACGCATAGGGCACGATCACCCCCGGCACGCACAGGCCCAGGTACAGATGCCGTATTTTCATTGATGCCCCCTCGCCCTTTCAGAACAGATGCACCCACGACGACGCCGGCCTGTTCCGCCGCATCCGGGCGAAGCCCAGGCACAGCCGCCGCAGCGGCCACAGCCCGGCCAGCCAGACCAGCACCCCCACGCCGTACTGCGTGCCCATCGGGAAAAACACGGCGCCGATCACGGCGAACAGCCACAGATGCGCCAGGTAGAACGGCAGCGGCGCCCGCCCGAACCCGGCGCAGAACCGCCCGAGCCACCCCGGATGCGACAGGGCGCGGAACAGGCACAGGTTGCCCCCCAGCATCGCCAGCACGAACACCGGCGCGGGCGGGTATTTCACCAGATTGAAGAATTCCCGCCACGACCCGTCGCGCGGCGGGCGCAGGTTGCCGAACGTGCCATGCCAGCGCAGCAGGATGGCCGCCAGCAGGCAGGCGACGCCGATCCACGCCACCGCCCGCAGCGTCGCCGCCCGCCACCCGGCCAGGCACTGGCCGAACATGTGCCCCAGCAGGGCCACCCCCAGCCAGGGCAGCACCGGATATTCGACATACAGCCCGCCCGTCTGCCCCGCCACCAGCGCCAGCCGCGCCGGCATCCCCACCGGCTGGCCCGCGTCATCGGGCAGGAACAGCGACGGCGACAGCACGCACAGCCCCGCCAGCACCAGCATCGCCGGCAGCACCATCGCCGCGCGTCGCCGCACCAGGGGCCGCGCCAGGGGCTGCATCGGCGCCAGCACCATCGTGCAGATCCCCAGCGTGGTCAGCACCGTGACCGGCAGGCCGATCGCCGGCCCCGCGCCGGGCCAGCCGCCGGGATGCGCGCCCGTCCGGTCGCCATGGATGCCCACCACCCACGCCGGCACCTCGACGACCCAGCTCAGCAGCACCAGGACCAGCCCGCGCAGCGCCACATGCCCCGCCAGCCGCCGGCCGGGCCAGTCCGCCCGGCGGCCGGCCAGCAGCGCGACCCCCGCGCCCATCCAGAAGAAGAAGCCCGGCGCGCACAGGTCGGACAGCAGCCGGAACCCAAGTTGCAGCAGGTCGGCCGCGCCGGCGCCGTACCGCGTCCACGCCCCGGCCCAGAATTCGACCGAATGGCGGCGCACCACCAGCGCGTTCACATGATCCGTCGCCATGACCAGCATGATCGCCCCGCGTGCGGCGTCGATGCTTTCGATGCGGTCTGGCCGGCTCATGCCCCCTCGCCCGCCGGCGGCAGCAGGTCGAAAAACGCATCGACCACGCCGGTCAGGCGCTCGGCCTCGTCGGTCGCGGCCAGTTCCAGCGTCGCGCCGCGCAGCAGCGCGATGGTCATCCCGCCCAGCAGCCGCGCCCGCTCGGGCGACGCGCCGGCGTTGCGAAAGCGCAGGCTGATGGTCTCCAGCCAGAAGTGCGCGGTGCGCCGCGCGTAATCGCCGAACCGCCGCGGGTCGCGCGTGGCGATGGCGTACATCTCGTAAAACAGCCGCAGCGTCGGGCGCATCTCCGGGCTGGCCAGATGCCGCCACAGCGCCCGATAGATCGCGCGCGGGTCGCCATGCGTGGGCAGGCGGGCCTCGATCTCGCGCGCCCCGGCCTCGCGCATCGTGTCGAACACGGTGCACAGCAACTGCTCGCGCGATCCGAAATGATACAGGATCGTCCGGTGGCTGGTCCCGATCGCCGCCGCCAGCGGCCGCAGCGAAAACGCCGCCACCCCGTTTTCGCGGACATAGGCGATGATTTTTTCCAGCAGCCGGGGCCGCAGGTCGGGGTCGGCGGGCCGGGCCATCGCGATGCCTCCATTCATGAACCGATCGGTTCATAAATAAACCGACCCGGCCGCGCCGTCCAGCCGCCCTGCCGGGATTGCACATTCCGCCATGAGACGAATAATTGATCCTGCAACGAAGGAGAGCGGGAATGGATGTACGCAGGGTGCTGGGCGGCATGGCGCTGGCGGCGGGCCTGGGCGCGGGGGCGGCGCAGCCCGCCCTGGCCTGGGGGGGCAACGGGCATGCGATCGTCGCCGACATCGCCGAGGCCCGCCTGACCCCGGCCGCCGCCCGGCAGGTCGCCGACCTGCTGGCCCTGGAAGGGCACCAGACGCTGGACCAGGTGGCGTCGTGGCCCGACACCATCGGCCATATCCCGCACGACAAGGGCGGCGCGCCGGAAACGCTGCCCTGGCATTACGTCGATATCGACGTCGATACCCCGGCGTACGCCGCCGCCGACTGCCCGGACCGCAACTGCGTGGTCGAGCGCCTGCCCGAACTGGCCCGCGTGCTGGGCGACACGCACGCCCCGCGCGCGAAACGCCTGGCCGCCCTGAAATGGGTGGTGCATCTGGTGGGCGACATCCACCAGCCGCTGCACGCCGCCGAACGCGACCACGACAAGGGCGGCAACATGGTCAAGGTCAGCTATTACGGCGACACGCGGAACGGGCATCTCAACCTCCATTCCCTGTGGGACGAAGGGATACTGGAGCATGAAACCGGCCTGACGACCGGGCCGCATTATTCCATCGACCTGGCCCGCGCCCGGCACGAGGCCGAGGTGCTGAACGCCGCGATCACCCCCGGACAGGCGGCGGCCTGGTCGCCGCAGGGCCTGCCCGGCGCGCTGGACGCCACCGTCACCGCCTGGGCGAACGAAAGCCACGCCCTGGCGCGCAACGTGACGTACGCCGACCTGCCGAAGACGGGCGACGCGCTGGGCGATGCCTACGACAAGGCGGCGTGGCCGGTGATCCAGGTCCGTCTGGAACAGGCGGGCGTCCGGCTGGCGGACGTGCTGAACGTGGCCCTGCCGCTGCCTGCCGCGACGCTGGTCCAGCCGCGCTGAGCCGAAGGCAAGGGCGTTGCCCTTGACCCACCAAAGGGCCGAGCCCTTTGGAAACCCAGGACTTTTAAAACGAACGGGATGCAAGGGCCTTGGCCCTTGCCGGGTTCGGGCAGCGCCCGACCTTCCCTGTCCCCCACCGCACGAAAGGTATCGCGCATGCTTCGGACCAGCCTTGCCGCCCTGCTGCTGGCCTCGGCCTGCCTTGCGACCCCGGCCTCCGCCGCCGACAAGCCCGCCGAGGCATCCAAAGCCGAGGACGGCCAGGCCGGCCTGCTGCCCGCCGATTCCATCACCCGGCATCGCTTCACCAGCGGCGGCCGCACCATCGCCTACACCGCCCATGCCGGCACGCTGAGCCTGCGCGACGACGACGGCAAGCCGGGGGCCAAGGTCTTCTACGTCGCCTACACGCAGGACGACGCCGCAGCACAGGGCCGGCCGGTGTCGTTCTTCTTCAACGGCGGGCCGGGCGCGGGCACGGCCTACCTCAATCTGGGCGCGGCGGGGCCACGCGTCCTGCAATTTCCCGCGGACCAGCCCGCCGACGGCGCGGCGGCCCGCCTGGCGGACAATCCCGACAGTTGGCTTCCGGCCACCGACATGGTGTTCATCGACGCGGTCGGCACCGGCTACAGCCGCCCGATCGACCCGCACAAGGCGGCCGCCGCCTATTACGGCGTGACCCGGGACGGCGCGGCCTTTGCCAAGGCCATCGAACTGTGGGTGGGCCAGAACGGGCGGCAGGCGTCGCCGCACTATCTGGTCGGCGAAAGCTATGGCGGCATCCGCGCGATCCAGGTCGCATGGCAGTTGCAGCAACAGCAGAACCTGATCGTCAACGGCATCGTCATGATCTCGCCGGCCATCCAGATGCAGTTCCTGGACAGCGCCAACAACCCGATGGCCTCGGCCATGACCCTGCCCAGCTTCATCGCCGCCCATCTGGACGCGACGCACCAGTTGACGCCGGCGGCCGTGGATGACGCCTATCGCTACGCCTTCGGCCCCTACCTGGCGACGCTGGCCAACGCGCCGCCGCAGGGCGCGGACGCAGGGAAATTCTATGCCGAGGTCGCCCGGCGCACCGGCCTGCCCGAAGCCGTCGTCGCCCGGCAGCGCGGCGCGCTGGACCCGATGTCCCACGACGTACGCAGCCGCGACGGGCGGCTGTACGGGCTGTACGATTTCACGCAATCCATCGCCGATCCCTACCCCGAGGGCATCGACAACAACGACAGTCCGGAAATGACCCTGGCGGGCTTCGGCCGCGCCTACGGCAACGCCTTCGCCGGCTACGCGGCGAACGAACTGGGCTTTCGCACCGAACTGACGTACGACCTGCTGAGCATGGAGGTCAACGGCGCCTGGGGCTGGGGCGACAAGGGATCGCCCATGACCGACCAGGTGGCGCTGCTCCGCAAGCTGCTGGCGCTGGATCCGGGGCTGCATGTCTTCATCGCCAACGGCTATTTCGACATGGCCTGCCCCTTCGGCACCACCCGCTGGACGCGCGACCACATCCCCGTCGGCGCCGAGCGGATCGGCCTGCATCTGTATGCCGGCGGCCACATGCTCTACACCCGCCCCGAAAGCCGCGCCGCCCTGTCGCGCGACATCAACGGTTTCTATACCGCCGCCCCGGCCCCGCGCGTGAAGTAATCCCTTGCAGGCAGGACAGGTCGGGCGTTGCCCGAACCCACCAGGGCCTGAGGCCCTGGACCCCGATCATGTTCGGTGCTCGCGACTACTTTCCGACGGGGAGCGCCTGTCGTGAATGCTGGGGAAGACTCCCAGTCGTTTTATTTGTTATTTTAATAAATAGACGTATTATTGATACAAGATTCGCATATTCACCGTCGTTTCACCTCGCAATATATTAGAATGTGGCAACAATTGGGTTGCCAATGTGATATGCGATGTAAACAATATGGAAATGTCGTCTCGTCTACTGATTGTTCCCACACTTGCTCTCGCGACTGTACTGAGCGCCTGCGCCACGCCCGGCGAGGAAAACCGCGCCGATACTTATACGGCGGACCAGGTCAACGCCCGGCAGGAAGCGCAGGTCATCAATATTCTGGCGGTTCTCCCTGCCCGGGTGCAGGTCGATAATTCGCGCAACCGCAAGAACGCCCAGATCGTCGGCGGCCTGCTCGGCGCCGCCCTGGGGGCCGGCCTCGGCGCGGGCTTCAGCGGAAACCCTGCTGCGGGCGGAACGCTCGCCGGGCTTGGCGGTGCGGGCGCGGGCGTCGCCGGCGGATCGCTGGTCGCCGACAAGGTGCTGGTCGACGGTGTGTCCCTGACCTACGAACAGGCCGGACATACCTTCAATTCCGCCCAGGTCGGGCGCGCATGCGAATATCACCCCGGCAAGGCGGTCATGGTCATGACATCGCCCACCGTGACCCGCGTCCAGCCGAACGCCACCTGCCCGCCGCCCGTCAAAAGCTGAAAGCGAGAAATATGAAAAGGTTGTTTGCTGCAATTTTCATGTCGGGCCTAACAAGCGCGGCATATGGTCAGTCCCTCCAGGACCAGATCAATGCGGTCGATTCGGCGCAGCAGCAGAACGAGGCGGCGGCCCGTGCCGCATGGGAAGCGCAGCAGGCAGCAATCAGCCGGGCACAGGCCCAGCGCGCCGCGGCCGCGCAGGCGTCCGCGCGCGCGGCCGCGGCCGCGCAGCAGCGGCGCGAAGCCGAAGCCATGAACGACAAGCATCGCGACCAGGCCTACGAGGATCAGGAACGCGAAATGAACATCGAGGAGCGGCGGCTCCAGCTCCAGGCCGAGAAAGCCCGCGTCGCGCGCGAAAACGACTTCATCGACCGCGAACTGCACCAGCAGGACGCGAACGCCGACGTCACCAAGTCCCAGGCCGACGCCCTGCGGAATGTGACCTCAGGCGAAAAGACCCTTCTGGAGAAGAAGGGAGAAGCCCTGACGAATGTCTCCTCCGGCGAAAAGACGCTGATGGAGAAACAGGGCGACGCAGCCGTAAAAAAGGAATCGGGCTGGTTCCACTGACAGGTCGGCCGGCGCGGCAGGCTTGGCTTGCCACCGCGCCGGCCAGCGTTGGTTTGTGTTTACGCGGCGTGCTACCGCCCTGCAGCCGCCGGCGACGCGTCGTGATTTGGGCGAGAGCGGATGGTCGGCTTTTGGGAGTGGACGCCGGGAAAGCGGACTTGCGGTTCGACAGTCTCATAGGCGGCTTTGCCCTCACACCGGCCGATCAACCATCGCTTGCGGTTCTTGGCAGCAGACATCGGATTTCCCAAATTCGTAATCGCTTCGCCTCTGGAACCTGCGCCACATTACCTGACTTTGTAACGTTCCATCGTATTCAGTGCGTGCTGATGGTACGCGGCAAGTCCGCAGACCCAGTGCCGTGGATCAAGCAGTGTGCTTGTCAATTGCTTGCCTCTGCCCCTTCCAAAGAGCAGGATGGGACCACCTTGTAACGCGCTGATCCGGTTGCCTGATGTCCTCTCTTTCCGCCCTCCTCGACACGTTCCGTAATGCCGCCGCCACCGAGCGCGAAAAGGGCACCTATTTCGAGGAGCTGACCGTCTGCTATCTGCGGACCGAACCCAGCTACGCCGACCTCTATGACGGCGTGTGGACCTATGGCGACTGGGCCGCCGACCAAGGCCTGAGCGGCAAGGATACCGGGATCGACCTCGTCGCACGGACACGCGGCACGGGCGAGTTTCACGCCATCCAGTGCAAGCTCTACGCCGCCGATCACCGTATCGCCAAGAAGGACATCGACAGCTTCTTCACGGCCTCGGGCAAGAAACACTTCACGCACCGCATCTTCGTCGCCAGCACGAATCACTGGACCGAAAACGCCAAAGCCTCGCTCGGCAACCAGAATCCGCCGGTCAGCAAGATCGAGCTGCTCGATCTCGAAAGTAGCCTGATCGACTGGACGCGCTATCAGCCGAAGATGCCTCCCGCGCTGCGGCCGCGCAAGACGCCGCACCCGCATCAGGAAACCGCCATCAAGCGCGTCCTGCGCGGGTTCGAAACGCAGGAACGCGGGAAGCTCATCATGGCCTGCGGCACCGGCAAGACCTTCACCAGCCTGAAGATCGCCGAAGCACAGGCCGGACGCGGCGGGCGCGTGTTGTTCCTCGTCCCCAGCCTGTCACTGCTGTCCCAGACCCTGACGGAATGGACGCAGGAGAGCCGGATTCCGCTGCACAGTTTCGCCGTCTGCTCGGACAGCGACGTCGGCAAGAAAAGCGCCGATGACGACGAGATCAAGATCAAGACGCACGAGCTGCGCTACCCGGCGACGACCAGCGCCGCGCGGCTGGCGGAGGAGTTCGGCAAACGGCACGACGACAGCCACATGAGCGTCGTCTTTTCCACCTATCACTCGATCGACGTCATCGCCCGCGCGCAAGACGCATACGGGATGCCAGACTTTGATCTCGTAATCTGCGACGAAGCGCACCGGACGACCGGCGTGACGTTCCCCGGTGATGGCGACGGCAGCGCATTCGTCCGCGTTCACGATCAGGATTATCTCCACGCCCGCCGCCGCCTCTACATGACTGCCACGCCGCGCATCTATGGCGACGTGGCGAAAGAGAAGGCCGGAAAGGAAGGCGCACTCGTCTGCTCCATGAATGACGAAGCGATCTATGGCCACGATCTTCACGTTATCACTTTCTCCGAAGCCGTGCGGCGCAAGCTGCTCGTCGATTACAAGGTCATCGTCCTCGCGGTTGAGGAAAAGGCCATCAGCGCGACACTCCAGAAGCTGCTCGATGATTCAGGCAACGGGCTGAAAGTCGACGATGCGGCGAAGATTGTCGGCTGCTGGAAGGCGCTGGCCAAGATCGGACTCTCGCAGGATGGCGTGAACGACCCCGCTCCGATGAAGCGCGCCGTCGCCTTCTGTCAGGTCATTGCGCCCGAGTATCGCGGCAAGAAGCACAAGGTCAGCTCCATCCGCATCGCCGAGATGTTCCAGCAGGTCGTGGAGGAATACCAGAAACAGGAGGATATCGAGCCCCAAGCCCGCCTCACCTGCGAGGCCGAGCATGTGGATGGCGGCATGAACGCCTCCGAGAAGGAAGCAAAGCTCGCCTGGCTCAAGGAAGAGGCTCCCGAGCAGATCTGCCGCATCCTCTCCAATGTTCGCTGCCTATCCGAAGGCGTGGACGTGCCCGCCCTCGACGCGGTCCTCTTCCTGACTCCGCGCAATTCTCAGGTGGATGTCGTGCAGTCAGTCGGTCGCGTGATGCGCGCGGCCCCCGGCAAGACGCGCGGCTATGTCGTACTGCCAGTCGTCATCCCCGCCGGAAAGGAACCGCACGAGGCGCTGGACGACAACCAGACCTACCGCGTCGTCTGGGAGGTGCTTCAGGCCCTGCGCTCGCATGACGACCGCTTCGACGCGATGGTCAACAAAATGGACCTTCAGGAGCGGCCCGATACGTCGCGCATGGAAGTCATCGCGATCACGCACAAGATCACGCAACGGACGCTCGCCTCGTCGACCGGTCTCGCCTCCCGTGCCCGCAAGACGTACGGGATCGGCATGGCACGGCGGCCGGACGGCGACGACGGCCAGGAGGAGCTTCAGCTCCAGATCGGCGAGATCGAACGTGCGATCTATGCCCGTATCGTTAAAAAGGTCGGCAACCGCCATCACTGGGAAGACTGGGCGAACGACATAGCCAAGATCGCGGGCACCCATATCGCCCGCATCGAAACCATCCTCGACAACCCCGAAAACACGAAATCCCGCGAGGCGTTCTCCCGTTTCGCCGCCGAATTGCGCGCCGATCTGAACGACAGCGTCACGGACGGCGAGATCATCGAGATGCTGGCCCAGCATCTCATCACCCGCCCGGTCTTCGAGGCGCTGTTCGCAGGCCACAGCTTCGCCGCCGACAACCCGATCTCCAAAGCACTCAGCCGCGTGCTGGACGTGTTGGACGAGCACAGTCTCGGCAAGGAGACCGACACGCTGGACGCCTTCTATCGCAGCGTCCGCGAGCGGGCCGAGGGGATCGACACCGCCTATGGCCGCCAGAAGATCATGGTGGAGCTCTACGACCGCTTCTTCCGCTCCGCCTTCCCGAAAATGACCGAGCGGCTCGGCATCGTCTATACGCCCGTGGAGGTGGTCGATTTCATCATCCGCTCGGTCAATGACGTGCTGGAGGACGAATTCGGCCAGACGCTCGGCAGTCCCGGCGTGCATATCCTCGACCCGTTCACGGGCACCGGAACCTTCATCACGCGCCTGCTCCAGAGCGGCCTCATCACGAAAGACGAACTGGCGCATAAATACCGTCATGAGATTCACGCCAACGAAATTGTTCTGCTCGCCTATTACATCGCCGCCATCAATATCGAGGCCGCGTATCATGACTTGATGAAGGGCGATTATGTGCCGTTCGAGGGCATCTGCCTGACCGATACGTTCCGGCTCAATGAGGACCACGACCTTGCCTCCCGGCTGCTGGCGGACAACAACGCTCGCGTGCGCCATCAGCAGATGCTCGATATCCGCGTCATCATGGGGAACCCGCCCTATTCGGTCGGGCAGGAAAGCGGCAATGACAACAACCAGAACGTCGAATATCCCGGTTTGGATAAGCGCATCCGCGAGACCTACGCCGCAGGGTCTTCGGCGACCAACCAGCGCGCGCTTTATGACAGCTATATCCGCGCCATCCGCTGGGCCAGCGACCGCATCCGCGATCGCGGCGTCATCGGATTCGTCACCAATGCCGGATTTCTAAACGCCAACACAGCGGACGGTTTGCGGAAATGCTTGGCGGAGGAATTCTCCTCCATCCATGTTTTCCATCTACGAGGCAACCAGCGCACTTCGGGCGAGACCTCGCGCCGTGAGGGCGGCAAGATTTTCGGGACTGGTAGCCGCGCGCCGATCGCCCTCTCCATCCTCGTCAAGAATCCGGAAAGCGCGAAACAGGGTGAGATCCTATTCCACGACATCGGTGATTATCTCACGCGGGAACAGAAACTGGCGCGCGTGACCGAGTTTGGGAGCCTCCGGGGAATCCGGGATGCGGGTCTCTGGACCGAAATCATACCGGACGCGCATGGCGACTGGCTTCGCCAGCGCGACGACAGTTTTGACGCGTTCATCGCCGTGGGGAGCAAGGACGGCGGGAAAGAACCTGTTCTGTTCGAGAATTATTCCGCTGGAGTGAAGACGCAGCGCGACGCTTGGTGTTGGGATCCGTCCCGCGAGGCGGTTGCCCGAAACATGCGGGAGATGATCGGCTTTTATGAGCACGAGCGCGCGCGGTTCGATGCCGCTTTCCCAGATCTCAACCGAAAAGCCCGCGAAACGAAGATTGACGGATTTATTGACAGTGATCCGACAAAAATCAGTTGGAGCCACAATCTCAAACAGGAGTTGGTCCGAGACGCCGCACTGCAATTCGAGGACTGCCTTATCCCAGCGATTTATCGCCCGTTTTCGCGACAGTGGCTGTATTTTAGCCACCGCCTGAATGAGCGCGTCTATCAAATGCCCCGCATTTTCCCCAATGCGCGAGCGCAAAACCGGGTGATTAGTCTTCATGGCCCTGGCGAAGAACGCCAATTTTCCGCACTCATGAGTGAAGCAATCCCTGACCTCCATATGCTGCACGGCGGCCAATGCTTCCCAGAGTATCTTTATGAAGGTGACTCGGGA
>NZ_JABEQH010000016.1:0-75790 GCF_014174305.1 Gluconacetobacter johannae | reverse complement strand
ACAGAACAGAACAGAACAGAACAGAACAGAACAGAACAGAACAGAACAGAACAGAACAGAACAGAACAGAACAGAACAGAACAGAACAGAACAGAACAGAACAGAACAGAACAGAATTGTACACGCCCATTAACAGAAGAGCAAGAGAAAAATATGGTGATTTGCACGTCAGGCGGGGGGCAGAAAGCCGCCTTCAGCGTGCTGATGTGCAGCGCTCTTCCGAGCCTCCACATGGTGGATATCGACGGCAGCCAATGCTTCCCCATGTTTCTCTACGAAACGGAGGATGGACAATGAGCGATCCGCAAGGCAGCCTCTTTGAAGAGAAACCGTCTCAATCACGACTCGTTCGCCGCGACGGTATCACGGATGAAGGGCTGGCCCATTTTCAGGCCGCCTATCCCGAAGAGGCGATTACCAAAAGAGACCTGTTCTATTATGTCTACGGCTTGCTTCATTCGGAGGATTATCGCGCCCGTTTCGCCGACAACCTGTCCAAACAGTTGCCGCGCATTCCCCGCGTGAAAACCGCCTCCGATTTCTGGGCTTTTTCTAAGGCTGGCCGTGCTTTGGCCGCGTTGCATGTGAACTATGAGCAGGTGGAACCTTACCCCGTCACCTTCCCACACGGCGACCCGTCGCTCGGGCCGCCTTCCGATCCCGAACGCTTCTACCGGGTGGAGCAGATGAAATTCGCGGGCAAGCGCCCCACGCTCGACAAATCCACCGTGATCTACAACGCCAACATCACCATCACCGGCATTCCGCTCGAAGCCTATGAATATGTGGTGAACGGCAAGCCAGCGCTCGAATGGGTGATGGAGCGCCAAAGCGTGAAGACGGACACGAAAAGCCACCTCGTCAAGGACGCCAACGCCTGGGCCACCGAGACCATGCACGACCCGCGCTACCCGCTGGACCTCTTCCTTCGCGTCATCACCGTGAGCCTGGAAACGCTACGGGTCGTCCGTGACCTCCCGAGACTGGAGATATAATCGGATGCTCCCTAATCGACAGGCCGCCGTCGACATGCTCCGCGCCGAACCCTTGAGGATCGGTGTCTCGACCCGGGCGCTGTTCAATCTCGAGGAGGAGCACAACGTCTTCCGGGAACAAGGCGTTCACGCCTACGCCGCCATGCAACTTGATCGGGAAGACGTCATCATCGACAAAGGCGCCGGCTTCGATGTGGTGGAGCGGCTTCTGGCTTTGAATGAGGCAGGAGCGAAGCCGTGTGTGGAGGTCGTGCTGCTCTCGCGGAACTCGCCTGACCTGTCGCTCAGAGCGTTCAAATCCATCAGAAGCTATGGGCTGGACATCAAGACCGGAAGCTTCACCAGCGGGAGGTCATTGTCTCCCTACATCCCGGCGTGGAAGATCGATCTGTTTCTCTCGAACGAGGACGCCGACGTCAGGGGAGCAGTGAAGGGTGGAGCCGCCGCTGCGCGTCTGGGCATCGCGCCGCCGGGAGTTGAAGACGCCCGAGTCGACGAGGTTCGTATCGCGTTCGATGGCGACGCCGTCGTCTTCGGGCCGGAATCCGATGAGATTTATCAAAAACATGGCCTTGAAGCTTTTCTGGCACATGAAACTGCGAACGCGGCCAATCCAATGAAACGTGGACCGTTCGGCAAGTTCCTCCATAAGCTGTCAGCGTTGCGTAAGGTCTATCTCAATGACGGAAATATCAGCAAGGTTCGCATTGCCTTGGTAACGGCGCGGAACGCACCGGCCCATGAACGTGTCGTCCGCACATTACGCGCTTGGGACACGCCGGCCGACGAAGCCCATTTCGTAGGAATCTGGAATAAAGCGCCTGTATTACACGCTTTCGGCGCGCACATCTTCTTCGACGACCAAGAGAAACACGTCCTGAGTGCTTCGACCGTAGTGCCATCCGGCCATGTTCCCGGCCCACATGACCCGAACACGCCTATTATTCCGGCCTCTTGAACGAATTACGATTGTGGCCGAACTGCTCGATCACAGCCTGCTTCATCTGATGTATCGTCGGGGTTTCGCAGAATGTGCAAGAGGTTATCCGGTATCGGTTCGTCGGCCACATGTCCGAACATCCCGCGTAGCCTGTGTCGGAGCCACAGGATAAAGGCGCGATCGCCGTCAGCCTGCCCGGACAAGTCTGATACAGGCTTGCTCACTGGACGATGTCTCCTGCGCGCCGGACTGTCCGGAGAAGCCAGTCGATCCGGTTGCGGACACGCAGCCAGAATTCAACATCGTCAATCAGCTTCAGTTCAAGGCAGCGGGCTATATGACGCAGCGTCATGCCACGGGCCTTGATGCCGTAAACAACGATGAGAGAATCAGCCATCGCCTGAGCGTTCGCTTCGGCGTATGAGGCCATTTGCGATCCTGCCGGCATGTCTTCCCTCTGTCTATGATGACTATAGTCCACCATCTTATAGTCCGTGGATTATAATCTGCAAGGCTGTTCATGATTTTCCGCATGAACAAGACTGCAGAGCCATTTTTCCGGGAGAGAGCCCCGCGGAAGCCCCGGCGCCCGTCATCGGAACTGCGAACTCGGGAAGGGGAAGATCCTCGGGTGGTTCTGGGGCGGATCATTCATCGGGAACGGATCCGGCTTGGTATCAGTCAGGAAGAACTGGCTGATCGTGTAGAGCTGGACCGGACCTATATCAGCGGCATGGAAAGAGGGTTGCGGAATCCAACCTTTATGGTCCTGCTCCGGCTTGCTCAAATTCTTCAGATCAATCCGGCTGTTCTTGTCCAGATAGACCTGTGAAAGGCGGGCTTACGGAGTTGCACCACGCCGCCACCGTGACTCAGCCGAGACGGATCGACATCACCCGCCCGATCACATAGTCCGTCCGGTTGTGCTATACAGCCGTGGCCACACGCGGCTGGCCGGAGGCGGGGAATGTCAAAGGGCGATCATGACTGACGAAGGGCCTTCCGGCCTGCCCCGGTCGCCCGGCGATGACGACCGGCTGTGGCTGAGCGTCATGAACAAGATGGACGAGACCTGGGCCGAACTGGTGGGCCAGCAGGTCGAGCTTGAGCGCAAGAACGCCGAGCTTGAGGGCGCGCACGCCTTCATGGCCGGCGTGTTCGATTCCATGTCCGACGTGCTGGTGGCCTGCGATACCGCGCTGCGGGTGGTCCGCACCAACCAGGCGGCCGAGCGGCTGTTCCCCGCCGGCGCGGACGGGCTGGCGGGGCGGCTGCTGACGGAACTGGTCGATGCGCGCTCGCCCACCACGGCGGCGGATGTCGCCAACGCCATCGCCCGGCGGCAGCGGCTGGAAGACCGGGAATTCATGCTGGCGGCGGCGGCGGGGCCGATGCCCTTCGCGGTCAACGGCACCGTGCTGTACGACGCGCGGCGGCGGCCCTCGGGCGTGGTGCTGGCGGCGCGGCCGCTGGGCGAACTGCGTCGCGCCTATACCGAACTGGACCGCGCCCATCGCAGCCTGAAGGACGCCCAGGCCCAACTGGTGCAGGCTGAAAAGATGGCGTCGCTGGGCCGGCTGGTGGCCGGGGTGGCGCACGAGCTGAACAACCCGATTTCCTTCGTCTACGGCAACGCCCACACGCTGCGCCGCTTCACCAGGCGGCTGGAAGCCTATCTGGCGGCCATCCATGCCCACCCGCGCGCGGCCGATTTCGCGCGGCAGCGCCAGGACCTGCGGATCGACATGGTGCTGTCGGAACTGGACGGCGCCCTGTCCGGCATCGTCGAAGGCGCCGAGCGCGTGCGCGACATCGTGGCCGACCTGCGGCGCTTTTCCGCCGACCGGCGCGCCCCCGGCACGCCGTTCGACCTGGCGGGCGTGGCGCGCACGGCGCTGGACTGGGTGCTGGCCACCTGCGGCCGCTCCGTGACCGTCCATGCCGACCTCGACAGCACGCTGGAGGTCGACGGCCACGCCGGGCAGATGCAACAGGTCGTCATGAACCTGGTGCAGAACGCCGTGGACGCGATGGAGGGCATCGAACACCCGGCCCTCGACATCGCCGGCGCCCGGCGGGGCGGGCGCGTGTGCCTGACCATCCGCGACAACGGCCCCGGCATCGCGCCCGAGATCATGGACCGGATCTTCGACCCGTTCTTCACCACCAAGCCGGTCGGCAAGGGCACCGGGCTGGGGCTGGCCATCTGCTACCGCATGGTGACCGAGCACGGCGGCCTGCTGGCGGCATCGCGCCACCCGGCGGGCGGAACGACGATGACACTGGACCTGCCGGCCTTCATGCCCGATGACGGACACGGGAACACCGGCGGAATGGGGGCCTGAGCATGGCGTTTACGGTGCTGTGGCTGCAATCGGGCGGATGCGGGGGCTGCACCATGTCCCTGCTGTGCGCGGAATCGCCCGACCTGCTGACCACGCTGCGGGGCGCGGGCATCGACCTGCTGTGGCACCCCAGCCTGTCCGAACGCACGGGGGCCGAGGCGCGGGACCTGTTCGACGACATCCTGCGCGGCCGCCAGGCGCTGGACGCCCTGTGCGTCGAAGGCGCGATGCTGCGCGGGCCCGAGGGCACGGGCCGGTTTCACGTGCTGGCCGGCACCGACCGCCCGGTGATCGACTGGGTGCGCGACCTGGCGGCGGCGGCGCGGCATGTGGTGGCGGTGGGCACCTGCGCGGCCTATGGCGGGGTCACGGCGGCCTCGCCGAACATTCTGGACGCCTGCGGGCTGCAATTCGACGGCTACTATCCGGGCGGCGCGCTGGGGGCCGATTTCCGCGCGCGCGGCGGCCTGCCGGTGGTCAATGTCGCGGGCTGCCCCACCCATCCGGACTGGGTGACCGAAACGCTGATGCTGCTGGCGCAGGGCGCGCTGGGCCCCGACGGGCTGGATGCCTTCGGCCGCCCGCGCTTCTACGCCGACCAGCTCGTGCATCACGGCTGCACCCGCAACGAGTTTTACGAATACAAGGCCAGCGCCCTGCACCCCTCGGAACAGGGCTGCATGATGGAACACATGGGCTGCATCGGCACCCAGGCGCATGGCGACTGCAACACGCGGCTGTGGAACGGCGGCGGGTCGTGCACGCGCGGCGGCTATGCCTGCATCAACTGCACCGCCCCGGAATTCGAGGAACCCGGCCACCCCTTCGCCCGCACGCCCAAGATCGCGGGCATCCCCGTCGGCCTGCCCACCGACATGCCCAAGGCGTGGTTCGTGGCGCTGTCGTCCCTGGCCAAGGCCGCCACGCCCGACCGCCTGGCCCGCAACGCCGTCAGCGACCATCAGGTCGTCCCGCCCCCCTGCCGCACGCCGAAACGACGGTAGGACGGATGGCAGACGTGGCAGATCGCTCGGGCTTTGCCCGAACCCACCCGTTATCAGGATCGTGGGGCCTGAGGCCCTGGACCCCGATCATGAATGAAACGACTGGGTTTCCAAAGGGCTCAGCCCTTTGGCGGGTTTCAGGGCAGCGCCCTGAGGCACGCCCGACATGACCGAAAAGGACGCCACGCGGCTGGTGGTCGGGCCGTTCAACCGTGTCGAGGGCGACCTGGAGGTGCGGCTGGACATCGCCGACGGGCAGGTGCGCGCGGCCCAGGTCAACGCCACGCTGTTTCGCGGGATCGAACGGATTCTGGAAGGGCGCGACCCGATGGACGCGCTGGCGATCGCGCCCCGGATCTGCGGCATCTGTTCGGTGTCGCAATCGCACGCCACGGCGCTGGCGCTGGCCGGGGTGATGGGCATCGGCCCCACCGCGAACGGACGGGCGGCGACGAACCTGATCCTGGCGACCGAAAACCTGGCCGACCATTTGACGCATTTCCACCTGTTCTTCATGCCCGATTTCGCGCGGCCGGAGTACGAGGGGCGGCCCTGGTTCGCACGGACGCACGCGCGCTTCGCGGCCATGCGCGGCACGGCGGCGCGGTCCATCCTGCAGACGCGCGCCCTGCTGCTGCATGTCATGGGGGTGCTGGCCGGGCACTGGCCGCATACGCTGGCGATCCAGCCGGGGGGCGTGTCGCGCGGAGTGGGCATTCAGGACTGCGCGCGGCTGGGCAGCATCCTGGCCGGCGTGCGCGCGGCGCTGGAAGACACCCTGTTCGGCACAGCGCTGGAAGACGTGGCCGCCCTGACCGACGCGGCGGCGCTGGAGGCGTGGCGCGCCCAGGGTCCGCAGGGCGATTTCCGCCTGTTCCTGGACATCGCGGCCGACCTGGGGCTGGAACAGTCGGGGCGGGCCTACGACCGGTTCCTCAGCTACGGGGCCTATCCCGGCGGGCTGTCGGCCGATGACGACGCGCGGCTGTGGCCCGGCGGGCGGTTCGTGGACGGCGGGACGCGGCCACTGGATATCGCGACGGTGACCGAGGACCACACGGCCAGCCACATGGACGATCACGACCGCCCGCACCCGCCCTTCGCGGGGTCCACCATCCCGCGCCTGCGCGACGGGGCGGCCTATAGCTGGTGCAAGGCCCCGCGCCTGTCGGGCCTGCCGTACGAGACCGGCGCGCTGGCGCGGCAGCTTGTCGCGGGGCAGCCGCTGGCGCGCGACCTGGTGGCGCGCGGCGGCGGCAACGTCCTGTCCCGCGTGGTCGCGCGGCTGGTCGAGAGCGCGCGCCTGCTGATGGCGATGGAAGGATGGGTGCGGATGCTGCGCCCCGGCGCCCCCTGGTGCCATGTGCAGGCGGCGGTGCCCGACGGGCGCGCCGTGGGCATGACCGAGGCCGCGCGCGGCGCGCTGGGGCACTGGCTGCGCGTCGAGGGCGGGCGGATCGCCGGCTACCAGATCATCGCGCCGACGACGTGGAATTTCTCGCCGCGCGATGCCTCGGGCACCCCCGGCCCGCTGGAACGGGCGCTGGTGGGCGCGCCGGTCCGCGCGGGCGAGCGCGCGCCGCTGTCCGTGCAGCATATCGTGCGCGCCTTCGATCCCTGCATGGCCTGCACGGTGCATTGAGGGTGCCGGACGACCCTTCGGAGCCCGCCGCCGAACGGATCGTGGTCGGCGGCCTGGTGCAGGCGGTGGGCTTCCGCCCGTTCGTCTGGCGCACGGCGCGGCGGCTGGGCCTGCGGGGCACAGTGCGTAACCTGGGCGATACGGTCGAAATCCGGGTGGCGGGGCCACGGGCGGCGCGCGATGCGCTGGTGGCGGCGCTGTGGTCCGGGCCGCCGCGCGCGCGGGTGGGCACGGTGACGCGCCATCCGGGCGCGTATGACGGCGGGCCGGGCTTCGACATCGCGCCCAGCGCGGCGGGCAGCGTCAGCGCCGGGATCGTGGCCGACCTGGCGACCTGCCCCGCCTGCCTGGACGAAATCCACACCCCCACGGCGCGCCGCCATGGCTACGCCTTTACCAACTGCGTCGATTGCGGCCCGCGCTTTTCCATCGTGTCCGGCTTTCCCTACGACCGCGCCCGCACGACGATGGCGGGGTTCGCGTTGTGCCCGGCCTGCCGCACCGAGTACGACGACCCCGCCGACCGCCGGTTCCACGCCCAGCCGATCGCCTGCCCCGATTGCGGCCCGCGCCTGCGCTTCGTCGGGCCGGAGGCCGGGCCGGCCGAGGGCGACGCGGCGCTGGCGGCCGCCGCCAGCCTGCTGCTGACCGGCGGAATCGTGGCGGTGAAGGGCATCGGCGGCTATCACCTGGCCTGCCTCGCCACCTGCGATACGACGGTGGCCCTGCTGCGCGCGCGCAAGGGACGCCCGGCCAAGCCGCTGGCGGTGATGATGCGCGACGCGGCCATGCTGGCGGCGTTCTGCCGCCCCACGGCGGCGGAGCGGCAGCTTCTGGCCGACCCATCCGCCCCCGTGGTGCCGGTGGCGACGCGGGCCGACGCGCCGCTGTCCGCCGGGCTGTCCGCCGGGCTGGCCCCCGGCCTGGACCGGCTGGGGGTGATGCTGGCCTATACGCCGCTGCATGCGCTGCTGCTGGCGCGGGTGGGCGCGCCACTGGTGATGAGCAGCGGCAATGCGTCCGGCTGCCCGCAGGTGATCGACGACGCGGCGGCGCTGCGCGACCTGGCGGGCATCGCCGACGGCTGGCTGATGCACGATCGCCCGATCGCGCGGCGGCTGGACGACAGCGTGATGGCCGTGGTGGACGGCCAGCCGCGCACCCTGCGGCGCGGGCGCGGGCTGGCGCCCGAACCGCTGGCCCTGCCCCCCGGCTTCGCGCCGGCCCCGCCGGTGCTGGCGATGGGGGCGGACCTGAAATCGGCCTTCTGCCTGACGCACACCGGCCAGGCCCTGCTGTCGCACCATATGGGCAATCTGGATGATGCCGGCGTGGAAGACGCGCTGCGGGCGGCCCTGGCCGACTACCGCGCCCTGTTCGCGCAAGCCCCGGCCGTGGTCGCGGTGGACGCCCACCCCGAGTACCGCAGCCACGCGCTGGGCCGCCGGCTGGCGGCGGAGGGCGGGCTGCGGGTCGAACCTGTCTGGCATCATCACGCCCATGTCGCCGCCTGCATGGCCGAACACGGCCTGCCCGCCGATGGGCCGGCGGTGGTGGGGCTGGCGCTGGACGGGTCCGGCCTGGGCCAGGACGGCACCATCTGGGGCGGCGAGGTCCTGGTCTGCGACTATCGCGCCGCCCGCCGGGTGGGGCGGCTGGCGCCGGTGGCGCTGCCCGGCGGCGATGTCGCGGCGCGCGAGCCGTGGCGCATGCTGCTGGCGCATCTGGACGCCGCGCTGGGGCCGGACGGCGCCGACGCGGCGGTGGCGCGGGGGCTGGCGCCCGCCTTGGCCGGCCGCCCGCTGCCGGTGCTGCGCGCCATGATCCGCGCGGGCGTCAACGCCCCGCCGTGCAGTTCCGCCGGGCGGCTGTTCGACGCCATGGCGGCCCTGCTGGAGGTCGCGCCCGCGCGGATGTCCTACGAAGGCGAGGCCGCGATGCGGCTGGAAGCCCTGGCGCGCGGGGCGGACCGGGCGGCCGACGCCGCGCCCTTCGGCCTGCGGACGAACAGTGGGCTGGCCGAGATCGACCCGGCCCCGATGTGGCGCGCGGCCCTGCGCGACAAGGCGGACGGCGTGCCCCCGGCCCGGATCGCGGCGGCGTTCCATGCCGGGCTGGCCCGCGCCTTCGCCGACCTGGCGCAGCGCGCCGCCAGGGCCGAGGGGCTGGACACCGTCGCGCTGTCCGGCGGGGCCATGCACAACGCCCTGCTGGCCGAGGCGCTGGCGGGGCGGCTGCGCGCGGCGGGGCTGCGCGTGCTGCTGCCGGCCCGCGCGCCGGCCGGCGACGGCGGGCTGGCGCTGGGGCAGGCCGTGATCGCAGCGGCCCGGAGTCTGGAAGGCCACTGATCGTCTTTCCGATCAGCGGGCTTCCACTTCCGCCCCGCCACCCGGCCGGGGGGTCGCCGTTCGCGGCCCTTCCGGCGGTTGGTACGCTTTCTGCTTCCTTCCAGGCATGAGGCGGGTCCGGGGCGATCCGCAGCCGAGGGAGGAACTCTGCGCTGATGGCTGTTCTCGAAACCTTCTATGACGTGATGCGGCGGCAGGGGATAACGCGCCGCTCGTTCGTCAAATATTGTTCGCTGACGGCGGCGGCGCTGGGGCTGGGGCCGGAATTCGTGCCGCAGATCGCCCACGCCATGGAAACCAAGCCGCGCACGCCGGTGCTGTGGCTGCACGGGCTGGAATGCACCTGCTGCTCGGAAAGTTTCATCCGCGCCGCGCATCCGCTGGTCAAGGACGTCATCCTGTCCATGATCTCGCTGGATTACGACGACACGCTGATGGCGTCGGCCGGCCACCAGGCCGAAGCCATCCTCGACGAGGTGATGGAGAAATACCACGGCAACTACATCCTGGCCGTCGAGGGCAATCCGCCGCTCAACGAGGACGGGATGTACTGCATCATCGGCGGCAAGCCCTTCGTCGAGCAGCTCAGGCGCGTGGCCTCGGGCGCCAAGGCGATCATCTCGTGGGGGTCGTGCGCGTCGTACGGCTGCGTGCAGGCCGCGCGGCCCAACCCCACGCAGGCCACCCCGGTGCACAAGGTCATTCTCGACAAGCCGATCATCAAGGTGCCGGGCTGCCCGCCCATCGCCGAGGTCATGACCGGCGTCATCACCTACATGCAGACCTTCGACCGCCTGCCCGAACTCGACCGCCAGGGCCGGCCGAAGATGTTCTACTCGCAGCGCATCCATGACAAATGCTACCGCCGCCCGCATTTCGACGCCGGCCAGTACGTCGAGGCGTTCGACGACGAGGGCGCGCGCAAGGGCTACTGCCTCTACAAGGTCGGGTGCAAGGGGCCGACCACCTATAACGCGTGCTCCACCGTGCGCTGGAACGACGGCGTGTCCTTCCCCATCCAGTCGGGCCACGGCTGCATCGGCTGTTCCGAGGACGGGTTCTGGGACAAGGGGTCGTGGTACGCGCGGCTGCAGGATGTCAGCGGCTTCGGCATCGAGGCCAGCGCGGACAAGGTCGGCCTTGCCGCCGGGGGCGCCGTGGGCGCCGGACTTGCGGCGCATGCCGCCATCAGCGCGCTCACCCGCGCCCGCTACAAGGGGGATGACGCCCAATGACCATCCAGACACCCAACGGCTTCAGCCTGGACAACGCCGGCCGGCGCATCGTGGTCGATCCGATCACCCGCATCGAGGGGCACATGCGCGTCGAGGTCAATGTCGACGCGCAGAACATCATCCGCAACGCGGTGTCCACCGGCACGATGTGGCGCGGGCTGGAAGTGATCCTGAAGGGGCGCGACCCGCGTGACGCCTGGGCGTTCGTCGAACGCATCTGCGGCGTGTGCACCGGCTGCCACGCGCTGGCGTCGGTCCGCGCGGTGGAAGACGCGCTGGACATCCGCATCCCCACCAACGCCTTCCTGATCCGCCAGATCATGGCCAAGGTGCTGGCGTGGCACGACCATGTGGTGCATTTCTATCACCTGCACGCGCTGGACTGGGTCAATCCGGTCAACGCGCTGAAGGCCGACCCGCGCGCGACCTCGGCGTTGCAGCAGTCGGTCTCGCCCGATCATCCCAAGTCCTCGCCCGGCTATTTCCGCGACGTGCAGAACCGGCTGAAGAAATTCGTGGAAAGCGGACAGCTCGGCATCTTCAAGAACGGATACTGGGACAACGCCTCGTACCTCCTGCCGCCCGAGGCGGACCTGATGGCGGTGACCCATTATCTGGAGGCGCTCGATTTCCAGAAGGAAATCGTCAAGGTCCACACCATCCTGGGCGGCAAGAACCCGCACCCCAACTACATGGTCGGCGGCGTGCCCTGCGCCATCAACATCGACGGCGACATGGCCGCCGGCGCGCCGCTGAACATGGAACGCCTGAATTTCATCCAGCAGAAGATCCAGGACGCCTTCGAATTCTCGAAGAACGTCTACCTGCCCGACGTGCTGGCCATCGCCAGCTATTACAAGGGCTGGCTGTACGGCGGCGGGCTGGCGACCAGCAACCTGATGGACTACGGCGACTACCCCACCGTGCAGGGCGACAAATCGACCGACCGCCTGCCCGGCGGCGCGATCATCGGCGGCAACTGGAACGAGATCCACCCCGTCGATCCCCGCGACCCGCAGCAGGTGCAGGAATTCGTCACCCATAGCTGGTACGAATACGGCAAGGGGCGCGAGGACGTGGGCCTGCACCCCTGGGACGGCGTGACCGACCCGCATTACGCGCTGGGCGCGGGCGCCAAGGGCACGCGCACCAACATCGTCGAGGTGGACGAGAACGCCAAATATTCGTGGGTGAAAGCCCCCCGCTGGCGCGGCAACGCGTGCGAGGTCGGGCCGCTGGCGCGCTATATCCTGGCCTACGCCAAGGGTGTGCCGTACGTGAAGGCGCAGGTCGATGACGCGCTGGGCCGCTTCAACAGCCTGGCGGGCACGGCGCTGACGCCGCAGCAGGCCCTGCCGACGACCATCGGCCGCACCCTGGCCCGCGCGCTGGAAGCCCATTACTGCGCCCAGCAGCTTCTGGACGATTACGACGCGCTGATAACCAACATCCGCAACGGCGACCTGGCGACCGCCAACGTGTCGAAATGGGACCCGTCCACCTGGCCGAAGGAAGCCAAGGGCGTGGGCATCGTGGCGGCGCCCCGGGGCGGGCTGGGGCACTGGATCCGCATCCGCGACGGGCGGATCGAGAACTACCAGTGCGTGGTGCCCAGCACCTGGAACGGCGGCCCGCGCGACGCGCGGGGCAATATCGGCGCGTTCGAGGCGTCCCTGCTGGGCACGCCGATGAGCAACCCGGAACAGCCGGTGGAAATCCTCCGCACGCTGCACTCCTTCGACCCGTGCATGGCCTGCGCCACCCATGTGATGGCGCCCGACGGCGAGGAACTCGCCCGCGTCACCGTGCGCTGAGGGGGCAGGACCATGAGCGCACCGGATTCCGCCATCCTGACGGATGACGACCTGAAGGGCACCAACCTGGACGGGCTGAAGGCCCGTCCGCTGCGGGCGCGCCGGCTGACCACGGTCTATGTCTACGAGGCCCCGGTGCGGCTGTGGCACTGGATGACGGCGGCCTCGATCGTGGTGCTGGCCGCGACCGGCTATCTGATCGGCTCGCCGCCCCCCAGCCTGTCGGGCGAGGCCAGCAGCCATTTCCAGATGGGCTGGATCCGCTACCTGCATTTCGCCGCGGCGTGGATCTTCGCCGTGGGGTTCGCGGGCCGGGTGGCCTGGGCCTTCCTGGGCAATGTCTATGCGCGCGAACTGTTCTTCATCCCCTTCTGGAAGCCCGCGTACTGGAAGGAGCTTCTGGACGAGGTGCTGGTCTACGCCTTCCTCAAGAAGCATGTGAAGACCGTGGTGGGCCACAACGCGCTGGCCCGCACGGCGCTGTTCTTCTGCTTCACGCTGACGGGCCTGTTCATGATCGTGACGGGCTTCGCGCTCTATTCCGACGGCACCGGCATCGACAGTTGGGAAGGCCATGTGTTCGGCTGGGTCATGCCCTGGCTGGGGGGCAACCTCTCGACGCACTTCCTGCATCACTGGGGCATGTGGGTCATCATCCTGTTCGTGATGATCCATGTCTATACGGTCTCGCGCGAGGACATCATGTCCCGCCAGTCGCTGATCTCGGCGATGACCAACGGCTATCGCACCTTCCGCGACGACCGCCCCGACTGATCGACATCTATCCAGTTCGGCCCGAACTGGAAGCCAGCCTTCCAAAAAACCCGTCATCACGGTTCCGTGATGGCGGGTTTTGCTTTGAAAACGGTCATCGCATGACCAGACCGGAAGTTGGCACGGAATCTGCTTCGGTTAATTTTCGTAAGGATTTGCCGCGCTGCACAATGACGCGCCGGCAGCAGGAACGAAGGCAGGACAGGCGGATGACGGCCGATCGCGCAGCGGAACAGACGGGCGGCAGGGTGCTGGTGCTGGGCATCGGCAACATCCTGTGGGCGGACGAGGGCTTCGGGGTGCGCGTGGTGGAACATCTGGCCGCGCGCCACGCTTTCCCGCCCCCGGTCGAGCTGATGGACGGCGGCACGCAGGGGCTGTACCTGCTGCCGCATCTCGAAGACCTGGCCGGGCTGGTCATCGTGGACGCCATCGACTTCGGCCTGCCGCCCGCCACCCTGCACCAGGTGCACGGCGCCGACGTGCCCGCCACCATCGGCGCGCGGAAGATGAGCCTGCACCAGACCGGCTTCCAGGAGGTGCTGGCCCTGCTGGACCTGCGGGGCCACGCGCCGCGCCGGGTCTCGCTGATCGGGGTGCAGCCGGTGACCATGCAGGATTACGGCGGGGGCCTGACCGAGCGCGTCGCCGCCTGCGTGGCCCCCGCCGCCCAGGCCGTGCTGGACCTGCTGGCGCGCGAGTACGGGGTGCGCCCCCTGCCCCTGCCGGGCCGGGCCGAGATGGGGGCCGGGCTGATGACCCCGGCGGTGGCCCGCGCGCCCTACGAGGCCGGCCGCCCGGACGAACAGGCGGCCTGCCGCCATGGCGACGAACGCCTGCTGGCGCGGCTGGGGGCGTAGGCGCATGTGCGTGGGCATTCCGATGACGGTGCGCGCGGTGCACGGCGCAATGGCCGACTGCGAGGCCGACCAGCCCGAAGGCGTCCCGGCGCGCCGCGAACAGGTGGATATCGCGCTGGTGCCCGACGCCCGGCCCGGCGACGAGCTGCTGGTGTTCATGGGGCTGGCCCGCAGCCGGCTGGGCGCGGAGGAGGCCCGCAGCATCCGCGCCGCCCTGGCGGCGCTGGCCGCGCTGGCCGCACCCGGCGGGGACGCCGCCCATGTGCAGGACGTGGTGGCGCGCGGCTTCGCCGACCTGTGCGACGCGCCGCCGCGCCTGCCCCCGCATCTCGAAGCGGCGCTGGCCGCCGGTCTGGAGGAAGCCTGATGTCCGTTCTACATGACTCGCCCCTGGTGGCGGGGCTGATGACCCGCCACGGCATGGCGCTGCTGCACGATGCGGCGGACGCGCCGCGCGGGCTGGTGCTGCTGTTCCTGCCCAGCCACGCGCGGCCGCATCTGGAAACGCCCGATATCGCCGCCGTGCTGCCCGACCTGCTGCGGGCCTGCGCCGGGCTGGTGCCGCCCGGCGCGGCGCCGGCGGGCGCGGTGGCGGACGCGGCGCTGGAATCCGCCCTGCTGGCCGAAATCGACGACCTGTCCCTGCCGGCGCTGGTGCTGCTGCATGACGGCCGGCCGGCGGGCGCCATTTCGCGCATGCGCGACTGGGACGAATACGGCCGCCGCCTGAGTGCGCTGCTGGCCCCCTTTGCCCACCCCACGCTGACGGATCAACCGGCATGAGCGCGTCCTTCGCCTTCCCCCCCATCGGCTTCGGCCCCGGCTCCACCCCGCCGGAGGGCGAGGACGGGCTGCAATATCTGGCCATGCCGTCCGGGGTCAGCGTCTATGCCGCCCACCTGCCCGAAATCGACGACCCCGCGCAGGTGCGCCCGGCCCTGGCCTTCCTGACGGGGCTGCGCGACATGGCGAGCCAGTGGGTGCCGGGCCTGTCGATGCTGCTGAAGCGCGACGGGCTGGACGCGGCCACCCGCGCGGTGGCGGACGACGCGCTGGGCGAGGGCGAGGTGTCGGTACTGCTGGAAGACGCCGCCGGGCGGATCGAGGTGCAGGAAACGGTGTTCGCGGGCGTCTGGACCCTGCGCGCCCTGTCGCCCGACCCCACCCAGCCGGCGCGCGAGCAGATGGAAATCGGCGCCTTTCCCCGCGCCGTGCTGGCGCGGGCCTTTCCCGCCCGGCCGGCGGCAGCGCCCGACCTCGCCGCGCTGGCGACCGAGGGCGTGGTGAACGCGCCCGCTATCCTGACCGAGCTTCTGGACCGCAGCGCGGCCTGGCACCCCGGTCGCGCCGCGCATGTCGTCAACCTCAGCCTGCTGCCCCACACGCCCGAGGATCTGGAGCTGATCGCCCGCGTGCTGGGCCGGGGCGGCGTCACCATCCTGTCGCGCGGCTACGGCAATTGCCGGATCGAGGCGACGGCCACGCCGCATGTCTGGCGCGTGCGCTATTTCAATTCGATGGACACGCTGATCCTCGACACCATCGAAGTGGCCGAGGTGCCCGAAATCGCCTGCGCCGCCCGCGAGGACATCGCCGATTCCGCCACCCGCCTGGCCGAGATCTGCGCGGCCCTGGCCGGACCCGACGCATGAGCGGCACGTTCCACGGCTTCGAAGGCTCGTACCTGGGCGACGCCACGCGGCTGACGCCCGACGCGGTGATGGAATGCAAGATCTGCTGGTCGGTCTACGACCCGGCGCAGGGCTGCGACACCTGGCAGGTGCCGCCGGGCACGCCGTTCGCCGCCCTGCCGGAACACTGGCGCTGCCCCACCTGCGACGGCGCGCGCGACCAGTTCATGGTCGTCCACGGCGCGGTCGCCTCCGGCCCGGTCCAGCCCGCCCCTGCCCCGGCCGCCCCGCGCCCCGAGGCCGAACGGACCCCCGCCGCGCTGCTGGCGGCCCGGCTGGAGGAAGCGTTTCGCGAAATCCATGTCGGGAAGATGCGGGGCATCCCCCTGCTGAACGAGGCCCTGGGCGTCAAGGCCGTGGGGTTTCGCGCCTACGACGGGCATCTGCTGGGCGTGCTGGTCACGCCGTGGTTCATGAACCTGATCCTGGCGCCCGGCGCGGACGATGACTGGTCGGCGCTGGCCTCGGGCGCCAAGGAGCTGATCGCCTTCCCGTCGGGCACCTACGAATTCACCGCCGTCAATCGCACGGCGCAGGGGGCGGAGTTGCCGCCGTACAAGGCGTGCGCGCTGTTTTCGCCGATGTTCGAATTTTCCACGATGCTGCAGGCCACGGACACGGCCGAGGCCACGCTGCGCGGCCTGCTGGACCCGACGCTGCACCCCGAGTACGTGGCCCCGCCGCCCCCTGCGCCCCCGGCCGCAATGGGGCGGCGCGGGCTGCTGTTCGGCGCACCGCAGGGGGCGTCGCAGCCGGGCGCATGATCGGCCACCTCACCCTTTCGGGCGGCGCCGGGGGCCGGCCCTGGCGGATGGCGGTGCAGGCGCCGGTGGATGCCGGCCGGGTCTGCCTCGGCCTGTCGCCCGCCGACGCCCTGGCCCGCGTGTCCGGCCTGTTCAGCCTGTGCGGCGCCGCGCATGGCGTGGCGGCGGCCGGGGCGATGGGCCTGCCACACGACGAGGCCGCCGAGGGTGCGATGCGCGGGGAAATCCTGCGCGATCACGCCATCGCCCTGCTGCTGGACTGGCCGGCCCGGCTGGGCCTGCCGCCGGCGCGGGCGCTGCTGTCGCGGCTGGTCGCCCGACAGGACGACCCGGCGACGCTGCATCGCGACCTGACCGGCACCGACGCCGCGATCGGCGCGCTGGATGCCGCCGGCCTGCGCGACTGGCTGGAACTGGGGCGCGACGCCACGGCCCCCGTCCTGCCGCGCGTCCTGGCCCAGTTGCGCGACACGCCCGCCGCCTGGGGCCGCGCCGCCCTGCCCCCGCTGGCGGCCCCCGATATCGCGGCGGCCCTGGACAGCCGCACCGAGGCGGCGCGGGACGCGGGCATCCTGGCCGACCATCTGGACCGTCCCGCCCTGCGCGCGCTGGTCGCGCACGAGGGGGTGTCGCTGTTCGCGCGGATGCTGGCGCGCGTGCTGGACCTGCTGGCCTGCCTGGGCGCGTCGGGGGCCGAGCTGTTCGCCCGGTCGCGCCGGCTGGCCGCCTCCTGCGCGCCGGGGGTCGGCATCGCGCGGGCGGCGCGGGGCATCCTGGCGCATCGCGCGGTGGTGCGCGACGGGCGGGTGGTGGCGTACACCGTCCTGTCGCCCACCGTCTGGCATGCCGCGCCGGGCGGGCTGATGGAACGGATCGCGGCCACCCTGCCGGTGGACCGGCGGCGGCCGGTGCTGACGGGCATGATGCTGTCCGGCGTCAATCCCTGTATCCCCGTAACGGTGGCGGAGGACTAGGCCGGATGCACGAGATGTCGCTATGTGAAAGCCTGGTCGATGTGATCGAGGACTCCGCCCGGCGGGAGCAGTTCACCCGCGTGCGGCGGATCCGGCTGGAGGTCGGGCGCTTTGCCGGGGTGGAACTGTCGGCCATGCGCTTCGGCTTCGACGCGGTCACACGCGGCACCGTGGCCGAGGGCGCGGAACTGGAGATCCTGGAGGTTCCGGGCACGGCGTGGTGTTTCGACTGTTGCGAGACCGTCAGCCTGGACAACCGGCTGGACCCGTGCCCCCGCTGCGGCGGCGTGCGGCTTCAGCCCTCGGGCGGGATGGAAATCAGGATCAGGGATATGGAGGTAGTCTGATGTGCACGACATGCGGATGCGCCGGCGACGGGGCCACGATCGACGCGGCGGACGGCCACGGCCACGGTCACGACCACGGTCATGCACACGATCATGGGCATGACCACGGACACGGCCATGACCATGCCCACGGGCACGCCGACGGCCTGCTGGACTACGGGGCCGGCCCGGCGCGCGCGCATGCGCCCGGCCTGTCGCAGGCCCGCATGGTCGAGATCGAACGCAGCATCCTGTCCAAGAACGACGGGTTCGCCGCCGCCAACCGCGCCCGCCTGGCGCGTGACGGCGTGCTGGCGCTGAATCTGCTGGCCGGGCCGGGCGCGGGCAAGACCACGCTGCTGGTGGACACGCTGCGCCGCATCGACGGCGCCATGCCCGCCGCCGTGATCGAGGGCGACCAGCAGACCAGCAACGACGCCGAACGCATCCGCGCCACCGGCGTGCCCGCCGTGCAGGTCAATACCGGCAAGGGCTGCCATCTGGACGCGCATATGGTCGGCCATGCGATGGAGCATCTGCATCTTGCGCCCGGCGGCGTGCTGTTCGTCGAAAATGTCGGCAATCTGGTGTGCCCCGCCGCGTTCGACCTGGGCGAGCATTGCCGCGTGACCCTGCTGTCGGTGACCGAGGGCGAGGACAAACCCCTTAAATATCCGGACATCTTCCAGAATGCCGACCTGGTCCTGCTGACCAAGACCGACCTGCTGCCTCATCTGGAGGTGGATATGGCCACGCTGGAGGCCAATGTGACGCGCGTCGCCCCCACGGCGCGGGTGCTGCGGGTTTCGACCCGCACCGGCGAGGGGATGGCCGACTGGCTGGACTGGCTGTCGGCGCAACGCCACGCCCTGCTGTCCGGCCTGGCCGCCGAGGCCGAGGCCCGCGCCGCCCTGCTGCGCGCGGCGGAGTAGCCGGGCCGTGAGCACCCCGCCCTCCGTCCTGGTCATCGACGACGAGCCGCGTTCGGTCGAGGTCATGGCCCGCATCCTGCGCGAGGAATTCGACGTCCATGTCGCCTCGGGCGCGGCGGAGGCCCGGGGCATTCTCGAAGCCAACTGGATCCAGGCGATCTTCTGCGACCAGCGGATGCCCGGCCTGACCGGCGTGCAGTTCCTGTCCGAGGTCCGCGACCGCTGGCCCGACATCGTGCGGATGATCGTCACCGGCTACACCGAACCCGACGACATGATCGACGCGATCAACGCCGCCGGCATCTACCAGTACATCACCAAGCCCTGGCATCCCGACCAGTTGCTGCTGGCGGCGCGCAACGCCACGCATCTGTTCGCGATGCAGCGCGACCACGAACGCCTGTCGCTGGAACTGCGCCTGGCGCCCCCGGCAGCCGAAGGGCGGCTGGTGCGCCAGCGCGAACGGGTGCGCGGCAGCTATCATTTCGAATCCATCATCCGCACGCCGACCAGCCCGCTGAACGAGACCTGCCGCCAGGCGGCCAAGGCGGCGGCCTTCGACATCCCGGTGCTGATCCAGGGCGAAACCGGCACCGGCAAGGAGCTGATGGCCCGCGCGCTGCATTACGCCAGCCAGCGCGACACCGGGGCGTTCGTCGCCGTCAATTGCGGCGCGATCCCCGACGAACTGCTGGAATCCGAATTGTTCGGCCACAGGAAAGGGGCTTTTACCGGCGCGCACGCCAACCGGCGCGGGCTGGTGGAGGAAGCCGACGGCGGAACCCTGTTCCTGGACGAGATCGGCGACATCTCGGCGGCCTTCCAGGTCAAGCTGCTGCGCTTCCTGCAGGAAGGCGAATTCCGCGCGCTGGGCACCAACGAGACGACGCGGGTGGATGTGCGCGTCCTGGCCGCCACCCATCGCGACCTGCGCGAGGAGGTGCGGGCCGGCCGGTTTCGCGAGGACCTGTATTTCCGCCTGTCGGCCATGGTCCTGACCATCCCGCCGCTGCGCGACCGGCCCGACGACGTGCGCGTGCTGGCCAACCACCTGCTGGACGCCGCCTGCCTGCGCCACGGGCGGCACGTCCGGGGCTTCACGCCCGACACCATGGCCGCGCTGATCCGCCACGACTGGCCCGGCAACGTCCGCGAATTGCAGAACGAGGTGCTGCGGATGCTGGTGCTGGCCGAACAGGACGCGCTGGGGGTGGAACTGCTGTCGCCGGGCCTGCGCGCGACCGGCGACGGCGACGGCGCGCGGCACGGCGTGGGGCCGATGGACAGCATTCCGCACACCGGCCCCCTGCAACAGCGCATGGACGTGCTGGAAGCGCAGATCCTGATGGAAACCATCGTGCGCTGCGGCTGGAACAAGAGCCTGACCGCGCGCGAACTGGGCTTGTCGCGCGTCGGGCTGCGGGCGAAGCTGGATCGGTACGGCATCGTGCCGAATGCCGGACAACGGACGATACAGTAAGGAACCGACGCAATGTGTCTGGGCATTCCCGGCCAGGTGATGGCCATCCTCGACGAGGACGCGACAATGGCCGAGGTCGAGATCTCGGGCGTCCGGCGCGCGGTCGATGTGCTGTGCGTGGCCGAGACGGGGCGCCCGCTGTCGTCGCTGGTGGGCGCATGGGTGCTGGTGCATGTCGGCTTCGCCATGAGCCGGATCGAGGAAGACGAAGCCCGCGAAACCCTGCGCCTGCTGGCCGAAATCGGCGAACTGGACGGCGAACTTGCGATCATGCGCGCCAGTGACCCAGATCGGGCATCGCCCGAACCCACCAGGGCCTGAGAGGCTGGCATGAACTGCGCCCTGTTGGCGATCCGACGCGCGTTTCCTGTGCTTCGGTGCTCACGGCCATGAAGGCCGCTCCGCTCCGATGCTCGGAACCACACGCCGGGCGTGCCGCTGCGCGGCACTCTCGCTCAACAGGCCACAGTTCATGCCGGCCTCTGCGGCCCTGGACCCCGATCATGAATAAACGACTGGGTTTCCAAAGGGCGCTGCCCTTTGGCGGGTTTCAGGGCGGAGCCCTGAGGCAGATTGCCCCAAGGAACAGCCGATGAGATTTGTCGACGAATTCCGCGATCCTGCCCTGGCCGATCGCCTGTTTTCCGAAATCGCCCGCGTCGCCGAGCGTATCGGCCGCACGCGCGCGCGGCCCGTGACGGTCATGGAAGTGTGCGGCGGCCATACGCACACCATCTTCCGCTACGCGCTGGATGCCCGCCTGCCCGGGAATGTCGAATTCGCGCATGGTCCGGGCTGCCCGGTGTGCGTGCTGCCGATGGGGCGCATCGACGACGCCATCGCGATCGCGCGGCGGCCCGAGGTGATCTTCACCACCTTCGGCGACGCGATGCGCGTGCCCGGCGCGAAGGGCACGCTGTTGCAGGCGCGCGCCGCCGGGGCCGATGTGCGGATGGTCTATTCGCCGCTCGACGCGCTGGCGCTGGCGCGGGCCAATCCCGACCGGCAGGTGGTGTTCTTCGCCCTGGGGTTCGAGACCACGGCGCCCTCGACCGCGCTGACGGTGCTGCGCGCAGCGGCGGAGGGGGTCGGGAATTTCTCGATCATGTGCCAGCATATCACCATCATCCCGACGCTGCGCGCGCTGCTGTCGCAGGACGATTTCGCGGTGGACGGATTCATCGGCCCCGGCCATGTCTCGATGGTGATCGGCACCCGGCCCTACGATTTCATCGCCACCGACTTCCATCGCCCGCTGGTGGTGGCGGGGTTCGAGCCGCTGGATATCCTGCAGGCGCTGCTGATGGTGCTGCGCCAGGTCGCGGCCGGCGAGGCCCGCATCGAAAACCAGTATGCCCGCGTGGTGCCCGAAGGCGGCAATCCGGCCGCGATGGCGGCGATCGACCGGGTCTATGAAACGCGGCCGACGTGCGAATGGCGGGGGCTGGGTAGCATCGCGGGGTCGGGGCTGGGCCTGCGGCCCGCATGGCGCGCGTTCGATGCCGAGCAGCGGTTCGCGGTCACGCCGCATCACGTGGCCGATCCGGGGGCCTGCCGCTGCGGCGATGTGCTGACGGGGCGCATCCGCCCGCCGCAATGCCCGGCGTTCGGCGCCAGTTGCACGCCCGATTGCCCCTCGGGCGCGCTGATGGTCTCGTCCGAGGGCGCGTGCGCGGCCTATTACCAGTATCAGGGCCTGAAAGGCGCGGCATGAACGACCACACCATCCCCGGCATCGGGTCCGACGGGCGCATCACCCTGGCCCATGGCGGCGGCGGCACGGCGATGCGCGCGCTGATCGACGGCGTGTTCCTGCGCGCCTTCTCGGACGACCCCGCGGCCCCCCAGGAAGACCAGGCGCGCTTCGCCCTGGCCGACCTGGCCGCGCTGGGCGACCGGCTGGCCTTCACCACCGATTCCTTCGTGGTCGATCCGCTGGAATTTCCCGGCGGCGACATCGGCACGCTGGCCGTCTGCGGCACGGTGAACGACCTGGCGGTGGGCGGCGCGCGGCCGGTGGCGCTGTCGGCGGCCTTCATCCTGGCCGAAGGGCTGGACCTGGCCCTGGTGCGGCGCGTCTCGGCCTCGATGGCGGCGTGCGCCCGCGCGGCGGGGGTGCGGATCGTGACCGGCGACACCAAGGTGGTGCCGCGCGGCGCGTGCGACGGGCTGTTCGTCACCACCACCGGCATCGGGGTCATCCGTCCGGGGTGCGCCATCAGCATCGCCGCCGGCCGCCCCGGCGACGTGGTGATCGTGAACGGCACGCTGGGCGACCATGGGGCCGCCATCCTGTGCGCGCGGGGCGACCTGGCGCTGGATGTCGCCCTGGGCAGCGACTGCGCGCCGCTGAACGGGCTGACCGACGCCCTGCTGGATGCGGCGCCCGACGTGCGCTGCATGCGCGACGCCACGCGGGGCGGGCTGGCCGGGGTGCTGAGCGAACTGGCCGAGGCCAGCGGCGTCACCGTGCGGATCGACGAGGCCGCCCTGCCGGTGCGCCCCGAGGTCGCCGGCGTGTGCGAGATCCTGGGGCTGGACCCGCTCTATCTGGCCAACGAGGGCAAGCTGGCCGCCGTGGTGCCGGCCGCCGCCGCCGATGCCGCCCTGGCGGCGATGCGCGCCCACCCCCTGGGGCGGGAGGCGGCGGTCATCGGCCGACTGGAGGCCCCCGCATCGGGGCGCGGGGCGGTGCATCTGGCCAACCGGTTCGGCGGACAGCGCGTGGTGACCATGCCCTCGGGCGAACAACTGCCGAGGATCTGCTGAGATGAGGTCTGCCGACATGGACGCCGGGTCGCCCGCCACGGCGCCGGGGGCGATGCGCGCGCTGCTGGCGGGGCTGGCGGCGGTCAACATCGCCGCCTGGGGCTGGGCCGAATACGCGCTGGGCGCGCAGCCCGTGTTGATGGCCTCGGCCCTGCTGGCGTGGACCTTCGGCCTGCGCCACGCGATGGACGCCGACCATATCGCGGCCATCGACGTGGTGACGCGCAAGCTGATGACGCAGGGGCGGCGGCCGCTGTGGGTGGGGCTGTCGTTCTCGCTGGGGCATTCCAGCGTCGTCATCCTGGCGACGCTGCTGCTGGCGGTGGTGCCGGCGCACGGGTGGCTGGACCGCTGGCACCTGATCGGCGGCACGGTGGGGTCGGTGGTCTCGATCTCCTTCCTGCTGGTCATGGCGCTGGCGAACATGGATGTGGCGCTGACCCAGTGGCGGGCCCTGCGCGCGGGGGCGGGGGCGGGCGCGGAACCCTCCGTGCCCGGCGGGCTGCTGGTGCGGCTGTTCCACCCGGCCTTCCGCCTGGTCAGCCGGGGGTGGCAGATGTACCCGCTGGGCTTCCTGTTCGGGCTGGGCTTCGACACCGCGACCGAAATCGGCCTGCTGGGGCTGACGGCGGCGCATGCGGCGCACGGGCTGGGGCTTGCGGGCGTCATGGTCTTTCCGCTGCTGTTCACGGCGGGGATGGCGCTGGTGGACAGCATCGACGCCATGCTGATGATCCGCGCCTTCGGCTGGAGCGCGCGGTCGGGCCGGCGGCGCATGGTCTATAATCTGGTCGTCACGCTGGCCTCGGTCATGGCCGCCGTCGCGGTGGGGCTGGTCGAGGCCGTGCAGATGCTGGGTGACGACGGGGCCGCCCCGGCCGGGCTGGCGGTGCGGGCGGCGCGGGTGCTGGGCGATCATTTCCCGGCGGTGGGGCTGGGCATCGCCGCCCTGTTCCTGGCCATCTGGGCGGTGTCCGCCGGGCTGGACCGGCTGGCGCCCGCGCGGCGTCCGTGAACGCCGTCCGCCCGTGCCCGTCGCGCTAGGGCAGAAACTCGGCCAGCGCCAGGGGCTGGCCCATGGGCTGGCCATGACCGCGCGCATGCGCGAGACGCTGCGCGTGCTGCGGATGTCGCAGACCGACCTGGAACGTTTCATCGCCGCCCAGGTCGATGGTAACCCCCTTCTGGAACGCTTCGACCCGCCGGCCTACGCGCGCGAAGGCCCGGCCCGCGCCGAAGCCGGGGGGCTGGACGATGCCACCCTGCGCGTGCCGGCCGGCCCCATGACCATCCGCGAACGGCTGCTGCGGCAGATGATGCGGGCGATGCCCGACGGCGCCGACCGGCGGATCGGCGCAACGCTGATCGACGAGCTGGACGCAGCGGGGCGGCTCGCCGCCGACAGGGCGGAACTGGCCCGCCGCCTGAACGTCACGCCCGAACGCATCGAGGCGGTGCGCCAGCGGCTGATGCGCTTCGACCCGGTGGGGGTGGCGGCGATGTCGCTGGCGGAATGCTTCGCGGTGCAGTTGCAGGCGCGCAACAGGTTCGACCCCGCCATGGCGGCGCTGCTGGCGAACCTGGACCTGCTGGCGCGGGGCGAGCGGAGCCGGCTGCGCGCGGCCTGCGGCGTGGACGCCGACGACCTGGCCGAGATGATCGCCGAACTGCGCGCGCTGAACCCGCGCCCGTGGGCCGAGGACGTGGCCGAACCCGTCCAGACGCGCATCCCCGACCTGATGGTGCAGGAAGGCCCCAACGGCACGTGGCGCGTGGCGGCGGCGCAGGACCTGTCCGAAACGGTCGGGCTGAACACCGCCCTGACGGACCGGCTGGGGTCCCTGCGCCACGAGGACGAACGCAAGCGTGTCGCCGGCTGGCTGTCGGGCGCGCGCTGGCTGGTGCATGCGCTGGCGCGGCGTCAGCACAGCCTGATGGTGGTGGGCGAACATATCCTGTTTCGCCAGGCCGATTTCATGACGCGCGGGCCCGAGGCGCTGCGCCCGCTGACCATGCGGCGCATCGCCGACGACGTGCGCCTGCACGACAGCACCATCAGCCGCATCGTCGCCAACAAGCATATCGCCACGCCGTTCGGGCTGTTTCCCCTCAAATTCTTCTTTTCGGCGGGCGTCGAGGGCACGGACAGCGAACTGCGCGCAGCCGGGGCCGCCCGCGCCCACATCCGCCGCCTGATCCACGAGGAATCGCCCGACGCGGTGCTGTCCGACGCACGGATCGTCCAGGCACTGCACCAGATCGGCTTCGCCCTGTCGCGCCGCACGGTGGTCAAATACCGCGAGGTGCTGGGCATCGGCTCGTCGTTCGAGCGGCGCAAGACGTACCGCGCGGCGGACCATCGCAGGACAGGCCGGGTGTCGCCCGACCCCGGCAAGGACCGAGGCCCGCGCATCCCATCACATTCATAAAGTCCGAGGCCTTGGGAGGAGATTATGCCGTTCGAAAAAACGGCTGATTGGCGGGGGGAAACAGAATGTCGGCTGTTAGGCGGGGATATTAGAAAAGCGGCCATTCGTACCGTCGACGTTCATAACAGCTACGCGCCAATCTCAGTCATTCAACGCTTTGCCGTGAAATTCCAAAAGTCGCCATTCAATCGGGGTCGGACCGGCGTTGGTGTGAAAGCGGTGTGATCGAAAGGATCTTTCATTATCTGGCAGCAGATCACCACAATGAGTACATGATGATCGACAGCACCATTGTCCGGGCGCACCAGCATAGTGCGGGAGCCCTGAAAAAGGGGGCGCTGATCAGGCCATCGGACGATCCCGGGTCTGGTTGACCACAAAGATCCATACCATCTGCGATGCTCTGGGCAACCCGGTAGAACTCGATATTACACCGGGACAGGATGCGGATATCAACCGGGCTGAACCGATGCTGGAAAACATTGACCCGGATGCCTTCCTGGCCGACAGGTCGTATAACGCAGACAGGTTGATCGACAAACTGACAAAGCGCGAGATTGCCCCGGTTATCCCGCCAAAACGCAACCGAACGACACAACGCGAAACAAACTTCGCCCTTTACAGGGAACGAAATCTTGTCGAACGCTTCATTAACAAACTCAAACGGTTCCGCGCCATTGCAACGCGCTACGACAAACTGAAATCCACTTTCCTCGCAGCCGTTCAGTTCGCCTCAGTCGTCATTCTGCTTAACTGACGACACGCCGTAGTATGCGCTGAAATCAGGTAGTCACAGCGCCATGCAGTGCGGCGAAATGAAACCCCATCCGCTCGTCTTCGGATAGGAACTGTGAAACTCCGTCGACTTGGAGTGCCGCGATTAGCTTGCGATCGAGGCAAGTTTCGAAGAGGAGGTTCTGATCTTCGACTGGGTGCGAAAAACGCGATCCAGCCCACCAATTCACAGGGTGATAATGTTTGGCCATCAGCAGGGCGAAGGTAAGGGGCGAGAGCTTGCGAGCCGATGCCCAGCGGTCTTCACCGGACATACCGATGTGAAAATGAGCGCCGGGATGGCGCACGTTCTTGTATTGTTTTTCGCTGTATTCGAAGCGGATTCGCGGAATGAAGGTGCGTACCGGAATCGCCGAAGCGAGTTCTGCAAACTCTTCATCGCTCCAATGCCCCTCGTCGCGCTCTTTTTCGTAGCTGCGGTACTCATCGAGGGCAGCCGGCGACCCGCTAAGGCGGGGATTCGGGTAATAGGCAAGAGCGTACTCGGTCTCGCTTGTGTGCGAGAATTGGAAGAAGGACAAATCACTCAGAAGGAAATTATAGTGCGAAAGGGCAAGGCCCTTTTCGTAGACCGGTGCGTAATCCCTCGTTGTCAGCGCAAGCTGGTTGAACGACGCCGAACGGGGCAACGCGCACGTATAGACACTCGACTGCCACAATCCTTGGGCGGTGTAGAAGTCGATCGCCGCCCGAATGCTCGTATTGAAATCGGCAAGATTCATCACTCCTCCTCGAGCAGGTTTGCCATGTCATCCTGCGAGAGGTTGAACTCGCTTCTGATGCGATCGACCCGGCGTTTCGCTTCCAGGAGGCGCGCATGCTTCTCTTCAAGGCCCCGCTGGATTGTGTTGAGGTTGGTCATGTCGGGCATGACGAACTCGATGCGTGGACTCTTGGAGAGTGCCATCACGACTTCCCCCCTCAGCCTTGCGAAATTTTTGTTGTTACATCCGAAGATGCGCAACCAGCCCTTGGTACGGGTAAAAGCCACGAAAAGCTTGTTGCGGCCCAGGCGCGTTTCGAGCACGGCGGCATCGGCGCCTAACACGATGACGACAGCGGCCTCGTTACCCTTGGCCCGGTAAACGGTGCTGAGAGTCACCTTCCCATCGATGCGGAAGGCGGGCTCGCTGTAGGGATTGTTTAAGATGTTGTTGCAAGCGATGTCGGACTGCGCCAGCAACCCTGATAGCTTGGAGAAGTAAGATTTAGAGGCCCGATCATCAAGGCAGACGACGAGAATCTCGTCGGCCTTAAGACCATCGTTCACGAACTTACGGATCTCGATCACAGCGTGTTCGACTTCCGCCGCAAGGTTATCGGCCCCGATGATCTCAACGAGGTTCACGCCCGGCGGGCTGTCGAGCGTGGTCGGGCTGTTGGCCATCGGCCGCTCGACAATGCAGAGACTGCCCGCGGTGAAGGTCCCGTCGATCACGTCGTAGCCGACATCTTCCCAGTGCTTCTCGTTCTCGAGCATCTGGACCGTCTTGCCGTAGACGCCGAAACCGAGGGAGTGGGCCAGGACTAAGATTTCGCGCTGGTTGCGGTAGGCACGTTGCAGAACGAAATCGTTGGTATCTGTGCCGACCGGCAGGCTGCGTGCAAGCGATATGCGTGGTTCACCGTCGTGGTCCTGCCCGAAGAGCTGCTCGGGCTCGCGCACATTGACGTCAAATACGTTCTGTAGCTCGTCATAGGCCCAGATGATCTGCTTCTGGTCGCGCTTGCCCTTAGCCAGAAAGAAGCACATCTGGTAGAAACCGTCGGGAAAGTCCTGCCCTTCGTCGACGAGGATGATGTCGTAGTAGGGTGAGAGCACCTTAGCGTCGACCAGTTCGCGGCAGACGGTTCCGAAAGGATCGGCGGCGCTGCGCACGTCGCTGAACGAACGCGGCACGAGACCTTCACGGATGCAGGCCTCGCGATAGACACCGGTAAGGTTAGAGCGGCCCCAGCCATGGCGGACGTGCAGATTGTCCCAGTTAGGATCGACTTCGGCGAAGTGGCGATGGAAGCGTGTGATCATCCGCTCCATGACGTCACGCAGGCTGCGCGTGTAGTACGTAATGAGAATCTTGGCATTGGGATTCTCAATGTGTGCGAGGGCCGCCTTCATGGCGAGGATGACTGTCTTGCCGGTGCCGGCCAGCCCGCGGATGCGCTGCGGACCACGGATGGACGTGAGCGCGACAGAGCGCTGGGCGGCATCGAAGTTGTAGATGACCGCTTCCAGTTCCCGGTAGGCGCGCGCGATGTCCGATAGTGTATCGTCGTCCTCGGCTTCGGAGAGTTGGCCGAGCGCCTTAGCTCCTTCGACGATGGCGCGAACTTCGTTGCGCTGGGCGTCGGAAAGGGGGCCGCTTTCTTCCTTAAGGATGCGAACGAACTCAGCCTCGGTGCGTGCGATTTCGATTTCCTCGTTGTCGTACGGCTCGCCGAGATTAGGCGCGTAGAGGACAGGGACGACTTCGAAGATCAGCTGCCGGCGTTTCTTGAGGGCGAGACTCTTGCCCATGAGCGATTCGGTGGAAGCGGCGACTTGGGCGATGGTCTGCGCATCGCGGCGCAAGTCGCGTGCATTAGCCGCGAGCGATATCTTCAAAAGTTTTAGGCCATGATCCTTGCCTAGAATGGTGAGATCAGCGCTATGCGGCCGCCCATCGTAATCCTTAACTTTGGGCCATCCGGCATAGAGTACGATGTCGTCATCGGCGGCATAGACATCCCCAGCGCGGATCTTGCGGATGACTTCGCCGGCTACGGCATTAATGGGGTCACCGCTTACGGTGGGGATATATGAAATCGACATCGGGCACTTTCTACAGGATAGCTGGGTTAAAACCTAGGGCTGCGCCGTCTTCCCTTCAAGCCTGCGACGCTTTCTAGCCCAAACGGCAGGAGCGGGACTGGGTCGCCTGAGTCGATCTAGGCAACGCCGCCGCCAAATACCTGCTGACTTTCTTGCAGTCGATTGGCACTATCCAACATTAGCGCCTCCCGCAGCCGAGGGCATCCGGACCAGATTGAATTGGGGCTGGCGTCGTGCGTTTCGCTAGCAGGGTAAAGCCAGTTGCGTCCGACGAAAAAATCCATCCCTGATCCACAGTTCGATCGCAGCCGGACCTTCGCACCGTGATCCATCCTTCTTCGTGCCACCGCGCGATCAGTGCTGCGATCGGGCGGAAATGCGGGTCGTAGAGGAAGAACAGCAGCTATAGCGCGGTCATTCCGCAAGTCGTCTGTCCGCTACCGACCCATGCTTCATGTCCGCTATGCGTAAAGTGATCTGGACAACAGTATGTCCGAGATGAAGGCGACTGCCGCCTGTCTGCTCCTGCATCACTGAGCGGACAGGCAGATCAGGGGGAAACCTGACAGTCGACTTTGATGGCATGAACGCGAAAAAACAGACTCACTTTCCGAAGTCGGAACTTTTTTAGATCGGTGGGAAGAACGTCTCCGATAAATTCGCGGTGGTTCAGTTCGATACTATTCAACCTTACGCGAGATGTGTCATTGTATTCTTTCAGATCCAATAAACGAAGAGTAACAGCATGACGCCTTGGCTATTAAATCTCGATGTTAAATGGTTCAAAGCAATATATAAATTAGCATTGTGGGGACTAATTGGCCTACTTGTTGCCATAATGCAAAGAAACGATTTTTTCTACTATGGTACAGCAGAAAATATAATGGGAACTATAAATGGGATTTATATGAAATCTTCTGTCGTGCTAATAGTTGTTATTTTTATAACAGGCATAATTTCTTTATTTGCACCGAAAAATTTAACAGTTAGAACCTTCTCTCTCGATGAGATTTCGACAAATGTTCAGTCTCTAGTCTCTTTTTTTTGGTGCCAAGCAATATATTTTATATCGAATAGTTATCATGCAGGGGCAACTGATGCACTAAAGGGGATGTGGAGGGAGACTCTATATCATGCTATCATGTTTGCAATATCAGTTTTATTGCTTCAATTCCTGGTGACAAAATTTCAGCCCTCTTCTCAAAAATGAGATGAAAGCCACCGTTCCCCAAGCATAAGTTTCCATTATTCCCTTCGGACAGATGGTGTATCGAGTTGGTGTAGTGTTATTTTTGGGTTTCCATTCCAGTTTATGTCATAAAAAAGCAGGAGTAGTATGACATTACCAAATCTATATTTCCTTTCATTCATGGTTACTAACAGCCGCTCGTAAGCAGGCTTCGTCCTAGACATGCTGAACAGCGTGCTTTGCTGTACATGCAGAGCAAGATCGTTCAGCATGACGCCAGTTTGCCCAGTGGCGAAGTGCTACAATGGCGGCAAGTCGGGCCATACAGGGGGCACTAATTTTCAAAGGGCTGTGTAGCATGAGACAGGCTAGGCCCTAGCTTACAGGCGACCAAGCCTTGTGCCTGCCTCGAACCGGAAGCCGCACTTCGCTATCTGACACGCGAACAACGGTTTCGTCCCCGAAGCAGCCTGTCGTGGGTTACATGACAATGTCCGCTTACGGGATGACCGCATTCAAGCAAACAAGTCCGAAAAGAAGGCGCAACCAGCCGTGTTGCAAGCGGTATAATCGCCTCTTCTTTGAGGAACGACGCTTCCATCACGCGGTAAGTCTCGGATTCTTGGTGCTTGTCGCCCCCAAGAAGGCCAGCGGGGCCGATTGAAGCGAAGGCAAGGGCCGAGGCCCTTGCCGAGTTCGGGCAGCAGGGCGACCAGTTCCGCCGCCTCGCGCTTCGACAGGCCGGCCGCTTGCAGGTCCACCGTGCCGTCGCCGGCCGGAACCGCGTGCAGGGCGCGTAGCGCGGAGCCGGACAGCAGGGCAGCTTCGTGCATGTAGTCGCGGAAGGCCTCGAAGGTCTGGGGCATCGGCTCGTCGTTCGAGTGGCGCAGGACGGGCCGGGTGGCGCCCGACCTGCCCGCGCGGCGCACTCACTGCGCCGAAAATGTCCCGTAGCAGAACGGTTATTCTTCGTAAGCGGCCAGCAGCACCCGGTCCGAGGCCGCGTGGTCGGGGAATGCGGCGTGCTGCCCGGCGGCCTCGGTTTCCGGCAGGCTGAACTGGCTGACCAGCCCGTTGAGCCTGCCACTTTCGTCGGCCAGGCTGCGGGAGGTGGCGTGGAACTGGTCGGCGACGCCGGTGTTCTGCTGGGTCGTCTGGTCCAGCGACCCCACGGCGGCGTTGATTTCCCCCAGGCTGGAGGATTGTTCCCTGGCCGCGATGGCGATGGCGTCCAGGTGCTGGCCCATTTGGCCGATGAACGCGGCGATGGTCCGCAGCGCCCCGCTGCAATCCTTGACGCGGCCCGCGCCCTCCTGCACGTCGGCGGCGGTCCGGCGGATCACCGTGCGGACATCCAGGGCGGCTTCGGCGCATTTCTGCGCCAGCGATCGCACTTCGGTGGCGACGACGGCGAACCCCCTGCCGGCCGTACCGGCCCGCGCCGCCTCGACGCTGGCGTTCAGCGCCAGGAGGTTGGTCTGGAAGGCGATGCCGTCGATCACGTCGACGATCGCGGCAATCTGCGCCGAACCCTGTTCGATGCGGCCCATGGCCGCTTCCGCCTCGTGCGTGATCGCGGTGGACGTCGCGGCGGACTGGCGCGCCCGCGCGCCGATCTGCTGGGCGTCTTCGGATCGTTTTGCCGTATCCTCCACGCTTCGGGCGATGCCCGCCACGGCGGCGGCCGTCTGTTCCAGGGCCGCCGCCTGCGTTTCGCTGCGGCGCGCCAGGGTGTCGGCCCCGGCCGCCAGCCCGTGGGTGCCGTCGCTGATGACGTGAATGGCGCCGGACATCCGGGAAAATGTCGCGGCAAGCTGCGCCAGGGACTGGTTGAAATCGTGGCGCAGGGGCTCGAACGCCTTGGAAAATTCGGTCTCGATCTGGAAGGACAGGTCGCCCCCGGCCATCCGCTTCAGGCCGGCGGCCAGGGCGCCCGTGGCCTTGCGTAGCCACTCCCGCGCTTCGGCTTCGGCTTTCTCCTGAATGGCGACACGTTCGGCCTCGGCCTGCCGGCGCTGGATTTCGGCGTCCTGCTCCAGCTTCCGCTTCGCGATGGCGGCGGCGCGGAAGACGTCCAGCGAGCGGGAGATCGCGCCGATCTCATCCCCCCTGTGCGCCAGCGGAAACGTCAGGTCCGTCTGGCCGCCGGCCAACCTGGTGATGGACGCATTGATTTTCTGAAGGGGCCGCAGAATGTTGTACACCACGACAAGGACGGCGACGACCACGACGACGAACAGGGCGACATACGCGGCATAGACCCGCCGGAGCGTCATCCGGTATGTCACCCCGGAGTCCAGCGCATAGGACGCCGCGTCCGTGATGCTGCCGTCCATGAACGACGTGAGGGTGCCGGACACTTTCTCCTGCAATTCGATCAGTTGCTGGCCTTCGTTCAGCAGGGCATGGCTCTTGTCCTGCGAAACAACCCAGTTCTTGAACGTCGTGTCGTGATATTCCTCATATTCGGACCATTCCTCCTGCAAATTGTGGAACAGGGCCTGGTCGTTGTCCGAATTGATGAACGGCACATAGGCGTCGATGGCATGCGCGATCTTTTCGGAAATGGCGGTGCTGCTGGCCGAAAGCGTCGCAAATTCCTCGGGCGACGACGTCGTAAGCTGCTGGATCTCGACCGCGCGGAACGTGCGGATCTGACTGTCGATCGCGGCCAGTATCTTCAGGCTTGCAAGCGACTGGTGGGCGATCTTTTCCACCCGGCCGTTGACATGGGTGAGGCCGTCTATCGAAAATTTTCCGGAAACAACGCAGGAAATGGAAATAAGTAATAAAATGATACCCAGAGAGAGTTTAATGCCAACCGACCGCACAGGGTATCCCTTCGATTATTTTCGTCTTCCTGCCGATGCCATGAACCCAATATTTTGCGCCCGCACAGCGGCGTAGATCACCCGCGCGAGTCTATGAAATCTCCAGGAGACCGCATAATGAAGATTATATTTAACGGGTGACGGCCGAAGCCGCTTTGTGCCGGCGCCCCCGCCGGGCGATAGGGGAAAAGGAAGGCCGGGCGCTGCCCGAACCCACCAGGGCCTGAGGCCCTGGACCCCGATCAGGGATAACGGATTGGTTTCCAAAGGCCTGTGGCCTTTGGCGGGTTTCAGGGCAGAGCCCTGAGATTTCTTGCGAAATGCGACCTTCGCGCCTATGAGGCAGCGCCCCGCCTTCAGCGGGCGCGCGGCCCGATTTCGGGCAGCAGGGCGATCAGTTCCGCCGCCTCGCGCTTCGACAGGCCGGCCGCCTGCAGGTCCACCGTGCCGTCACCGGCCAGGATGGCGCGCAGCGCGCGCAGCGCGGGGCCGGACAGCAGGGCGGCTTCCTGCATGTAGTCGCGGAAGGCCTCGAAGGTCTGCGGTACCCAGCGTTCGACCAGGGTCAGGATGGCGTCGGCATAGGCGCGGATTTCGTACTGGGCATGGGCGTCGGCGCGCAGGCGCAGGAAATGCAGCAGGTTCCACAGATTGATCTGCCAGTAGAACTGCGTCATCACATTGACCGGCAGGGTCATGCGCGCCAGCTCGCGCGCCACCACCGGGCGCGTGGGGTCGACGATGTTGCCGGCCTCGTCCTGGTTCAGCATTTCCAGGTAATGGTCGTAGCAGCGCGTGGCGTCCTCGCGCAGCAGGGCCAGCACCTGTTCTGCGGCGTCGGCGGGCAGGCTGTCGCCGCGCCCCTGCTTGTTGCTGGACGACTGGCGGGCGATGTCCTCGGGCCGGGGGAAGTAGAATTCCTTCTCCAGCACCGAATAGCGCGCGGAATATTCGTTGATGCTGGCGGTGCGGTGGCGGAACCACTGCCGGGTGACGAAGATGGGCGCGCGGACGTGGAACTTGGCCACCGCCAGTTCGAACGGGCTGGTGTGCCGGTTCCGCATCAGGTAGCGGATCAGCCCCCGGTCGTCCGAGGTGCTGCGCGTGCCCTTGCCGTACGACACCCGCGCGCCCTGCACGATGGCCGCGTCGCCGCCCATATAGTCGATCAGTCGGACGAATCCGGTCTCCAGCACCGGCAGGGGGGTGTACAGCGCGTCCTCGGCGGCGGGGACGACGGTGCGGCGGGTCTGGGCCCAGCCGGCGCGGGCGGCGTCGATTTCCGATTGCTGGTCCGTTGAAAACATCTGCTTCCCGCCCTGTCCGTGTGGTCCGAAGGGGGCGCATATCACGAAACCCCCCGCTTCGCGACCGTGGCGTGCGCCACACCGCTTGCCAACGGCGGCCGCCAACCCTATATCCCATGGTGCCGGAGGGGTTCGCCCCTTGGCTATGGCGATAAACGGCACGTGGAATAAATGTTGTGGACCCGGGGGCGGTACCCGGCGTCTCCACCAGAACGCTCTCCGCTACGACCCTTCGGGGCAGGGAGCCATGGGGACGAAACAGGCTCGACACGCATGGTAAAGACCTGCCTTTTGCCCGGTATTGTACCACCGTCATCGGGCTAAATCACAAGTGCCAACGATAACTCTGAGGTGCTCGCTGTCGCTGCATAAGTGACAAGCGCGGTTCGGGAGGGCACCGGGCAACAGAAGCCCTCCCACTTTGCCGCCCCGCCGTGGCATCATGTCCGCTTCGTGAAGCCGATCCGCGGGTCCGTCCCTTGCAAGGGCGCGGCGTTTGACGCATGGCTTGAACCTGTGGCACGGCGTGGCGCGAAGCAGCAAGGCCATCAGGCGCCGGCCGCCCGATCACGGGGGGGGCCGGACGGTACGGAGTAGTCCGCATGTCCGACGATCACGATGAGGAAAACGGCTTCGACGCCGTGATTCCCGACAGCCTCATACCCTACGACGCCTGGATCGAGGACGCGTACCGCGAGGTGATGCTGCGCGCGCTGGACCATGTCGGCGCCGAGGGCCTGCCGGACGGGCATCATTTCTACATCACGTTCCTGACCAACTGGCCGGGCGTGGACATGCCCGCCCGCCTGCGCGCCCAGTACCCGCACGAGATCACGATCGTGCTGCAGCACCAGTTCTGGGACCTGAAGGTGGACCGCGCGGCGCAGACCGTGTCGGTCGGCCTGTCCTTCGGCGGCGTGGGGTCGATCCTGGTCATCCCCGTCGCCGCCATCACGGCCTTCGCCGACCCCCATGTCCGGCTGGCCCTGCGCTTCACCGCGCCGGAGCCGGATGAGGAGGAGGAGGCCGACGAGACCACCCCGCCGGACGCCGGGGCCACCGCCCCCGCCCCGGCAGGGGACGAGCCGGCCGAGACGCCGGCCTCGTCGCAGGTGGTCAGCCTTGCGGCCTTTCGGAAGAAGGGGCCGAACCAGGGCTGAACCACACGTCATCCGGAGCGCCCGGATGCGGCCGGGCGTCCCGTGAACCGCTACCACCCGGAACCAATCCGGGGGAGACTGGCACAAGGGAGATCGTCCGTTGAATGTTTCAACCACCCCACCGAAACCGGCGCTCAAGCCGTTCGCCTACGGCCCGCTCTTTCCGCTGCACGACGACGACACGCCGTGGAAGAAGCTGGAGATCGCGGGCGTGCACACCACGGTCTGCGACGGGCGGACCGTGCTGCACATCCGCCCCGAGGCCCTGAGCGAACTGGCGGCCCGCGCCTTCCACGACATCGCGCATCTGCTGCGGCCGGGCCATCTGGCGCAGCTTGCGCGCATCCTCAAGGACCCCGAGGCCTCGGACAACGACCGCTTCGTGGCGCTGGACCTGCTGAAGAACGCCTGCATCGCCGCCGGCGGCGTGCTGCCGATGTGCCAGGACACCGGCACGGCCATCGTCTACGGCAAGAAGGGCCAGCGCGTCTGGATCGACGGGAACGAGGAGGAAGCGTTCTCGCGCGGGGTGTACGACACCTACACCCGCACCAGCCTGCGCTATTCGCAGATGGCGCCGCTGTCGATGTTCGAGGAAGTGAACACCGGCACCAACCTGCCGGTGCAGTTCCATATCTCGGCCGCCCCCGGCGACTATCACGCCGAACAGATGGACCTGATGTTCGTCGCCAAGGGCGGCGGGTCGGCCAACAAGACCTTCCTGTTCCAGGAAACCCGCGCCCTGCTGTCCAGCAAGGACGACCTGCTGAAATGGCTGGACGTCAAGGTCCGCACGCTGGGCACCTCGGCCTGCCCGCCCTACCACCTGGCGGTGGTGATCGGCGGCATGTCGGCCGAACAGACGCTGGAGACGGTGAAGCTGGCCTCGACGCGCTGGCTGGACACCCTGCCCACCCAGGGCAGCCCCCTGGGCCACGCCTTCCGCGACCTGGAACTGGAACAGGAGATTTTGAAGCTGACGCAGCGCCTGGGCATCGGCGCGCAGTTCGGCGGCAAGTATTTCTGCCATGACGTGCGCGTGGTGCGCCTGCCGCGCCATGGCGCATCGCTGCCGGTGGGCATCGGCGTGTCGTGCTCGGCCGACCGGCAGGTCAAGGCGCGCATCACCGCCGACGGGTTCTTCCTGGAGCAACTGGAAACCGACCCCGCCCGCTTCCTGCCGGAAACGACGGACGCGCATCTGGACGGCGAGGTGGTCCAGGTGGACCTGAACCAGCCGATGAGCGAGATCCGCGCCCTGCTGTCGCGCTTTCCCGTCCGCACGCGCCTGTCGCTGACCGGCACGATGGTGGTGGCCCGCGACATCGCCCACGCCAAGTTCCGCGAACGGCTGGAGCGCGGCGAGGGCCTGCCCGACTACCTGAAGAATCACCCGGTCTATTACGCCGGCCCGGCCAAGACGCCCGACGGGCTGCCCACCGGCTCGTTCGGCCCGACCACGGCGGGGCGCATGGACAGCTATGTCGCCATGCTGCAGAAGGCCGGCGGGTCGTTCGTCATGCTGGCCAAGGGCAACCGCTCGAAGGCGGTGCGCGAGGCCTGCCATACATACGGCGGCTTCTACCTGGGCTCGGTCGGCGGCCCGGCGGCGCGGCTGGCCAAGGACTGCATCCGCAAGGTCGAGGTTCTGGAATATCCGGAACTGGGCATGGAGGCGGTCTGGAAGATCGAGGTCGAGAATTTCCCCGCCTTCATCGTCATCGACGACAAGGGTAATGATTTCTACGATGGCCTGACGGGCTGAGGCCGGGCGATCGCGCCCGGCGGCCCGACAGCTTAGGGAGATCCCTGTTCCATGCGCTTTACCGTCGATCGGCTGGACCATGTCGTCATCACTGTCCGCAACCTGGAGGTTTCGGCATCCTGGTATCAGCGGGTCCTGGGCATGGAGCGGGAGGAATACGGCCGCAACAACCGCACGGCGCTGAAATTCGGCGGCCAGAAGATCAACCTCCGCCCCCATGGGGCGGAGGGCTGGGCCACCGCCGACGACGCGCTGCCGGGCACCAACGACCTGTGCTTCATCACCGCGCTGTCCAGCGGCGACGTGATCGAGCATCTGGAAGGCTGCGGCGTCACCGTGACCGAGGGGCCGGTGGCCCGCCTCGGCGCGCTGGGGCCGATCACCTCGGTCTATTGCCAGGACCCGGACGGCAACCTGGTCGAAATCGGGTCCTACCAGGGGTAGCGCCCGCCCATGGCCGGCATGCCCCCGCCCCCTTCGGCGCCCGTCGCGGCGCCGGTGGACAATCCGGCGCTCTATCCCCATCCGCAGGACCGGCCGCTGGCGGGCGCGCCCCATCCCGGCCGGCTGGTCCATCCGCGCCTGTATGCCTGCGAATGCGCGGGCACCATCGTGCTGATGGTGTTCGGGGTGGTCACCAACGTGCTGCTGGGGGCGGCGGCCAGCCCGGTGGGGCGGGCCCTGGCGGACTATCCCGCCCTGCAGGTCGCGTTGCAGGGGCTGTTCTTCGGCATGGGCGGCTCCATCGCGGCGCTGTCGCCCTTCGGGCGGGTCAGCGGCGGGCATGTCAGCCCGTCCGTGACCCTGGCCTTCACGCTGGCCGGCCGGCTGGCCTGGCGGGACATGATCGGCTACATGGCCGCCCAACTGGCGGGGGCCGTCATCGGCACCGGCCTGGTGGCGCTGGCCGGCCTGCTGTGGCCGCGCTGGGGCGGGTGGGCCCGCGCCACGCATTTCGCCGCCACCGTGCCCTACGACCGCGTGCCGCTGTCCTGGGCCTTCACCGGCGAGGCCTGCGCCACCGCGCTGCTGATTACCGCCCTGCTGTTCACCGGCGGGCATGCCCGCCTGCGCTGGGCGACGCCGCTGCTGGCCGGGCCGCTGTTCTTCACCCTGAACCCGTTCGAAGCCTGGCTGTCGGGCGACAGCACCAACCTGGCGCGCAGCCTGGGGCCGGCGCTGTTCTCCGGCCAGTGGCAGGGGTTCTGGATCTATTGCGTCGCCCCCTTCCTGGGGGCCGCGGCGACGGTGCTGATGATGCGCCTGCAGATGTTCGGCGAAATGCACCTGCACGAAGCCCGCATCGCCCATTTCGGCCACCACGGCCGCGCGCCCTTCCTGTTGCCCTGGCGGCGCAATACCGGGGCGTGAGGCGCGTTTTCCCGGGCTTCGCCCGAACCCACCAGGGCCTGAGGCCCTGGACCCCAATCATTTGATAACGAATGGGTTTCCAAAGGGCGACTGCCCTTTGGTGGGTCAAGGGCAACGCCCTTGCGGGGACATCTCATCCGTCAGTCTTTCGGAAAATTGGTATCAGGCGGTCGTCTCGGTTGACGACGCCGACAGATCCATGACGCTGTCCGACTTGAATATTCACGGAAGTGCGGCCAACGCGGTCGGATCTGCCAATCTGAGGGCCGTGGCTCTGGCGGTGATGGAAGGGGTGGATGTCGATGAAATCGTCATTAAGGGCTCGCTTCGAACGACTGGGGCCAATCCGGGACATCGAACGCGTACAATCCGGTTCACGCGGTAGGTTCGTCCTCTCCCTCAGCCGGAACGACTGGCCGGGCCTGAATGCCATCGCGGCGACGATGGCGCTGGCGAAGCGCGGGATGAAGGTGTCGGCGGCGAAGAAGCTGATCGACGAACTGATCGCGGATTCGGAGAAGGCAGGTGTCAGCACATGTTCGGCCTCCCTCCAGGTTCCAAAGGTGGAGAGCCCGGCCGCGCTGCTTGCCGATCTGCGGGAAGCGGGCGTGAAAGCTGTCCATGTCGATCAGAAGGCGGACGTGAATGTGGCCGCCATCCGTAAGAAGCTGAAGCTGACGCGGGAGCAGTTCGCGGTGCGATACGGCCTGGAAGAGGAAACCATCAAGGGCTGGGAAAAGGGCGTGCGCGCGCCCGACACGGCCGCAAAAAGCTACCTGCGCGTGATTGCGAGCGACCCTGGCGGCGTGCGCGTGGCCTATCAGCGGAACGTTGCCGGCGAATTGCAGGCCTCGCTCCCGCAGGCATCGGACATTCCAAGGCAAAGCGTCCGTCACGCGACGCCTGGACCGAAGACCTAGCCCGCCTTGCCGAAGGTCGCCGTCAGGCTGGCCGAGCCCAGGGCGTGGCTGTGCACGAAGAAGCCCACCATCGCCCCCGACGCGTCGGACGGCAGGGTCAGGGTTTCGGTGTCCAGCGCGTGCACGGTGAAGATGTAGCGATGGGCCGGTCCCGGCGGGGGAGCCGCGCCGCCGTAGGCGTTGCCGCCGAAATCGGTGCGGGTCATCGACGCGCCCTCGGGCAGGTCGGCGTCGCCCGACCCCGCGCCGGCGGGCAGGGACGTCACGGTGGCGGGGATGTTGACCACCACCCAGTGCCACCACCCCGAGCCGGTCGGCGCGTCGGGGTCGTACAGGGTGACGACGAAGCTGCGGGTCCCCTCGGGGGCGCCGCTCCAGGCCAGCGGGGGCGAGATGTTGCCGCCCCGGTAGCCCATGCCGTCGAACACCTGCGCGTCGGGCAGGCGGCCGCCCTCGGTGAAGGCGCGGCTGGTCAGCGTGAATGTCATGTCGGTGTCCTGTCGGTCGCGGAAGGGGTTTTACCAGTTCTTGCTGACCAGCCAGAATTCCTCCGACGTCAGGGTGATGACGCCGCCGCCGGCCGCCGACTGGGCCGCGGCCTCGGCCAGGGCGGCGATGCGCTGGACCATCAGGGTCTTGCGGACATGCGCCTCGGACGTTTCGGGGTTGGCCTCCAGCACGCTCAGCGCAACCTTGCAGGCCTTGGCGACGCGCGCGGCGTCGAGTGCGGCATAGGACATCGGTCTCGTTCCCGTTTCATGGTCCGGGGGCGGCCCCCGGATGCGTTCGCCCCATTCTGGCGTCCGGGGCGCGCGTTGTCCAACCGTCACGCGACGCTGGCAACCGGCCGTGGGATTCCGTAAACGGGGCGTCCGATGACCGATCTTGCCTCCGATTTCGATTTCGACCTTCCGCCCGCGCTGGTGGCCGACCACCCGGCCCGCCCGCGCGATTCCGCGCGCCTGCTGGATATTCCGGCGGCGGGGCCGTTCCACGACCGCATCGTGCGCGACCTGCCGTCGCTGCTGCGGCCGGGCGACCTGCTGGTGGCCAACGACACCGCCGTGATCCCGGCGCAACTGGACGCGCGGCGCGGCGAGGCGCGGATCGGCATCACGCTGGACCGCATCCTGCCCGACGGCACATGGCATGCCCTGGCCCGCAACGCGCGCCGGCTGCGGGCGGGCGACGTGCTGACCTTCGCGGGGGTGGAGACGACGGCCGACATCGTGTCGCGCGATGCCGAAGGCGGCGTGATTTTGCGTTTCAGCGCCGAGGGCCTGGCCTTCGATGCGTTCCTGCAGACGGCCGGCGCCCTGGCCCTGCCGCCCTATATCGCCCGGCCCCACGGCCCGACCGAGGCCGACCGCGACGATTACCGCACCATCTTTTCCGAGCATCGCGGCGCGGTGGCGGCGCCCACGGCGGGGCTGCATTTCACGCCCGGCCTGCTGGCGGCGCTGGACGCGGCGGGGGTGGCACGGCGGACGCTGACGCTGCATGTGGGCGCGGGGACGTTCCTGCCGGTGCGGGGCGACAGCATCGCCGCCCACCGCATGCATGCCGAACGGGGCGTCATCACCGCCGAAACGGCGGCGGCCATCAACGCCACCCGCGCCGCCGGCGGGCGGATCGTCGCCGTGGGCACCACCACCCTGCGCCTGCTGGAAAGCGCCGCCGACCCCGACGGCACCATCCGGCCCTTCGACGGCGACACCGCCATCTTCATCCGCCCCGGCTACCGCTTCCGGGCCGTGGACATGCTGATGACCAATTTCCACCTGCCGCGCTCGACCCTGTTCATGCTGGTCTGCGCGTTCGCCGGATACCAGAGAATGCGTGACGCCTACGCCCATGCCGTCGCCGACGGCTATCGGTTCTATTCCTACGGCGACGCCTGCCTGCTGCACCGCGCCCCCTCGCCCGGCGCGTCGGCATGAGCACCGCCTTCCGCTGGGTGGCGCAGGCCCGCGCCGGGCGCGCCCGCGCCGGGCACCTGCACACCGCCCATGGCGTCGTGCCCACGCCCACCTTCATGCCCGTCGGCACCGTGGGCACGGTCAAGGCCATGACGATGGACGCCGTGCGCTCCACCGGCGCGGGGATCGTGCTGGGCAACACCTACCATCTGATGCTGCGTCCGGGGGCCGAGCGCGTGCGCGCCCAGGGCGGGCTGCACCGGTTCATGGACTGGCCCGGCCCCATCCTGACCGATTCCGGCGGGTTCCAGGTCATGTCGCTGGGCGCGCTGCGTAAGCTGGACCAGGACGGGGTGACGTTCAATTCGCACATCGACGGGTCGAAGCACCGGCTGACGCCGGAACGCTCGACCGACATCCAGAACGCGCTGGACGCCACCATCACCATGTGTTTCGACGAGTGCCCGGCCCTGCCCGCGCCCACCGAGACCATCGCGCAGTCGATGCGCCTGTCGATGCGCTGGGCCGCCCGCTGCCGCGAGGCCTTCGTGCCGCGCCCCGGCTATGCCCAGTACGGCATCATCCAGGGCGGGACCGAGCCCGAACTGCGGGCCGAGAGCGTCCGCGCCCTGACCGACATCGGCTTCGAGGGCTATGCCATCGGCGGCCTGGCGGTCGGCGAGGGGCAGGCGCTGATGTTCGCGACGCTGGACTCGACGGTGCCGCTGATCCCGCAGGACCACCCGCGCTACCTGATGGGCGTCGGCACGCCCGACGACCTGCTGGGGGCGGTGGAACGCGGCGTCGACATGTTCGACTGCGTGATGCCCACCCGCGCGGGGCGCACCGCGCGCGCCTATACCGAACGCGGGACGCTGAACCTGCGGAACGCGCGCCACGCCGACGACATGCGCCCGATCTCGCCGCATTGCGACTGCCTGGCGTGCTCCCGCCACAGCCGCGCCTACCTGCATCACCTGTTCCGCGCGAACGAGATGCTGGGGCCGATGCTGCTGACCTGGCACAACATCGCCTATTACCAGCGCCTGATGCGCGGCATCCGCGCCGCCATCGTCGAGGGCACGCTGGACGCGCACGCCACCTGGCTGCGCGCCCAGTGGGCAATGGACGACTGGACGCCCGACGAAATGCCGCCCCCCGACATCCCTCCGGTTCCCTGACCCATGGCGGACCTCTCGCCCGACGCGGCCCTGGCCCTGCGCGATGCGATTCGCGACCGGGCGCTGGCGCTGGGGTTCGACGCGGTGGGGTTCTGCGACGCCGCGCTGGGGGACGAGGCCCGGACCCGCCTGGCCGATTTCCTGGCGGCCGGGCATCACGGGTCGATGGGCTGGCTGGCCGACCGCGCCGCCCAGCGCGGCGACCCGCGCGCCCTGTGGCCGGCGGCGCGCAGCGTCATCGCGCTGGGCCTGTCCTACGCGCCCGGCGACGACCCGCTGGCGACGGTGGGGCGGCCCGACCGGGGCAACATCTCGGTCTATGCCCGCAACCGCGACTACCACGACGTGGTGAAGGGGATGCTGAAGCACCTGGCCCAGTTCGTGGTGGCCGAGGGCGCCCGCGCCGCCGCCCGCCACGCCGTGCCGGGCGCAGCCGAGGTGAAGGTGTTCGTCGATACCGCCCCGGTGATGGAAAAACCGCTGGCCGCGCGCGCCGGGCTGGGCTGGCAGGGCAAGCATACCAACCTGGTGTCGCGCCGGCACGGAAGCTGGCTGTTCCTCGGCGAGGTCTACACCACGCTGGCCCTGCCGCGCTCCGCCCCCTCGGGCGGGGGGTGCGGCACCTGCCGGCGCTGCCTGGACGCCTGCCCCACCGGGGCGTTTCCCGAACCGTGGCGGATGGATGCGCGCCGCTGCCTGTCCTATCTGACGATCGAGAATCCCGGCCCGATCCCCGAGGAATTCCGCGCCCCGATGGGCAACCGGATCTATGGCTGCGACGACTGCCTGGCGGTGTGCCCGTGGAACCGCTTCGCCACCCGGTCGCGCCAGATGAAGCTGCTGGCGCGCGACGAACTGACCGCCCCCCGCCTGGCCGAACTGGCGCGTCTGGACGATGCCGCGTTCCGCGCCCTGTTCGCCGGGTCGCCGGTCAAGCGGATCGGCCGCGACCGATTTGTGCGGAACGTGCTGGTCGCCATCGGCAATTCGGGCCTGGCGGCGCTGCGGCCCACGGCGCAGGCGCTGTGCGACGATGCCGACCCCGTGGTGGCCGAGGCCGCGCGCTGGGCCGTCGGGCGGCTGCCGGCATGACCGGCGAGCCGGCCTTCCGCCTGCCCGGCGGCCGGGCGCTGGCCAAGCGCAGCCTGGTCCTGTCCGGCCACCGCACCAGCGTGGCGCTGGAGCCCGAATTCTGGACGGCGCTGGAGGCCATGGCCCAGGCGCGCGGCCTGGGCCTGCCGGCGCTGATCGCCCGAATCGACGCAGCCCGCGACCCGACCCGCCCCCTGGCCTCGGCCCTGCGGGTGGCGGCCCTGCTGGCGGCCCGGGCGGAACCGGGGGCAACCTTGGAAGGTGATTTGGGTTGAAGGGCCGTGCGTGCTAAAGCAGAGGCCATGGCGATCTGGGGAAAGCTGTTCGGCAGTGTGGCGGGGTTTGCGGTCGGCGGACCGGTCGGCGGCCTCCTGGGCGCCGTGCTGGGGCATGCGGCCGATAACGGATCGATCCTGCAAACGCCGGTAGGCGGCTGGACCGATCGCTGGGCCCCGCGCGGCAATGCCGACCCCAACGGGGCGGCGGCCTTCGTGGCCGCCAAGCTGGCCGCCGTGATGGGCAAGCGCGAACAGCTTTACGGGCTGGTCATCGTGATTCTCTCGGCCAAGCTGGCCAAGTGCGACGGGCCGGTGAACCGGTCGGAAATCGACGCCTTCAAGCGCCGCTTCCAGGTGCCGGCCGACAATGCGAAGGAGGTCGGGCGCCTGTTCGACCATGCCCGCCAGCGCGTGGACGATTACGAGGCCTTCGCCCTCGAACTGGGCCGCGCCTTCCCCGACCGCCCCGAAATGCTGGAAGACGCCCTGGGCGCCCTGTTCGCCATCGCCCGCGCCGACGCCGGGCCGGAAGGCGAACTGCACCCGGCGGAAATCCAGTTCCTGCGGCGGGTGCATCGCGCCTTCGGGCTGAGCGCCGGCGGCTGGGACCGCGCCGAGCACGGCGGCGCCCGCCCCGGCGTCAGCGAAATCGACGCCTACGCCGTACTGGGCATCGCCCGCACCGCCACGGATGTCGAAGTCCGCGCAATCTGGCGACGCCTGGTGCGCGAACACCACCCCGACGCCATGGCCGCCCGCGGCGCCACCCCCCGCGAAGTGGACGCCGCCGCCGGCCGCATCGCCCAGATCAACGCCGCCTGGGACAGGATCAAGCGCGACCGGCGGTTGTGAGGGGCTGTCTGAATCCGACGGAACGTCCGGCACCTCCTGCCAATGAATACTCTCTTCTCCCGCTGTCGATCGCAGGACCGCTATGCCCTTGCCGAATCTTTCCTCTGTTCGAACGGCCGCCGCGCGTATGGCCGGTATCGCGCATCGCACCCCGGTCCTGACCTCTCGCGCCCTAAACACACGCACGGGCGCGGGCCTGTTTTTCAAGGCGGAGCATCTGCAACGGGTTGGAGCGTTCAAGTTCCGAGGGGCGGTGAATGCGATCGCGGCTCTGGATCCCGAGGCGCGGGCGCGGGGAGTGGTAGCGTTTTCGTCCGGCAATCACGCCCAGGCGATCGCGCTGGCGGCGTCTCTGGCAGGCATTCCGGCCGTCATCGTCATGCCCGAGGACGCGCCGGCCATGAAAATTGCAGCCACGCGGGGTTATGGGGCCGAGGTGGTGCTCTATGATCGTTACACGCAGGACCGCAACATCATTGGTGCCGGGCTGGCGGCGGACCGAGGGCTGACGCTGATTCCGCCTTTCAACCATCTGGACGTCATCATCGGTCAGGGCACGGCGGCGTTGGAACTGTTCGAGGAGACGGGACCGCTTGACCTCCTGCTGGCGCCGGTTGGCGGTGGCGGGTTGATCTCGGGATCGGCGCTGGTGGCGGCGGAACTGTCGCCGGGCTGCAAGATTGTCGGCGTGGAACCGGAAACGGGCAGCGACGCGCAGCAATCGCTGAAGCTTGGCGAGATCGTGACGATTCCGGTCCCGCGTACCATCGCCGACGGGGCGCAGACGACGGCGCTCGGGTCGCTCACTTTTCCGCTCATGCAGAAACACGTCTCGCAGATCGTCACGGTCACTGATTCACAACTGGTGGAGACCATGCGGCTGATCGCCGAGCGCATGAAGCAGGTCATCGAGCCGACAGGATGTCTCGCGGCCGCGGCCGCGTTGCAGGGCGCGGTCGAGGTGGCAGGCAAGAAGGTCGGCGTGATTCTGTCCGGCGGGAATATCGATATCACGCAGTTCACGGCTCTGATCGCGCGCGGGTGATGGTTTCGCCCGGGCGCAGTGTCCCAGCCCCATTCGTTTCCTAAAGTCGTGGGTTTCCAAAGGGCTGCGCCCTTTGGAAACAAATCTGTTTATTCATGACCGGGGTAACGCCCTTGCCTTCCCGCGCTATACACTGACCAGACTGCGCTGTGCCGCCGCCTCGACTTCGCGGGTCAGTTTGCCCAGCAGGCGGGTGCCGATGCGGACCTGTTGCCAGTAGAGGGGCACGTGCAGGTAATGGCGCGGGGCGAGTTCGACCAGTTGGCCGGTGGACAAATAAGGTTCGGCCATCAGCAGCGGATTGACCGACCAGCCGAGGCCGGCGATCGAGGCATCGAGAAAGCCGTGCGAGGACGGCAGCCAGTGGGTCGGGGCCGTCAGTTCGGCGCCGGTGATGGTGCGCGCCCATCGGGCTTGCAGCATGTCCCTGCGGTCGAAGCGCAGGATGGGCGCGCGGGCCAGGGTGGCGGCGTCGACGCCGCCGGCGAACCATTGGCGCATGAAGGCGGGCGAGGCCACCGCGACGTAGCGCAGGGCGCCCAGCGCAATGGTGCGGCAGCCCTGCACCGGGGCCGCGTCGGTGGTGACGGCGGCCAGCACCTCGCCCGAGCGCAGGCGTTCGGCGGTATGGCCCTCGTCGTCGATCACCAGATCGACCAGCACGTCGCCCCGTCGGGCGAAGGCCGCGATGGCAGGCAGGAGCCAGGCGCCGAGACTGTCGGCATTGACGGCGATGCGGACCGTGGGCGGGCCGGTGTCCGTCGCCTGCCCGGTGGCGAGGACCGGCAGGGCCGCGATCATCTCGCCTTCCAGAAGATGCACGCGTTCGAAATGGGCGCACAGCCGGGCGCCGATCGGCGTGGCCGTGCAGGGCTGGCCGCGCACGATCAGGATGGTGCCCAGCCGATCTTCCAGCGCCCGCACACGCTGCGATATCGCCGAGGGCGTGACCCCGAGCGCGCCGGCCGCGCGTTCGAAGCTGCCTTCGCGCACGACGGACGCCACGGCGGCGAGGGAGGCGTAATCGAGCATGGGAATTAGCTATGCTTAATCGAGTATAGAATCTTAAGCTGGATTACACGCGGCCCGCCCGGCATGGAAGCCGCCATGTCTTACTTTTCAGGTTTCAGCAGCGGATTCGGCCTGTCGGCGGCCCTGATTGCCGCCATCGGGGCGCAGAACATGTTTGTCCTGCGGCAGGGGCTGCGCCGTGAACATGTCGCCCCGGTGGTGCTGTTCTGTGCGGCGGCCGACCTCGTTCTGGTGGCGGCGGGCGTTGCCGGCAGCGGCACGGTGCTGAAGGCGATCCCGTGGCTGGCGCTGGTGCTGACGCTGGGGGGCGCCGGCTTCCTGCTCTGGTACGGGGTGGGTGCGTTGCGCCGGGCGGTCACGCCGGGAACGCTGGTTGCGGAAACGGCGGGCGGGACCGCCCCCCTGGGCGCCATCCTGATGCGGGCGGCGGCGTTTACCTTCCTCAATCCGCACGTCTATCTGGATACCATGATGCTGATGGGCGCCGTGGGGGGCGCGCTGCCCGGCGGCGCGCGGCCGGCGTTCGTGGCGGGCGCGGGGACGGCGAGCGCCGTGTGGTTCACGGCCCTGGGCTTCGGGGCGCGCATCCTGCGGCCGGTGTTCGCGCGCCCCGTCGCCTGGCGCATCCTCGACGGGCTGGTGGCGGCCATCATGCTGGCCCTTGCCTGCCTGCTGCTGGCGCGGGCGCTGGGCCCGCTGGTGTAGGTTGCCCCCTGGAAAGGACAGGATCAGACGGCGGGAGAGATTTCCGGCGCCCGGGCTTCGGGGCGCCCTGCCCCGCCCGGCCGGCCGCATCGCGCCAGCAGCGCGCGCAGGTGATTGACCACCGGAAACACCTCGTGGTTCCAGTCGGCGCCCTGGTCGTCCCAGGCCTGCTGTTCCAGTTCCACCACCTCGCGGTCCTCCTCGAAGATGCGGTTGGTGAACACGCCCAGCGCCGGCCAGATCAGGTCGATCAGGAACGGGGTCTTCGGGCGCTGGACTGACAGCAGGCCGAAGGCGCGGGTCGTGCGCTGGTCGGCGCTCTGCGGGACATAGGCCACCCACAGGTCCATTATCAGGTCGCCGTCCTTATCGACGATCCGCAGCGTCTGGTACGGATAGTCCGTGCGGATCGTGACGACTTCCTCGACCGGCTGCTCGCGTCCCTTCAGGTCGCGGTGGCGGCCGAAGATCAGCGCCTCGGCCAGCGGCTGGTGGGTGCCGGTGCGGGCGAAGCTGTAGCGCGCCTCGACAAAGGTTTCGCCCCGGTCGTGGCCCAGCAGGCGGGCGCGGATCCGGCCCATCTGGCGGCGATGCAGGAACTGATGGTTCATGTCCATCAGGTTCTCGTGCATGAAGCTGTAATGGCAGGCCACGCGGGGGCCGAACTGCCGGGTCTTGTAGCCGGGGTTGGCCACCTGGGCCAGGGTGGGCAGCGGCGCCGACCCGGCCAGGGCGGGATCGCCGGGGAAGACGAAGATCAGCCCGCCCACCTCGCGGCAGGGGTAGGTCCGCACGCCGTTGGGCAGCTTGCCCTTGCCCAGATAAGGCACGTCGATGCAGCGGCCCGACCGGCCATAGGCCCAGCCGTGATAGCAGCACAGAACGGCCTGGCCCTTCACCTGGCCCTTGCTCAGCGGCACCTGGCGGTGGGCGCAGCGGTCCTCCAGCGCGAAGACGTCGCCTTCGGTGGGGCGGACCAGCGCGATCGGCTGGCCGGCATACCGCGCGCCGATCGTCTTTCCGGGCTTCAGCTCGTGCGACCAGGCCACCGGGTACCAGAAATCCGGATCGCAATCGACCCGGCGCAGGTCCGGCTGCCCGGCCGCACGTCCCTCCCGATCCGGGATGCCGATCTGATTCATCGCCCTGGTCCGCTCCGGCTTCTGATGACGGTCCATTGTTTCCCGCCGGGCTGGCGCTTGTCTCGCCCCGGTTGGGAAACCGAGGCCTGCAGGTGGCGCAATGCCGGCGTCACCGGCGGCGTTCATGATGTTTTCATGAAATGTCGGCCGCCCTGGATGACGCGGGGCATGCCTGCGTGCCACAAGCGACGTCCATTGCGTATAATCAACGACACTCCGGCGGGCCGGTCGGCTGACGGCGCAGCCGATCGAGTAAGAGCCTGTCTGGACATGCGCGCCGGCGGCGATCGGGCGCGCATGTCCAAACCACCCGTAAAGGACGCCCCATGACCATGATCCTGCCCCGCCGCGATTTCCTGGCCGGCGCCACGGCCAGCGCCCTGCTGGCCTCGGTGCCGGCGCAGGCGCGCACGCCCACGCATAATTGCGTCATGATCGGCGACTGGGGGCGGCAGGGGCATTACGAACAGGGCCGGCTGGCCGCGTGCATGGGGCGGGTGGCGGCCCAGCATCGCAGCCTGTACACCGTTTCGGTCGGCGATAATTTCTATGACGACGGGGTGCAGTCGGTGACCGACCGGCAATGGATCACGTCGTTCGAATCAATCTACAGCGCCGAAAGCCTGAAGACGCCGTGGCGGGTGATCCTGGGCAACCACGACTATCGCGGCAAGGTGGAGCCGCAACTGCTCTACGGCCGGCAGGTGGACAGCCGGTGGTACCTGCCCGCCCGCTATTACAGCATGCGCGACATCCTGCCCGACGGCAGCACCGCGGAAACCTTCTTCCTGGATACCTCGCCGTTCATCAGCCGCTACCGGGGCACCAAGGTCGATATCACCGGGCAGGACACGGCGGCGCAGGTCGCGTGGCTGGACGCGGCGCTGGGCGCGTCGGATGCGCGGTGGAAGATCGTGATCGGGCATCATCCGGTCTATACGGCCGAGCGACGCTTCGACGAGCCGGAACTGATTGCAGCACTGGTGCCCGTGATGAAGCGGCATGGCGTGCATGTCTACATCAACGGGCACATCCACAACCTGCAATATATCGAACGAGACGGCATCCATTACATCAACAACGGCGCCGGTTCGCGGATCGACCCGGTGGCGCCGGCGCAGGACGGGGGCATCGTCTTCCCGGGCGAACATGGATTCATGACGGTGGCGCTGTCGCGCGACGTGTTCCAGTTCCGCTTCATCGGCATCGACGGGCGGTGCCTGCTGTCGAAAAGTGTCAATAATCTTTCATAATATGTCCCATACGGAAAACGTTTGAATCTTCTCCAAACTGTCACAAATTCGCGATCTCAAAGTTGCTAGATGGCAATGGATTTTTTCATCGGGCCATTACCATCATGCGACATCATTATCATTTTCTTCTTTTCTGCTCTGCCCTTTCCGGATTTTCCGGCATGGCCTGCGCGGCGCCCCCCGCCGCCGCGCAGGCCGATGCCCCCGTGGCGAAGAAGGCGGCCCTCCCGCCCGCCCCGCACGCGGGCGAGGACGTGGTGGTGACCGAGCGGCGGACGCGCTCGGAACTGAGCGTCGGCTCTGCGCTGATCCAGAAGATCCTGCCCGGGACGTCGCCCATCCAGGCGCTGGAGGTGCTGCCGGGCGTCATCTACACCACCGCCGACCCCTGGGGTTCGACCGAGCAGAACGCCGCGCTGTATATCCACGGCTTTGCCCAGAGCCAGCTTGGCTTCACGATGGATGGCATACCGCTGGGCGACCAGACCTATAACAATTACAACGGCCTGTCGCCGCAGCGGATGATTTCGAGCGAGAACGTCGCGCGTGTGTCGCTGTCGGCCGGGGCGGGCGACCTGGGGACGGCGTCGACCAGCAATCTGGGCGGGACGATCCAGACCGTGTCGAGCGACCCCAGCACGACGCGCGGCGGCCGCGTGTCGCAGAGTTTCGGAAGCTACGCGGCGTTCCGCACCTTCGGGCGGTTCGATACCGGCACGTTCGGCGGAAACAACCGGGCCTATATCAGCTTCCTGCGGCAGGACGCGCGCGCGTGGGATTATCACGAGCACCAGGGCGGCCAGCAGGTGAACGTGAAATTCCTGCATGATGGCAGGAAAGATCGGATCACCTTCTATTTCAGCTGGATGGACAAGGCCGAGGGCAACGAAGACGCGGTGGTGCTGCCGTCGAACGTCTATACGCGCCCGTCCTTCTACCCCGAGCTGGGGCAGGCGATGGCCTATCTGGACAAGACGGGGGCGCCCCCGAAGGCGGCGGGCCTGAATTTCCGCGACTATGCCAGCACGGCGCTGCGCCAGGATTTCATCGGCTATGTCCGCGACGAACATCGGTTTTCCGACGCGCTGACCTGGACGACGACGGCCTACGGCCACCGCGACGCGTCGGCGGGCGTGGTGACCACGCCGATCGGCGCATCCGGAATTTCCAAGATCCTGACGGCCTATTATCCGGACAGCGACATCCGCAGCCTGTTCGGCGGGTCGGGTTTCACCAACCGGACCACGGAATATTCGATCAGCCGCGAGGGGGTGATCTCGAACCTGAATTACCGGCTGGGGCAGCACGAGTTCGAGGTCGGCGGATGGTACGAGCGGAACGTCAACACCTTCGAGCGGCGGTGGTATCCGTTTTCGGCCACCTCGCCGCTGTCGCCCTACGACCGGCCGACGGACCCGCTGATTAACCAGTTCGGCAACGATTTCCATACGAACACGTTCCAGACCCATATCCAGGACCGGTGGCATGTGACCCGGGACCTGACCCTGCAGGCGGGGTTCAAATCCAGCCTGCAATACACCAACGGCCGCCTGACGGTGCCCGGACTGCCGGCGTCGCTGTCGCCGGCCGGCTCGACCACCGCGGCGGGCGGGCAGATCGACGCCGTGGATGCGTTCCTGCCCGGCTTCGGCGCGACGTGGCGCCTGTCGGCGCATGACCAGTTCTTCGCCAATATCCAGAAGAACATGCGCGGCTACCAGGCTCTGGGCTATGGCTACGCGACGCCGTGGGGCATCCCCAGCCAGGCGGGGTTCGAGAATTTCCGCCAGACCGGCAAGCCCGAGACCTCATGGACCTACGAGGCCGGGTGGCGGTTCAACCACCCGCTGGCGGCCGGGCCGCTGGTGGGCATCGACGGGCAATTGTCCTATTACCACGTCGATTTTTCCAACCGCCTGCTGACGGTCAGTTCGTCGCCGCAGATCACCAGCCTGACGGGTGCGGCGTCGCTGCTGGAAAACGTGGGCGGCGTGACGACGAATGGCGCCGATGCGGAATTCACGCTGCATTTCACGCATCATCTGTCGCTGTATGACGCGGTGTCATACAATAAATCGACCTACGACAACAATTACCTGTCGGGCACCGCGGTGGTCGCGACGGCGGGGAAGAATGTCGTGGCGGTGCCGGACTGGATGAACAAGTTCATCTTCGCCTATACCGACCACAATCTGTTCGCGCAGATCACCGGCGATTATATCGGCCGCCGCTATGCCACCTATCTGAACGACCTGTCGGTGTCGCCGATGGTGCTGTTCGGCTTCAACGGCGGCTATACCTTCCATCATCTGCCGGTGCTGCGCGAGGGGAGCATCCAGTTCAACGTCACGAACCTGACCAACACGCGGAACTGGTCGACCATCCTGGCGACGAACGCCTCGAAGCAGTTCACGGCCTATCCGGTCGCGCCGCGCCAGTTCTTCGTGACGCTGACGGGGCGGTTCTAAGCACGGCGGCACCACGCCGGGGGTGCGAAGGCAAGGGCCTGGGCCCTTGCCGGGTCCGGGCACAGCGCCCGGCCTTCCTCTGCCAGGCGCCGTCAGGCCAGGGTCAGGACTTCTGGATCATGTCCCGAATAAGCCGACCTGCCGTCGCCAGGGCTTCGTTACTGTTAAGGCCACTTCGGGCGGACAGGTGCGGCACGACGGCAAACGGAATGGGGCCGGGATGCAGCAGGATCGTCTTGGGGTGGCCGTTGACGCTAAAGGCGTGCCGCTCCAGCGTGACGTCCCTTCCCAGGACGACCTGGCAAAAATCCTCTGCGTGCGTCAGGCCGACGCCAATGAACAGGCGGGGCTGATGATGGAGCACCTGTTCATGCATCTGACGGAAACAGGTGGAGCGGATGCGGGCGAGATAATCCTGCTTGTCCTTGAAGCCTGTCCGTAGCTGGGCATCCTGCGACCAAGTCTCCAGGTTGCGGCATTCCTCGGGAAAGAGGTTGGTCTGGAAATAGTCGCTCGTGTTGCTCTCGAAGATTTTCTTCTCCCCGGCATAGGCCTGGGCGGTTGCGACATCCTGCCCTTCAATGGCGGCAATCAGCTTGAAGGCATTGCGGTTGTAGGTCCAATTGCGCCACTGCATGGCGACGGAATAATCCGCGATTTCGTTTTCCGAACCACGCTGATCGGGAGATTCGCCGTATTCGATGCCGCAGAGCCAAAGCGTGCGATGCGCCGGATTACCGATATTCCCCGGCCCCCCAAAATGGTGGTTCGGCAAGAAAGCGGGCTGGCGCTCGGCAAGGGTAGAGACCGTCATCGGAAGACCTTTCGAGTTGGGGGTATGGGAACCGGAATGGCTCACCCACCGCAGCAGGCTCGACGGCGGTGTAACAATCGGAATTTCGTACAATAATTCTGCGGACCGGAAATGCATTCCGCGCATGAAGCCAGGCCTGTCCGTGGACGCCATGTTATCGGACAGCTTGGGCAGGACGGCCCGCAGAGAACTTCCAGCCGCTGATTTTCGGTTCACCCAAACGCTTGGATTTATGGTATGTGACAGCAGATGCCGACCCTGCACCGTTTCGATGGCCTGAGTGTCGTCATCTACCCCAACGACCATAGACCGGCCCATGTCCATGTACGCGGCAACGGTGGGGAGGCGATTTTTATCCTGCACTGTCCGGATGGCCCGCCGGAGTTGCGGGAAACCTTCGGGTTTAGACGGGCCGAAGTCGCGAGGATCGACGAGGAACTGACCTCGCTTCTGACGACACTGTGTCAGCACTGGAGGACCATCCATGGCCATTACTGAGGAACAGTTTGCCCAGGCTGAAAAGCAGGGCGAAGAGGCGCGCCAAGCCGGTTATGCTATCAAGGCCCGTTACGACCGACGTGCCCATCGGGTCGTGGTCGCGCTGAATACGGGCGTGCATGTGACGTTCCCGACCCATCTGGCCCAGGGGCTGGACAATGCCACGCCCGATGCGCTGTCCGAGATTGAAATATCCCCATCCGGCCTTGGCTTGCACTGGCCCCAGCTCGACGCCGATCTGTCAGTTCCGGGGCTGTTGCAAGGACATTTCGGTAGTCGGTCCTGGATGGCGGCTCAGATGGGGGGCAAAGGCGGCCAATCCCGCTCGGCTGCCAAGCAGGCCGCCGCCCGGGCCAATGGCCTGAAGGGCGGCCGACCGCGCAAGATGGCAAGGCCCTGATACGGACACGCTTAAGTTGGGCGAGGAGCTTCCATTCGCATCGCCGGGCCGTCCTTTTATACCGGCAGCAGGTTCGACGGGCCGCGTTCCAGCACCGTGACGGGGTCGCCCACCGCGATGCGGCCGGGGCGGATGATGGCGGTGTTCTGGCCGAACATCACGCCGCCCCTGGTCCGGCGGGTGCGGGACAGGGTCTGCAACGGTTCGCCCGGGTCGGGGATCCGGGCAGTCTGCTGGTCGATGGTGGTCACGACGCAGCGCGAGCACGGCTTGACGATACGCAGCACCGCCTGCCCGACCGCGACCAGCCGCCATTCGTCCTCGGCCCAGGCGGGGGCGCCGGAGACCACGATATTGGGGCGGAAGCGGTCCATCGGCACCGGGGCGGGCAACGCGTCGTTCAGCGCCGCCAGCGATTCCAGGGTGGCGAGCAGGGCGGCGAATCCGTCGGCGAACCCCACGGTGGCGCCGGGCGGGGCATAGGCCGGATCGGCCGGCCGGGCATCGGTGTCGTGCAGATAGACCAGCCGGCAGGGGCGGCCCAGCGCGGCCGAGAGCCAGCCGGCCGCAGCCGGGCCGGCATCGACGGCCGGCACCGTGTCGCGCCAGACGCGCACGGGCCGGCGCGCGGCGTCGGCGGGCGGGACGTCCACCGCCAGCGTGCCCTGGCCCGGCAGCGCCAGCGTCAGCCCGCCCGGCTGCCGCCCCACCGCGACCAGGGCCATGCGGGCGATCTGCCGCTGGGTCAGGAACCCGCCGTCGGGGTCGACGACCAGCCAGCGCCGGTCGTCATCCAGCCCGCACGGCCCCAGCCAGCCCTGGGCCACGGGGACCATGCCCAGGGACTTGACCGGATAGACATGCAGTGCCGTGACGCGAAGGCCCTGGTCCGCCATGCGTCAGCGCGGCGTCCCGGCCTGCACGCCGAAGTGGAAGACCGTCGTGTAATCGAAGGTCTGCCCCGGATTGAGGGTGGTGGTGGGGAAGGACGGGTGGTTGGGCGAATCAGGGTAATGCTCGGCCTCGAAGGCGATGGCGTCGGTCTGGCGATAGGCGCGGTGCGACACCCCGGCATAGGCCCCGGTCAGCGAGTTGGAGGTATAGACCTGCAGGCCGGGCTGCGAGGTCAGGACCTCCATCGTGCGGCCCGTCTTCGGGTCGAGGATGTGGGCGGCCAGGCGGGGCGCCCCGCCCGAGGGGCCGTTGACCACCCAGTTCTGGTCATAGCCGCGCGCGAACATCAGCTGCGGATACGAATCGCGCAGATGCGCGCCCACGCGCGTGGGCTTGCGGAAGTCGAGCGGCGTGCCCGCGACCGGCGCCAGCTCCCCGGTGGGGATCGAGGTCGGGTCGGTGGGGGTGTAGCGGTCGGCGTTGATCTGCAGGATCTGGTTTTCGACCGAGCCCGACCCCTCGCCGCCCAGGTTGAAGTAGCTGTGGTTGGTCAGGTTGAGCACCGTCGGCCGGTCGGTCGTGGCCGTGTAATGCAGGCTGAGCTGGTCGCGATCGTCCAGCGTGTAGGTCACGGCGACCTTCAGCGTGCCGGGGAAGCCCTGGTCGCCGTCCGGGCTGGTCATCGACAGGGTGGCGCTGGCGGAATGGGCGTCGGAGGCCGTGCCGTCCACATGCCATAGCTGCTTGTCGAAGCCCTTGGTGCCGCCGTGCAGCGCGTTCGGGGGCGCGGTCACGGGAACGTGATAGGTCTGCCCGTCCAGGGTGAAGGCGCCGCGGGCGATCCGGTTGGCGTAGCGCCCGATCATCGCGCCGAAGAACAGGCCGCCCTGCGCGCTGTCCACGACATAGCCCTGCAGGTCGGGGAAGCCCAGGACGATGTCATCGACATGCCCGGTGCGGTCCGGCGTTTCGATTGCGGTAATGATTCCGCCATAGGTGATGAAGCGGACAGTGACGCCATGGGCATTACGCAGGGTCAGGATTTCCACCGGCTGGCCGTCGGGCATGGTGCCGAACGACGCGCGGGTCAGGCCGACGGGGGCGGCCGGCGCGGCGCCCGCCGGGGCGGCGGCGACCAGGGCCGAACCGGCCAGCAGCAATGTGGAGAGGCGGCGTATTGCGAGTGTCCTGAACATCATGTCCCAGCTTCTATTGTGGATTTTCAGTCACAGTGAACCAGACCCTGTTGGCAGGCAAGGGCCGAAATCCGTGCCTCCGGCCTGCATCCGGGCAGGCACGGGACATGAAACGGCGGGCTGGGGGGCACCGGGGCGGATTGCACAACCGACATCCCATGCTAGAGAAGACCCAGCGGACACACCTTCGGTTTCCGCTCCATCCATCGGGCTCCTGCCGCGTCAGGCAACAGGAACGGCAGACAAGGGAAACGGAAACGAGTATGCGCGCTGTGACAGGATCGAACATTCCGCCGTCCCCGCCGTCCGCTTTCGTTGCCCGCCTGCGCCGGATCGCCCTGGTCACCGCCGGGCTGGGCGTTACGGCCGTGGCCGGATGCGCCGCCCCGCCGCCCAAGGACCCCGAGGCCCTGGCCGAATACCGCGAGGCCAACGATCCGTACGAATCCCTGAACCGGAAGATGTACGACATCAGCATGACGCTGGATAAATATTCCCTGCGTCCGGTGGCCAAGGCCTATGTCTGGGCGGTGCCCTACCGGGTGCGCCAGTCGCTGGGCAACATGGTCCAGACGATGAACGAGCCGGTGGTGTTCTTCAACGATGTCGGGGCCGGCAAGTCGCGGCGCGCCGGCGACGCCTTCGTGCGCTGGTGCGTCAACATGGTGGCGGGCGTCGGCGGGCTGATCGACGTCGCGAAATACGCGGGCTACCCCCACCACGACAACGACGCCGGCCTGACGATGGCGACATGGGGCGTGCCCTCCGGCCCGTACCTGTTCCTGCCGATGATGGGGCCGTCGTCGTTCCGCGACGGGGCGGGCTACGGCATCGACGTCGGCCTGTCGCCGTGGAACTACGTGCCCAGCGGCTATGGCCTGCTGACCTTCAACTGGGCCTATAACATCATGGGCGTGATTAATGGCCGCGCGGACCATCTGGACGCGCTGGACCAGCTTCAGAAAGATGCGCTGGACCCCTACGCCACCATCCGCAGCGCCTACCAGCAGCAGCGCAAGGCGCAGGCCGAAGCCATCGGCAACGACCATCGGGCCACCGTTCCCGACTGGTACAACTGAAAAGGGACGCAGAGATGAAGACAGTTCTTGCCCGTCGTCATGTGCTGGGTCTCGTCGCCGGCGCCCTCGCCCTGCCCGCCGTCCGCCCGGCCCGCGCCGCCGACGCGGCGGCCGCCGGCGCCCGGTCCTTCGTCACCGATTTCGGCCGGCAGCTTATCGCGATCGTCAATTCCGACCGCACGCTGGCCGACAAGAAGGCCGCGATCCTGCCGCTGCTGCAGGCGCATGTGGATATGGACGAGATCGGCCGCTACTGCCTGGGCCGCTACTGGCGCGCCGCGACGCCCGAGCAGCAGGCGCGCTACCTGGCGCTGTTCCATCAGGTGCTGGTCAACTCCATCACCGACAAGATCGGCGATTACCGCGGCGTGACCTTCACCGTGTCCGGCACGTCGCCGGCCGGCGGAGACCAGGCGGTGGACACGATCATCAACCGCCCCGAGCAGCCGTCGGCCAATACCCAGTGGATTGTCAGCACCACCAGCGGCCAGCCCAAGGTGGTGGACGTGGTGGGCGAAGGCACCAGCCTGCGCCTGACGCAGCGGCAGGATTACGCGTCTTTCGTCGCGCGCCACAACGGCAGCATCGACGCGCTGCTGCATGCGATGGACCATCAGGTGGCGGCCCACGGGGCGCAGTGAACGCCGGACCGGCCCGCCCGACGACGGGCGGGCCGGTCGCGATGTCGGGCTACGACGGGCTTTGCCGGCGTGCCCACGTATCAAGAGTGCCCACGGCGGTATCGAGCCCGGTGAGGTCGAAGTTGATCGTCACCGTTGCCCCCTGAACCGTGCCGATCTGGATATGCCCGACCTTGCCGTGCTGGGCGTTCGACAGAAATGCGTCGGGAAGGGTCGCCAGACGGGCGATGCAGCCGCTGGCGGCGCAGACCTGCCATGTCAGCGGCACCGGCGCGCCGTCATCAATGGCGATGGTGGGCGGCCTGACCAGCGAGACCAGCAAGGGCGCCTGCACCGTCAGCTCATAGGCCGCTGACAGGCCGGCCCCTGCGGTCCGGCTCCGGCTGAACACCACGCCACCGGCCTGCACGGCCTGCTTCTGCGCGTTCTGCACGACCAGACGCTGCTCGACGGTGCACAGAACCGGGCCGCTGGTCGGCGCCTTGGCATACAGGCACCGATAGGCCCATTGCCCGGAAGACTGGGACAGCTGCGCCAGCGAGGCGGCAGGCGCCGCCGTGGCGGCCGGGGGTGCTGCCGGCGCGGCGACATGGGTGGATGCCCGGGCCGGAGCCGGGGAAACGGGATTGCCGGAATATTTCACGCCAAGGGCAAGCGTTGCGGCCGCGACGCCGGCGACAGCCACCAGCGAAACGGGGGTGGAAATTTTCATGACCGACTTTCAGACAGTGAGGCCGTGACCCGCTCGGGCCACGGCGTGGAGGATCAGAACTTCACCTTGACGTTGCCGGTCAGGCCGCTGTCGGTGGAATGGTCGCCATACTGCCCGATATAGGAGACGCCGACATCCAGCCGGTCGGTCAGCTTCGCCTGCAGCCCGGCCTTCAGCAGCGCCGCGTCGGTGGACAGGGGCACGCCCGCCACGTCGAAGGCCGCGCCACCGGTCACGAACGCCTGGTGCAGCGTCGGCACCGTCAGGCCGAAGGCATGGCGATAGCCCAGCGTCGCATTCGGCGTCAGCGCCACGGCGCCCACCCGGAAGGTGCTGGCGAACCGCGCCCCGAAGGTCGAATAGGTGACCCCGGTATCGGTCGCCCGGCCGGCCAGCGCGGCCGCCCCGCCATGTTCGGTGTAGCCGTTGGTGTGCAGGTTGACATAGGCGACGTTGGCGAAGGGCTCGACCATCGCCGGACCCAGGTCGAAGCGATATCCCAGGTCGCCGAAGGCCTGCGCGGTGCCGCCGTTATAGTCGGTGTTCAGCCGGTCCGAGAAGCCCATGAACCCGACATTGCGCGTCATGGACAGCATGTTCCACGTATAGCTCGCCCCCATCCGCAGGGCCAGGCGGCCCCAGTGCGTGCCGGCGTAGCCGCCCAGGCTGACATTGCTGCTGTGCCCGTAGGACGACACCGCGCCGCTGTCGAAGGAGGTATGGCCGTAGCCGACCAGGCCGCCGACGTGCCAGCCCAGTACCGGCGCGTCCGCCCCCAGCACGAAGCCGCCGGTCGAATGCCCCATGCCCGAGGCGTTGGCGCTGCCGGCGTTATGGCCGAACGAGCCGTAATCCTGCATCCACAGCGACACCTGCTCCGCCCCGCAGGCCGCGCCCGCGCCGTTGCCCGAGGCCGTCTTCATGCCGCTGGCAGCACCCGGCGCGCATTCGGCCCCGCGCAGCCGCTCGACCGCCGCATCGCGCACGTAATAGCTGTCCTGGATCAGCGCCGTGCGCGCCGAGGCGTGGATCTCGCCCGACAGCGCCGTCAGCGCATGACGCGCCGTGGCCGCGTCGGTCTGCACCAGGGCGTTATACAACGCGCCCGAGGTCACGCCGTCCAGCGCCTCGCCGGTGGCGACCTGGTTGCGTGTCGTGCCGACGCCGGAAAAGTCCAGCCCGTTACGTTGCAGCGTCACGACGATGCCGCCCGTTCCCGCGGTGACGGCCGAGTTGAGGAAGGCGAAGTTCGAGACCACGGAACCGAACGTGCCGCTGGCCCCGCCGGCCGCGCTGATGATCGTGTTGGGTTGGGTGATGTTCCACGCCCCATCGGCCGCAAGGACGGTAACGGTGCCTTGGCCCAGCGTGACATGGCCGGACACCTGCACCGCATCGTGAGCGCCGGCACTGTTCACGCTGACGACGTAGTTCGAGCCCGTCGCCAGCGTCAGGTCGCCATTGACCCTCAGCGTGCCGACCGACCCGTTACCCGCCGGCGAAAGCGTCGCCCCGCTGTTGATGGTCGTGGCGCCGACCGAGCCCGTGCCCGACAGGGTGGCGCCGCTGTCGGCCACCACGGGACTGACCAGGTTGCCATCGACCTGCAACGTGCCGCCGGCGATTTCCGTGCCACGGCTGTAGGTGCTGTCGCCGTTCAGGACCAGCGTGCCCGTGCCCGTCTTCACGATATCGCCCGCCGCCGTGCCATCGCTGATCTGGCCGGCCAGGGTCGCGGTGCCGCTGGCGACGTCGATCGTCGGGTCGCCATTCAGGATGATCGCGTTGTGCAGGGTCAGGTCGCTGCCCGCCAGGACGATCCTGGTGCCCTCGGCCATGTTCAACGTCCCGGTGCCGATGGCCGATTCGTTGGTCAGCGTCAGCGTGCCGTCGGCAAGCCTCGTGCCGCCGGTATAGCTGTTCGCCGCCGCCAGCGTCACGTTGCCCGTGCCCGACTTGGTCAGGCTGCCCGTCCCGCTGACCGTGTTGGCCAGCGTGCCGTCGCGGTCCTGCGACAGTTCCAGCGTGCCGTTGTCCACGATCGCGCCGGAACCGAAGCTCGCCGTCGTCCCGGTCAGCGTTCCCGACCGGATGGTGGTGCCGCCGCTGTAGCTGTTGGCGCCGCTCAGCGTCTCGTTGCCGCCCGCAAGGGTCAGCCCGCCGATGCCGCTCAGCGCACCCGCGTAGGTGTCGGACGCGTTCGTCAGCGTCAGGTTGCCGTTGAGCGTGCCGGCACCCGACCCGGCCAGCGAGCCGACCGAGCCGCCGTTGGCGGTGACGGTCAGCGCGCCGTTGTCCGTCACCGTGCCGCCGACGGTGCCGCCGTCCAGCGTCAGCGTGCCCGCGTTCGCGACCGCGCCGACCACCGAGCCGGACAGGGTCAGGCCCGCGCCGGAAGCGATGGTCGTGCCGCCGGTGTAGGTGTTCGTGCCGCTCAGCGTTTCGGTGCCGCCCGCAAGGGTCAGGCTGCCACCACCGGTCATGGCGCATGTCGGTGTCGGGGGACCGAAAACGTTTTGACAGGCCGAGGACGACGCCACAGCCCGGCTGGCGAGGCTGTCGTCGGTAATGGTGCCCGAGAAGGTTCCGGACGCACCGGTCAGGGTCAGGTTCTGGTTACCCAGCGACACGATGCCGTCACCCGACAACGAGGTGACGCTGGTCGTCTCAGCCCCGAATGTTGCCGTGCTTCGATCGGCGGAGAACGTTACCCCGCCATTTATCGAAATATCGAAGATACCGTGATCCACCACGCCCGACGAACTGGCGAAGCTGGTCGGAGTTCCGCCCAGGGTCGGGGCCGCGATCAGAGCCGTGCCGCTGCCGATGGTGGTCAATCCGGTATAGGTCTCGGTGGCGGAGAGGAGGGTCGCCACGGTGCCGGTGGCGCTGCCGGACGCAAGCGTCAGTCCGCCCCCTGTCCCGCCGGCGATCCCGCCATCGGTGATGGCGCCCGTCAGCATATTTTGCAGGGTAGCCATCACGCCACCCGCCAGTGTCACAACAGGGTCGGAAGAGCCTGCCGTCCCCGTCAGTGTCAGCGTCTTGCCGCCCAGCGCAGTCGTGCCGAAAGATGTAAGACCAGACACCGATGCGCCGTTCGTCGTGCCGGAAATATCGAAGGTGCCGACCGGAGAAACCAACAGGCCGGTCGAGGCCGCGATACTGCCCGAGCCCGACAGCGCCAGGGTCCCGCCGTTGATCGCAGTCGGGCCTGTATAGGTATTTGTGCCGGTCAGCGTCTCGGTGCCACCCAGCAGTGTCAGCCCGCCGATACCGCTCAGCGCACCCGCGTAGGTGTCAGACGCGTTCGTCAGCGTCAGGTTGCCGTTGAGCGTGCCGGCACCCGACCCGGCCAGCGAGCCGGCCGAGCCGCCGTTGGCGGTGACGCTCAGCGCGCCGCTGTCCGTCACCGTGCCGCCGACGATGCCGCCGTCCAGCGTCAGCGTGCCCGCGTTCGCGACCGCACCGGCCACCGAACCCGACAGGTTCAGCCCCGCGCCGGAAGCGATGGTCGTGCCGCCGGTGTAGCTGTTGGCGCCGGTCAGTGTCTCGTTGCCGCCCGCGATGGTCAGGCCGCCCGTGCCGCTGGCGTCGCCGCTGAAGCTATCGGCCGCATTGGTCAGCATCAGCGTGCCGGCAAGGCTGGCCGTGCCGTTGCCCGCCAGCGACCCGGCCGAGCCGCCATTGCCCGTGACGGTCAGCGCGCCGCTGTCCGTCACCGTGCCGCCGACGATGCCGCCGTCCAGCGTCAGCGTGCCCGCGTTCGCGACCGCGCCGACCACCGAGCCCGACAGGTTCAGCCCCGCGCCGGAAGCGATGGTCGTGCCGCCGGTGTAGGTGTTCGTGCCGCTCAGCGTTTCGGTGCCGCCCGCAAGGGTCAGGCTGCCACCACCGGTCATGACGCATGTCGAGGAACCGAAGGCGCTTTGACAGGCCGAGGACGACGCCACAGCCTGGCTGGCGAGGCTGTCGTCGGTAATGGTGCCCGAGAAGGTTCCGGACGCACCGGTCAGGGTCAGGTTCTGGCTGCCCAGCGACACGATACCATCACCCGACAACGAGGTGACGCTGGTCGTCTCAGCCCCGAATGTTGCCGTGCTTTCATCGGCGGAGAACGTTACCCCGCCATTTATCGAAATATCGAAGATACCGTGATCCACCACGCCCGACGAACTGGCGAAGCTGATGGGGGACCCGCCCAAGCCCTGACCCGCGATCAGAGCCGTGCCGCTGCCGATGGTGGTCAATCCGGTATAGGTCCCGGTGGTGGAGAGGATGGTCGCCACGGTGCCGGTGGCGCTGCCGGACGCAAGCGTCAGTCCACCCCCTGTCCCGCCGGCGATCCCGCCATCGGTGATGGCGCCTATCAGCATATTTTGCGGGGTAGCCGTCACGCCACCCGCCAGTGTCATAGCAGGGCCGGAAAAGGGAGGGCCTGCCGTCCCCGTCCCCATCCCCGTCAGTGTCAGCGTCTTGCCGCCCAGCGCAGTCGTGCCGAAAGATGTAAGACCAGACACCGATGCGCCGTTCGTCGTGCCGGAAATATCGAAAGTACCGACCGGAGAAACCAACAGGCCGGTCGAGGCCGCGATACTGCCCGAGCCCGACAGCGCCAGGGTTCCGCCGTTGATCGCAGTCGCGCCTGTATAGGTATTTGTGCCGGTCAGCGTCTCGGTGCCATCCGACAGCGTCAGGCTGCCGCCCGTGCCCCCTGCGATGCCCCCATCGGTTATTGTGCCCGAGAAGGTGCCCGATGCATGGCTCAACGTCAGGTTCCGGCTACCCAGCGCCACCACCCCGCTGCCCGACAGCGATGTGACTGGCATGCCGCCCAACACGCCGGAGACATCGAGCGTGCCGTTGACCGTCATACTGCCGGGCGACAGGACGTTAGGGAAGCCGGACATCGCCAGCGTTCCCGAATTGACCACGGTGCCGCCCGTGTAGCTCATGGGGCCCGCCAGCGTCACCGTGCCCGAGCCGTCCTTCACCAGCGCGCCACTGCCGGACACGGCATTCAACAATATGCCGTCCGTGTTCTGGCTGATATCCAGCGTCCCGTTATTGGTGATCGCCCCGGAACCGAAACTGGCCGTCGTCCCCGTCAGCGTGCCGGCGTTGATGGTCGTGCCGCCGGTGTAAGTGTTCGTGCCGGTCAGCGTCTCGCTGCCGCCCGACAGTGTCAGCCCACCGGTGCCGCTCAGCGCACCCGCGTAGGTGTCGGCGGCGTTCGTCAGCGTCAGGTTGCCGTTGAGCGTGCCGGCACCCGACCCGGTCAGCGAGCCGACCGAGCCACCGTTGGCGGTGACGCTCAGCGCGCCGTTGTTTGTCACCGTGCCGCCGACCGCACCGCCGTCCAGCGTCAGCGTGCCGGCGTTCGCGACCGCACCGGCGACCGAACCCGACAGGTTCAGCCCCGCGCCGGAAGCGATGGTCGTGCCGCCGGTGTAGCTGTTGGCGCCGCTCAGGGTCAGGGCGCCGCCACTTCCACTATTGGTGATGGTCAGGCCGCCCGGAGTTCCAACGAGCGCGTCTGATATCGGGTTGGAAATCGTCGCGCTTTGCCCTGCGAGGTCGATCGAGCCATTGTTGCCGGTGATGGAGAATGTATACGGAGTGAGGGGCGTACCATCGAGTACCAGCGTTCCGCCATCAAACACAGGCAGAATGGATGCCGGAGTTGACGCCAGTCCGGCAGCGTTCTGCCGGGTCGTCATCGCCACTCCGGGAGATCCGGCATTGGCCGCCTCCGCGGGTGTTGCGGAGACCGCAAATCCGGAATTGTCCGGGACGCAGCTTGTACCGGATGTCAAGGACACACATGACCCGGTATAGACACCGAGCTGGACGGAGCTCGAGTCGGCCGCTTCGCCCGAGCTAGCCGTGAAGGACAGCGTATAGCTGTCGCCGGCGACCAGATTGATGCCTTGGTAGATGCCGTCGAAACTGCCTACCGCGCCATCATACCATGATCCCGCCGTGCTGTTTTCAATGGACGGCGTGGACGGCCCGGCCGAGCTTGTCGGCGCGTTCCACTCGCCGGCAGCGTTGGGCACGGTTCCATTTTGATAGACAACACCCCATTCGGCAGGCGCCTGAAGATTATTCAGATCACTGATGGCGCCACCGCTGAGAAAATAGGGGTTGTTCAGCAGATTGGTTGAACTGCCTTGCGCGGTCAGGCTGACATCGCCGAAGGTCCAGTAATCCGGATCATTCCGGAAAGCGAAAAGGACATAGTTGGTGCCCGTTTCCTGTGCCGTGAAGCTGGTCGTATAGGTTTGGTAGTTACCTGCCGTGGTGTAGCTGACAGTATTGGGCGCGCTTCCGTCCGTAATGGCAAACAGGTAATCGCTTGGCAGAGTCTGGGCGAAGGCCGCGGGCGAGAGGGTCGCAAACGGAGATGTGACCAGGGCGAGACGAAATGCCCGCGCCATGGCCGGCTGGTATTTCGTCAACGGGACAAAATATTTTTCATTTTTATCGTTTGCCCCATTAATATTGTTTGTGGATTTACTTATTTTCTTCAATTTCATCAGAGTGCGCGTTTTTTTATTTAACTTCTTTTTCATCTATACACACCCGTCAGGAATCTATCATTTTGAGCAGATAAGGAGATGTTTCTGGATGGATCCAGCCACGTTTTTGGAATTATCCAACAGCTCCAGGGATTTCGCAGAAACAGCCAGTTGATGAGGCAGGTTTCATGACAAGATAGCGTTTAATGCCCATCTCCGGGCTCCATGGCAATAGTAGGAAAAGAGAAATGCCCGGACCGGGTCGGATTGCCCGCCGCGCGGCATGCACAGCGGATATTTGACGTTTTTATGTAAAACGAATTTTCTGTCGCCTGGAAAAAATAAGGCTTTCTTCTTTTAATCTTCATTTTAACCAGACGCATGAATGTTATCAAAAAATCCTATATTCGGTAACACCCCCCAGGATTAAGTCAATACCCTCCAGTAATGTTTTCGCCTTCCGTGCAGGTCCGATTCGGGGGGGGGGGGGGGCGCGCCGGCAGGCCGCCCCGGCCGGTTCAGCCGCCGCCGGGCCGGCGCGGCGGCGGCGCCTCATGCCGGGCCATGCGGACGCTTTCGTAGACCAGCATCCGGTGCCCGTCGCGCATGAAGCTGTCGCACGGCGTCATGCCGATGCCGCCCAGGATGGTGCGCGAGGCGATGTTGGTGTCGCGCGTGACCGCCACCACGCGCCGCAGCCCGGCGTCGTGGGCGAAATTCAGCACCGTCGATGCGGCCTCGCGCGCCAGTCCGCGCCCCGCCGCCCACGGCCAGAGCGCGAAGCGCAGGCCCATGCCCCGGCCGTCGGGCCGCTGGTGCAGCCCCGTCATGCCGATGAAACGGCCTTCTTCGCGCATGACGAAGATGCCCACCCCGCAGCGCGCCCAGCAGGCCAGGTCCTCGGCCATTTCGATCTCGCTCTGCTGGCGCGAGCGCACGCCGCCCAGCATCATGCCGAACGCGCCGGCGTCGGCCTTCAGGCGGGCCATGTCGTCCATGTCCCGCCACGACACCGGTTCCAGCTCCAGCCGCGCGGTGCGGATGTGCCCGCCCGCGATCATGGCGCGGCCTTCCCGCCCCGCCATCCAGACGGGCCAGCCCCACGGCCCGCGATTGGGGTGCCGGTCGCGGGCGCGCCCGGCGGGCGGGGCAGGTGCGGCCTCAGCGCGCGAGGGGTCGGTACTTGATCCGTCCGGGTTCGGTCGCATCGGGGCCGAGTCGGCGTCGCTTGTCCTCTTCGTAGGCCTGGAAGTTCCCCTCGAACCATTCGACATGGCTGTCGCCCTCGAAGGCCAGGATGTGCGTGGCCAGGCGGTCCAGGAACCAGCGGTCATGGCTGATGATGACGGCGCAGCCCGCGAATTCGGCCAGCGCGTCTTCCAGCGCGCGCAGCGTATCGACATCCAGGTCGTTCGTCGGTTCGTCGAGCAGGATGACGTTGCTTTCCTGGCGCAGCATCTTGGCCAGGTGCACGCGGTTGCGCTCGCCGCCCGACAGGATGCCGACCTTCTTCTGCTGGTCCGCGCCCTTGAAGTTGAAGGCGCCGACATAGGCGCGCGACGGCACCGCGCGCTTGCCCAGATAGATCACGTCGGTCCCGCCCGAGATTTCCTCCCAGACCGATTTGTCGTCGTCCAGGCTGTCGCGGGACTGGTCCACATAGCCCAGCTTCACGGTCTCGCCGACCTTCAGCGTGCCGGAATCGGGCTGCTCCTGCCCCACGATCATGCGGAACAGGGTGGATTTGCCGGCGCCGTTCGGCCCGATGACGCCCACGATGCCGCCCGGCGGCAGCCGGAAGCTGAGGTCGTCGATCAGCAGCCGGTTGCCGAAAGCCTTCCGCAGGTCCTCGGCCTCGATGACCGTGCCGCCCAGGCGGGGGCCGGGCGGAATGACGATGTCGGCGACGCCGGTGGCGCGCTCGGCGTTCTGGGCCAGCATCTCCTCGTAGCGGGCGATGCGCGACTTGCTCTTGGCCTGCCGGGCCTTGGGGCTGGAGCCGATCCATTCCTGTTCGGCGGCCAGGGCGCGCTGGCGCGCACTTTCCTCCTTTTCCTCCTGGGCCAGGCGCTTGCGCTTCTGCACCAGCCACGAGGAATAATTGCCCTGGAACGGAAAGCCCCGGCCGCGCTCCAGCTCCAGGATCCAGTTGGTGACGTTGTCGAGGAAGTAGCGGTCATGGGTGATGACCATCACCGTGCCCTCGTAGTCGCGCAGGGTCCGCTCCAGCCAGGCCACGCTTTCGGCGTCCAGATGGTTGGTCGGTTCGTCCAGCAGCAGCAGGTCGGGCTTTTCCAGCAGCAGGCGGCACAGCGCCACGCGCCGGCGCTCGCCGCCCGACAGGCGGGTCACGGGGCTTTCGGCGGGCGGGCAGCGCAGGGCGTCCAGCGCGATGTCGATCTTGCGGTCCAGCTCCCAGCCGTCGCCGGCCTCGATCTTTTCCTGCAGTTCGGCCTGCTCGGCCAGCAGGGCGTTCATCTCGTCGTCCGACATCGGCTCGGCGAACTTCATCGAGATCTCGTTGAAGCGATCGACGGCGGTCTTCAGGTCGCCGAAGCCCAGCGCCACGTTCTCGCCCACCGTCAGCGACTCGTCCAGCTTGGGCTCCTGCTCCAGGTAGCCGATGCGCGCGCCCTCGGCGGCCCAGGCCTCGCCGCCATATTCCTTCTCGATCCCCGCCATGATCTTCAGCAGGGTGGACTTGCCGGCGCCGTTGACGCCCAGCACGCCGATCTTGACCCCCGGCAGGAAGGACAGGGTGATGCCCTTGAAGACCTCGCGCCCGCCCGGATACGCCTTGGTCAGGTCCTTCATCACATAGACATATTGCGTGGCGGCCATGACGAAGGCTCCCGGATCAGAGGTAAGAAAGAAGAATGTCGCCTGCCCGCGTTCCCCCAAGGGCGCGCGCGGGCCGGTGCTGTGGCCTGCGCCCGGCAGGACTTGAACCCGCAACCAAGCCGTTATGAGCGGCCCGCTCTGACCAATTGAGCTACGGGCGCGCAGGCCGCCCCTGACTTCGCGCATGTGCGACGATTTGGCAAGGTCCCGCGCGCGGGCCCGCCGGCATTTCTGCGCCCGGCGCGGGCGGGCGGCGGGTGCTTGGCAAGGCGGGCGCGCGTCGATAGGTTCGCAGCATCTTTCATCTTCCGTGAAGTGTGGAGCCCCACCATGGATGTCTCGAAGCTCTCGCCCGGCAACGACGTGCCGTTCGATATCAACGTCGTCATCGAGATCCCGCAGGGGTCGTCGGTGAAGTACGAAATCGACAAGGACAGCGGCGCGGTCGTCGTCGATCGCGTGCTGTTCACGCCGATGGCCTATCCGGCCGCCTACGGCTTCATCCCCGGCACGCTGGCCGCCGACGGCGACCCGGCCGACGCGCTGGTGCTGATCCCCGCCCCCGTGGTGCCCGGCGCCGTGATCCGCGCCCGGCCGATCGGCATGCTGCGGATGGAGGACGAGAGCGGCCAGGACGAGAAGATCGTCTGCGTGCCGCACGACAAGGTGAATCCGTACTATTCCAAGGTCGAGAAGATTACGGACCTGCCCGAGATCCTGATCCAGCAGATCGAGCATTTCTTCACCCGCTACAAGGACCTGGAAAAGGGCAAGTGGGTGAAGGTGGCCGGCTGGGCCGGGCGCGAGGAAGCGGGCGAAGTCATCCGCGAATCGCTGGCCGCCGCGCAGAAGTGACGTCTGCGGAGGAAGGCAAGGGCCTTGCCCTTGCCTTCCCCCGCTACCGGCCGCGCCCCGCCGACAGGATGACGGCGGCGCCGGCCAGGCACAGCGCCACGCCGGCCAGGTCGCGCGGGGTGACCGGCCGCCCTTCGACCACGCGCAGCCAGGCGATGGCGCCGACGATATAGATGCCGCCATAGGCCGCGAAGGTGCGGCCCGCCGTCTGGCTGTCCACCAGGGTCAGCAGCCAGCCGAACAGCGCCAGGCTGGCCATGCCGGGCAGCAGCAGCCACGCCCCGCCGCCCTCGCGCCGCCAGCACCACCAGGCGTAGCACCCCCCGATTTCGCAGACCGCCGCCGCGACATAGACCGCGAACGGCGCCAGCCCTGCCCGCACGCTCAGGCCGACGGGCGTGCAGGGCCGGGCGCGGCGTCCTGCCGCACCAGGCTGTCGATCAGGGTTCGGTACCGTGTCATGCAGTCCTCCATATCCAATGTCCGCTCGGCCTCGCGCCGGACGGCGCGGCGCAGGCGCGTGGCCAACCCCCGGTCGTCCAGCAGCTCCAGCACCCCGTCGGCGATGCGCGCGGGGTCGAGGAACGGCACCAGGCGCCCCGTCCGCCCGTCGGACAGGAATTCGCGCACCGGCGCGGTGTCGCTGCCGACGATGGCGCAGCCCGTGGCCATGGCCTCGCGCAGCGACCAGGAGGCGACGAAGGGATAGGTCAGGTAGACATGCGCGTCGGACCGGCGCAACAGGGCGCGGAACGTATCGTACTTCACTTTGCCCACGAAATGAACGCGGTCGGGGTCGATCCGCCCGGCCAGTTCGGCCAGCAGCCTGTCGCGCCACGTGCCCGAGGGCAGGCGCGCGCCGTAGCTGACGCCGTCGCCGCCCACCAGCACCACCCGCGCGTCGGGCCTGGCCCGCAGGATGCGCGGCAGGGCGCGCATGAAGACGTGAAAGCCGCGATAGGGCTCCAGGTCGCGGGCGATGTAGGTCACCAGCCTGTCGCCCGGCGCGATGACGGCATCGCCGATCCGCAGCCGGCGGCGGAAGGCCGTGGGGTCGGGCGCGCAGGCCGCCAGGTCCACGCCCTCGCGCACCAGCGTGATCCGCTCGCGCGCCCAGGCGGGGTAGGTGTTCCACTGGAACAGGGTGGGCGTCTGGCCCCAGCCGCCGCCGGCCAGCGCCTGCAGGTTCACCGCGTTCTTGGCGCGGATGACCGGGCGGAAGCAGGCGGGCGACGGAAATTCCGGATCGAACCCGACATCCAGCCCGTCGAGATGATAGAAGAACTCGTAATAGCCCAGCACGGGCACGCCGGGGAACACGTCGCCCAGTTCCAGCAGTTCGCCCCAGCCATGGTGGCCGATGATGATGTCAGGCCGGTAGCCCAGGTCGCGCAGGGTGACGGCGGCGCGGGCGACCGCCCCGGCCCGCAGCATCGCCAGTTCGAACTCCCGCGCCGCCGGATGGATACCCTCGGTCGCGCCGCGCGGCAGGCGATAGACCGCCCGCCGGACGCCCGGCAGATGGTTGTCGTTCGGTTCGCTGATGAACACGACCTCGTTGCCGTCCTCGGCCCGCAGATGGTGCAGCAGATGCAGGAACTGCCCTGGGAAGTTCTGGTGAATAACGAGATACTTCAAGGGATCTCCCTGCATCGCGGGCCAGGGACGGAAGGCGGGGACGGCGGGTCAGGGGCGGCGGGACGCCAGGCGCCGGCGCGCCTTCAGAAGGTCCAGCCGCGATCCGGGGGCCTTGCGGCCGCGGCCGGGGCGGACGGGATCGACCGGCGGCGGCGTGGCCTTCTTGCCGGCCTTCCTGCCGGCTTTCTCCGCCCTGGCTTTGGGGGGCGTTTTGGCGGCGGGCGCGGTATCGGACACCGCCGCCAGCAGTTCGGCCTCCAGCGCGTCGGGGGTGTCCGCCTGCTCGACTGGCGCGATGTCGATGCGGAACGCTTCCAGCGGGGCCAGGCTCTCGGCCTCGGCCACCCCGCCGGCGCCGACCGGCCCGACCGCCGACCCGTCGGTGAAGGTGGCGGTGACGGTGCAGGCGAAGTGCCGCGCCGCCGGCCCCTTCAGCCGCACGCGCAGGCCCAGCACCGGCAGCGCCATGCCCCGGCTGCCGCAGAACTGCCCGCCGGACGACCAGGGGGACAGCCAGCCCCGGCCCAGCACGGCCTGGTATTCGATGTCCTCGGCGGCGACCTGCCCGGCGGGCGAGAGCGCGAATCCCTCGATCCACGCCTGGCTGCCCGGCTTGCCCATCCACTCGCCCAGCGCCGCCGCGACGTCGCCCCGGCGCTGGATGTGGGCGGTCATTTCCGCCGCCCCCGGCCCGGCGGGCGGCTGGGGCGCCGGCTGGGGCGCCGGGCCGGGCGCGACCCCGGCGGCGGGTTTCGGGGCGGGGGCGGCCGGGCGCGCGTCCTCGGCCAGGCGCACCACCTGCAATTTGGGCGCGCCCTGCACGGCCGCCGGATCCTGGTAGATGGTAATCAGCACCTGCGCCGGGCCGGCGGGGACACGGACCAGCGCCGCGTTGCGCTCGCCACCCAGCCACCCGTCGGCGTCGAAGGTGACGATGCTGGCCGCCCCGCCGGCCGGGCCGGGCGGCGGGGAAATCCGCACCCCCGGCAGGCCCCCGGCGGGCATGTCCTGCCCGGTGTGGAAGATACAGTACAGACCCGCATCGAGGGTCATCAGGTGTCCCGCGACCTTCAGGTCGGTCACCCGGCCGGTGTCCGGCATCAGACGCGGGTCCCCATGGGCGAAAAAAGACGGTCCTGCATTGGAATCAAGGCCCAGATCTCCTTTTTGTCGCGACGGCGCGCGCCGTGGTCGCCCCCGGACGCCCAGCAGACAGCAAAATCATGTTCAATTGGTGAATCGACAGGCCGGGCGGCACGACGCGTCCGCGCCCGGTCCGCCGGATGCGTTCGGCCACCGCCCCGAAATCGTAGGCCACCACCCGCAGCCCGGCCCGCCAGGCCAGTCCCAGGGTGAAGCACCAGGTCTCGGGCCAGACCGAAGGCAGCAGCGCGATGTCGGCATGCTGGGCGCGCAGCAGGGAGACCGACTCGGCCGCGCGATACGCGCCGGTGACGAACACCCGGCCCGTCTGCATCAGCGCGTCGTCGTCGGGCGTGTGCCCGACGACGACGAATTCCAGATCCAGCCGGCGCGCGGCGGCGTCGCGGGCGGCGGCCAGCAGGATGTCGTAGCCCTTTTCCACCCCGATGGCGCCGATGACGGCGACGCGCACCCGGCCGCCGGGCGCGGGACGCGGCTCCGGCGCGCCCTCCAGCCGGGCGAAGGCGGCCAGCGACAGGTCCGGCCGGTCGTCCTCCAGCGGCGTCACATGGACCGTCAGGCCGGGGAAATGCCGTTGCATCCGCCGTGCCGCATCGTCCGACGGCGCCACCACCGCCCGCGCGCCCGACAGCGCCGCCCGCGACCGCGCCAGCAGGGCGGGGATGGCGGCCCCGTCGTCCAGCAGGCTGCCCATCCGCGCGACGCAGGCCGCGCAGCCTTCGGGGCCGGGTTCGCCGCAATAGCGCCCGCCCGGCCCCACCAGGGCGATGCGCGGGCAGAACCAGATGTAGTCATGGACATGCACGTCGTACGGCACCGCCAGGTCGGCGGCCAGCGCATCGACCGCGACGCGGTGGCCGAGGCGGTGGTGCCATTCCACCGCCTCCACCCCCGAGGCGCGCAGCACCGCCAGCAGCATGTCGTATTCGGCCGGCAGGCGGAAGCGCGGGGCAGGCCCGGCGTCATCCCCGGCGTCATCTCGTGCCCCGCCGTCTTCCAGCCGGCAGCCCGCGCCGTCGGGGCGCAGCACGATGGCGCGCACCCCCGACCGCCGCCAGGCGCGGGCGCGGGCCTGCACCACCTGTTCGACCCCGCCGCCCTGCGCGTGGGTGACCAGCAGCACGGCGCGCGCCCACCGCGCCCCGGCCCGCCGCCAGCACAGCAGGTCCAGCCGCCGCCGCGCCGCGAACAGCGGGTCGGCGGCGACATGGGCCGCCACCAGCGCGTCGTAGCCGGGGTGCAGCCGGTTCACGATCGCCAGGTTCCGCCGCAGCAGCGCCGGCCGCGCCGCCCCGAACGACGCCGAGCCGACATGGCCGACAAAGGCCCCGGCCGCCGCGACATGCCGCCAGCCCAGCGCCGCCGCGCGCCGGCAGAACTCGTTCTCCTCGCCATAGCCCTGGGCGAACAGGTCGGCGCGGAACGGCCCGGCCTGCGCCAGGCAGTCGTGCCGGAGGAACAGGCAGAACCCGTGGCCGGTGGGCACCGGCACCGCCTGCCCGCCATTGGCTGCCCGCGCCGCCGCCATCAGGTGGCGCACCCGCGCCAGGTCGGGCACCGGGGCCGGCCGGTCCGGGCCGGGCCAGGAAAAGATGGTGGCGTCGTTCGACAGCGGCGTGACCGTGCCGATATCGGGCGCGCCATAGGCGACCCCGGCCAGCTCGGCCAGCCATCCGCCGGCCACCAGCGTGTCGCTGTTCAGCAGCACGACGTCGTGCCCCGCCGCCGCGCGCATCCCGTCGTTGGCCGAAACCGGAAAGCCCAGGGTGCGCGCGTGGCGGATCAGGCGGATGCTCCCCGCCGCCGCCAGCCCGTCCAGCGCCGCCGCCAGCGCGCCATCCGGCGTCGCGTCATCGACCACCCAGACTGGCACCTCCGGCCCCACGCTGTCGCGGACCGAGGCCAGGCAGGCCAGGGTGGCCGCGCGCGCACCATGGACCGGCACCACGATGGCGACCGGCGCGCGCCGGCCCGACACCAGCGGGCCGGTATCGGGCGCGGGCAGGACGGGCGGCAGGGCGAGGACGGCCGGATCGGCCGGGCTGCCGGTCAGGTCGCGCCCGTCCGGCCCGACGACCCGCACCGGCCCCGTCGGCAGGCGCGCCCCCGCCACGGCGAAGCGACGCGGCCGCGCCAGCGGGACGGTGCTGTCGACATCGGTGGCGCGCGCCGAGGCCGTGACCCGCAGCACGACCCGCCCGTCCCGCGACAGGACACGCAGGCGGGGCGCGTGGTCGGGATCCGCCGGGTGCCAGGCCCAGCCCGCCAGCCCGCCCGCGTCGCAGTCCACCACGCCTTCCACCCGCAGCAGGGCGGCGGGGTCCAGCGGACTGCCCAGCAGGGGCGCGCCCGCCATTGTCACGTCGATCCGCGCCGCATCGCGCCAACCGGCGGGCAGCAGCAACCCGCCGTCGCGCCATCGCCCGGCCACCGCCCGGCCGTCGCACGCGACCTCGGGCCGCGCGTCCGCCGGTCCGCGCACGCGCAGGCCGCCGGCCGCCGACAGGCCGCACCAGCCCGGACGCCCCGCCAGGGCGGCCAGCCGGCCGAACAGGGCGTCCATGTCGTCGGGCGGGGCGTGGCGGGACAGGGCGCGCTGCGCCGTCGCGGCGGCCTGCGCCCCCTCGCCCGCCGCCAGCAGCGCGCCGGACAGCGCCAGCCAGCCCTCGCGGAAATCGAACCGGCGCGTCAGCACATGCAGCAGCCGGACCGCGCCCGCCGCGTCGCCCCCGCGCAGCCGCGCCATCGCCAGCGGGAACATGACGTTGGGGCTGTCGGGGGCCAGGCGGTGCGCGCGTTCGTAACAGCGCAGCGCGTCGTCCGGGTCGTCCGCCTCTCGTTTCCGGGCATGGCGGAAGGCCGCCTGCGCCCGCGCGTCGGCCCACGCCTGCCATGCCGCGCGGTCGGCCGCCGTCACGCCACCCGCCATGCGTCAGCCCGGCCCGGCGGCGGCCGCATCGCCCACGCCCGGCGCAGGCCCCATCCGCGCCAGTTCCGCCGCCGCGTCGGGCACGCCCTGGGCGCGCGCCCGTTCCAGCCACAGCCGCGCCTGCGGCGCATCGGTCGTGCCGGCCAGCCCCCGCAGCAGATAGCGCCCCAGCATCAACTGCCCCAGCGCGTTGCCGCGTTCCGCCGCCATGCGGAACCAGTGTTGGGCCTGGAGCCGGTCCGGCGGGATGTCGTGCCCGCCGCCATGCAGCGCGCCGAGCGAGAACATGGCGTCCACCTGCCCCTGCGCCGCCGCCTGGCGATAGAGCGCCGCCGCCCCGGCGTGGTCGCGCGCGCCCCCTCGCCCGGTCAGCCGCAATTGCGCCAGCGCCACCTGCGCGTCGGCCATGCCGGCGGTGGCGGCGCGGGCGATCCAGGCCCGCCCGGCGACCGGGTCGGGCGCGCAGCCCCGCCCGTCCAGCAGCATGCGCCCGTACCAGTACTGCGCGTTGACCACGCCGTCGGCCGCCTTCAGCATCCACGCCACCGCCGCGCGCTCGTCGCGTTCCATGCCCAGCCCTTCGGCCAGGCAGACGCCGAAATTATAGGCCGCCAGCGGGTCGCCGCCCTCGGCCGCCCGGGCGAAATACCGCCCCAGTTCGCGGCGGTCGTCGTCCGACACCGTGCCGGCCAGCAGCAGGTTGCCCAGGTCGGCCCCGGCCCGCGCATCGCCCAGCGCCGCCGCCTGCCGGAACCAGCGCGCGGCTTCGGTCACGTCGCGGGGCAGGCCCGCCCCGGTCAGGCACAGCAGCCCCATCGCCCGGCACGCCCCCCCATGCCCGGCCTGCGCCGCGCGGCGGTACCACAGCGCGGCCTCGAGGTAATTCGGCGGCAGGTCGCCGCCGCGCGCATGGACATCGCCCAGCAGGGCCGCGGCCTCGCGGTCGCCGGCCAGTGCGGCCTTCCGCAGCCAGGTCTCGCCGCGCACGGCGTCGCGCGGGCCGCCGCGCCCTTCCAGCAGCGCCAGCCCATACCGGGCCTGGGCGGCACGGACGCCGCGTTCCGCCGCCTGCCCATACAGGCGCGTGGCCGCGACCGGATCGCGCGGGACGCCGGCCCCCTGCTCGGTCAGGGTGGCCAGCAGGTGCAGCGCCGACCCCAGCCCGGCAT
>NZ_JABEQH010000015.1 GCF_014174305.1 Gluconacetobacter johannae | reverse complement strand
TCGACGCCGCCTGTTCCGCTTGGAATAATTTTGCCGCCCTGCCTGACACCATCCGGTCGATCGGACTCAGAAAGTGGGCTCACACAGGTCTGTATCTATAACCGTTGGTATAACATCGGTTCCTTCAAGAAGGTGGGTGAAGGCTTCGAAGGCGAAATCGTCACCCTGGCCCTGCAGGCCCGCAACGTCCGTCTGGTGGCGGAAACCAACCGGGCCAACGACAATGCCCCCAACTACCGCGTCTACCTCGGACGGGTGGAACTCGGTGCCGCATGGACCCGCCGCTCCAACGAAGGCCGCACCTATCTGAGCCTGAAGCTGGACGATCCCTCCTTCGCCGCCCCGATCTTCGCCAACCTGTTCACCGACGAGGAAGGGGAAGGCTACACCCTCATCTGGACCCGGCCCCGCAGCCGGAACGGGGAGTAAGCTCCCCACCACCAACCCCGCCCGGTCTCCCCGGGCGGGGCCTTCCGGGTCTTCTTTTCCGACGTGCTCTTCGGGGCGCGGGCGGCAGCGCTGGCCGCCCGACGTGAGAGGTCGGAGGAATACGAGGCTTTCCCTCAGCCTTCCCATTGTACCATGCGCGAGGGCGAACCGCGTCAAGGACGCGTGGTCCCCCCAATTTTGCCCGACGCACCCGTGCCGGGCACGCCGAACAAAATCGGCTCCCCCACACGCCGGCAGGCCGGTCGCCTGACGGCGATCCCTGACCCGGTCCGCCCCGGCATGAGCCGTCCGTCCTGTCTTTGACAAACGAAAGGAGCAGGACGATGACCACGCTACACGACCACATCCAGATGCTGCGCGCCGAACTGACCAGCTTTCACCTCAGCCGTCGCGAGCGCCGGCAGATCGAGTGCGAACTCAAGGAGGCGCTTGCTTGGCAGGGTAACGTCGAAGCAGACAGGCCGACACCGCCCCATTGAGGGCGGAGAGGGTGGGGTCAAGGAACCTTATTTCTGATCGTCCGCCGGAACCTGATTTTCATCCAGTAATGCCGCCGGTCGTACGTTGAGTGCCTGTGACGCATGCCATAACGAAAGCAGCGTCGCGTTCTGGCGTCCGGTCTCGATCCAGCTGATATACGCGCGGTCCACGCCCATCCGTTCCGCCAGGGCCTCCTGGCTGAGACCGGCGGCGCGTCGCAGGCGCCTCACGTTCGCGCCGAAAAGTCCTCGGATATCCATCCTCAGGATAGGAACGATTTGTGTATTATCGCGCTACGTATTATAATACACGGAACGCTCAGCGCCTTCCCCTGTGATGCGCCATGGGCATCACGTGATGTCGCGAAAACCGATGTTTCCGGCCCGTCTGGCGTGAATCGTTTCCCAATACCGAAACAATTCTGAGCCCACCGGATATTTTCGGGATCACCTCCCTAAGTCTTCGGGACTACCCGTTCCGGTTTTGCACCGGATACTGGGTCGAATCCATGACATATCGGGGAGGGGGGAGTGCCGACAATCCGGCCGTGGGATGCCGCACCCCTTCGTCGCGCCTTCGCCGGGCTCGACCCTGCCGGTCTCGCCCAGGAATGGCTGCGGCGCAACCTGGCTTATCGGAACGATTATGCCGCCATCATGACGACGGGTAAGGCAGATGCTGAGGCATGGCGCGCCTTCGCCCGTCGCTGGGGGTTGCGTTTTCCCTGTCGACCCTGATCTTCCCGCCTGGCTCGCCCCCGCGTTCTGGGATCCGGACATCGCGCCCGAGGTCGCCGTGCGTGGCGATGGAGGTGATATTCTGTCCCGTCTCGCACCATACACGCGTGCACGGCATGATGGTCCGGATGGCATTCACCTCGTGCTGGACAGTGTGGCGGGTCCGCTGCGCCTTGTCATTGTCGTCGATCGACAACCCGATGCGCCAGGAACCTGGTTCATCGTCGATGACCGCCACCTCCCGACCCGTCTTGCCTGCGTGGCACGCTTCGGCTGCCTGCTTGCCGATCATTCGCCGGGTTCAATTCCCCCCAGCCTGCGCCTGAGTCCCCAGCAGAAGCTGCGCCAGATCCGCATGCTCTGCATCGCGGAAGGACGGCGTATGGGGGTGACAGCGAAGCGGATCGCCGCTGGTCTTTACGGTGCCGACATTCTCCGGCTCTCGAACAGGGAATGGCACGCCAGCTCATGGTACCGGGCCTTCTACCGCGATCTCGACGGTGCCGGCTTCTATCTGAGCGGCGGCCACATCGCTCTCCTTCAGGGGCTGAAGCAGGGGGGTGACAGTCTGGTGGCCTGAACTTTGTCATCCCTCCCCACAGGCCATTCTCCGGCAGCGTCTTCCCATGAGCCGCGACATTCCGCACGCGGCCCGATCCAACGGGAGGAAGACCCCATGCGTGTCCAGCCGACACTGCCACCGCGCTATCTGCGCACCCCGGACGCGGCCAATTTCGTTGGCCTGTCTATCCGCACCCTCGAAAAGCACCGGAGTTGCGGCACCGGTCCGCTCTACCGCCAGCTTGGCGGCCGGATCGTCTATGCCGTCGAAGACCTCTGCGCCTGGGCCGATCTGAACGTCAGGCTCTCCACCGGGGACGGTGGGGGTATCCCGATGCCGTCCGATCCCCGCGCGTATATCATCCGCCTGCAGGCCAGGGCTCGCAAGGCTCAGCAGCGGAGCGCCGGACGATGATGCCGGCCGGTGATAGCTGGCGTCAGCCCGACCGCCGCTTCGTGGTCACGGGGTCGGCACGGCCCCGTGACATTCGTGATCTCATGGGGCGTCCGTTTTTCGCATTGGGAAAAACGCCGCGCCTCACCCCGATTGATTATCAGGCGCGACATATCACGATCATGGTGCGGTCTGAAAATGCTGGCGGTATGGCGACGGTCTGGGATGTCGACGTCCTGATCTGGCTGACCGGGCAGATCGTCGATGCGCTGAACCATGGATTGTGGGTGTCACGCCATGTGCGCTTCACGCCCTGGCGTCTGTTTCAGGATCTGGGCTGGGCTTCCGGACTACATGAATACCATCGCCTTCGCCGTGCATTGGAACGGCTGTCCACGACAACAGTCATGACGAACATCCGCCAGGGCGCTGACTGGCGGGAGAGGCCGTTCACGTGGATCAGTGATGTCCGGATATCCCGTGACGAGGGCGTGGCCCTGACTCTGCCAGACTGGCTGATGGAAGCCGCCTGCGATCGCTCGCGCGTGCTGAGCGTTGATCCCGCCTATTTCTGCCTTCGTGGCGGTCTGGAGCGGTGGCTTTACCGCCTGGCGCGTCGACATGCCGGGCGACAGAAGGAGGGATAGCGCTTCGATCTGGCGGAACTGCACGCACGCTCAGGCAGCCTGACCCGTCGTCGCGATTTCATCGCGAAAATCCGCGCCATTGTCGTCAGCCAGACCATTCCCGGTTATGCGTTTCGCGTCATTTCTGGCGGAAAACAGGGGATTTTATGCGCTGTTCCAACGAGTCAATTCACCGAGGGTGTGGATAACGATGTGCAACATGTCGTTGGATCAACGGCGCATCATATCGTGGGAGCGGCGGCGGATTTATCGTGGGATCATTGGCGAAAATCGGCGCAACGTATTGTTTTCAAAAGCGGAATCAGCTCTGTAACTTATATAACTAATATAATAACTTATTATGTAGGGGATTTCGGTCTTTTAGCTCCCCTTCCGGCAGCCTGGTCGGGGCGTGGAGAAAAGGCTCGGGAAGCGGTCGCGGATCGCCTGGTCGGTGTCCCATGACCGCCCGCTCTTTCAAGCCGGACGACGCTGTCCTCACTACGGTTGAACTGACGTGGATCGAGAAGCGCATCGAACACTGGGTCCGCTTCGGCCGTCCCGTCGAGGATCGCATTCTCGACCGTCGGCGCAGGCTGATGAGCTTCACGCCGGACAGCGTGTTCGCCTTCATCCGCTGGGCTGCGAACGATTTCGGCACCGTGGTGTCCTGCATCGACATCGTGCGGGCGGTCGGGGCTCAGGAAGCCTGCCAGACCGTGCCCTTCGTGCGCCCCGGGGGCGAGAGCCTGCTGCGCCAGAGCGGCTGGCCCAAGGTGCGGCGCGTGCTGGAGGCCATCGACGTCGTGGAGGCGCTGGGAATTGATCCTGCGGCCGCCTGTCCCGATCACTGGCGGCACCTGCATCACCGGCTCACGGCAGCGCAGGAACCGCGTCCCTACACGCGTGAACGGCACGAAGGATGGCTGCGCCGGAGGGCCGCGTCATGACCGGGCGCGCCTGGTTTTTCACCACGTATTTCGCCGTGCTCGGTGTGGGTGCTTCGCTGGCGTTTCATCCCACGCCGCGCTGGGTTTGGAACGAGACGGCCAGCGTTCCTGTCGGGCTGTATCGCATCCAGCCCACCACCCCGGTCCGTGTCGGCGACATTGTCGCGCTCCGTCTTCCTGAGCGCGAGGCCACGCTGCTGGCGACACGCGGCTACCTGCCGTTCGGCGTGCCGCTGCTCAAGCCTGTGGCAGCACTGGCGGGGCAAAGTGTCTGTCGCATCGGCGTCCACGTCACCATCGACGGTAAGGCGGCCGGCGATGCGAAGACCGTCGATCATCGGGGCCGCAAGCTGCCGGTCTGGCAGGGCTGTCAGCATCTCGGGCCGGGGCAGGTTTTCGTTATGAACGCCGCTGTGCCAACCAGTCTGGACGGGCGGTATTTCGGCGTCCTGCTGATGGATACCGTGATCGGTCGCGCGGTGCCGGTTCATGTCCGAACGGGCGAAGCGGAGCCACCGCCGCTGCATTTCGATCCGCTCCCGGAACCGGATGATCCCGTGCGGAAGGGACTGCTCCTGGGACGGCCGATGATGCCCGCGAAAGAGAGCGAACCGCCCATTCAATGATGGTCATTCAGCCCTTGAATTCTCTGTCATTGCCACTCTGTCTGAAAGGATTGTTCCTGTGAGCCAGATCGGATTTTTCACCCGCACGTCGGATGGTTTTGCCGGACGCGTGCGCACCCTGTCACTGGATGCCGAACTGACCTTCGTGCCGGCGGAAAACAATGGCGCGGAGCATGCGCCGGATTATCGTATCCATCTCGGTGATGGAGACGCTGGGCCGGAGATCGGGGCAGGGTGGACCCGCACCGGGGAGCGTGCTGGCGAGTATATTTCCATCGTGCTGGATGACCCCAGTTTCATGCAGCCGGTCCGGGCCACGCTGTTTCAGGCCGGACGCGGTGGGCGTGAGTGGCAACTGGTTTGGAACCGGCCCGCAAAACGTCCGGGAGGGCGGGAATGAGCCTCCGGTTTTTCATGTCCGCTGGCGTGCTGGCCGTGCTCGCGCTGACGCTCTCGCCGACCATCGCCCGCGCCCAGCATTTTGATGATCTGGTGCGGCAGGCAGCGGAGCAGAATGCGATCCCGGCAACATGGGTAAGGGCCGTCCTGCAAGCTGAAAGTGCCGGTGATCCACATGCGGTTTCTGCCGCCGGTGCAATGGGGCTGATGCAGCTCATGCCGGACACATGGAAGGATGTCCGGCGAACACTCAATCTGGGGGCCGATCCTTTCGATCCGCACGACAATATCGCGGCTGGTGCAGCCTATCTGCGATGGCTGCACGACCGCTATGGCGATGCGGGATTCCTTGCCGCCTACAACGCTGGTCCCGGTCGTTATAACGATCATCTGGCGACTGGTCGGCCATTGCCAGCCGAGACGATTTCCTACGTGGAATTCGTCAAACGGCTGATGAAAAACCTATCGTCTGACCTCCATCTTCCCGCTTCTTTTTTGTCCTTTCCGGCTCGTTCCTGGGTGACGGCCGCGCTCTTCGTTTCTGGCTATCCCGATGGGTTTCGAGCACCCACGGCACGTCATGTCGCTGCTCCCGAAAACCTCTTCGCAGGACATGCCGGGGAGAGGTCCGGCATGGTCCCACTGAGGGGATCGGATCAGGTCCAGTGAGGCGTGAAAACCCCGGAAAGCCAACAGAAAAGGGAGGGCTGGATAAAAGGCCGCACATCGCGGCTCGGTTGGGGTGGCGGTTTTTCGGGGTTTTTGAAGTCTTGTTGCGAGGTGCGTGGAAATTCCATACCTCGCGTCGAGGCGTCATCTCTTTGATCCGACGCGATCTTTCGCGCGGTGCAGGGCAGTTTTCATGAATAGGGACGAGGAATTTCGCATCCGGTCAGGGCGCATCCGCTCTACCCGCGCCCGGCAGGCGCGGCCTTTCGTGACGCAGGTGCTGGCGTCGGTGCAGCGGGCCGGTGGCAGGGTGTCCCGCGCGGGGAAAATCGGTGCCGGGCGTCGCTCCAGTTTCGGGCGTGGGAGGGCCGCCGCTCATGCGGCCAATCGCCTGCTCACCAGCCGCTCACGGGGCGTCGTCATCAAGGCCCGTGTCGTGCGCCATGCCCCGCGCGCCACACCATTGGCAGCACACCTGCGGTATCTCCGTCGGGAGGGCGTGACGCGGGACGGGGAGGACGCGCGCCTGTTCGGCAAGGACAGCGACGACATCCGCGCCTCGGACTTCGCGGAACGCTGCGATGACGACCGCCACCATTTCCGCTTCATCGTCTCCCCGGAGGACGCACCGGAGATGTCGGACCTGCGGGCTTTCGCGCGGGATCTGATGGGGCAGATGGAAACCGATCTCGGTACGAAACTGGACTGGGTTGCCGTCGATCACTGGAACACAGCACATCCCCATTTGCATGTTATCGTTCGGGGTGTCGCGGAGGACGGTTCCGACCTGGTGATCGCGCGGGATTATATTCGCGAGGGGATGCGCGCCCGTGCCCAGGATCTCGTGACGCTGGAACTCGGGCCACGCACCGATCATGATATCCATCAGGCGGTCGAACGGCAGGTGAATGCCGACCGCTGGACCCCGCTTGACCGTCAGCTTCAGAGGGACGGCGGGGAAGATGGTGTCATCGCTCTTGGGCGCGCGTCGGGCGAAACGCCGGACGCCTTCGCCACGGTGAAGCTGGGTCGCCTGCGCCGCCTGGAAACCATGGGGCTGGCGCACCAGGTCGGGCCGGATCGCTGGCGGATGGACGAGAGTGCGGAAGCGACGCTGCGGGAGATCAGCGAGCGCAACGACATCATCAAACGGATCCACCGGGGGCTGGCGGAGCAGAAGATCGATCGTGCCGCATCATCCTGGGTAATGGCCGCCGAGGGCACCACCGATCCCGTCATCGGCCGATTGGTCGATCGCGGCCTCGACGATGAGCTACGCGGCACGGCCTATGCGGTGATCGACGGAATTGATGGTCGCACGCACCATGTCCGCCTGCCGCACCTCGAAGCCGCAGGTGATGGGTCGGTCGGTTCGATTGTCGAACTGCGGCGTTTCACCGACAAACAGGGACGTGATCGTATCGCGCTGGCTGTGCGTTCGGACGTCACGCTGGAGCGACAGGTGACGGCGGAGGGTGCCACCTGGCTCGACCGGCAGGCCATCGCGCGGGAGCCTCTTGCCCTTGCGTCCACCGGGTTTGGCGCCGAGGCCAAAGAAGCCATGGAAAAGCGGGCGGATCATCTGGTGAAGCAGGGGCTGGCCAGCCGCGACGGCGGGAGCATCCGTTATGCGCGGAACCTGATCGGCACCCTGCGTCAGCGGGAACTGGACGCGCTGGGCCGGAACCTCGCCGGGAAGTCGGGAATCCCCTTCCGGCGGAGTGACGAGGGCGATCCCGTTGCCGGCACCTATCGTCAGCGTCTCAACCTGGCGTCGGGCCGGTTCGCCATGATCGACGACGGGCTGGGCTTCGAGCTGGTGCCGTGGTCGCCGTCGCTGGAAAAACAGCGAGGGCGGGAGGTGTCGGGAATCATGCGCGGCGATGGGGGGATTGACTGGTCGTTCGCGCGGAAACGGGGTTTGGGTCTATGACCGGGAAGCGGGGGAAGCGGAAGGTCTGCTTATGGAGTGCCAACATATGAAAACAGACATTTCTTGGAACCGAGCTGGCCCTCTCTGCTAAATCCGCGTCGTTGGACGTTCCAGAACGGTGGGTTACGGGGCGTGCACGACGGCATGAAACATCCGTTTAACAAAAGAAGCCACCCTCCTGACACGCCTGTTCCTCTTTGGTAGGTACCGATGATGGGTGGCGGTCGATCCGTTAGAAGCTTCCATCGTCGACGTTCTCAGGATCTTCAAAAGTGTTAGTTGTCGGATTCCAGAAGACTTGTTTCCAATCTTGGCCGGTCGGTTCGATCTGCTCGTGCGGAACCCATGAATCACCATCGTCGCGATTCTTGTAGCGATACATGAGAAGCTTCGTGTCACTTATGTCGAAGAACTTCACTTCAAGCAACTCCCGCTCGACGAGCGTACCGTTAATCCGGACGCTGACGATGCTACCTGGTTCATAGACCACCAACTCGCCGCTTCGAACCGGCAACTGCCGTCCCACCGGCATAGTGCCCTCCTGCAAGCTGCTGTGCCAGTCCATTAGCTTTCCGACAATATCGCCTGGGATCAGAGCATCACTGCCCGCCATCTCTGCCGCCCTCTTCAGGCGGTCGAGGACCTGACCGAAGTCCTCAAACAACGCCTCAGTCAGCCGGAGCCCCCCATAGATGCTGTCGTAGACCACGATTGTATCGGTCGCCCGTGTGAGTGCTCCGTTCTGGTAGAAGGCGATGTGCGAATGTGTGTCGTCAATGTCAGTGGGAGCGATGCTTTTTTTGCGAAGGATCATCTGTCGAAGTGCGGCCGAGACAGCACGCCGAAGCTGGGCTTGCTGGCCACTTCCAGAGAACCACGGTTCCTTGATCTGGAGCACGATTCCCGTCGTGCTGAATTCGCGCTGCTTTTTGCTCATGCGCGGGTCTTTTGCGCGTAGGTCTCTGTAGATGAACGATGTGCCGCCTATCTTATAGCCAAGGACCGCCTCATTCACCTGGAGAGCAACCTCTGCGATCAGCCCGCGTTCGCCCGATAGTATGCGATTTGAAACAACATCTTCCGACGAAGCGCCGACATTGACGGTTTTGTGCAAGATAGGCTGCGTGATAACCGGGCTTTTTGCATCATAGAGCCGGATGGAGCGGTCGAAGGAGCTCGACTTCCATTCCGACACCTTCATTGGCCGTTTCAGGTGCAAATAGGTGGCGCCGGGATAGGCTTCGCGGATGGCTTGGTTCAGGGCTATGTCGCCGATGTTTTCGGCTTCACTGCGTGAACCCTCCTTCAACTTGTAGTTCGGTTCGCCGACCTGCCTGAGGGGGTAATTGAAGTGGGGGGAATCAGCACCGATCTGCGCGATCAGCTCGAATTCCCTCGGCCGACGGATGCCGGGTCGCGCCAACTCGAAGACCTTCTCGAACGAATCAGGCCAAATAACGCCCGGCGGCATCTTGGCTTCGCTGAAGCCCAGCTGCTCGGACTCGTCCATCAGGCACCTTGCATGGGCGAACTGAATGAACCGGTTATCGAGATAGAGATACGACTGCTCGACTGAACCCTCGAAATATTCCTGAAAGCTCGAACCGAGTTGAGTGAATGCATGTCGTGGTGCGATTACCGCGAAAACACCTTCCGAGGAGCGACCTACGCGACCCAACCTTTGACGAAACGCCTTCTTCGACTGCGGGACGCCGAGATTCAGGCCGACAGTGAACCCACTGACATCGATGCCAACCTCCAGCGCCGATGTGGAGACGATGCCCCGGAGTAGGCCTTTGCGTAACTTTTGCTCAATTTCGGCCCGGTCGTGCCCTTCGTAGCCGCTACGATACGGCAGGACATCATCGCGGTCGATCACTCGGGCGACCCGCTCGACGCCCTGACGCGAATTGTGGAACGCGATGAAGGTATCGGTGGTAGCGTGCTCCATCTCATTGATGATGCCTTGTAACATCGCTTCTGCTGGTCCGCCAATATCGGGGCCATCAATGTGCAGAAGGGTTCTGGGATGGCTGGGCGACCCATCATCGGCCTCGTCAACCGCAACGAATGGCCAACCAGTCAGGTAGGTCATATGATCTACCGGGCTGTGAATGGTCGCGGTCGCTGCGATGATTTGAAGCTGTGTTCCCGTACGGAGGTCCTTTGCCGCCCGATTCCGAGCAACCATGAACCGACGCATCAGATACGCAACATTGCTCCCGAAGACGGATTCGTAAACATGTGCTTCGTCAATAACGAGAAAACGCAGCTTGCCGAGAAAATGTTTAAAAGCCGGATTAGAAACCTGCCGCATGAACCATGCATGAAGCAGGTCGGGGGTTATTGCTACGATGCGAGCGTTCTGTAGGGCCTCGTAACGCTCGTCCATCCGGATATTGCCGTGAAGCTCAGCCACCGTGTGTGCGGGAAGCCCAAGCTCCAGAGCCATTTGCCGCCAGCGCGAGAGTTGGTCGGCAAGAAGAGCCTTCAGGGGGTAGATGACCAGTGCAACGCCGTCGCCCTCTAACAGTTCACGCATGATTGGCAGTTGGAAAATAAGCGACTTGCCCGATGCGGTGCCGGTTGCCACTACGATATTCTGGCCGTTGTCGATGTGCTGAAGGGCGACGGCCTGATGGTTCCAAACTGTATCTGCCTTGCCGTGCTTGGCTATCAGCCACTCACGTAAAGTGCCTTGGTTGAAGGCGACGGGGGTAGCAGCCACGCGTTCCGGCCTGCCGGGGATATCCACCCGCTCGATAACCGTCAACTTACCACTGTCACAGAGCGCATCGAACGCGTCCTTGACCCTCAATGTCCCCCTATGCACCGCGTCAATTCCCCTTTGGGTTCGCAGACATTGAGGCAGTCGACGGTTTCCCGACAGCAGCTTCGTCTCTCAGCTTTCTGAGCTCACGATCAATGTCTTCCAAATTATTACTATTTAGTTTCAATATGACGGTGGTCCCTTTCAGATGGGTTGGGTCCGTCTTAACGCGTTCTTTGGACCAAGTTTTGGCGAGCGATCCGGAGGCAATCGACAGAGAGCCACCGCTTGCAACACACAGACCCTTTACCATGTAGAGCCCGTAGCCGCTGTTCGCCCAAACGCTGCGGGAAGACTGCTTCCGCCAAGTCTTAGAGGACACGCCCGGTCGCACGGCCAAGTCCAGTGCTTGGTCGTCTTCAACGCTTCCGATCTTCGGATTGGAGGATAGCGATTTGGCGAGACCGATCCCCCGGTCAGTGATGGCAATCTCCGCTTCGCCGGTCATAGGCCAATATTGGGCGGCATAGGTGAGATCGGGGGAGGAGCTGTGTTCCACCACGTTCCGGATCATTTCTCGAATGGCATAGGCTAGCGTCTGAAACGCAGAAGTGTCGCGAGACTGGAGCAGCAACTCGACCATATCTTCGCTCAGTCGCTGAACGGTGTCGCCATGGTGTTCCATCTGCTCGGACGCCTCGTCCTTGATGTCGTTCACAATTAGGGAGCTGATTGGAATGAACCGGTCACTGGAACTAGCGGCGCTGACCTCATTTCCGAACATCAAGCCGAATGAGCGGAAAAAACCGGCATGTGCAGCATATGTCAGATTTCTATGGTTTAGCGCCCTCCGATGCACCTCAGGGTGTTCTTCGCAAAATTGACGAAGCGCAGCACTCACAGTGATCATCCACCCAGGTGTGGCGAACTTTACAGACCGGAAATCGAAATGGACCTCATCAACACCATCAAGCCGGGCCAATTCTGCACTGAATTTGTGAAATGCATGCCGGGAGTCAGGCACCTTTAATACGATCATGTTTCCGGGCCCTCAGGGCAGATTTGGAAGTATCTCAGCCTGCAATCACCAGCCGATCATCCAATGCATTACTGAATGTGTTTGTTGCTTTAACCCTTTAGGGGTGCAGCATAATGATGCTAACAGAAATTAGATACTTACTGATCCGTTGATTCCATCTATATGTGTGGAAACACATAGATTAATTAATTGGATTACTCTTGCAGATTCTTATTTAATTCTAAAAAATAGATATTTTCAACGCCAGTGCCACAACAGCATGCCCGCTATGCGATATTCACTTAAGAGGTTCTATGTCTGGGTTGAGGGCGACAGCGGAAGTTCCGCGCCCCTCACGCCCTACTGACCAGTTCGTCCAGTGCCCTGATGATCGTGTCCTGGTCGCGTTCGGCCAGGACGCCGACTGCGGTTCCAAGCCGCGCGGCGGGGACAGTCGCCAGGTCGAACGGGTTGGCGAAGACCTCCTCTCCCTCGACATGGAGATGCGGCGTCAGCGGATGATTCGGCGGGGCGCTGCCGGACCGTCTGACGAGCGGCATGACGACCCGGCCCACGCTGCGCTCCAGGCGGCTGCTCTGGATCTGCACGACGAACGGGATGTCCCGGTTACGGCCGGGGTTCCGGTAGATCGCGAATTGCGGCATCGGCTCAGAGCGTCGAGAATTCGTCGCTCAGGAAGCCGTGCCGCGCGTGCAGATCGTTCACCGCGTCGATCACGCCATCGAGTTTGCGTTGTTCGTCCTCGCGCTGTTGCCGCGCGGATTGCAGGTAATCGCCCAGCAGGGTCTCGACCGTCGCCGAAAGATTGGGCGTCACTTCCCGGACCTGCGCCAGCAGATCGGTGTTGAGCGACAGGTTGACCGGGCGGCGAGGCGCGCTCCGGTCATAGGAAACGCCGAGGCTGGTGCGGCTGGGCATGATCCGACTCCTTATGCGCATATCGTGCGCATAAGATGAGGATGCCGACGCCAGACCGCAACGCGCAAGTATTTTTTCGCTCCTGCCCGCTCCAGTACGATGGGTGCCCGATCATGCTTGCGCCTTGGAAAAGGCCGGTTCTTGGCTGTCTCCCATGACGAGGGGAGGACTCGATGGATCAGCCGGGAACACGCATCCAGTGGGGACAGGCTCTCGTGGTCCTGTCCATGATCGTGCTGTCCTGGTGGACGGCGACACAATGGACGGCCTGGGAACTGGCGTTCCAGCCGGAACTCGGCCGACCGTGGTTCACGATCCTGCATCGCTGGCCGGTCTATGCCCCGCCGCTGTTTTTCTGGTGGTGGTACGAGTTCGACGCTGACGCGCCGGCGGTGTTCGCGAGGGGTGCCTGGATCGCGGGCTCCGGCGGTGTACTGGCTTTTGCTGCGGCGGTGGCGCTGTCCGTCCATCGTGCCCGCGAGGCGAAGCGCGCGGCGACCTATGGCTCCGCCCGCTGGGCTGAGGACGCGGAAATCCGCGCGGCGGGGCTGCTGGGCGAGGATGGCGTCGTGCTGGGCAAATACCGCAGGGCCTATCTCCGACACGATGGCCCCGAGCACGTCCTGACCTTCGCGCCGACGCGTACGGGTAAGGGTGTGGGCATGGTGATCCCCACGCTCCTGACCTGGCCGGGGTCGGCTATCATCCATGACATCAAGGGTGAGAACTGGCAGATCACCGCCGGTTTCCGGAATCGCTTCGGGCGGGTGCTGCTGTTTGACCCGACCAATCCGGCGTCCTCAGCCTATAATCCGCTGCTGGAGGTCCGGCGTGGAGCGTCGGAAGTTCGCGACGTGCAGAACATCGCCGATATCCTGGTCGATCCCGAAGGCTCGCTGGAACGGCGCAACCACTGGGAGAAGACCTCCCATGCGTTGCTGGTCGGAGCGATCCTGCATGTGCTCTATGCCGAGGACGACAAGACCCTCGCCGGGGTGGCGAAATTCCTCTCCGACCCGAAGCGGTCGATCGAGGCGACCCTGTCCGCCATGATGCGTACACCGCATCTCGGGAAGGCAGGGCCTCACCCCGTCGTGGCGTCGGCCGCACGGGAATTGCTGAATAAGTCGGACAATGAACGCTCCGGCGTACTGTCCACCGCCATGTCGTTTCTCGGTCTCTACCGTGATCCCGTGGTAGCCACCGTGACAAGTCGCTGCGAATGGCGGATCAGTGACCTGCTGGAGGGCGACCAGCCTGTCTCGCTGTATTTCGTCATCCCGCCCTCGGATATCAGCCGCACCAAGCCGCTGATCCGCCTGATCCTCAACCAGATCGGGCGGCGGCTGACGGAGGATCTGTCTGGCCGGGAGGGGCGGCGTCGCCTGCTGCTGATGCTCGACGAGTTTCCCGCTCTTGGACGTCTGGACTTCTTCGAGAGCGCGCTCGCCTTCATGGCGGGCTATGGGATCAAGGCGTTCCTGATCGCGCAATCCCTCAACCAGATCGACAAGGCATACGGTCAGAACAACAGCATCCTGGACAATTGTCACGTCAGGGTCAGTTTCGCGACTAACGATGAACGGACCGCGAAGCGCGTGTCCGATGGTCTGGGGGTGGCGACCGAAATCCGGTCGCAGAAGAACTATGCCGGCCATCGGTTATCTCCCTGGCTCGGGCACCTCATGGTCTCGCGTCAGGAAAGCGCGCGGCCCCTGATGACGGTGGGCGAGGTCATGCAGCTTCCGGCACGGGATGAGGTGGTCATGGTGGCGGGCTGTCCGCCCATCCGGGCGCGCAAGGCGCGGTATTTCCGGGATCGTCGCTTCGTCGAGCGCATCCTGCCGCCGCCCGATCCCACGCAGTTGCTCCGGCCTGTCCGGCCCGATGACTGGAGTGGTCGTCCGTCTCCTGTTACCCCGCCACCGGAGCAGACGGGGTCGCCGGCAGCACCGGATAAACCCGACGACGCGGATAGTGATGAATCCCTCGGCACGGGACGGAAATGGTCGCGCGAGCATGATCCGGCGGATGTCGGCAAACACAGGAAGCGCACAGGCCCCGACCTCTTTGGCGAGGCACTGCCACCTGACATGGAAGCACGGGATCGCGCCGACCTGACGCGGATCGCCCGGCAGGCTGGGCTCGACCATGGCAACGATCTCGGGCTGTGAGGGCGTGATGAGGACATCCCTGAAAAAGGCGCGGCTGTCGGTCTATCTGGAACCGAAGCTGCTGGACGCCCTGACCGCCCATGCGGCGCGGCGCGATCTTTCCCTGTCCTTGGTGGCGGAAGCGGCCATCGCATCTTTCCTGTCGCCCGATGCCGATGAGCGGCGGGAGGCGGCGATGAGCCGCAGGCTGGACCGCCTCGACCGGCAGGTCGCCCGCATGGAGCGCGATCTCGGGATCAGCCTTGAGACGCTGGCTCTGTTCATCCGCTACTGGATGACGGTCAGCCCATCCTTGCCGGAACCGGCCGCAGCGGCAGTGCGGGCGCAGGGGGCGGAGCGCTACGAGGCGTTCGTGGCTGCCCTTGGTCGACGACTTAGCCGGGGGCCACTCTTCCGGCAGGAGATCCCGGACGACCTTCGGGCGGAGGCCGAATAAGGGCTTCCCGGCGTCGGTCGGCCCCTGCGCGTACTACGATGTTTTCGGCAACTCCCCCGCCTTGGCGCCGGCGCGATAGCCACTTTGCCGTTCGATCATCCAGCCCGGATATTCCGGCGGCAGGGCGCTGCTCGCATCCAGCGTCGTCAGTTCCTCGGGAGACAGCGTGACGGTGGTGGCTGCGATGTTATCCTGCAACTGGTCCGGACGTTTCGCACCGATGATGACGCTGGTGACCGCCTTGCGGTGCAGCAGCCAGGCGATGGCGATTTGTGCCACGCTGCGTCCGTGCGCCTCGGCGATGGGGCGCATGGCGTCGATGACGGCGAAGGCCCGGTCGCGGTTGACCGGCGGGAAGTCGAAGCTGGCGCGACGGCCGTCGCCGGAGACGGAACTGCCGTCGCGAAGATATTTGCCCGACAGCAAGCCGCCCGCCAGCGGGCTCCAGACCATCAGCCCGACCTGCTCCTCGGCCAGCATCGGCGCGATCTCGCGCTCCAGGTCGCGGCCGGCGATGGTGTAATAGGCCTGCAGCGAGCGGATCATCGCCAGGTTCCGGCGCTCGGCGATGCCCAGCGCCTTGCTGATCTGCCAGGCCGCCCAGTTGGAGACGCCGACGTAGCGGACGGCGCCCGAGCGGACCAGCGTATCCAGCGCCTCCATCGTTTCCTCGATCGGGGTGAGAGGATCGACGCCATGGATCTGGTAGAGATCGATATGGTCGAGTTGCAGCCGTTTCAGGCTGGCATGGCATTGGGCGATGATATGCGCGCGTGAGGCGCCGCGCGCATTCGGACCGTCGCCCATCGGCCCCAGCACTTTGGTCGCGACCACGACGTCGTCGCGCGCCACGCCGAGATTGCGCAGGGCCTGGCCGGTGATCTGTTCCGACAACCCGGTGGAATAGACGTTCGCCGTGTCGATGAAATTGATCCCGGCATCGAGTGCGGCGCGGACCAGGCCATCGGCGCTCTCCTGTGCGATCCCGCCGATTTGTTCCCAGATGCCCCCCTGACCGCCGAAGGTCATGGTGCCGAGGCAGAGTTCCGAAACCAGGAGGCCGGTGCGGCCGAGTGGATTGTATTTCATGGGATGAGATCTCCGCAAAAAAGACGGACCGCGTGATGCGGTGTGGCGGCATAGTGCCGCCGGGGAGGGGCCTCGCGGTAGGAAGATCCCATCGCGTTCTTGCATGATGCTATCAGAAGTAGACACCGCGCCTTGTGCGCCGTCATCCACAAGAGCAGTTTGATGGCGGAGGATCATGAATGTCCGCGATCGATCACCTGCGCGATCTTATCGGGCGCCACGCGGCCGGACGGCGCACGCCGACTGCCGTGCCCGGCCTCATGCTGTTCCACTCCGAAGGTCGATCGGTGCCGCTGAACTGCATCTACCGCTCCCGGCTCTATCTAATCGTCCAGGGCCGCAAGCAGGTCGAGCTTGGACAGCACGCCTTCACCTATGACGACAGCCATTACCTGATCACGACGGTCGATCTGCCGGTCAGCAGCGCGGTGATCGAGGCCAGTCCGCACCAACCCTATCTGGCGCTCAGTATCGATTTCGATCCGGCGGTGCTGGCGGACCTGCTGCTGTCCGTGCCCGTCGGCGGGGACAGAGGGGCAGGGGATGAAGCCGGTCTGGCCGTCGCATCGCTGGACGAGGCGTTGCTGGATTCCGTGCGCCGTCTTGTAGCGCTGCTGGATACGCCAGGCGATATAGCGGTTCTTGCCCCGCTGGTGCGGCAGGAAATCTATTACCGCCTGCTGATAGGCCCGCTCGGCGTTCGGCTTCGGGCGATCGCGGTGGCGGACAGCCACCTGACCCGGATTGCCCGGGTCATGGCCTGGATGCGGACGCATTATGCCGAGGAGTTCGGGATCGACAATCTGGCGCGCCTCGCCGGTATGAGCGCGCCTTCGCTGTTTCGGCATTTCAAGGCGGTGGCGCTGATGAGCCCGATGCAGTACCGGACCTGCATCCGGCTGCAGGAGGCCCGGCGGCGTCTGGTGGCGGACGGGGATGACGCGGCGGAAGCCGGTTTTGCCGTGGGGTATGACAGCCCTTCCCAGTTTAGCCGCGATTACCGGCGTATGTTCGGGGTACCCCCGGCCCGTGATGCCGCCCGGCTGCGGGGGGACTCTATGCTCCTTGCGCAGGAGGTCGAGGAAGAACGCCTTTCCTGAACCTGTCTGTCGGGCTTCGTCTGCCGGTTTCGATAAACCGTCAGGAGCAAGTAAAACCCGCATCCGTTACGATCTTGTACGATCGTGAGAAAAGGCTGTTGAAAATAGGAGAAAACAGCACTCTCTAATGATCCCCGTCGTCGTCCGGAGAAGTCGGATGACCTGGCCGGACGGGGATTTCCATGACGGTTACACCAATTGAAAATGGTGCCCGACAGCGCGGTATTTCTATGCTGCGCACGGCGATGGGACCGGCGATTGCGGGGCATCTTGCCGATTCCGCTGTGGTCGAGGTGATGCTCAATCCCGACGGGCGGCTGTGGATCGACCGTCTGGCGGGCGGCATGGGGGACACGGGCGAAACCATCACACCGGCCGATGCCGAGCGCATCGTGCGCCTGGTCGCCCATCATGTCGGGGCGTAGGTGCATGAGGCAGCACCACGCGTCTCGGCGGAACTGCCAACCGGCGAGCGCTTCGAGGGGCTGTTGCCGCCTGTGGTGACGGCCCCGAGCTTCGCGATTCGCAAACCCGCCGTCGCCGTGTTCACCCTCGACGACTATGTCGAGGCCAGGATCATGACCGCAAAGCAGGCGGCATATCTTCGCAACGCTGTGCAGAGCGAAAGAATATCCTGGTCGCGGGCGGCACGTCGACCGGCAAGACCACATTGGTCAATGCCCTGCTGGCCGAGGTGGCCAAAACCGGTGATCGCGTCGTCCTGATCGAGGATACGCGCGAACTGCAATGCACGGCGCCTAATCTCATAGCCCTGCGGACCCGTGAAGGTGTGATTACCCTTTCGGATCTCGTCCGGTCCGGTCTCCGCCTGCGCCCCGACCGTATTCCGATCGGTGAGGTGCGTGGTGCCGAAGCACTCGATCTGGTCAAGGCATGGGGCACTGGCCATCCGGGCGGCATCGGTACGCTGCATGCCGGATCGGTGCTGGCTGCCCTGTATCGTCTGGAACAACTGATCCAGGAAGCGGTGGTCACGGTGCCGCGCGCCATGATCGCGGAAACCATTGACGTGATCGCGGTCCTGTCCGGACGCGGCAATGCCCGCCGGCTGTCCGAACTCGCCACCGTGGACGGGATTGATCCCGCCACAGGTATCTATCGCATTCATCCAGTACATACCAACGGAGATTCTCGATGACCCGCGCTCTCTTTCGCGTGCGCCAGCACGCGCCTGCCATTTCCGCCATGCTGCTGCTTTCGGTTGCATGGTGCTCCTCGGCCTTGGCGTCCGGGTCGGACATGCCGTGGGAAACGCCGCTGAACGAGATCCTGCAATCCGTGCAGGGTCCGGTGGCTAAGATCATCTCGGTGATCATCATCACAGTCACGGGTCTGACCTTGGCCTTCGGGGAGTCCTCAGGCGGATTCCGTCGCCTGATCCAGATCGTCTTCGGTCTGTCCATCGCTTTTGCCGCCAGCTCGTTCTTCCTGTCGTTCTTCTCCTTCTCTGGCGGAGCGCTGATCTGATGGCCGTCGGATATGAGGATGACGCGGTGCCGGGCTTTCATGTCCCGGTGCATCGCTCGCTGACCGACCCGATCCTGCTGGGGGGCGCGCCGCGTGCTGTAGCCATCGCTAACGGCACGCTGGCGGCGGCGATCGCGCTCGGCCTGCGGCTATGGCTGATCGGCGCCGTCTTCTGGATCGCCGGTCATGGGCTCGCGGTGTGGGGGGCGAAGCGCGATCCGCTGTTCATTGAGGTCGGACGGCGGCATCTCCGCTATCCCGCCTGGCTCCGGGCTTAAGGAGGATCGGCCATGATGTCCCTTGGGGAATATCGCAACCGTGCTGCCCTCCTGTCGGATTTCCTGCCCTGGGCCGCGCTGGTCGGAAAAGGCGTCGTTCTCAATAAGGACGGCAGTTTCCAGCGCACAGCAAAAATTCGTGGCCCCGATCTGGATAGTGCCACACCGGCCGAACTGGTGGGTGTGACGGGGCGGCTGAACAATGCGCTCCGCCGCCTTGGCTCCGGCTGGGCGGTGTTCGTGGAAGCGCAGCGCGTCCCGGCGCCCCTCTATCCTGACAGTGACTTTCCCGATGCCGCCAGCCAGATGGTCGATCTCGAACGCCGGGAGCAGTTCGAGGATGAGGGCGCGCATTTCGAGAGCCGGTATTTCTTGACCCTGGTCTGGCTGCCGCCAGCGGAATCATCAGGCCGTGCCGAACGCTTTCTCTATGAGGGCAGGGAACGGGACGGCCCCGATCCACACGGAATACTCCATGCGTTCGTCGACCGCACCGACCGGATGCTGGCGTTGCTGGATGGGTTCATGCCCGAGGCCGCGTGGCTCGATAATGGCGAGACGCTGACTTACCTGCATTCCACGATCTCGACCCGTAACCAGCGCGTCAGGGTGCCGGAAATCCCGATGTATCTGGATGCCCTACTGGTGGACCAGCCGCTTTCGGGCGGTCTGGAACCGAAGCTCGGCGATGCGTATCTGAAAACCCTGACCATCACGGGTTTCCCCAGCCGCACCTTTCCCGGAATCCTGGACGACCTGAACCGGCTGGCCATGCCCTATCGCTGGTCCACCCGTGCGATCCTGCTGGACAAGACGGATGCGACGAAGGTGCTGACGAAAATCCGTCGGCAGTGGTTCGCCAAGCGGAAATCGATCGCGGCGATCGTCCGGGAAGTGATGACCAACGAGGCGTCGGTGCTCGTGGACAATGACGCTGCCAACAAGGCCGCGGATGCCGATCTGGCCTTGCAGTCTCTCGGAGCTGACGATGTCGGGCAGGCGTATCTCACCGCGACCATCACAGTCTGGGATGGTTCCGCCTCCATCGCGGCCGAGAAGCTCCGGCTAGTCGAAAAGATCATCCAGGGCCGCGACTTCACTTGCATGGCGGAGAGCCTCAACGCGGTGGAGGCGTGGCTCGGCTCCTTGCCCGGTCATGTCTACGCCAATGTCCGCCAGCCGCCTGTTTCAACCCTGAATCTGGCGCATATGATTCCTCTGTCCGCCGTGTGGGCTGGGCCGGAACAGGATGGCCATTTCCGTGCTTCCCCCCTTTTCTACGGCAAGACGGCGGGCGCCACGCCATTCCGGTTCAGCCTTCACGTCGGGGATGTCGGTCACACGCTGATCGCAGGACCGACCGGGGCAGGTAAATCCGTGCTGCTGGCACTGATGGCGCTCCAGTTCCGCCGCTATCCGGGATCTCAGGTCTTCGCCTTCGATTTCGGCGGCTCAATGCGGGCGGCGACGCTCGGCATGGGCGGAGACTGGCACGATCTCGGGGGCGGACTGACCGACGAGGATGATGGGCAGCCCGCCGTGTCACTCCAGCCGCTGGCAAAGATCGACAATGCCGACGAGCGCAAATGGGCCTCAGAATGGCTGGGGCAGATTCTCGTGGGTGAGGGCGTGGCATTGACGCCGGACGTGAAATCCCATCTCTGGTCTTCTCTCAACTCCCTCGCGTCATCGCCCGCCCATGAGCGGACCCTGTCCGGACTGGTAGCGCTTCTCCAGTCCAACGCCCTGAAGCAGGCGCTGGTGACCTATTGTCTGGGCGGTCCCTATGGCCGCCTGCTCGATGCGGACGCCGAACGTCTTGGCGATGCGGACGTCGTCGTGTTCGAGACTGAGGGGCTGATCGGCTCCGGCGCGGCGTCTTCCGTGCTGTCCTATCTGTTCCACCGCATCGAGGGCCGTCTGGACGGCCGCCCGACCCAGTTGGTGATCGACGAGGGCTGGCTGGTCCTGGATGACGGGGATTTCGCCGGCCAGTTGCGCGAGTGGCTGAAAACCCTGCGCAAGAAGAATGCATCGGTGATTTTCGCCACCCAGTCCCTGTCCGATATCGCCAATTCCCGCATTGCCCCGGCCGTAGTGGAAAGCTGCCCCACACGGATCTTCCTGCCGAACGAGCGGGCGATCGAACCACAGATAGCCAAGATTTATCGGGATTTCGGGCTGAATGACCGGCAGATCGCCATCATTGCCCGTGCCGCGTCGAAGCGGGAGTATTATTGCCAGACCCAGCGCGGCAACCGTCTGTTCGAACTGGGGCTGGGACCGGTGGCGCTCGCCCTGTGCGCGGCATCAGGGAAGGACGATCACAAGCTGATCGATGCAGTGCTGGCGGAACACGGACGTGCCGGATTTCTCGCGGCATGGTTCGACGCACGCAGCGTGGCATGGGCTGCGGACCTTCTGCTGGAAGGAGGCGTGCCATGACGGAAAAACTCTTCCGGATTCATGCAATACTTTTCCGTCGTATGGGACTGTTCGCATCCGTCACGGCGCTGGCCGTTGGTGCCAGCGTCAGTTCGGTGCAATCCGCCCATGCGCAATGGGCGGTCTATGACGGGGCTGCGCATGTCCAGACCGTGCTGATCGCGGCGCGGGAATTGCAGCAGATCGACAACCAGATCACGTCTCTCGCCAATCAGGCGCAGATGTTGGTCAACCAGGCGAAGAATCTCGCCCTGTTGCCCTTGTCGACATTGTCGACGCTGCAATCAACGATTTTCCAGACCACCGCGCTACTCGCGCAGGCGCAGAACATCGCCTACAGCGTCACCTCGGTCGAGCAGCAGTACCAGCAGTCCTACACGTCCGTCTCGTCGGGGATGTCCGACAGTGCCCTGTTCAGCCAGGCCCAGACCCGCTGGCAGAATTCCGTCGGCGGGTTCGAGGATGCCCTGAAGATGCAGGCCCGTGCCGTCGGCAATATCCCGTCCGACAGCAGCGCCATGACCCAGCTCGTCTCAGCAAGCCAGAGTTCGAGCGGCGCGCTCCAGGCGGCGCAGGCCGGCAACCAGCTTCTGGCCCTGCAATCCCGGCAGCTCTCGGACGTGGTTGCCGTGCTGTCGGCCAACGGACGGGCACAGGACCTCGACCGGGCGCGTGAGGCGGCGGCCGAGGCGGAAGGCCGGGCGCAATACGAACATTTTGCGCAGCACGACGCCTATGTGCCGGGCGCCGTCTCCGTCTTCAATGACGGGAACTGACGGTCATGGCGGGCATGGGTATGGCGAATGCAGGCGTCATCGACAATTTCCTGAACAGCTTCACCACGACGATCGATAGCGGTTTCGGTCTGGTGAAAAGCGATGTCGTGTCCCTGGCCGGTTCGCTGTCCGTGCTCGACATCGCGCTCGCCGGTCTGTTTTGGGCCTGGGCGGCAGACGAGGACATCATCCAGAGGCTGGTGAAGAAGACGCTCTATATCGGCTTCTTCGCGTTTGTCATCGATAATTTCGACGTACTCTCGAAGAAGATATTCGACAGCTTCGCAGCCCTCGGCCTGAAGGTTGGCGGCGGAAAGCTGGCGCTGGGTGATTTCGTGCATCCCGGCAGACTGGCGGCGACGGGGTTTGACGCGGCGCAGCCGCTGCTGGATGCGATGCACCAGTTCCTCGACCCGATCCATTTTTTCACCGGCTTCGCCCAGATCGCGGTGTTCCTGATCTCCTGGTTCATCGTCATGGCGGCGTTCTTCGTGCTCGCCGTCCAACTTTTCGTGGCGATCATCGAGTTCAAGCTCACCACGCTCGCGGGGTTCATCCTGATCCCGTTTGCCCTGTTCAACCGCACGGCGTTCCTCGCCGAGAAGGTGCTGGGCAACGTGGTGTCCTCCGGCGTGAAGATCATGGTCTTCGCCGTGATCAGCGCCATCGCCTCGACGCTGTTCTCTCAGTTCACCACCTCCTATGGCGACAGCCTGCCGACGATCGGCCAGGCGCTGTCCGTGGTCCTCGCGGCACTCGCGATGATCGGGCTCGCCATGTATGGCGGCAGCGTCGCCAACGGGCTGATTTCCGGTGCGCCGCAGCTTGGCGCGGGAGCCGCAGCAGGAACCGGTATGGCGGTGGGTGCGATGGGAGCCGCTGCCGTGGCTGCCCCCGCTGCCCTGGCGTCGGGCGGGGCTGCCGCACTCGGCGCGACGGCAGCCGCCGCACGCGGAGGGGCAGCCGTCGCGGGCGCCGCCACGACGGCCTACAGCGCCGGAGCGGGCGGTGCCGGAGGCGTGGCTGCCGGTATCGGCGGAATGGGCCGGGCTGTTGGTGGCGCTGCCGTGAACGCGGCGAAGAGCAAGGTCGGCGCGGCGGCGTCGTCATTGAAGGAAAGCTACGCGGCCGGCGGACGCTGGGCCGCTGGTGCGATGGGCAGCGGGGGAGAAGGCGACGGTCCGTCGCATAACGGTGGGTCTTCAGGCCCGTCCGGCGGCGGGGATGACCCCGGTTCCGGGCCTGCCGGTAGCGGCAACCCTGGTCGCGGCCCCTCGGGAGGCGGCCCTGATGGCGGCGACGCCTCCGACGGCAAGCCGCCGCGCTGGGCGCGGAAGATGAAGCGCCGCAATGCTGCCGCCCATGCTGCCGAGGCCGCCAATGTCATCCGCTCCGCCGATGGCGGCGGCGGATCCGCTTCCATCGATCTCTCGGAGAAAGAATGATGTTCCGTCGCTCCACCACACGCTATGGGACCACGCCCGAGCCGGTGACACCCTATCAGAAAGCAGTGCAGGTGTGGGACGAGCGGATTGGTTCCGCCCGCATCCAGGCCCGTAACTGGCGGCTGATGGCGTTCGGTTCCCTGTTCCTGTCCGCCGGTCTCGGGGCTGGCCTGGTCTGGCAGTCTATGCGCGGCACCATCACGCCGTGGGTGGTGCAGGTGGACCGGCTGGGGCAGGCGCAGGTCGTAGCCCCGGCGACAGGGGGCTACATGCCCGCCGATCCGCAGATCGCCTGGTATCTGGCGCAGTTCGTTCACGACGTCCGCTCCTTGTCGTCGGACGCCGTGGTGGTCCGGCACAACTGGCTGCGCGCCTATGATTTCACCACCACGTCCGGGGCTGCGGCCCTGAACGATTACGCGCGGCTCAATGATCCGTTCTCGCGCATCGGGCACGAACAGGTCGAGGTGGACATCGCCTCGGTCATCCGCGCCTCGCCCGGCAGCTTCCGCGTTGCCTGGACTGAGCGCCATTACCGCGACGGGGCGTTTACTGGCACCGAGCGCTGGACCGCCATCGTCTCGGTCGTTCTGCGCACGCCCCGCGATGCCGATCATCTTCGCCGCAATCCACTCGGGATTTTCGTCTCCGCCATCAACTGGTCGAAGGAGTTGGGTCAATGATCCGCATGATCGTGCGCGCGTTGCCGCTGACGCTGCTCGCCCTGTCCGCCTGCTCGGGGCAGTATCATCCGCCTGTCATTCGCTACGATGACGCCGTGCAGGCGACACGTCTGCCGGACCCGCCGAAGCCCGTACGGGTGGTGGAGGTGCCACAGCCTCTCCCGTTGCCGGGGCAGCTCAAGCCGCTGCCGCCACGACGCACGGCCCATCCGGCCCCCGAAGTCGCCGACCCGACGGCACGGGTCACGCAGGCCAATCTGGCCGCGCGTATCCAGCCCACGCGCGCAGGGTTCATCAACGCGGTGCAGGTCTATCCCTATTCTTCCGGAGCGCTCTATCAGGTCTATACCTCGCCCGGCGAGATTACCGACATCATGCTTCAGCAGGGCGAAAAGCTGGTCGGCACCGGGCCGGTTGCCGCCGGAGATACCGTGCGCTGGATCATCGGTGATACCGAAAGCGGGGGCAGGGGCGACAAAACACATCCATATTCTGGTCAAACCGACGCGGCCGGACCTGATCACAAACCTGATCGTCAACACCGACCGGCGGACCTATCTCGCCGAACTGCGCTCCACGCCCGCGACCTACATGGCATCGGTGTCGTGGGACTATCCCGAGGACGACCTGATTGCCCTGCATCGACAGGACAGTGCGGCCGATGACGCTGCCCCCGTGGACGTGGGGCTAAATCTCGACGCGCTGAATTTCCGCTACGCGATCGAGAGTGTGAAAGGCGGAGTGCCCCCCTGGTTGCCCGGCCGGGCCTTCGATGACGGCCACAAGGTCTATATCGCGTTCCCGTCCGGGATCGGGCAGGGGGAATTGCCGCCACTCTTTGTGCTGGGGGCCGATGGCGGGGCGGAACTGGTCAATTACCGGGTCCGGCAGAACTGGATGATCGTCGATCGCCTGTTTGCCGCCGCCGAATTGCGGCTCGGGGATAAACACAGCGAGCAGCGCGTGCGCATCGTCCGCACCGATGGACGGCGGACATGACTGGGCAGGTTCCAACAGCGGGCGAAAATCCAGCGGTTCCGGCAACAGGGGGAAATTCCGCATCACCACCGCCCGATCTGCGTCTGAGGGCCGAACGGCCGCGCGTGGTAAGGCTCAACCGCACCGTGGTCTGGGCGCTCGGCGGTGCGGGCATGCTCGCCATTGGTCTGGCACTCGGCTACGCGCTGGAGAACAGCAGCCACAAAGCGCCACCGGCCGCCAGCCAGGACACGGATGTGCGTCCGTCCGCCGATGGGCTGGCGGGGCTGCCCTCAGACTACGTCGGCAGTGGCGTCCCGAAGCTCGGTCCTGCACTGCCCGGTGACCTTGGGCACACCATCCTGAAGGCACAGGGGAAAGCCGCATCAGGCGGGGATGATCGCCGTGTCGCGCAGGAGGTCGAGGCCGCGATCGCCAGCCGGCTATTCGTGCAGACGGGGGAACGTGACCGCGCCGGCGAACAGACGATGCCGCCCGCGCCGGACGCTCCTGCCACTCAGGGGCGGGCGTCCACCACGACCGGGCCACAGGCTGGGAACCTCGCCTTTCTGGAAGGGCAGCCTGATCGCGCGACGACCAGCCCGGACCGCATTGCGCCGCCTGCCTCACCTTATGTCCTCCAGGCGGGCACGGTGATCGCTGGCGCATTGAACACGAAGATCAGTTCCGACCTGCCGGGCCAGATCGTGGGGCACGTCACGCAGAACGTCTATGACAGCCCGACCGGCCGCTATCTGCTGATCCCGCAGGGCAGCAGGCTGTTCGGGGCCTATAACAGTGGGATCTCCTTCGGGCAGCAGCGCACGCAGATCATCTGGACGCGGCTTATATACCCCGACGGCGAGAGCCTCGTGCTGGAGAAGCTGCCCGGTGGTGACGCCATCGGCTAGTCCGGCCTGTCTGACGAGGTCGACAATCATTGGGGCCAGCTTTTCAAAGCGGCCCTGGTGACCACGCTCCTCAGCGTCGGCTCCGAGGCGGGCACCAGCCAGAGCGAAAACAATCTGGCCCAGGCAATCCGCTCCGGCGCCAGCAACGGCTTCTCCATGGTCGGCAACCGCCTGATCGACCGCAGCCTCAACGTCCAGCCCACCCTGACCGACCGGCCGGGACTACCCTTCACCGTCATTCTCAGCCGCGACCTATTGCTCAAACCCTATCAGAATGGAGGAAATTTAAGATGACAGAGCTGAAGATCACGGAAATCCCTGACGAGAAACCGGTGAAAATGACCGTGGCGTTACCCGCCGATCTTCATCGTGATCTGCTTGCCTACGCAGCACTTTTTTCCGGTAGCGATGGGACGATGGATCCGGCCCGACTGGTCGCGCCCATGCTCCGGCAGTTCATGATATCGGACAAGGGGTTCGCCAGGGCGCGGAGAAAGAGGAAAGGAACGTCGTCAGAAAAATAGCTTCATGGTCTGTGGCTTTCGATATAGCGGGCGAAACTCAGGGCGCAGGGATTTTCATTGTCGGGTCGCCAGACGATCCCGAATTCCAGATGGGAGGAGCCACCCGCGTCCCGGATTTCCGTGATCGCGATGTCATGGCCATGCCGATCGCGGATCAGCGGTAGCCACGAGGCGGGAAGCAGGGCGACGCCTTCGTTGTTCTGGACGAGTGCGACGATCCTGTTGCTGCCGATATCATGACGCTGGATCTTTGGGCGGATGCCGGTTTCCCCGAGCTTGCGCTGGATGAGTGCCTCGAAGTCCTGACCCGCGTTGTCGCGTCCCGTGAGGAACGTCTCGTGACGCAGGTCTGTCCAGGATACTTCCGGTCGTGTTGCCAGGGGATGATCAGGGGGGAGTGCGGCCACGATGCGGTCGCTCCACAGAGGCGTGACCCGCAAGGAGGGCGCCAGGTTGCGGCGGGTGACGACCGCGAAATCGATCTGCCCGCGCTGGAGCCGGCGCAGCAGCCTCTTGCCTGTACCCTCGGAATAGCGAAAGACGATATCGGGGTGAGTGGCGCGGAAGTCTGCCGTGAAGGTCGAGAGTCTTCCGGGCAGCACGCAGGTCTGGATACCGATAGAGATCTGGCCATTCTCGCCCTTGCCCGTCCGCCGAGCGCGGGTGTTCATGCCTGCCACATTGTCCAGGATCGTCTGGCTCCAGCGGATGAATTCCTGACCGAACATGGTTGGAGCAGCGCCCGCCGGCGAACGGATGAACAGCCTGACATCAAGCCGCTCCTCAAGGTTATGCAGGGATCGGCTGACGGCCGATTGTCGGATGTTCAGGAAACGCGCCGCGCCGTGGATACTGCCGTGCTCGGCGATTGCCCGCACGCACAGCAGTTGCCACAAATCGAATGGCGGACGACGCATGGCCTGTCACACCGTCTTGCTGCGGCGCGGCCTGATGACCGTGTAGACCGAGGGCAGAACGAACAGCGTCATGGTCGTGCCGACGATCATGCCGACAACGATTACCGTTCCCAGTCCGAAGCGGCTGTTCGCGCCCGCACCGGTAGCGATGACCAGGGGCGCAAGACCTACGACCATTGCTGCTGTGGTCATGATGATCGGTCGGAAACGGATGGCGGCGGCCGTCTCGATTGCTGTCCTGCGGTCTACATTGTCACGATGAAGGATCTCGTTTGCGAACTCGACCATCAGGATTCCATGCTTGCTGACCAGCCCGATCAGCGTAATGAGTCCGATTTCGGTATAGATATTTAAGGTCGTCACACCGAGGGCGAGTGGAATAAGGGCGCCGAACACGGATAACGGCACACTGACGAGGATGATGACCGGATCGGTGAAGCTGTTGTACTGAACCGACAGGACGAGATAGATCGCAATCAGTGCGAAAAGGAATGCAAAAATCAGAGCGCTCCCTTCCTGTACATACTGGCGTGAGTCAGACTGCCAGTCATAGCTGTAACCGGGCGGGAACTCCGCCGCCTTTGCCTTCAGGAAGCTCACGGCGTCACCCATCGTCACGCCTTTGGCGAGAATGGCCTGGAACGTCGCCGAGTTCTGCTGGCCGAACTGGGGCAGGCGGTTGGGCTCGACATCGACCCGCACGCTGGCCAGGGCCGATAGCGGTAACTGACGGCCGTTCTGGTCGCGCATGTAGTAGGTCTTCAGGGCGTCAGGTGTCAGGCGGGACAGGGGAACAGCCTGTGGGATCACGTCATAGGACCGGCCATAATAGCCAAAGCGATTGACGTAGTTTTCCCCGATGAGCGTATTCAGCGCGTTGCCGATTCGCTCCATACGGATCCCGAGCGCATTGGCTTTGGTCCGATCGACCGCGACCCGGACAACCGGATTATCGAAAGCAAGGTCGCTATCGACCACGGCAAACAGACCGCTTTTAGAGGCTTCTTCCCGCAGGTGTGACATGACGCCGAAGACATTGCGATAGCTGTCATCACTGCGGACGACCATCTGAACTGGCAGGCCGCCGGTTGAACCCGGTAGTGCCCCCATCTGGAACACGAAGACGCTGGTCCCCTGGATGGAAGCAACACGCTGTTGCAGGTCCATCTGGATCTGATCGGCGTTACGCCTGCGCTTGCCCCAGTCGTCGAGATTGACACCGCCAACGCTGTTGGCGATCCCGTCAATTCCGTTCATCTGCCAATGGCTATGGCCTTCCGGGATTTCAGACATCTTCTCGTAAAGTGTCTGGGCGTAGGTCTCGACATAATGAAGATTGGCATATTGCGGAGCCTTGACGGCCGTATAGACAATGTCCTGGTCCTCATTGGGTGCCAGTTCGCTCTGCGAGACATGCAGCATGACCGGAATAAGAAGGAAGATTACCGCCGCCGTGCCGAGCGGAACCCAGCGATGCCGCAGCGAAAAATCGAGCACTGTTTCATAGCGCGCAGTCATGAAGCCGAAGACACGCTCGGCCATCCGTTCCATGAAGCCTTCCTTCTCTTTCGCTTTGAGCAATTTTGCGCTCATGAGCGGCGACAAGGTGAGTGCGACGACACCGGAGACGATGACGGACCCGGCCAGCGTGAGCGCAAATTCCCTGAACAGCGTGCCCGTCAGTCCGCCCATGAAAGCGATCGGGGCGTAAACCGCTGTAAGTGTGAGGGTCATCGCGACAACAGGGCCTGCCACCTCACGCGCCCCGAGTAACGCGGCGTCGAAGGGGGATTTGCCCTCTTCGATATGGCGATGGACGTTCTCGATCACGACGATGGCGTCATCGACCACGAGCCCGATCGACAGCACCATCGCCAGCAGGGTGAGCAAATTCAGGCTGAACCCGAAGGTGTACATCAGCCCGACGGCGCCAAGTATCGAAAGGGGAATAGTGGCGATCGGCACGATCACCGCCCGCACGGTACCGAGCGAGAGGTAAATCACAAGGATGACGATGAGCAGCGCCTCAATGAATGTTTCGGTCACTTCATCGATCGATGCCTGAATGAAATGGGCGGTCTCGTAAGGGACGCGGACATCAATGCCCGGCGGAAGCGTTGCCTTGAGTTTGGGCATGATCTCGTTGAGACGCGAGATGATCGTCAGCGGGTTGCCCGTTGGCGACGGTTCCAGGCCCACGAAGATCGAAGGACGTGGTGTTGGCTTGCCATTCGGCGGCCGAAGCGTGCTGGTCTGTGAACTGGTGTCCGTATTGTCCGGCCCCAGTTCTGCACGCCCGATGTCCCGCACCCGGATAACCCGGCCACCGGTCGAGCGCAGCACCATATCACGGAATTCCTCGACCGTTTTCAGATCCGTGTTGAGGTTGATATTGCTGATCGTATAAACGCCTCGGATCCGGCCGGGTGCTGCCTGGAAATTGTTCTCCCGGATGGCCTGCGCGACATCCTCGCCCGTCATGTCGTTGGCAGCCAGCTTCTCTGGGTCGAGCCAGAGGCGCATCGAAAGGCGCTGCTCTCCGAAATAACTGATCTCGGATACACCCTCTATGCCCGAGAGCATCGGTGCTGCGACCCGGTGGATATAATCCGAGATTTCGTAGAGAGGCCGCGTCGTACTGGCAAAACCAATATAGGCGACGGCGGTGAAGCCGCCCGAGGTGCGTTTGATGACCGGATCATACGCGCCTTCCGGCAGGCGGTATTTGACCGCGTTCACTTTGGACATCACGTCGGTCAGGGCGCGCATGGAATCATAATTCAGCATCATGCGCACCGTCACCACGCTGAGGCCCTGCGTGGTGGTGGAGGAAAGATAATCGATGCCCTCGACGGACGCGACGGCCTCGCTGATCGGCTGGGTCACGAAGCCCTGCATGAGATCCGATGATGCCCCCGGATAGCGGGTCGAGATCAGGATCGTGGAGGTTTCGAGGGTCGGATATTGACGTGTTGCGATGGAATTGAAGCCCTTGATCCCGAAGAGAACAATCAGGATCGTCACGACAATCGCCAGGACAGGCCGCCGAAGGAAGCGATCAGTAAAACTCATTGTGCCAGCTCCCGCAGGCCGGCCAGAGGCAGGACTTCCGGAATCTCGCGCACCTTCACGCCGGTGACGAGGCGGTTCTGGCCGCTGGTTACGACACGGTCGTCCGGCTTCACCCCGTCATCGATAACCACCCATCCGTTGCGGCGGTCGCCCGCGCGTACAGCCGTCGCGGTGACGGTCGGACCATCGGTGGACGGCTGCTCGACGAAAAGCGTCTCTCCGTAGGCGGTATAGGTGACGGCGGTTTCCGGGACCACGAGGTGTGGCGCCACCTTCGCGGCAATGGAGACATGGGTGTAGGTGCCCGGATGCAGGTCGGCCGGCGGCGCGTCGAGCAGGGCCTGAATGGAGAGCGTATGCGAACCGTCGATGCGCGGGTCGATGGTGGTGACCGTGGCGGTGAAATCCTGCCCCGGCGTCGTGTCGAATGTCAGGTGGACGGTCTGCCCGAGCTGCACGCTGGCTGCGTTCTCCTCGGCGAGGATGAAGTTCACTCGCATCCGGGCGTAGGACGTCAGCGTGGCGATGGCATCACCCGGATTCAGATACTGGCCGAGATTGATCTGTCTGATCCCGACGGGGCCGTCGAAGGGCGCGCGGATATGCTTCTGGTCGATCACCGCCTGCACTCTGGCGACATTGCCTTTCGCGGCTTCGAAGCGCGCCGTGGCTGTCTCCAGATCCTCGTGGCTCTCTACGCCGGTGCGGATGAGAGAGCGGGCACGGGCGAGATCAGCTTCGGCCGCCCGCAGTTCGCCGCTCTGGCGGATCAGCTCGCCCTGTTCCGGCGCGTCATTGAGGACCAGGAGCAACTGGCCTTTCCGGACGGTCGCCCCGGAATCGAAATCCAGTTCGGTGATCCGGCCGGCGATTTCAGGGGAGAGCGTTACCCCCTGGAACGGCTCGACCTGACCGATCGTCTCGATATGGGCGGCGAAAGGGACGGGTCTGACCGGCCAGACGGAGACCGCCGTTGCCGGAGTGTCGGCAGCCCTGCCTACGGCGGGCAGGGACATCAGCACCGCGAGAGCGGTGGCATGGTGCCAGGGGACGGAGAAGCGTCGCACAGATATCTCCCGAAGTTATTGTTATACGCGGATATACGTACTTAAAGGGCTGGGAAGTCCGGATTTGGGGGATGAAACTGAGTCAGGTGCCGGTCATCGCGCGGCGAGTCGGACGGATCGCCACTGATCGGGTGTGACATGGGCGTCGGCCAGGCCACCGCCCGTCGCCACCAGGATCCGTATCGTCTGACGGAACATCTCGGTCTGTGCCCGCACCGTGTTCTGGCGCGCGAGCAGAACGAGCCGGCGGCCGTTGATCGGCTGGAGGATGGTCTCCCGGCCCGCCTGATACCCGGCCTGGCTCAGGGTCAGCGCATCATCGGCCGAGGTCAGGGCCTGTCGCTGGTTGTCCAGTTCCGTCGATGCGTTCTTCAGGCCGTTCAGGCCATCGGCGACTTCCCGGAAGCCGTTGATGACCACTGACTGATAATGATCAAATGCGATCCGGTAATCCTCTTCCGCCTGTTTTTTCCGAGCCATGAGAGTGCCGCCGTGAAAAAGTGGCAGAGCGGTACCGCCGATCAGGCGCCATGCCGCGCCGGCGGGGCCGCCCATCAGCCCCTCGGCGGCGACGGCCGCGCTGAGGGTCAGCCGGGGATAGAGGTCGGCGGTTCGGACGCCGATTTCGGCATTCGCCGCCCGCATCATGGCTTCGGCGCCAATGATGTCCGGGCGGGCGTGAACGAGTTCGGATGGCACCACCACAGGGATGTCTGGCGGAAGGCTGAAATCGGCGAGCGTCAGGATCGGTGCGGTCCAGTTGGCGGGCGAATGCCCGGTCAGGACGGCAAGGGTCGTTCGCGCGGCTTCATGGGCGTTGATCAGCGGCGGCAGGAGAGACTGGTCGTGCGCCAGTTGTGCTTCGGCGCTCACGACATCCAGCCGGGGTCTCCTGCCCACCTGCCAGGCGAGTGTCGCCAACCGGAGCGTTTCCCGGTCGGTGTCGATCACACCCCGGATCACGGTGATCTGGTCTGCTGTCGAGGCGACTTCAAAGGCGGTCAGGACTGTATCACCGATTACCAGCAGCATCGTGACATCACGGCGCTCCCGTTCGGCATCCTTCTGTGCGCCGGCCATCTGCACCAGTCGATGATTGCCGCCGAAAATATCCGGGTCATAGGAAACGTCGAGACCGGCTGAATAGGCGGAGAAGGTCGGGAAGGTCCATGCCCAGGGGCCGAACAGGGCGGCCCCGTATTCCTGACGCCCCTCGGTGCCGGTGGCGTCGATCTGGGGCATCAGGCTGCCTTGGGCAGCATGGAGCCCCTCAACGGCCTTGCGCAGGTTGGACTGGGCTGCCTGGATCGACCAGTTGTTCCGACGTGCCTCGGTGACGAGGGCGTCCAGCCGGGGCGAGCGAAAGAGACGCCACCAGTCCGAACCCGGCTTTCCGGCAGCCTGCTTCGTGGAGTTGGCCGAAGCGACGGCCGCTGTTTCCGACCAGGTTTCGCCGAATGTTGCGGCATCAGGTGGCTGGGGGGTCTTGTAGGTCGGGCCGACTGTGCAGCCTGTGAGGCCCGGCATCAGGGCAACGAGAATCAGCTGGGCCGCGCGTGATGCGGCGGCGACCCGCTTTGGCCTTTGGGTAGGGGGCAGGAAATTGGGTGGCAAGGGGGCCTCCGGTCATCATGAACGAGTCTCATTGATACGAATATAGACGTACATACGGATTAAAGGCCAGCCTTATCGAGACACAGGCTTACGACGGGGCTTGGAAGCAGCGTTTTCTTGACCCGCTCCCATGATACGCGTACCAATCCCCGCATGATCGCACGCCATCCGAAACGCGAGGATATCCGGCTCGACGCCGTGCTGACGGCATTGGGTAATCCCATCCGCCTGGCTGCGGTGCGGACGATTGCCGTAGGGGGCGAACATCCCTGCTGCGATGTGCTGCCGCAGATTCCAAAATCCACCATGACGCATCACTGGCGCGCCTTGCGTGACAGTGGTGTGGTCTGGCAGCGCCATATCGGTCGGGAATACCGTCTTGAATTGCGACGCGAGGATCTGGACAGCCGCTTTCCCGGTCTGCTGGACTCCATCCTCGGTCCGCTTGTCAGCGATCCGCTGACGCAGGAGACGATCGCCGAATACGACCGCTCCCGCCAAGGCGCGCGTGCCTGACGGAAGCGCGGGCGGGACGGCCTTTGCTCAGGGAGTGCTGGAGCCGGAAGGGGGGATGACGCATCCCGTGCTGTCGCAGGTCATACCGGTGGTAGGATTCTCGGACACTGTTTTACGTGCCTCGTTCCATGACTGGCGCAGGGCGGCCAGCAATTGTGCTTTCGGCTGAGCGCCTGAAAGAGCGTAGGCGCCGTCGAAGACAAAGAAGGGCACTCCATGAACGCCCGCCTGTGACGCACGGGTTTCATCACGCCTGACATCTTCGGCGAAGTCGCTGCCCGTCAGCGTGGCGCGCACGGCGTCGCCATCAAGACCGACATCCTGCGCAAGGCCGACAAGTACGTCATGGTCGGCGAGGGGGGAGTTGTCGGTGAAATAGGCCCGGAACAGCCGCTCCGTCATGTCCGCGCCGTGACCGTGCTGTTCGGCGAATTTGGTCAGCCGGTGTGCGTCGAAGGTGTTGGTGTAGCGGACCGAGGCATAGCGCATGTCGAGACCGCATCTCTCGCCCATGGACGTGATATGGTCGATCATGGTCTGGGCGTCGCTCCGGCTTTTGCCGTATTTCCGCATGATGCGGTCGAGTGTTGTGGTGGTCACTGCCGGACCTGATGTCGGATCGAGTTCGAAGGCCCGGAAGACGATCTCGACTTCGCGGGCATGTTCGAATTCGGCCAGGGCGGCTTCGAGAAACCGCTTAGCGATATAACAGTAAGGGCAGGCATAGTCGGACCAGATTTCGAGTTTCATGACAGCCTCCGCATCCTTGATAATGTACGATTATACCCGTACCATGGTTTCATCAAGCGTCATGAACGTCGATGAGAAAGGGGAGCAGGGGATGAAGCCGCTGAAAGCGCTGGAGGTCGAAACCGGACAAAATCCCGTCGCGTCGATCATCCTTATTCACGGCCTGGGTGCGAGTGGCCGGGATCTGGCGCCCATTGCCCAGGCGCTCGACCTGCGCTCCATCGGCGCGGTCCGGTTCATTTTTCCCAACGCGCCCGTCCGACCGGTTTCGGTCTGTGGTGGTGAGCGCATGCCGGCATGGTATGATCTTCTCGCGCCAAATTTGCTTCTGCGGGAAGATGAGCCGGGGTTACGTAATGCCCACGCCTATCTGGCGAGCCTGATCGACCAGGAAGTCGCGCGCAGTATCCCGTCTCGACGCATCGTGATCGGCGGGTTTTCCCAGGGCTGTGCGATGTCGCTGATGACAGGGCTGCGCTATTCGTCGCCCTTGGCTGGGATTGCTGGTCTGTCCGGCTATCTGCCGCTGGCCGGGCAGACGGGAAGGGAGGCAACGGAGGCGAACCGGGCAACGCCGGTTTTTTTGGCGCACGGTGAGGGCGACACGGTCGTGCCGCTGGCGGCGGCTCGCCTCGCGCGGGATTGGCTGCATGCCGAGGGGCATGACGTTGCCTGGCATGTGTATCCGATGGCGCATGAGATTATCGGTGCGGAGATTGTTGATCTCAATGTGTGGTTGGTGAATTGCCTTTCATCATGACAGAGCTGACGTAGCAGCTTGCTGGCATATATAGCGAGCTTGGATGATTTCGTCCGGAACATCCAGAGTAATGAAAGAAGTAAGACCAGATTTTTTTTGGACTGTGAATTCAGCTCAACCGAATAAAGACGCAACATACTGGAATGATTGAATGCGATCTTACAATTGAATCTTGACGACAGCGCAGGATTCCCTGCGCTGTCGTCAAGCTGTCAGTTATCAATGGTCTTCATCTTGTTGACCAATGTAGCTGACATTTCGATGCGTCGGATCTGCTGACGAAGTGGTGCACAGTCTTGATAGGTCGCTTGAAGCTGCCCTTTGAGTTCGACTAGTAATGCGACGATGCCATCGCGCGACTTAGCTCTTCCATTATATGGATCAGTCTCTTGGGGCTGATGATAATAAACATCAAAAAATTCGGAACCTTCAAGCTCTCCGGGTTTGATTTCGAAACTCATCCAGCCTTCAAGCGTGGAGCGGAGTGAACTCAAGCGGATGTGGACACCGTCTGGCAACATACCTGACCAAAGTATAGCTTTAATGATCCTTCCGGCATGGATATGTCCTTCGATGCCTAATGCACCAACCGGACGTCGGGTCCGAGATCCAGGTTTATAGCTACAGGGAAGTGAGGTTGTACTGGCTCTAGGAATAACTGTGGCTTGTGATCGGGCGCGTCGAATATCTTGGGGTGTGTCCGCCATGGGACTGACGAACATATCCCACGATAGCACGGATTCCCCGGTCCAGTTTTTCTCAAGTAGTGGCGGGGGCATATTATTGATTTTCTTTGTCAGGGCATCAAGATCATAGTTCGGTGAGTTTTCTGTCGCAATGTAAAGATCGCATTCGTAGGGATTATACATCCCAGCCCAAGAGGTTTTAGAAATGCTCCATCTATGTCGTATTGCCCATTTGGTGCGTTCTAAGTCGTCAGGTGCGCCTTTATATGGTTCGTCAACCAATATGAACTGTCCTATTGTTGGATCAATCCATCTGGTTGCATGATCGTTGTTTGGCAGGTTGTCTTTGGATGATCCGTCAGGATAATTTTTACGGTGATTGCGACAGGGGCGTAGCCCTGTATATTCCATGAAGCGTAGCGAGCGCTCTGCGGTGCAAAGACGCTCTCTGGCACGAACCTGAGTTTGCGCTAATGTGTCGCATACGAAATGGTCGTCTGCGACCATCCGAAGATCACCAAACCCCCGAGCATATTTGAGCGCTAATTTATCGCAGATGTGGAGGATTGGCTTTGAGAGGCTGATGTTAAGAGTTTCGCGTCCTATGTTCTGTGGTTTTTTCTCATCGCGCCAGTAAATCGTCAACAATACATAAGGCCGGGCACACATAACGGCTCGCGCAGGTAAAACTCGACGAGCATTCCGGTAATTCGAGCAATTGGCGGCTTGAGCTGCACGATCAAGAGCTGCGGAATGCTGAATTCCGCTCTTTTTCCGGATTTCGATAGCAAGACGTTTAACGCCATCGATTGTTGTAGGACGCACACTACGATTCAACATGGCGATACTCCTGGCTTGAATTTACAAGCGTCACTCGCCAACCGCCTTTCAAGCTCGAACGCCAGTTGAAAGGATGTTTCAAAAATCTTTTACAGCAATGCTGCCAGCAGCTTCGGAACGGCGAGTGCCATGCTCATGCCAAGAGCGTCTTCAACGATATATGGAATGTCGTCTGCGTTCAAGCCTGTCCGATGGGATGTCGCGATTCAATGTTACGGTTGCCAGAGAGGTGTCGCCACTTTGTAGTTGCCTCACAAAGTGCGGCTACCGGGGCTTGGTAGCTTTCCTCCTACAAATTTTCGACGGTGACACAGCCGCTTCGCCAGAAAACAGGGTGGTGCGACCTTATTGGGTGAAGTGCGTCATTGGTTAGTGCATTGATTGCCCGTTTCGCGGAGCCCGGATGGAAGCAGTAGAGCATACTGGGCGATCCACTGATGGCGGTGCCGACGCATGGGAAAGTTTTCCTGAATGTTTATATAAATAATTACTTCACAGACCCGGCATGGGGATGAAGCCCGGCAGATTCCGCATGCGCCCGAGCCAGCGTCCCAGGGCCGGGTAAGGGGTAAGGTCAATACCACCTTCGGGCGCCAGTGCGAGATAGGGAAAGAGAGCGCAGTCAGCGATCGTAGGGTGACCGAGCGCAAACCAGTCCTGTGTCTCGACATGCTCATCAAGCAGCGGCAGGAGTTTGTCGGTCCAGCGCATGGCGGTGCCCATATCGAGGCGGTACCCGAATTTCCGGATCAGACGGGCGGCGTTGGGGCCGTTGCGTACCTCGCTGGATGCCACTGAAAGCCATTGTGTGATGATGGCTTGCGACCAGGCATCCTCTGGCCACCAACTACGGTCCGTCAGTCGACCGGCGAGGTAAACCAGGATGGCCTGGGAGTCCCGGAGTGTAAGGTCGCCATCCACCAGGACGGGGACTTCCCCAAACGGGTTCAGTTTCCGAAAATCTGGATCATGGTTCTCACCCGACGCAAGATCGACGGGAACGAGGTCCAGCTTCGTGTTGGTCAGGGCCGCGAAAAGTCGGATCTTGTAGCAGTTTCCGGAGACGTCCAGATCATAGAGAAGCATCACGAGGTCTCCTGTGACCGGAGATAAGAGAGTAGGAGGCGGACGGGACTTGTCCGGCATCATTATGCGCCCTACTGTGACGAACGACCGTTCGTGAGTCAAAGGCGAAATGAGAGAACCCGTTCCTATCCACCGGATCGTTGTCGAAGCTCGCGAACTGTTTCGCGAGTACGGCTACGAAGGGGCATCCATGCGCGATCTGGCCGATCGCGTGGGTTTGCGTCCGCAAAGCCTCTATACGCGCTTTTCGTCGAAGGAATCGCTGGTACGCGAGGTGCTGGCCCTGACGCTCGACGATGTGCTGGTCGATCTCCCGGATCCTGCGACGGACTGGCGTGCTGCCTGGCGGACGCTGATCGGACGGATTGCGGAGACATTCGAGGCGAGAGGGCGCTGCGTGGGACTGCATCTCGCGTATGGCGTGACGGCGCAAACACCGGACGCTCGGGACGCGGTGCGAGCGTTTTTCGCACGGTTGCGCGATGCGATGGCCGGGATTCTGGAAGCCGGGAAGATTTCCGAACCGGCGTCCGTCGCGACGGATACCCTCGCGCAACTCGAAGGGGCAACGCTCTGGATCACGACCGAGGGTGATATGGAACCTCTCCGGCATGCTGTGGAGCGTGCCTTGCGTGTTGGTGACCAGGAAGGGAGAGCCGTGTGATCGAAACCGAAAGATTGCGCCTCTCGCTCCATCAGATGAAGGATTTCTACGATCTGCGCGCGATGTGGAGCGATCCGGATGTCGTTCGACACATCAGCGGTGTTCCATCGTCGGAACAGGAGTGCTGGTTTCGCCTTCTTCGCTATCGGGGCCTGTGGAATTTTCTGGGTTATGGATACTGGTGTGTCCGCACGAAAGCGGATGGGCACTATGTCGGCGATGTCGGCTTTGCTGATTGGAAGCGCGATATCGAGCCACCTCTGGACACTGTGCCGGAAGCCGGCTGGGTTCTGGCGCGCTGGGCGCATGGCCAAGGATTTGCGACCGAAGCCCTTCAGGCCGCTCTGGCGTGGATGGACGGGCGCGGCGTGGACCGCACGGTCTGCATCATGGCGCCGGAAAACGGGGCATCCCGGAGGGTGGCGGAGAAATGCGGATATTCCCTGAAGGGCAATGTCCGTTTTGGGGATCGGCCGACGGTGCTTTTGCAGCGTGACAGGAGACATCAGTGGTGAACGCACACGCATCCACATTCCGCGTTTGGACCTGGCAGGCGCCGGGTGAGCCTGAGCAGCTTCGGCTGGAAATGCGGGGTGCCATTTCGCCAGGACCGGGTGAGATCGTCGTGCGCAATACCATGATCGCGCTCAATCCCGTTGATTGGAAAGTCATTGCCGCCAGTCCCGACGGATGGAGGCCGGGGCATGTGCCGGGCGTGGACGGTGTCGGAATCGTCGCGGAGGTCGGCGACGGCGTGAGTATCCCCCTGGGAACGCGGATCGCATATCATCAGGGGCTCGGCAAACCGGGTAGCTTCGCGGAATATACGATCGTGGGTGCCGATTGCGCGCTCGTTATTCCCGACGGTGTCAGCGACGAGAGCGCCGCCGGAATTCCGTGTCCGGGGCTGACGGCGTGGCAGGCGCTCGCCAAGGTACCGGATATGCCGAACCGGGATGTACTGGTGACCGGGGCTGGCGGCGCTGTGTCGCTGATCCTGACGCAACTGGCATTGCGTCGGAACTGGCGCGTCTGGGCGACCGCGTCGCCGGTTCATCGCGAACGGCTGCTGGCGCTGGGCATTGCCGGTACGTTCGATTATCGCGATGAGGCTTGGCGTGCGCAATTGACCGTAGCACTCGGGTCGCGCCGCCTCTTTGCTGTATTCGACACCACGAGCGGGGCGTATGCACGCGGTCTGGCGCCACTGGTGGGGTATAACGGACATCTGGTCTGCATTCAGGATCGGCTGGAATCACCGCCTCTGCCGCCGTTCACGACGGCGCTGTCCCTGCATGAAGTCGCACTGAACAGCGCGCACGGCCATGCGACGGTAGAGGATTGGCGGGAGTGGCGCCAGGCCGGAGCGCACGTGCTCGACGCTGTCCGGATTGGTGCCCTGGATCTCCAGCAGCATATAGTCACCGCGTTCGATGACCTGCCGGCAAGCCTCTCTGCCCTGAAGCACGGGCGCGTCCGGGGGAGGAAAATCCTTGTGCGCACTGAGGCTTGAGGCCGTCATGCCGCGCGCCCATCGCTCGTCTATCACCGCACGCCGCCAAAGGAGTTTGGCAAAAAACAGATAAGAAAATCGTTGGCCTCAGTGCGCCGCTAGTCCATCTTCCGAATAAAAGGAGAGGCAAGGTTGATGGACTTTTCAAAGCTCGGCAGTGCCAAGAAGGCTCAGGCGCCGACCGATCCGATCCGAATCTTTGAATCACTGCCAAGCTTGTCTGGCACGTTCAATGATCTGTGGCGCGGCCAGGACAAGGCGCTCACCGAATGGCATGCCGCCCGCGACCGGCAGGACGTATTAGTTTCGCTCAATACAGGCGCGGGCAAGACGATCGTCGGCCTGCTGATTGCGCAGAGCCTAGTGAACGAAGGCCTGCAGAATGTTCTCTACGTTTGCTCGACAATCGATCTGGTGCGCCAGACCGCCGAAGAAGCGAACCGCATCGGCATCGATCATTCGACCCGTGTTCGGAAGGGATTTTCCAACGACTTATTCGAGACCGGCAAGGCCTTCTGTATCACGACTTATGCCGCGCTATTCAATGGCCATAGCGCGCTGCGTAATCGATTCTTCCCTCAGGCGATCATCTTCGACGATGCGCATGTCGCCGAGAGTCTCCTGCGCGACGCATTTACGCTGCGCGTGGACGTCTATGACCATGAGGAATTGTTCAAAGAGATCGCCGAGTTGTTCAAGCCGCATTTCCACGAACTGGGCGTTGCTGGGCGGTTCCGTGACGCGCTCGATCTGTCGCGGCATTCGACCGCGTTCGTCGCGCCGCACGGCCTCTACGAGCGAAGCGAGCGCCTGCTCGAGATCCTTCTGCGGCACGGGATCAAGGACCATGACGAACTGACCTATCCGTTCGCCTGGCTCGAAGACCGGATCAATGCGTGCGCCGCAGTGTTCACGCGCGGTGCATTCGAGCTGACGCCGCCGTTCCTGCCTTCGCTGGCGCTCGACATCTTCCAGCAGAAGGTCAGGCGAGTCTATCTCTCAGCGACGCTGCAGAGCCAGACTGAATTCATCCGTGCGTTCGGTCGCAAGCCTGACGTCACGGTCACGCCGTCGAATGATGCCGGCAACGGCGAGCGCCTCATCGTCAGCGGCCGCAAGGTCAAGAACGGCTTTGGCCCCGAGTTCGCGGAAAAGCTGGTTGAGACGCAGAAAGTCGTGATCGCGGTGCCCGACTACGAGCGCGCTAAGGCTTGGGCGAAGGTCGCGGAGCCGCCGGCGCGGGAGGATTTTTCCGAGCTGCTCGACGCGTTCCGTAAGGGGGGTGAGGGCGCGTTCACTCTGGTGTCGCGGGTCGACGGCATCGACCTGCCGCACGACACCTGCCGGATCATGATTATGGAGGGACTGCCGTCGGGAACCTCGCTGCTTGAGCGTTACCAGTGGGAGTTTCTGCGGATGAATAACGTCCATGCAGTGCGCGTCGCCAATCGACTTGCGCAACTGTTCGGGCGGATCAATCGGGGCCGCAACGACTATGGTGCCTTCCTCATTCAGGGCGACGACCTTGACAAATGGCTCGGCAACGACCGCAACCTCGCGCTGCTGCCGCCGCTCTTGCAGAAACAGGTGCTGATCGGGCGTGAGGTACAGGAGGCGTTCGGCATTGACAGCCACAAGCAGGCCATTGCGCTGATCGAGCGTGTGCTAGGCCGCGACGAAGGCTGGCTCGACTACTATCAGCGCGAGGTGAAGCTCGCTGAACTCGACCAGGACCAGCTCGCCCGGCACAACGCGGCCGAGCCCTTCATGGTGGCAGCGGCGCTCAGCGAAGCCAAATATGCCGCGGCGATGTGGCGCGACGATCCGACAAGCGCTAGGCGGGAGCTGGAGAAGACAGTCGATACCACGGCACAGCACGACACCCCGCTCGGCGGATGGCATGCGTTATGGCTCGGCGCTGCTTTCGAGCGCGAAGGCGATAAAGATGCGGCGCGCACTGCCTACGGGCAAGCAATGCGCCGGCTCGGCAACGGTATGACGTTGCCGTGGCCGATGCGGAGCACAAGCGACAAGGCAATTCCCGAGATGAATGCCTTCGGCCGCTCGCTTCAGGGGCTGCTCTGCTACAGCAATGGCAATAAGTTCGAAGCGGAGGTGAAAATGATCGTACAGGCGCTCGCTCTCATCGATCAAGGTCATCCCAGGCAGGCAGAAGCCGGCGTGCGCGCGCTCGGCGAACTGCTCGGCTTTACCGCGACGCGGCCCGACAATGACGGAGACACTGGACCCGACGTACTGTGGCGCGACGAGGCAAAGCCGCGCCAGCTGGGGTTCGAATTGAAGACCGACAAGAACGACCCGGCAACCTATTTCAAGAAGGACATTTCGCAGGGTCACGATCATCTCGAATGGATGACACAGACTTATCCCGATTACGACATAATCGGCCTAGCCTTTGTCGGCCCGGCCGGGAAAGCGCATTCCCGGTCCAATCCTTCGGCCGTCATGAGCTTATGCCAGCCATCGGCGTTGGCAGCGCTGCGCGACGAACTGCTTGCACTGATCGAAGACCTGCGCAAGCGCACGCCGATGGAACGGCTGATCGCGATCAGCAAGGAAACGGAAGATGGCCGCTGGGACATCGAGAGCATTTTCAATCGTCTCAATCCAACACCCATGCTCAAGTAAAACCACGCTGTTGGCTCATGCTCGTTTGTTATAGGATGAGACCTCGCATTAACGAGGGCCAGCGTATCACATGACAATCTCGAATGCGGGCAAAGCGGTCGACATGATGTTGGACGCCATGTTCTGTCAGCGCACTTCCGGTCGGCGGCAACATAGCTTTATGTATAATAAGCCGGGCGGGATACCTTTCGTAGGCGGAGCTGGTTTTGAGGTGAACTACGACGATCGGCGATTGCTGAAGGCCGCGCTCTTCATGCGTCGCAATGCTGCCCCGCATCTTGGATCGCTATCGGTGGGGGACGTCGAAAAGGCGTTAACGGACTTCATCCGCGATAACTTCTGGATTATCGGTAATGAAGCTTGGAATGGCTGTCTACTCGGCGCCGGCCAAGCCCGAGACGCTCCTTTCTCGGAGTTCGTTTCGGTCAGCACGAAAGAACGCTTGGTCGAAACAATTGTCGTCTCAGACCTCTTCGTTGAACCCCGCCAGCTTGTCGCATTTCCGTTAGTGACGGTGCGTGTGGAGGAGGAGTTCGAGTGCTCCACATTCTTTCTCGTGAGGGCGGATGGCCTGAAACTTAGCCGAATGCCTCCCGGCTATATCGACGCTGATCTGCAATCCGATAGCTTTCCTCCGTTCCGCCGGTGGGACGGCATCCGCCGATCGCCATCGTCATGGCTCGGTGTTTGGGCAGGCACAGCGGAGGTCGCAAAGCGGCATAGGGCTGCCATTCTCGGCGCTATGGCCCTCCTTCCCCACCGCCTGGAGCGATATCTGTTTTCCGGTCGGACGTTGTTCGGCGGCTTCTGCACGTTCGCAGGCTCGCTCAGTGTTACGACTGGAGACCCGCATACGCCACCACTGTCAGAGGATATCGTTATCGGGAAAGCTGATCACGAGTGGCTGACAATCCTAGCGGACAAGCTCGTCTCGCCAACAAAAATCGAGAAGCGGCAGATGCGTGCGCTAGAATATTTCTATCGTGCGTGGGTGCCTGATCCTACGCGCCGCTTCCCTACATTATTCGGCGCGCTCGACGCGATCTACGGGGATGCCGGGAAGGCGACACAAAGCGTAATTGAAGCCGTTGGTCCGATCATGGGCTCGGCCTACGACTACGATCGCTTGAAACTCCTGCTCGGTCTCCGAGCCAGCGTCATCCACGGCAGCGCGCCGAACGTCTATGAATCGAGCGACTATCACAAATATTATGAACGCTACGAAGAGGACGCGACTCGCGACCTCGAACTGATCGTCGCACGATGCCTTCAAGCAGTAATCTTCGGAAGCGCCATGCAGGAGCGGCCGCACACCCATGCGGTACTTATCAAACATCACACGGGGCGCGATGTCTGAAGGAACGCAGCGGGTGGTCGTGTGTTGACTGCTGATGAGTAGACCGCTTCAGCGTGGACGATTTTGTCCCGTGCAAGTCCGCTTTGAGGGCGGAAGCTGATATAGCTCTGGGTAAATAAACTCTACGTTTTATGAGGGCAGGGGCCATTTATTTCAGTAAAGGTCATGCATGGGCAGAAAAAAGACCGTTAAAACAGCCTATTAATCCCGCTTTGCTCTCAACTTGCGATTGCCGCAAGCTGAGAACCAATCCTGTCCCCGCAACCAACGACGCTTGCGAATGACCATTCGCAACATTTTGCCGGGATCGTGGTGTGCGGTTCCCCGCAACCAACGATACTTGCGATATGAACGCATCAAGAACGCCACTGTCCGGATGGACCGTGGCGTTTTTCTTGTGCGCCGCGAACTGCAGGATCGCTGCCAGATCGCCGCGCAGGATGATCGCCAGTTCGCCGTCGGCCGGCTGGAGCGTGATCTGCGAGACGAGCGTGCGCAGGCGCTCGGCCGCCTCGGTCTTCGTCTCCTCGGCCTGAAGGCTTTCATAGAGAGACGCGATCCGCTGCTGATAGATCTCCGCCATGTTCGGATGGAGAAGGGGAGGCGGCTCCTCCGTGTTGGCCAGACGCTCTGTAAGTTCGATTTTGCGCGCCTCCAGGGCGCCGATCTTATCCTTGAGCTTCGCGCCCGGAACGCCGTCGAGGATGGCCTGGATTGCCTTGTCCAGTTCGCGATCAATGCGAGGCAGCTCATTTCGCATCGCCACGAGGTCGGCGCCCAGTTCCATACGCATGCGGTTCACCTCGCGAGTGAACTCGTTGCAGAATTCCTTGAACAGGTCCGGTTCCATCAGATGCGTACGCAGCCCGCTTAGAACCGATGCTTCGAGCGCGTCGCGACGGATGTTCAGGCGGTTGTCGCAGGTGCCCTTGTTGCGCGCCGTCGTGCAGCCGAGCAGGTCTTTCGAGATCATGCTGTAGCCGCCGCCACAGCAGCCGCAGCGGATCAACCCGGCAAAGAGATGGCGCGGACGGCGCCGCTCACTGAGCGCTTCGTTTCCCCGTTCCGGCTGGCTGAAGGTTGTTTCGGCCTGGCGTGTCTTCACGGCGTCCCACAGATCCTGCTCGACGATCCGCAATTCCGGCACCTCCTGGACCACCCATTCGGATTCAGGATTGAGACGGGACACACGCTTGCCGGTATCGGGATCCTTGAGGTAGCGCAGACGGTTCCAGACCAAGCGCCCGACATACATCTCGTTGTTAAGGACGCCGGTGCCGCGTTCCCGATTGCCATGAATGGTGGACGGTCCCCATTCGCGCCCCTGCGGCCCCGGAACGCCGTCCCGGTTCAGTTCCATGGCGATCGTGCGCGAGGACTTGCCCCGCGTGTAATCGGCGAAGATCCGCCTGACTGTGCGGGCTTCTTCCTCGTTGATGGTCCGGTCGCCGCGAATGCGCTCACCCCTGGCGTCAAACTGGCGCACCACGTCATAGCCATAGGAATTGCCACCGCCGGACTTGCCGTCCTCGACGCGTCCGCGCAGCCCTCGCCGGACCTTCTCGGCCAGATCCTTGAGGAACAGGGCGTTCATGGTGCCCTTGAGGCCGATATGCAGGTGTGTGACATCGCCCTCGGAGAGGGTGATGATCCGCACGCCGGAGAAAGTCATCCGCTTGAACAGGCCGGCGATATCTTCCTGGTCGCGCGACAGCCGGTCCATGGCTTCGGCCAGCACGATCGTGAAGCGGCCGCGCGTGGCGTCCTGGATCAGTTCCTGTATGCCGGGGCGGAGCAGGGAGGCACCCGAGATCGCCCGGTCGGTGTAGCTGTCGACGATCGTCCAGCCCTGTTTCTCCGCGTGAAGCCGGCAGAGGCGCAACTGATCCTCGATCGAAGCATCACGCTGGTTTTCGGACGAATAGCGGGCATAGAGCGCGACTTTCACAATCCCATCTCCCTAATCCTGGAGATCGCGTCGCCTCGCGGCCTCCACTTCAGCGTTGACGAAATCCCGTGCGGCCTGACGGGCCAGAAGCCGGACCAGACTGACCAGCCGTGGATCGGCCCCACTGCGCAATGGTGTCACGTTGGCGTCCGGGGCGTCGAGAACGAGCCGCACCCTGTCCGCTATCGTATCGCGTTGGCGTGCCATCTTCCCGTCCTTTCTGCATGGACCTGTGCCTGGCTCTGAAGGCACTGTGGATGTCGGACGGGACGTGCGTGAACAGAAAAATACGCGGAAACAAAGAGATGTTCCGTGCAGAGAGGGCTTCGGGATAGTCGCGAACACGCGCGGCTATCGCCGTCGGCACTGTCACAAATTGGTGAGGACGCGACTGTAATAGTCGTAATGTATCGCAGCTTGTATCGACTCGCGGGTTGGTTGGCACGGACCTGCGTTCCGTAAAGCCGTCTCTACGCGGTTCCGTGAATGCGATCCGGCGTCTGGTGGGGCCGGAAGAGAGGAAGAGGAAAGTGGGGTTTTCGTGACGGATTCAGGGGTGGGAGAGAGGCTTCCGCCCGTCCGTCACGGAGTGTCCCGCCATGGCGAGCGCCATCCAGAAAATCGCCCTCAATGCGTCCCGTGATATCCCTTTCAACAAGCTGGTGCTGTCGCAGTCCAACGTGCGGCGTGTGAAGGCCGGCCTGTCGATCGAGGAACTGGCCCACGATGTCGAACGTCGGGGACTGCTCCAGAGCCTGAACGTGCGGCCCGTTCTTGACGGCGAAGGGGCAGAAACCGGGTCATACGAAGTGCCGGCCGGGGGCCGCCGGTTCCGCGCTCTCGAACTGCTGGTGAAGCAGAAGAAACTGGCGAAGACGGCCCCGGTGCCCTGTGTCGTGCGCGAGGCCGGCTCGACCATTCTCGCCGAGGATGATTCCCTGGCTGAGAACGTCCAGCGCGTGGCCCTGCATCCGCTGGACCAGTTTCGCGCCTTTCGCGACATGCTGGAGAAGGGCATGTCCGAGGAAGAAATCGCTGCCGCGTTCTTCGTCGTGCCGGCCGTGGTGAAGCAGCGCCTGCGCCTCATGACCGTTTCGGACAAGCTGCTCGATATCTACGAGCAGGATGGCATGAAGCTGGAACAGTTGATGGCGTTTTCCATCAGCGATGACCATGCCCGTCAGGAACAGGTCTGGGAGATTATTGCCCAGAGCCACAATCGCGAGCCCTATCTGATCCGCCGCATGCTGACGGAAAAGACCGTGCGCGCATCGGACCGCCGCGTGCGCTTCATAGGGCTGGAGGCCTATGTCTCCGCTGGCGGCCACGTCATGCGCGACCTGTTCGAAGCCGACGATGGCGGATGGCTGGACGATCCCACCTTTCTCGATCGGCTGGTCATGGACAAACTGGCTGGGGCGGCCGAGGAGATCCGCGCTGAAGGCTGGAAATGGGTCGAGACGGCGCTGTCCTTCCCTTGGGGACACACGCGAGCGTTTGTGGAGATCGACGGCACGCCGGTTGTGCTCTCGGAAGAAGAAGCGGCCCGTCTGACCGCTCTGCACAGCGAGCAGGAGGCCATCGAGGCGGAATACGTGCAGGCCGATGAATTCCCCGAGGCAATCGACGCGCGTCTTGGCGAGATCGAGCAGGCCATTGAGGCGCTGGAGGAACGCCCGGTGTCCTTCGATCCGGCGGACATGGCCCGCGCTGGAGCCTTCGTCAGCCTGGATACTGACGGCACGCTGCTGGTCGAACGGGGCTTCGTCCGGCCGGAAGATGTGCTGGCGGAACCGGAGGAGGGCGCCGCCAGCGCCGAGGGCAGCGGTGAAACGCTCGCCTGTGAGGACGACGAGGGGGCCGCAATCAAGGCATCCCCGTCTGAAGGCGAAAACGCCCCCGACACCGAGCCCGAGGAAGAAGATGGGCTGAAGCCGTTGCCCGACCGCCTGCTGACAGAGCTGACGGCCTGGCGGACGCTGGCCCTGCGCGACGCGTTCGCGGCCAATCCGCACATTGCCCTGACCGAACTGCTGTATACGCTGGTGCGCGATCTCTACTGGCAGGTCTCGGGCGCGGACTGCCTGGAAGCCTATGTCCGGGACATCCCGCTGCGGGTCCACTCGCCGGATATGCCGGGCAGCATTCCGGCGCACGCCTTGCGCCAACGCAATGAGGGCTGGAAGCACGACCTGCCGGAGGATGAGAATGCGCTCTGGCAGTGGCTGGATAGGTTGGATGATACCAGTCGCATCGCGCTGCTGGCGCATTGCCTGTCCTTCGGGGTCAATGCGCTGTATGAATCCTCCCATGGTCCGTCTCTGGCGCGTAGCATCAGGGAGCGGCTGGCCCGCGCCGACCGGCTTGCCATCGCGCTCCGGCTCGATCTGGCCGAAGCGGGCTGGCAGCCGACGGTGGAGAACTATCTCGGTCGCGTCACCAAGACGCGCATCCTCGAAGCCGTGCGTGAGGCGCGGGGCGACGAGGTCGCCGACCGCATCGCACATTTGAAAAAGGCCGACATGGCGCAGGCGGCCGAAAGGCTGCTTGAGGGCAGCGGCTGGCTACCCGAGGCTCTGCGGACGGCGCATGCGCCGGAGCAAACTGAAAGGGAGGAAGGGGCGGCGCGCATGACCGACAGTCCTGATGCGGTCGCAGCCGAGTGAGATCTGTTGATGAGTATCATGGGCGGCTTCCGGTCTCCGGGAGCCGCCTTTTATATTGGACGAGGCTGTATCCGGGCGCAGCCGCTGCAACGCGCACCCGCGTTGGCGGCCGGTTGGAGTCAGTGACGGGTCGCCGGGAGCAGGTGTCGATCCGTCTCGAGTTTGAGGGCCGCTGGCCATAAGGGCGTTTTGGTATAGAAATCCCGTCTGCTGAAGCCGGAGCCTGTTCGGTGCTCGTTGAGCAGTCCTGCCCAGCACAGCGGTCGCAGGACATGGATGTAAAGACTGGCGGTCAGCTTGAAATCACGGTGATGGATTTCCTCTTCCTCGCCTCCGTAGAGAACCGCGCATAGCCGTTCTTCGGTGACGGCAACCTGGGCCTCGATATTGATGACGTTGAGAAAGATATCCCAGTTGCCGAACAGTGGTTCATCGCTTCGGGTGTAAGGACTGTGGTCGACGACAAAGAGGAGGTGGGTCGTCAACAGCATCCAGAGCCGGGCAGGCTCCGATTTGAGCTTTTTCGCCAGGTCAGTCAGCCGCAGGGTGCCCTTGAAATGCCGTGCGAGCTTGGCGCTGAGCAGAACCTCATGCAGGATCACCAGTGGTGGGAAATCGTGTTCATTGAGGACTTTATTGAGGGCATAGAGGTCTTCGACCCTATAGTGGGGCCAGTCAAATGCCTCGGCGGCCCACGCGATAAAATAGCGCTTGAGCGCCTTGGTGGGCGTGAGGCCGATCGGACCGTTTTCCTCAATATAGCCGATCGTCAGCAGCGCGGCCTTCAGGATGAGGGCATGCGACAGGGAGAGGTCGGTGTCGGGCGAACGAAATGGATTCATCACATAAACAATGAACCAGGTCGGTGCGAGTTGCCAGTCTGGCTTTGCCACGCAGGGATGATCTCCGTCCCGCGTCCTTCATTGTAATGTCGGTTATCGCCTCATCTCTGCCATTTCCAGGTTGCTGCCGTTCTCCTGAAATCCGCCGCTCCTGAGTTCCCAACCATCGGCGTGGTCGGGGCTGGAAACGGAGCGGCGACATTTTGTGCATCAACCCAGTGAAACAGACGTTCGGCGGTCTCAGGCATGTTGGCTTGACCACGGCGTACGTCTAGCGTGTCGAGCGTCTGACACGACCGAAGCAAGAGCCGTTTGGGGCGCATTGTCGTCACTATGCGACTCGCATCGACGAACGAGGAAGTGAGCTTAATGCCAAGGGGGCTGCATGGCGGAAGAAGAATCTACCACGAAACTTGAAGCCGCTGAGAAGGATTTTGACTCCTTCTTCTTATCTCATCTGCAGTCTGTGAAATCTGCTAAGGGAGAATTCTACCTTAACCAGAGATTTGTGGGAAAGGGTGGAAATGGTACAGCTTTTCTTGTCACCTGCACTTCTGGCGCGCATCAGGGGACGCAATTCGCTCTGAAAGTTTTTCACAAGATCAGCGACCGGAAGCGTCGCGATCGGTTCTTAGATGAGATCAAGCACTATCAAACCCTAAAGCATCCAGCGCTGCTCAGCATCTACGATACGGGAACCTATAAGTCCGGCGACCGCGAGTATCCTTTTGCTGTGGTAGACTATGTGCCCGAGAATTTCGAGAACGTTGTGGGCATTGGGACGCCGCGCCTTACGCGGCTAGAGGCGCTCCGCTACGTGTACAACGTAGCGTCGGGAGTGGCCTATCTTCATAGTCAAGAACATCCGATCGTCCACCGTGACATCAAGCCGGCGAACATTCTGGTGCATGGGCAATCGGCACGACTTGGAGACCTTGGTTTGGCAAAAGTGCTGATGGCTGATGGCGGGAAAGAAGAGGCTGACGAGGTTGCGGCATATGCTGCCATGCCCTTTTTTCACCGAACCCCAGAGCTTGTCGCGATAGCCAGAGGTGAACAGGTAGACTTAAGTCCGGCTTCGGATATTTATCAGCTCGGGCTGGTACTCTATCGCTCACTAACCGGATTTAACCCACAGAAACGACCGCAAGCAGTCACCGACGATATACATCTGGATGTTCGGCAGCTGGCAGGGGCATCGGGGGCTCGCTTGGACGCCCTCGTAGAAGGAATGCTGAAAAGCAACGCATCTGATAGGCCATCTGCAAAGCAGGTGTTGCAACAGCTTAATATTATTCACTCTGAGGTATGCAACGCTGATTTGAACGCGACAGGCATGATGAGGTAACGCGTCATCGCGCAATGAGGCCTTCTTGGAAAAGCGCGAAGACATCTAGTCAATCTCGGGACATGGGCGACGCAATGGTCTGCGTGGCGAACAAGAAAATCAGGAAAATAATGTCGAGATCACGCCTCAGCTAATCCCAGCCTCACAAGATACTAAAGGGACCCACATGGCAGCGTTAGAGTTTACTGAAATCCCATTGGCACAGAGTGGCCCCGACAGGGACCGCTTCGAGCTTTTTGCGCGCGAGTTTCTCATTGCTGAAGGCTTCAGGATCGTTGAGCAGCCCGACAGAGGCGCCGATGGTGGCCGAGACATCATTGTCGAAGAGGATCGGCTAGGGCCAGGTGGCGCGAACGTGGTGCGCTGGCTGGTGAGTTGCAAGCACAAGGCGCACTCGGGCACTTCCGTTACCCCCGCCGACGAGCCGAATGTCCGCGACCGCCTCGGTACTCATCGCTGCCATGGCTTTGTGGCGTTCTACTCGACACTTCCGAGCAGCGGCCTTGGCCAGACGCTGAGCGCCCTTCGGCCGCCGCTCGAATATCTGCAGCTTGACAGCGACGCGATCGAGCGGAAACTGCTGGACAGCCCGCGCGGACGAGTGCTCGCCGCGCGCTACATGCCACGTTCTTTTAACCGATGGATTCAGGCTTCGCACGCGGCGGCGCTCCCCTCATCCCCGTCGACGGACCCTCAATACAGCGCCAATAGGTTCTTCCTGCGACCGCCCCATGACGACCTCAAGTCAGCGCGAGCCGAGGCAGCGGAGCGAGGCGCAATGGTGTTCATAGTAGTCTACGATCCGGACCACCCTACGCGTAGCAAGCTCGACTTCTCGCTGGGCTACTTCATGGAATACCAAACCACCAAGCGGCTGGTAGACCAGCACTTTGTGGCCGTGGTGGGGCCGAGCAATGACCCGGCGCTTGGTGCACTCGTGCCCGAGGACAATCCGCTAGAGCTGTGTCTCTGGGTGGTATTAGCGCCAGACGGCGAGATTCTGCGCCGCGAGGGCGTTTATGCGAACCCAGACGAGGGCATGAAGCGTGTCCGCGCCGTAGTGGCGCAGGTGGAGGCCTCTCGATGATTGGCCTTACGCCGAAACTCGTCAACCAGATGAAGGACAGCTTTCCAGCGTAGTGGTCGGAAACCTGCCAGTCCGTTTCCCCCCCCCAAACTGCCCGTTGGATTAACGGAAACGGAGCAAGCGGGCGGCAGTCGCCTTCAATCAGCATCGCGTCGTTACGTAAAGCGGTTATCAAGATCATTGAATAAGCACGCCGCAAACTTAAGCTTCATTTGAAGAGGACGCTAATTAGGAACCCAATATCGAACAATACCACTCCCGCCACAAGTGGGACATCGCATGCGCTCGTTTGAATATGGATTGACGCCGACGCCGTTGCCTGTGCCGTCGCAAGTGCCGCATTCACCTTCTTCCCAATACCCTACCTCATCGGCGAAGTCCGCATCTTCTTCAAGGTTGTCGTCATCTTCACCCGTCTGCTCCTCGCCTTCGTCGTCATAGTCATGCTCACCCTTCTCGCCGCCATAGCCGCAGGCTTCCATAAATTCCCACGCAGTGTACCAGTTTGATATAGCTTCGATTCGAAGGGCTGGGGCGTCGAGGCCGGACCCGTGAGCAATTCCGCGATACATTTCATCAAGATAACTAACATAAGCTTCTCGAAAGAGGCCAGTCGGGCGAAACCCAACATTATGCGTGTAGACGACCTCGCCAACTGAGGTCACGATTGCAGACCACAGAGGGGTGCACACTTCAGTCTCAATTGGGGTCTTAATACCTTCACGCAACGCACGTTGGCCAACGTCAACCAGACGCTCATGGAACCCCGATTGCGGGGCTTCCATAAAAGTCGAACGCTCGGTTTCTTTTAGCTGTGCGATCAATGTCGCTGCACGAGTTGGCGCAGCGGAGAAAAAAGGATTCACGGCGCAGACGAACAGTGTGTTCGCGTAGTAGGCTTCATATTCTGCCCAGCGTTTCCGCATAAAACAGAAGCCATTCAGTCCTTCGGCTTCCATGAGTTGCGAAGCATAGCTGCTAACGGCCGAAAGGTATCCAATTGTGGAATCTGATGGGTTCTCACCCGGAGATGCACTCTCGATCCAATTAGGAACATTGTGAAATGAAATAGCAGCACAACTCATGGCTTGATGCGAAAGAAGCCTATTGGCAGCCTGCTGGAAGGTCTCGTCGCTAGGCACAAACAATTCCAGAGATAATGTCTCAATGTCATCACCATCAAACTTTGGCTGGTAAACGATAATATTGCGCTCGTTAATCAGCAGATCGTATAAGTAGGCTTGGGTGGTTATCTTTGCGGCCAGCGGAGCAACCAATACGTTGATGATGTCCTTGCGGCCTGACAGTTCAAATGCCCCAGCTACATAGTTGCTATAAGCCAGAAGTTCGGAAAAGGCATTCCGTTCTGCTGGTCCTTTCACCTTCAATTCTAGGATGAATAGGCCAGATTCGTGCGTGCCGATAAGGTCTAATTCCATAGGTTTAGTATGGTCGGTTGGGAGTTTGACTTTACTCCCAGCGAATGTACCGTACCGAATTAACTTGTGCATTTGCTCAATGCGGCCCAACGCTTTGGCCTTTAGCACCTTCCAAAACTCAAATGAAACGTCAGAATCATCGAACGGCGTATTTCTTTGTGGTTCTTGAAGAAGGGTTGGGTCAGGCTCAACTATGACTGCTTCAAGGCCGATCCTGTAGAGATATTCGTGGACATCATCTTCTTTGAATATCATGAGGTTACTTTCTTCACGATGAAACTTTATGAAGTCTAGATTTCCTAGCCACTATACGGAAATTTAATGGCGATGTATAGTTGAAGGATGTATCGCTGTCAGCGAACCGCTGTTCGCCATCCACGATGGGAGATAGCAGCAAAGTTCCCTTAACCGCCGGTCTGCCACATGAATTTGAAGCAGATCGGCGAAAATCGCCGTCATGCCAGCCATGCTCGACACCTTCCCGCGAAACAACGGGATGGGCCGGTCGGCTGCCCAAAATGGGCCTATCGGTGTCGGTAACTCGTTGAGAACTTCTGGACCGCCTCAAGGAGTGGCGCGCTGTCGCAACCAGATACGAAAAAACAGCAACGTCGTTCCTCGCGGTCATCCACATCGCTGCCGCAGCAGATTGGATCAAGCCCTAACAGGCCCTGGTCATGCCGAACCATCGCTCAACCGACTGTTTGGGCGTAGTCCTCGAAGCTGGAAAAAGCCCTTAGCCCTTTAGCCGCGTTTGCCTTTGCTATGCGCGTTCGGCTGATCCTCCGTTGAAGATAGGTGCAGAGGGCGTCGAAATCCTCGATCGCCAGCATTCTCCAAGGCCCGCTGAAGTTCGCTTCAATATTCTTCGTAATAGCGCCATAGCTGAATTTTGTGTCGCGCGATTTATCGGCGCTTGCGAATTTATTATAGCGACTGATCAGGTACTGAATATACCGACTTGCTTTCAAATCGGCCCCTATGGTGCCTGCTGCCGGCTGTATTTTCACCGTTTTACGGGCGCTCTTCACATTGACGGTTGCAGCTATGATGGCGCCGGGACTGTCAATGACAACATTGCCGCTATTGTTGGTCACCTCGATACGCCGAAGGTCGCTGAGGAGTATCTTCGCGTAGAAGGCATCGGTAGCCTCTTCGGGCCGCCCCATTTCCTCCTCTCGAAGCCGCTTGATCTCCTCAAGCGCCTCTGCTGAATACACGTCGGGTTCGGCGTCCACCATCTTATGGTGCCGGCGGCACAGCAGAACCAGATTGGCGAAGCTCTGCCGTTCGTCCTCGCTCTGCGTGACGTCGAAGCGGGGGCCGCCCTCATTTCGCGCGCGGATATGGCATATTTCGCCGGTAATCGTTCCCACGGCTTCTACAATGGGCAAGGCGCACCCTGGAAAGGCGCAGAGGTTCCCCGACATCGCGAAGAGCCTTTTGACCGTCGTCTCCGATGGTCTCATTTCGCAAGCCCCGCGCCGGGAAACGGCTCGGCCGAGCTCATCGCCAGCTTGCCGGCAAGGTGCTGCATGAACGAACGTGTATTCTCGAAGATCTGGGCCGCACGCTCTTCATCGTACCGCTCAAGCGGGTGCATTGCGTGATTGCGCCAGGCGTTCTTGATGAAACGTAGATGGACGCCCGCTTCGGCCGCCCATTGCTCCTCATCCCGACCGTCGACTCTTCGCCGGACTTCGCGAAGCTTGCCCTCTATCGCTCCGAGGACGCTGTTCCAGTTCTCGCCCGACGGCACATCCAGATGCTTGGCCAACGCGGCCAGCCCCGACTCGAGCACGCGCATCAGGTGCATGACCGTGGCCGTCCAGCGCCCCAGCCCCCGGCACTTGCCAGCCTCGGCGATGTCGTAGGCGACATCCGGGAAAGCATCCTCGACCAGTTCACCGAAAAGAGGGTCGGTGGAGAAATATCGCGCGCTGGAGGCCGGAAAGGCAAACAGCAATCGGGCCTCCATCTCATCCTGAAAGGCCGAGGTCAGGATCGCCATCTCATCAGCGACCAGACTCAATCGATCGGGCGTCAGGGCGATGCAAAACGGTGCGACCTTGTCAAGGTTCTGCAACAGTCGGCCGGCGCTCGCCCGTCCGGCGGGCATGTCCAAGCCGTCCGCAATGGCAGCGAGCCGACGGCCGCACTCGCGCATCTCCACGAAACGCTGGATCTCCATTTGGCCCATGCCTCCATTCTCGATGAGTTGCCGCCGCATCATGACCAAATGCTTGTGCGATCCCGCCAAATAGGTGAGCGAGGTTAGAAGGTGGTGGACATCAATCCGGATCACGCGCGCCCCCTTCGGGGTTGGGGGCTTCAAAGGCGATCGCCGGACGGTACTGGATCATGAGTTTGATGTCGTTCTCGCCGCCGCAGACCTCGCACTTCCAGCCCCTGCCGTTCTCGATCTCGCTTCGCCACGGGAAGATCGACGTCTTGCATTCCGGGTTGGCGCACTTGACCTCAACCTGGTCCGGCTCGAAACGCGCCTTGCCCTCTCCGGCATCGAGCACCTTGTAGGTCGCGCCACATTCGAAGCACTTCGCATCGACCACAGCTTTCCCTTGCGGCATGCGCTTACGGATTGGGTGGCCGCATCTCATGCAGCCGAGCGATGCGAAGGTTCCCATCGTCGCGTTCCACACTGGCGATGCCAGCACGTCAGTCAGGTAGGCGGCGATCTCCTCGCAGCGCGCCCGAAATTTTACGGGATCGACCTTTGCGCCATGCTTGCGCTGTTTGATCGTGGGTATGTGGAGATAGCTGCCCAAGGCGTCATAGTGACGCTTGATCGTCCCCATGTTCAGGACGCGTTCGGTGCCCAGCGACTTCATCACATCCGGCGTCACGCCCAGAAACGGCTCAATCCCGAAGGCCAGGCTGCTGTCCTTGTCGGCATTAGGATCGATTTCGAGGAGGATGGCCATCACCTTGCGTGGTTGCCAGGTCTCGTATTCGGTGGGCGGAAACTCGTCCCTGTAGGCCAAGGCGCGATCATAGGTCAGCGACTCCATCGCCATGCGAAGTTCGAGCGCCGCATATTTCAAGCGCTCATCGGCCGCGGAAGTCAGTTCGTCTCTGGCGCGCGCCAGCTCGCGTCGGGCATCGTTACGATAATCGGTCATACTTGCCTACCCAGCCCTAAATGGGTGTGGCGGCGAACAGCACTCTGGATTTGTGTCACGCCACTCGTGCCGCTGATTGCTCGGCGTCGGCCTGCGGGCTGCCTTCGTTTCCGAGTGCAGCCAGGACATGGGCATGCACTTCACCGAGATTGATTAGCGTCACGATTTCGGGTGCTTCCTCAAGCGCCTTCTTCAGGAGTTCCATCTGGTCGGGTTCGTAGATGATGTGGTCGCCGTACGGCGGCCAGATCGCCATCAAGCGAGAAACAGGCTTCCTGTCGTGGGCGAAGGCGGACCAGCGGTCCGGTCGAGATACGACGGAATTCGCGGCGTCAAAGGTGAAGCCCGCGTCGATCAGCAGCTTCGCCATCCGGAACAGGCAAAGGTCGGGAACACTGAAACGCTTCCACTTCGCACGCGGGTTGGGATCGTCGTGGGTGTCAGTGCCCGGCTTGTGAAAGCCGGGTAACATTCCTGCACGGCCGCCCAATCCCCTCTTCAGATAAGAGCGCAATCCTTCGTATCCGACACCGACAATCTCGGCCGCCCGCGCTGTTGTTACGGTACGATGGGACATAGTGGCTCCAGAATCGGTCTTGTTCGCACCGAATATAGAGATACCAAAAACCGGTGTCAAAGGGACCGAATTAGCGCCGAAAGGAAACTGGACCGAGAGGGTCGCGGTCGAACTAACGGAGCATCCCGATTAGCGAGCACGACGACCATAAACCGCACCACGCCTCTTCGCCCATCGACCATGTCCTGAGCGAACTCCAACTCTATGGCTATGACCGCCAATTCGCCAACGTTGCTGGAAGGCTGTGCCGCTGAAGGAGGTAGCCGTTATGGAGATTATAACTTCCGAAGAAGAACTACCTGCCGCAATAAGCCGACGTACCGCTTTCCCCCCATGGCAGTCGTGATTTCCGGTAGGTGACGGGAATGCTGTGTTCCGGGATGAGGGGCTGGGTGTTTCTGGGGTTGGATGGGATCCCGCGTGGGAAGCGGTGATTAGAGGGAGAGGGTGGCTTCGCCTTTGGTGCCGAATAACCGGCTTCGAAGGAGAGTTTTCCATGACCACAACCACCATCCTGCCCCCTGCGTCCCGTGGCGCCGCGTCCGGCGGCTTTAAGATCGATCCTTCGCGTGGCAGCCGGAGCGCCCGCGTATCGTCCGAATGGTTCTCGCGTCCCGATGACGAGCGCTACCTGTCCCTGTCCGATTTGCACGCTGCCACACTGGCGCGGGCGAACCGGGCCACGGCCCGCACGGTGGAGAGCCGCGCCATTCGTGTGGCAGCATCCCGCGACAATGCCGAGCGCCTGACCCTGACCGTGCCGGGGCAGAATGAGCCGATTGCGCCCACGCACTGGTCGTTCGGCCAGATGTGCAGCCTGGTTGGTGCGCCTTCATCCTACCTGCGCAATCTTCCGGCTCCACTGGCGGCGATCAACCTGCAGCACGGGCTGCTGTCGCACCGCGCCGAACTGGTCAAAACGTTGGAGACTGAGGACGGGCGGATGGAACTGCGCGCCATCACCGGCCCCGATTACGGCCGCATCTGGGACCACGAACTGGTGGATGCGGTGCGGAAGATCGCCGGAGACGGCACGGGTGATACCAACTGGAAGGTGCCGGGTGTGATCGACTGGGCTACCATGACCCATAATCCCTATGTGGACATCACGAAGGAGACCACGACGCTCTACGCATCGGATCGCGATGTATTCCTGTTTTTGGTCGATGATACGCATCCGATCGAGGCGGGCCGCCTGCCCAATGGCGACCCCGATCTCTATTTCCGGGGCTTCTACGCCTGGAACTCGGAAGTCGGCAGCAAGAGTCTCGGCATCGCCTCCTTCTATCTGCGCGGAGTATGCCAGAACCGCATGTTGTGGGGCGTGGAAAATTTCGAACAGATCACGATCCGGCACAGCAAGTTTGCCGCCTCCCGTTTCGTGCATCAGGCCACGCCCGCGCTGCGGAATTTCGCCACGGCCAGTCCGGCCTCGTTCGTCTCCGGCATCCAGGCGTCACGTCGGGCGCTGGTCGCGAAAACAGACGAAGATCGCGAAAGCTTCCTGCGTCGTCGTGGGTTCTCGAAGCCGGAAACCGCGAAGATCATCGAAACCGTGCTGCACGAGGAAGGGCGCAAGCCCGAGAGCGTGTTCGATTTCGTGCAGGGGATTACGGCGCTGGCGCGGACGAAAGCCAATCAGGACACGCGGCTGGATCTGGAAGAGAAGGCCCGCAGGCTGATGGAGCGTGCGTCCTGAAAGCCGCTTTTCCATTTTTCCGTAAAGACGTTTTTACGAGCCCGGCCCCTGCGCCGGGCTTTTTCGTTTCGGGAGTTCTTCCGATGGCTGATTTCTTCACCCATTTTTCCTGCGTGCTCGATGTGGGCACGGTGGAAAACGCGGCCAAGGCGCTCGACCTCTACAATGAATTCATGGACGAACTGGCGGCGGAAGATCCACCGTCTGACGGTTTCATTCTGTCGATCGTGCCCGACTATGGCGGCACGAAGCTCTGGATGCACGATGAGACAACCGGCGATCCGCATCAGGTAGTGGAATTCGTGCTACGCTGTGCGCGAACATTCCGGTTGCGGGGCCGATGGGGATTCCAGTGGGCCAATACGGCGTCCCGTCCCCGGATCGGCGCGTTCAGCGGCGGCGCGCATCTGCTTGACCTTGGCAGGCGCAAGACGATTTCATGGATGACCACCGATCGCTGGCTGGCGATCGCCATGGACGGAGGCAATCCAGACACAGGAGGGCAAGGCGATGGCCTCGCATGATGCAGGCGATCTCGCCCGTCGTCTGGCGGAGAACGCGGAGGCGGTGTGCCGGCGCTATCTTTCCACCGGTCGCCGTCACGGCAATTACTGGCTGGTCGGTGACGTACGCAACACGCCCGGCCGGTCGCTGTTCGTGCGGTTGCGCGACACCACGAACGGCAGGGCGGGAAAATGGACCGACGCGCAATCGGGTGAGCATGGCGACCTGCTCGACGTGATCCGCGAAAGCCTCGGTCTGGTGGATTTCCGTGACGTGGCGGACGAGGCGCGCGCCTTCCTTAGCCTGCCGCATCCCGATCCGGCACCTTCTTCAAGGGATCGTCCCGCGCAGGAACGCGGCCCCGCCAGTTCTTCCGAAGCGGCTCGACGGCTCTGGGCCATGTCCGCGCCGATCGCGGGGACATCCGTAGAAGCGTATCTCCGTAGACGCGACATTACGCTTTTGCATGGAACCGGAGCCCTGCGCTTCCATCCACGCTGCTTTTACCGCCCGGACGAGGACAGTCCGACCGAGACCTGGCCCGCGATGATCGCCGCCGTCACCGACCTCGAGGGCACGCTGACCGGTGTGCATCGCACCTGGCTGGCGGCGGAAGGGCGCGGCAAGGCGCCGGTCGATCATCCGCGCCGCGCCCTGGGGGGCCTGCTCGGCCATGCCGTGCGCTTCGGGGTGGCATCCGATGTGCTCGCCGCCGGGGAAGGCATCGAGACGGTGCTGTCGCTGCGGCAGGTTCTACCCGATCTGCCGCTGGCCGCCTGCCTGTCTTCGGCGCATCTCGCTTCCCTGATCTTTCCGCCGCTGCTGCGCCGTCTCTACGTCCTGCGCGATGACGATCCGGCCGGGGATCAGGCGCTGGCGACGCTGCACGCCCGCGCGGATGACGCCGGGATCAAGCTGATCGGTCTGTCGCCACGGCTGGGCGATTTCAACGACGATCTTCGCGCCCTCGGACGCGGGGCGCTGCGGGCGATCCTGCATCCGCAACTCGCGCCATCGGACGTGGCACGGTTTCTGGAGACGGCCGGCACCTGAGCGGGCCGGAAAGAGGGGCGGGCGGTTTCCGTTTTCGTCTGGCGGCCCTGTTCTGCCTCCCGTCCGGCAGGTTCGCGCCCCGGCCTTTCTGGAGGGGAGCGGGCGTCAGCCGGGCCGGGCCTTCAATGGCGGGACCGGCTATTTTCCGCCGCGCGGGCTTCGCCGCGCGCTTTGCATCGCGAAGCAAAATAGCCGGCCCCCTGCCATCCTTCGCTGTGCTGCGGCCGCGCGCGAGCGCGCGGTTCCGGCCCGTCCCTGGTCTGCCGCTATCCGCCCCCGGAAAGGCCGCGAAGGGCGCGGCCGGAGACCTGGGAGGACCGCATCATGACCCGCACGACCGACGATTTCGAACCGCCGCATGCCGCTTCATCCACCGCCCACGTGCTGGCCGAACTCCAGATGTATGGCTACCGTCCCTTCGAAGCCGAGCCCGATCCGCGGCCATTGCCCGAAGCGCATCGCATCGGGGGCGCGGTGGCCGATATCTTCGACGCCATCGCCGCGACGCTGACCGACATGCGGCTGGAACCCGACCTCGAGGCGCTGCTTTGGTCCGCTGTCAACATCTTCCACCGCATGGTTGGCCAGGTCGAACGTGAGCTGGACCGCAACGAGCAGGTGCAGAAGCGCAGTCAGCAGGAACAGGATGGCAGCGAGATCCGCTCGGTGGAACTGGAGCGGCTGATCGCCGAAGGGCTGACCCTGATCGAGCGCCGCAACGCCTACGAGATCTTCCGTGACGAGGCGCAGGAGCAGTTCGAGCGCCTGACCCTGAGCGCGTGGCGCCCAAAGGTCGGTTCATTGGTGTCACGCCGCACCATGACAGCCTCCATGATCGACAGCCGCGACTTCCTCAATGCCCGCCGTAAGGCCGAGGGCGAACTGCTGGTCCCGCCCGGCCCCAAGGTGGTCGTGACCGGCGGTCTCGATTTCGACGACCATATTCTGATCTGGGATCGGCTCGACAGGGTCCGGGCCAAGCATCCCGACATGGTGCTGCTGCACGGCGGCTCGCCCAAGGGGGCGGAATTCATCGCCTCACGCTGGGCCGATCACCGCGAGATCGTGCAGATCGCCTTCAAGCCGGACTGGACCAAGCATGCCAAGGCAGCCCCCTTCCGCCGCAACGATGCGATGCTCGACACCCTGCCGATCGGCGTCATCGTCTTTCCCGGAACCGGCATCCAGGAGAACCTGGCCGACAAGGCGAAGCGCCTCGGTATCCCGGTCCTACGGTTTGGAGGCGGATGACCGGTCCCGCTTCCATCCCGACATAGGGTGCAGCGACTTGCATTTTCGATAGCAGACATCAAAAGTGGTGATCACGGCGCGCATGCCGGAAAAGCAGCCCGCGCTTGTCTGGTGCGGATATGAGAGAACGACATGACCGAGAAGGCGCCTACGATCGTCAACATGCACACGGCGCCGGAAATCGCGGCAGACGTGCCCGCCGCCTGGACGCATTTCCGGCGCGCGCTGACACCTGCGATGAGGAGTGCGGGGCCGGGGCGTTTCGGGATGGGTCGTCTCGGCATGGGCGCCGCACGGGTACCTCCAGGCTACAGCGCGTGTCCAGCGCACACGCACCTTCAGGCCGACGAGATCTTCGTCGTGCTCGAAGGGCAAGGTCTATTTCGCTATGGCGATCGCGTACATGAGATCGGCCCCGGAGACTGCATTTCCTGTCCGGCCGACACGGGAATCGCCCACCAGATCGCCAACCCCGCGACCCCGGACGGCACGGGCGACCTGGTCTATCTGGCGATCGGCGCCGAGCCGCCCGCGGACGTCTGCACCTATCCCGACAGCGGCGCGCTCGTGATCGATGGCCTCGATCGCCACGGTTTCCTGCGCGAAGCCGATTATTATGAAGGGCAGCCACAACCTACGCCGCTTCTGACATGCGGCCGCGACGCACCCGTCTGATTGGGGCGCGCGGGTTTGGCCCTCGGGTGGAGTCCGGTTCGGGCCGCGTCAGGAACGCATGGACGCCTCAGGCAGGGTCGCTGCAAAGTTGCTTGAGATGGCAAGGCAGCAACGCAACGGACCTGGCGTGAAAAAAATTTAGACTAAGGAACCGGCCGCCTCACGGCAGCTTCCGTCCTCAGCTCCGACGACACTAGATGACCTCCACGATTCCCAACGCGGACATCATAGTACAGGGCTTATGTCCCCAGAAATTTGACGATCATCTCGGAGATTAGCGGCCCGGTAGTCGATAAACACCCGTGTTCGTAGAAACAGGCCTCGCCATTCGACAGGACATTCGCTAAAGCGCGAGATCTTCGAGCGTTTCCTTGGCCTTCGACACAGCGCCGGATGATAGAGCAGGGATGTTCATACCCTCGACACGAACAGCTTGCACATCCGTAATGCCAATGAACCCGAGGACCTGACGCAGGTATGGTTCGACATAGTCCCAGGGACGCCACGGACCGTCTGTAAAGACGCCCCCAGAAGAGATGATCAGGATCGCCCTCGTCCCTTTTGCCAGGCCGAGCACGCCGTTCTCGGCGTACTGGAATGTTCGACCTGGCCGAACGACCAGATCAATCCACGCTTTCAGGGCCGAGGGAATACCGAAGTTCCACATCGGCGTCGCAATCACTAGAAGGTCGGACGCCAGAAGTTCATCGGTCAGGTGATCGGAAAGATGGGCGGCCTCTTTCGGTCGCTTCGCCTCAGGAGGATCTGCGGTCGAGATGGCTCGCAGCGTCCTCTCGTCCAGGTGCGGCAAATGCTCGCGTGTCAGGTCGCGACGCACAAGTTTTGCCGAAGGATAAAGTGCCCCAAGCCGTGTGCCGAGTGCCTCAGCCACTGCCCGGCTTGCCGAGTCCTGCCCGCGCGGACTGATCTCGATCATGAGAATCTGTTTCATGGCTTCATGCTCCCTGTTTTGCTGTCAGGGCGTTCCAGGCCGCGAGCGAGTCCATGTAATCCCGCCAGTGCGCGATCTTGCGGTTTTCGATTTTGACGATCGAACAGAATCGATTGTCGTAGCGCACGCCAGTGGCAAGAATCATGCCGTGGACTTCGTACTCGATGACCATCACTTCGCCGTCCGTCCGGTGACACACCAGATTGTCGGCAGAATGCAACGCAATGGCGCCGACATATCCTTCGAACGCCGCCATAAGGGCACGTTGCCCTGTGATGATACGCGGCCAGCCTGGTACTTCGTAGAGCACCTCGTAAATGGTATCGTCGGTGAGGACATCGAAGAAATGTTCGCCCTCGACGAGATCGCCTAGCGCTTTGCGAACGAGATCGAAATAGGGCGCGGCAGGTTGGTAGGCCGCGTATTCTGGATTTGGCATCTGGATCTCTCCATGGCTCGCGATGTTGCTTACCGGGTGAGAGCTACATATAAATCGGAAGCCTGTTACGAAGAAGAGGGCACTCTTATATTAGTCACTTACGTGGAGGTAAGTAATGGGAAAGCCTCATAAGACAAAACAACTGGACCCTGCGGCGGTCTGCCGCAGTTCAGATCCGATGGCGGTTCGGGAATTGTTGACGAAAATCGGCGACAAATGGACAATATTCATTGTGTTGTCGCTCGATATTCTGGGCGGTCGCGCCCGGTTTTCAGAGCTGGAGCGGGCGGTTCCCGGCATCTCGCAACGGATGCTCTCCTCGACGCTGCGGACGCTCGAACGCGATGGAATGGTGATCCGGGAGGTTTTTCCCGAGGTACCGCCCCGCGTCGAATACGAGATGACGCCCTTGGGAAAAGGTCTGCTACGCCCGACACAGGGGCTGGTCGACTGGGCCAAGGAAAACTGGGAACAGGTGCGGAAAGCGCAATCGCAATACGACGAACGATAGGCCCGGTTCGGGTAGTACATGTCATCTTTTACCTCATTCTTGCCATTCAGATCCCAATTTTTGCTCCCGAAAGCTGCTGTTCATAAAATATTCAAGCCGCCGATCTGGCCTACCACAGAGGACATCAAGGTGACGTCTATGCCGTCTGGGTCTGAAAACGGCGCCGATAGGCGATGGGACTGATGCCCACGATCCGCCGGAAACGGCTGCGGAAGGTAATGGGCGATTCAAAACCGACTTGGCGGGCGACCTCTTCGATTGGTGCGGGCGTGATCTCGAGTAATTCCTGCGCTGCCCGGACGCGCGCGGCCAGCAGCCACTGAACCGGTGATGAACCGGTCTGATCACGGAAATGCCGCGCGAAACTGCGTTCGCTCATGCCGGCACGGTCCGCCAGCATGCGCACGTCCAGGGACCGATCGAGATTGGCGAGAATCCAGTCCAATGTCGCGGCAAGACCCGCCGTTGTGCGCGGTGGCGCCTGACGAATGAACTGGGCCTGTCCGCCATCGCGAATGAGGGGTGCGACGGCGAGACGCGCGGCATCGGCGGCCACGGCCTCGCCATGATCCAGCCGCACGAGATGCAGGCACATGTCCAGCCCAGCGGACGCACCGGCGGATGTCACCAGCCTGCCTTCGTCGACGAATAACGCATCAGGCTCTATGCATGCCGTTGGATATTGCCGGGCAAGCTCGGCGGCAGCGATCCAGTGTGTCGTGGCGCGTCTGCCGTCGAGAAGCCCGGCGGCCCCGAGCAGGAACGCGCCCGAGCAGATCGACACGATTCGTGCCCCGGCTTTCCAGGCAGCGCGCAGGCTTGCGAGAACCGCAGGCGACATGTCTCTTTCCACGTCGTCGATACCGGGGACCACGACTGTGTCGGCGGATCGGATGTCCGCCAGCGTTCCGGGTGCCCTCAACGTGAAATTCCTGGTCTGTATGGCGCCGCGCCGCCCGCAGACGCATACCGCGTAGGCTGGCGCGCCGTCGGGCGCACGGACGCGACCGAAGACTTCACAGGGGATGCTGAGATCAAACGGCACGACCCCGTCGAACGCCAGTATCGCGACCTTGTGCATCCTGTCCCCTGCGTCTTCGACGTTTGGCCGAATATGATCGATGGTTGTCTTTTCTGCCACTCACACGTCCTGGCTGCCAGGGCTAAACTCACGGGTGCAAGCAGGAGACATTCATGGCCGATACCAACCCCGCACCCGATCCGCTCGAAATCGGCATCATCCTCTATCCGGGCTTCACCCTGCTGGATCTTGCCGGACCGCAATCGGCGCTCGGGCTTCATGGTCGGACGCAGTTCTTCGCGCGGACTCTCGATCCCGTCGTCTCCGACACTGGTGCGGCAGTCGTCCCGACAGCGACATTCACGCATTTTGAGGGGCGGCTCGACGTCCTGCTCGTGCCTGGTGGCTTCGGAACCAATGACGCCATGCGCGACGAGGCATTGCGTGCCTTCCTGGTGCGCGTAGCGCCTTCGGCCGGCTATCTCTGCTCGGTGTGTTCGGGTTCACTGATCCTCGGAACGGCGGGTCTGCTCGCAAACCGCCGGGCAACGACGCACTGGACACTCTTCGAGGCGCTTGAAGCCGTTGGCGCCGTGCCGATCCATGAACGCGTGGTGAATGACGGGAACATCTGGACAGGTGGAGGCGTCACGGCGGGCATCGATTTTGGCCTGAAGCTGCTCGCCGAACTCAGGAGCGAGGATGTCGCGAAGCTGACCCAACTGATGATGGAATATGACCCCGAACCACCCTTCGCGACGGGCAATCCGCAGGCCGCCGGACCGGCCCTCGTTTCAGCCGCATATGCGGCGATGGGCGAAGGGACAATCCGTGAGACCGTATCGATCGCAGCCGCGCGCGCTGCCGAGATGCGCGCATGACGCTTCCTGTTGACGAGAGCGAGGAATGTCGCCAGCTCGGTCGGATGCGGGCGGCCTCGCTCCTGGAGGGCATGACCCTGGTGCTGCTTGTCGGCATCGCGGTGCCGCTGAAGCACCTTGCCGATTTCCCCGTCGCGGTGCGGATCATGGGGCCGGTTCATGGTCTCGCCTTCACCCTCTATGTCTGGATGCTGGTCCAGACGCTGGCCAGTGGACGTTGGACCAGGGCGGAGGCGGTCCGGATGCTTGCCGTCGCCTTCATTCCATTCGGGGCATTTGCCAATGAGCGGCTGCTTGCGCGTCGGCAGCGCGCCCTGGCGTCTTCTGTCTGAAAGGTCGGTGATGGCCTATCTCTGGCTGAAAGCGATTCACGTCTCCGCAGCGGTCATATGGATAAGCGGGCTCCTGATCTCCGCTCTGACGCTGGCGACCACGGCGCTGGGCGGCAATCGTCCCGTGACGAAAGAAAGAACCGCGATAGTGGCGGCCATGCGGCGCTGGGATCGCAGCGTTACCGCGCCCGCCATGATCCTGGTCTGGGCCGTGGGGCTCGCCCTCGCCACGATGGGCGACTGGTTTCCACAGCGATGGCTCCTGATAAAGCTCGGGGTCGTTCTCGCTCTTTCCATGCTCCACGGGCTGCTGTCGGGCAGCCTCCGAAAGGCTGCAATTGGCCAAGGCAAACGCGGCGCAAACCTGGGATATGCTCCGTGGCTTGTCGTGCTCGCTATGAGCACGATCGTCATCTTGGTGGTCCTGAAGCCATTCTGACTCCATACGGGGCATGACTGATGACGACATCATGGCCAAAGCGGCCATTCAGGGAGCCTGTTGTCCGAATTTTATATATTTTCCACCGAATCCAGACTTTCGGCTCTCCCTGCTATGCCGCCTGTCTGAGATGCGTGGCACGGACTGGAAAATATGCCCGCAACGTCGTCATTAGTTGGCCGCTCGGCATGCCGCCTAAACGCCCGGCAGTAGCCCAAGCGGTAGCCGGGCCAGAAATGACCGGAACACGACGGCGAACAGCAGGACGGATGCCATGGTTGTCCACGGCTCTGCCACAGCCCGGTATACTTCGCGCCCGTTATCCGAAGGCCGTGGTGTCGTCGCACGGTAATCAGCTTCCAGGCTACCTTGGTAAAGCAGCCGGTCCTGGAAGAACGTGCGGTCCATTGGACGTCGGTCGCGTCGCTCCCAAATTCATTACCGGAGTGAAGGCTTCCGCATGACCGTTAAGCGGGCGGGGCCTTTCGCAAAAATGCCCTGCATGAGTGCGTTGTGAAACGCCCGAGCACCTTTGTCTGGAGACAAACCCTTATAAAATTAGGACCCCATGGGAATATAGCCTGGCAGGGCTTCAATCTGCGCCATCCATGCGCGGATCGCACCATATGGTTCCAGGTCGATCCCTCCTTCCGGGGCGAGCGCAATATAAGGATAGGCCGCACAGTCGGCGATGCTGGGCCCGCGCAGGGCCAGCCAGTCGCGATCCGTGAGGTGCGTATTGATCGTCGCCAGGACGTGCGCCGAGAGCCGCACAGCCTGATCGTAATTCAATTGATACCCGAATTTGCGCACCAGCCGCGCATCGGCCGGACCATGCTGGATCTCATTGGCGCTGACCGAAAGCCATTGCGTGATCTGGGCCCGCGACAGCGGGTCGGGCGGACACCATTCCGGTTCTGCGTATCTTTCCGCCAGATAGACCAGGATCGCCTGGGAATCCCAGAGGACGACTGCGCCGTCCTGTAGTACCGGCACCTGCTGCCACGGATTCAACGCCGTGAACGCGGATTGTTTGTGCTCGCCTCCGGCCAGGTCCACCTCCAGGATCTTCAGCGGAATGCCGGCAAGCGATGCGAACAGGCGGACTTTGTAGCAGTTTCCGGATGGCCCGCAATTATACAGCACACACTGTGCCATGACGTGCTCCCCTGTTGCTCTGGATCGTGTTCCAGCCTCTGTCAGAGGAGAATAGGACGTACCGACCAGTTGCAAAAGTGCTTCCGGAATCGGCTCTTTTGTCACGCTGTCAAATGTGCGTCGTAAAGCGCCCTCTAGCCAAGCCTTCAAGGCCTGTTCCCGGAATGCAGCCGCCTGGGCGGACTGTGGCGTGTATCCGGTCAAGGACAAGGACGTGGTCCGCTACAGTCCCACTGCCGACCTCGGACCACGTGCAGCGTGCCATCATCAGGCATGAAAGCGCCCTTTCTATACGCCGTTATAAAAGACATCTTTCCTCGTGGGCTGCCGGACCTCGCCTGGGTGTTGCACAAGGAAGATGCACCTCAAAGCGCCGCCTTCACGATAGCACGCGGTGCTTTCAATCGCTATGCGATTGGCGACTATAGAAGTCGCATTTTGTCCGAACGGCATTGCGGATGACACGTTCATCTGCGCCGACCCTGAACGCTCTACCAACGCGACTGGCCTGGGCAGGTTTCTGCCCCGCGTGGCGAAGAGGGGCCGTCTCTTCAGACTTCCCATCCTACCATGCGTGGCCGAACCGCGTCGTGGACGGGCGGTGCCCCCAATTTTGCCGAACGCAAGAGCGCGCTGCTTTCCTTGCCCCGTTCAACAAAATCGGCTCCCCCACCCACCGGCAAGCCGGTCGCCCAAGGGCGATCCACGACCCGGCCCGTCCCCGCATGACCCGTCTGTCCTGTCTTCAAAACGAAAGGAGCAGGACAATGACCACGCTGTACGACACCATCCAGCAACTGCGCGCCGAACTCACCAGCTTCCATCTCACCCGCCGGGAGCGGGCGGCGATCGAGGCCGAACTCGCGGCGGCGATTGCCCGGCAGGCGGAACGCGACCGGGCTGCCGACGAGGAGGCTCCCGCATGACGCGGGAGCTTTCTGACCTTTGGGCGTGCGGCCCCGCCTGTGGGCTTGTGTTCTCTCCGTTGCCGTAACTTCCTGATGGAATCTTGCGCTCAAAGCGTCTATATTAGTCGTGCGCTGGGGAGGTAGTGGAAAGCGCGATCATCCAATCCTGTACAACGGAGATCGCAGATGGTTATCTTCGCGCCCTTCATCCTCCTGTCCGCTCTCGGTCTTTTCTGCTGGCTGATCTTCGTGGTCGCCGTTTACGCGCTGCCCTTCTATGTCGGGCTCAACGCCTTCTTCGGCGGCCTGCATACCGGCGCGGGTTATCCCGGCGCGATCCTGATCGGCATCGTCGCCGGCGCGGCGACGCAGGCTGCCGGGCAAATGGCGTTTGCGATGGTGCCCATCGTCTGGTTCAGGATGGCACTCGGCTTGCTCTACACCATTCCCGCCGTTATCGCCGGCTACTGCGCCATGCTCGACGTATCGCAGCTCTGCGTCCCGTCCTCTTTCTGGCGGCACATCTTCGCCGTGATCGGCGCGGCCCTTGTCGGTGGCACGGCCTGGGTGCGGATCGGCGCGGAACTCCCGCCGGCGACGCCGGCTCATGCCGAGGATGGCACGCTCCCCGGTCGCGCGCTGATCGATCCGACCGGACAGGCATAGGCCGCGCTTCCCTGTTCCGGCCGTCATGGAGGCGATCGGGGCATCAAGGCCCCGGATCATCCGGCGTGATCCTGACCGGGAACGCGGCCGCTCGGCTGGGAGAGTTTCTGCCACCGCCCCAGTTCCATCCTTCCGGCGCTAAGACAGCAGCAACCGGCGCATTACCCTGGTGTCGCCTTCGTCAAAAGACGGGATCGCGCAGCGTCCTGCCGGAATCGCATGGAGCCTGGCCTGTCTCTTCGCGCGACCTGACGGGGGAACACGCCGGTCAGCCACATTTCTCCCGGAGATGCTGTGAGGCAACGACCACCCCGTCCTCTCCTGGCCTGATCTGCCCGAGGTCGGCTTCGCCTCGATCGCCCTGGGGCAACGCCGTCGTCAGGACTTTCTTCCCCTGGCGCCAGGGCGCCATTCCTCGCGAGGCAAGAAAGTCCTGCCGCCGCCGTCCTGCGCGGTGCTCCGGCCCGCAAGCGGGTGCCCGGTCGCTCGCCCTCGGGCGGACGATCGCCATCGAGGTCGCGGTGGTCGCCGCCCGATAACAGCAGGAGAAGTCACATGGCCAACATCGGTTCCTTCAAGAAGGTCGGCAACGAGATCCAGGGCGAGATCGTCACCCTGTCCCTCCAGACGAAGAACGTCCGCTTCGTCGCCGAAGCCAACCGGAGCAACGACAATGCGCCCAGCCACCGGGTCTTCGTCGGCCGGATCGAAATCGGGGCAGCGTGGAAGAAGACCTCCAACGAGGGCCGCGACTATCTCTCGGTCAAGCTGGACGATCCGAGCTTCAACGCGCCGATCTACGCCAACCTGTTCCGGGACGAGGATGGCGAGGATTACAGCCTGATCTGGTCCCGGCCCAACGGGCGGCGCAACGGGGAGTGAGCCGCCTCGGCCCCGCCCGGCTCTCCGGGCGGGGTTTTCTCTCCCTCAAGGGACGTCGGTGGGTTCCAGCAAGGAACGGCACCGATCTCGGCGAGGACCAGCCGACCGATTCGGAACGCGGCACGCCTTGAAAAAATACGCTTGAACTGCCTTTAAGCGACTAATATAGTCGTATTTCTGGTGTGCGCCCGTTTCTTGTCGGATGTGATCGTGGATGATCACTGGCCGACAGGTAAGGGCGGCGCGGGCACTCCTGAACTGGACGCAGGAACGGCTCGCCGAAGAGGCCCTTGTAGCATTGACCGCGCTGAAGCGTCTCGAATCCGAGCGCGGGCTCGGTGTCCATGAGGGCACGATCGACCAGGTCCGCCGCGCACTGGAGGCGGCGGGCATCCTGTTCATCGAGTCCGGACAAGGGCGCGGCGTCATGTTTCTTAACGAGACTTCCGGCACCGAAACGCGGCAGGGTAGGGTGCGTCGCGTTCGTTCCTCGACCTGATCGGCTCTCCCATGCAGAAGCCCCCACTCGACCCGCCCGTCGCCGACAGCGCTCCGGAAGCGTCCTGTCTCACCGGCTATGACGAACAGCATCTGATCACCTATCTCCGCCTGCTGGACGCCGAGGCTGGCGGTGCCGACTGGCGCGAGGTCGCCCGGATCGTGCTCCACCGCGACCCGGCGGCCGATCCCGATGGTGTCCACCGCTGCTGGCACAGCCATCTGGCGCGGGCGCACTGGATGACCGAGCATGGCTACCAGCATCTCCTGCGGGGCGGCGCACCTCACTGACATCCGGGATCGTTGCGCAGCGCGCAAGACCTGTTGCATCGCCGGGGCGTAGCGGGCGCCGGGATGGGCTGGCATACTCTCGCGAGCAAGTGCTTGCCCTGCTCCCACCCGTTACGCAATGGAGACGACGCCATGAGCCGCGCCACCTGGCGGTCGGCGGGCGCGTATGAGGGCCTGCGGTCGCTCGACGCCCCTGCCTTTGCCTTGCAGTTTGTCAGCCGTAATCGTGACTTCATGCGCGAGCGGGCGACGCTTCAGCGCGCTCTGCGCCGGGGCGTCCTGATGCAGCCGGATGCCGAGGCGTTCGCCCGGCGCTGGGGGTTGCGATTTCGAAAGTGTGCGCACTGCCTTGAACCCGCGCTCTGCCTTATGGACCGCTGCGGTGCTGCCGGGCGTGATCGCGCTGGCGGATCTTCCGGCCGGTCTGGCTGACCCGGATCACCCACCGCTCGCCTCCGTGTTCATCGGAGTGTCAGCAGATCAGACGGGTGACGTGCTGATCCAGCGTTCAGGTGCTCTTCTCCGCCTGCATGTTGTGGCGGCCGGCATGGATATGCCGTCTGTCGTCTTGCCGTTCGACGCGCTGTTCGAAGTGCGCGTCCAGGCTGCTTTACGGCTCTGGCGTGCGATGACAGGCAGGCGCCCTGGCCCCAATCCGGCTACCCTGTCGTCCGAACGGACCAGACGGCTGATCCTTGCGCTCCGTGCTCTGGACGGTCGGGCAGAGGGGGCTTCTTACCGTGATTTGGCCTGCATTCTGCCCGGTGGGATCGATCTGTCAGATCGATCCTGGATCTCGCATGACGCGCGTGATCGCATCAAGCGGTTGGTGCAACTCGGGCAGGGAATGGTAAGGGGCGGCTATCGGCGCCTGTTGTTGCATCCTTATAGAGGACGGGTGTAGCGATCGTCGCCCAAACATCTGCACCCGTGGGCAGCGGCCTATCCGCTATCGGGACAAATCTGCCCGATAGCGGTCGGTTACCTTGAGGCCGCTGGTTCACGGTTACTCTTTTTGTCGAGGGCAGCGAGCCGTCGCAGCTTTAGTTCAGATCTGCGCGGCAAGTTCCTCCAACTGGGTCAGGCAGGTGCCCCATCCCTGGAAGAACCCCATTTCTTCGTGCTTCGCCCGATCCTGCGCGTTCTTGTGGCGTACGAGGGCGCGATAACGCGTGCCGCCGGGCACTGGCTCCATCGTGATCTCCGCCGTCATGAAGGCTTCGGCATTCGGTCGGAACTGCGGGCCCAGACCGTCAGTCCAGACCAGACGCCGCTCCGGCTCAACCACAAGGATACACCCCGGCTTTTCAGGAAAAACCACGCCCTCCGGCGACCGCATCACCACATTGAACGCGCCGCCCGGCACAAGGTCGATTTCGGCCTTGGCCACGCCATATGGCCGTGGCGCGAACCATTGCTTCAGTAGGTCCGGTTCCGTCCAGGCACGCCACAGTTGGGCCGGGCTGGCCTTGACCGTGCGTTCGAGAACGAGGTCGAGTTGGTCATTCATGTCCATGGGCATTGTCCTGTTCAGCCAGTGTTTCGACGAAAGAATCCAGCCGATCCAGGCGGGATTCCCAAATGCGACGCTCCCGTTCGAGCCAGCCTTGCGCAATCGTGAGCGCATCGGGACGCAGTTGGCACATGCGCACGCGCCCCATTTTGCGGGAGACGACGATCTCGCTCTCTTCCAGCACGCGGACATGTTTCATGAAGCTGGGCAGCGCCATGCTATGGCGTTGCGCCAGATCGCCGACGCTGGCCGGGCCATGAGCAAGCTGCGCAATGACCGCGCGACGGGTGCTATCCGACAGGGAATGAAAGATGCGATCAAGATGAGCCATATGGCTAACTAATCCTATCCTGAGCCTCTCGTCAAGAAAGTAATCCAATTAGCTAAGTTTTAGGTTCAGAACCGGACTGGCGCTGATCGAAGCGACTGACAATCGCTGGCGACGGCGATGCCATCACCAGGGCGATCTCGTTGCCCAGCGACATCGCCCTATGTCCGTCTTCCCCAATCCACAACCGTGATCCACGTCGGCCGCATTTGTCCCGCGGCCCCAGACAGCGATCACGGAGCCACCTCATGTCCGCCAATTACAGCGATCTGCCGCCGCGCTATCTGCGCACGCCCGATGCCTCGCGCTTCGTCGGACTGTCCATTCGCACGCTGGAAAAACACCGGATTTACGGCACCGGCCCGCGTTACTCGAAGCTCGGCGGCCGCGTGGTCTATCGGGTCGATGAGTTGCAGGCCTGGGTCGAGAGCGGGGCACGCGCCCATACCTCCGACACGACCGCCGGCACGGTGTCCGCCGCCGCGCGGCAAAGCCCGCTGATCCCGCCGACGCCACGCGGGAGTCGCCGCTGATGCCTCCGCCCGGCAGAGCACGCTCCGAGCGCGAGCAATTGGAACTCTTCCACGCTATCGCGGGAGATTTTGTTCCTCGTGATGCACAGGATCTGATGGCGTTCCCGTTCTTCAGCCTCGCCAAATCCCCTCGCATGGTCCCGATCGATTACCGGACCCAGGACGTCACCATCCGGGTCGAGGCGTCAGCCGAACATGGCATGGCCACGATCTGGGATGCTGACGTGCTGATCTGGGCCGCCAGCCATCTCGTTGCCGCACGCGACGCCGGTCGGCGCACGTCGCGGCTGATGGTTGCCAGCCCGAGAGAGATCCTGACCTTCATCGGCCGGGGAGACAGCGCGCGGGACTATGAGCGGCTGGAAGCGGCGTTCGACCGGCTGCAATCCACCACGATCAAGACCTCGCTCCGGCAGACCGGGAAGGGGCAACTGCACCGCTTCTCCTGGATCAACGAATGGAAGCGGCACACCGCGCGGGAAGGGCGCACCCGCGTGATCGAGCTAATCCTGCCCGACTGGTTCTACCAGGCGGTTCTCGATGACGCGCTCGTGCTGACCATCGACCCGGCCTATTTTGGCTTCACAGGCGGCCTGGAGCGCTGGCTCTATCGCATTGTGCGCAAGCATGGCGGTCGCCAGCGTGCGGGCTGGGCCTTCGGCCTGCGCCATCTCTACGAAAAATCCGCCAGTCTTTCCCCATATCGCCGCTTTGCCTTCGAACTGCGTGAGATGGCGAAGCGTCAGCCTTTTCCGGGCTATCGGCTGTCGGTGCGCCTCGACCGCAATGGCAATGACACGCTGGCCTTCGCGCCTGTCAAATTATCCACAGGCTCCTGTGGACAAACTGTGAATTCATCCGTGCTATCAGTTGTGGATTTATCCGTGCCATCACTGCCACGGCATCCGTGCTATCGTTTGCGGAAAACGCCGAATCACGGCATTGAATCAAACGGTTATGACGCCCTTAACTTAGAATCTAACTTAAAAGAGTCTAACTTTAAGGATGTTGGCACCCCCGCCGATCCGTGGAAAACCCCCGGAGAGGGGCGGTGATCGTGGCCTTCCTCAACCAGAAGGGCGGCGTCGGCAAGACGACGCTGGCGCTGCATCTCGCGGGTCAATGGGCTCGGGAAGGCCGGCGCGTGACGGTCATCGATGCCGACCCGCAGGGCTCGGCGCTGGATTGGTCGGCGCAGCGGGCGCGGGAGGGACTGCCACGGCTGTTCGGCGTGATCGGGCTGGCGCGCGATACGCTGCACCACGAGGCGCCGGCACTGGCTCAGGGGGTGGGTCACGTCGTCATCGATGGTCCTCCTCGGGTGGCGGCGCTGCTGCGCTCCGCCCTGCTGGCCGCCGATCTGGTGCTGATCCCGGCGCAACCCTCGCCGTTCGACGGCTGGGCCTCGGCCGAGATGCTGAGACTGCTGGAGGAGGCGCGGTTCTTCCGTCCCGGCCTGCTGGCCCGCTTCGTGCTCAACCGTTGCGCCGCGCGCACGGTCATTGCCCGCGAGACCCGGCTGGCGCTGGCCGGGCATGAACCGGCGGCATTGTCGGCCCGGATCGGCCAGCGGGTCGCTTTCGCCGATGCTGCACGTTCCGGCCGCCTGGTCAGTGACCTACGACCGCAGGGGATCGCAGCCCGTGAAATCGCCGCTCTGACGACCGAGATCGGGGGGCTGGTATCATGACCCTCCTGACCGGCGACAGCGCGCTCCTGATGCCCTGGCACGGCCCCTACGACATGATCCTGGTCGATCCCCCCTATGGCGATACGTCGCTCGCCTGGGACCGGCGCATGGTGGACTGGCCCGGCAAGGCACTCGCCGCCCTGAAACCGAGCGGCTCGCTCTGGGTCTTCGGCTCCTTGCGGAGCTTTCTCGCATCCAGCGCGGCATTTCGGAATGCGGGCTGGAAGTATGCTCAGGAACTGGTCTGGGAGAAGCAGAACGGTTCCAGCTTCCATGCCGATCGCTTCCGGCGCGTGCATGAACTGATCGTCCAGTTCTATCGCGACGATACGCCCTGGCGTGCCGTCTACAACGCGGTTCCGACCACGTCCGACGCGCGGGCGCGCACGGTGCGGCGGAAACATCGGCCGCCGCATATGGGCCAGATCGACGCCGGTCATTACGTCAGCGAGGATGGCGGCCCGCGCCTGATGCGCTCCATAATTCCGGTCCGCAATACGCATGGCCGCGCCATCCATCCGACCGAGAAACCGGTGGCCCTGCTGGAGATCCTGATCCGCACGAGCTGCCCGCCGGGTGGCCTGGTGGGCGACTGGTTCGCTGGCTCTGGTGCCGTAGGCGTCGCCTGCCGGTTGACCGGCCGGCGTTATGTCGGCTGCGAGATCGATCCCGTCATGGCGCAGAAAGCGCGCGACCGTATCGCGTCCGTGCTGCCGCTCGGCGAAGGAATTTCGCCATGTCAGGGCGTCGCACGTTGCCCGGCTTCGCGTCGCGTCCCGCCGACCCGGAACGCTGGGTCAAGGCGCCGGACAAGCATGCGACCACCAACCGTTTTACAGCCCGGCTGACCATCGACGTCACGCCGGCGCTGCGCGCGCGGCTCAAGGTCGCGGCGTTCCAGCGCGGCATCACGGTTGCCGACATGCTGCGCGCCCTGCTGGCCCGCGAGTTCCCCGATACTTCTGGAGATGTGCCATGAACGACACCCTCGCTCATGTCGAACTGACCTGGATCGAGAAGCGCATCGAACACTGGATCCGCTTCGGTCGTGTCGCCCATGAGCAGATTCTCGATCGTCGTCGGCGGATACTGAGTTTTCCGCCGGACGCCGTGTTCGCCTTCCTGCGCTGGGCGGCGAACGATTACGGCACGGTGGTATCCTGCATCGACATCGTGCGCGTCACCGCTCCCGGCGAGTCCTATCAGACGGTGCCGTTCGTGCGGCCTGGTGGCGAAAGCCTGCTGCGCCAGAGCGGTTGGCCGAAGGTCCGCCTGGTGCTCGAAGCTGTCGATCGTATCGAAGCTATCGGCATCGACCCCGTCGACGTCGCGCCCGACCATTGGCGGCATCTGCACAATCGGATGCTCGCCGGGCAGGCGCCACGCCCCTACACACGCGATCGCCATCATGCCTGGCTGCGCCGGAGGGCGGTGTCATGAGCCGGCTTGGTTGGTTCCTCACCACCTATGTCGCGGTGATGGCGATCGTGCTTGGCGCCGTGTTCCGTCCTACGCCGTGGTTGATCTGGAATGCCACCGCCAGCACGCCGGTCGGGCTGTATCGCCTGCAATCGGTGCGCGGATTGCATGTCGGCGACCTGATCGCGATCCGGCCGCCAGCCGACATGGCCGCGCTGCTGGCGCGCGGTGGCTATCTGCCGCTCGGTGTGCCGCTGCTCAAGCCGGTCGCGGCACTGCCGGGACAACTGGTCTGCCGGGTCGGCGCCATCGTGTCGGTTGACGGCAAGCCGCTCGGCGATGCGTTGGCTCGCGATCATCGCGGCCGTCCGCTGCCGGTCTGGCAGGGCTGCCGGCACGTCCTGCCCGGCCAGATCTTCGTCATGAATCCGGCAGTCCCGACCAGTCTCGACGGCCGCTATTTCGGCGTCCTGCCGGTCGATGCGGTGCTCGGCCATGCCCAGCCGCTGTGGCTCGCGCCGTCACCGATTCCTCCCAACCTCAACCAGAAACGAGGCTGACATGGCCCTGATCGGTACTTTCACGCGCACGTCTGACGGCTTCGCCGGGCGCCTGCGCACGCTCGCCCTCGACGTCGAATTGACGATCGTGCCGGCGACATCGTCGGATGCCGAGCATGCGCCCGACTATCGCGTCCATCTTGGTGACGCCGATGCCGGACCGGAGATTGGTGCTGGCTGGAAACGCACTGGCGAGAAGGCGGGCACTTACCTTTCGCTCGTTCTCGACGACCCCATGCTGGCGCAGCCGATCCGCGCCAATCTGTTCCAGTCTGATCGTCAGGGGCGTGCCTTCCATCTGGTCTGGAACCGGCCGGTGAAGCGCGATGATCGGCGGTAGGAAGGTTCGCGATCTTGTCGCGAACGCGCTGGTTGCAGTGCTGGTTTCCGTGTCACCCGTTCGCGTGGCGCAGGCTGATCCATACGCCGATATGATCACGGAGGCGGCCACGCGCGCGCAGATTCCGGCGTCATGGATTGCTGCCGTCCTGCATGCGGAGAGCCGAGGCGATGCGCATGCCGTGTCATCGGCGGGTGCAATGGGGCTCATGCAGGTGATGCCCGGAACATGGGCCAGCCTGCGCACGTCGCTCGGCCTCGGCAATGATCCGTTCGACCCGCACGACAACATTCTGGCCGGTGCGACCTATCTGCGCTGGATGCGGGACCGCTACGGCGAAACCGGTTTTCTTGCCGCCTATAATGTCGGTCCCGCGCGCTATGACGAGCATCTCGCGACGGGCCGACCGCTGCCTGCCGAGACGCGGAACTACGTCGCATCCGTCAGTGCGCGGCTGGCTCTTCCGCTTGCGAATAACATCGCGATCGGCGCTCTGGCTGCACCATCATGGCAGGACTCTTCCCTCTTTCCGGCGTCGTTCCTGCGCACGGGCGATGCGTCCCGGCCTGTCGAAAGCGCGCACGATCCGGCACGTTCATCTGGCTCCCGCCCGACTGACTGGACGGCGCTCGCACCGCAGTCAGCCGGGCTGTTTATCGCGTCAGGGCATGGGGAGGCGCGCCGATGATTCCCGTTCCGGTCCATCGGGCGCTGGCGGCCTATGGGTGCCTTGGGGATGGGGTGCCGGGGGGAGACAGGCAACGGAGGGAAGGACGGCAAGGTAAAAGCAGCGCCCATTCGGGGCTGCATGTGGTTGGTTTGATTGGGGAATTTGTCCTCTCATCTCGCACCACCTGCGGCTGTCCGGGCATTTTCTATCATGTTTTCAATGATCCGGGCGCCGTCAGGGGCGAAACGGAGCGGAGAGCGAGCTATGCCGACGCGCGATGACGGTCTGAATGTCCGGCCTGGACGCATCCAGCATGGCAATCAGGGCGCGCGACCGAAATCCTTCGTTGGTGAGGTCATGCGTGCCGCGAAGAAGGCCGGTCATACCGGCACCCGGTTCCGCGCGAAGGGCAGGGGAGGCGGCGGCGGTTCCCGTTTCGGGCGCGGCCGAAGTGCGGCATTGTCTATGCGGCTGCGCAGCAATGCCCGCCGGGTCGTGGTCAAGGCGCGCGTTGTTCGCCAGCAGGGGGCGCGGTTTCGTTCGGCGCCGCTCGCCCGGCATATCGCCTATCTCAGACGTGAAGGCGTCACCCGCGACGGTGCCAAAGCCCATCTGTTCGATGCCGGCTCCGACGAAGCGGACAGCAAGGCCTTCACGGAGCGCTGTGCTGACGACCGGCACCATTTCCGTTTCATCGTCTCCCCTGAAGACGCGGCACGGATGGAGGATCTGCGGGGTTTCGCGCGGGACCTGATGCAGGACATGGAGCGCGACCTCGGCACCAAGCTGGACTGGGTCGGGGTGGATCACTGGAACACCGACAATCCGCACATCCATATCCTGATGCGCGGGGTCGCCGATGACGGCAAGGATCTGGTGATCAGCCGCGCCTATATCAGTCAGGGCCTGCGCGACCGCGCCGCCGAACGGGTGACGCTGGAGCTTGGCCCGCGCAGCGAGCAGGAAATCCGCACCGCCCTGGAGACGGAGATCGGCGCCGACCGCTGGACCAGCCTCGATCGCGCGTTGCAGGACATCAGCGACGAGGGCGGCGGCATCGTCGATCTGCGGCCGGGCGCAGGAGGCGAAGACCCGGAACTGCGCCGCCTGCTGGTGGGCCGGGCGACCAAGCTGGAAGGGCTTGGCCTCGCCGACCGCGTCGGGGTGGCACGCTGGCCCCTCAAACCGGGGCTGGAGACCACGCTGCGCGATTTCTCCATCCGGGGCGACATCATCAAGACCATGCATCGCGCCATGTCCGGCGGCGGGGTGGAACCCGATGTCGCGGGTTTCGCGATCCATGGCGAGACGCTGGCCGATCCTGTCATTGGCCGGCTGGTCGAGCGCGGGCTGGATGACGAGTTGAAGGGCTCGGGCTACGTGGTCATCGCGGGCACCGACGGGCGGACGCATCATGTCCGCTTCCCCGATCTAGACCTGACCGGTGACGCGAAGACGGGCGCGATCGTCGAGACCCGGACCTGGGAGGATGCCAAAGGCACGCAGCGCCTGTCGCTGGCGACGCGCTCGGATTTCACGCTGGCCGAGCAGGTGACGGCGCCCGGCGCGACCTGGCTCGATCGGCAGATGCTCGCCCAAGACCCGGCGCTGGCCAATGCGGGCTTCGGCACAGAGGTCCGCGAGGCGATGGCGCAACGGATTGATCATCTCGCCTCCGAGGCGCTGGCCCGGTGGGAGGGCGAGCGCGTGGTGTTCGCGCCTGATCTGATCGGCACCCTACGCCAGCGCGATCTCGATCAGGCGGCGGCCAGATTGGCGGCGCAGACGGGACTGGAGCACCGGCCCGCCAAGGAAGGCGAGATTGTCTCAGGGGTCTATCGCCAGAGGGTAGCCCTGTCCTCGGGTCAGTTTGCCATGGTCGATGACGGTCTGGATTTCCAGCTCGTGCCCTGGCGCCCGGCGCTGGAGCAGAAGCTCGGACGGCAGGTTTCCGGCACCATGTCGCCGGGTGGATCGGTGGACTGGAATTTCGGGCGCAAGCGCGGGCTTGGGATTTGATGTGGTGGCCCGCCTGCAGGTTTTCGGCTGACAAAGTGGACGCTTCAAAAGTATGATAAAGTATGCTCGCCTGGGAGGAGCCGCCTCATGTCCACGATCGAACGTATGACCATCACCGTGCCGTCCGAAATGGCCGCGATCCTGCGCCAGTCCGTCGACGGCGGCGAATATGCCTCGACCAGCGAGGTGGTGCGCGAGGCGTTGCGCGAATGGATGCGCCGGCGCGATACCGACCGTCGTGATCTCGATGCCCTGCGCGAGGCGATCCGGCTCGGGGATGAGAGCGGGTCGAGCATCCCGGCCGAGACCGTTTTCGCCGAATTGCGCGACGCGATTGCCCGGCGTCGCGCGCAAGGATGAAACGGCTGGGCTTCGCTCCGGCTGCGCGTGCTGACCTCCTAGAAATCGCGCTCTACATCGCCGAGGACAATCCCGAACGGGCCATGAGCTTCGTTGCCGAACTGGAAGCGAAGGCCGCCGTTGCGGCTGAACATCCGGGGAGCTTTTCGGCGCGCGATGAGATCAGTCCCGGATTGAGGGTCGTTGTTCACGGTCGCTACCTGCTGTTCTTCCGCGAACTGGCTGATGAGGTACGCATCGTCCGCGTGCTTCATGGCGCACGGGATCTGCCGCAGATATTCGACTCGTAAAGTCAGGGTTTCCCGTGGGATCGCGCGCAGCGGCTGTCAATGACAATGAACTTCGACGTCATCACGACGGTCAGAACGTGGATGCGATCATCAGGTGGAGGCATCTTTGGCCACACTGAGTTCTTCCCACATGCGACGACAAGGCGATCGGAGTTTCCCAGCATGACAAGACGGAATAAGGCGCCATCGACCTGTTATCCAGCCACTCGTCAAGACGAGCGCATGCTTGTCGAGTTGCTGGAACAGGGCGAGCGAAGTGGCGTCAGCACGCGCACGATTCTCGATATTCTTGCCGCCGTAAAGGTCGGCGGGCAACCGTCCGTTTATTATCCGCTCCCGTCCGGCGACCCGAGGCGCTTTAATTAGGCCTTGAGTATCGGGAAACCGAGCCGTTTGGTCGGTTCCTGTCATGAACCAGACCAAGATCCTCTGGGGTTCGGTGTTTGCCGTCAGCACCGTGATCCTCGCCTTCACCTGGGCCGCGACGCAGTGGACTGCCTGGCGGCTCGGCTTCCAGCCGCAGCTCGGCGCCCCGTGGTTCACGCTGGTCGGCTGGCCGGTTTATTCCCCGCCCGAGTTTTTCTGGTGGTGGTTTGCCTACGACGCCTATGCTCCAGACATCTTCACCACCGGCGGTTACATCGCGGCATCGGGCGGGATCGCCGCCGTCATCATCGCGATCACCCTATCCGTCTGGCGTGCCCGTGAGAAGAAACGCGCCACCACTTACGGCTCGGCGCATTGGGCCGACCCACGGGAGATCCGCCGCGCAGGCTTGCTTGCGCCCGATGGCGTGGTGCTGGGCCGTTCGGCTAATACCTATCTCCGCCATGACGGGCCGGAGCATGTGCTGTGCTTCGCGCCGACCCGCTCGGGCAAGGGCGTCGGGCTGGTGGTGCCGACGTTGCTGACCTGGCCGGGCTCAGCCATCGTCCATGACATCAAGGGCGAGAACTGGACGCTGACCGCCGGCTGGCGCTCGCGCTTCGGCCGGGTACTGCTGTTCGACCCAACCAACCTCGCCAGCGCCGCCTACAATCCGCTGCTGGAAGTCCGGCGCGGCGAGCGGGAAGTCCGCGATGTGCAGAACATCGCCGACGTGCTGGTCGATCCCGAGGGCGCCCTGGAGAAGCGGAACCACTGGGAAAAGACCAGCCACGCCCTGCTGGTCGGTACCATCCTGCATGTCCTCTACGCCGAGGAGGACAAGACCCTGGCCGGGGTGGCCAATTTCCTCTCCGACCCGAAACGCGCGATCGAGACCACACTGCGCGCCATGATGACCACGCCTCATCTCGGGACGAAGGGCGTGCATCCCGCGGTCGCCAGTTCGGCGCGGGAACTGCTCAACAAGAGCGACAATGAGCGCTCGGGCGTGCTGTCCACGGCCATGTCGTTTCTCGGCCTCTATCGCGATCCGGTGGTGGCGCATGTCACGCGGCGCTGTGACTGGCGGATCCGCGATCTTGTCGCCGGCACCCATCCGGCAACGCTCTATCTGGTGGTGCCACCCTCGGATATCAGCCGCACCAAGCCGCTGGTCCGCCTGGTGCTGAATCAGATCGGCCGCCGGCTGACCGAGGAACTGGAGGCCAGGCGCCGCCATCGCCTGCTATTGATGCTCGATGAATTCCCGGCGCTGGGGCGGCTGGACTTCTTCGAGAGTGCGCTGGCCTTCATGGCGGGCTACGGCATCAAGAGTTTCCTCATCGGCCAGAGCCTGAACCAGATCGAGAAAGCCTATGGCCAGAACAACTCGATCCTCGACAACTGCCACGTCCGGGTCAGCTTCGCGACCAATGACGAGCGGACCGCCAAACGGGTGTCCGAGGCGCTCGGGACCGCGACCGAAATCCGTGACGCCAAGAACTATGCCGGGCATCGGCTATCGCCGTGGCTCGGGCATCTGATGGTGACACGCCACGAAACCGCGCGGCCGCTGCTGACGCCGGGCGAGATCATGCAGCTTCCTCCCGACGAGGAACTGGTGCTGGTTTCGGGTTGTCCGCCGATCCGGGCGCGCAAGGCGCGCTATTTCGAGGATGCCGAACTGGCCGCGCGCATCCTGCCGCCACCCCGCTTCGAGCCGCCATCTGCTCCGCCGGGAACACCGCCCATCGGACCGCATCCGCCGGGGGACTGGGCCGACGTGGTGCAGCCGGCCGCGTCGCCCAGCGCGGATGATGACCCGGCCAATGCGGGCATCCGCCGTGAGCCGGAATTGCCGGAACAGGAAGAGGTAGTACAGGCGCCGAGGAAGCCGGTGCATGAATTCGATCCACCCGAGGATGAGTCCGAGGACGATGCCACACGAGCACAGACCCTGCGACGCGGTGAACGGGCTCTCGCGCGGCAGGTGTCGCTCGATCCCGGTGATCGGATGGGGCTATGACTGCCATGCGGATCAAGCACACGATCCGGCTACCCGCCGATCTCAGTGCCAGGCTCGCCGATTACGCCGCCCGAAAAAAGTGTCGCAGGCACTGATCGTGGAGACGGCTTTGGCGTCGTTCCTGTCACCGGATGGTCCCGAGAGACTGGAAGCCGCGTTGGCGCGGCGGCTGGATCGGATGACGCGACAGTTGGAGCGCATGGAGCGAAGAGTCACGATCTCCAATGAATCGTTGGCCGTTTTCGTCCGGTTCTGGCTCACCAGCACGCCGCCGTTGCCGGACGCAGCGCTGGCCGCGGCGCAGAGCAAGGGCCGGGAACGGTATGACGGGTTCATTGAGGCGGTGGGACGCAGGCTCGCCAGAGGGAAAACTCTGGACGACGAGGTGAGGCAGGACGTGGGGGGAGTCGCCGAAGGGCAAGATCCCTGACCCGGCAGTCCAGCGTTTTTTTCGACACACCTATAAAATCGGGGAGTGCCATTGAGTATCCATCGGGTCAGCTCACATAAGATTCTGATTGAGGGGTTGGGGCCCACTCCGTCACGGCGTCTCAATTGCTCGTTTCCAAAGCGCGATTAACCGACTTTCAATCAGCCGTCTTGGGCATGAGTTCATCTTTGCGCCGGACGGAGAACTTTCGTCTCGATCAATGCGTGCAGATGGTCACGCAAGCGAGACGGGATATGGCCACCAACGATGAGGACGCCCGCTTCCATGTTCTTTTCGAGCGCATGGCCGGTCAGATTCGCACTCGTTAGGAAGGCCGTGGTATCGTCGGCAACGGCAACCTTCGCGTGAACCCGGCCGTTGGTGAAAGGGTGTGGGCGATCCGTCCAAGCATACAATTTGGCTGATGGAACGGCGCTTCTCATCGTCGCTACCGGATCGACGAGCAGGCTACCGCCTTGGGTCACGGAAGCCTCGACGAGAATCCTCACCTCGACTCCTCGAAGGGCCGCCGCGTTGATCGCGGCTATGACCGAGGGAATATCATAGGCAACGAAGCTCACGATGAAGAGTTCTTTCGTGGCCTGCCGGATGACATCCAGAAGCACCTGTTCGGTACGGCGCGGCGCAACGAATGGTGTCATCGGTCCGGTCCAGACCAACTCGACGGCGCAGTCTCGTTGCGTGCGTGCCCGAGCATGGGCTGCGCCCATCAGCATCCCGGCGACGAGTTCCCCTGATGACTTCGTCGTCTGCCAACCCCCGATAAGGGAGGCTAAAGCTGCCCGAGCCGCCGGCGTGCCGACGACTTGCTGAAGGTCTTGCTCTCGCCCCGGCGGCAGACCATCGCGGAGCCGTGATGCTATCGCTTCGATTTTCGAGGGTGGAAGCAAAGCCACGAGTTCTGTGACGACCTCCAGGAGCGACTCCATCAACTCCTCCGGAAGAACGCCGCGTTTGGATTTTCGAGCGTCGGAACCACCAACGCACGGTCCAAGTGTCGATTTCCCCGTTCACACGAGGTTTCCGACACGAAGGAGCAAGCGTGGCAAGCCGCTCCATGCAGCGATTGATCCTTACTGGGGTCGTGTTCGGAGCATAGGGGGTCGGAGGCGCAGACATGCGCTCGATCCAGCGCCTGGCGAAGCAGCCTTCCGAGATTTTCGGGCTTGCCCAATTCGACCAGTCCCCCGAGCGTTCCATCGGAATCGGCCGCTGCCGTGTAGATCAGGAAGCCGGCCTGGTCCTTCGCTCCATCCGCCTCCGCGTATATCCGTTCACGGATGCTGGCGGCATTGTAGCCACATTCGAGGGCCAACTCCCTGACCAGCATGTGCGCCAAGGTATGGAGCATGACGTAGCGCGCTCCGGGATAGCCCTCTCGTGGATCGAGATTCCGCTTTTGGCGCCATCCGTGATGGCCCACACGCAAGCGCGCATCGACCTCTTTGACCGCATCCTCGTCGGCCCAGGCTTCCAGAGCTTCGGTGTCGAAGCGAATGAAGATACCTTCGCCGTGGACCTGCGTCGCCGGCACCCAATTGGGAGCTGAACGCCCCAACGGAGCGCGAGGCGCCGCATCGTCACCCGATCCTTCGTCCGGGGACTCGACGCGGGTGAAACCAAGCAAGGCATTCACCTCGCGCAGCCGCTCCAGCAGCAGGACGCGCGTGATCAAGGCTTCGAAGCCTTTCGGAACCCTGACTTTTTTGCTCATGAAGTGTGGGTAGTCGGTCGGCGGATCGTCCGCCGTCAGAACCTGCCACTCCGGCTCCTTGAGGTCGCTCGGGCCGATGTCCGCGCGGCCGTTCCGGTGTAATTCGATGGCGGCCCAAATCTGCTCGCTGGTGAACTGCTCAATGCCGGGGAGCTGAGCCGTTTTCTTCAGCGTTTTGACTACGAAACCAACCTCGTCGGCCGAGGAAGCGTCCTCGAAGAAGGTCCAGCCGTCGTCGACGATCTGCACCAAAGGACTGCCCGTTTGAGGTATGGCGAGGACCGACAACGTGACCGGGAACCAGCCATTGGTCGCGCCGAGCAGGATCGCCCGAGGATCTTCGGCGCAGTCATCATCGAAACGATCTATGTGGGGATGCCGTCCGCGACATGCGGGCAGGTTGTCTCTACCGGCCTGGCCGAAGGCTTGGGCCATGTTCTTCGATGCGCCGCAAGCATCGCATTTGACCCAGAGATTCTCGGTTTGCAGCGACGCACCGCTCTCGAAGAACCTCAGTGTTCCACGACAATCGGATGGGCCGCCGTGGACGAACCAATGCCACGGGAAATCGTCCAGGTGCCCTGCGCGGCAGGCTGTCAGGAAACGAGCCGGCACGGCATCGGCGTCCCGGGCTTTCTGATCGTTGTTCGAGCCTCGGCACCCTTCATGGACAAAGCGCGTCAATTCCGGCCGGTAACGGTTTTCTTTCAGCTTGAACAAGCCGGCGTCGAACGGCGATAGAAGGCCGCATTTCACGCAGCGCAACCATCGGGGAAATGGTTTCACCGGAACGCCGATCAGCGCCGCGGGCGAGAACGGATCGACGACATCGCGGTCGCCGAGCGGTGGCATACGCAGAAATTCCACTTGAGGGCCGAGAACGCTTCGGACGTTCGCCAGCAGCCGGGCCTCCGGGATGGGCTGGCATCGGTCCCCTTCCCAGCGGTCGATCCCCATGGTGACGACCGAGAGATTGGGGAGGTCGATCAGAGCGCCAGGGCCGTAAGTCCACAAAAGCTGGCTCGGACGGATTTCACCTACGGGCGTTTTGCTCATGCGTCACTCCGATCGGCCGGATCGACGCGGGTTCGCCAGGTCGGATCATTCGTCGAGCGCGAGTCTTCCATCACCAATCTCACACCGGGTTCGACCTCTCGCATCGACATCGGAACGGTCCAGTCAGTCCAAGGCTTCACACCCGGAGTTTCCAAAAGAGGATATGCCGTCGGGCCGGCCCCATATCTCTGATAGACGAGCGTGCGGCCTCCGACGCCAGCTTCCTTCGCCCAATCGTCGGCACGATGCTTCAACTCTTGTTCAGTCAGTGCCTTCTTCGCCGCGTCTTCCGTGACCTCCCAAGCTCGTTTGGACAGGACGCCGATCGTCGTAGTCATCTCCGGTCGGCTCGGACTATTCATTGCGCCCGCGCCTGTATTCGGGGCGAAAGGATCGTACCTGTTCCGCATGATCGATAACATCGTGCCCGTTAGACCGCGATCCAATGCCCGAGGAGAGAATGGCGTCACAGATTGGGCTTCGACGTGCTGATAGAAGGTTGCGTGATAGTGCTCGAACGTCTCGTAATGGGAGAGGTCGCGCGGACGTGCCCACGTGAGTACGGTGGCGACTAGACCCGGCGGCGAGCGCCCGACGCGGCTGGTGGCCTGGATATACTCCGCCGTTCCTTTCGGCTGGCCATTGACAACCATCACGCCGAGACGGTTCACGTCCACGCCGACTGATAGCATGTTGGTGGCCAGGACGATATCGATCGGACGCGGATCGCCGGCAGCCCGGTTCTCGGTCCATTCACCCGTCTTGCGATTGAGCGTCCCATTGAAAGGTATTTCGAGCTGATCGAGATAGCGCGGGATGTCGTGGCTGGAGACGCGGGAGGTGAGTTCCCGAATGTCATCTACGCGACGTTGAGACAGACCCGGACGATCGACCAAGCTCATGTTCACACGGAAAGATCGTGTCTGCACGTCGTCCTCGGCGAGACGCTTCATCCCCCCCAACTCGCGCAGCGAATTGAAATAGCCGACGAGCGTCATGTAGGGATCGGCGACGGGACCGAAGCGGTCGAAGAGAGCTTGTGCGGCGGTGAGGAAGGCCGTGTAGGTTCGGATCAGAACGGCAGGCCGGGAACTGCCGGGTGCGCAGATACCCATGTATCGGCGACCGGGCTTCTCCCCGATAGAGCGCTGCACCGAGAAGAAATTGTCCTCCACGTCGAGACCGGTGGGTGGAAAGACCGATATCCGCCGCACGAATACATTGCGCACCTGATCTTCGGCTCGTCGAACGGTAGCAGTCGAGGCCACCACCTTCGGCCGGACCTTCTTATCGCCGAGAAACCAGGAACTCAGCTCATCGACAGCACTCTCATAGAGGCCAACCATCGTGCCGAGTGGGCCGCTGATGAGGTGAAATTCGTCCTGAATGATGAGATCAGGAGGTCGGATGGCAGCCCGCACCGGCTTCACTCTCGCAGCGGGATGAGAGCCCTGTGCGCGATGTCCGGTACGGCAATCGTGCCCCGGCCAGAGCAGGCCGTGACGCTCGCACTCTTCATCGACCCGGCCGAAAAGGGTTCGCACTTCCGGTCGCCAGGCCATCATGGCGAATTTGTCGACGGTGGCGATCATCATGGTCGGAGGGCGATGGTATATTTCCTCGTCGACCACTTTCACGGGTAGGCCTTGATGCGGGCGACCGCTGGAGCTTGCTCGTGAAAATTCGCAGGAGCCGAATTTGTCGCTACAGTAAATGAGAGTTCGGTCCGCTATCCGGTCGACCTCAATGTCACGGCCCGCAGAGATTTCGGAACCGCACCAGGGGCAGTTCGTCAATTGCGCCGGAGAGGCGATACCGGACTTGTTCCGATCGCCGTTCCGTAGAGCTTCGATTGCTTGATGGGCCTCTTCTATTCGACCGGGCGTCACCCGATTGCCGACCCATAGCCCCAACGAGAAGGGCTCCTTGCCCCAGAGCTTCTTGTCAGCGACACGGATCACTTCCATTGCACATAAGAGGGTCGCAGCGCGTTGGAATTGTTGCAGGGTCAGCAAGCGCAGCGTGTAGCGCATGATGACGGCTAGGCCACGAGAGGCATCAAGACCTCCGAGATCGTCCTTCAAGCGGCGCATCGCCATAGCGAAAGCGGCCACGCCCAAGTAGGCTTCGGTCTTGCCACCGCCCGTCGGAAACCAGAGGAGATCAGCAAAAGCTTCCGCTGGCTTTGTCCGATCGGAGTGCGTTGGATCGGCGAGGGACGGCACCGACAGTAAGAGGAAGGCCAACTGAAACGGGCGCCATGATCGATTCTTTGATATGTCGAGTTGCGCGATCTCGACCGGCTCACCACGCCTGCGTTTGAGCGCATAGAGGCTCCGCACACGCTGGAGCGCCATCGATTTATTGGCGAAGCGGAACGCCGATAATGCCGCATCGTCGGAAAAGAGAGTATCCATTCCCTCACGCAAACGGCGCAGGGTCTCTTCGCAGCGGATGATCACGTCCTTCCCCGGTTCGTCGAAGCCAGTAATCTCAGTTGTCAGCCGCATCCTCCGTTCAGCGATCCAGACGGCATAGTCATCGACCAGGCACGACAGGGCCTCACGCAATTGCTGCGGCTCCATCTCCGCGAGGTGGCCCATGTCGAGCCACCCCTCGTCGACCATCCGGCGCATGGCCGGGCGGTCGTCGGGGTCGAGGCCCGGCGTTTCCGTGACGGCGACCTCATAGCGGGGGATGATTTCCGTACGGAGGTGCGAAGCCTTCGCGGAATCTCCTGGCGTCGTATCGGCATGGACGGAGACGCCATGGCCCACGGCGAATTCCAGCCGGTTACGATAGATCAATGCGAGGCGATCGCGCTCCGGATCATCGACGACGATTTCGTTGGAAGGGCGTCGCCTGAAGATCGACGGATCTGCGGCGCCTTCCGCCGCAGCTACCGAGATTTCCGGCTGGAAAAGCCAGGCGCGGTCCTTGTTGTCGTCAGGCTCCAATTGGCCGTTCACGAGGAACAGTGTGACGAGGCGCTCCCCCTGGGCGTTCGTTCTGATCGTTCCTTGGAGCCGCACCTCAGGCTGGTCGCGATCCGGTGTCGCCGGCCGTATCACCCCGTCCTTCAGCGGCAGGGGCACCACACCGCCGCACGGGATGCGCCGCCACACCCTGACCTTGGTTTCCTCTTCCCGGCCGGTTGCCCGGTTCCGGCGGGTCTTGACGAAATCGTGCTCATTACTCGGAACACGCTCATAGCGTCCCCATCGGACATTTGCAGCCAGCGCCTCTACGCCCGGCGCGACGCAGAAGGTGAGCCCCATACTCGACGGCACGAGCGACTGATTGTTCGTGGTGTCGATTTCGTCGAGGGCATCATCCTCCAGCTCGACGCGGCCGGAGACGTTGGCGAACTCGGCACCGGGTTCGTGGATAGGCGCCACACGCTCGTCCTCGATGTCGCGGATTTCGTCCGCGCCGGCCGCCGGCTCGACGGTGACAGCATCGGTGTCGCTCGGCCGCCGCGGTGCCAGCTTGCCAACCAGATAGCGGTCCCGGACGCTCATGTCCTTGATGAGTTCGTGAGGTCCACCAGCCGGGCCGAGAAGATCGTCGCGGACGGCTATTTCGAGAAGATCTCGCACATAGGCGACGTCTTGGATGAGCGGAACATCGCCGATCGATATGCCATCAAGAGCTAAAATACTCGTCAGGTCTTCCGGTCGGAGGCGTGCGATCGGGCCAGTTGGCAGTGTCAAGCCGAGGCCAGACACTGTGCCCGACGTGCGGAAAGTGTGGACACGGTCGAAATAGATCGTCGTGTTATAGAGGTCGCCGCGGATGCGCAAAACGCGGCCGACCTGCGTCAGCGTACCATCGGCATCGACTGCGACAATCCAGTGCCCCTTGTCGACTGCCGAATAAGTCGAACGCTTGCCGTCCAACTGAATTATGCCCGAGCCGAGCCATATCGGTTCCTGGGCAAGCCAACTTTTCAGGTCTGGATCAACGATCAAGGTCGTGCACCTCTCTGATCTGTGGTGTGTTTCGTCATCGACAAGTCTCAGTATGTTACGAGATCATAGGTGGTCGCCAGTATATATCTCATCCGCTCTAGAATCTTCAAAAAGTGTACCAATATCTAAAGACTCTTGACGCCTTCTTCTTCTTGATTGTAAGTGTTTTTTACCAACACCCGAAACCAGCGCGCTCGCTTTGTAAAGTTGACGATTTAGCTCTATGAGTTTGGAGAGCACAAGATTGCACGTCTGCTCATTTAAACCATGACGACTGGAACTTGCATTCCCATCATTAGCATCGTCTCGAAAATCATGAGTGATGTCGAGATCATTCCAGTCGTAGGCACTCACAACCCCGGTATCAATGCGTTCGAGAAGACCTCGCATTGTGACGACATCAGCATCATGGATAACCGCTGAATGAACAGCGTTCATCGCGTCCGTCATTCCGGCCGAGTTTCGACGGCTCCATGAAACGAGAGTGTCCTGAAAATCTCTGGCTGCGGCGATGGCATCTTCAGTCACATGCCTTTTTGGGAATGGGAACGTCGCAAGCGCTTCACTTACGGAGAGCCTTAGCGTGTTGTTGTCCCCTCCAAGACTGCGAACAGAATAATTTCGCAGCCAAATTTGGAACATGGAGCTCAAGCATATCGGGTGGGCACTTTCGTGAGCCTCTTCCACGAGCACGACTTGGTTCGTGTATATCCACTCCGTTGGCGCCTGCACGCAGATCGGATATTTTGCGGCCTTCGCAAACGCTATGAACTGTGGGCGGGCACGAAGCTGACGCATTTGTGCAGCGCGATGGTTCCAGAACTGCCACCACCGATCGACGAGGTCCTTGTAACTCTTGAGGTCTTTCGGGGTCCGGGTGGGCAATACGATTTCGATCAGAAACTGATAAGCGATCGGCCACTCACTCTCGATCGTTTCCAGCGGCAAGTCGGCGATGTCGAGAGCCCAACGCTCAACGCGAGTGAGTGAAGTGCTCGTGATGTCGTTGCCGGTAATGTAGGGGCGCAGCAGAGAGCCGGTTTCAGAGCGAAGGCGCTCGAACCATGGATGTTCTTCGGTGAGGACGAGCGCCAGCCCTTTGCCGTTATGGACCCCCTCAAAGGCGAACAGGGATTCGGGAAGCGCCTTCGGCTCCCATCCCCCACCGATTTCGGGCTGGAGGCGGGGGCCGATTTTGTCACACGCAATGCTGTCGCAGTTCCGAAGCCCGGCCCATCCACCCTTCCGAAAACACACCATGGCGATAACGGTGGAGGCCGCCCCCGGCCAACGCATGCCTTTGCGGGAGAAGTAGAAGTCCCCTTCGGCGGCTATCCGTTCCAACCCAACGGAAACTGCGCTGCCCTCGGCAATATTGTTCGCCGCCAACAATCCATAGGTTCCGCCGTGTTTCAGAAGCGTGGCCGCCCGACGATGGAAAACGACCGAGAGGTCGATCTTTCCGGGCGCCACCTCCAGGATCATCTGCACGACGCGCTGGTAGGCAGCCCCGTAAGTTCCCTTCCACAATCTATTGCCAAGGAACGGCGGATTCCCGACGAACGCGTCGAAACCACCATCAGCGCGGAGGAAAACCTCGGGAAATTCGAGCGGCCAGTGAAAAGGACGTCCACGCTGTTCGGCGACAAAGTCACTCATGAGGTCGGACTGGGCCTGCGCCGCAAGAGTCCGGCAAGCGTCGGCCCCACCATCTGAAGCTCGGTCGGCCGCAATGGAGAGGGCCGCTAGACGCTTTTCCAAGTCCCCGCCGTTTCCGGTCGCGATCACGAGGCCGATGAAGGCGTCCGCGATCAGCTCCGACGTCGCAAGCGTTGCACTCGATTGAGCGTCGAGCGCGGCCATCGCCTCGACATCGCCGATGTCGCGGATGGGGATAGAGCGAAGCTGACTACGGAGCGCGAGCGCCTTGTCGACGGCCGACCGGATCGTCCGGCCGAAAAGGCGAAGTTGCGCCTTTCCCTTCGGCTTCATATCCAGCTCAATGAGCTGGCTGAGATCATGGATACCGAGCAGGCTGTCGCCGCTGCGCAGATTGTGATTGAGAAAGCCGAAAGGCCGCCCCTTGGCGAGAGTAGTGAGCCAGAGTGACAGCTTGGCAAGTTCGACGGCAAGCGGATTCTTGTCGACGCCGTAGAGGCAGCGTTCGGCGATCAGGCGACGCGCGAGGATGGCGCGTTCTTCGGTATCGCGTGATAGCGGCTCGAACCCGGTCGTGTCATCGGCCGCGCGGATGCGACCTTCATCGTCGATCTGGCTGCCCGCAGCTTCCATGTCGGACCAGGCTTCGACCAGGCGGTCGGCGAGCCAGCGGCAAGCCTGCACGAGGAACGCGCCCGATCCCATCGCCGGATCGCAGACCTTGAGGTCGAGGAGTTCTTCGGCGCTCTTGAGTTTCCAATTCTCGCGTGTCGCGCCTTCGGCGGGGCCGCGATAGACGAGCGGGGTCAGCGTCTCCTCGACGATCTTCTCGGTCAGGCTCTTGGGTGTGTAGTGCGTCCCGCTCTCGCGCCGGTCGGCGCCGAGGACGACGACGAAGGCGCCAGCGTGATGGACCAGGGGGTATCCCCACGGGTCCGTGCGCAGGAGTTCGGCATAGGGCAGAATTTGGTCAAGCAGCGCCACGTCACCACGACAGACCGTGAGCAACCGCGCCGCCAAGCGCTCGTCCGGCTCGCGGCCGATGGCGTTGCGAATTGCCGGCTCGGAGCGTTCGCTGCGCTCCTTCAGGAGATCGACGATCGTGGCGGCGCCGTCGAGGCGCGCGGACTCCATTTCGCCGAGCGTTACGCGGGCATTTTTGGCCTTGGCCGATCCTTCGAGTTCGAGTGTCACATCATCGACGCGCTGCACCGTGCGCTCAAGGAGACCCTCATAGACGTGACCGATCTGTTCCACGTCGAGCGCGCGATAGGAAAGCGTGCGACCCTCGAAGGTCTGGATCGCCTCCAGCAGGAGCAGGACCGTCCGGTCGTCGATCGGCAGGGGCTCGGCGGGATCGCTCCGCCAGTTCGTGCCCTTCTTGCGACCTTCGAGGAAGGGATAACGATCCGGGTCGAAGAGCGAACCGCCCATCGCTGGAAGCCGCAGCAGCGGATGGTCGATGCCGCCATAGACGCCGCGGAACAGGGCGAGCAGCCGCGACCATGCCGAGCGGCGGCGTTCGAGTATCTCCTCGGTGTCGGCGCGCAACTGCATCCGCAGGCTGGAGAGCGCATAGAAGGCGTCGTAGCGGGGATCGCCGAGAAGGAGCAGTCCGCGCTCTTCCGCAGCCAGCAGGAAGACGAGCCGCATCATGACCGTGAGGCCGGCTTCGTAGAGTTCCTTCGGATCGACGTCGTGCAGCAGATCCCGGTTGCGATCCTGGTCGGCGCGGTCGAGGGATTGGACCAGCACTTCCACCGCGCGTCGGACCTGTTCACCGAGCGCATCGGTCACGTCGTCCTGGTGCTTCAGCGACCGATCGAACAGCGCCGGGAGCCTTTCGTCTTCGGGGCCGAAGAAGCGACGAACCCCGAGCAGGCTGACGAAGGCGCGGAGCGTTTCGGGCTCCTGGCCCCAGAGGCGGGCATACCAACTGGCGAAGCTCGCGACCGCGCCGACCGGCGCATGAACGAGCATCCAGCGCTCGCCATTGGTCACGAGACCGACCGGGCACCCGACGGCGCGAAGCAGCGCCACCATGCGGTCGCCCGGTGTCGTGGCCAGCCCGTTGTAGTTCCGGGTGGCGTCGAGATCGGTGTCGGGATCATAGAGCTGGACGAGCAGGAGCGGGGCATCGCCCTGGGTCGGATTGACGGTCGCCAAGTCGGGCGTGATCGTGACGCCATGCTCGGGCAGCAACACCTTCAGCCGCTCCGGCAATGTCGCGGCCCGGCGCAAAACCTGATCGTCCACCTCCAGAGCGCTTTGGAGAACCTCGTCGATCCATGCCGAGTGGATGGCCGGCAGGTCGGCATCGTCCGCATCGACGGCATCACGCCATTCGTCGTAGGCGGCGCGCAGCCTCTGCGGGCGGCCGGAGGTCAGGGCTTCCAATCCCTGGGGCAACACCTCGCGCAGTACGGGCACCGCGAGAAACGGTCCCGACACCTCGATGAGGTTGAGCCAGTCGTGGTTGGTGCTCATCAAGGCTGCCCCTTTGTCAAAGACTCAGGCACGAGCAGGATGACCGCGACGGGGAAGGTGTGATCCCGGACATTGGAATATCTGTTCTCGATGGCGCGCACCTCTTGCTCCCGTTCCAGCGGAATACGGGCGAGGCGCGCTTCGAGAGCCGCGTGATCGCGCCGGAGCTGGGTGCGCTCGTCTTCGGAGAAGAGCGAGAGCTGTTGCGGCTCGCGGTCGGCGACGAGTTCGGCCCGCAGGGCCTTGTCGAGATCGTCGAGCACCTGACGGATGTCGTCGCTCTCCCGTTCCTTACGAGTGTCGATCGAATTGGCCAAGGAGCGCAGGCGATCCTTGGAGCGCGCATCGACCGCCCCCAACACGGAGTCGCGCTGTTTGTCGAAGCGGGTGCGCAGCGCCGCGAAGGTCGTATCGGGTAAGACGGCGGGAGCGGAATCCTGGAGCCATCGCCGCACCTCCGTCACGCGGTCTTCACGGCGGAAGCCGGCGTCACGCAGATAACCGCCGGCCTCGGTGAGTTCCTCGTGCAGGCGATGATGACTGCCGCCGGTGATGACCAATCGAGAAACCACGATGACGGCGGGGCCTTCGAGCTGGCCATCGGGCAAGGAGCGGGCGGAGACGCGGTGGATCTTCTTCACGTCATCCCGCGCCCAGATTTCGGCGCGGAGCAGGCGCAGGCTCATCTGGACGAGGGGGTGATTGAGATGCACCAGAACGACGTCATCGCGCCCCTTCGCCACGTCATGGTCGAACGTGATGGGGCGGACCTTCTTCGTATAGGGATGCTCCAGACCTTCCAGGCACCGCGTCCATGAACCGGACAGCGCCGGCATGGTGAAAATGGTTCCGTCTGGAGCGCCGGGCAGAGACGTGGCCCCGAGGTCTGGCTTGTCGGAAAGGCGCAGTGCCGCTCTCACCGCCCGCTCGACGTGATCGGGCGTGAGATTTTGCTCGCGCTTGGTCTCGGCGAGGCGTTCATGCAGCTTTGCGACCCGATCCCGGAGGTCGCGCTCGGCCCTGACGAAGCGCCGCGATTTTTCCATGCGAGCTTCGGCAAATCGGGTGTCCAGGTCGCGCCGCCGTCCCTCGATCAGGTCCGGGAGTTGTGGGGCGATGACCGGATTGACGCTCCCCATGTCGGCCCGCATGGCGTCGAGTTTCCGAAGCGCCCGCAAGATGTCTTGGCCGTGATCACCCTCGTCATCGACCGGATGCCAGATGACCACCTCGCTGGAGCGCTGGCCGTGGCGGTCGATGCGCCCGTTCCGCTGTTCCATCACGTTGGGATTGTATGGAATTTCCAGATGGATCATCAGGTGGCAGTGGTTCTGAAGGTCGATGCCTTCGGATGCCGCGTCGGTCGCCAACAGGATTCTGACCGGCGATTCCGAGGGGTTAGCCTGGAAAGCCGCCTTCACGGCCTCGCGTTCGTCATGATCCATGCCGCCATAGATTAGCGCCAGCCGGTCGCCGCCGAAGCCGTGCGACACGAGTATCTCTTGCATCCACTGCTGTGTCGTCCGGTATTCGGTGAACAGGATGACCCGCTCATTCGTCCACTCGCCGCCTTCCTGGAGATGCTCGGCCAGCCATTCCAATATCGCGCGCGCCTTGGAATCCGCCTTGCGTGATGCCTGTTGCGCCCATGAGCGCAGGCGTTCCAGCATCCGCCGCTCTTGCTCATTGGGCGGCCGGATGTGTTTGCCGGCTTCGCCGAGCGCGTCGTCTTCCGCTGCCTCGCGCAATGTGTCGTCGGCATAGTCTTCTTCAGCCTTCGATATGGCGCGGCGAAGGATGCGATCGTCCAGCTTGCGCCGGGTTTGGTCGGCCGACGAACGGCCTTCGATCGTCGCTATGTGTTTTTCCAGTGTCGCCGCAAACGCGGCGGACGACGACGCGAGGCGCTTGCGCAGCAATTGGTGGACGAAGCGATCGACGGCTCGTGCGCCGCCCTCGTCATTCTCGCGCGACGATATGTAGTCGCCGAGAAGATGCCGAATTTGCCTCTCGTCATCCTCATACTTGATGGGAAGACCTTCGAGAAGCCGCACCGGGTAGAGTTGCTTACCGTTCGCATCCACCAAGTCGCTCTTCAGCCGCCGCACCATGACCCGAGCGCGCTGGGACTCGCTCGGCAGGACATTTCGGGCAAAGCGTTGGTCGTCGAGCAATTCGAGCAGAGCGGTGAACGACTCAGTGTAACCGTCATGGGGTGTTGCAGTAAGAAACAGCTTATGTTGGAAATGCGGCGCGAGCAGCCGCACCAAGCGGGTTCGGAGGCTCTCGACCGCATAGTGTCCGACTGTGGGCGCAATGTTGTGCGCTTCGTCGATGACCAGAAAATCGAATTTTCGCGGATGTGTGACGGCGGGCGGTAGCGCGTCCCGGAACAGGCGCAGTCCTTCGCCTTGTTTCGCCCAATCCATTGACGTGATGAGGAGAGGAAACGAGGTCCAAGGATTGGCGTGTAGGCCACGTTCACGGCGCAGGCGCTTGACGAACTCGGTATCGACGATGCGAAAGTCAAGCCCGAACTTCTCCTGCATCTCCATGCGCCACTTCTCCTGAAGGGACGCTGGGCACAACACCAACACGGTGCGGGCACGATGGCGCAGGAGCATTTCCTGGATAACGAGACCGGCTTCGATCGTCTTGCCGAGGCCGACGTCATCCGCGATCAGCAGGCTGGTGCGAGCCATGTCGATGGCTCGCACCAATGGATCGAGCTGGAAGTCCTCAATGCTGACGCCGCTGCGGAAAGGAGCCTGGAGATAGGCCCTGTCGGCGTTGGTGGCCGCGCCCCATCGGACGGCATCAAGGAACGCCTGTAGGGAGGCCGGATCATCCAAGCCGGTAATGCGCGGCAGGCCGGCTCGCTCGATGACGTGAGCGCCGGGTTCCAACTCCCAAAGGACTTCGATTTCCTCCCCGAGAGCGTCTTCGTCGATCGACGTCAATCGGATGAGGTGACGTTTGGGAAGGCCAGGCGCCGTCGATCCGCTATCGACCTCCGATACGATCCATTGCCGTCGGCGTGCTTCGACCAACTGGCCGGGCTCAGGAATCGTGTGATGAGCGATCTGAGCAGCTGCGCTGCTAGCATTTCCGACGATCATTGCAGCCCGCTCCCGCCTCGAACGGCGTTTTCGATACGATCGGCCGCTTCGCGAGGGCGCTCGTGCGCCCATACGCGAATGACATGCCAACCCAAAGCGCTGAGGCGCTGATCGGTATCCGCGTCTCGGGCGCGATTTGTTTCGATTTTGTCACGCCAAAACTGCGCGTTGCTCTTCGGCCAAGAGGCGTGCTCCGGGCAACCATGCCAGAAGCACCCGTCGACGAAGACGGCGAGTTTAGCGCGAGGAAAGACGATGTCGGCAACGCGCCGTGGCTTGGTCAGCAGCGCCACTTGCAGACGATAGCGTAACCCTCTCGCATGCAGTTCTTTGCGCAAAGAGAGTTCGACGTCAGTGCCCTTCTGCCGCACCCGAGCCATACGGAGGCTCGCCTCATGCGACGAGGGGCTTACGCGCGACATCCGCAGTGCCTCCCTTCTTAGCCTGATCCGTCTGCACTCCGACGCCGAGATGCGTCACAATGCTTTGGCCGATTGCCTCGCCGAGAGCGACGGGGACCGCATTGCCGATCATCCGGCCCAACGCCTTGAAATGGGTCGGACCATCATCTGCCACAAAGCCATATTTCTCCGGAAAGCCTTGCAGGATCGCCCCCTCGCGTAGAGAGATCGCTCGGTCCTGTTCGGGATGACCGAAGCGACCGTTGCCGAAACCATAGAATTGCGTGGTGATCGTCGGAGACGGATCCTCCCATCTCATGCGCCCGTAAACGCCCGGGTAGGTGCGGCCCGTTTCCCGCCGATGGCATTCAGCAACCAGACGATCGGGCCAATCACGCCATGTCCCGCCAGGGCGGGAAGCGCGAATGCGCTCCAGGTTCAAATCCGACAGTCTGGACGAGACATGGAAGGGGTCGTTGTCATGGACGCTTCCGGCCCCGATGGCGGGCAGCTTCCCGATCGCGTCCTTGACGGTCTGCGGCTTCTTATGGGTTGGCGAGATCAACTCAATGGGGCCGATCAGGCTCGCCAGGATGACCATACGTCGTCTGGTCTGGGGCAACCCGTAATGGGTGCAGTCCACGACGCTCTTCCAAACCTTGTAGCCGTGCCGTTCAAGGGCGGCGACGAAGTCGTCAAAGACGGCGTGCTTTTCGACCAGGGGCACGTTCTCCATGGTCACGATGTCCGGGCGAACGGATTTGACGAGGCGTGCGAATTGATACAGCAACGGCCAGCGCGGGCTGGTGAGGGTGTCGTAGCGCTGGGAGTAGGTCGAGAACGGTTGGCATGGAGCGCATCCCGCCAGAATCCGTATCTTCGCATCGCCATACAGCTTGTTCAGATCCGACGGCTTGACGCTCTTGATGTCCTTCGTGAGGAAGCGCGCGCCATTGTTGGTCTCGAATGGATAGCGGCACGCCGTATCGACATCAATGCCCGCGACGACCGGGACGCCGGCTCGAATGAGGCCATGCGTCAAGCCACCCGCGCCGCAAAACAGGTCGATACACGCTACCTCGCTCATCTCTTCCTCTCCGAGGTGCGTTTCTCCGATCCTTGCGCATCCCCTACAGACTGATCATTGTCCTCGTCGGACGCTTTTCCGGCTCTCACCCACGAATCGACTTCGTCGGATTTGAACTTCCAAAGCCTTCCGACCTTGTGGGCCGGCATTTCTCTCTTCGCTATCCACCCGTAGATCGTATCTTTACTCACTCCCAGATAGCCGGCCATTTCCTCGACGGACATCCAACGACCAGACATGCACCGTCCCTTCTCTGGCTGACGCGGGTAGGTGAGAATTGTACCCATCAGATGAAGCCACGTAAAGCCGATTTGGTCGGATTTAGACTGATTGGATCTGCAACCCGCCGCTTTCTTGCGGAAAGAAAGTTTTTCCGTTGGCGACCAGGCGGTCATAGAAGCGCTTGATGTCTGGCTGCGCTTCGGGCCAGGGTGCCCGCGACGAAGTGCTTTCATGCAACATATCCAGCCTCTATCGGCTTATATGTAACAGCCTCCATTTTATAAGCCCGTGCGCGCCAGTTCTGCGCTCCACATTGCGAGCGCATTCGTTAGAATTTCTTTTCCGCTAACTAACGTACCGTCTTTTTTTCTGATCCATATGGCTGAAATATCATCGATTGGAATGACGAGATCATCGCATGTCTCATTAAGAACGGATGGAATTTTTCCACTTTGATCTGCATGTGTTATATTGGCGTTTGATCGACCCAATTCGTAATGCTTGTACGCATCATGTATATCCCATACCAACTGAAAATCTGGATTCTGCGCTGCAAGATGATGGCGGTACTTTTTCAGGCCTTGTGATCTGTTATTTTCTGGAAAATCAGGAATTATTGATTTTGCGTCTTCTATTATCTCGTCACTATTATTCGCCTCCTTGAAGGCGATATAATACCAAAAATAATGGAGACGTTCCGCCATGATGTCGACATTGCTAATCGCAGCGTAAAAAATCCATTCCGTTTCCGGGTTTTTAAAGAAATGTTCACAGAACGGGATCAGAAATTCATTATAGAATACTCTTGGATGAATAATTCTTCCAGGATTGTACTTTTCAAAGTGACGTTCCCTCCGAAGTATATCTGATCGATTTTCTCGTTGTGCGAAAAAACAATAAAAGAAATCAGTTTTTTATACCGTTCTCTTCAGCACAGGACTGGCCTTGAAACGCACGGCCTTGCCGGCCTTGACCTTCACCGGCTCGCCGGTGCGGGGATTGAGCGCCTTGCGGGCCTTAGTCTTGTGGACGGTGAAGGTCCCAAAGGACGGCAGCGTGAACCCGCCCTCCTGCTTCAGTTCGGCGACAATGGCCCCGACCAAGTCATCGGCGGCCTTGGTAGCGGCAACGCCGGTGCAGGCGAGGGAATCCTGAAGAACAGCGGCAATGAAGGCTTTGCTCATGCGGGCGCAGGTCCGTGTCGTGATCGATTCCGGAAAAGGTAGCAGCGGCCTCGCGCCCCGTCACCGTGAATAGCCCCTAGATTTCTGGACGCCCAGGCTCCTAAAAATGAGGACAGGAGGCATTGATGGGGAAGCCCAATTTCAGTGATGAGTTCAAGCGTGATGCGGTGGCGCAGA
>NZ_JABEQH010000014.1 GCF_014174305.1 Gluconacetobacter johannae | reverse complement strand
TGTCGCGCGGCCTGCGCGCCGCCGTGGCGCTGGCGCGCGGCGCGGTGCAGGCGCGGGCGATCCTGCGCCGGCTGGATGCGGCGGCGGTGGTGGGGTTCGGCGGCTACCCGTCGGTCCCGCCGCTGCTGGGCGCGCGCCTGCTGGGCCGGACGCGGCCGCTGATCTTCATCCACGAAGGCAACGCGGTGCTGGGGCAGGCCAACGCGATGCTGGCCCGCTTCGCCGACGGCATCGCAACCTCGTTCGCGCGCGTCGCCCGGCTGCCGGCCGGGGCCGCGCCGGTGCTGACCGGCATGCCGGTGCGCGACGCCATCGCGGCCCTGCACGACCAGTCCTATGTCCCGCCGGACGAGGCCGTGCGGCTGCTGGTCTGGGGCGGGTCGCTGGGCGCGCGGGTATTCAGCGACGTGGTGCCCGCCGCCCTCGCCCTGCTGCCGGCCCCCCATCGCGCACGCCTGCACGTCACCCAGCAGGCCCGCGCCGAGGATGTCGATCGGGTCCGCGCCGCTTATGCAGGCCTGGGCATCCCGGCCACGGTCTCGCCGTTCTTCTCGGACGTGGCCGGCTTGCTGGGGGCCGCGCATCTGGTCATCGGGCGCGCCGGCGGCTCGTCGGTCGCCGAACTGACCGATGCGGGGCGCCCCGCGATCCTGGTGCCGCTGCCCATCGCGGCCAGCGACGAACAGGGCGCCAACGCCGCCGCCCTGGTCGAGGCCGGCGCCGCCTGGATGATCCGCCAGCCCGATTTCACCGCCCCGGCGCTGGCCGCGCAGGTCGGCGCGCTGCTGGACGAACCGGACGGCCTGGCCGCCGCCGCCCACGCCGCCCGCACCCTCGCCCGCCCCGACGCCGCCCGCCGGCTGGCCGACCTGATCGAAGGATGCTTGCATCCGCAGCCCCGCCCCGCCTATCCGACAGGCGCGAAGACGGAGACCCACGCATGAGAGCCCTGCCCCTTTCCATCGGCACCATCCATTTCGTCGGGATCGGCGGCATCGGCATGTCCGGCATCGCCGAGGTGCTGCACATGCTGGGCTACGCCGTCCAGGGGTCGGATATCGCCGAGAACGCCAATGTCGCGCGCCTGCGCGCGGCCGGCATCGCGGTGACCATCGGCCATGACGCCGCCAATCTGGGCGCGGCCCAGGTGGTGGTGACATCCACCGCCGTCCGCCGCGACAACCCCGAGGTGGTGGCGGCGCGCGCCCGCCTGATCCCGGTCGTCCGCCGGGCTGAAATGCTGGCCGAGCTGATGCGCCTGCGCTGGTCGGTGGCCGTCGGCGGCACCCATGGCAAGACGACGACCACCAGCCTGGTCGCCGCCGTGCTGGAAGCCGCCCACCTGGACCCCACCGTGATAAACGGCGGCATCATCGAGGCGTACGGCACCAATACCCGCATGGGCTCGGGCGACTGGATGGTGGTCGAGGCCGACGAAAGCGACGGATCGTTCCTGCGCCTGCCGTCGGTCATCACCGTGGTCACCAACATGGACCCCGAGCATCTGGACCATTGGGGCACGGCCGAGGCGATGCAGGCCGCGTACGACCAGTTCGTGTCCAACATCCCCTTCTACGGCTTCGCGGTCCTGTGCATCGACCACCCGGCGGTGCAGCAGATGATCCCCCGCCTGTCGGACCACCGCATCGTCACCTACGGCTTCTCGCCCCAGGCCGACATCCGCGCGGAAAAGATCATCACCGACAAGCTGGGCGCGACGTTCGAGGTCGTGGTGACCAACCGCACCCGCAACCGCACCCGCCGCGCCGGGCCGTTCCGCCTGCCGATGCTGGGCCACCACAACGTCCAGAACGCCCTGGCCGCGATCGCCGTGGGGGTGGAGATGGACATCGACGACGCCACCATCCGCTCGGCCTTCGCCGGGTTCCGGGGCGTCAAGCGGCGGTTCACCCGCACGGGCGAAACCGGTGGCATCACCGTGATCGACGATTACGGCCACCATCCGGTGGAAATCGCCGCCGTGCTCAAGGCCGCGCGGCAGGCGGGCGCGCGCAACGTCATCGCCGTGGTCCAGCCCCATCGCTATTCCCGCCTGCAAACCCTGTTCGGCGAGTTCTGCACCTGCATGAACGACGCCGGCACCGTGGTGGTGGCCGACGTCTACGCGGCGGGCGAGGCCCCCATCGCGGGCATCGACCGCGACGCGCTGGTCGAGGGCCTGCGCGAACGCGGCCATCGCTCGGTCGTGCCGCTGCCGGGGCCGGAACATCTGGCGGAAATGATCCACGCCATCGCCCGCCCCGGCGATTTCGTCGTCTGCCTCGGCGCGGGCAACATCACCAGCTGGGCGCAGGCCCTGCCGAAGGAACTCGCGGCCCTGCAGGCCCCGGCCGGCACGGGACGAAAGGGGGATTTCGCGGCATGATGGCCGGACTGCGCGCCCTGCTGCCCGACCTGCGCGGCCGCCTGACCGAACATGCCGCGCTGGGTCCGCGCACGTGGTTCCGCGTCGGCGGGGCCGCCGAGGCGCTGCTGCAACCGGCCGACACGCAGGACCTGGCCACCTGCCTGGGCCATCTGCCGCCCGACATGCCGGTGACCGTGCTGGGCGCGTGCTCCAACGTCATCGTGCGCGACGGCGGCATCGACGGGGTCGTCATCCGCCTGGGCCGCGGGTTCTCGGACATCGTGGTCGAGGCCGACGGGCTGGTGGCCGGCGGCGCCTGCCTGGACATGACCGTGGCCGAACACGCGGCGGACGCCGGGCTGAAGGGCCTGGAATTCCTGGCCGGCATCCCCGGCTCGATCGGCGGGGCGGTGGCGATGAATGCCGGGGCCTACGGGTCGGACATCGCCACGGTGCTGGACTGGGCCGACATCGTGACGCGCGACGGCAACAGGGTACGGCTGTCCGGGGCCGCGCTGGGCTTCGGCTATCGCCGCTCGGCCCTGCCGGCCGGATCGGTCGTCACGCGCGCCCGCCTGCGCGCCGCCGCCGCCGCGCCCGCCGCCATCCGACAGGCCATCGCCACCATCCGTGAGTCGCGCGAGGCCGCCCAGCCCACGCGGGCCCGGACCGGGGGCTCGACCTTCCGCAATCCCGACGCCGCGATCTCGGACCGCAAGGCGTGGGAACTGATCGACGCGGCGGGCTGCCGGGGCCTGACCCTGGGTGGCGCGCAGATCAGCGAGAAGCATTGCAATTTCATGCTCAACACCGGTTCGGCGACCGCCGCCGACCTGGAAAGGCTGGGCGAGACCGTCCGCCGCCGCGTGCGCGAACGGACCGGCGTGACGCTGGACTGGGAAATCAAACGGATCGGCCGCCCCGCCGCCCCGACCACAGGAGACACGCCATGACCGCCCCGCACCCGGCCCGGACCATCACCGTCCTGACCGGCGGCCTGTCCGCCGAACGCGCGGTCAGCCTGTCCAGCGGCCGGGGCATCAGCGCCGCCCTGCGCGAGGAAGGCTACGACGTCCGCGTGCTGGACGCCGGCGCCGACCTGGGCGCCATCGTCGCCGACCTGACCGCCCACCGGCCCGACGTCGTGTTCAACGCCCTGCATGGCCGCTTCGGCGAGGACGGGTCCATCCAGGGCGTGCTGGACTGGATGAACATCCCCTATACCCATTCCGGCGTCCGCGCGTCCGCCGTGGCGATGGACAAGGCCGCCGCCCGTGCGGCCTTCACCGCCGCCGGCCTGCCCGTCGCGGCGGGCGGCGTCATCGACATCGCCGATTTCCCGGCCGCCGATCCCCTGCCCGCGCCCTATGTCATCAAGCCGCTGAACGAGGGATCGTCGGTGGGGGTGGACATCGTGCGCCCCGGCTCCAACCGCCGCGCCGCCATCGCCGACGCCTGGACCTACGGCCCGAAGGCGCTGGTCGAGGAATTCATCCCCGGCCGCGAACTGACGGTGGGCGTGATGGGCGACCGGGCGCTGACGGTCACCGACATCACGCCCAACCCCGATGCCGCGCACGAATTCTACGACTATGCCGCGAAATACCAGGAAGGTGGCTCGCACCACGTCCTGCCCGCGCAGATCCATCCCGATGCGTTCGCCCAGGCCCTGCGTATCGCCGTCGTCGCGCACCAGGCGCTGGGCTGCGCCGGCGCGTCGCGCACCGACTTCCGCTATGACGACACCGCCTGCGGCGACGGGCCGGGGCGGCTGGTGATCCTGGAGGTCAACACCCAGCCCGGCATGACCGCCACCTCTCTCCTGCCCGAACAGGCCAATGCCTGCGGCATCTCCTACGGCGCGCTGTGCCGCTGGATGGTCGAGCACGCAACCTGCCGCACATGACGCGCCATGGGGACAATCGCAATGACCGGCCGTCACGGCTGTCGATCTTCGTCCGGCGGCAGCGCCGGATGGTGCGGCCGGTCCTGCTTGTCCTCGTGCTGGCCGCGGGCGCCGTCGGCGCCGCCGCCGTGCTGCGCGACATGCGCTCCGAGGAACGCTTCGCCCCGATCCGCGCGAAGCTGGTCAGCCTGCTGCCCCTGCGCGTCACCGCGATCACCATCAGCGGCCGCAATTTGACCACCGAGGCCGCATTGCAGGACGCGCTGGGCGTGCGGGTCGGCGACCCGGTGCTGGGCTTTTCCGTCGAGGCCGCGCGGCGGCGGATCGACGCCCTGCCGTTCGTCGACCGGTCGGTGGTCGAGCGGCACCTGCCCGGCACCATCGTGGTGCGCCTGACCGAACGCCGGCCCTTCGCCGTCTGGCAGAATCAGGGCCGCTTCATGCTGATCGACCGCGCCGGTGCCCAGGTGCGCGACCAGGGCATGACCGGCAAGGACGCGCAGGCGTTCCTTCAACTGCCGCTGGTGGTCGGGCCGGACGCCAATGTGGCGGCGGCGGCGCTGTTCGACGCGCTGGCCGCCCAGCCGGTGGTCCAGAGCCATGTCACCGCCGCGATCCGCGTCGGCCAGCGCCGCTGGAACCTGCTGCTGCGCGACGGCACGACAATCCTGCTGCCCGAAGGCGAGGAAATTCCGGCCCTGCGCCGCCTGGCCGACCTGCAGGCCGGCATGAAGCTGCTGGACCGCCCGGTCATCAGCATCGACATGCGCCTGCCGGACCGCCTGGTGGTGCAGCAGCCCCCCGCCGATACGGCGCCTGCCCCCGACGGAAAGCCGGTCGCCGGCAGGACGGCCGACGGCGCGCCGCCCCCCACCGCCCCGAACCCGCCGCCCACCGGCGCCGATCCCGCCCCACGGAAGCGCACATGAACGATCTGATCGTTGCCCCGCCGACCGGGGAGCAGACGCCCCGCCCCGCCCGCCGCCGCCGCGCGCGCCGCAAGGACCAGCAGACGGCCCTGGCGGCCGGCGGGCCCGAGGGCAGCCGGGTCATCGCCCTGCCGCCGCCCGACGAACCGACGCCGCCGCACGCATGGCGGCCGGGCACGTTCGGCGTGCTGGATATCGGATCGACCAAGATCATCTGCCTGATCGGCCGGGGCGAGGCCGACGGCACGCTGCGGGTGCTGGGCCACGGCTGGCGCCGCTCGCACGGCGTGAAGTCGGGCGGCATCGTCGATCTGCGCGCGGCCGAGGCCGCCATCCGCGCCGCCGTCGGCCAGGCCGAGGACGCGGCCGAACGGCGGCTGGACAAGATCTATGTCAACTTGTCCAGCGGCCACCCCGAAAGCCGCCTGTTCAATGTCCGCTGGCCGGTCGGCGGACGCGAGATCACGGAATCCGACGTCCGCCGCGTGGTGACCGAAGGCCGGATGCGCGCGATGAGCGAGGGCCGCTCGACCATCCATACGCTGCCGCTCGATTTCTCGGTGGACGAAACGGCCGGGGTGGCCGATCCGCGCGGCCATCTGTGCGACCAGCTCACCTCGCGGCTGCATGTCATCGACGCCTCGACCACCGCGCTGCGTAATCTGGAAACGGTGCTGGCGCGGGCCGAACTGAAGATCGAGGAACTGGTGTCCGCCCCCCTGGCCTCGGGCCTGTCGGTGCTGGACGCCGCCGAACGCGACCTGGGCGTGACGGTGGTGGACATGGGCGGCGGCACGACCTCGATCGCCATCTTCGGCGAAGGGCAGTTGCTGCACACCGCCTGCCTGCCGGTGGGCGGGCAGCACGTCACCCGCGACATCGCGCACGTGCTGTCCACATCCATCGACAGCGCGGAATGGCTCAAGACCATGTACGGCTCGGCCGAACTGTCCGCCGACGACGATCTGGACCTTCTGCCGGTGCAGTTGATCGGCGACGACGACCATCAATTCGTCAAGATTTCCCGGTCCAAAGTGGTCTCGATCATTCGGCCGCGAATCGAGGAAACGCTTGAAATGGTGCGCGACAGGCTGGAATCCGCCGGCGTGGGCCGGGCCACCGACGGGCGCGTGGTGCTGACGGGCGGCGCATCGCTGCTGGACGGCGTGGGCAACATGGCCGCGCGCATCCTCAACCGCCAGGTCCGCCTGGGCCGGCCGGCCGGCATTCGGGGCCTGCCCGAAGACCCGGCGGCCTGGCCGTCCTTCGCCACGTCGGCCGGGCTGCTGGCCTGGGCGGCGGGCGGCGGCGGCGCGCTGGGCGACATCGATTTTTCCGAACCGCGCGCGCCAGGAATGCTGCGCCGGCTCGTCGAATTCATACGCGACAGGGTATAGTGGAATCCTTCAGACTGTTGCCCTAAAAGCGCGCGAATCGGTAACCGTACTCTTACGACCTCGTCCCGGGAGACGCCCATGACCCTCAACCTCTCCATCCCGCAGCAGAATCATTCCGACTTCACGCCGCGGATCACCGTGATCGGCGTCGGTGGGGGCGGCACGAATGCGGTCGACAACATGATCCAGTCCCAGTTGCAGGGTGTGGAATTCGTGGTGGCGAACACCGACGCGCAGCAATTGTCCCACAGCAGGGCCGATCGCCGGATTCAGCTCGGCCCGCACCTGACGCAGGGCCTGGGCGCGGGGGCGAAGCCCGAAATCGGGCGCGCGGCGGCCGAGGAGGCGGCGGACGAGCTTGCCCGGCATCTCGACGGGGCGCACATGGTGTTCATCACCGCCGGCATGGGCGGCGGCACGGGCACCGGGGCGGCCCCGGTGATCGCACGCATGGCGCGCGAACGCGGCATCCTGACGGTGGGCGTCGTCACCAAGCCCTTCACCTTCGAGGGCGTGCGCCGTTCCAAATCCGCCGACAGCGGCATCGCGGAACTGCAGCAGTATGTCGATACGCTGATCGTCATCCCCAACCAGAACCTCTTCCGCCTGGCCAACGAGCGCACCAGCTGGAAGGACGCGTTCAAGATGGCCGACAACGTCCTGTACATGGGCGTGCGCGGCGTGACCGACCTGATGATGGCGCCCGGCCTGGTCAATCTCGATTTCGCCGACATCCGGACCGTGATGGCCGAAATGGGCAAGGCGATGATGGGCACCGGCGAGGCCGAGGGCGAAAATCGCGCCATTTCCGCCGCCGAGGACGCCATTTCCAACCCGCTGCTGGAAGACACCTCGATGGCCGGCGCGCGCGGCCTGCTGATTAACATCACCGGCGGCGAGGACCTGACGCTGTACGAGGTCGATCAGGCGGCCAACCGCATCCGCGAGGAAGTCGCCGACGACGCCAACATCATCTTCGGCTCGGCGATCGACCCCTCGCTGAACGGCAGCATCCGGGTCTCGGTCGTCGCCACCGGCATCGACACCCCGCCGATCCGCACGGCCGAACCGATCCACCCCGAGGCCGCGCCCGACGCGGCGCAGACCGCCCCGGCCCACGACGCCGCCACGGCCCCCTCGGCCGAGCCCCCCCCGGCCGGGATGCAGGCCCCGCCGCGCCACCAGACGCCGAACTTCGTCAACGCAGCCCCGGTGGGCGCGCCTTCGCCCCATTCGGTGCCGCCCCAGGTGGCGCAGCACGGCGCCCGCCCGTCGCCGCGTTCGCCCCTGTTTTCCGAGGCGCCGCGTCCCGACGACACGCACCCCGCGCCGCCACGCGGCAACAGCCTGTTCAACATCGTCACCGGCGTGCTGCGCCGGGGCGGCCCCCCGGCGCCGGAGACCCAGCGCGCCGAGCCCGCCCTGCCGGAGCATGAACCCGCCCCCGCCGTGCGGCAGGCCACCGCCGACGAGGTCGGGCTGGACATTCCGGCCTTCCTGCGCCGCCAGCCGTAACCCCCTTCGCACCCGCGGTGCCCGCCCTGGGCATTGCGGGTTTATCTCGTTCTTTATCAGTATGTTACGCCGTAACAGACGGCAATAATGATTGACTGGCCGCAGACCGCCGTTCCCGTTAGAGATCAAACTGTCGTTCCTGTAACGACTAAAGAATAATCAACGCAGGGGACGCAGATGGACGGTATGCTGGCAACCTCGGTGACGCTCCCCAACCACGGCCCGACGCCCCCGGACGGCATCGCGGCCGACCTTCCGGGCCGGGACGGCGCCAGCCGCCCCCTGCCCCGCACGGCGCGCCAGCAGACGCTGCGCCAGTCCATTTCCTGCGTCGGAACCGGGCTGCACACCGGGCGGCGGATCGCCCTGGCCCTGCATCCGGCGCCGGAGCATACCGGCATCGTCTTCCGCCGCACCGACATGGACGGGCGGGCCATTCCGGCCCGCTTCGACCACGTCGCCGACACCCGCCTCAGCACCGTCATCGCCGATCCGCACGACCCCGCCCTGCGGGTCGCGACGATCGAACATCTGATGTCCGCCCTGTCGGCGGACGGCATCGACAATGCCTATGTCGATGTCGACGGGCCGGAGGTTCCGGTCTTCGACGGATCGGCCGCCGATTTCGTCTTCCTGCTCGACTGCGCGGGGCATGTGGAGCAGACGGCCCCCCGCACGGTCATCGAGATCCTGCGCCCGGTCCGCGTCGCCGACGGCGACGCCTTCGCCGAGCTCCGCCCGGGGCGCGAGGCCGGACTGTCGATGACGATGACGATCGATTTTTCCGCTTCCGCGATCGGCGCGCAGACCTTCGCCATGCGCTTCGACCGGCAGGTCTTCCGGCGGGACATCGCAAATTGCCGGACCTTCACCCTGCGCCAGGAAATCGAGGCGCTGCACGCCGCGGGCCTGGCGCGCGGCGGGTCGCTGGACAATGCCATCGTGGTGGACGGCGACACCGTCCTCAACCCGTGCGGCCTGCGCCGCCCCGACGAATTCGTCCGTCACAAGATGATCGACGCGGTCGGCGACCTGTACCTGGCCGGGGGCGTCCTCACCGGCGTGTTCGCGGGCCACAAATCCGGCCACGCCCTGAACAACCGGCTGCTGCGTACGCTGTTCGCCGATCGCGGCGCGTGGCGCGTCCGCGGCCGCTCCCCCCAGGCGCAGGCCCTGCGCGTGGCGGCATGACAGGCAAATTCGACTCCGCCGGCCACGAAAACGACGACACGGCCTTCACCCCGGCCCGCCGCATGATATAAGGCAGACCGAACTGGAAGAGCCGGCATGTCATTGTGCAGATTTCGATTCCCCTTCGCTGACCGTCCGACGGGCCGCAATGCGCTCCGATTCGCCTCACTTTCCGTCGTGCTGCTGCTTGCGGCCTGCGGCGGCAAGAAATCGGCCGAGGACATGGTGTCGCGGGTGGCGTCGGCCGATACGCTCTACAATAACGGCATCGACGCGCTGCGTAGCCAGCGTTACGCGCTCGCCTCGGCCGAGTTCGAGGTGCTGCAACAGAATTATCCCTATTCGGGCTACACGGCCAACGCGCAGCTGATGGAAGGCTACGCCAACTATCTGCAGGATAAATATCCCGATGCGGTGCAGCAGCTGGACCGCTTCCTGGAACTGCATCCCACCAGCCCCGACGCCGCCTACGCCTTCTACCTTCGCGCCCTGTGCTATTACGAACAGGTGGCCGACGTGCAGCGCGACCAGCAGGGCACCATCGAGGCCATGAACGCGCTGGAGGAGGTCATCACCCGCTTCCCGCAATCGCCCTACGCCCGCGACGCGCAGCTCAAGGTCGATCTCTGCCGCGACCATCTGGCCGGCAAGGAAATGCTGGTCGGCCGCTTCTACCAGCAGCAGCGCAATTACGAGGCCGCGGTCAATCGCTACCAGCGCGTGATCCAGGATTTCCAGACCACGAACCATGTCCCCGAGGCCCTCGAACGGCTGGTCGAGGTCTATCTGGATCTGGGCCTGACCGACCAGGCGCGCCGCTCGGCGTCGGTGCTGTCCTTCAACTATCCGGGCAGCAAATGGTACCGCTACAGCTACAACATGCTGCGTAGCGAACATCTGCTGGGCGCCAACATGCCGGCCCCGGCCTCGTCCCAGCACGCGGACGGCACGCCGGCGCGGCGCGGCTTCTTCTCGCGCGCGTGGCACGCGGTCTTCTGACCCGCGTGCGGCCCCGCCCCCTCCCGCGCGCGCCTTTCCCATGCTGACCCGCCTCTCGATCCGGGACGTCGTTCTGATCGAGAAGCTCGATCTGCCTTTCTCCCCCGGCCTGACGGTGCTGACGGGCGAAACCGGCGCGGGCAAGTCCATCCTGCTGGACAGCCTGGGCCTGGCGCTGGGCGACCGCGCCAGCGCCAGCCTGGTCCGCGCCGGCGCCGAGCAGGCCAGCGTGTCGGCATGCTTCGAAATCGCGCCCGACCATCCGCTGCACGGCCTGCTGGGCGAACAGGGCATCGTGATCGACGACCCGCACGAACCGATCGTCCTGCGCCGGATCGTCGCCGTCGATGGCCGGTCGCGCGCCTATATCAACGACCAGCCGGCGGGCGTGAACCTGCTGCGCCGGGCGGCGGCGCTGCTGGTCGAAATCCAGGGCCAGCACGAACAGATGGGACTGGCCGACCCGTCCACCCATCTGGACCTGCTGGATGCGTTCGGCGTGCCGCAGGCGCTGCGCGACGACACGGCCACCGCCTACCGCGCCTGGATCGAGGCCACGGCCGAGCTGGCCGCCGCCCGCGCCGCGATGGAAAGCGCCGCGCGCGAGGAAGACTGGCTGCGCCAGGCGGTGGACGACCTGTCGGCCCTGGCCCCGCAGGACGACGAGGAAACGCATCTGGCCGGCCTGCGCCAGTCCCTGCAACAGGGCGAACGGCGCGCCGAGGCCATCGCCGCCGCCCTGGCCGACCTGACGCCGCGCGACCGGCGCGCCAGCGGGCCGGCGGCCGCCCTGCGTAACGCCAGCCGCACCTTGCAGCGCCTGCTGCCCGCGCCGGGGGCCGGCGATGGCGGACACGACCAGCCGGGCGCGGAACAGCAGGCCATGGCGCAGGATGCCCTCGCCGCCCTGGAACGCGCCGAGGAAGCCCTGGCCGAGGCCGAGACGATGCTGTCGCGCCTCGCCGCGGAGTCCGAAGGCGACCCCCGCCTGCTGGAACAGACCGAGGAACGGCTGTTCGCCCTGCGTGCCGCCGCACGCAAGCACGGCGTATCGGTTCCCGAACTGCCGGGATTGCTGGCCGCCTTCGCCAGCCGGCTGGCCGCGCTGGATTCGGGCAATGCCCGCATCGGCGCGCTGGAAGCCACGATGCGCGACACCCGCGCCCGCTTCGAGGCCGCGGCGCAGGGCCTGACCGCCGCGCGCGAGAAGACCGCCCGCCGCCTGGAACAGGCCGTAACGGCGGAACTGCGCCCCCTGCGGCTGGAACGCGCGCGCTTCATCGTCTCGCTGGTGCCGCTGTCGCCCGAGGCCTGGAACGTGCGCGGGCGGGAACAGGCGGCTTTCCAGATCGCCGCCAACCCCGGCCAGCCCCCCGGCCCGCTGGCGAAGGTGGCGTCGGGCGGCGAATTGTCGCGCCTGATGCTGGCGCTCAAGGTCGTGTTGGCCGGGCGCTCCGCCGTGCCGACCCTGGTGTTCGACGAGGTCGATTCGGGCGTGGGCGGGGCGACGGCCTCGGCCATCGGCGACAGGCTGTCGCGGGTCGGGCAGGACGTGCAGGTGCTGGTCGTCACCCACAGCCCGCAGGTCGCGGCCCGTGGCAACGCCCACCTGCGGATCAGCAAGTCGGTCGTGAAGGGGCGGACGGAAACCCGCGCCGAACCGCTGCCGGCAGAAGCCCGCCGCGAGGAAATCGCCCGGATGCTGGCCGGCGACACCATCACCGAGGCCGCGCGCGCGGCCGCCGACAGTCTCCTGCAAGGGTGAGAACGCAATGTCCCCCGACACCGCCCCGGATCCGGCGACGCTGGACTCCGCCCGCCTGAGCGAGGATCAGGCCCGCGCCGAACTGGAGCGCCTGGCCCGCGAGATCCACCGCCTGGACCGCGCGTACTACGAGGACGACGCCCCCGAGGTCACCGACGCGGAATATGACGCCCTCCGCCGCCGCAACCTCGACATCGAGACCCGCTTCCCCCGCCTGCGCCGCGACGACAGCCCGTCGCTGCGCCTCGGCGCGGCCCCCGCCGCCGCGTTCGGACGGCACCGGCACCTGGTGCCCATGCTGTCGCTGGACAATGTGTTCGACCGCGCGGATTTCGAATCCTTCGTCACCCGCGCCGCCCGCTTCCTGGGGCTGGACGAGGACCGGACCCAGGCGCTGCGCTTCGTCGCCGAACCCAAGATCGACGGGCTGTCGATCAGCCTGACCTATGAAAACGGCCGCTTCGTCCGGGGCACCACCCGCGGCGACGGAACCGAGGGCGAGGACGTCACCGCCAATCTGCGTACCCTGCGCGACCTGCCGCTGCGGCTGAAAGGCGACGCACCCGCGCTGGTCGAGATCCGGGGCGAGGTCTTCCTGTCCAAGTCCGCCTTCCTGGCCATCAACGCCGACCAGGCTGCCGCCGGGCACAAGCTGTTCGCCAATCCGCGCAATGCGGCGGCCGGGTCGCTGCGCCAGCTTGACCCCGCAATCACCGCCCGCCGCCCGCTCTCGCTGTTCGCCTACGCGCAGGGGTTCGCCAGCGACCGGGTGGCGGACACGCATTGGGACTATCTGACGCGGCTGCACCAATGGGGATTCAGCGTCAATCCGCTGTCGCGCGTGGTCCAGAGCGCCGCCACCGCCGAATCCTTCATGGACGACATCGCCCGCGAACGATCGGGCCTCGAATACGATATCGACGGCGTGGTGTACAAGATCGACGATCTGGCGTTGCAGGATCGGCTGGGCTTCGTGGGGCGCGCGCCGCGCTGGGCCATCGCGTGGAAATTCCCCGCCGAACAGGCCATCACCCGCCTGATCCGCATCGACATCCAGGTCGGCCGCACCGGCGCGCTGACCCCCGTGGCGACCCTGGAGCCGGTGAATGTCGGCGGCGTCATCGTCACCCGCGCCACCCTGCATAACGAGGACGAGATCGCCCGCAAGGACATCCGCGAGGGCGATCTGGTGCAGATCCAGCGCGCGGGCGACGTCATTCCGCAGGTGCTGGCGGTCGTGCCGCCGGGCGCCGATGATCCGCCGCGCAACGACCCCTTCGTCTTCCCGCACGAGTGCCCCATCTGCCATTCCCGGGCCGAGCGCCCGCCGGGCGAGGTCGTCTGGCGCTGCACCGGCGGCCTGACCTGCCCGGCGCAGGTGGTGGAACGGCTGATCCATTTCGTGTCGCGCGACGCCTTCGACATCGACGGGCTGGGCGAACGCACCATCACCGAATTCCATGCCGACGGGCTGCTGAAGACGCCGGCCGACATCTTCCGCCTGCCCGACCATGAGGAAGACATCGCCCGGCGCGAGGGCTGGGGCCCGCTCTCCGCCCGCAACCTGACGGCGGCGATCCGGGCGCAGCAGACCATTCCGCTGGCCCGCTTCATCTACGCGCTGGGCATCCGCCGGATCGGCGCCAGCAACGCGCGCCTGCTGGCGCGGCACTATGGGTCGTACGCCAACTGGTTCGAACAGATGCGGCGCGCCACCACGGTGGGGTCGGACGAACGGCTGGCGCTGGGGTCGATCACCGGAATCGGATCGGTCATCGCCGACGAACTGGCGGCCTTCTTCCTGGAAGATCACAACATCGCCACCCTGCACGACCTGACGGCGATGCTGACGACCATCGAGGACGAGGAAGCCCCGGCCGAAGGCGCCCTGTCGGGCCGCACCATCGTCTTCACCGGCACGCTTGTGACCATGTCCCGCCCCGAAGCCAAGGCGGTGGCCGAACGGCTGGGCGCGCGCGTGACCGACAGCGTGTCGAAGAAGACCGACCTGGTCGTGCTGGGCGCCGATGCCGGATCGAAGGCCCGCAAGGCCGCGGAACTGGGCATCGACACGCTGGACGAGGCCGGATGGCGCGAACTGGCGGGCCTGCCACCGGCATAGCAGACCCCCACACCCTCCGCACCGACTGGCGGCAGGCCCGAAAGATGCGCTACGCTGCACGTCGCATGCCATATTCCGTCGCCAGGACCACCCGCCCTCCCCTTCCACACCGGTCCGTTCCCCCGTCCGCCAGGCGGCAGGGCACAATCCCGGGGGCACGGTCATGATCCTGCTGGGCGGACTGGTCGCCATCGTCCTGCTGATTGCCGTCAGCATCCTGATCTCGCTGTCCGAAATCTCGTTCGCGGCAGCGCGCGAGGTGCGGTTACGCACCCGCGCCGAGGCCGGCGATACCCGCGCGGTCAATTTCCTGCGCCTGCGCCGCAACAGCGGCCAGGTGATGACGGTCCTGCAAATCTGCCTGAACGCGGTCGGCGTGCTGGGCGGCGTCATCAGCAGCGAACTGATTACACCGCCGCTGGGGCAGATCCTGAAATCGTTCGGCCTCGAGGACGCGCTGGCCGGGCATGTCGCCTCCACCGTCTCGTTCCTGGTGGTGACGGGCCTGTTCGTGCTGTTCGCCGACCTGCTGCCCAAGCGGATCGCAATGAACGCGCCGGATCGCGTGGCCCTGGCCATCGGCTGGTTCCCCGCGCTGGCGCTGCGGGTGCTCTATCCCGCCGTCTGGATCTTCTCCAGGATCTCGGACGTCATCCTGCGCGCGCTGAAGATCCCGGCCTCGTCGGCCGTCGATCCCGTCACCCCCGAGGACCTGCGCGCGATCCTGGCGGCCGGCACGGCCTCGGGCATCCTGCTGGAGCAGGAACACCAGATGATCCAGAACGTGCTGGGCCTGCAGGACCGCTCGGTCACCTCGGCGATGACCCCGCGAGACGAGATCGTGTTCCTCGACGTGCAGGAAAGCGCCGAAATCCAGCGCGACAAGGTCCGCGTGCGCCCCTATTCGCGCTATCCACTGTGCGACGGCGGGCTGGACAATGTCATCGGCTCGATCCGCGCCGAGGACGTGCTGGCGGCGGTGGTCGAGGACGGACCGGTGACCGAACCCGCCGGCACCAGCCTGCCGGCGTCGGGCCAGATCTACCGGATGCGCCGCGACGTGCTGTCGCTGCCCGATACGCTCAACCTGTGGGACACGCTGGCGCAGTTCGACACCCATGGCGCGGGCTTCGCCCTGATCGTCAACGAGTACGGGCTGGTCGTCGGGCTGATTACCTTCAAGGACATCATGGGCGCGCTGATGGACGGGCTGGCCAACCCGTTCGAGGAACAGGCGATCGTCCGCCGGGACGAAAATTCCTGGCTGATCGACGGCGCCGCGCCGATCGGCGACGTGACCCGCGAACTGGGCATCGCCGCCCTGGCCGACGGCCATAATTTCGATACCATCGGCGGTTTCGTCATGCACCGCCTGCGCCGCATGGCCCGCAAGGCCGACCGCGTCGAAGCCGCGCATTTCCTGTTCGAGGTCGTGGATGTCGAAGGCTTCCGCATCAACCAGCTCCTGGTCACCCGCCGCCCCCGCCGCCCGGACGCCGACGCGCCGTAAGGGTCGAAGCCCCCCTGTCTATTTAAACCGGCAGGGCCGATCGGCGGTGGGCGTTTCATCCGTCTGAACGACCATCAACTCCACCGGTCCGTCACCGACATTTCCGGCATCGTGCCCGACGCGGCCCTGCCGGTCCTTCCGGCTCAACTGATCTTCACCCAGAGACACGTCTCCCGGCCCCATGACGACCTTGTGGCCGTCCATGGCCGTGACATACCACGCACCCCTGAGCGGAATAATCCACTGCACCTTCGGGTCAGGATGCCATGTGCCGTTCCAGTGCGCCGGCTGCACGGTAAAGATCACCTGGCCATGATCGTTCTGCATCCGGTCCTGCCATTGGGGACCGGCAGGTTTCGACATGGTCTTGAGGTCGAAGTCACGCACCGGGCATTTCGTCATGTGGCTGATGCCGGCATGATCCGTCCAGTTATGCCAGTACCACATCGTCGGGCGCGGCGGAGGGGTCTGCGCGCGCGCGGGTCCAATCGTCCAGACAGCGGAAACGAGCCCGGCAAGAACGGCAATCCGTATCACCCTTCCTGCCGCGGCGGCGGCTGGTAGCGTTTCTCGGGCGATACCGCATCGAAACGTTCGCGACTGGGCGTAGCCAGCAGTTCGACGATCATTCCCCATGGCGTTTGTCCATAACAGAAAAAATTTCCCGGCCCTTCCTCGAGGGAAGGCTGCTTCTGCGGCCCGGTCAGCAACATGCCGCCGGCCTCGGTGAAACGCCTGCAGCCTGCCTCGATGTCATCGACATAGACTGCAAAATGCTGAACACCGAAATCGCACGGACGCACGGCGGACCGCTGGTCCGGTCCGTGCATTTCAAAAAGCTCGATGCAAGGCCCCGTACCCAGGGCCACCATGCACATCTCACGCACGACAGTCCCGGCGGCAAGGCCAAGAATCCTTTCAGTCTCCGGCCCTTGCTGCGGATGATCGGGCGTGACGTTGCGGTAAAGCGGCACAGCGCCGAAGGCCCGCTCAAGAAACCGGATGGCTTCGTCAATGTCGGGAACCGTCACCCCGACATGGTCTATGCCGCGTGGCAGACCGGACCGATCGTTTGAGCCTTCCATCTTCATCTCCACACTCCCAGCCTCAAAACAACGAGCCGGACGAATGGTGGTTCCGATTGCGACCCGGACAGGATCGCGCATCGGACAGGCACACACCCTCGCAGCAACCGCGACCTTTCGACTGCCCGCAGGAATCCCCAGGCCACAACGAGAATTTTTTCGGACCATCCATCCGGGCGTCGGCGTCCCGGCGTCAATATTCCGATTTCTCTCCCTTGAGCGGCACGGAGGTCGGCATGCCCTTCGTGCCGGAATAGGTCAGGATCACGACGGTCTGTTCGTCGCCCGAGACGCCGCGATGGGGGTCGTTCACGCTTTCGGTGAAGGCCTCGCCGGTATGGAACGTCTGTTGCTTGCCCGTCGCGCGATCCTGAATCGTCAACTGGCCTGCCAGGACATAGCCCGCGTTCGGAGACGGATGAACGTGCCACGGCAGCGCCGTATGCGGCGGGATCGTCAGGCGCAGCACCGTCAGTTGCGGGGGTGTGGTCGGATAATGCTGATAGGCGACGCCGTTCCAGGAATGATCGCTCTTGACCAGAATGTCGGCATGCCCCGAAGCCGTCTGTGACTCCGGCCCGGCAGCATGGGCAAGAACGGGGCTGCTGAGCAGTACTGTCGCAATAAGGGTGGGCAGAAGGCGCATGGGAATGTCTCCGCTACAGGGTTGGTGCGTCCGTCCTCAACAAGGACAGGACCAGGGCTCCCGTCGTTGACGCATGAGGCCGGGGAACGGTTTCTCATGGCTGTCATGCGCGCTGGCGGTCATGCGATGACAGATCTGTGGAAATTGCTGTCACAGCATGGAAAGATTCTTACATCTTCGATGTCGCGGTTTCAACATGACGCTCCATTTTCTCGTCACTGCACCTTGCGGCATCCCGTCATTCCACCGATACGTCGGCGTCCATCTTCTTGACTCTGCGAACAGTATAAACGTCTTTTTCAAACCAGACCCGGATCGGGAATACCGGGCATGGCAATAAAGCCCGGCAGCGACAGGAACAGGCGGACGCGACAGCAATTTTCGTCCGGCATGTCGTCATGAAGCACAAGGTCGGTCAGGGCCGCCGCCCGCCGCTAGCCGGGCGGACAAAACCGTGCCATCCCTATCCCATCATCGCAATCCGCCGGAGGCCGACAATGATCCAGATCACCGGTCACGACGCCCTTCTGATCGTCGACGTGCAGAACGATTTCCTGCCGCGCGGCCCGCTGGCGGTGCCGGACGGCGATGCGGTCGTTCCGATCATCAATCATCTGACCCGCCTGCCTTTCGGCCAGCAGGCCGCCAGCCAGGACTGGCATCCGCGCGGCCACACGTCCTTTACCAGCGCCCATCCCCCGAACGCGGCCCCGGCCGGAACCTGGCGGGACCATTGCATCGCCGGCACGCGCGGGGCGGACCTGGCGGCGGATTTGGACCAGACGCGGATCGGGCTGATCGTCCGCAAGGGCCGCGCGCCGGACGTCGACAGCTATTCCGCCTTCCTCGACAACGACCGCGTCACGCGCACCGGTCTGGAATACTGGCTGTCGGGCCTGGGAATACGCCGCGTCTTCGTCGCCGGCCTGGCGCTGGACTATTGCGTGGCCTTCACAGCCATCGACGCAAAGGCCCTTGGTTTCGAGACGTTCGTGGTCGAAGATGCCTGCCGCGGGATCGCGCCCACGCCCGACGTCACCTGGCGCACATTGGGCGGACACGGCATCCACCGCGTACGGTCCGGCGATCTGGCGGGGGCCTGACCAGACCCGCGCGCCGAAATCCCGACCCGTCCACACAGGCAGGTCAGGTCGGCCCGACCGGCAGCGACCAGTACTGGCCCGGCGCCTCGGCCTGCAGGACGTTGAAACAGATCTTGCGGGCATAGGCCGACGACCCCACGGTGTCGGGCATCCGCCCCAGCAGCTTCATTTCATCGACATATTGCGCCACCTGCACCCGCAGGTCGTCCCCGACCGGGCTGACGCCCAGCGTCTCGTGCCGCAGCATCGCACGCAGCTCGTCCGCCCCCATGCCGGCGATCTGCCCGGCCAGCAGGCTCGCCACCTGGTCCGGCTGCGACCGGATCCAGCCCGACGCCGCGCGCAACGCCATCACCAGCGCCACCGCCGCCGCCGGGTCGGATTGCAGGAAGGCGTCCGACAGGCCGAGTGCGAGGTTCGTGCGTTCGCCATAATGGCCGGTCGTGCTGTTCGCCAGTTCCGAAAACGGCGAATCCGGCCCATGCAGAAGCTGCCACGCCAGCGGGTCGTGCGCGGCCACCGCGTCGATTTCGCCCGCCCGGGCTGCCTCCAGGACATGGTCGGGCGATATGACAACCCACCGTACCCCGTTTTCGGGGTCGATGCCCTTGCGCCGCATCATCACCGAAAAGAACAGCCGGTCGGCCATATCCTGGTCGGTAAAGGCGATTCGCAAGCCCGCGACATTGTCCAGGCGCGTGACCTTCACCCCCCGGCGCAACAGCAGCCTGAACGCCCCCGACTGTATGCCGGCGACGATTCGCGCCTGGATGCCCCCCTCGCGGAACAGGTCCAGCCACGTCAGAAGCGGCGCGACCGCGCCGACGCAGCGGCCGCCGCGCAGGTCGGCGATGGTGCCGCGCCCGGTGCGCGCGCCCTCGACCGGCACGACGTCCAGATTGTAGCGCGCGAAGAAACGCGCCCGCGCCACCGCGAAGACCAGCGTGTTGGACGTCGGCCAGGACAGCACCAGCCGGCGGAACCGGCCGTCCAGCTGGGCCTTGTAGTAGCTCGGCGGGTGGCGGATCTGGTTACGGATCACCAGGCCGGCCGTCACCGCCACCCCCACGCCCGCCCCGGCGACCAAGGCGCGACGACGCAGCATCAGCCGTCCGGATTGCCCGCTGCCTTCGCCCATGCCGTCCTGCCCCCTCGCTTTCTCACCTGCCAGGCGTCCTCCTACCCGTCAAAAAAAACATCCGGAAGGGGGTTTACGTCCAAACCGGACCTCCGCTATACGGTGCCCCGGCGCTGATCCCGAATAGCTCAGTTGGTAGAGCAAGCGACTGTTAATCGCTGGGTCGTAGGTTCGAGTCCTACTTCGGGAGCCACCCTTTTCCTGCATATGGCAACAGGCCAGCCCACCGACCACGCGTGGTCACCGGCCTCCGCCGACGACCTCATGCGCTTATTGCGCCGGCCGGATATCGTCCAGCCGGTCCAGGCGCCGCAGGCCGGGAAACAGGCGCATCCACAGCAGGGTCACGGCGATCGTCCCGACACCACCCAGCACCACGGCCTCCACCGGGCCGATCAGGCTGGCCAGCATGCCGCTCTCGAACTCGCCCAGCTGATTCGACGATCCGATGAACAGCATGTTCACGGCCGACACCCGCCCACGCATCTCGTCGGGCGTACGCAACTGCACCAGCGCGCCGCGCACCACCACGCTGACCACATCGGCCGCACCCAGGATCGCCAGCGCCAGAATCGACAGCGGCATCGACGTCGACAGGCCGAAACCGATCGTCGCGACCCCGAAAATCGCGACCGAGACGAACATCCACATCCCCGCGTTGCGATTCAGCGGCCAGCGCGCGAAGGCCAGCGCGCAGACCAGCGCGCCCAGGGCCGGCGACATCCGCAGCAATCCCAGGCCGATCGGGCCGGCATGCAGGATATCGTTGGCATAGAGCGGCAGCATCGCCGTCGCCCCGCCCAGCAGCACCGCGAACAGGTCCAGCGAGATCGCGCCCAGCATCTCGGGCTGCGCGCGAATGAAATGCAGCCCCCCCAGCACCGTCGTCAGGGTCATCGGACGCCGCACCCGCGCCGGCGCCTCCAGCTTCATGGCCAGCGTCCCCATCATCGCCAGGGTGAACCCCGTGGCGCAGGTGCTGTAGCAGAAGCCGGCCCCGATGCCGTAGAGCAGGCCCCCCATCGACGGCCCCATGATGGACGCCACCTGGAACAGCGAGGACGACAGCGCGGCCGCGCGCGGAAAGACCGACGGCGGCACCAGGGCGGGCAGGAAGGTCTGCTGGCTGGGCATCTCGAACGCGCGGGCGGTGCCGAACAGGGCGACCATCATGTAGATCATCGGCGGCGTCAGCCAGTGGCCGAACGAGCCTACCGCCATCAGCAGCACGCCGCAGGCCTCGACCCCCTGGCAGATGGCGACGATCATGCGCCGGTTGAAATGGTCCGCCACGTGGCCCGCCACCAGGGTCAGGCAGAACATCGGCAGGAACTGCGCCAGGCCGACCCAGGCCAGCGACCGCGCACTGTGCGTCAGCATATAGATCTGCCAGCCCACCGCCACGGCCTGGACCTGTGACGAGAACGAGGACAGGGTCCGCGCCGTCAGGAAGACGACGAAACCCGGATGATCGAGGGGCCGCGAGGAGCGTGGAGGCGGCGGATCGTCGGCCTGGCCGTCGGATACCGCCCGGGTTTTGGAAGGAGCATGCATGATGCGGCGACAATAGCGGCCCACGGCGCCTTTTCCACCCGCATGCATGACGAATTCCCGGTCACGGAACCGCCAACGTCCGTTTGCAAAACGGCCGCCGCACGGGCAAAACCGTCCGATGACAGACATCGACCCGACCGGCCCGTCGCCTTCCACGGATATCGAGACATTCGCGCGCCTGGACATCCGCGTCGGCACCGTCGTGGACGCCCGGCCGTTTCCCGCGGCGCGCAAGCCGGCGTTCCAGTTGTGGATCGACTTCGGCCCCCGGATCGGCGTGAAGCGCTCGTCGGCACAGATCACCAGACATTACACGCCCGATCTGCTGATCGGCCGCCAGGTCTGCGCCGTGGTCAATTTTCCGCCACGGCAGATCGGCCCGTTCCGCAGCGAGGTGCTGACGCTGGGCATGCCCGACGACAAGGGCGACGTCGTCCTGATCCGACCCGACCAAACCGTGCCAGATGGAGGAAAGCTGTTCTGATGGCCACTACCTACGCAACCGTCACCTGGGACCAGCTTCACCGCGACGCCCGCCTGCTGGCCGAAACCCTGATCCCGCGCGGCCCGTTCAAGGGCATCGTCGCCGTCACGCGCGGCGGGCTGATCCCCGCGGCGATCATCGCACGCGAGATCGACTGCCGCCTGATCGAGACGATATCGGTCGTCACCTATGACGAGGAGCATCAGGGCAAGCCGCAGGTCGTCAAGGCGCCGGTCGCCGCCGGCGACGGCGAAGGGTTCCTCATCATCGACGACCTGGTCGATTCCGGGGTCACCGCGCAGGTCGTCCGGCAACTGCTGCCCAAGGCGCTGTTCGCCTGCCTGTACGCCAAGCCGTCGGGCAAGCCGCTGACCGACATGTTCGTCGTCGAGGTCCCGCAGGAGACCTGGGTGCTGTTCCCGTGGGATACCGCGCCGCTGTTCATCCCGCCGCTGGCCCGCAAGGCCGAGACCGCGGGCTGACACGAAGCCGCGCATCGCCATGCCCAACGCCGCGCCCCCCACGCCCCCAGCCATCCCGGCGACCGAGGCCTTCAGCCCGGCGACCGCCGACCTCGACACCTGGCCCGTCCCGGTGCAGGTCGCTTCCCTCTGGGAAGGCCAGATGACGGCGGTGGCGGCCATCCGCCCCGCGCTGGCCGCCATCGCGGCGGCGGTCGAGGCCGCCCTGCCCCGCCTGCGCGCCGGCGGCCGCCTGGTCTATGCCGGCGCCGGCAGTTCGGGGCGGCTGGCCGCACAGGACGGCGCGGAGCTGGAACCGACGTTCGACTGGCCGGCCAGCCGGACCATCCTGCTGGTCGCCGGCGGCCCCCGCGCGCTGACCGAGGCGGTCGAGAACGCCGAGGACGATACCGACAGCGCCCGGCGCGACATGCAGGCGGCGGGGGTCGGGCCGGCCGACGTCCTGATCGCCCTGGCCGCCAGCGGCCGCACCCCCTACACCCTGGCCTGTGTCCGGGCGGCGACCGCGGCCGGCGCGCTGACCATCGGGGTGGCCAACAGCGCTGGCTCCGCCCTGCTGGACCTCGCCGCCCATCCCATCCTGGTCGAGACCGGCGCGGAAGCAATCGCGGGATCGACCCGCATGAAGGCCGGCACGTCGCAGAAGATCGTGCTGAACCTGCTGTCGACGGCGATGATGGTGGGGCTGGGCCGCGTCCATGCCGGCCGCATGGTCGACATGCGCGCCCGTAACGAAAAGCTGCGCCACCGCGCCGTGCGTATGGTACGCGACCTGACCGGCTGCACCGAGGACGCGGCCGTGGCCGCCCTGGCCGGCACCGACGGGCGGGTCAAGCCCGCGGTCCTGGTGGTGCACGGCCTGACGCCGGACGACGCGGCCTCGGCCCTGGCGCGTCACGACGGGCGGCTGCGGGCGGCTCTCCGTTCCGTGACGGCGGGCGCGGCCGGCGCGTGACGAAATTTTCACGCGGGGCGCTTGCCAGAGTGCCCAAGGACTCATAGCTTCCCCGCAGGTTCGGGGCGTGGCGCAGCCTGGTAGCGCGCGTGTTTTGGGTACACGAGGCCCCCGGTTCGAGTCCGGGCGCCCCGACCAGCGGGAAGAAGGAGTTCCATTCCATGCGGGCCCGAATCTACAAGGAAGCGAAAACCGCCACGCAATCCGGTCAGGCGAACACGCATGACTGGATCCTGGAATACGGCCAGACACAGCCCCGGCAGCAGGATCCGCTGATGGGCTGGACCGGAAGCCGGGACACGCGATCGCAGATTCGCCTGCGATTCCCCGACCGCGCCGCCGCCGTTGCCTATGCCGACCGCCACGCGGTACATTACGATTTGGAGCTGCCGGTCGCGCGCGTCCGCAAGCCCAAGATCTACGCCGACAATTTCCGATACGACCGAGTTCAGAACTGGACCCACTGATCCCGTTCCGGCATAGCAATGCCGGCCCCGCGCGCCCTTAGCTCAGTCGGATAGAGCAACAGCCTTCTAAGCTGTGGGTCGCTGGTTCGAATCCAGCAGGGCGCGCCATTTTCCGGCCTTTCATGTGCAACCAGCCTGCATCCGGTTTGCCATGGGTCGTTGCCGGACCCTTTCAAAATCTGACGATCCCCACTCACGTCCGTCCCCGGCCGGCGCGGCCCCACGCCGCCAGCCGGCCTTGGCGGGCAATGTATTTTTTGCGTCCTGGATACTTTCCCACCCCTTGGACGAAGATATGAATAAAATTTATCATTATTGTAAATAAAATCTTTATACAATATAGAACAATTTGAAATCAAATGACGATACGACCATTTAAATTAAAAATACCGTAGTTTTTTAAGTATAAATTTCCCCATGAATCATATTCCCGCCAAATTTTGTGAATATTTTTCTTTCATTATAGGATATTTTTTTGTATGAAAAATCTCATATGAACATCAAGGCGAAAGGATATCTGGGCTTTTCACTTTTTATTCGTATCAAAATCGCACTGATCGTGTGATTTACTCTTATCCAGGTCTATAATGTCCTGGATATTCGTCCATGATTCTCTTATGGGCGACCTCTCCTGTGCCTTTATTATCCGGCCATCGGATAGGACTGCCGGGCACCGGATCTGCTTCAGCGCCCACGGCGCGCATCCCTACATGATGATTTCGAAATCACCGCGTCCCATGGACCACGATTTCGAATGCAGCTTGCATCGATGCTTCGTAATGAGGCGAAGCCCCTCATAGTTATGTTGGCTGCCTGTTAAAGAGGAGTATCTCCCCTTGACGCAGACAGACGTTCTGTCCGACCGCCCCTCCCTTGCCGACAGGATCGGCATTCCACGACCCCTTCTCTGGGGGTTTGTCGGATTGCTGCTCTTCATGATCGGCGACGGGGTCGAAGCCGGCTATCTGGCGCCCTATCTCGAAAATCACGGCCAATCCGCGCGCGACGTGGCGTTCCTGTTCACGGTCTATGGTGTCGCAGTTTCCATCTCGTCCTGGCTGTCGGGCCCGCTGTCCGACCTGTGGGGGCCGAAGCGGGTCATGTGGATCGGCCTGGCCATCTGGAGCGTGTTCGAAATCGTCTTCCTGGTCCTGGGCCTGCAGGTCGCCAGCTATCCGATGATGGTTGTCGCCTATACGCTGCGTGGACTGGGGTATCCGCTGTTCGCCTACGGCTTCCTGGTCTGGATCGCCGCCGCGACCCCGCCACGCCAGCTTGGCTCCGCCGCCGGCTGGTTCTGGTTCGCTTTCTCGGGCGGACTGCCGACGCTGGGGTCGCTGTTCGCCAGCTTCACCATCCCGGTTATCGGTGAACTCGCCACCTTCTGGTCGTCGCTGGGCCTGGTGATCGCCGGCGGCCTGGTGGCGCTGCTGCTGACGCGCGAACCCCGGGGCGCGGCCCGGCTGGCCCCGCACCACGTCTCGGTGAAGGGGATCTTCTTCGGCTCGCTCAGCATTCTGTGGCGCGAGCCCAAGACATTCGTAGCAATGATCGTGCGTACCATCGACACGGCGTCGGAATACGCGTTCCTGGTCATCATGCCGTCCTTTTTCATGAAAGTCGTCGGCTTCACCCTGTCGCAGTGGCTGCAATTGCTGTCGATCGTCTTCCTCAGCAACATCCTGTTCAACCTGGCGTCGGGGATGCTGGCCGACCGCCTGGGACATCGTACGGTGGTGTCGATCGCGGGCTGCCTGGGGTCGGCGATCTCGGTGCCGGTCTTCTATTATGTGCCGATGGCCCATCACGGCAATTTCCTGATCGCGGCCCTGGCCGGCATCTTCTACGGCGCGACGGTCGCGGCCTTTGTGCCGCTGTCGGGCCTGGTGCCGCAGATCTGCCCGAAGGAAAAGGCCGCCGCCCTGTCCGCGCTGGGCCTGGGCGCCGGCGCCAGCACCTGGGTCGGCCCGGCCATCGTCACCTGGTTCGAAGGCTGGCACGGGATCGAGGGCATCATCTGGATCTTCTCCGGCCTCTATGCCTTCGCCGGGATCCTGACCCTGTACCTGTCGGTGCCCGACCATGCCCGCGCGGTCCTCGCGGCCCAGCGCAACGATCGACGCAGGGACCGGAACGCCGACGGCATGTACGGCGAAACCCCGGTCCTGCACTGACCCGACAATCCGGGGACAGCCCCGGCCTTCCGCACGGAAGGCCGGGTACCTCCCCAGTTGCATCCCCAGCCAAAACCATGAATAAGAATGCCCATCGGAGAGGTGGCCGAGCGGTTTAAGGCAGCGGTCTTGAAAACCGCCGTGCGTGCAAGCGTACCGTGGGTTCGAATCCCACCCTCTCCGCCATCTGCCAAAGCAGATCTCCGACGAACTCTTTTCTTTGCTGCGCCCGGAAGCAGTGCCTCACCCTGTCCAATGGCTGGGTTCAAAGGCCAGACGGACATGGGTGTCCGCCTCCGCCCGTCCCTGACAAAAGGGTCGGAGGATATTCTTCATGAAAATGTCGGTGGGCTCGGGCAAAGCCCGGCCTTGCTACGGCAGCCACCTGCCGACGCCGCGCACGGCATCGGCAGGATGCATGTCCTCAGGCGACGCGACGCGCGCCGCCGCCACGATGGCCGCCGCCGCCCTGGCGCTGCTGCGGGCGTCCGCCACCGCCGCCCCGGCCACGCCCGCCGCCACCGCCCAGAACGGGCGGACGCAGGGTGGAGTTGGAGGCGGTTTCGGAATGGTACGGATGTTCCACGACAACCGGGATCTTCTTGGCGATCGTCTTCTCGATGTCGCGCAGCCACGCCCGCTGCTCGGCATCGCACAGCGACACCGCCCAGCCTTCGCGCCCGGCGCGGGCCGTACGGCCGATCCGGTGCACATAGCTTTCGGGCACGTTCGGCAGGTCGTAGTTGAAGACATGCGTGACGTCATCGACATCAATGCCGCGCGCCGCGATATCGGTCGCCACCAGCACCTTCACTGCGCCGGAACGGAAACCCGCCATCGCACGTTCGCGCGCGCCCTGCGACTTGTTGCCATGGATCGCCTCGGAAACGATTCCATGATCGTTGAGGAAGGCGGCAACCTTGTTGGCCTCATGCTTCATCAGCGTGAACACCACGGCGCGCTCGACCTTGGGCGAATCAACCAGCAGCTTCAGCGCGTCGCGCTTGTTCTCGGTATCGACGAACATGACGGCCTGGCGGATCCGGTCGACGGTGCTGGACGGCGGCGTCACCTGCACGGTCGCCGGGTCGCGCAGCAGGCCGTGGGCCAGGTCGGAGATGCTCTTGGGCATGGTGGCCGAGAACAGCAGCGTCTGGCGGTCACGCGGCAGTTCGGCGACGATCCGCCGGATGTCGCGCACGAAGCCCATGTCCAGCATCCGGTCGGCTTCGTCCAGCACCAGGACCTCCAGGCCGGACAGATCGACATGCCCCTGGCCCATCAGGTCCAGCAGGCGGCCGGGTGCGGCCACCAGCACGTCGACGCCGCGGCGCATCGCCTCGACCTGCCGGCCCTGCCCGACGCCACCGAAGATCACCGCATGGCTCAGCCGCATGTGGCGGGCATAGGCCTTGAAGCTGTCGTCGATCTGCGAGGCCAGTTCGCGCGTCGGCGCCAGCACCAGCGCGCGCGCGCCCTTGGGGTGGGCGCGCCCATGATGCGTCAGCAGCCGGTGCAGGATCGGCAGCGCGAAGGCCGCGGTCTTGCCGGTGCCCGTCTGGGCCAGGCCCAGCAGGTCGCGCCCGGCCAGCAGATGCGGGATCGCCCCGGCCTGGATGGGGGTCGGGGTGGTGTAGCCTTCCTCGTTCAAGGCGCGCAGCAAGGGTTCGGCAAGTTGAAGGTCGGAGAATGTCGTCATGAAAGCGCCTCCCGGCACCAAAATGGCCGGAACCCTCACGACAGAATGAGCATCCGGAACGGTCTTGAAAGAAATACGAAACACGGTTCGCCACCCTGCATCGCAGGGCACGCTGTCAGTCACCGCAAGCCGTCTGGGAAAGGGAAGATGCGCTTGTCCGTCCAGTCCGTGCCCCCCGCGTCAACAAGGCACGTGCGTACAAGTCAGCATGAGGGACAGGCGCGGGCCATCCACGAGCGGCTTCTACCCGTTCAAGGCACCTTCCGCAAGCCTTTTCCAGAAGTTGGCCGTTGCCGGCGGCACGTCGCGTCAGGCGAAGCGGTCGCGCACGCGCACCTGATCCAGCGTCAGGCGACTGGCACGGGGCCGCGCCGCCTGCGTGCCCTTGCCGATGGCGACGAACATGGCGATCACATGGTCGTCCGGCAGGTTTATCAGCCTGGCCACCGCGTCGAAATCGAACCCGTCCATCGGGCAGGACTGATAGCCCAGGCTGGCGGCGGCCAGCATCATCGTCTGTGCCGCCTGGGCGCAGGACCGCATCGTCTCGTCCTGCTGGACCTGCGCGCGCCCCTCGTAATACTGGTTAATCAGGCCCACCATCAGGTCCTGCACGTCCTGCGGCGCGTCGGCCCAGTAGCGCGCCGGGTCCTTGCGCCAGGCCTGCTTGTCCGCGCACATCACGATCAGGACCGAGGCATCGGTGACCTGCGCCTGGTCCCACGCGACCGCGCGGATCTGCCGCCGCAACGCCGGATCGGTCACCACCACGAAGCGCCAGTGCTGGATATTGAAAGCGGTCGGGGCCAGCATGCCCGCCGACAGGATCGTGTCCAGGTCGGCGTCGGGCATGCGGTGGTCGGGATCGTACTGCTTGACCGCGCGGCGTGTCCGGATGGCGTCCAGTGTGTCCATGGGGCGGATATCCCTGTCCTTGATCGGTGGCTGTTATTCTCGGCCGATCGCCGCGGAATGCAACCGCCCCGCCAGCAGCAGCGCGCCCTCGACCGCCCCGCCCCGCGGTTCGGACAGGCGGCTGCGGCTCCACGGCGACAGACAGGGCCGCAACACGCCCGCCAGACCGCCCACCAGACAGCAGGACAGGTGCCCGAACCCGTCGCCGGCCAGCAACGCGGCCAGCAGGCCGTCGATCTCGGCCCCCGCCCGGGCCAGCAGCGCTTGCGCCTGCATGTCGCCCTGCCCGGCCGCGGCGGCAACCAGCGGAACCAGGCGCGCGAATCCGTCCGGCCGGGCTCCGACCGCCCAGATCATCGGATCGCCGCCGTCCGCCGCCGCCAGGGTCCGGATCGCATCGGTCAGCGCCGTGCGGGGCGCGCGGCCGTCGCCTGCGCGCAGCATCAGGCGCACGGCCTCCAGCCCGATCCAGGCGCCGCCGCCCTCGTCGCCCTGCGGGAACCCCCATCCGCCGACCCGGCGGGTCCGCCCCCCGGCCACGGCATATCCCACCGTGCCGGTTCCGGCCGCGACCATGGCGCCGTCCTGCCCGCCATGTGCCCCGACACAGGACGTATAGGCATCGGTCACGATCTCAATATCCGCGAAAATCGCCGGAAGGGCCATGAAACGCGCGCGCGCCTCCGCCACCTCGGCCCCCGCCAGCCCCGCGCCGGCCACCAGGCGGCAGGCGTCCGGCGACAGGCCGGCCTGCGCCATGGCCTGCTCCAGCGCCTCGCGGATCGACCGCCATCCGCACGCGGCATCCGTCGCGATATTGGCGGGGCCGCCCTGCCCCGCGCCCAGAACCACCCCGTCCGGCGTGGCCAGACGCAGCCGCGTCGCCGTTCCCCCGCCGTCGATGCCGACCAGCACGGTGCGCGCGCCGCCCACCGCCACGGATCAGCCGTTCCGCCGCCGCAGCAGGAACAACGCCTGCTCGCCGAACAGATTGGCCAGACGGATGGAGCGGCGCCACGGCGCGCGCTCGCCGTCCTCATCCACCGCCATCCATTCCTCGACCACGTAGCCCTCTTCCCGGCAGAGCATCAGGAAATCGAGAATCGTGCAGGGATGGATATTCGGCGTTTCGTACCACGACGTGTTCCAGACCGCCGTCATCGGCATCCGCCCCGTCGTCAGCAGCTTCAGCCGCAATTGCCAGTGCCCGAAATTGGGGAACGAGACGATGGCATGACGCCCGATCCGCAGCATCTGGCGCAAGACCTCGCGCGGGCGTTCGACGGCCTGCAGGGTGCGTTGCAGCACCACATAATCGAAGGCGTGCCGGGGATAATGCGCCAGGTCGTGATCCGCGTCGCCATGCATCACCGGCAGCCCGTGCGCCACCGAGCGCGTGACCTCCTGCATGTCGATCTCGATGCCCTGGGCGTCGCAGCCGCGGGTGCGGAACAGATAATCCAGCAGCGCACCGTCGCCGCTACCGATATCGAGCACCCGGGTCCCGGGCTGGATCATTTCGGCAATCAGCCGCTGGTCGAGCCGCACCGGTCAGCCGATCCGCGCATGTTCGGCGGCGCCGGACAGGAAGCCGCGCACCGTGCGGTCGAAATCGGGTTCGTCCAGCAGGAAGGCGTCGTGCCCCTTGTCGCTCTCGATCTCGACGAACGAGACGTTGGCGGCGGCGCGGTTCAGCGCGCGGGCCAGCATGCGCGCCTGCGACGTGGGGAACAGCCAGTCCGAGGAAAACGACACGATGCAGAAGCGCGTGCGCGTGCCGTGGAACGGCCGGGACAGATCGCCGTCATGCTCGGTTCCCAGATCGAAATAATCCATCGCCCGCGTGATCGTCAGATAGGAATTGGCGTCGAACCGGTTGACGAACGACGACCCCTGGTGCCGCAGATAGCTTTCGACCTCGAACATCTCGCCGAACAGCGACAGCGGGTTGTCGCCGTAGGGGTCGCGGCGGACGCGCCGGCCGAATTTGCGCGTCAGGGCTTCCTCGGACAAATAGGTGATGTGCGCCATCATCCGCGCGACCGCCAGCCCCCGGGCCGGCACGGCGTCGCGTTCCCAGTACCGCCCGCCATGCCAGTCGGGGTCGGCGAAGATCGCCTGGCGGCTGACCTCGTTGAACGCGATGTTCTGGGCCGAATGAAACGGCGACGTCGCGATGGGCATGGCCGCGAACACCATGTCCGGATAGGTCGCGGCCCATTCCAGCACCTGCATGCCGCCCATCGACCCGCCGACGACGGCGAACAGCCGGTGGATGCCCAGGCGGTCGACCAGCAGCTTCTGCGCGCGGACCATGTCGCGGATGGTGACGGGCGGGAAATCGGTGCCCCACGGCTCGGCCCCGTCCGCCCCCGGCCCCGAACGCGGCGAGCGCGGGCCGGTCGAGCCCATGCAGCCGCCCAGCACGTTCATGCAGATGACGAAGAACCGGTCGGTGTCGATCGGCAGGCCCGGCCCGACCATCCGGCTCCACCATCCGGGCTTGCCGGTCAGGGGCTGGGTGTCCGCCAGGTACTGGTCGCCGGTCAGGGCATGACACACGATGATGGCGTTATCGCGCGCCGCCGACAGGGCGCCATAGGTCCGGTACGCGATCTGCACCGGCGCCAGATGGAACCCGCATTCCAGATGAAGCCCTTCGGGGAACACCATGCATTCATGCTGAAGCGGGGCAGGTACGGTCTGATCCATCGCGCGGGGCCGGCATTCCGTCGTGAACGATTGCAAGACGCGGACAGGACAGCGTCGCGGGCGATACCCTGTCACGACCGCGACGTCCTATGGCACCAGCGTCCGCCGCACGCAACAGTTTGCATGGCCGGCGGGGAAAAGCGGGGCGACGCCGCCGCCCCTCTCACCGCATCGTGTGCGCGCCATGCGCTCCACCCCGGAAGGCAGGGCGTTATGGTCGGACCCTGCCGGCCCCAAGCGGGCCCGGCACATGCAGGAGGAAACCGACCCATGACCATCACGAAATTCGGCACTGCCCACTGGCAAGGCGGCCTGAAGGACGGCAAGGGCACCGTCTCCACCCAGAGCGGCGCGCTGTCGGCGCTGCCCTACGGGTTCAACACGCGCTTCGAAGGCGTCGCGGGCACCAACCCCGAGGAACTGGTGGGCGCGGCGCACGCGGCCTGCTTCGCCATGGCGCTGTCAGGCGTGCTGGGCGGGGCCGGCCTGACGGCGACGGCGCTGGACGCGAAATCGGTCATCTCGCTGGAAAAGCAGCCCGACGGCTTCGCGGTGACGGCGGCCCACCTGACCCTGACCGCCACCATCCCCGGCGCGACCGAGGATCAGTTCCAGGACCTGGCCGCCAAGGCCAAGGCCGGCTGCCCGATCTCGAAGCTGCTGAACGCCCCCATCACGCTGGAGGCGACACTGACGGCCTGACATCCCCGCCGACCTGCGCCCGGTGGCGCAGCAGGTGATCGGCCAGCACGCAGGCCATCATCGCCTCGCCCACCGGAACCGCGCGAATGCCCACGCAGGGGTCGTGCCGCCCCCGGGTCGCGACCTCGACATTCTCGCCCGCGCGCGTCACCGAGGCGACGGGCGTCAGGATCGAACTGGTCGGCTTGACCGCGAAGCGCGCGACGACCGGCTGCCCGGTCGAAATCCCGCCCAGGATGCCGCCCGCGTGGTTCGAGGCGAAGGTCAGGCGGCCGTCTTCCATCCGCATCGGGTCGGCGTTGTCCTCGCCGGTCAGGGCGGCGGCGGCGAAGCCCTCGCCGATCTCGACGCCCTTGACCGCGTTGATGCTCATCAACGCCATCGCCAGGTCGGAATCGAGCTTGCCGTAAATCGGCGCGCCCAGCCCCGGCGGCACGCCCTCGGCCACGATTTCGATCACCGCGCCGACCGACGACCCGGCCTTACGCACCGCGCCCAGATACTCCTCCCAGACCGGCACCATCTCCGGGTCGGGGCAGAAGAACGGGTTGGCCTCCACGGCGTCCCAGTCCCAGCGGGCGCGATCGACGCGGTGCGGGCCGACCTGCGTCAGGGCGCCGCGGATACGCACCCCCCCGCCCAGCACCTGCCGCGCCACCGCGCCCGCCGCCACCCGCATCGCGGTCTCCCGCGCCGACGACCGGCCGCCGCCGCGATAGTCGCGGATGCCGTATTTCAGGTCGTAGGTGACGTCGGCGTGGCCGGGGCGATAGCGCTCGGCGATGTCGCCGTAATCGCGCGACCGCTGATCGGTATTGTGGATCAGCAGCGCGATCGGGGTGCCGGTCGTCCGGCCCTCGAACACGCCCGACAGGATCTCGACCGCGTCGGGCTCCTGGCGCTGGGTGGTGTATTTCGACTGGCCGGGACGCCGCCGGTCCAGCCACGGCTGGATGTCGGCCGCCGACAGCGCCAGGCGTGGCGGGCAGCCATCGACGACGCAGCCGATCGCCGGCCCGTGGCTCTCGCCCCAGGTCGTGACCCGGAACAGATGGCCGAAACTATTGTGCGACATGACCCGGCATCCCCCTCGTGGCCGTCAGTCGCCCGAGACGGTGATGTCGGGCGCCGTCGGGTTCTTCATCCCCACGATATTATAGCCGGAATCGACGTGATGGATCTCGCCGGTGACGCCCCCCGACAGGTCGGACAGCATGTACAGGCCGGCGCCGCCGACCTCCTCCAGCGACACGTTGCGCTCCAGCGGAGCATTGTACTGGTTCCATTTCAGGATATAGCGGAAATCGCCGATCCCGTTGGCCGCCAGCGTCATGATCGGGCCGGCGGAAATGCCGTTCACGCGAATCCCGTCGCGCCCCAGGTCGGCCGCCATGTAGCGTACCGAGGCCTCCAGCGCCGCTTTCGCCACGCCCATCACATTATAATGCGGCATGACGCGCTCGGCCCCCAGATAGGACAGGGTCAGCAGCGACCCGCCCGACGTCATCAGGCGCGCCGCCCGGCGCGCGACGGCGGTGAAGGAATAGCACGAGATATCCAGCGCCGTCAGGAACGCATCGCGCGGGGTATCGACATAGCGGCCGCGCAGATACTGCTTGTCGGCCCAGCCGATGGCATGGACCAGGAAATCCAGCTTTCCCCACTGCGCCTCGATCTCGGCGAAGGTCGCGTCCATCGCGGCGTCGTCGCCCACGTCGCAGGGCAGCACCAGCGTCGAGCCCACGCGCTCGGCCAGCGGACGGACACGCTTGCCCAGGGCCTCGCCCTGATAGGTGAAGGCCAGTTCGCCGCCCTGCGCCGCCACCGCGCTGGCAATGCCCCAGGCGATCGACCGATCGTTGGCGACGCCCATGACAAGGCCCCGCTTGCCCTTCATCAGCGTGCCGGTGGCCGGGACTTTGGACGTGCCGTCTGACATGATAGGATCCTTGGTCTTGAAGTGGCATGATCGGATTGGGGTCGTGGTTGCACAAGCCGGCGCGTGGGACAAGATCCGGGGTACGGGGACGTCCCTGCTTTAACCGCCCGCGTGGCGCGCCGGCCATGACGCCGCGCGACGCCAGCCGCAGAAACTGGACGGAATGACGGAATGACTGCCGCGCTGATCGACCTGGGGGCAGACCCCTTCACCCTGTTCGCCGCCTGGATGCGCGAGGCCGAGGCGCACGAACCCATTGACCCCAACGCCATGGCGCTGGCCACCGCCACGCCCGACGGACGCCCCTCGGTGCGGATGATCCTGCTGAAGGGCGCCGACACGCGGGGCTTCGTCTTCTATACCAACCTGGAAAGCCGCAAGGCCGGCGAATTGCTGGAAAACCCGCAGGCCGCCCTGCTGTTCCACTGGAAAAGCCTGCGCCGCCAGATCCGGATCGAAGGCCCGGTCGAACCCGTGACCGACGCCGAGGCCGACGCCTATTTCGCCAGCCGCTCGCGCATCTCGCGCCTGGGGGCCATCGCCTCCGACCAGTCGCGGCCTCTGCCCGACCGCGCGATCTTCGAGCACCGCCTGGCGGAACTGGAGGATCGCTATCCCGATGAAACGATTCCCCGGCCGGCGAACTGGTCGGGGTTCCGGCTGGTCCCCGATGCCATCGAATTCTGGCAGGATCGCCCGCACCGCCTGCACGACCGCGCCGTCTGGCGCCGGGCCGGCACGACATGGGAGACAACGCGACTCTATCCCTAAGTCCCGCGGGCGCCGCCCCGCCCCGACGTTCCTACGAAGCTGGAGATGAAACAATTGAAGAACATACAAAAAGTCCTGCTGCCGCTGAACGGAACGTCCAATGCCGAGGCCGCCCTGGCCACCGGCCTGCTGTTCGCCCGGCAGTTCGGCGGACATATCGCCGCCCTGCATGTCCGGGCCGACAGCCGCGACGTCGCCCCCCTGGCGGGCGAGGGCCTGTCGGGCGCGATGGTCGAGGAAATGATGTCCGCCGCCGAGCGCGAGGGCGCCCGCCGCGCGCTTGCGGTGCGCGAGATATTCGACCATTTCACCGCCGCTAACGGCGTGACCGTCACCGGCCCCATTCCGCCCTTCCACGGCAATCCGGTCGGCACCGCCACCGCCAGCTTCGTCACCATGACGGGGCGCGAGCACGAGGTCGTCACCTACCGCGCCCGCCTGTCCGACGTCACCGTCGTCCCGCATCCCGATTCCGGCGAGGAGGTCTCGTCGTCCGAAACGCTGCACGCCATCCTGTTCGATAGCGGCCGCCCGGTGGTCATCGCCCCGCGCCGCGCCCCCACCAGCGCCGGCCGGCGGATCTGCGTCGCCTGGAACGGCACATCCGAGGCGACGGCGGCGCTGCATCATATCCTGCCCTGGGTGGCCGAGGCCGATGCGGTGCGAATCCTCTATTCCGGCGACTACCAGCGCCGGGGCCCCGAGGCCCGCCACGCGGCGGAGTACCTGGCCATCCATGGGGTGGACGCCGACGTGGTGGAATTCAGCAACCCCGACGAAACGGTGGGCGCCAGCCTGCTGGCCGCCTGCCGCGCGTTCAGCGCCGACATGCTGGCGATGGGGGCCTATTCCCATTCCCGCCTGCGCCAGCTGATCCTGGGCGGGGTGACGCGCCACGTCCTGGAAAATGCCGAACTGCCGGTGTTGATGAGTCGATAATACGCCAGGCCGGCCGATTCGACGGACTCCGATCCTTCCGGCATGGATGGTATGATTATTACCACGATCTCATGATGTATATTCCGCTTGAATCTCCTCCGGAGAAGGACTACATCGGCCTCAAAGCACGATAACTTTTCGTGCAATGAGGAATGTGAACCCTGACCGTGCGTATAGACCCGTCGATCCTGACCGCGATCCACGATGCCGGCGACACGGCGCAGTCCGTCCTGCGGGCCGTGCTGACCGGCGGGCTGCGCGGGCGCGTCGCCACCGTGTCGTCCTTCGGGTCGGAATCGGCGGTGCTGCTGGCGATGGTGGCGGATGTCGACCCGGCGACGCCGGTTCTGTTCCTCGACACCGAACAGCATTTCCCCGAAACGCTGGCCTATCGCGACCAGCTGGTCGCGCATCTGGGCCTGTCGGACGTACGCAGCATCCGGCCGGCGGCCCGGCAGATCCGCGACCGCGATCCGGACGGCCAGCTCTGGGCCTTCGACCCCGACGCCTGCTGCGCCCTGCGGAAGGTCGAACCGCTGGACGAGGCCGTCATCCCGTTCGACGCGTGGCTGACCGGCCGCAAGCGGTCGCAGGCCGCGACCCGCGCCGCCCTGCCCGTCATCGAGCAGGTGGCTGACGGCCGGATCAAGATCAACCCGCTGGCCAGCTGGACCCCGGCCGAACTGGACGCGGAAATGACGCGCCGTGGCCTGCCGCGCCATCCGTTGAGCCTGCGGGGCTATCCGTCGATCGGCTGCGCGCCGTGCACGCGCCCGGTGGCCGAGAGCGAGGACCCCCGCGCCGGACGCTGGGCGGGCCTGTCCAAGACCGAATGCGGCATCCACGCCTGACCTGTCCGCCCCCGTCATTCATCATTCTCGAAAGAAGCCCCCGTCATGGACGATCTCGACCAGCTTGAAGCCCAGAGCATCTACATCCTGCGCGAGGCGTACCGGAACCTGAAGCCGCTGGCGATGCTGTGGTCGCTGGGCAAGGATTCCAACGTCATGCTCTGGCTGGCGCGCAAGGCCTTCCTGGGCCGCGTGCCGTTCCCGGTGATGCATGTCGATACCGGCAAGAAATTCCCCGAGATGTACCGTTTCCGCGACGAATATGTGCGTAAATGGGGCCTGGACCTGCTGCTGGGCGACTGCCCCCCGGTCGAGGAGATCGACCCGACGCTGCCGCCGGCCGCCCGGTCCGCCGCGCGCAAGACCGCCGGGCTGGCCACGATGATCGAGAAATACAGCCTGGAAGGCGTGATCGCCGGCATCCGCCGCGACGAGCAGGCGACCCGCGCCAAGGAGCGCGTGTTCAGCCCGCGCGGCTCCAGCCACAAATGGGACGTACGCAACCAGCCCCCGGAATTCTGGGACCAGTACGCCACCCCGCATGAGGAGGGCGTGCATATCCGCGTCCATCCCCTGCTGTCGTGGCGCGAGATCGACATCTGGCGCTATATCGAGCGCGAGGGCATTCCGCTGGTCGATCTGTATTTCTCGAAGAACGGCCTGCGCTACCGCTCGCTGGGCGACCAGGACATCACCAGCCCGATCGAAAGCAACGCCTCGACCGTCGCCGAGGTGATCGCGGAATTGCAGACCACCCGCACGTCCGAGCGCGCCGGCCGCGCGATGGACCATGAATCCGAGGATGCGTTCGAGCGTCTTCGCGTCGCTGGCTATCTCTGACCCACGGACGGACCGGAACATCACCATGAGCAACGTCCCCGCCGCCGCCCGTCAGGAAGCGGCCACCCCCATCGTCATCGTCGGCCATGTCGACCACGGCAAGTCGACCCTGATCGGCCGCCTGCTGCACGATACCGACAACCTGCCCGAGGGCCGGGTCGCCCAGATCGTCGAATCCAGCAAGAAGCGCGGCCTGAAGGTCGAATGGAGCTTCCTGCTCGACAGCCTGCAGATCGAGCGTGACCAGGGCGTCACCGTCGATTCCACGCGCATCCCCTTCCACCTGGGCGACCGCCAGTTCGTGATCGTCGATGCGCCGGGCCACCGGCAGTTCCTGCGTAACATGATTACCGGCGCGGCCGACGCCGAGGCCGCGGTGCTGGTGGTCGATGCGGCCGAGGGCGCGCAGGAACAGACGCGCCGCCACGCGATGCTGCTGCGCCTGATCGGCATCCGCCACGTCATCGTCCTGATGAACAAGGTGGACCTGCTGGAGTACGACCAGGCCCGCGTCGCCGAGACCGAGCGCGCGGTCGCCGCCCTGCTGAAGCAGCTGGAGATCGAGGTCAGCCTGTTCGTCCCGGCCTCGGCGCGCGAAGGCGACAATATCGCCAGCCGTTCGCCGCACATGGGCTGGTACCAGGGCCCGACCCTGACCGAGGCGCTGGCCCTGGTGCCCGCGCCGTCGGGCCGCGCCGACCTGCCGCTGCGCCTGCCGGTGCAGGACGTCTACCGTTTCGACAGCAAGCGCGTCGTCGTCGGCCGGATCGAACGCGGGCGCGTGAAGGTGGGCGACAGCCTGGTGATCGGCACGCACGGCACGGTGGCGCGGGTCGCGTCGATCGAAAGCTGGCACACCGCCCCGCAGATTTCCGCCGTCGCCGGACAGTCGGTGGCGATCACGCTGGAACCCGACGTCATCCCCGATCGCGGCGACCTGCTGCACCAGCCCGGCGAGGCGCCGGTGCGCGCCGCGCGCATCCGCTCGCGCCTGTTCTGGCTGCGGCAGGAGCCGCTGCGCGTCGGCGAGAGCTTCCGCCTGCGCCTGGGCACCGCCGAGCATCAGGTGACGGTGGCGTCGATCGATTCCGTCGTCCGGCTGGACGACCTGACCGAACATGCCGCCGACCACGTTCCGCCCGAAGGTTTCGCCGAAATCACGCTGGCGGCGTCGGAAAGCATCCTGTTCGACCCGTTCGCCCCCGGCACCACCGACGGGCGCGGCGTGCTGGTCGACCGTCACCAGCGCATCGTCGGCGGCGCGCCGCTGATCGGCCCGGCGGCCATCGCCAGCGGCACCAAGGCCATCCACCCGACCGGCAGCACCGTGTCGCTGTGGGACCGGGCGCAGGCGCGCGGCCATCGCGGCGGCGTCTTCTGGATGACCGGCCTGCCCGGCGCGGGCAAGAGCACGATCGCCCGCGCGGCCGAATCGCGCCTGTTCGCCCAGGGCATCGACGTGTCGGTCCTGGATGGCGACACGCTGCGCGCGGGTCTGTGCGCCGACCTCGGCTTCTCCGAGGAAGATCGCACCGAAAACGTGCGCCGCGCCGCCACCGTGGCGCGCATCCTGGCCGAAACCGGGCAGGTGGTGCTGGTCGCGCTGATCTCGCCCCGCGCCGCCGACCGCGACCTGGCCCGCCGGATCGTGGGCGACGATTTCCAGGAAATCTTCGTGGACGCCGACCAGGCGGTCTGCGAGGCGCGCGACCCCAAGGGCCTGTATGCCGCCGCCCGCGCCGGGCGGATCAGCGGCTTCACCGGCATCGACGCCCCCTACGAGGCGCCCGCCAATCCGGACCTGCGCCTGGCGACCGGCCAGGACAGCGTCCAGGACGTGGCCGGCCGCCTGGCGTCGCACATCACCGGTGCGGTCGTCCTGGGCGACCAGTCCCGCCAGCGGTCCTGAGCATCCGCTTGGGCCGCCGCCACGCCGCCGATCGCACGGTAACACGGTGAGCAGCGGCCCCGTGCCTTCCGCCGCCCGCCTGCCCGGGCTGTGGCCCCGTCCGCGCGCCCGCGCCCGGCGTGACGCGCTGCCGGGGCTGCGCCTGGCGCTGGGGGCGACCCTCCTGTGGGTCGGGCTGCTGGTGGCGCTGCCGCTGCTGGCCCTGGCGATCCGCCCGTGGCAGGACGGCGCGGCGCCGATGCTGGCCGCCCTGCACGACCGGCGGATGCTGGCGGCGCTGGAACTCAGCTTCGGCAGCGCCGCGCTGGCGGCGCTGGTCAACCTGCCGCTGGGGCTTCTGCTGGCCTGGTCGCTGACCCGGACCCGGCTGCCCGGCCGCCGGGCGGTCGACGCCCTGATCGACCTGCCGTTCGCCCTGCCCACCGCCGTGACCGGCATCACGCTGGCCACGCTCTATGGCCCGCATGGCTGGCTGGGGGCGCCGCTGGCGAAACTGGGCATCCGCGTCGCCTTCACGCCGCTGGGCATCATGCTGGCGCTGGCGTTCGTGGGCCTGCCGTTCGTCGTCCGCACGCTGGAACCGGTGCTGCGCGACCTGCCGTCGGAACTGGAGGACGCGGCCACGATGCTGGGCGCGCATCGCCGCCAGATCGTGACGCGCGTGCTGCTGCCGCCCCTGCTGCCGGCGCTGGCCACCGGCTTCGGCCTGGCCTTCGCCCGCGGCATCGGGGAATACGGCTCGGTCATCTTCATCGCCGGCAACCAGCCCTTCCACAGCGAGATCGCGCCGCTGCTGGTGGTCATCCGCCTGCAGGAATTCGATTATGCCGGCGCGACCTCGGTCGGGTTCATCATGCTGCTGGCGGCCTTCCTGTCGCTGGCCGTGATCTCGGCCCTGCGGCGGCGGCTGTCGCGCGGCCTGGGCGGGGGCGAGGCGGCATGAGCCGAATCCTGCTGGGGCTTGCGACCTACGCCATCGTGGCTGTCGTGCTGCTGCTGCCGCCGACGCTGGTCTTCGTCGAGGCCCTGCGACAGGGCCTGCCGACGGCGCTGGCCACCTTGTCCGACCCCGACGCGCGGGCGGCGATCCGGCTGACGCTGGAGATGACTGCGCTGTCGGTCGTCGTGAATACCGCATTCGGCATCCTCGCCGCGTGGGCGCTGGCCAAGTTCAGCTTTCCCGGGCGCGGCGTGCTGCTGGTGCTGATCGAACTGCCGCTGAGCGTCTCGCCGGTCGTGGCGGGGCTGGTGTGGCTGCTGCTGTTCGGCAGCCAGGGCTGGTGGGGCGAGGCGCTGGCGCGGCACGGCATCACCATCGCCTTCGCGACCCCGGGCATCCTGCTGGCCACGATCTTCGTGACTTTTCCCTATGTCGCGCGGACTCTGCTGCCGCTGATGCAGCGCCAGGGGCGCGACGCCGAGGAGGCCGCCCTGCTGCTGGGGGCCGGTTTCTGGCAGATCCTGTGGCGCGTCACCCTGCCCGGCGCGCGCTGGGCGCTGCTGTCGGGCATTCTGCTGACCACCGCCCGGGCGATGGGCGAATTCGGCGCGGTCTCGGTCATTTCGGGTCATATCCCCGGCCTGACGGAGACCATGCCCCTGCATATCGAGACATTGTACAACGGCTACCAGACGATCGCGGCCTTCGCCATGGCGGCCCTGCTGGCCCTGATGGCCATGACCACCGTCGCCCTGCGCAGCATTCTGGAACGACTGGCCGACAAGGCCGGAACCAACAAGGCGGGGGACTGGGCATGAGCCTGCATGTGACGGACATCGTGCGGCATGTCGCAGGCCGCGAGCGCCCGATCCTGGACGGCGTGTCGCTGGATATCGGCGACGGCGAGTTCGTGGCCCTGGTCGGCCCTTCCGGGGCAGGCAAGAGTTCGCTGCTGCGCGTGGTCGCGGGGCTGGATTTCCACCAGGGCGGCGCGATCAGCCTGGACGGCACGCCCATGGAGGGCCGGCCGGCGCGCGAGCGGCATATCGGCTTCGTCTTCCAGAACTACGCCCTGTTCCCGCACATGACGGTCGCCGGCAACATCGCCTTCGGCCTGCGGATCCTGCCGCGCCGGCAGCGTCCCGCGCGGGCCGAGATCGCACGGCGGGTCGCGGAACTGCTGGAGCTGATGCACCTGCCGGGGATGGAGGGCGCCTATCCCGCGCAATTGTCGGGCGGCCAGCGGCAGCGCGTGGCGCTGGCCCGCGCGCTGGCCACCCAGCCGCGCCTGCTGCTGCTGGACGAACCGTTCGGCGCGCTGGACCCGATGGTCCGCAAGTCGATCCGCACCTGGCTGCGCGGCGTGCATGACCGGCTGGGCCTGACCACCATCCTGGTCACCCATGACCAGCACGAGGCCATGGACATCGCCGACCGGCTGGCGGTCATGCAGGACGGGCGCATCGTGCAGGCGGCGTCGGCGCCGGCGCTGGAACGCGACCCCGCGACCCCCTTCGTCATGCAGTTCCTGGGCGAAAGCCTGGCGTTCGAGGGCGTGGTCCGCCGGGGCCGCATGGTCCCCGACGATGGCGACGTCCTGCCCTTCCCGACCGAGGCGCCCGACGGACGGGCCACCGCGATGATCCGCCCCTACGACGTCGCGCTGCGGCCCGGCATGGGCCAGGCGCGGGCCGTCCTGGACCACACGCGCGGCGGCTACGCCCATCTGGACATCGCCATCGGCGAACGCCATGTCACGATCATGCGGCCGGCGGACGAAAGCGAGTACGGGGCGCAGGCGCGCTACGGGGTCGATATCTCGGCGGCGCGACTGTTCCGCGACGGGCGGTCGCTGCTCCACGGCGTGGCGGCCTGCGACACCGATGCAGGCGCCAGCCGGGTGGCATGAACGCCCGCGCGCCCGCCGGACGGGAATGGACCATTATACATTTTATTATTGTGCATTAACCTTGTGCATACCCAATTAATCCCCTAATGACCCGGTGAAACAGGATTCCCGGCCGACAGAGGACAAATCAGAGTGGATGTCAGGAACAACCGCCGCCAGGCGGGCGGGTCGAGCGTCGTGACCGCCAACCGGCTGCTGGACGGACGGATCGTCTGGCTGGCCGAGGATGGCGCCTGGTCCGGACGCATCGACGCCGCCCGAATCTTTTCCAATGACGGGATCGAGGCCGTGATCGACGCCACCGCGCGGCGGCAGCAGGCCGACGGCGTCGTCGGCGTCTACGGCGTGCAGATCAGCGACGACAGCACGACGCCCGTGCCGGTCACGGTGCGCGAGCGCATCCGCGCCTTCGGCCCCACCGTCCACCCGGAATTCGCCACCCTGACCGAGGTCCCCTCCGATGTCCGCTGAGACCCTCGCCACCCCCGACACCGCCCCGGTCGGGCATTACGCCTATGACCAGGTGGACCGCGCCTTCCTGCACGACCGGGTCGAACAGTTCCGCGACCAGGTGGCCCGCCGCCTGTCCGGCGCCCTGTCCGAGGACGAGTTCAAGCCGCTGCGCCTCATGAATGGGCTGTACCTGCAATTGCATGCCTACATGCTGCGGGTCGCCATTCCGTACGGCATCCTCGATTCCCGCCAGATGCGCGAACTGGCGCATATCGCGCGGACCTACGACCGTGACTACGGCCATTTCACCACCCGCCAGAACATCCAGTTCAACTGGATCCGCCTGGAAGACACGCCCGACATCCTGGCGCGCCTGGCGGCGGTGGACATGCACGCCATCCAGACCAGCGGCAACTGCATCCGCAACGTCACCTGCGACCAGTTCGCCGGCGCGGCAGTCGACGAATTGCTCGACCCGCGCGTGCATGCCGAAATCCTGCGGCAATGGTCCACGCTGCATCCGGAATTCTCCTTCCTGCCGCGCAAGTTCAAGATCGCGATCAGCGGCAGCCCCCACGACCGCGTGGCGGCGCGCTTCCACGATATCGGGCTGGTGGCCAAGCCCGGACGCCACGGGACGGTCTTCGACGTCTTCGTCGGCGGCGGCATGGGCCGCACCCCGATCGTCGGCGTGCATCTGCGCGACAACCTGCCGGAAGAAGACCTGCTGGCGTATCTGGAGGCGATGGTCCGCGTCTATAACGAGTACGGACGCCGCGACAACATCTACAAGGCGCGCATCAAGATCCTGGTGCAGGCGCTGGGCGCCGAAGCCTATCGCGAGAAGGTCGATGCCGAATTCGCGGCGATGGACCGCGCCCGCTATCGCCTGCCGCCCGAAACGGTGGCCGCCATCCGCGCCCGCTTCGGCACGCCGGTGCTGGACGCCCCGTCCGACGCCGCCGACCGCCTGGCCGAGGCACGGCGCGCCGATGCGGCCTTCGACCGCTGGGTCCGCACCAACACCCATCCGCATCGGGCGGCGGGCTATATCTCGGCCGTCATCTCGCTCAAGCCCGACGGGGGCATTCCCGGCGACGCCACCTCGGCGCAGCTCGACACCATCGCCGACCTGGCGGAGCGTTTCTCGTTCGGCGAGATCCGCATCAGCCACATGCAGAACGTCGTCCTGGGCCATGTCCGCCAGGACCAGTTGCATGCGCTGTGGCGGGAACTGGGCGGCGCGGGGCTGGCCAGCGCCAATATCGGGCTGATCGGCGACATCATCGCCTGCCCGGGGCTGGATTACTGTTCGCTGGCGAATGCGCGTTCGATCCCGATCGCGCAGAAGCTCAGCGCCCGGTTCGCCAACCCCGCCCTGCAGGAACGCATCGGCGACCTGCAGATCAAGATCTCGGGCTGCATCAACGCCTGCGGCCATCACCATGCCGGGCATATCGGCATCCTGGGGGTGGACAAGAAAGGCGAGGAATTCTTCCAGCTGACGCTGGGCGGTTCGGCCGGCAACGACGCCGCCATCGGCCAGATCCTGGGTCCGGCCCTGCCCGAGGACGCGACGGTGGACGCGATCGCCCATCTGGTCGATGCCTATCTGGTCCACCGCACCGAGGGGGAACGCTTCCTCGACACCTATCGGCGGCTCGGCGCCGCGCTGTTCAAGGATGCCGTCTATGCCCTTGCTTGAAAATGGCCGCCTCGTCGAAGATTTCTGGACCACCATCGGCGACGACGCGCCCCTGCCGCCGACCGGCCCGGTGATCGTGCCGCTGGAACGGCTGGAAGACGGGCTGGCCCGCCCCGCCGGCGAGAAGCTGGGCGTCGCCCTGCCGCCCGATGCCGAGGTCGCTGTGCTGCGCGCGGCCCTGCCGCGCCTGGCGCTGGTCGGCGTCACCTTCCCGACCTTCCGCGACGGACGCGCCTTCAGCCAGGCGCGGGCCCTGCGCGAACATCTGGATTTTGCCGGCGAGATCCGCGTCACCGGGCGGCCGCTGCCCGACCAGTACGAATTCCTGCTGCGCTGCGGCGCCTCGACCGTCCAGTTGCCCGACGGCGCGGACCCGGCCGTATGGGCGCGGGCGCATGAACGCTTCACCACGGCCTACCAGCCATCGGTCCGCGACGAGCGCGCCGAAGGGTTCGGGCTGCGACGCTTCCTGGCCTGAACCGGCGGGGACCGGCCTGGGGACGCGCGCCGTCCCCTTCCGCCCGCCGGTCGCCCATGCTACCGCCAGACGCATGACACGCAGCTTCCCCGTCCGGGGCCGGACATGCTGAAACGCCTGCTGGCAGGCGGGCGGGGCCGTACCCTGGCCATCGGGGCGCTGCGGTCCTATCTGGTGCTGGCGCTACGCACCACACGCTGGACGTTCGACATCCACCCCGACGCCCTGCCGGTGCTGACGCCCCGCGACGGGCGGTCCGCGCTGGTCGCCTTCTGGCATGAAACGCTGGTCCTGACCCCCGCCCTGTGGTGGTGGGCCGCACGGCGCGACCCGTCGCTGCGTATGCATGTCCTGGTCAGCCGCAACCGCGACGGGCGGATGATCGCCGACATCGTCGCCCCCTGGGGGGTGGACGTCATCGCCGGATCCACGGATCGCAGGAACAAGGACAAGGGCGGCGCCGCGGCCCTGCGCGGCCTGCTGGGCCAGTTGGGCGACGGCAGCCTGATCGCCGTCACCCCCGACGGGCCGCGCGGTCCGCGCCGCCACGCCCAGCAGGGGGTCGCGGGCCTGGCCCTGCTGTCCGGCGCGCCGGTCGTGCCGGTGGGGGCGTGGTGCCGGTCCTGGCGCCTGGGCACCTGGGATCGGATGCTGATTCCGCTGCCGTTCGGACGCGGGCGGGTGGTCTGCGGCGCGCCGGTCATGCCGGCGCGCGGCGACCGGGCGGCGGCGGCACGCCGGATCGGCGACGCCATCGACGCCGCGACCGAAGCCGCCTGCCCCCCGCCCGCCGGCGGCCTGTCGCGCCTGTGGGCGCTGCTGGCCACCCTGATCGCGCCGGGCCTGATCCTGCTGCTGCGGCGCCGGCTGGCGCGCGGCAAGGAACGGCCCGGCCGCCTGCGCGAACGCATGGGCCTGACCGCGCGCGCCCGCCCCGCCGGCCGGCTGGTCTGGCTGCACGCCGCCAGCGTGGGCGAGAGCCTGTCGATCCTGCCGGTGATCGACCGCATGATGGCGCGCGACCCGGCGCTGCATGTGCTGCTGACGACGGCGACGGTCAACGCCGCCGACCTGCTGGACCGCCGCCTGGCCGGCGCGGCATGGGGCGGACGGGTCATCCACCAGTTCGTGCCGCTGGACGTGCCGCGCTGGATCGGCCGGTTCCTGCGCCACTGGCGCCCCGACGCCGCGGCCCTGACGGAAAGCGAGCTGTGGCCCAACCTGATCGAAGCCTGTCACCGCAGCGGCGTCCCGATCGCCCTGATGAACGCCCGCCTGTCCGACCGCTCGCGTGACGGCTGGCGCAGGATGCCGGGGCTGGCGCGGCGCATGCTGTCGCGCTTCGGCTGGATCGCCGCGCGCTCGGCCGAGGACGCCGCCCGGCTGCGCGCGCTGGGCGCCACGCGGGTGGACGTTCCGGGCGATTTGAAGGAGGCCGCCGCCCCGCTTCCGGCCGACCCGGCGCAACTGGCCGGCATCGTGGACGCCATCGCCGGCCGCCCCGTCTGGCTGGCCGCCTCCACCCATGACGGGGAGGAAGACCTGATCGCCCAGGCCGACCGGCTGATCCGCGCACGCCACCCCGACCTGCTGACCGTGATCGTCCCCCGCCACCCCGAACGCGGCGCGGCGATCGCGGCATGCCTGGAGACACCCCCCGTCCCCCGCCGCGCACTGAGTGCGATCCCCTGCCCGGCCGACCGGTTCTGGATCTGCGACACGCTGGGCGAGCTGGGCCTGTTCTACCGGGCGGTGCCGATCGTCTTCATCGGCAACAGCCTTCCCGGTCCGGGGCGGGGCGGCGGCCATAACCCGATGGAACCGGCCCGGCTGGGCGCGGCCCTGGCGTCGGGCCCGCTGACGGACAATTTCACCGAGGCCTTCGCCCGGCTGGGCGATGCCGTCGCCATCGTCGCCGATCCCGCCGCCCTGGCGGAGTGGGTGGACGGCCTGCTGTCCGACCCCGCGCGCCTGGCGCAGGCCCGTCGCCACGCCGCCCCCGTCGCCGGCGATCCCGACCTGCCGGACCGTATGGCCGCGCGCCTGCTGACCCTGGCGGGGGGCTGATGCACCCGCCCCGCTTCTGGTCCGACCCCGACGGCGGCCCGATCGCCCGCCTGCTGGCGCCGGCCGCGGCACTTTATGCGCTGGGCACCGCCCGGCGGGTGCGGCGGCCGGGATGGCGTGCGCCGGTCCCGGTCCTGTGCTGCGGCAACCTGACGGCCGGCGGCGCGGGCAAGACGACCCTGGCGCTCGATCTGGGACGCCGGCTGGTCGCGCGGGGGCGCAGGGTGCATTTCCTGACGCGCGGCTATGGTGGGCGGGTACGCGGCCCGGTACGGGTCGATCCGGCCCGCCACGCCGCCGACGCCGTGGGGGACGAGGCCCTGCTACTGGCCCGCGTGGCCCCCTGCATTGTCGCCGCCGACCGCGCGGCCGGCGCGCGCGCCGCCATCGCGGCCGGGGCCGACTGCCTGGTCATGGATGACGGTTTCCAGAATCCCGGCCTGTGTCAGGACATGCCGCTGCTGGTCATCGACGGGGCCAGCGGGTTCGGCAATGGCCGCGTCCTGCCCGCCGGCCCGCTGCGCGAACCAGTGGCGGCCGGCGCAGCCCGCGCCCGCGCCGCCGTCCTGGTCGGGGACGACCTGACCGGGGCGTCGGCAGCCCTGCCCGAGAGGCTGCCGGTCCTGCGCGCGCAACTGGACATGGACGATGCCGGGGCGCTGCTGGACGGACGGACGGCCATCGCCTTCGCCGGCATCGGACGGCCGGACAAGTTCTTCGACGGCCTGCGCCGGCAGGGCGTGCCCCTTGCCGCCTGCCTGCCCTTCCCCGACCATCACCCCTATCGCGACCACGACCTGCGCCGCCTGGGCGACGCCGCCCGCGCGCACGACGCCATTCTCCTGACCACGCCCAAGGATGCCGTCCGCCTGCCTGTGGCTTTCAGGCCACAGGTCCGGACCGTGGATGTCCGGCTGGCCTGGACCGATCCGGCCGCCCCCGACCGGCTTCTCGATCTCTGGCTGGAGGAGACGCCACGATGACCGATAGCGGCGATAGCGGCCCGCGCGTCACCATGCTCATGCGGCTCGAAGCCCTGGCGGCCCGGGGGGCGCTGGCGCTGCTGCGCCGCCTGGGGCCGGTCCGGGCGTCCGATGTCGGCGGGGCGATCAGCCGCGCGATCGGCCCGCGCCTGCCGGTCTCGCGGGTGGCCGACGCCAACCTGCGCCTCGCCCTGCCGGGGCTGGACCGGGCCGAACGGCGCGCCGTCATTCGCGACGTATGGGACAATCTGGGCCGCACGGTCGGCGAACTCCCCCATCTGTCCCGCCTGCCGCGCGACCCGGCCCACGGCCCCGGATGGGACGTGACGGGGGCCGAGCATCTGGCCGCCCAGGTGGCGCGCGGGGGGGCCGCGATCTTCGTCTCGGGCCATATCGGCAACTGGGAAATGCTGCCGCCGGCCGTGGCGCATCATGGCCTGCCGTTCGCATCTTTCTATCGTGCAGCAGCAAATCCCCTGATCGACCGGATGATCCGCACCCTGCGCGACGAGGCGATGGAACATTCCGTGCCGCTGTTCGCCAAGGGCGCGCGCGGGGCGCGGGGCGCCTTGGCCCACGTCGCCCGCGGGGGGCGGCTGGGCATGCTGGTGGACCAGAAGATGAATGACGGAATCGAGGCCCGGCTGTTCGGCCAGCCCGCGATGACCGCGCCGGCCCTGGCCGCCATGGCGCTGCGCTATCGCTGCCCTGTCATCCCCGGCTATGTCGAACGCCTGGGCCCCGCCCGCCTGCGTATCCATGTCGAGCCGCCGCTGCCCCTGCCCGACACCGGGGACCGCCAGGCCGATGTCCTGGCCCTGACGCAAGCCGTCAACGACCGGCTGGAAAGCTGGATCCGCACCCATCCGGGAAGCTGGCTCTGGCTCCATCGCCGGTGGCCCAAGACCCTGTTCGAGACGCGCGCCTGACGGTTGGCAAGTCCAGTTTCTGACAATTCCTGAGCAGTTGCACCGTTGCGTGCTCAACATTAAGGCTAATGCGTAACAGAGCATTGTTTTTTTGCCACATCGGCAAAGTTCTGCCTGTTTGTGCGGCGCTGGCGCACAGATTCAATTTGGCAAGGCCGTCCGACGCGCATTAGCGTTCCATCACGCCCCCACCGCGAGGACATTCAGATGGCCATGGCAATGAACCGGAAGGTTGACACCCCGTCTCCGACCAGCTCCTGCAACGTGATTCCCCTGCGTCTGAGTTTCCTGCCCCGGCATCGGGAATATCTGATGCGGTGGCTGGATGCCGGCGCCTGCATGGGGCTGTGCGACGTCGATGTCGCCGCCCGGTCGGATGACGGCCTGATCGAACACGTGCTGGTCTGGGTCCGCGAAAACGCCGATCCCGCCTATCTGGTGCGGCCCGAAGGCATGAACTGGGTCCTGATCGACCATCTGCGCGACCATCGCCTGGGCGCGTTCAAAAGCTTCGAGGCCGCGCTGTACGCCATTCGCCCGGTCCTGGCCTGCGGGGCGACGGCGGCGGCCTGACCGCCCCCGCCCGATCGGCCCCCCGGCCGATCAGCTCTGGCTTCCGTCCCGCGCCAGACGCCCCGCCGCCGGGACGACGATCCGTCCACCGCCGCCGGGCTGGATCTGGAAAATCGCCATATCCCGTCGCGTCCGGCCATCCGGCGTCAGGCCGAACACCCCATCCACCCCTGAAAATCCGTCGGGCCGCGTCAGGGCTTCGACCGTGTAGCCGTTCGGCTGACCCTCGGTCCGGGCGCGATCCAGCGCGCCGACCAGCGCCGCGGAATCATAGGACAGGTCGGCCAGCGGCGTCGGCATGTGGTGGTAGCGCGCCATGAAGATCTGGATGAAGCGCTGGCGGCTGGCCGGGTCGGGCGCGGCATACCATGCCCCCTGCAACCGGCCGAGCTTTCCGGCAAACACTCCCCACAATTCCGATCCCAGCAGCCGAACCTGCGGCGGGCCGGCCGGCGACCCCGCAGCCGGTGCCGCCCCCGCCGGGGCCCCGGTCACCTGCACCGTATTCAGCGCGTCGATCACCATCCCCAGTTGCAGCCCGGTATCGGCCAGCAACAGGGCGTCGAACGGCGGCGGGCCCAACCGGGGCGGCGGCGGGGCGGCGGCCGGGGCCGCCGTGCCGGCGGGCACGGCCGGTACCGCGCCCGCCAACGGATCGACCGCCGCCGCGTCGGGCGCCGTCGCGGCCTGCGCGGCGTCCTGGACGGCGGCAAGCCGGCTGTCATAATCCGACAGGGTCTTCAGCCCCTGCGTGATGCTGGCCTGGCTGGTGGTGTGATAGATGACCACGGGCGTCGGCAATCCCTGGGCCGCGCAGACCTGCGTCAAAGCCGTGCCCATCGCCCGGCCCAGCGCATTGTCGGGCAGGAACGCCGCGAAATGCTGCCGTCCCTCGGCACGGGCGGCGGCGACCAGACGCGTCACCTGCTGTTCCGGCGCAATCCCCAGCACCCACACACCCGGCCGCCCCAGCGAGACATCGCTGGTATAGGCCAGCAGCGGCACCGAAGCCGACGCCGCCACCGTGGCCGCCTGGGCGGTGTCGCCGGCGGTCAGCGGCCCCAGTATCACGCCGTCACCGGCCGCCACCGCCGCCTGCGCGGCAGCGCCCGCCCCGCCCGGCGCCGCCGTGTCGCGCACATCCAGCGGCGGCGCGGCGGGGCTGTCCAGCGCCAGGCGCGTGGCGGCCAGCATTTCCTGTCCCAGACGGGCGTTCGGGCCGCCCAGCGGCAGCAGCACGCCCACCGTGCGCCCCGGCGGCACCGGTGCGCCGATGGGGGGCGGGGCGACCGGCCCGACGATCGCGGGCCCCGACGGCGACGGACCGGCACAGGCCGCAAGCCCCGCCAGCGAGGCCGCCATCAGCAGGCCGGCCCTGCCGGACATGCCGCGAACGGTTGCATCTGCCCCGCGTTTCTGCGACCGGAGTCCACATGTCCGATTCATCTTCCTCGTCCCTGCCTTTCCGCTCCATGCCGGACGGAGACCCGTCCGCGATGCCCTCTTCCCACAGCGACGCGGGACAGGACAGTCATGCCCCTGACGATTTCGACGCCGCAGACGCGCCCGCCCCTGCCGGCGGCGGCCTGTCCCTGGTGTCCACGCCCATCGGCAACCTGGGTGACCTGAGCGACCGGGCCGTCGCGACCCTGTCGGCCGCCGACCTGGTCCTGTGCGAAGACACGCGCGTGACCGCCCGGCTGCTGGCGTCGCGCGCGATCGCGGCCCGGACCGAACCGCTGCACGACCATAACGAGCAGCAGCGGATTCCGGCGCTGATCGACATGCTGGAACGCGGGCGGCGCATCGCCATCGTGTCCGACGCCGGCACGCCCCTGCTGTCCGACCCCGGCTTCCGGCTGGTGCGGGCGGCTATCGCGGCGAACATCCCCGTCACCGCCGTGCCGGGCCCCAATGCCGCCGTCACCGCCCTGACCCTGTCGGGCCTGCCGCCGCACCCGTTCCTGTTCTCGGGCTTCCTTCCCCCGCGCGAGGCCGCGCGGCGCGAAAATCTGATTACACTGCGCGCCGCCGAACAGGCCGGCCTGTCCGCGACCCTGATCTGGCACGAGGCCCCACACCGGCTGGCGGGGATGTTGGCCGACCTGGCCGACATCTTCGGCGCCGACCGTCCCGCCGCCGTGGCGCGGGAACTGACCAAACGGTTCGAGGAAGTGCGGCGCGGCCCCGTCGGCACGCTGGCGGCCTGGTACGACCAGACGCGCGCGCGGGGCGAAATCACGGTGCTGCTGGGGCCGCCCGGCGCCGACGATCGCGGGGCGGATGACCTGGACAGCCGCCTGCGCGCGGCCCTGGCCACATTGTCGGTCAAGGACGCGGCGGCGCTGGTGGCCGGGGCGGTCAACCTGCCCAAGCGCACGGTCTATGCCCGCGCGCTGGAACTGGCCCGCGAGGAAGGGCAGCCCGGGGACCCGCACGGTTACTGATCGCCGATATCCGTATCGAACAGGCTGTCGGGCTGCGGCCCCCCGCCCAGACGGACATTGAACAGGTCCACGCGGGTTTCCTGTCCCTGGGCATCGACGACGCTCCAGGAGCGCAGGGCCAGCGGATTGTCATGAAACACCAGTGTCAGGCTCCCGTCCCCTGGCGACGCGGTCCGCGCCAGCGTGACCTGCACCAGCCCGTTGGCGTGCGTGAAACCGGTAACGGTCACATCGCCTGAGAGTTGCAGGTCGGGCCGCAGCAGCAGCCCCAGCGGGGTCTTGTCCAGCGGTATCGTCGTGGTCTGGCCAAGCTGGCTGTCGTTGAAGACCACCTGGCCATGGTTGGCCACCAGCAGCAGCGGGCTCGGCTTGTCGTATTCGAAGCGCATCCGCCCCGGCCGGTTGAGCCACGCGGTGCCCGTCGTCCGCTTCCCGTCGGGGGCCAGTTGCTGGAACTGGGCCTCCAGCGTCGTGATGCCGTTCAGATAGGCCTGGACCCTCTGCACCCAGGCCCGATCCGCCGGCGACAGGGACAGCGCGGCCGCCGTCTGCGCCCGGGCGGCGGGCATGGATACCGGACAGGCCACCGCCGCGGCCCCGGCCAGCAGGCAGGCCGCAAGCCGCGCGGGCAAGGGAAACCGTTCTGAAAGACGAGAGGGTCGCGTCATGGGATCCGATCGGGCACAGGCGGGCCGCCGGCGGGCGCCGGGCCTGTCTTCGTTGCCCGATCATTCCGGCAAGATCAAGGCGTTCCGGACCCGACGCCCCCCGCGACGTTTCAGCGCAGCCTGCCCGACGCCACCAGCGCCGCCAGCCCCGGCGGCAGGTCGATCCCCGGCGGCAGTTCCGGCGCCCCCTGCGGCGCGTCCAGCACCGTATGCATCGGCAGCACCCCGGCCCAGACCGGCACCTCGGCCTCGGCGGCGTCGCCGGGCGGGCCACCGCGCGTCTTGGCGCTGGCCTCCTCGATGTCCATCCACAGCACGGCGGTCGCCTTCAGCTCCTGCGCCGTCATCGGACGCAGCGTGTCCCACCGGCCGGGGAACAGATCCTCGACCATGTCGCGCAGGGCGCCGGCAACCGCCTCGTCGCCCTCCAGCCGCCGGGCGGTGCCGAAGACCATCGCCGAGCGGTAATTGACCGAATGGCTGAACGCCGACCGCGCCATCACATAGCCATCCATCAGCGTGCAGGTCAGGCAGACCCGCGCGCCCTCGGCCGCGCGCAGGAAACGGCTGGCCGCCGACCCGTGCCAGTAGACGCGATTCCCCACCCGCCAATGCAGGGTCGGCGTCACATAGGGCGCGCCGTCGATGACGTAGCCCACATGGCACACCGGCGTCGCATCCAGGATGGCATGGACGTCGGCGTGGGCGTAGCTGCCCCGCTCATGCGCCCGGCGGACCCGGTTGCGTTCGGTGACGGGATAGAGATCCGGCTGCGGGGAAGCGGGATCGGACATCGTGGGGGCTCCTGCCTGTTGCATCGTCATGCTGCCATGTAAAACGGTCTGCCGGTAACGACCGCCTGGGCGATTTCGACCAGACCAGTTTAAAGGAAAGGCCCGTTCTCCGTGGCACGCGACACGATCCGCACACCCGCCGCATGGCTGGTGCTGGACCGGCAGGCCGGCGCGCTGGAGGCGCAGATCCATCGCACGATCCGCGACCGGATCCTGGGCGGCCAGTTCGCGGCGGGCGACCGCCTGCCGTCCAGCCGGGCGCTGGCCGTGGCGCTGGGCGTCGCGCGATCGACCGTCGTGCAGGCCTACGAACGTTTGCGCGCCGAAGGCTTCCTCGCGGCACGCGGCGGGTCGGCCACACGCATCGCCGCCCTGCCGTCCCCGCCGCCGCACGGGCGCGCGCCCACGGCCGCAATCCCCCCGCCGGCTCCATCTTCCCTGCCGAACAGCTCGGCGTCGGGCGCGTTCCAGCCCGGCCTGCCGGACCTGACGTCCTTCCCCCATGCCGCCTGGGCGCGCTGCCTGGGCGCGCGGGCCCGGTCGGGCCGGACGGTCGATCTGGGCTACGGCCCCGCGGCCGGGGCGGCCGAACTGCGCGCCGCCATCCTGTCCCACGTCGCGGCCACGCGCGGCGTCGTCGCGACGGCGGACCGGGTTGTCATCGTGCCCTCGACCCGCATGGCCATCGACGTGATCGCCCGCGTCGTCCTGACCCCCGACCAGCCGGGCGGCGACGTCGCCTGGGTCGAGGACCCCGGCTATCCCGCATCCCACGCCCTGCTGCGCGCGGCGGGCGCGCGGCTGGTCCCGGTCGCGTGCGACGCGCACGGCATGGATGTCGCCAGGGCGGACGGCCCGCCGCCGCGCCTGATTTCCGTAACGCCATCGCATCATTATCCGACCGGCGCCACCATGACCCTGCAACGCCGGCTGGCGGTGCTGGCCGCGGCGCAGGCCAGCGGGGCGGTGATCCTCGAGGACGATTACGACAGCGAATTCCAGTACGGATCACGCCCCATCGCCGCCTTGCAGGGCATCGACCGGACGGAATCCGTGGCCTATCTGGGCACGTTTTCAAAAACCCTGGCGCCGGGGCTGCACGTCGCCTACGCCATCCTGCCGGCCTGGCTGGCGCCACGGGTCGCCGATGCGCTGCGGATGCGCGGCGCGTCGGTCCCGGTCCATGTCCAGGTCGCGCTGGCGGATTTCGTGACTGACGGGCACCTGCGGGCGCATGTGCGCCGGATGGGCGCAATGTATGCCCAACGGATGGCCGCCACCGTCGCCGCGCTGCGCCGGCATTGCGGCGACATCCTGACCCCCGGCGCCGGCGAAGGCGGCCTTCAGCTTGCGGCATGGTTCACCGACCCGGCGATGGACGACCGCGCCGTCGTCCGCGCGCTCAATGCACGCGGGCTGGCGATCCTCCCCCTGTCGGAATTCCATCTGGGCCCCGCGCGCCCAGGGCTGCTGCTGGGCATCGCACGCGCAACGGCCGACGACGCCGACCGCGCGGCACGGCAGATCCGCGCGGCGGCACGCCTCGGGGCGCCGCCGCCCTGAAAACGCGGTTCGGGGTGCCCTACCCCGCCGACCCGATCAGGATGCCGGCGGCGAAGACCAGCGCGCCACCCACGACGATCTGCACGATCGCCGAGCCGAACGGCGTCTCCTGGTAGCGCCATCGCACCCACGAGATCACGAACAATTCCACCACCACCACCAGCATGGCGATCAGCATGGCAACCGAAAAACTGCCGATCAGGAACGGGATGGTATGGCCGATTCCGCCCGCCGTGGTCATCAGCCCGCAGACCAGCCCGCGCAGCAGCGGCGCGCCCCGGCCGGACAGCTTGCCGTCATCCGACAGGGCCTCGGCAAAGCCCATGGAAATCCCGGCGCCGACCGATGCCGCAATCCCGACCAGGAAGGCCTGCCACGCCTGATGCGTCGCGAACGCGGCGGCGAAGACCGGGGCCAGGGTCGAAACCGACCCATCCATCAACCCGACCAGGCCGGGCTGGATCACCTGCAGGATGAAGCGGCGGCGCGCGCCTTCGTCCTCGTCCTCGCGCTTGCTGGCCGGCAGGCGGTTGCGTTCGATGACGCCCGCGGCCTGTTCGTGCCGGTCCTCGGCCACCGCCAGGTCACCCAGCAATTTGCGCGTCGCCGCGTCGGTGGTACGCAGCGCCGCCTGGCGATAGAACCGCGCGGCATCCGCTTCCATCTGCCGGGCATGGCCGCGCACGGCGTCGATCCCCAGCCGTTGCACCTGCCAGGCGGGGCGGCGCACCATGAAACCGGCGATGTCCTGCCGCCGGACCAGCGGAATATGGGTGCCGAACCGCCGGACATAGAGGTCGATCAGGGCGCGCCTGTGCTCGTCCTCCTCCTGCGCCATGTCGGTGAAGATGTTGGCGGTATCGGGATAGTTCTCACGAAGGGCATACGCGAAATCGGCATAGATCCGCCCATCCTCCTCCTCGTTCGAAATCGCGAGCGCGAGGATGTCCTGATCGCTCAGGGTCGTGAATTTCCGCATGGCGCCTGTATGCCGAAATCACCCCAGCGACTCAAGACATTTCGATACCGTGAGAATTGTTCGCGTTATCAGCAGCAGAAGATCGAAATCCCCGCCTTACCGCGCGGACGCCCCCTCAGATCGCCGCTTCGTCGAAGATCCGGTTCACGTCGCCGTTCCACCGTCCGTGATAGCGTTCCAGCCACCGTCCGGCCTGTGTCGGGCCGCCGGCCGCGATCTCGTGCAGCGGGTCCAGGAAATGGCGTTCGTCCCGTTCGGCCGCGTCGGTCAGCGCGCGCGCGCGCAGCCCCTGCGCGGCGATATCGACCATGCGGCGGGCCAGGTCGCGCGCACTGCCCCCCGCCCACGGGGCGTCCAGCCCCAGGCGGGGCACGGCGGCGCGCAGTTCGGCATACGCCTCCCACGGCTGTTCGCGGACCAGCGCGTCGGCGGCGGCCAGGGCTGCCTCGTCATACAGCAGCCCGACCCACAGGGCCGACTGCGCCATCATCATCTCGGGCGATCCGGCATCCGCGCCGCGCATCTCCAGGAAGCGCTTCAGGCGGACGTCGGTGAAGGCAGTCGTCAGATGATCCTCGAAATCACCCAATGTCGGCGTCAGGCCGTCCAGCCCGTCCTGGCGCTCGCCATTCATCCAGGCCCGGAGCGACCGGCCCGCCACGTCCAGAATGACGCCGTCGCGCACGATGAAATACATCGGCACGTCCAGCAGCCATTCGACATAGGGCTCAAACCCGAAATCCGGGCGGAAGAACGCCGCCGGCATGCCCGAGCGCGCATTGTCAGTATCGGTCCAGACCTGCGCGCGATTGGACTGGAAACCGTTGGGCCGGCCCTCGTAGAACGGCGAATTGGCGAACAGCGCCGTCGCCACCGGCTGCAACGCCAGGGACACCCGCAATTTGCGGAGCATGTCGGCCTCGGACGCGAAATCCAGATTGACCTGCACGGTGCAGGTCCGCTGCATCATGTCCAGGCCCAGCGACCCGACCTTGGGCATGTAGGCCCGCATGATGGCGTAGCGGCTCTTGGGCATCCAGGGCATGTCCGCCCGGCGCGCCGTCGGATGGAAGCCCAGCGGCGCGAACCCGATGCCCAGCGACCGGGAAATCGGGCGGATCGCCTCGAAATGCCGGGCCATCTCATGCGCCGTGTCGTGCAGGCTGGCCAGCGGCGCACCCGACAGTTCGAACTGGCCGGCCGGTTCCAGCGACACCGAATTGCCGCGCTCCGGCCCGATGCCCTTCAGCCCGATCAGGTTCCCCTTGTCATAGATCCCCTCCCATTCTCCGCCGTCGCCCTGGCGGTGCAGGTCGGCCAGGATCTCGGCGATCCCGTCGGGGCTGTAGGCGGGCGGCATCCAGGCCGGACGGCCGGGGCCGGCGGCCTCGGGGCGGACAAAGCCGAATTTCTCATGCTCGGTCCCGATCCGCCAGCGATCGCGCGGCTTGCCCCCCTCCGCCAGCAGGGCGGCCAGTTGGCTCACCGATTCGATGGGGGTGATATCTTGCTCGCCGGGATTCGACATGGGTTTCGGAATAGTCCTCAGAAACAGAAAAGTAACCGATCGGCCGACCGGACGAATACTGGCCGCGCCAGGACCGGACAGACGATCAGCGCGACCCTGCACCAGACGCGCGACGGAAACCAGCCCCCATCAGGGACAGGCCACATGCCACGGCCGTGTCTGCGCGCAGGATGCGCGGACCGAGCGATATCATCGTAACAAACGGCCGCGAACGCAACAGAGCCACCTCGGCGGCGGAAAATCCGCCCTCCGGCCCGACCAGCAGCCCGTCGCCGTCACGGACCCCCTCGACGGAGGCCGCCCCGACTTCCGCCGTCCCGTCCCGCTGCGCGGGCCGCTCGGCGGCGACGAACAGGCGGCGATCCTGCGGCCAGGCCCCCAGGCGATCGGCCAGAAGCAGTGGCTCCTCGACCTCCGGCACGTCCAGGCGCTCGCATTGCTCGGCGGCTTCGACGGCAATGCCGGCAAGGCGCGCGCCGTTCACCCTGTGGGTGTTGGTCCGCTCGGTCAGCACGGGCAGGAAGCGCCTGACCCCCAGTTCGGTGCCCATGCGGATGACCAGGTCGGTGGCATCGCGCTTCAGCGGCGCGAACAGCAGCACCGGGCCGGCGACGGGTTCCGCCGGCCGGGTCCGGCGCCGCACGCGCACCTGCCCGCGATCGCGGCGCAGCGCCTCGATCCCGGCCCGCCATTCGCCGTCACGCGCGTTGAACAGCGCGACCTCGTCCCCCGTCCCCATCCGCAGGACCGTGCCCAGGTAATGCGCGTGCCCCGGCGCCAGTTCCACGACCGCGCCGTCCTGCATCGGCGGCCGCGTCGCGGGGTCCACGAACAGGCGGGGACAATCCTTCATGCCAATCCAAACTCCTGCACCCCACCGCCGGCCGGCGGCGGCCCGATCCCTCTTGACCATGACGAACCATCCGGCCCATCACACCGGGGCCTTAGCAGCCTCGCAGTCCGGCGTCATCATGGCCGGATATTCCCGGCCGGAGACATAGACGTTGAGCGGTTCCCTGCCCCACACCGATATCCGTGCCGAAGGGTGGATCGGCCGACTGCCGCCGGCGATCCGTCCCTACGCTCTGCTTGCGCGGCTGGACCGGCCGATCGGCACCTGGCTTCTGTTCCTGCCGGGCGTGTGGGGCATCCTGCTGGCGAACGGCATCGACGCGCGCGGGCGCGTCCGGCTGATCGTGCTGTTCGGCGTCGGCAGCCTGGTGATGCGGGCCGCGGGATGCGTGGTGAACGACATGTGGGACCGCGACATCGACCAGCGCGTCGCCCGGACGGCGGGGCGGCCGCTGGCCTCGGGCGCTCTGCGGATGCGCCAGGCCGCGGTCTTCCTGCTGGTCCTGCTGACGATCGGGCTGGCGATCCTGCTATGCCTGAATCCGCTGTCGCGCCTGCTGGGCGCGTCGTCGCTGCTGCTGGTCGCGCTGTATCCGCTGGCCAAGCGGGTGACGTGGTGGCCGCAACTGGTCATGGGGTTCACCTTCGGTTTCGGCGCGCCGCTGGGCTACGCCGCCGCCGCCGGCCGGATCGACGCCGCCTGGGTGGCGCTGTATGCCGCCACCATCCTGTGGCAGCTCGGCTTCGATACGATCTACGGCTTCCAGGACATGGAGGACGACGCGCGGATCGGGGTGAAATCGACATCCCGCCTCTGGGCCGGGCAGGCGCGCGGCTTCGTCGGCGCGTGCTACGCCCTGTCGCTGGCGGCACTGCTGGCGGCGGGTGGCCTGGGGGGAATGGGGCCGGGCTTCTGGCCGGCGATGCTGCTGCCGGCGGCGGCGATGGCCTGGCAGGTCGCGCGGCTGGACGTCGCCGATCCCCGGGGGTGCCTGGGCCTGTTCCGCTTCAACCGCGAAACCGGGCTGGCCGTCGCGCTGGCGCTGCTGGCCGGGCTGCTCGGCCGATGAACCCGCGCGCGCCGGCGGAGGCGCGGGCCTTCGTCACGGCGCATACCACCCTGGCCCATGCCCCGCTGGTGCCGGAAATCGCACTGCACCTGGCCACCGAGATCACGCCGGTCTGGCAGGCCAGCGAGGACTGGCTGGCGCAGAACGGCATCGAACCGCCCTTCTGGGCCTTCGCCTGGCCGGGCGGGCAGTTGCTGGCCCGCCACATCCTGGACAACCCCGGACTGGTCGCGGGACGGCGGGTCCTCGATTTCGCGGCGGGGTGCGGCATCGCGGCCATCGCCTGCGCGCAGGCCGGCGCGGCCTCGGTCGAAGCGGCGGAAATCGACCCGCTGGCGGTGGCGGCCATCGCGCTGAACGCCGACGCCAACGGCGTGAACGTCACCGCCACCGGGGCGGACCTCGTGGGGGCAGCCCCCTGCTGGGACCTCATCCTGTGCGGGGATGTCTGTTACGAAAGCCCGATGACGCAGCACATCCTGCCCTGGCTGCGGCGCTGCGCCCGCACGGCCGAGGTCTGGATCGCCGACCCCGGCCGCGCCTACCTGCCACGCGACGGGCTGGATGCGCTGCTGATCCGGGAGATCCCCACCACCATGGAACTGGAAGACCGGACGGTGCGCCGGACGACGCTCTATCGCGTCCGGCCGGCGCCGTGACGGATCAGATCCGCCCGTAGGCGTAGCTGTCGCGGGGCCGGACGCTCAGCCGATAGGCCATCGCCGCCTGTGCCGACGCATCAAGGCTCTCGCCACCCATATGGGGCACCAGCGTGCGGTCGGGCAGCATGTCATAGGTCGCGTACTGCGTGGCGGGCATGCCCAGAAGGTGAATGCGCTTCCACGTCCGGCCATGGGCGGTCACGGTGCTGAGCACCCAGCGATTGTCGACATACCCGCCGGGCGCCCCCTCAAGCTGCGCCATCGGATTCATCTGCGTCACCCGCAGATGGTATATGCCCCCACGCGCGTTGGGCTTGCCGTCGAGGACAAGCTGTACATTGCGCTCGAACCCGCTGACGCCATCCGGCTGGTAGCCGCACCATTGCCCGTACACCGGACCGGTCGGCCCGACGCAGCCCGAAAGCCCCGCCGCCAGGATGCAGGCCCCAAGCAGAGATGTTTCCCGCCTGGTGACAGACAGCACGGCGCCGTTTCGCATGACCGATCCCTCCGCGATTGCAAGGGAGACCCGGCCATCCACACCGGCGACATGACACCGCCTGACCAGCCGGAGCAGGATCGCCGGATGGCTCGCCGCCCCCGCGCCAGATCCGTCCTGCCGGATCAGCCCCTTCACGCGGACAAGATAGCCCGCGATCAGATTTTCGTTACTGAAAACTGTGTAACAAACCCGGCGGGGCAGCCCGGACAACTGCGCGGCCCAAGGCTGGCCTCAATGATCCGTGTCAAATCAGATCATTATATTCCGCTCATGTTACGGGCACGCGCCACCTCAGCAACCGGCTGGCGCTGAGCAGCGCGGACAGGTAGGCGGACACGGCCGCCAGTTCAAGGCAGCGCAGCGTGGGGTCGTGGACGACGAAGCCGAAGGTCAGGGCCACGAACATCGCCCCCATGGTCTGGCCGGACAGCCGCGCCACCGACACCATGCCGCTGGCGCTGCCCGACCGGCCGCGCGGGGCGGAAACCATCATCGCGCGGTTGTTGGGCGGCTGGAAGATTCCAAACCCCATCCCGGCGATGCCGATCCGCCAGGCAATGTCCAGATTGCTGGCGTCCGGCGTCAGGAGGCACAGCAGGACGAACCCCGTCCCGGTCAGGCACAGCCCGATCGACGACAGCACGCCCGCCGGAATCCGGTCCGCCACCCGGCCCACGAAGGGCGCGATCAGCACGATCCCGACCGGCCAGGGCGTAATCAGCAGCCCGGTCGCGACGGCCGAGCGATGCAGCACGGATTCGAGCGTGAAGGGCATCGAGATGATGAAGAAGTTGGAGGCGACGAACGCCCCGAACCCGACCCCGAATGCGACCAGGAAATCCGGCACCGCCAGCAGGTCGATCGGCAGCATCGGGTCCGGCCGTCCCGCCTGGCGGCGGGCCAGTTGCACGAAGGCCCCCACCCCCGCCAGCAGCAGCCATACCGCCAGTGCCGGCCCGGTCCGGTGGACAAGGCTGTCCAGCCCGACGATCAGCCCCCCGAAGGCCACGATATTCAGCACCGCGCTGGTCAGGTCAAAGGGCTGTTCGCTGCGCGGCGTGCGCGGAAGGTAGAACAGCGCGGCCACCATCGCCGCCCCGCCCAGCGGCAGGTTAATCAGGAAGATCCACGGCCAGTTCGCCACCGACAGCACGGCCGAGGCAATGGTCGGCCCCAGCGCGACGCCGGTGGCGACGACGACCCCGTTCAGCGAGATCCCCTTGCCGATCTCGGCATGCGGATAGATGAAGCGGACCAGCGCGATATTGACGCTCATGATGCAGGCGCCGCCGACACCCTGCAACGCCCGCGCCAGCGCCAGTTCCAGCAGCGTGTGCGACATCGCGCACAGCACCGAGGCCACGACGAAGGCCGCCAGCCCGATGCGGCACAGCCGCGCGAACCCCACCCGCGCCCCCAGCGACGCCAGCGGCAACAGGGTGGAAAGGCTGGCCAGCTGATAGGCGTTGATGACCCAGATGGATGCGGACGGGGTTGCATGGATGTCGCGCGCGATCGTCGGCAGCGCGACGTTGGCGATGGCGTAATCCAGGACCGACAGCAGCACCGACAGCGCCACGGCGAACATCGCCATCGCCCGCGCCCCGCCATGCAGCCCTTCGCCCTCGACCAGGACCCGCGCCGCCATGCCGTTCAGCCCGCCCGCAGGGTGCGGCCGAACAGGGCCGCGGTCCAGCCCATCGCCTGCAGGAACAACGCCGGGTCGTAGCGCGGCCCCTCGTCGCGCAGGAAGGCGTGCTGGGCGTTGACCTCGTGCCATTCGTAGCGGACGCCGGCCTGTTCCAGCCCCGCGCGGATCGCCTGGCGGCCGGCGAAGGGCACATGCGGGTCCTGCCGGCCCCAGACCATCATCACCTCGCCGGGGATATCGCCCATCCGGTCCAGGGAATCATCATGCCGCCCCTGCCCCAGCGTGGCCGAATGGATGTCGGTGGCATAGAAGCAGGCCGCCGCCGACACCGCCGGGTTCATCGCGGCGCGGAAGGCCAGATGCCCGCCCAGGCACACCCCCATCGTCCCGATCCGCCCGGTGCAGGACGGATGGGACGCCAGCCACGCCACCGCCGCACGCGCATCGTCGTCATAGGCGGCGACCGGCTTGGCGAATTTCAGGTCGTTGCCCCGGTCGGTCCCGGCCTGGTCATAGGCCAGGACCGTGCCCGCGGGTTCGTACTCATGGTACACCTCGGGCACCGCGACGACATGACCCATCCCGGCCACCATCGCGGCCAGCCGGCGGATCGGCGCGGTGACCTGGTAGATTTCGGAAAACAGGACCACGCCGGCAAAGCGCCCCTCCACCGCCGGGCGCAGCAGGTGCATCCGCATCGGTCCGCCCGCCGTCGGGATGTCGGCGGTCTCGTCGCCGCGGATAATCATGGGTTCAGTCTCCTTTGTCCCGTGCCGGGGTCAGCGGCCCAGGTCGCGCAGCCGGCGCCCGGCCATCAGACGGCTCTCGATCTCCTCCAGGGAGACGCCGCGCGTCTCGGGAACGTAGGCAAGGGTAATCACGATGAACAGGCCGTTCATCGCGGCGAACACCCAGAACGTCCTGGCCTCGCCCAACGTTGCCAGGACCGACAGGAACACGTTGCTGATGAGCCAGTTGGCCGCCCAGTTGGTGAAGGTGGAGCACGCGATGCCGAAATCGCGGCCGCGCAGGGGCTGGATTTCCGAACACAGCGTCCACACCAGCGGCCCGGCGCCGATCGCGAAGCCCGCCACGAACAGCAGCAGCGCACCCACCATCCCCATCTCGTGCGACGTGGATTCGCCGCCGACCGCCACCAGCCCGCCGGCCGCCAGCATGGCGAAGGTCATGATCGCGCAACTGAGGATCAGCAGCGGACGGCGGCCCCACCGGTCGATGAACGCGATGGCGAAGCCCGTCGCCGCCATGTTGATGAGGCCGATCAGCGCCGTCGCCCACGTCGCCGCCGACACGCCGAACTGCGCCGCCTGGAAGATCTTGGGCGCGTAATACATCAGCACGTTGATGCCCGTCAGCTGCTGCATGACCTGCAACACCACGCCCAGCAGCACCGACCGGCGGAAATTCGCATCCGTGCGGAACAGCGCGAAGCCCTCCCCGCCCGGCTTACGCAGTTCCTGGGCGATGTCGCGGATTTCGGCGTCCGCCTCGGCGGGGTCGGCGCGCAGGTGGCGCATCACCTGGCTGGCGCGGCTTCTCTCGCCCCGCATCATCAGCCAGCGCGGGCTGTCCGGCAGGAACAGGCAGCCGGCGCAGAACAACGCCGCCGGAACCGCCATCAGGCCCAGCATCCAGCGCCAGTGCCCCCCATAGGACAGCAGGCTGTCGGTCATGTAGGCCAGGAAAATGCCCAGCGTGACCATCAGCTGGTAGAACGAGACCATCGCCCCGCGCACCGCCTCCAGCGTCACTTCGGAAATATACAGCGGGGCCGCGAAGGCCGCGATGCCCACCGCAAGCCCCAGCATGATCCGGCCAGCGATCAGCATGCCGATGGACTGCGCCAGCGCACAGACCAGCGCGCCGGCCAGGAACAGCAGCGACGCCCCCAGCAGCGCGCGGCGGCGGCCGAACCGGAACGAGATGCGGCCCGCACCCACCGACCCCAGCGCGGCGGCGGCCATCATGGACGACACGATCCATTCCTGCGTGCGTGCCGAGGCATGGAATTCGTCGCCGATGAAGCCCAGCGCGCCGGCGATGACGCCGGTATCCAGCCCGAACATCAGCCCCGCCATGGCCGCGAGCAGTCCAACGACGACGGCCCGCGCCGCCGCCGGCGATCCGCCGACGTCGGGCGCTGCCTGTGCCGATATCTGGTCTGGTGACATGTGACGGGTTCCTCCCCCTGATTTCTTCTTGCGTTGTGGCACCGGAACCACGGACACCAGCGGCCCTTATGAAACGAAATTCCACCATCTGACCAGACGCATCCTGCCCCGGACAACGGGACGGGCGGAAAATAATGGCCGGGCCGGGAACCATGGCGCATGGCGTGGATGTGACTGGGCGAGGCATTGACAACCGATTTCGTCCCCGCAGTGATGCACGTTCACATTTCTGCAGACTGTGGTTCCATGTCCTCACTCTTTGCCGTTTCTCTCGCGACGGCGTCCATCGTGGCCGTCGTGCTTCTGATCGGGCGCTACAAGCTCAATCCCTTCATCGTCCTGTTCACCGTGTCGCTGCTGCTGGCGCTGTGTGCCGGCATGCCGCCCCAGAAAGCCGTCGCGTCCTTCGAGGCCGGGGCCGGGCATGTGCTGGGCCACATCGCCACCGTGATCGCGCTGGGCACCATGCTGGGCAAGATGCTGGCCGAATCCGGCGGTGCGGACCAGATCGCCCTGACAATCACCCGCCTGGCGGGCAAGGGCCGGATAAGCTGGGCCATGATGGTCATCGGGCTGCTGGTCGGCCTGCCCGTGTTCTTCGAAGTCGGGTTCGTCCTGCTGATCCCGCTGGTCTTCACGCTGGCGCGCCGGACCTCCACGCCGATGCTACTGCTGGCCCTGCCGATGGGCGCCGCCCTGTCGGTCACCCATGGGATGATCCCGCCGCATCCCGCCACCCTGCTGGCGCTGTCAGCCTATCACGCCGATACCGGCCGGACGATCTTCTGGGGCGTCATCATCGGCACGCCGATCGCGGCCCTGGCCGGCCCGGTCTATGCGAAATTCATCACCCCGCACGTGCATCTGGAAGGCGCCGCCAGCCTGGCCGAACAATTTTCGAACAAGGACGTTCCCACCAGCATGCCGCCCTTCAGCATCACCGTGCTGACGATCCTGTCGCCGGTGATCCTGATGCTGATCGGTTCGGTCGCCGACATGGTATCGTCCCCCGGCGGCACACTGAACACCACCCTGCATTTCATCGGCAATACCGATATCGCCCTGCTGCTGGCGACGATCATGTCCTTCTACGTGCTGGGCCTGGCGCGCGGCTTCTCGCGCGAGACGATCCTGCGCTACACCACCGAATGCCTGGGTCCGACGGCGCTGATTATGCTGCTGGTCGGCGCGGGCGGCGGCTTCGGCCGCGAACTGGTCGACAGCGGCGTGTCCAAGGCGATCACCGACCTGGCGCTGGGCGCGCATGTGCCGCTGCTGGTGCTGGCCTGGCTGCTGGCGGTGGTGGTGCGCGTCGCCGCCGGGTCGGCCACGGTGGCGATGAGCACGGCTTCGGGCATCGTCGGCCCCATCCTGCTGCAAAGCCACGGCACGTCGCCGGAACTGATGGTGCTGGTGACGGGCGCGGGCTCGGTCGCCCTGGGCCCGATGAACGACGCCGGCTTCTGGCAGATCAAGGAATATCTGGGCCTCACCGTCGGGCAGACGATCAAGACCTGGTCGGTGATCGAAACCCTGATCGCCGTGCTGGGCCTGGCGTTCTGCCTGCTGCTCTCGATCTTCGTCCACTGACGCGCGCCGTGTCCGGGCGTGGCGGCCCGGACACGAAGACATGGACAAAAACGACCGGGTTTCCAAAGGGCTATGCCCTTTGGCGGGTTTCAGGGCAGCGCCCTGAGGCAGCCCGCCCCAGGGTCATTCCTTCTCGGCGAACGGGTTGCGCGTGCCGCGCAGCAACAGACGGATCGGCGTTCCCGGCAGGTCGAAGGTCTCGCGCAGGCCGTTGACCAGATAGCGCTGGTAATCCTCGGGCAGCAACTCGGCACGGGTGCCGAACAGGATGAAGGTCGGCGGCCTGGCCTTGGCCTGCGTCATGTAGCGCAGCTTCAGCCGCCGTCCGCCGACCAGCGGCGGGCTGTGCCGTTCCAGCATCGTCTCGAACCAGCGGTTCAGCGCGCCGGTCGGCACGCGCCGGTTCCACACGTCATGGGCGCGGCGCACCACCGGCAGCAGCTTCTGCACCCCCGCCCCGGTCAGGGCCGAGAACGAGACGACGGGAATGCCCCGCATCTGCGCCAGCGACGTCTCGATCCGGTCGGAAATCGCCTGCCGCGTCGCGATCCGGTCCTCGACCGCGTCCCATTTGTTCAGGGCCAGCACGCAGCACCGCCCCTCGCGCTCGATCAGGCGGGCGATCTGCAGATCCTGTTCATGCACGCCCAGCGTCGCGTCCAGCGTCAGCACGACGACTTCCGCCATCTTCAGCGCCTCGATCGAGGCGGACACCGACATCTTCTCCAGCGAGGCATCGTCGATGCGCGCCTTGCGGCGCAGGCCCGCGGTATCGACCAGTTGGATCGGCCCCTGGGCGTCATGCAGCATGACGGTGACGGAATCGCGGGTCAGGCCGGGTTCGGGGCCGGTAATCATCCGCTCCTCGCCCAGCAGACGGTTCAGCAGGGTCGATTTGCCGGCGTTCGGCCGGCCGACGATGGCCAGGCGCAGCGGGCCGGCCGGACGCTCGTCCTCCTCGCCCTCCACGTCGCCGGCCTCGTCCCCCGACGGGGCCGCCTCGGCCTCCGGCGGCAGGCGGTCGGCGATTTCGCCCATCAGGTCGGACAGGCCCTCGCCATGCTCGGCCGAGATCGCCAGCGGCGTGCCCAGGCCCAGCGCATAGGCCTCCATCGCCGCGGCGGCGCCCTGCCGCCCTTCCGACTTATTGGCGATCAGCAGCACCGGCCGCCCCTGACGGCGCAGCCAGACCGCGAAATGCGAATCAGCCGGGGTGATGCCGGCGCGCGCGTCGATGCAGAACAGCACCAGGTCCGCCTGCGCCACCGCCGATTCCGACGACGCGCGCATCCGGCCGTACAACGTGTCCGGCGCGGCTTCCTCCAGCCCCGCCGTATCGACCAGGCGGACAGTACGGCCGCGCAACTGGGCTTCGGCCTCCTTGCGGTCGCGGGTGACGCCGGGCGTGTCGGCAACCAGCGCCTGCCGTCGCCCGACAAGGCGGTTGAACAGCGTCGATTTGCCGACATTGGGGCGTCCGGCGATGACGACCACCGGCAACGCGCCTCCGGTCAGGGCGGGGGGAAGCTTGGCCAATTTGAGACTGAATCCTTGATAAGCCGCGACAGGGGCGCACGACGGGGTAAAGCTGGTCGGGCGCCCCCTTTAAAGCAGTCGCTAGCTATATGCTATCATCTGACCGTCATCGGTCACGATCAACATGCGGCCATCGACCACGATCGGCGCCACTGTCGCGACACCCGGCAGCTTGCCGATCGACAGGATCTCGCCCTTGATCGGGTCCACGGTCACGACCCCGTTCTCCGGCAGGGTGCTGATGCACACCAGCTTGCCGTCCGCCAGGATGGGCCCGGTCCATGTCACCGCGTCCTTCTGGGCATCCACCCGGCGGAAGCGGCGAAGCTGCGTGATCCAGCGCACATGCCCGCTCAACCGGTCGATGCAGGCCAGTTGCTGGTCCAGCGACAGGACGAACAGCCAGGTGCCGATCACGAGCAGCGTATTCTGCCCCGCGATCGCCCGTTCCCACAGGCGCCGCCCGGACCGCAGGTCCATCGCCACCAAAATCGCGCCGGCGCTGACCGCATAGACGGTGCCGTCGACGACCACCGGCATGCCCCGCACGCAGGAAAAATCGACGGTCGATTCCTGGCCGTTCGTGCTGCCCAGCGTGTCGCTCCAGACCACCTCGCCGCTTTCGGCGCGCAGCGCCACAAGGTCGCCCGACCCGAAGCCGGCCACCACCACGCCATCCACCACCGCAGGGGCGGGCTGGCCGAAGATGACGGTATCCGCCGGCGTGGCGGTGTAGGTCCATAATACCTTGCCGGTCGCCGCCTCCACCGCGAACAGCCGTTCGTCGATGGTGCCGAAGAACAGCCGTCCCTCGACGATCGTCGGCGCCGACCGGCCGGGGGTGCCGGTATCGATCCGCCATTTCACCTGGCCGGTCGCCACGTCCACGGCCAGGGTCTGCGCCACGCCATCGACGACATAAAGCGTGTCGCCCGCAACGCTGAAGCCGCCGCCCAGATTGCTGGACTTCATCTTCTTCGGCTTGGGGACGAACTGCCACAGCCGGCGCATGCCGGGCCACGAGAAGGCCCGGATCACGCCCTGGGCGTCGCTGACGAAGATCCGACCGTCGGCCACGATCGGCGTCGCCTGCAACACGCCGCGCCCGTTCGAGCCCAGCGCCGCGAAGGCCAGGAAATCGGGCTCGGAAATGCCCGCGCCGATGCTGTGCGACCACTCGCGCCGCATCGCCCCGCCCCACGCCATGTTGACGCCCTCGTGGCTGGGCACGCGTCCCGGCTGCGGCCACGCGGTAATGGCGGTGGCGGGCGGAATGGAAATCGGGGTATGGTCCTCGGGATCGACCATCAGGCCCGCGCCGGTGCTCAGCACGTTGACGCGCTTGCCGGCCAGGATCGGCTTCTCGTCATCCTCGAACAGGCTGCATCCGGCCAGCATCGGCAGCGTCGCGGCCCCGAGCAGCGCATGCCGGCGGGTCAGAACTTTGTTCATGTCTATCCTGATCTTCACGGGTTGGGGCCTTACAGGCCGGCGCCATTCATTGTCTGCAGCAGGCCGCCGGCGCGAGCGCGCAGCCCCTCGGGCGCATCGGACGAGGCACTGATCTGGGCAAAACGGCGTCGCGCGTCGGCATCATGGCCCTGGCGCAGGTCCAGCAGGGCCTCGCATTCCACCGCCAGGGCCCGCCACGGCTTGCCCGCGCCGTCCAGCGTCGCCAGGCGCGAGCGCAGGGTGGCGGGGTCGCCGGCGTCGATCTGGTGCTGGACCCACAGCAGGTCGGCCAGCCCGCGCAACAGCGGATCGGCGCCGTCGTCGGCCTGCACCTGGTCCCACAGGCCCAGCGCCGCCTTGACGTCGCCGCTGGACGCCAGCAGCGACGCCCGTTCCAGCCGCGCCATCGTCCGCAGCCCTACCGGGGCCGAGCCCTGGTCCAGCGTCGCCAGGCGCGTCAGCGCGTCCTTCTGCTGCGGGGTCAGGGGGGCTGTCTCGCCCGGCGTGATGCTGCTGCTGCCGGCGGCGCGCAGGGCCGCGAAATAGGTCGCCGCCCATGCCCGGTCGGCCTGCCGCGCCCGCCACGCATGGTATTGCCAGCCGCCGACACCCGCGCAGATCACCGCCACCACGGCCACCGCCGCCACCACGTATCGCCGCGCCAGCGCCCGCAGCCGCTCCGCGCGCAAATCCTCGTCGACTTCCCTGAAGATGTCGTCAGCCACGTCCAACCCGTTCCCCGCATACGTCGCGCACGGGCCGCCGCCCGTCCGTCCAAGGCGGGACCATAGCCGCGTCGGCGCACGCGGGCAACAAACCCGCGTGATCCATCAATGGCTGTAGCGCGCGGCCCCGGCCTTCAACTGCGCCGTCAGGCGGGAGAAATTGTCGGCGATGCGCCGATGCACCCCCACGCTGGCGTCATGGACGCGGCCGATGCGGGTCCGCGCCTCGGCGCTGATGGCGCTTTCCTCGCGGCTGGCGGCGGCGGCGACGCAGCCATTGTAGGTGCGGGCCGCCTTTTCATAGGCCGTCACGCTGTCGATGCTGGCGTTGTACCGCGCCACGGTCGACGAATCGACCGTGGGCGCCACGGGCTCCCGCCCGCAGGCGGGGGCGGACCACCCGGCCTCGGCCGCCCGGGCCGCGCCCACTCCGCACAAGGACACCGCACAGACGACCAGCAGGCCCGATACACATGCACGCAAGGGACGTCTTCCTTCCTGCTCCCGCGTCATGGGCGGGACGATTTGACCAATCCCAACCGCTTACAGGCCGAACATGACGAAATCAGGGCGCGAAGCGGGCCAGCCGGCCCGTCAAGGCGCAAAGCGGGCCAAGCGGCCCGACGGCGTGCCCAGGATCGTATCCTCGCGCATCACCGCGCGGCCCCGCACGATCGTCGCCATCGGCCAGCCCGTGACCGCCATGCCGTCGAACGGCGTCCAGCCCGCCGGCGTCGCGATCCAGTCGTTGGTGATGCGCCGCCGCGCCTTCATGTCCACCAGGGTGAAATCGGCGTCGTACCCCATCGCGATCCGCCCCTTGGCCTGCAGGCCATAGACCCGGGCCGGCCCCGCGGCCATCAGGTCCACCATCCGGCCCAGCGACAGCCGGCCGGCATTGACATGGTCCAGCATGACCGGGACCAGCGTCTGCACGCCGGTCAGGCCCGCCGGAGTGGCGGGCCACGGCCGGGCCTTGGCCTCCAGCGAATGGGGCGCGTGATCCGAGCCGATGGTGTCCACCGTGCCGTTGCGTACGGCCTCCCAGCTCGCCTCGTAGTGGCGGCGGTCGCGGATGGGCGGGTTCATGACCGCAAGCGCGCCCAGGGTCTCGTAACACTCGGGGGCCACCTGCGTCAGGTGGTTGACCAGCACCTCGACCGTCGCGATGTCGCGGCAATCGGGCAGCCAGGCCAGTTCCTCGGCTGTCGAGGTGTGCAGGATATGGATCGGCCGGCCGGTCCGCCGGGCCAGCGCCACGATCCGCCGGGTGCCCAGGAAGGCGCATTCCTCGTCGCGCCAGACGCGGTGCATGTCATAGGGCATGCCCGGCGTGAACATCGCCTTGCGCGCCTGCAGGCGATATTCGTCCTCCGAGTGGAAGGCGACGCGGCGGTGGCCATGCTCCAGCACGCGGCGAATGCCCTCGTCATCCTCGATCATCAGGTCGCCGGTCGATGAACCGGCGAAGACCTTGATCGCGCAGACGCCGTCAAAGCGTTCGTACTCACCCAGATGCGGCGTGTTCGCCCGCGTGGCGCCCACATACATCGCAAGATCGACCCAGCTTTCGCGCGAGGCGTATTCCTGCTTCCAGCGCAGCATCTCGGCGTCGGTGATGGCGGGCGCGGTGTTGGGCATGTCGAACACCGTCGTCACCCCGCCCAGGGCGGCGGCGCGGGTGCCGGTCGGAATGCTTTCGACGCTGGCGTCACCCGGATCGCGCAGATGCACATGCGGATCGATCAGGCCCGGCAGAACATGCAGGCCGGCCGCGTCCACAACCTCGTCCGCGTCGTCGGCGACGCCGGCGGTCAGGCTGGCGATGCGGCCATCGCGGACGCCGATGTCGGTCCGGGCCTCGCCCCACGGCAGGACGCAGGTGCCGTTGCGGATAATCAGGTCGTAATGCATCAGTCCCTCGCAGCCTGTCGTTCCCCAGCGACGTACTCCCGCAGGCAGGCCTACGGCAAGGCCCGATCCCCCGCCTTACAGCAGCGACAGCAACCGCGCCTCCAGCCGGCATGACTGGACAGGCGCGCAGAATGACCCCCGCGCCGTCGTCTCGGCGGCCCGCGCCATGGCGTCGCGCGCACCGGGCGCCAGCATGGCCAGCATCGCATCCGCCAGCGCGGCGGGCGCCCCGGCCGGAACCACGAGTCCCGCCCCCGCGCGCCCCACCGCGCCCTCCAGCCCCGACTGGTCCGAGGCAATGACCGGCACCCCGCGCGCCATGGCCTCGATCGCGACGCTGGGCAGGCCCTCGCGGTCGCCACCGGGCGGCACCACGCTGGGGACCAGCAGCGCGATCGCCCGATCCATCTGCGCCCCCAGCTCCGCCGCCCCCAGCCAGCCGGCAAAGCGCACATTCGCCAGCCCCGCCGCATGGTCGCGCATCGCCGGCAACAGGGGCCCGTCCCCCGCCAGCACCACGTGGGGGGTGATCCCGCGATCCGCCAGCACCCGCAGCGCGTCGATCAGGACCCGCACCCCCTTCTTGTCCACGAAGCGTCCGGCGAAGACAAAGCGGTCGGCCGGGCCGGCAGCACGGGCGGCGGGCTCCGCCCCGATGGGAATGACCTCCAGCAGGCCGGCCGGCACCCCACGTTCCAGCAACCGCTCACGCACGCCCTCGGACACGCAGACGAACAGCGCGGCATAGGATTGCAACGCACGCCAGCGCCTGCGGAACACCGACGGCGGAAAGCCGCGCGCGTAATGGCGGTCCTTGAACGCGTCGCCCCCATGGAAGGTCACCACCAGCGGCACGCCCAACGCACGGGCAATCGGCAAGGCCAGCGCGCCGCCCCGCCCGAACTGGGCATGCACCAGCACGGGCGACAGGTCGGCGATGTCCCGGGTCGCGCCCCAGCCGAATTGCTTGAACGCCGCCTGACGCAGCGGCCGCCCGATCCCGCTGCCGCCCAGAAACCGCATCTCGCCCGGCAGGTCGGGCGCCGGAGCGTCCCGCCGGCATCCGACCCAGCAGGGCCGCAACGTCCGGAACCCCATATACTGCCGCCGCATGAAGGCGTGTTCCGAGGGCGGCAGCAGACGGTCGCGATAGACCAGGACGGTTTTCATGCGACCACCGACAGCCCGCCATCCGGAACCGCCCCGGCATCGTCCAGCAACCCGATCGCCGCATCCACCACCGCCGCGACCTCCAGCCCCGCGATGGGGGCCTCTCCCTCCGGCCCCGGCGCCGCGACCCCACGGGCACAGCGGCCGACCGGGCCGTATTCGGATATCCGGCTGGGCCCGAACAGCCCCAGCGTCGGCGTCCCGACCGCCGCCGACAGGTGCATCAGGCCCGAATCATTGCCGATAAATCCCTGGCAGCGCGCCAGCAGCGCCGCCACCTGCGGCAAGGTGAAATGCCCCCCCGCGTCCACGGCGTCCGGCAGGGCGGCCAGCACGGCGGACGCCATCGCGCGCTCGGCCTCGCCGGGGCCATACAGGATGACCGGGCGCAACGGGCCGCGCTGGGCCTGCATCATCCGGGCCAGCGCCACGAAACGGTCGGCCGGCCAGATCTTTCCCGCCCAGTTCGCCGTCGGCGCCAATGCCAGCCAGCGTATGCCGTCGGGCAGGATCGCCCGCGCCTGCGCGCGATCGGCCGGCGCGGTCCACATCACCGGCAGGGGTGGCGGCGACAGGCCCAGCACCCCGCCCAGATGCGTGATGCGCGCGCCCTGCCGCCGCCCCCCCCGCATGATCGCCCGCCGCCGCGCGGGCAGGAACAGCGTGACCGCCGAACCCCGCAGGTCCACGCACAGGTCCCACCGCGTGCCCACGCAGTCGCGCCACAGGGACAGCCAGTGCAGGTCATACCGGCGCTTGGTCACGACGATCGTCCGCTCGCGCCGGGGCATGGCGTCGAACAGCGCCGCCGCCACCGGCCCGCAGGCAATGGTGAAGCGGGCCTGCGGATAGCGCGCCAGCAGGACATCCAGCAATCCGGTGGACAGGACCGCGTCACCCAGCCGCGTGGAGGTAATGAACAGAATACGCATGCCCCGTGAAGCTAGCCCATCGCGCGGCCGGGTGGAATCGCCGACCCGCCATGATCGCCCCGCGACCCTTGCCGTGGTTTTCCCCCTTGTCACCAGGGACGCGCGCGCTCAGAATCGGAAATTGCCATGACACATCTCACATCCCTGCCGGACCGGACCGTGCTGGCCGTCTCCGGCGCCGACCGGGTTTCCTTCCTTCAGGGGCTGGTGTCGAACGACGTGACCGCCGTCGCCGCCGGCCGGGCGGTCTGGGCCGCCTTCCTGACGCCGCAGGGCCGCTGGCTGGCCGATTTCTTCATCTTCGCCGATCCGGGCGGCGAGCGGCTGCTGCTGGAATGCGAGGCCGCGCAGGCCGACATGCTGCGCCAGCGCCTGTCGCGCTATCGCCTGCGGTCGGACGTCACGATCGCCGAGACCGGCTTCGCCGTCCATGCCGCCTGGGACGCCGTCCCGTCGATGATCGATTCCGCGATCGGCGCCCCCGATCCCCGCCTGGCCGAGGCCGGATGGCGGCTGCTGCTGCCGCACCGGGCGCCTGGCGCGGCGGACCCCGCGGCCTACGACGCCCACCGGCTGTCCCTGGGCCTGCCCGACGGATCGCGCGATTGCGAGTCCGGCAAGACTCTGCTGCTGGAAGCGAATTTCGAAGCCCTGAACGGCATTTCCTGGACCAAGGGCTGCTACATGGGCCAGGAGCTGACGGCGCGGACGCGCTATCGCGGGCTGGTCAAGCGCAAGCTGCTGCCCGTCACGTCGGCGGCCCTGCCGGCGCCGGGGACTCCCATCCTGCACGAGGGACGCGAGGCCGGCACCATGGCCTCGTCCCGCGACGGGCGGGGGCTGGCGATGCTGCGGCTGGACCAGATCCACGCGGACCTGCAGGTCGAGGGCCACCCCATCCACGTCCACGTCCCGTCCTGGCTGACCCTGCCGGAATCCTGACACAGCCGGTGGGAAGGTCGGGCTCTGGCCTTTGCCGGTCGGCCTGATCCCCCCGAGGCGTGCCGGCGAAACGGCGACGACTGGACATTCATCGCCTCATGGTTTCTTGTCCCGCCCATCCGTCACCGCCCGATGCAGGACCGCCGGCCGCCATGACCTATCTTCCGCCCGACGAGGCCACCCGCGCCCGCATGCTCGACACCGTTCGCTTCGACGCGGCCGGACTGATCGCCGCCGTGGCGCAGCAGCACGACACGGGCGAAATCCTGATGCTGGCGTGGATGAATCGCGCGGCCCTGGACGAAACGCTGCGTACCGGGCGCGTCTGCTATTTCTCGCGCAGCCGCGACGCCCTGTGGCGCAAGGGCGAGACGTCCGGACAGGTGCAGAGCCTGGTTGACGCCCGCCTGGACTGCGACCGCGACGCGGTGGTGCTGCTGGTCGACCAGCAGGGCGTCGCCTGCCACACCGGACGCCGCTCGTGCTTCTTCAACGCCATGCGCCCCGAGGGCCTGGTCGAGACCAGCGCCCCCCTGGTGTCCCCCGACAGTCTGTACGGGCAGGGCTGACCCGCCCGCCGCCGAGGAGCCATCATGTCCACCCCCGACACCCCGTCCGCCGGCAAGATCGTCTGGATTGTCCTGACCGTGGTCATGACGATCGGCGTTGGCGTCTATGCCATCAAGAGCGAATTCGATTCGATCCGCGCCCTCCGGAATGCCCCGGCGGCGGCGCCCGCGACCGGGTCCCCGACGCCCTAGCCAGCCGTCGGCGGTGGTGTCCGCTGATCCAGCATGGCCAGGATGTCCGCCGCCGCGGCGGCGGCCGGGTCGCCCGCCGGGGCGGCCAGCGCCGCGACCACGGCGTGAAAGCCCGCCCGTTGCAGGGCGGCGGCGCGCCCGTCGGTCAGCAGGCGGCGCACCGTCGCGGCCAGCAGGTCCGGGCGGCAGCGTTCCTGCAGCAGTTCGGGCACCAGCCGATGGCCGGCCAGCAGATTGACCATCGCCACATAGGGCACGCGGATCAGCCGCCGCGCCATCGCCGCCGTCAGCGGGTTGACCCGGTAGGTCACCGCCATGGGCACCCCGGCCAGCGCCAGTTCCAGGGTCGATGTCCCCGATTTGGTCAGCGCCGCCCCGGCCGCCGCGAAGGCGTCGTGCTTGTCGTCCGCCTCGGTCACGATCACCGGCTGGACCGGCCAGCCGGCCACCCCGCGCCGCACGGTGTCGGCCACGACCGGAGACACCGGGACGACGGGGACGATCCCCGGACAGGTGTCGCGCAGAATCCGCATCGTCGCGCCGAACACCGGCAGCAGACGAGGCGCCTCCGACCGGCGGCTGCCGGGCATCAGGATCAGCACAGGCGCGTCGGGCGCGATGCCATGCCGCGCGCGAAACGCCGCACCGTCCCCGCGATCGGCGCCGGATTGCAGCACCGGATGGCCGACGAAGCGCGCCTCCAGCCCATGGCGGCCGAAAAATTCGGGTTCGAACGGCAGCAGGCACAGCAGCCGGTCCCACAGGCCGGGGAATTCCCGCACCCGGTGCTCGCGCCAGGCCCACACCTGCGGGGCCACGTAATGGATGCGTGGAATGTCCAACCCCGCGATCCGGCGCAGCAGCCGCAGGGCAAAGCCCGGACTGTCGATGGTGACCACCGCGTCCGGCATGGTGCGGCGGATATGCTCCACCGCCTGGTCCAGGCGGCGCGACAGATGGCGCAGGCGCGGCAGGATTTCGACCAGCCCCATGACCGCCAGATCGCGCAGGGGGAACAGGCTGGCCAGCCCCTCGCCTTCCATGCGCGTGCCGCCCACGCCGGCAAACCGCAGGGCCGGATCGCGGGCGCGCAACGCCGCCATCAGGCGCGCGCCCAGCACGTCGCCGCTGGCCTCGCCCGCCAGGATCCAGATCGTGCGCGGCGCGGCGCCGGTATCATCTTGGGTCATGGGATGGGCCTAACGTTCTTCCACCGCCGGCGCAAACCCGCCCCCGTCATGTCGGGGGCGCGACACCGCGAATGACGGACCAGCCGTGCCGGATGTCGGCCTTCACCGCATCCGGCAGCGGCACGTACTGCAAGGCCCGCGCGGCCGCGTCGCCGTTGCGGAAGGCCCAGTCGAAGAAGCGCAGCACCGCGCCCGCCCGCGCCGGATCGGCCGGGTCGACCGGCACCAGCACGTAGGTCGCGGACATGATGGGCCAGGCCCCGGCCCCCGGCGCATCCAGCAGATCCACCGTGAAGGTCGCCGTGTCGGACCAGTCCGCCGACCGCGCGGCCGCCGCGAAGCCATCGGCGCCGGCGGCGACGAAATCGCCGTTGCGGTCACGCAGCAGCACCATGCTCATCCCGTTCCGCGCGGCGAAGGCATATTCGACATAGCCGATCGCCCCTTCGGTATTACGCACGGCGGCGGCGACGCCGTCATTGCCGCGCGCGCCCTCGCCCGTCGGCCAGGCGACCGAGGTCGCGGCCCCCTGGTCCCGCTTCCAGGCCGGCGACATCCGCGACAGGTACGAGGTGAACACGAAGGTCGTGCCCGACCCGTCGGCCCGGCGCACCGGGGCCACCGGAATGTCGGGCAGCGTCAGGCCCGGATTGACGGCGGCGATGCGCGGATCGTTCCATTCGGTGATGTCGCCGGCATACAGCGCCGCCAGCAACGGCCCCGTCAGGCGCACCTGTCCGGCACCAAGCCCCGGCAGGTTCACCACCGGCACCACCGCGCCCATCACGGTGGGAAACTGCATCAGGCGGCCGGCACGCAGGCGCTCGGCATTCATCGGCGCATCCGACGCCCCGAAATCGACCGTCCGCGCCAGCACCTGGTTCTGCCCGGCGCCGGAGCCGATGGACTGGTAGTTCAGGGCGATGCCGGTCGCCTGCTTCGCATCCCTGGCCCACGCGCCATAGATCGGCGCGCCGAAGCTGGACCCCGCGCCGACGATGTCCGCCGCCCGCGCCCGCCCGGCGCCCACCACGCCGCACGTCGCCGCCACACAGATCGCCGCCACGCGGACCGCCCGCCTGAACGTCCCGGTCATCCCCGTCCCCTTTCTCCCGGCCCGGCCGGATCAGCCGCGCAGCACCGCGCCGCAGGCGCGCGACACCGCCGCCACGATCCTGTCGGACACCGCCTCGATCTCGGCATCGGTCAGGCTGCGCTCGACGGGCTGCAGGACGATTTCGACACCCAGCGATTTATGGCCTTCCGGCACCTTGTCGCCTTCGTACACATCGAACAGGCGCACGCCGGAAATCAGGGTCCGTTCCGCCCCCCGGGCCGCGCGCAGCACCGCATCCGCCGCCACGTCACGGGCGACGACGAAGGCGAAGTCACGATGCACCGGCTGGAAGGGCGACAGGTCGGGCGCCGCGCGGCGGCGACGCTTGGGCTCGGCGATCGCGTCCAGGAACAGTTCAAACCCGACCACCGGCCGGTCCAGCCCGCGCCCGGCCAGCAAGGCCGGATGCATCTGCCCGAAATAGCCCAGCACGATCCGCGGCCCCTGCCGGATCACGCCCGACCGGCCCGGATGATAATGGCCCGGCGCATCCGCCGTGACCTGCACGCCCTCGATCGGCGCGCCCAGCGCCGCCAGCACGGCGAAGGCGTCGGCCTTGGCGTCCCACAGGCTGACCGGTTCGGCCGTGCGTCCGGGCAGGCGCGGGGTATGGCCGCTGTACAGCGCGGTCGCCACCTGCGTCTGCCCGTCGGCGGAAAAGCCCGGCCCGACCTCGAACAGCCCCAGGTCGGGATAGCCGCGCGCCGCGTTGCGCTCGACCGCCGACAGCAGGTTGACCATCGGCGTCGGCCGCATCTGGTCCAGGTCCGCCGCGATCGGGTTCAGCAGGCGCAGCGCCTCGGGCACCTCGCCGAACCGGGCGGCGGCGGCCTGCGCCACGAAGGAATAGCCCACCGTCTCCATCAGGCCGCGCGACGCCAGGACCCGCCGCGCGGTGGCCGCACGCACCTGGCGCGGGGCCAGGGCGGGCAGCGGCACCGCCGACAGCGCGGGCAGCGAGACCGGCGGAATGGAATCCAGCCCCCGCAGGCGCAGGATTTCCTCGATCAGGTCGCATTCCGCATCGACGGCCCGCGCGCCGTCCTCGGCCTTGCGCGCCCGCGCCGGATCCAGCCCCGGCGCCTGGTCCAGGACCATGGGCATGGCGATGTCGTTGCGCCAGGACGGCACGTCCAGCAGCACCTCGTCCGCGTCGCGCTGGCGCACGGCGAAGCCCAGGGCCTCCAGCGCCGTGACGGCCTCGTCGGCCGGAACATCCACCCCGCCCAGGCCGGCGACCCGCGCGAAGCGCAGCCGGGCCTCGCGCTGCCACGCCGGGGCCTCGCCGGCCGACACCACCTCGCTGGCCTCGCCGCCGCACAGTTCGATAATCATGCGGCTCGCCGCCTCCAGCGCCGCGACCGGCAGGGCCTGGTCCACCCCGCGCTCGAACCGGTGGCGGGCGTCGGAATGCAGGCTGTGACGACGGCCGCTGAGCGCGATCCGCACCGGGTCGAACAGCGCGCATTCCACGAACACGCTGGTCGTATCCGCGGTGACGCCGGTCGCCTCCCCGCCCATGATGCCGGCCAGGGACTGCACCCCGGCCACGTCGGCGATCACGCAATCCTCGGGCGAGACGACGATCTCCCGCCCGTCCAGCGCCTGGAACGCCTCGCCCGCGCCACGGCAGACCGTCAGCAGGTCGCCGGTCACGCGGTCGGCGTCGAAGACATGCAGCGGCCGCCCGAGGTCGTAGGCGAAGAAATTGGTGATATCGACCAGGGCGGAAATCGGCCGCAGCCCCACCGCCCGCAGGCGGTTCTGCAGCCACTCCGGGCTGGGCCCGTTACGCAGGCCGCGAATCGTCCGCCCCAGCACCCACGGGCAGGCTTCGGGAAACAGGTTGGCCCAGCCGATCGGCGAATCGAACGTGCCCTCGACCGTTTCCGCCAGCCAGGGCCGCAGGTGGCCGACTCCGGCGGCGGCCAGGTCGCGGGCGATGCCCCGCACCGCCAGCGCGTCGCCCCGGTTGGGCGTGACGGCAATTTCGATCACCGGGTCGTTCAGCCCGGCGAAATCGGCATAGGACTGGCCGGGAACGGTGTCGGCGGGCAGTTCGGCGATGCCGTCATGCGCCTCGCCCAGGCCCAGCTCGCGCAGCGAGCACAGCATGCCGCCGCTGGTCTCGCCCCGGATCGCCCCGGCCTTGATGGTGATCTCCAGCCCCGGAATCCACGTCCCCGGCGGGGCGAAGATCACGGCCAGGCCGGTGCGGGCGTTCGGCGCGCCGCACACCACCTGCACCGCCTCGAACCCCGGCCCGGCATCGACGCGGCAGACGCGCAGGCGGTCGGCGTTGGGGTGCTGCACGGCCTCGACGATGCGGGCGGTGCGGAAAGGCGCCAGCACAGCGCCCGGGTCTTCCAGACCTTCGACCTCCAGCCCGATCGTGTTCAGCTTCGCGCAGATCTCATCGAGCGTCGCCGTCGTGTCGAGGTGATCGCGCAGCCAGGACAGGGTGAACTTCATCGCTCAGAGACCTTCATGCAACAGGGCCGGTGACAGCGGGCTGGTGCCGTAATGGCGCAGCCAGCGCACGTCGCTCTCATAGAACGAGCGCAGGTCCGGAATGCCATGGCGCAGCATCGTCAGCCGTTCGATGCCCATCCCGAAGGCGAACCCCTGCCATTCGCGCGGGTCCAGGCCGCAGTTCGCCAGCACGCGCGGATGCACCATGCCCGAGCCCAGGACCTCCAGCCAGTCGCCGCCGCCGCCGATCTCGCCGCTCTTGCGCGACCAGCCGATATCGACCTCCATCGACGGTTCGGTGAACGGGAAATACGAGGCGCGGAACCGCACCGGCAGGTCGGGCTTGCCGAAGAAGGCGCGCAGGAAATCGGTCAGGCAGCCCTTGAGGTGCGCCAGCGTGATGCCCCGGTCGATCACCAGCCCCTCGCACTGATGGAACATCGGCGAATGGGTGGCGTCATGGTCGGCGCGATAGGTGCGGCCCGGCGCGATGATGCGGATCGGCGGCGCCTCGCCCAGCATGGTGCGGATCTGCACGCCCGACGTCTGGGTGCGGAGTACGCGCTCGCGCCCTTGGTCCTCAGCGGGTAGGTAGAACGTATCCTGGTCGGTACGGGCCGGATGATGGTCGGGCGTGTTCAGCGCCGAGAAATTGTGCCAGTCGGTCTCGATGTCCGGCCCTTCGGCCACGCGGAAGCCCATCGCGCCGAAGATGGCGGCCATTTCCTCCATCGTGCGGCTGATCGGGTGAATCATGCCCGCGCGCTCGGCCGGCGCCGGCAGGGTGACATCGACGCGCTCCGCCGCCAGGCGGGCGTTCAGGATCTCGGCCTCGATCGCCGCGCCACGCTCCTCGATCGCGCGCGACAGTTCGTCGCGCAGGCGGTTCACCGCGGCGCCGCGCAGCTTGCGCGCGTCGGGCGTCATCCGCCCCAGTTCCTTCAGCAGCGCGGTCAGGCGTCCGGACTTGCCCAGCGTTCCCACGCGGACGGCGTCCCATTCCCGCCGGTCGGCGGCCACGGCCAGGGCGGCCAGCGTCTCCTGCCGCAGGGTCTCGAGATCGTCGCTCATGGCACCTCGCTCGGGCTTCGGGACCGGCCGGGGCCGGTCATGCCGCATAATCGGTTCGTCGCAGATCGTCCGTCGCGCGGCGTGACGACAGGCGCAAATCCCCTCGCCGGGGTGATTTTACGCACGCGGCAGATACAGGCTCCGCCGCGCCGAATAAAGCCCCCAAATGCGAAACGGGCCACCCTTGTGGGGTGGCCCGTTCCGTAAAGCGCAGATCGCGTGGGGCGTCGCTCAGGCGGCGGCCAGCGCCGCCTGGGCCTTCTTGACGATCTCGGCGAAGGTGGCGGCATCGTCGAACGCGATGGCGGCCAGCACCTTGCGGTCGATCTCGATCCCGGCCTTGTCGAGGCCATAGATGAACTTGCTGTAGGTCAGCCCATGCTCGCGGACGGCCGCGTTGATGCGCTGGATCCACAGGGCGCGGAAATCGCGCTTCTTGTTCCGACGGTCGCGATAGGCATAGCGCAGGGCCTTTTCCAGGCGCTCCAGCGCGATGCGATAGTTGGTCGAGGACCGGCCGCGATAGCCCTTGGACTGATCGAGAACCTTCTTGTGACGGGCGTGGGTGGTCACACCCCGCTTTACACGTGCCATGTCTCAGGTGCTCCTTATGCCAGCCCGTAGGGGGCCCACTGCTTCACAGTGCGGCCATCCATTTCGGTCAACGTCTGCGAACCGCGGTTCGTGCGCTTCATCTTCTGCGAACGGTTGATAAGGCCGTGGCGCTTGTTGCCCGGCCCCGCCAGCACCTTGCCGGTCGCGGTGATCTTGAACCGCTTCTTGACCGACGACTTGGTCTTCATCTTGGGCATTTTCGTCTCCTTCATCTACAGGCTGCGGCCGCATCGCGGCACTCAGGCAGCGGTCACGGCCGGGCATGCCCATTCCAGGCCCGGACGCGCGAACAGGGGGCTGGCTATAGACAAGGCGCGCGGCGCGATCAAGCCCCTCGCGGCCCGAATCGCACCCCGCCGCGCCACAAGGTGGAAAATCGCGCCGAACCGCCCCATCTGTGCCCCATGACCCGACCCTTCGACGCCCGCGCGTTCCATTTCTCGCTCGCCGGCGACACGCCGCCCCCAGCCCTGCCGCCGCACCTGCGCGCCCTGTGGCACGACGCACGCGGCGAGTGGGGCCGCGCGCACGACCTCGTGGAGGACGGCGCGACACGCCCGGCCTGCCGCGTGCACGCCTACCTGCACCGGCGCGAGGGCGACGAGGCCAACGCGGCCTACTGGTACCGCCGCGCGGGGGAATCCCCCTGCCGCGAACCGCTGGACAGGGAACGCGACACGCTGATCCGCCGTTATCTGGCGGATCTGGAGGCCCTCCCCGGGATTTGACCGCCGACGATGCGGCGGACGGCAGCGTTGTGCAAAAACCCTCTCGAAGCCGCCGGGGAGAACGCGATAGAGCGTACCCATCCTTCCCTGTCAGGACAGTCCTTCCATGCCGGCTCTCGCCAATTCGACCCTCGGCCAGCTTCCCGCCCCGATCATCGTCCCGACCTATGACAGGGCCGCGATCCGCCCCGGCATCGCGCATATGAGCGTGGGGAATTTCCACCGCGCGCATCAGGCCGTCTATCTGGACCGCGTGCTGGCCATGCCAGGGAACGCCGAATGGGGCATCCTGGGCATCGGCATCATGGACGACGCGCGCGAACGCGCGAAGGCCGACGCCCTGCACGCGCAGGACGGGCTCTATACACTGACCGAATGCCCGGCCGACGCCCCCGACACCGTTCGCGTCATCGGCTCGATCGTGGACTATCTCCACGCCCCGGACGACCGGGCGGCGACGATCCGCCGCCTGGCCGACCCGGCGATCCGCATCGTCAGCATGACGGTCACCGAGGGCGGCTATTATGTGGACGAAGCCGGGCAGTTCCAACTGGACCACCCCACCATCGCCGAGGACCTGGCCCGCGACGTGCCCCACACCGTCTTCGGCCTGCTGACCGAGGCCCTGCGCCTGCGGCGCGACGGCGGCGTCGGCCCCTTCACCATCCTGTCCTGCGACAACCTGCCCCATAACGGCCACGTCGCCCGCACCGCCTTCCTCAGTTGGGCCCGCGCCCGCGACGCGGCCCTTGCCGACTGGATCGCCGCCCACGTCACCTTCCCGTGCACGATGGTGGACCGCATCACCCCCGCGGTCCGCGACGCCGACATCGCCCGGCTGGACGCCGCCAGCGGCGTGGACGACCGCGCCCCGGTGTTCTGCGAGGATTTCATCCAGTGGGTGGTCGAGGATTCGTTCTGCGCCGGCCGTCCGCCGCTCGAAGCCGCGGGCGTCCTGTTCACCAAGGACGTGGCGCCCTACGAGCAGGTCAAGCTGAGGATGCTCAACGCCTCGCATTCCATGCTCGGCCTGCCCGGCGTGCTGATGGGCTATCGCGTCGTCAGCGACATCATGCGCGACCCCGACGTCATCGAACTGCTCGAACGCTATCTCGGCTTCGATGCCGAACCGCTGCTCACGGCGCCGCCGGGCATGGAGCTGCATGAGTATGGCGCCCTGCTGCTGCGCCGCTTCCGCAACCAGGCGATCAGCGACCAGCTGCTGCGTATCGCCTCCGACAGCGCGTCGAAACTGCCGGTCTTCGTCAAGGACACCGCCACCGGCACGCTGGCGCGCGGGGGCAATCCGGTGCGGATCGCCTTCCTGCTGGCCTGCTTTGCCGAATATCTGCGCGGAACCGACGACAGCGGGGCCGCCTACACCGTGGCGGAACCCCATCTGACGCCCGACGATCTGGCGCTGGCCGGCGATGCCGATCCGGGCCGGGCGCTGGGCATGTCGGTGTTCGCCGGATGGGGGCTGGAGGATCATCCCGCCTTCGTCGCGCTGTTCGTCCGCCTGCGCCGCGCCATCCGCGCCGACGGCGTCCGCCCGACGCTGCGCGCGATCATCGCCCAGCCCGGCTGACGCCCGGAACCGAAAAGATCGCGAAATTGTGAACCGGTTGTCATCGGGCAGAAACATTGCGCCCCGCACGGCAACCCATTCCGCAACCCGAAAGTCATGTCCGGGGAAAAACGGAAACCCCCGCCGCCTCGCCGCCGGCCCCCGGCGGACGGGGAACGGACGCCGCCACCACACGTTAACTTGACCGTTCAAAAACTTATGGGCTTGTCACGCAGTTCGGATCGAATTTCCACAGCGAGTTGGGTTTTCAATGAACAGTTCACAAGGATTGCGGCCGATCGTCGCGATCACCGCAGGGGTCTGCGCCCTGATCGGGCTCTACCTGCTGGCCGGCGGCGTCTGGCTGACCGCGCTGGGCGGGTCGGCCTATTACGTCGTCGCCGGCCTCATGCTGCTGGTGACGGCCGGACTGCTGTTCCGGCGCCGGCAGGAGGCCCTGTGGGTCTATGCCGCCCTGCTGATCGGCACCATGATCTGGGCCGTGGCCGAGGTCGGGTTCGATTTCTGGGCCCTGGCTCCGCGTGGCGACATCCTGGTCCCGCTGGGGGTCTGGCTGCTGCTGCCCCCCGTCACCCGTGGGCTGGGCCCGGCAAGCCGGGCGGGCCTGCTGCCGCTGGCCGCGAGCGTCGGCGCGGCGGTCGTCGTGGTCGGGGCGGCCCTGGTGCAGGACCCGCAGGACATCGCAGGCAGCCTGCCGCAGGTCGCGCAGAACGCGCCCACGCCGGGCGACGCGGGCCAGATTCCCGACGAGGACTGGCAGGCCTATGGCCGCACCCAGTTCGGCGACCGGTTCAGCCCGCTCAAGCAGATCACGCCGGCCAATGTGCATGACCTGAAGGTCGCGTGGGTGTTCCGCACCGGCGACATGAAGGGGCCGCACGATCCGGGCGAATTCACCGACGAGGTGACGCCGATCAAGATCCGCGACACCGTCTACCTGTGCTCGCCGCACCAGATCCTGTTCGCGCTGGATGCCGCCACCGGCAAGCAGAAATGGAAATTCGATCCCAAGATCGCCTACAACCCGACCTTCCAGCACATGACCTGCCGCGGCGTCTCGTACCACGAGACCGCGGCCGACGCCCAGACGATCGACGGCGCCCAGGCCCCCGCCGAGTGCCCGCGCCGCATCTTCCTGCCCACCAATGACGGGCGCCTGTTCGCCGTGAACGCGGAAACCGGCGAGCGCTGCCACAGTTTCGGCGATGACGGCGCGGTCGACCTGAAGGCCGGCGAAGCCGTCCAGACCCCCGGTTTCTTCGAGGCGACGTCGCCCCCGGTCGTCACCGACAAGCTGGTCATCATCTCGGGCGCGGTGATGGACAACTACTCGACCCACGAGCCCTCGGGCGTCACGCGCGGCTTTGACGTCTATACCGGCCGGCTGGTCTGGGTGTTCGACGCCGGCAACCCCGACCCCAACGAAATGCCGTCCGACACGCACCATTTCGTCGGCAACTCGCCCAATTCCTGGATCGTGTCGTCCTACGATCCCAAGCTGAACCTGATCTTCATCCCCATGGGCGTGCAGACGCCCGACATCTGGGGCGGCAACCGCGGCGCGGACGCCGAACGCTTCGCCAGCGCGATCCTGGCGCTGAACGCCGACACCGGGAAGATGGCCTGGTCGTACCAGACCGTGCACCATGACCTGTGGGACATGGACATCCCGGCCCAGCCCAGCCTGGTGGACATCCGCACCGCCAGCGGCGACATCGTGCCCACGCTGTATGCCCCGGCCAAGACGGGCAACATCTTCGTCCTGGACCGCCGCACCGGCACCCCGGTCGTGCCCGCGCCGGAAACCCCGGTGCCGCAGGGCGCAGCCCCGGGCGATCACACCTCGCCCACCCAGCCGTTCTCGGAGCTGACCTTCCGGCCGAAGAAGAATCTGACGGACGCCGACATGTGGGGCGGCACGATGTTCGACCAGTTGATGTGCCGCATCATGTTCCATCAGCTCCGCTACGAGGGGCCGTTCACCCCGCCGTCGGTGCAGGGCACGCTGGTGTTCCCGGGCAATCTGGGCATGTTCGAATGGGGCGGCCTGGCCGTCGATCCGGTGCGGCAGATCGCTATCGCCAATCCGATCGCGATCCCGTTCGTGTCGCGCCTGATCCCGCGCGGGCCGAACAATCCGGCCAATCCCGACGCCTCGCAGCCCTCGGGGTCGGAAAGCGGCGTCCAGCCGCAGTTCGGCGTGCCCTTCGGCGTGACGCTCAGCCCGTTCCTGTCGCCGCTCGGCCTGCCGTGCAAGGAGCCGGGCTGGGGCTTCATGGCCGGGATCGACCTGAAGACCAACAAGATCACCTGGATGCACCGCAACGGCACGACCCGCGACAGCGCCCCGGTGCCGATCCCCTTCAAGGTCGGCATCCCGAGCCTGGGCGGACCGCTGACCACGGCAGGCGGCGTCGCGTTCCTGACCTCGACGGCGGATTACTACATCCGCGCCTACGACGTCACGACCGGCCAGCAGCTCTGGCAGGATCGCCTGCCCGCCGGCGGCCAGTCCACGCCGATGACCTACGCCGTGAACGGGCGCCAGTTCATCGTCACGGCCGACGGCGGCCACGGCTCGTTCGGCAGCAAGCTGGGCGACTACGTCGTCGCCTACGCCCTGCCCGAGGGGCACTGACCCTCTCCCCCCGGCCCGGCAACCACCGGGCCGGAACTACCAGGAATTTGAACAGGATAAGGGCCGGACTTCCGGCCCTTTTTCTATTCAGCCGGTTGCGCGCGCCCCTGCCCGGCCGTCATAACATGACACGGCTGGCATCCTGCCGGTGCCGGACCACCCCGCGCGCGCATCCCTTCCGAACCCGGACGCGATGTGGCGGCAGCGGACAAAAGAGGGGGTGACGACATGAATTTCCCGTTCCGCAGGGTCTGGTCGTGATCGGACGCATCGTCGCCGCCGTCGCCGGCATCGGGGTCGCCGGGGGCCTGGGCGTCCTGGCCTATGCCTGGCATCCGGCCATCGCCCCGATCGCGCCACCCGCCTCCACGGCTTTTTCCACCGCCAGCGTCGAACACGGCCGCGTCCTTGCCGCCGGCGGCTACTGCGCGGAATGCCACACCCGCCGCGACGGGCACGAGGGCGCGCCGCTGGCCGGCGACTACCTCATGGCGACGCCATTCGGCGCGATCTATTCCAGCAACATCACCCCCGACCCCGAAACCGGCATCGGGCGCTGGTCCCAGGCCGCCTTCGTCCGCGCCATGCGCCAGGGCGTGTCGCGCGACGGGTCGAACCTGTTCCCCGCCTTTCCGTTCGATCATTTCACCCATATGACCGATGGCGACATCGCCGACGTCTATGCGTTCCTGATGACCCGTCCGCCGGTCCATTCGGTCAAGCGCGCGAACACGGTGCCGTTCCCGCTGAATGTCCGCCTGCTGCAGGGCGGGTGGAAACTCCTGTTCCTGCATCCGGGCGCCTACCGTCCCGACCCGGCCCATGACGCCCAGTGGAATCGCGGCGCCTACCTGGCCGAGGGGCTGAGCCATTGCGGCGCCTGCCACACCCCGCGCAACGCCATGGGCGCCGAAAAGGCCGGCGCCGCCTATGACGGCGCGCCGGTCGATAACTGGATCGCCCCGCCGCTGAACGGCACGAACCCCACCCCCGCGGTGTGGACCGAGGACGAGTTCTTCCAGTACCTGCGCTACGGCGTGGCCCCGCTGCACGGCAGCGCCGCCGGGCCGATGTCGCCGGTCATCCATGGCGGGCTGAGCGAACTGCCCGAATCCGACGTCCGGGCGATCGCGGCCTACCTGGCCAGCCTGGACCAGGCCACCGGCCGCCAGGGCGGAGACGCCGCGCGTCTTGCCGCGGCGATGCGGACCTCGACCCGTGACCTGACCGGCCCGCAGACCGACCCCGACGCCCGGCTTTACGCCGGCGCCTGCGCCGCGTGCCATGCCAATACCGGGGCGACGCCGGTGCCGGGCCGCCCCGAACTGGCGCTGAACAACGCGCTGTGGCTGTCGGAACCGACCAACCTGTACCAGGTCGTGCTGCGCGGGATCAACGCGGGCGAAGGCCAGGCCGGCATAGCGATGCCCAGCTTCTACCACGCCCTGACCGATGCCGACCTGGCGCGCCTGGCCGCCTATCTGCGCCGCACGCGCACCACGCTGCCCCCCTGGACCGACCTGGAGCGCAAGGCCGCCGCCGTCCGGGCGACGCTGCCCGCGCCCCCGGTCGCCGCGTCCCATTGAGATGGCCATCGAGATGAAAGACGGAGCCCAGTCATGACGAGTTTTCGCCTCAACGGCCACGAGGTTTCCGTCGACGTTCCCGACGATACCCCCCTGCTGTGGGTCATCCGCGACGAGATCGGGCTGACCGGCACCAAGTTCGGCTGCGGCATCGGCATGTGCGGGGCCTGCACCGTCCATGTCGGCGGCCGCGCCACGCGGTCCTGCATCACGCCGGTCTCGGCCATCCAGGGGGCCGACATCACCACCATCGAGGGGCTGGACCCCGCCGGCGCGCATCCCGTGCAGGAAGCCTGGAAGGATCTTCAGGTTCCGCAATGCGGCTATTGCCAGTCGGGGCAGATCATGCAGGCCGCAAGCCTGCTGAAGGACTACCCGGCGCCGACCGACGAGGATATCGACGCGGTGATGGCCGGCAGCCTGTGCCGGTGCATGACCTATATCCGCATTCGCGACGCCATCAAGAAGGCCGCCTCGGCCATGCGGGGGGAACCGTCCAATGGGTAAGCTCGGCCGGATGCAGGCCTCGCCCGACCGCCTGTCGCGACGCGGCTTCCTGATGACCGCGGTGGGTGCCGGGGTCATGTTCGGCTTCCCCGCCGCCCGCGCGGCCGAACAGTTTCCCACAGCCGGCCTGCCGGGCGACGGCGCGTTCGAACCGACGATCTGGTGCGCCATCGCCCCCGACGGCGCCATCTCCGTCAACATCATCCGCGCCGAGATGGGGCAGCATATCGGCACCGCCCTGGCCCGCATCATCGCCGACGAGATGGACGCGGACTGGACCCGCGTGAAGATCAACTATGTCGACAGCGACCCGAAATGGGGCCTGATGGTCACCGGCGGCAGCTGGTCGGTCTGGATGACGTGGGACGTCTTCCGCCAGGCCGGCGCCGCCGCCCGCGTCGCCCTGACCGAGGCCGGGGCCCACCTGCTGGGCGTCCGCCCCGACCAGTGCACGACCCGCGACGGGGCCGTCGTCGCCGGCGCGAAAAACATCACCTACGGCGACATCGTCTCGCGCGGCCGCCCCACCCGCAGCTTCACCCCCGACGAAATGGCGAAGCTGCCGCTGAAACCGGCGACCGAGCGGCGGCTGGTCGGCAACGGGGCCCTCAAGGCGCTGGACATTCCCGCCAAGACCGACGGGACGGCGATCTACGGCATCGACGCCAAGGTCGAGGGCATGGTCTACGCCCGTCCGAAAATGCCGCCGACGCGCTATGGCGCGAAGATCCGCTCGGTCGATGACAGCGCCGCCCGGACGGTGAAGGGCTACCTGCGCCATATCGAGATCGACGATCCGTCGGGCACGGTCCAGGGCTGGGTCGTCGCCATCGCCACGTCCTACACCGCCGCGATCCGCGCCGCCGACCTGCTGAAGGTCGAATGGACCCCCGGCGAGACGGCGCACGTCTCGGAAAAGGAGGTGCTGGACCACGGCCGCGCGCAGATCGGCCGGCAGGACGGCGGGGTGTACGTGTTCAACGATGACGGCGTGGACGCGGCCTTCACCGCCGCCGCATCGACCATCGAGCGCGAATATACCTGCGCCTCGGTCATGCATTATCAGCTCGAACCCACCAATGCCCTGGCCTTCGAGAAGGACGGCATTTTCGAGATCCATGCCGGCAACCAGTGGCAGTCGCTGATCCTGCCGACGCTCGCCAAGGCGCTGGGCCGGCCGGAAGACAGGATCGTCCTGCGTACCTACCTGCTGGGCGGCGGGTTCGGCCGCCGCCTGAACGGCGACTACATGATCCCCGCGGCCCTGGCCTCGCAGGCGCTGGGCGGCAAGCCGGTGAAGCTGATCCTGACCCGGTCGGACGACATGCAGTTCGATTCCTTCCGCTCGCCTTCGGTGCAGCGGGTGCGGGTGGCCTTCGACAAGGCGCAGGCCATCACCGCCATGGACTACCAGGCCGCCGCCGGCTGGCCGACGCAGGTCATGGCCGCGGCCTTCATGTCCAAGGGCGTGGACGGCAAGCCGTACGACCAGTTCGCCATCGCGGGCGGCGACCATTGGTACGATGTCGGCGCCTTCCGCGTCCGTGCCCTGTCCAACGACCTGGCCAACCGGACCTTCCGGCCGGGCTGGCTGCGGTCGGTCAGTCCGGGCTGGACCAGTTGGGGCGTCGAGTCCGTCTGGGACGAGATCGCGCATCTGCACGGCAAGGACGCCGTCCAGTTCCGCCTGGACCATCTGACCGGCAAGGGCCGAAACGCCGGCCAGGCCCCCGATTCGGTCGGCGGCGCGCGGCGTCAGGCCGCCGTGGTCCGCCGCGCCGCCGAGAAGGCCGGCTGGGGCCAGCCCCTGCCGAAGGATACCGGGCTGGGCATCGCCACCACCTTCGGCCAGGAACGCGGCATGCCGACCTGGATCGCCTGCTGCGCCCTGGTACATGTCGATCGGGCGACCGGCATCGTGCACTGCCGCAAGCTGACGATCGTGGTCGATGCCGGCACCATCGTCGACCCCGACGGCGCCCGCGCCCAGACCGAGGGCGCGGCCCTGTGGGGCCTGAGCATGGCGCTGTTCGAGGGGTCGGAAATCGTCAACGGCCTGCCCCGCGACCGGAACCTGGACACGTACACGCCGCTGCGTATCGCCGACGTGCCCGAAATGGACATCGAATTCATCGCCAGCACCGAAAAGCCGACCGGCCTGGGCGAACCCGGCACGACGCCGATCGCACCGGCCATCGGCAATGCCATCTTCAACGCCGTGGGGGTGCGGATGCGCCATCTGCCGGTGCGGCCGGCGGACGTCCTGCGGGCGTTGACGCGGCACGACGACGCGGAATCGACATGACGGACGGGATGGGGCACACAGGTCCCATCCCTGACGCCACAGCCGCCGCAAAGCCCGTGTCGATGTCCCTGCTGCCCTACATCGTCGCCGCCACGTTCTTCATGGAATATCTCGATTCCACGATCATCGCGACGGCGCTGCCGGCCATGGCGCGGTCGTTCCATGTCGGCCCGAACGAGCTCAGCCTGGGCATGACCGCCTACATGCTGACGCTGGCGGTGTTCATCCCCGTCAGCGGCTGGGCCGCCGACCGGTTCGGATCGCGCACGGTCTTCGCCTGCGCGGTCACGATCTTCACCGTCGCATCGGTGCTGTGCGGCTTCTCGACCAGCGTCGGCACGTTCATCGCCGCGCGGGTGCTGCAAGGCGCGGGCGGCGCGATGATGGTGCCGGTCGGGCGCTTCATCGTGGTACGCAATACCGAAACCAGCCGGATGATCCAGGCCATCTCGACCATCACCTGGCCGGCGGTGGTGGCCCCCGTCGTCGGCCCGACAGTCGGCGGCATGATCGTGACCTTCGCCACCTGGCACTGGATCTTCTTCATCAACGTGCCGCTGGGCCTGGCCGTGCTGGCCGTGATCTTCGCCATCGTGCCGGAACAGTACGGGCCCCGGCGCCCCATGGACTGGGGCGGATTCGTCCTGGGCGGCGCGTCGCTGACCGCGCTCCTGCTGGGCACCGAACTGGCCAGCAACACCCATGCCAGCCTGGTGCTGGCCGGCCTGCTGTTCGCGGCGGGGCTGGTGCTGGGGGCGGCGACCCTGCGGCACGCGGCGGGGCAGGACCATCCCCTGCTGGATTTCCGCCTGATGCGGCACCCGACATTCTCGGTCACCGTGCTGGCCGGCACGCTCAGCCGCTTCAGCATCGACGCCATTCCCTATCTGATGCCGCTGCTGCTGCAGGTCGGCTTCGGCCTCACGGCGTTCCACGCGGGCACGCTGCTGCTGGCCTTCGCATTGGGCAATCTGGGCATGAAGATGTTCACCACCCGCATCCTGGCGACCTATGGGTTCCGCGCCACCGCCTGCGTGAATGCGGCCCTGGGCGTGGCGTTCATCCTGCTGGCCGCGACCATGGTGCCGGCGACGCCGCTTGCGGTTCTGCTGCTGATCCTGCTGGGCTGCGGGGTCACGCGGTCGATGCAGTACACGTTGCTGGCGACATTGGGCTATGCCGACATCAACGACAGCGAAAAGGGCGCGGCCTCCACGTTGCTCAGCGTCAATCAGCAGATGTGCATCGGCCTGGGAATCGCATTCGGCGCGCTGGCCCTGCGCGCGGTCGCGACCCTGCGGGGCGAACATCCCGCCACCGACGCCTTCGTCGCGACTGATTTCCACTGGGCCTTCCTGGTGGTCGCCCTCCCGCTCGCCCTGTCGATCCCGCGCTATCTGCGTATGGACCGCGCGGCCGGAAACGCCCTGCGTACGGCGTCCTGACCAGCAGCCTTCCGCACGGCCCGGGACCTTGATCGGGACAGGAAGGTCGGGCTCTGCCCGAACCCGGCAAGGGCCTCGGCCCTTGCATCCCATTCGTTAGGGCTATGCCCTGTGATGGGTCAGGGGCGAAGCTCAGGCCGGAGCGTGGATGGAACGCCGGTCCAGCAGCGCGCGCGCCTGGTGATGCCGCATCATCGGGCCAACCTGGCGCAGTTGCTCGCCGAACCCGGCCCTGCCCTGCGCCGGCAGACCGGGTGACTGCGGCATCTCCAGCCTGGTATCGAACAGCAGGGCGTTGACGTTCGTCTGAACCTGCCCCAGCCCCTGCTGGACCGCCTGGGTGACCGGCTGCGGATCCATGGTTGCCGACACCAGGCGATCATGGCCGATCACGATGTGAACATCGACGCTGGCCTCATGCCCGAAGGCATCATGACCGACAACCCGGACATCCAGCGAGCCGAACGTGTCTTCCGGCGCCTCACCATCGAAGCGGGAGGACTGCGGATCGAACGACAGCCATGCCGGCAATGGAGCCCCAGTCGCCTGCTCCGCCTGCAAGGTCAGGTTGCGCTCGGTCCCACCGGGAGTGATGAAAGCGCCAGGCGGCACCTCGACGTCGGACGACTGTTCGGTAATGACGAAGCTGCTCAGCGACGAGCCTACGATCCATGTCTGATGGGCGGCCGCAACTCCGCGATCCATGCTGCTGGTGAATGTATCGTCCACCGACGACATCACCGTCGCCAAGGAACTGAGCCCGTCCGCGCCGGTGGAGCCCGAGAGGACCGGCATGCCTCGCTGCGGCAACGTCACGATCGTGGTGCCCAGCGCCACGGTCGTGTTGGACACCGAACTGCTCGGGTCGTTGAGCAGCGTCCTGACATCGGCCACGATTGCGGTCGGCCCGGACAGTAACGTATTGCCGGTTTCGACCAGCGCCACATTCAGGGTGCCCGGCACACCGACATAGCCCGAAACACCCCAGAAACCGACCAGCGCGCTTCCGGGCAGCACCAGGGCGCTCCCGGGCGATATCGTCTCGGGATTGATCGTCTGCCACGACTTGCCGCCGTCCGTGGAATACCGCCACACACCCTGCGTCGTCGGGTTGGCGTTGTCGCCGACGATCGCGATGCCGGCCAGCGTATCGGCGACCGATCCGGAAGGATTGACGGGGGTACGCTGCTGGTCCGCACGATCCGAGAAATTGCCCCCGAACAGGTTCGTCACCGTCTGCCCGTTCCCGATGTCGGCCGGCGCCAGCGTCGCCGTGCCCGTCGCCACCGGCGCGTCATTCACCGCCGTCACCGCAATGTCGAGCGGTTCGCTGGTCGCGCTGATCGACGACGTCCCGCCGGCGCCCGTCACATCCACGCCCGCCTGCGCCACCGGCGTCGCCGCGTTCGCCAGATCCAGCCCGGTTTCCGTGCCATACAGCGGCGCCACCGCGGAATTCTCGATCACCTGCGTCGTCAGCCCCGGCGGCTGGCCGTTGAAATTCGCCACCGGCACGAAATCGACCCGCGCGCCGACAGAATCGCCACCTGGGTCTATCGCTTCTTCCTGTTCACCGGCATCGCCCTGGTCGTCTATCATGCCGTCTTCAGGACGCTGGGCCTCGTGCTCATGGCAATCGAACTCTGGTTTTTCCTGGCGCGCCCCGTGCTGCGGGAGATCGGCGCATGGGGACGACAGATGAGGCTGGCACGCCACACGCGCCGCGCGCGCCTGACCGCCCTCGCGGGGCTCGGGCTCGTACTGCTGCTGCTCGTCCCCTGGCGCGCCCATCTCGTCGCGCCGGCAACCCTGCGGGCGGCGCGGCAGACGACCCTGTATACCGACGAGTCGGGCATCGTGGTCAGCCTGCATGCCTCGGGCGACAGGCTGGCGCAGGGCCAGACGGTGGCGGTCCTGCGTTCGCCGGAACTGGAGCATCAGGCACAGACGACGCAGGCGCGGCTGGACACGCTGCATGCCACACTGGCCAGCCGCACGTTCGACCCCGAGCAGACCGCCGGACTGGACGACACGATCGGGCAGATCGCAAAGGAAACCGCCGAACGCACGCATGTGCAGGCGGCGCTGCAACTGCTGACCCTGCGGGCCCCGTTCGCCGGCCGGCTGGTCGATATGACGCCGGACATCCGGATCGGCGACATGCTGCATCGTCATGAACAGATCGGCACCCTCATCACCCCCGATGACATGGTGATCGAGGCCTATGTCGATGAAGCCGACATCGCGCGCGTGCAGCCGGGGGCCCGGGCGCGCTTCCGGTCGGATATCCACGGCCGCCGGACCCTTGCGGCGCACGTCATTTCGGTGGCGCCGACCTCGCTGAAGGAACTGGACGTGCCCGAGCAGGCCTCGCTCTACGGCGGCGCGGTGCAGGTGCACAAGGACGCGGCCGGGCATATGGTCCCCGACGGCGCGTTCTATCGCGTCACCCTGCGCGTGGATGCGCCGGACAGGCCGGTGACGGCGCGCCTGCGCGGCAGTGTCGCCATCGACTGCCCGCCCACCAGCATCATGCTGCGGGTCTATCGCAGGGCGGTGTCCGTCCTGATGGGCGAGGCCGGCTTCTAGGCCGTTCCCGCCCCCGTCAGGCGTAGGCCGACGCCGCCTGGCGGATCGCCCGCGCCATGGCCTCGACCCCGTTGCCCCGGTTGGTCGACAGCGCCTGCACCAGCCCCAGGTCGCGCAGGAATCCGGGATCGGTCGCCAAAATCTCGGCGGCGCCGCGCCCCGAATAGACCCGCAGCAGCAACGCCACCAGGCCCGAGACGATCGCCGCGTCCGATGCCCCGGCGAAGAACAGGGCGCCGTCCTGTTCGCGCACCTCCAGCCACACCTGGCTCTGGCAGCCAGGGACACGATGGGCGTCGTCCATCCATTCCTTCGGAAACGGCGGCAGCTTGCGGCCCAATTCAATGATGTACTGGTAGCGCTGCATCCAGTCGTCGAACAGTTCCAGTTCTTCGCCAATGGCGGCTACGGCCCCGGAGGCCGTGTCATCCTCGGGCCTGACAAACGGATCGGTCATCATATTTCCTGCATCAGGCCTCGGGGCGCCGCCCTGAAACCCGCCAAAGGCAGTCGCCTTTGGAAACCAGTCGTTATCCATGGTCGGGGTCGGGCAACGCCCGACCCTGGCCGCTCGATCTCAGAGAATGAACCGGCTGAGGTCACCCTTGCGGGCCAGCGGCGCCACCCGTTCCTGCACGTCGGCCGCAGTGATCCGCACCGACTGGCCCGACCGGTCGGACGCGGTGAACGACACCTCCTCCAGCATCCGTTCCAGCACCGTCGCCAGACGGCGGGCGCCGATATTCTCGATCCGCTCGTTGATGTCGGCCGCCAGTTCCGCCAGCGCATCCACCGCATCGTCCGAGAATTCCAGCTCCACACCCTCGGTGCCCATCAGGGCGGTGTACTGCTTCAGCAGCGAATGCTCGGGTTCCGTCAGGATGCGCCGCAGATCGTCGCGCGTCAGCGGCGACAGTTCCACGCGGATCGGCAGGCGTCCCTGCAATTCGGGCAGCAGGTCGGACGGCTTGGCGATATGGAACGCGCCCGAGGCGATGAACAGGATATGATCGGTCTTGACCGGGCCGTACTTGGTCGAGACCGTCGTGCCTTCGATCAGCGGCAGCAGGTCGCGCTGCACGCCCTCGCGCGAGACGTCGCCGCCCCTGAAGCCGCTTTCGGACGAGCGGGCGCAGACCTTGTCGATCTCGTCGAGGAAGACGATGCCGTGATCCTGCGCGTGGGCCACCGCCTCGCTGGTCAGGGCGTCATTGTCCAGCATCTTGTCGGCTTCCTCGCGCGTCAGGGCCTCGCGCGCGGCGGCGACGCTCATGCGGCGGCGCTGCGGCACCCGGTTCATCAGCCCCTTCATCATGTCCGAGAAATTGATGACGGTGCCCGGCGCCATGTTCGGCATCTCGCCCATGCCGCCGCCCCCCTGGGCGTCGGCGACCGAAATTTCGACGTCCTTTTCCTCCAGCTCGCCATTGCGAAGCATGCGGCGGAACTTGCCCTTGGTGTCGGCGGACGCGCCCTCGCCCACCAGGGCGTCGACCAGCCGGTTTTCGGCCGCCAGTTCGGCGCGGGCCTGCACGTCGCGCCGGCGCAGCTCGCGCAGCATGTTCAGCGACACCTCGACCAGATCGCGCACGATGCTTTCGACATCGCGGCCGACATAGCCGACTTCGGTGAACTTGGTAGCCTCGACCTTCAGGAACGGCGCCTGCGCCAGCCGCGCCAGCCGGCGCGCGATCTCGGTCTTGCCGCAGCCGGTCGGCCCGATCATCAGGATATTCTTGGGCACGACCTCGTCGCGCAGGCCCTCGGCCAGCTGGGCACGGCGCCAGCGATTACGCAGCGCGATGGCGACCGCGCGCTTCGCATCGGCCTGGCCGATGATGAAGCGGTCGAGTTCGGAGACGATCTCGCGGGGGGAATGGTTGGGGGCGTCCATCACGATGCGGCCTCGTCCGTCTCCTGGCCCAGGGTTTCCAGGATGACGGAATAATTGGTGTAAACACAGATATCACCGGCGATACGCATGGCGCGCCGCGCGATCTCGGCGGCCGACAGCCCGTCGATGTCCGCCAGCGCCCGCGCGGCCGACAGGGCGTAATTGCCGCCCGACCCGATGGCGATGATGCCGTCCTCGGGCTCCAGCACGTCGCCGTTGCCGGTCAGCGTGAACGAGCGTTCGGCGTCAGCCACCGCCATCATCGCCTCCAGCCGCCGCAGATAGCGGTCGGTCCGCCAGTCCTTGGCCAGTTCGACGCAGGCGCGCTCCAACTGGTTCGGATAGCGCTCCAGCTTGGCTTCCAGCCGCTCCAGCAGGGTAAAGGCATCGGCGGTGGCGCCGGCGAAGCCCGCCAGGATCGAACCGGCCGGGCCGATGCGCCGGACCTTGCGGGCATTGCCCTTGATGACGGTGGCGCCCAGCGTGACCTGGCCGTCGCCGGCCATCGCCACCTGCGCGCCCCGGCGTACGCACAGGATGGTCGTTCCGTGCCAGCCGATGGGGTCTTGGGGGGTCGCGTGAATATTCTGCATGACTGAAACAGATAGGCTGTTCGCGGCGCAGGACAAGAGCCGACGCGCCCGCGCGTCAGCCCGCCATGGCGCGATTGACGTGTTCGGCCAGTTCGGCCTGGGTGAAGGGCTTGCGCAGCACCAGCGCGTCGCCCGGCAGGCTGCCGTCATCGGCATAGCCGGTCAGGAACAGCACGCGCAGATCGGGCCGGATCGCCCGGAGCCGGCGCGCGGCTTCCTCGCCGCCCATCTCCGGCATCATGACGTCCATCACGGCCAGGTCCGGCCCTTCCGCCGACGCCTCCATCCGGGCCAGGGCCTCGGCTCCGCCCTGGGCCTCGGTCACCTCATGCCCCATGGTCCGCAGGAAACCCGCGGTGACCGCGCGCACGCTCGCCTCGTCATCCACCACCAGCACCCGCATGGCGTGCGACGGCGTCACGGGGGCCGTCCGCTCCTCCACCGCCAGGCCGGCGACCGGACAATGGTGGACGGGCAGGTACAGATCCACCCGCGTGCCCTGCCCCGGCGCGCTGGTCACGCGCACGTCGCCCCCCGCATGGCGCACGAAACCGTAGATCATCGACAGGCCCAGCCCGGTGCCGCGCCCCACGTCCTTGGTGGTGAAAAACGGTTCGAAGATCCGGGCCAGCGTTTCGGGCGTCATGCCCGTCCCCTGGTCGGCCACCGACACCACGACATAATCGCCCGGCGCCAGATCACCGCCGGCGGCCGCGTCGTCCATATGGACCCGCGCCGTCGACAGCATGATGACTCCCCCTTCGGGCATCGCGTCGCTGGCGTTGATGCACAGGTTGAGCAACGCCAGTTCCAGTTGCCCCGCATCGGTCCGCACCGGCGGCAGGTCGCCGTCCGGGGCCAGCCCGTCCATCCGGATGTCGAAGGGCACGCGCCCGCCGTCGTGGCCCCGGCGCGACGTCACGCCCTGCATCAGCAGGTCGCGCAGGCCGCGCAGCAGCGCGTTCACATCGACCGGCTGCAGGCTCAGGTCGCGCGGGCGGCTGAAATTCAGCAGCCGCCGTGTCAGGTCCGCGCCCCGCCGCGCCGCCGCCATGGCGTTGTCCAGCAACCGCGCCGTTCCGGGGTCCAGTTCCGGCCCCATGTCGCTGGCCAGCTCCAGCGAACCCATCACCGCCGTCAGCAGGTTGTTGAAATCATGGGCGATGCCCCCGGCCATGGTGCCCAGCGCCTGCATCTTTTCCGCCTGCCGCAGCCGGGCTTCCATTTCCCGCTGCCGCGTGATGTCGCGATTGATGACGACGGAATAGCCACCCTGGCGCGGGTCGCCGCCGCCCAGTTGCGCGCGGGTGAATTCGCGCCAGGTCACGCCCGCGCCGCCGGGGTCGGGAAAGGCGATGACCTCCTCGTCCCGCCCCTCGGCCGCCAGCCGGGCCTCGGCCGCGCGCAGGCCGGGCAGTTGGGCGGGGTCGCACAACTCCTCCTCCCGCCGGCCAAGGCAGGCGGCCTCGTCCCGGCCGAAGAAGGCGGCGGCCCGGCGGTTGATGCGGATAAACCGCCCCTCGGGGTCCTTGAAGCCCAGGCCCGAACGCAGGTTCTGCAACAACCCGCGCAGCAGCATGCGTTCCGTTCCCAGCTCGGCTTCCAGCCGGTGATGCTGCGCCGCCTGCACGATCATGGCGCGCAGCGCGTCGGCATCCCAGGGCTTGTGCGAATAGAACGAGATCCGGCCCTGGTTCAGCGCCGCCGCCACCGCCCCGATATCGGCATAGCCGGTCAGCAGGATGGCCTGCGCGTCGCAGAAGGCGCGGGCCCGCGCCAGCATGACGTCGCCGCCCATCTCCGGCATCCGCTGGTCCGAGACGATGACATCCACATCCCGTCGCCGGGCCAGGATATCCAGCGCCTCGACCGGCGAGGTGGTGGAGAGGATGGTGAACGACTCTTCCAGCAGGTCGGTCAGCGCGACCAGGATCTCGGGCTCGTCATCGACCAGCAGAACGACGGGACGATCGGTCATGCGGCGCCTCGTGCCGGGACGGCGGCCGCATCGGCCGCCAGGTCGTTCATCGTCACCATGTGGGGCTGCCACGGCACCGATATGGTGAAGACCGCGCCGCCGCCGGGCGCATCGGCGGCGGTGATCGTGCCATGGTGGGCCTGCACCACCCCGTAGGCGATCGCAAGGCCCAGCCCCGTGCCCGCCCCGACCGGCTTGGTGGTGAAGAAGGGCTCGAAGATGCGCTCCTTCAGCGCGGCGGGGATGCCCGGCCCGTTGTCCGCGATGGTGAAGACATAGGCCTGCCCGCCATCGGCATCCATCGGGCGCAGTTCGGTCCCGATGCGGATCACGCCACGGCCGGGGGCGTCATTGTCCGTCCCGAGGACGGACGTCTGGGCGGAAGACTGGATGGCGTCAGCGGCATTGCTGATGATGTTCATGATGACCTGGTTCAGAAGGGCGGACTGGCAATAGAGCCGGTCGGGCGCGCGATAGTTGCGTTCCACGACGATACCGCCGCCGAATTTCTGCGTCAGCAGGGCCAGTACCGTCTCCAGCGCCTCGGGCACGTCGATCACCTGGAACTGTCCTTCGTCCAGGCGCGAGAATTTACGCAGGTTCAGCACCAGGTTCTGGATCCGCCGCAGGCCCAGGTTCATCGACTCGACCCGGTCGCGGCATTTCATCAGCGCCGCGTGGCGCTGCGCGATCCCGGCCGCGTCCCCGGCATCCTCCAGGTCGATCACGCGCGCCAGCGCCCGCGCGACCGTGTCCTTGTGCGCCAGGATGAAGGCCAGCGGATTGTTGATCTCGTGCGCGATGCCGGCCACCAGTTCGCCCAGCGACGCCATCTTGGCCGTCTGGACCAGCTTGCCCTGCGTCTCGATCAGCTTGCGGTTGGCGTCGGCCAGTTCGGCGTTCGCCTGTTCCAGCGCCTCGGCCAGCGAGGCCTTGGACGCGATGGCCGCGGCTTCGGCCCGCGCGCTTTCGACCGCGATCTCGCGCGCCTGGCGCTCCAGGTCGACGCGCCGCGCCTCGTCCTGCAACAGCTTGCGGCGGACCAGGGCGCGGATACGCAGCGCCAGCACGTCGGGTTCGACCGCGTCCGACACCAGATCGTCCACCCCGGCCTCGAACACCCGGGCCGAAAACGCGCCCTGCGACGCCTGCCCGCCGCCCAGGCCCATGATGCGCGGGGGCACCCCGCCCGCGACCACCACCTGCTGGCGCAGATCGTCCAGTTCGCGGCAGAAGGCGATGCCGTCGAAGGCGCCGGACGCCAGATCCACCACGACGCAATCGGGCTCCCGCGCCGGGTCGAACCAGTCCTGCCGGTCCACCACCCCGGGTTGCCGCGCCACCGTCACCTCGTGCCCGTCGCGCCGCATCAGGCCGGCCAGCGACGCCACGTCGCGGTCATGCGGCCCCCCGCCGCCGACGATCAGGATACGGGCCCGGCGGAACAGGCGGCTGCCGTCGCCTTGCCGCGCGCTGGTGCTGTCCCGCTGCCGCGCGCTGGCGCCCTCGCGCAGCAGCGCGCGGATGCGAAAGACGATCAGGTCCGGGTCGGCGGATTTCGGCACATAGGCGTCGGCGCCGCTTTCCAGCCCCTCACGCTCCAGCCCCGGCTCGCCGCCTTCGGTCAGCATCAGCACCGGGATCATCCGCGTCACGGCGCTCATACGCAGCTGGCGGGCCATCTGCCCGCCGTTCATGCCCGGCAGGTGATAATCGGCCACCACCAGGTCGGGAATGCGGCCGTCCAGGCTGTCCAGCGCGGCCTCGCCGCTGGCCACCCGCATGACGACAAAGCCGTGGCTTTCCAGCATCCGGCGGATTCTCAGGGCCTGGGTATCGGAATCCTCGACCAGCAGAAGGGTCGCCGGGGCCTCCCCGGTCACGACATCGGCCCTTCCAGCATGCCGGCCCATTCGGTCGTGGGGTGCAAGGCCCCCGCGATCCCCAGCAGGTGCGAGGCGATCGCGCCCTGCGGCAGGCTGACGCACACGGCGCCCATCCGTTCGGCGGCGCCGGGCATGCCATGGACCACCGACGTGCTGCGATCCTCGGCGATGGTGTATCCCCCCGCGCCACGCAGGTCGGCCAGGCCCGACGCCCCGTCTTCCCCCATGCCGGTCAGCAGCACGCCGACTGCGTCGGCCCCCGCCTCGCGCGCCAGCGACGAGAACAGCATGCTGGCCGAGGGACGCTGGCCGCCCATCGCCGGCGCGTGCGACAGCCGGATCTCGTCCCCCGGCCCGACCAGCAGGTGCGTGTCGCCGGGGGCGACATGGACATGGCCCGGGCGCAGGCGTTCCCCCTGCCGGGCCAGCGCGACGGACAGGCTGGTCTGGGCGCCCAGCCAGGCCGCGAACCCCTCCATGAACGCCGCCCCCATGTGCTGGACCAGCACGATCGGCCAGGGAAAGGTGGCCGGCAGCGCCCCCAGGATGTGCGAAAAGGCCGGCGGCCCGCCGGTCGAGGCCGCCATCGCCAGCACCCTGGGCCGCAGGCCCCGCGGCACCGGGACGGGGGCCGGGGTGACGGACCATTCGGCCGACAGCCGCCGGCGGATCACCGGAACCTGGCTCATGATATAAAGCTGGGTCGCGATCGCGGCCCCGCCCTGCGGGCCGGACAGCCAGCCCGCCGGCTTTTCCACCACCGACAGCGCGCCCGACCGCAGCGCGTTCATGGACACCTGCAACGCCGGATCGGTCGAGGCGTCGCTGACGATGACGATGGGCGTCGGGCACGCCGACATGATCCGCCGCGTCGCCTCCAGCCCGTCCATGCCGGGCAGGCGCACATCCATCGAAATCACATCCGGCCGCAACAGGGGCACCAGGCGCAGGGCTTCCTCGGCGGTTTCCACCGCCTCGGCCAGTTCCAGGCGCGGATCGTCGCGGACCAGGCGGACCAGCACCTGCCGGACGACGGCCGAATCCTCGACCACCAGCACCCTGGCCCGGCGGGGCGGCGGAAACGATCCGCTCACAGCACGCCCCGGATCGTGTCCAGCAGGTCGCCCTGCTCGAACCCCTGCTTGGTTATGTAGGCGCGCGCGCCCCCGTCCAGCCCGCGCCGGATATCGGCCTCCTCGTTGCGCGAGGTCATCAGCACGACCGGGATCGACGACAGGCGCGGGTCGGACCTGACCGCATCGAGAAGACCGAAACCATCCATCCGGGGCATCTCCACATCGGTCACGATCACATCGACCCGCCGCGACGAGCGACGGAGCATCGACAGCGCCTCCATCCCGTCGGTCGCCAGCAGAACATCATAGCCGTGGGCCTGAAGGATCGTCTTCTGGAGAGTCCGTGTGGTAATCGAATCGTCAACGACCAGGATGGTCGGCGACCGCGGCTGCGCCGCCACGGGGCCGGCGGACGCCGCCGCGCCGGCAAAAGACCCACCCGCGCCGCCCCCCGTCTGCCAGCGGGCCAGCAGAGTGTCGGGGCTGATGACGAAGACCGGCCGGTCGCCGCGCGGCCAGCCGACCCCCGGCACCAGCTCGCTGTCCAGCCCCACGGCCTCGGCATCCGAAATCTGCAGGATCCGGACCTCGTGCATCCGGTCGACGGCAAAGCCGCAATGCACGCCCTCGGCGGCGACCAGCACCACCGACACCGCCCCGTCATGGACCGGCAGGCCCGCATCCGGCGCGCCCAGGAAGGTCGCAAGGGCCGCCAGCGGCACCAGCGACGCCTCGGCCCGGTCGCCCGCCGCCGGATCGCGCCGATCCTCCAGCGGGAAATAGCTCCGGCCGTCCACCACGCGGATATCGGCCTGCGGCACCCGGACCAGACGTTCGATGGCCCGCCCCGGCAGGCCGATCGTCAGTTCCCCCACCTGGGTCACCAGGACGGTGCGCTGGCGCTGCGACACCGGGACGGTCATCGTCACGACGGTACCCCACGGGTTGCCGGCCTCCATCCGGACCGACCCCTGCAGGGTCCGCGCGGCCTCGGCCACCACCGACAGGCCCATCCCCCGCCCCGCCAGGCGGTCGGCCTCGCCCCGGGTGGAGAACCCGGGGTCGAACACCCGGGCCAGCAGCGTCTCGGGCGCCGGGGAATCATCCCGCTGCACCAGCCCCTGCTGCACCGCCCGGGCGGCAATGGCCTCCAGGTCCGGGCCGCGCCCGTCGTCGGCGACCGACACCAGCAGCCGCACGCCCACCATCCGCACCGACAGCGTCAGGACCGGCACCGGCGGCTTGCCGGCCTCCTGCCGCCGCTGGGCACTTTCCTGCCCATGGACGATGGCGTTCCGCAGCAGATGGATCACCGGGTCGCGCAAGGCCTGGATGACGCGGCGATCCGCCCGCACATCCATGCCCACCAGACGGACCGTGACCTCGCCGCCGCCATGTTCGCGCGCGATCTGGCGCACCATGCCGGCCAGCGACCCGAAGACCGTGCCCGCGGGCACCAGGGTCACCGCCCGCATTTCCTCGCCCAGGCGCAGCATGCCGCGATCGAACTGGCCGGCGATGCGTCCGCGCTCGCGCCCCAGGGCCGTCAGGCCGCGCGTCAGGCGCGCCAGCGCCGCCGCGGGGTCGGCGGTCGCACTGGCCGACCGGGCCGCCGCCACCAGGTCCTCCAGGTCGGCCCACAGGCGCTCCTGCCGCTCGGCCGCGCCCAGCAGGTCGTGCATCACGCCCACCAGCGCGTCGAGGCGCGCGACCGGCACCTGGACATAGGACCCGCCGCCCTCGTCGCGCGGCGGGGCGGCGCCCGGCTCGGGCGCCGCGTCCGGCCCCGGTCCCTCGGGGCCGGGCATGTCCTGCATGTAGGCGTCGATCCGGTCCATGGCCTGGCCGATGGCCGCGACATCGTCCGCGCCGACCGGCTGGTGGCCGTCCAGCAGGCGGAACAGCCGGCCTTCCAGCACATGGGCCACGCCCTCGACGTCGGACAGTTCGACGACGCGCGCCGCCCCCTTCAGGGAATGGACGCGCCGGAACACCTCGCCCAGCGCGCGGCCGTCCATCGGCCCGGCGGCCAGGATGTCGCGGATGACGCGAAGATGATCGCGATATTCGGCCTCGAAGACCGCCAGCAATTCCTGTCGCAGCGTGTCCACGGCGGGCGGCGTCAGGTGCGGTAGCGGGCGGAAATGGCCAGAAGCTGATGCGACAGGCTGCCCAGGTTGCTGGCCGAGGCCTCCAGGTTGCGGGTGCCCGCCGCCGTCTGCTGGCTGGCCTGGCGGATGCTCTGCAAGGCGGTCATCACCTGCTCGATCCCGATCTGCTGCTGGTTGGTCGAGGCCACGATCTGCTGGAAGGCGTGCACGCCCTCCTCGATGCCGCCGGTCATCCGCTCGATGGTGCGGTAGGCGATGTCGGTCCGTTCCTTGCCGGCCGACACGCGCTTGACCGACTCCTCGGTCAGCATCACCGACGTGTTGATGCCGCGCTGGATGTCGCCCAGGATCGAGCGCACATGCTGCGTGGCGTCGCGCGACTGGTCGGCCAGGATCTTCATCTCGGCCGCCACCACGGCGAACGACCGGCCGTGCTCGCCGGCGGCGGCGGCCTCGATCGCCGCGTTCAGCGCCAGCAGGTGCGACCGTTCGGACAGGTCGTTGACCGCCGTGATGATTTCGCTGATGGCGTCGGTGCGTTCGGACAGCGCCACGATGTTGGAGGCCACGGCCTCGGCGCCCTCCTGCGTGCGGTCCATGGCGCGGGCGGTTTCCTCGACCGCCTCCAGCCCGCTGGCCGAACTGTGGACAATCACCTCGGCCGACGAAATGACCTCACGCGCGCGCTTGCTGATCTGCGCGCCCGAATGGGTGATCTGGTCCACGGTGGCCGCCGTTTCCTGCACGGCGGCGAACTGTTCCTCGACGCTGGCCGCCTGCTGCTGGGCCGAGGCCCGGATGTCGGCGACGGCGGCATCGAGGTTGCGGGTCGCCTCGCGGCTCTGCTGCGCGATCTCGCGCAGGCCGTCGATCATGCGGTTCAGCCCGGTCGCCAGGCGCTCGAACTCGTCGCGCCCCACGCCGGACCCGCCGACGGCGGCGCGGGTCGACAGGTCGCCCTGGCCGATCAGCTCCATCACCCGCATCAGCGAGGCCAGCGGGGCCAGGATCGACCGCCGGGTCCAGAACGTCACGATCAGGGCGACGATGACCGCCACCGCCAGGCCCATCGTCAGCGAGCGGCGGCTGAATTCGTACAGCGCCCCGCTCTGGCTCTCGCCGGCCTGCACCCCGCCGTCCAGCGTCGTCGTCGCCTCGGTCACCAGGCGGTCGATCGCCTGGTCGCGGGTATCGAGCTGCGCCGACTGCAACCGCACCGCCGCCTCGTCCCCGCGCCGGATCGCGCCGAACAGGTCGGACGTCGCCCGGCCGTTCTGCCGCACCTGGTCCAGCGTGTCGTGCAGCAGCGAGGCAATCGAGGCGAACATGGTCCGCCGCGCAGCGCCCGAGGCCTCGTCATTCGCCTGGCTCGCGGCCGACAGCGCCTGCGCCAGCGTCTCCTCCGCCTGCCGCGCCTCGCTGCCCCAGTCCGAGATCGCGGCATCCAGCCCGGCGGCGTCCTTGTCGTAGTCGTGGGCATAATAGTGCGACAGGATCGACAGCCGCTGCGCGACCAGGTCGCTCTCGATCGCCCGCAGATGGTTCAGTTGCCGGTAGACCGACAGGTCCCGCGTCACGATCACCGTCATCTCGTCACGGACGTTGCGGATCTGGCCCAGCGCGTAGACGCCGATCGACACCATCAGCATGACGCCGACCATGAACCCGAACAGAAGACGATTGGCGATTGTCACGACGGTTCAGACTCCGAAATGATGCGCGGAAAACAGGCGAACGGGATCCAGCGCCGCGACCACGCGCCCGTCCGGCAGGCCCGCCAGCGGATGGGCGGCGGGCGGGCCGGACGAATCGATGTCCACGACATCCATCACCCCCGTCGTCATGCCCGCCAGCAGCGCCACGCGCGCGACCGGCAGGCCCGGCACGGGACGCAGCAGCAGCATGGCCCGGGCATCCGCCTGGGCCACCCCGCCCAGCAGGATCGACAGGTCGAACACTGTATACAGGTTGCCGACATAGCCATAGACGCCCCGCACCGCGGCAGGGCAGTCGGGGCGACGCGGAATGGCGCTCCAAAGCGGATCGGTGATCCGCAGCACATGCCGCAGATCGACGGCATAGCCCTGTCCGCCGACCTCCAGCGTCACCGCCGGCCGGCTGGCCGGGCCGGCGTCGCGCTGTCCCTGCGCCTGGCTGCCCCCCGCCTGGCCGCGCCGCGCCAGCAGGCGGGCCCGTTCCTCCAGCACCCGCCGCGCAAAATCGCCGGCGCGGGTCGCGGGGCCGTCTTCCGGGCTCAGGACACACCCCGCAGCAGCGGGCCGCGATCGTCAGGGCACGCGCGGTCCGACTCGCCTGCGGGCGGCAGGTCGGAAATATCGTCCGTTCCCTCGTCGCCGATCAGGCGCAGCAGCCCGCCCGCGGTCAGCCCCCCGCCCTCGGGCAGCAGCAGGTCGGGCGGCAGGCGGCCGGCCAGCACGCGCGCCTGGCGCATGACCCGGCACGCCTCGTCCGCGCGCCCGCCGTCGTGCAGCAGATGGGCCAGATGGACATGCGCCATCACATGGTCGCGGCAGAGATACACCGCGCGACGAAATCCCTCCTCCGCCCCGACCCGGTCGTTCAGCCCGGCGGACAGCACGCCCGACATGAAATGCAGGTCGGCGTCCAGCGGGCGATCCTGGATTTCGGCACGGCAGAGCGCCAGGGCGGCCTCGACCGCCCCGCCATCGGCCAGCGCGCGCACGCGCGCCACCGCCCCACGGGGGTCGGGCGGCAGGGCCGCCGCCTTCCGGCGCCCGCC